>NZ_JBIRGU010000004.1:136919-620661 GCF_044328175.1 Streptomyces sp. NPDC017979 | reverse complement strand
AAGCTAAGCCTCACAGCGCCGATGGTACTGCAGGGGGGACCCTGTGGGAGAGTAGGACGCCGCCGAACAATTTTTGAGGAGAGGGCTCCACACTACGGTGTGGGGCCCTTTCCGCATTTCTAGACATGTTTTCGGACCCCGTGTGGGGCCGCATGCAGAACCACCCCCGTGCCGAGGAACACCCCGTCTGACGGTAAGGTCAGGGGGCACCATAGGCACGTTCCCCACAGGAGGCTCCGGGTGGAGGTCCAGGAGACCCGCGTCCAGACGGATCGGGTACTCACCATCCCCAACATCCTCAGCATGGCCCGCCTGGCCGGCGTCCCGCTCTTCCTGTGGCTGATCCTCCGCCCCGAGTTCGGCGGCCCCAAGAGCGACGGCTGGGCCCTGCTGGTGCTGATGCTCAGCGGGGTGAGCGACTACCTCGACGGGAAGCTCGCCCGCAAGTGGAACCAGATCAGCAGCCTCGGGCGACTCCTGGACCCGGCGGCGGACCGGTTGTACATCCTGTCCACATTGGTCGGTCTGACGTGGCGCGAGATCCTGCCCATCTGGCTCACCGCCGTCCTTTTGGCGCGGGAACTGATGTTGCTGGTCTTGATGGGAATCCTCCGTCGACACGGTTATCCGCCGCCGCAGGTGAACTTCCTCGGCAAGGCCGCCACCTTCAACCTGATGTACGCCTTCCCGTTGCTGCTCCTGAGTGACGGGTCAGGGTGGCTTGCGTCACTTGCCGCCATTTTCGGATGGGCCTTCGCGGGATGGGGTACAACTCTGTATTGGTGGGCAGGGATCCTGTATGTGGTCCAGGTCCGCCGTCTCGTCAAGGCGGATACAGCGGCCGATTGACCTCGTTGGTGCGCGCCGTGCAGTGTGGCCGATCGCGCATGACGCCAAGAGGGCTCCTCGGGACGAGCGAAGTCGGCTGGGCCGTCGTCTTTCAAGGAGGACGCTTCCGACATGAAGGCCGTCGTGATGGCCGGTGGCGAAGGAACCAGGCTTCGCCCCATGACTTCCAGCATGCCCAAGCCGCTCCTGCCAGTCGCCAACCGGCCGATCATGGAGCACGTGCTGCGGCTGCTCAAGCGACACGGTCTCAGCGAGACCGTCGTGACCGTGCAGTTTCTCGCCTCGCTCGTCAAGAACTATTTCGGTGACGGCGAAGAGCTCGGAATGGAGCTCACCTACGCCAACGAAGAGAAGCCGCTCGGCACCGCGGGCAGCGTGAAGAACGCAGAGGAAGCGCTGAAGGACGACGCCTTCCTCGTCATTTCCGGTGACGCCCTGACTGATTTCGACCTCACCGACCTCATCTCCTTCCACAAGGAGAAGGGCGCGATGGTCACGGTCTGTCTGACCCGGGTCCCCAATCCACTGGAATTCGGGATCACGATCGTCGACGAGGCGGGGAAGGTCGAGCGCTTCCTGGAAAAGCCGACCTGGGGCCAAGTCTTCTCGGACACCGTCAACACCGGCATCTACGTCATGCAGCCCGAGGTCTTCGACTACGTCGAAGCCGACGTTCCCGTGGACTGGTCCGGTGACGTGTTCCCGCAGCTGATGAAGGAAGGCAAGCCGATCTACGGCTATGTCGCCGAAGGCTACTGGGAGGACGTCGGCACGCACGAGAGCTATGTGAAGGCCCAGGCCGACGTCCTCGAAGGCAAGGTCGACGTCGACATCGACGGGTTCGAGATCTCACCGGGAGTCTGGGTCGCCGAGGGCGCCGAGGTGCATCCGGACGCGGTCCTGCGCGGGCCGCTCTACATCGGTGACTACGCCAAGGTCGAAGCCGACGTGGAGATCCGCGAGCACACCGTCGTCGGCTCCAACGTCGTCGTCAAGAGCGGTGCCTTCCTCCACAAGGCCGTCATCCACGACAACGTCTACATCGGTGAGCACTCCAACCTCCGCGGCTGCGTCATCGGCAAGAACACCGACGTCATGCGGTCTGCCCGGATCGAGGACGGCGCGGTGATCGGCGACGAGTGCCTCGTCGGCGAGGAGTCGATCGTCCAGGGCAACGTCCGCGTCTACCCGTTCAAGACGATCGAGGCCGGCGCGTTCGTCAACACCTCCGTCATCTGGGAATCACGCGGTCAGGCGCACCTGTTCGGCGCGCGCGGGGTGTCCGGGATCCTCAACGTGGAGATCACCCCCGAGCTGGCCGTACGGCTCTCCGGCGCGTACGCGACGACGTTGAAGAAGGGCGCCACCGTCACCACCGCCCGCGACCACTCCCGCGGCGCGCGGGCGCTCAAGCGGGCCGTGATCTCCGCGCTCCAGGCCAGCGCCATCGACGTGCGCGACCTGGAGAACGTGCCGCTGCCGGTCGCCCGACAGCAGACGGCCCGCGGCAGCGCCGGCGGCATCATGATCCGTACGTCCCCCGGCGTACCGGACTCCGTCGACATCATGTTCTTCGACGAGCGCGGCGCCGACCTCTCGCAGGCCGGACAACGGAAGTTGGACCGGGTCTACGCACGTCAGGAGTACCGTCGTGCCTTCCCCGGCGAGATCGGCGACCTGCACTTCCCGGCCAGCGTCTTCGACTCGTACACCGGGTCCCTGCTGCGCAACGTGGACACCACGGGTGTCGCCGAGTCCGGTCTGAAGCTCGTCGTCGACGCGTCCAACGGCAGCGCCGGCCTGGTGCTGCCGAGCCTCCTCGGCCGGCTCGGCGTGGACGCGCTGACCATCAATCCCGGGCTCGACGAAGCCCGTCCGACCGAGTCCGCCGAGACGCGGCGGGCCGGGCTGGTGCGGCTGGGCGAGATCGTCGCGTCCGCGCGGGCCGCCTTCGGCGTGCGGTTCGACCCCGTCGGCGAACGGCTGTCCCTCGTCGACGAGCGGGGCCGCATCATCGAGGACGACCGGGCGCTGTTGGTGCTGCTCGACCTCGTCGCCGCGGAGCGGCGCAGCGGGCGCGTGGCGTTGCCGGTGACCACGACCCGCATCGCCGAGCAAGTCGCCGCGTACCACGGCACGCAGGTCGAGTGGACGACGACGTCCCCCGACGACCTGACGCGGGTGGGGCGCGAGGACACCACCATCTTCGGCGGCGACGGGCGCGGCGGATTCATCGTGCCCGAGTTCAGCAGCGTCTTCGACGGCACGGCGGCGCTCGTGCGGCTGGTGGGGCTGGTGGCCCGCACCCAGCTCACGCTCAGCCAGATCGACGCCCGGATCCCGCGGGCGCACGTCCTCAAGCGGGACCTGGCGACCCCCTGGGCGGTGAAGGGCCTGGTGATGCGGCGGGTCGTCGAGGCCGCCGGCGAGCGTCAGGTGGACACCACGGACGGCGTGCGGGTCGTGGAGACGGACGGGCGTTGGGTGATGGTGCTGCCCGACCCGGCGGAGGCCGTCACTCATCTGTGGGCCGAAGGGCCCGATGACGCGTCGGCCGAAGCACTGTTGAACGAGTGGGCCGAGGTCGTCGACAGCGCAGGTCACTGACGTGTGAACGGTGGGTGGCGAGCCCTGTGCGGGGGCCCGTCACAGGACTCGCCACCCACCGGTGGGGCCATTCGGCGGTACGGGTCGCGACGTGCGACGATGTGCGGCATGCCGCAGCAGCACCCCCATCGGAGCACTGGTTCTCCGCCCGCCCGCCCCGATGCGTCCATGTCGCTGCTGACGAACGTGATGGAGCACAGCCTCGACGACGGATACGCCGAGGCCGCCGCCCGGCGACGGGCCGAAGGCGAGGGCCTTCCCCGTACGTTGCGCGCCAAGTTGTGGCTGGGCGTCGGGTTGTTGCTGGCCGCCGGGATCGTCACCGTGGGCGCCGCGGAGGCGCGGATATCGGCACCGGTCGTGGCGAAGGAGCGCGAGGAGCTGATCGACCGGATCGACGCGGAGACCGCCGACGCGGACGCGTTGGAGCGGGGCGTCGACGCGTTGCGCAAGGAGGTCGACGAGCGCCAGCGCAAGGCGCTGAACTCGGACGGCGACCACCGCGGGCCGACGGTCGCCCTGATCGCGGGGGCCACCGACGTCGAGGGCCCCGGGGTGAAGTTGGTCGTCGACGACGCGAAGGGCACCGGCGGCACCGGCGGCGGTCCGCGGGAGAGCAGCGGCTTCAGCGACACGGGCCGGGTGCGGGACCGCGACATGCAGCGCGTCGTCAACGGGCTGTGGGAGTCGGGCGCGGAGTCCGTGGCCATCAACGGCCAGCGGCTGACCGCCTTGTCGGCGATCCGAGCGGCGGGGGACGCCATACTGGTCGACAACAAGCCGCTGGTGCCGCCGTACACGGTGCTCGCGGTGGGGGACGGGAAGAAGCTGAACACGACGTTCCAGGACAGCGCGGACGGACATTATTTGCACGCGCTGCGGGAGAACTTCGGAGTCCGTTTCAGCATCTCTACTGAGGACAAGGTGCGTCTTCCGGCTGCCCCGAGCCTGATCGTACGTACAGCGGAGCCGGGTACCCCGCAAGCCCCGGAGGGCAGCGGGCGGGATGCGGCCGAGACAGGGAAAGGCACATCGTGATCGCCGTACTGGGCCTCGTCGTGGGAGTCGTGGTCGGCCTGTTGGTCCGGCCCGAGGTTCCCGCGGTGGTCGAGCCCTACCTGCCCATCGCGGTCGTCGCGGCGCTGGACGCCGTGTTCGGCGGGCTGCGGGCCATGTTGGACGGGATCTTCGTCGACAAGGTCTTCGTCGTCTCCTTCCTGTCGAACGTGGTGGTGGCCGCCCTGATCGTGTTCCTCGGCGACAAGCTGGGCGTCGGCGCGCAACTGTCCACCGGCGTGGTCGTCGTGTTGGGCATCCGGATCTTCTCCAACGCGGCCGCGATCCGGCGGCACGTCTTCCGGGCGTGATGCCGGTGCACCGCGACCAGAACCCCGAAGCACCGACGGAAGCCACGGAAGGCGTCGCCTTCACCAAACGGGACGGGTCGCTGCCGCCCGAGCAGCCGCCGGGCCCCCGGGCCGCCGAGCCGGCCGCCGCGGACCGGGACCGGGGCCAGTCCACGGGCCGGCAGCGGCTGCTGGCCGGGCTCTGGCCCCCGAGGGTCAGCCGCGCCCAACTCACCGTCGCCCTGCTGCTCTTCGTGCTCGGTTTGGGCCTCGCCATCCAGGTGCGTTCCACCAGCGACAACAGCGCGCTGCGCGGCGCCCGCCAGGAGGACCTGGTCCGCATCCTCGACGAGTTGGACAGCCGCACCGAGCGGTTGGAGGACGAGAAGCGCACCTTGGAAGGGCAGCGGGCGGAGCTGGAGAGCAGTTCCGACCAGGCTGAGGAGGCGCGTCGGCAGACGCAGCAGAAGGAGCAGCAGCTCGGGATCCTGGCGGGTACCGTCGCGGCACAGGGACCGGGCATCGGGCTGACGATCGAAGACGCGGCCGGGGCGGTCGAGCCCGACATGCTGCTCGACGCCATCCAGGAGCTGCGGGCGGCCGGCGCCGAGGCGATCCAGGTCAACGGCAACCGCGTCGTCGCCGACACGTACTTCACCGGCACCGCCGGGAACGTGGAAGTGGACGGGAAGACGATCAGCGCCCCGTACCGTTTCAAGGTGATCGGAAAGCCGCAGGACCTGGAGCCGGCCCTGAACATCCCCGGGGGAGTGGTGCAGACGTTGGAGAAGGAGCAGGCCACGGTCGCCGTCGAGCGATCGGAGAAGATCGTCGTGGACGCCTTGCGACCTGCGAAGCAGCCTGACTACGCTCGGTCGTCGGCCCAGTGAGGCGGGGGAGGATGGGACCGTGCGCATCGGGGTGTGAAGGCGCGGGGGGTCGGCGGAAGAACTGCCCTCCCCGTGGTGGAAACTGTCTGGCGGGTACGGACGTTGTGAGGGTGTCCGGGTCAGCAGGCGTGATCATCAGGAGTTCGTCCTGCCCCACGGGCGGGTCTATTTCGGTCAAGGGGAATCGCCCGTGAAGTTGTTTGCGAAGTTGTTCGGCAAGAGCGCACGCGAGGACGGCGGCAACGCCAGGCACCGCGCCAAGCGTCAGGGCCAGCCGGAGGAGCAGGGCGGCCAGCGCCCCCTCTTCCGGGACGAGCTGGCTGGTCCGGGCGGTGACATTCCGGGCGGACCGGGCGCGTCGTCTGTTGACCCTGCCGGTGCCGGCCGCATAGGTTTCGGGGAACCATCGACGTCAAGCACGGGTGGAGGGTTCTCCTCCGACCCGTACGCGACCAATCCCCACGGGGGACAGCCGCGGCAGGAGGATCCGTCCATGGCTGGTGTGACGGTGTGTACCAGGTGCGGTTACCGCAACCCCGAGTCCGGTCGGTTCTGCTCCAACTGCGGTGCGCCGCTGCGCAGTGGCGTGACCCCGGAGCGGGCCTCGGAGACCACCTCCACGATCTCCATCTCCGGCCTGGAGGCGTACGACTCGGAGACCACGGGGCAGACCCAGCTTCCGTCGCTCTCGCCGGAGGCGCAGGCCGCGGTGGAGGCGCTGCCGCTGGGTTCGGCCCTGCTGATCGTGCGGCGCGGCCCGAACGCCGGCAGCCGCTTCCTGTTGGACGGCGAGCTGACGACGGCGGGCCGACACCCGCAGAGCGACATCTTCCTCGACGACGTCACCGTGTCCCGGCGTCACGTGGAGTTCCGCAGGCAGCCTGACGGCAGCTTCAGCGTCGCCGACGTCGGCAGCCTGAACGGCACCTATGTGAACCGCGAGAGCATCGACGCGGTCTATCTGGCCAACGGCGACGAGGTCCAGATCGGCAAGTACCGGCTGGTCTTCTACGCGAGCCACGCGAGCCAGCGGGGCATGTGATCGCCGGTAACCGCCTGTGACCCGTCTGGGGAGGCACATGCTGCGAACACCGACGGGCGGTGCCGGCCACGGCACCGCCACCAAGGGCGAGAGGCTGATGAGCATCGGCACGGTGCTCACCCAGCTGCACGACGAGTTTCCCGAGATCACGATCTCCAAGATCCGTTTCTTGGAGGCCGAGGGGCTGGTCGAGCCCCGGCGCACGCCGTCCGGCTACCGCAAGTTCAGCGCGGCGGACGTGCAGCGACTGGCGCAGGTGCTGCGGATGCAGCGGGACCACTACCTCCCGCTGAAGGTGATCCGCGAGCACCTGGATGCGGTCGCGCGCGGTGAGCAGCCGCAACTGCCGGCGCAGGGCGGGCGGCGCGAGCCGGCCCCCGGCGCCGCCCAGGACGGTCCGGCGGCGCCCACGGTCGCGCGGGTGAGCCGCGCGGCCCTGCTGGCCGGGGCCGGGGTGACCGAGGAGCAACTGACGGAATGGGAGTCGTACGGACTGCTCACGGCTAGTGAGGACGGTTCGTACGACGCCGAGGCGGTGACCGTGGCCCGGCTCGTGGCCGAGCTGGGCCGCTTCGGGCTGGAGCCGCGCCACCTGCGGGCGGTCAAGGCCGGGGCGGACCGGGAGGTCGGCCTGGTCGAGCAGGTGGTGGCACCCTTGCGGCGGCATCGGAACCCACAGACCCGGGCGCACGCGGAGGCCACTGCGAAAGAGCTGGCGACCCTGTCCGTACGGCTCCACGCGGCCCTGGTGGAGACGGCCCTGGGGGTCCGTCTCCACTGATCATGGCCGTGCCCGACTACCCAAAGGGGCCGCGCACGGCCTAGGGTTGCTGTGTGAACGAGCTCGACGTTGTGGGTGTCCGGGTGGAAATGCCCTCGAACCAACCGATCGTGCTCCTGCGTGAAGTGGGAGGCGATCGGTACCTCCCCATTTGGATCGGCCCAGGGGAGGCGACCGCGATCGCCTTCGCCCAGCAGGGCATGGCCCCCAGTAGGCCGCTGACCCATGACCTCTTCAAGGACGTGCTGGACGCGGTCGGCCAGGAGCTGACCGAGGTCCGCATCACCGACCTGCGCGACGGGGTCTTCTACGCGGAGCTGGTCTTCGCCAGCGGGGTCGAGGTGAGCGCACGTCCCTCCGACGCCATAGCGCTCGCACTGCGCACCGGAACGCCGATCTACGGCAGTGACGGGGTGCTCGACGACGCGGGGATCGCGATCCCGGACGAGCAGGAGGACGAGGTGGAGAAGTTCCGTGAGTTCCTCGACCAGATCTCTCCCGAGGACTTCGGGACGAGCAGTCAGTGACTGATGGGGCCGCTTTAGCCCAATCACGTACCCTTTCCCCGATCTGGGGCACGTGAAACCACTCTTAGGGTGATTATCACTCGGCGTGGCGAGTGTGGCGATCGTTGACGCACCCCTGGTGACTGCCTACCGTCGAGTGGGCAGGTCAAGGACGGAGGGTCGGCGTGAGAAGCAGCGGCGACGGTGCGGTTGGGGGCGTCCCCGGACGGAGTCCGGTGGAAGGCGGACCGTATCCGCTCCAGCGGGGTGCGGTCGAAGAGGCGCCGGAGACGGTGGGTTACCGGGGGCCCACGGCCTGTGCGGCGGCCGGGATCACCTATCGACAGCTCGACTACTGGGCGCGCACCGGTCTGGTGGAGCCCAGCGTCCGCCCGGCGTACGGATCGGGCACCCAGCGGTTGTACAGCTTCCGGGACGTCG
Organism: Streptomyces sp. NPDC017979; assembly: GCF_044328175.1. NCBI lineage: Bacteria > Bacillati > Actinomycetota > Actinomycetes > Kitasatosporales > Streptomycetaceae > Streptomyces > Streptomyces sp. NPDC017979. Next base: position 612,199 of record NZ_JBIRGU010000004.1, on the reverse strand, counting down.
TCGTACTGAAGATCGTCAAGCGTTTCCTGGACACCGGTGTCGCGCTCCAGAACATCCGCGCCGCCGTGCAGCACCTGCGGCAGCGGGGCTTCGCCGACCTGGAGCGGATGACGCTGATGAGCGACGGGGCGACGGTGTACGAGTGCACCTCGCCGGACGAGGTCGTCGATCTGCTCCAGGGCGGGCAGGGCGTCTTCGGCATCGCGGTGGGCGTGGTGTGGCGGGACGTCGAGGTCGCGCTGGGCCAGTTGCACGGTGAGCGCATCGACACCGGCGAGACCCTGATCGGCAACAACCCCGCGGACGAACTGGCCCGCCGCCGGCGCGATCGGGCCGGCTGACCTCGACGCTCCGGCCGGCGCGGGGCGGCGCGGCACGGCGGCCCTGCCGGGCGCTGTCAGTGGCATGAGGCAGCATCGGAGGCGTGAGAGCCGCTCCGACGATCCTGCATCTGGACATGGATGCCTTCTTCGCCGCCGCCGAGCAGGCGGCGAAGCCGAGTCTGCGCGGGAAGCCGGTGATCGTCGGGGGCCTGGGCCCGCGCGGAGTGGTGGCGACGGCGTCGTACGAGGCGCGGCGCTTCGGGGTGCACTCGGCGATGCCGATGGCGCAGGCCCGGCGCCTCGCGCCGAACGCGGCGTACCTGGTGCCGCGGTTCGCCTTCTACCGTTCCATCAGCGAGCAGGTCATGCGGCTGCTCGGCGAGCTCTCCCCGCTGGTGGAGCCGCTGAGCCTGGACGAGGCGTTCGTGGACCTGGAGGCGGCGGGTGCGGCCCGGGACGCGGCGTCGGCGCGGGCGGCCGGTGAGCGGCTGCGCGCGGACATCCTCGCGGCGACGGGGCTGACCGGGTCGGTGGGGCTGGCCGGATCGAAGATGCTCGCCAAGATCGCCTCCGAGCAGGCCAAGCCGGACGGTCTCGTTCTCATCGAGCCGGGCACCGAGCGCGCGCTGCTGGGGCCCCTCTCGGTGCGCATCCTGCCCGGAGTGGGGCCGGCCACCGGTGAGCACCTGCGCCGCGGCGGGATCACGACCTGCGCGGAGTTGGTGGAGGCGGGGGAGGACGAGTTGGTGCGGCTGGTGGGCAAGGCGCACGGCACCGGGCTGTACCGGATGGCCCTCGGGCACGACGACCGGCCCGTGGTCGCGGAGCGCGACACCAAGTCCGTGTCGGTGGAGGACACCTTCGACGTGGACCTGCACGACCGGGTGCGGATCCGCGTCGAGGTGGAGCGGCTCGCCGACCGGTGCGTGCAGCGGCTGCGGGCGTCCGGGCACTCGGGCCGCACCATCGTCCTCAAGGTGCGGCGGTACGACTTCTCCACGCTGACCCGCTCAGAGACCCTGCGCGGGCCCACCGACGACCCCGCGGTGGTGCGGGAGGCGGCGGCGCGGCTGTTGGAGGCGGTGGACACCACGGGCGGCGTACGACTCCTGGGCGTGGGGGTGTCCGGGCTCGCCGACTACACGCAGGAGGACCTGTTCGCGCAGGCCGCCAGCGCCCGGGCGGCGGATGCCGACGCGGGCGCGGGGCGCTCGCAGGAGGACGGGGCACCGGGCGCGGCGCCGGGGCGGGAGGGCGCGGGCGCGGCGGCGGGCGATGTTCCGGCCGAGGGCGGGCCGGCCGCAGCGGAGGCATCCGTACGGCAGTGGCCCGCCGGACAGGACGTGCGGCACGCCCGGTACGGCGCCGGGTGGGTGCAGGGGAGCGGGGTCGGCCGGGTCACCGTGCGGTTCGAGGTGCCGCAGGGCGCACCGGGGCGGGTGCGCACCTTCCGCGTGGACGACCCGGACCTCGTGCCGGCACAGCCGCTGCCGTTGGTGGATCAACCCTCGTCGCCGGTGGACGGGGCCGAGGGGGGCGCCTCCGGGGGGAGGGAGAGTTCGAGTCCGTAGTGGTGGTAGAGCTGGAGTTCCTGCTCGGGGGAGAGGTGGCGGCCGACGCCGAAGTCCGGCGCGCCCTTGATCAGGGCGCGCTCGTAGGGGACGCGGAGGGCGTCGTCGACGACGGTGCTCGGTTCGAGGGGGACGAAGGCGTCCCGACTGAACAGCCCCGTGCGGACGGCGGCCCATTCGGGTGACCCCGTGGCGTCGTCCAGGTACACCTCGTCGACCGTCCCTATCTTCACGCCGTCGCGGTCGAAAGCCTTGCGCCCGATCAGGCTGCGCGGATCGATGTCGGTCTGCACGGTCCCTCCAGGGGGTCGCAACTGCTGCCTAAGGCTTACGAAAGGACACATCTCGGGCGTCGGCCACTCGGGCGATCTGATGATCGAGCCGGGAAGGGGTGCGCTGGTAGGCTGGCAGCGGCTGCTGACCCCGTGCGGGAGAGTCCACCGGGCCGCCGGTGGCGCCGAAGGAGCAAATCCTCCCCGGAATCTCTCAGGCACCTGTACCGCACGGACGAGGTCACTCTGGAAAGTAGGGCGGGCGTCGGACGGCATCCGCTCTCACCGACGGTGAAAGCCGGCACGCCCAGCGGGCGGACCGGTGAAGCTCTCAGGTTGAGATGACAGAGGGGGAGGCCGTCCAGGGCATCCGCGCCGTGGTGCCCCTCGCAGGTCGTCAGACCAGGAGGCCGCCTACATGACCGCCAACCGCACCCCGCTCACGCAGCTGGAGCGAGGCATTCCGTTCGAGCAGCGCCACATAGGACCCGACGCCGAGGCCCAGGCCAAGATGTTGGCGCAGGTGGGGTACGGCTCGCTGGACGAGCTGACCGCAGCCGCGGTCCCCGACGTCATCAAGAGCGCCGAGGCCCTCGGCCTCCCGCAGGCGCGCACCGAGGCGGACGTCCTCGCCGAGCTGCGCTCCCTCGCCGACCGGAACACCGTCCTGACGTCGATGATCGGCCTCGGCTACCACGGCACCTTCACCCCGCCGGTCATCCTGCGCAACGTCATGGAGAACCCCTCCTGGTACACGGCCTACACGCCGTACCAGCCGGAGATCTCCCAGGGTCGGCTGGAGGCCCTGCTGAACTTCCAGACCGTGGTCGCCGACCTGACCGGCCTGCCGACCTCCGGCGCCTCCCTCCTCGACGAGGCCACGGCCGCCGCCGAAGCCATGTCGTTGGCCCGTCGCGTCGGCAAGGTGAAGGACGGCGTCTTCCTCGTCGACGCCGACGCGCTGCCGCAGACCGTCGCCGTGATCCGCACCCGCGCCGAGCCGACCGGCGTCGAGGTCGTCACCGCCGACCTGAGCGACGGCATCCCGGCCGAGATCGCCGAGCGCGGCGTCTTCGGCGTCCTCGTGCAGTACCCGGGCGCCTCCGGGGCCGTACGGGACATCAAGCCCGTCATCGACCAGGCCCACGACCTCGGGGCCGTCGTCACCGTCGCCGCCGACCTGCTCGCGCTGACCCTGCTCACCCCTCCGGGCGAGCTCGGCGCGGACATCGCCGTCGGCACCACGCAGCGCTTCGGCGTCCCCATGGGCTTCGGCGGCCCCCACGCGGGCTTCATGGCCGTGCGCGAGACGTTCGCCCGCAGCCTGCCGGGGCGCCTCGTCGGCGTCTCCGTCGACGCCGACGGGAACCGCGCGTACCGCCTCGCCCTGCAGACCCGGGAACAGCACATCCGGCGCGAGAAGGCGACCAGCAACATCTGCACCGCGCAGGTGCTGCTTGCCGTGATGGCCGGGATGTACGCCGTCTACCACGGTCCGCAGGGGCTGCGCTCCATCGCCGAGCGCACCCACCGCTACGCCGCACTGCTCGCCGCGGGTCTGACGGCCGGCGGAGTCGAGGTCGTCCACGGCGCCTACTTCGACACCCTGACGCTGCGCGTCCCGGGCCGTGCGGCCGACGTGGTCGCCGCCGCGCGCGAGGGCGGGGTCAACCTCCGCCTCGTGGACGACTCCCACGTCTCCGTCGCCTGCGACGAGACCACCTCGCGCACCGCAGTGGCCGCCGTCTGGACCGCCTTCGGCGTCGAGGCCGACCTCGACGCGCTGGATGCCACCACACCGGACGCCCTGCCCGACGGCCTGCTGCGGACCGACGAGTACCTGCACCACCCGGTCTTCCACCAGTACCGCTCCGAGACCGCGATGCTGCGCTACCTGCGTCGACTCGCGGACCGGGACTACGCACTGGACCGCGGCATGATCCCGCTCGGCTCCTGCACGATGAAGCTGAACGCGACCACCGAGATGGAGCCGGTGACCTGGCCGGAATTCGGCCAGATCCACCCCTTCGCCCCGGTCGAGCAGGCCGACGGCTACCTCACCCTGATCCGGGAGCTCGAAGAGCGACTCACCGAGGTCACGGGGTACGACAAGGTCTCCCTCCAGCCGAACGCGGGCTCCCAGGGCGAGCTGGCCGGGCTCCTGGCGGTCCGCGCGTACCACCGCGCCAACGGCGACGAGCAGCGCACGGTCTGTCTGATTCCGTCCTCCGCGCACGGCACCAACGCGGCGAGCGCCGTGATGGCCGGCATGAAGGTCGTCGTCGTCAAGACCGCCGACGACGGCGAGGTGGACGTCGACGACCTCACCGCCAAGATCGAGAAGCACCGCGACGAGTTGGCGGTGCTGATGATCACCTACCCGTCCACGCACGGGGTGTTCGAGGAGCACGTCGCCGACATCTGCGCCCAGGTCCACGAGGCCGGCGGTCAGGTGTACGTCGACGGCGCCAACCTCAACGCGCTGGTGGGACTGGCCAAGCCGGGCGTCTTCGGCGGCGACGTCTCGCACCTGAACCTGCACAAGACCTTCTGCATCCCGCACGGCGGCGGCGGCCCGGGCGTCGGCCCGGTGGCGGTCCGCGCGCACCTCGCGCCGTTCCTGCCGAACCACCCCCTCCAGCCGACGGCCGGCCCCGAGACGGGCGTGGGTCCGATCTCGGCCGCGCCCTGGGGCTCGGCCGGCATCCTGCCCATCTCCTGGGCGTACGTGCGGCTGATGGGCGGCGAAGGGCTGAAGCGCGCCACCCAGGTCGCGGTGCTCGCGGCCAACTACGTCGCCAAGCGGCTGGAGCCGCACTACCCGGTGCTGTACACCGGCCCGGCCGGGCTGGTCGCGCACGAGTGCATCGTGGACCTGCGACCGCTGTCGAAGTCCACCGGCGTGAGCGTCGACGACATCGCCAAGCGGCTGATCGACTACGGCTTCCACGCGCCGACGATGTCCTTCCCGGTCGCCGGGACGCTGATGATCGAGCCCACCGAGAGCGAGGACCTGACCGAGCTGGACCGGTTCTGCGACGCGATGATCGCCATCCGCGCCGAGATCGAGAAGGTCGCGTCGGGCGAGTGGCCCGCGGACGACAACCCGCTGCGGAACGCGCCGCACACCGCGGCCGCGCTGGGCGGGGAGTGGAACCACGCCTACGGGCGTGACGAGGCGGTCTTCCCGGCCGGGGCGAGCGCGGACAAGTACTGGCCGCCGGTGCGGCGCATCGACGGCGCGTTCGGCGACCGCAATCTGGTCTGCTCCTGCCCGCCGCTGGACGAGTACGAGAACTGACGCACCGCCGCCCGCGGCGTGCGTGGGGGCCGGTACGGAGACCATTCGTGGTCCCGTCCGGCCCCTTCTTCGTCTGCTTCGTCCCTACCGCCGTGCTGCGTGAGCGCTGCCGTGCGCAGCTACGCGGCCGTGCTGGTCTGGAGCGGTCGGTGCGGCGCGATGACCTGGCCGTCCGGCAGCAGTTCGCCCGTGTCCTCGAACAGAAGCACTCCGTTGCACAGCAGGCTCCAGCCCTGCTCGGGGTGGTGCGCCAGGAGACGGGCGGCGTCCCTGTCGGCGGAATCTGACGTCGGGCAGGGTGGCTGGTGCTGGCACATGGCTGGGATCTCTCGCTCTGGTGTGATGTGTGTCCTGCGGCTCGATGGTGCCGTCATGGTCGTCCCCCGTATCCGTCCTACTGCTCCCAGTGTTGCCCCACGGGCGCCGATCCGCAGGGATTTCGCGACAGCTCGTCTCACTCGTCAGGGACGCATCACCCACCTGGATGGTTCAGCCCAACTTGACTGTCCTTTCGGGTGGTTCACGATGGTCGGAACGGGCTAGTCCCGGGCGGACGGTCGTGCGCCCCGCAACCGTCGGACGGTCGCGGGGCGCACGGTGCGGCGTGCGGTTCGAGCCGCTCGGGACCCCCCCCGTCAGGCGGGGGAACCGAGGAGCGGCGCGGGCGTGAGGCGCAGGGTCATCACCGGGAGGAGTTCCGCGACCCGGTAGGGCCGGTGGGCCGTGATCCCCGGCGGCGCCGGCGCCAGCGGCATCAGGACGTCCGTGGGCGCGAGCGCGGTCGAGGAGGCGTCGGCCTCCGGGTCGCCGTGCAGCCAGAGGGTGAGCATGTAGAGGGCGGGTACGGACAGCAGGCGCGGCTGGAACGGGGTCGGGAACGACTCGGCCTGCCGTAGGGCCAGTTCGGTGGAGCTGAGGTAGGGGCCTTCGAAGAAGTGCGAGAAGGCCCATCCGTCGGGCGTCAGCAGCGTTTCCGCAGCGGCGACGTAGCGGTCGTCGCCGCGGAGCAGGAAGCGCCACCCCGTGGGGCGGGTGCGAGGGCCGGAGTCGTCGGTGACGACCTGGTCCAGCACGTGGAGGGGGAGCGGTGACTCGGGGCTCACGGGTCCCTGGACAGACCTGAGTGCCGGGGTGCGGTCCTCACGGACGGCGGTCGGGGAACTGAGTGCCGCGAGAACGCTGCGGACAGCAGGCGCGGGGGCCTGGAGGACATGCAGCGGCATGGTGGGTCGCCTCTCACTCGGGGAGACAGGGTGTATCGGTGAAAAGGGCGCCAGTGCGGACGGCGTTGTCGGCACGCGGGGGCCAAGGACACTGGAAAGGCCGCCGGGCGCCAACCGTATGCCTCAGTAGCGGAGTTTATACGACACGTGTTCGCACGATGTTTCCGCTAGCGTCCTGCACCATTCGCGGCAAGGCTGATTCAGGTCTTTGTGTGCAGGGTGTTGTGTCGGATTTCTGATGTACGTCACACAACGGCCTGCTATTTTGCCCGAACCTCGGTAGGCCGAAACCTGTCGGAGTTTTTCACCACAGTCGCCGTGGGGTGGGTGTCCATTGCATCCGGGTGGGGGTAGGTGCTCCTGGCGCGCGGCTGGTCGACCGCGGGATCTTAGCCGCCACACTAACGGTCCCGGGCCGTCTGCGCTGCGTTATGGATCAGTCAGTCTGGGCATTATCGTCCAGGAGCCGAGCGGCCGACGCCGTGTGCCGCCCACCCGAGGAAGGACGCTTCGATGGGGGACAAGGTCGTCACCGAAGGTTTCGAGCTGTCCGATCGCCAGCGGTACCGGCGGAAGTTGCAGCAGTGCCTTGCGGGCCTGGCGCGACTGTTGGACGAGAAGCGCTTCGACCGGCCGAAGAATCTGATGGGCCTGGAGATCGAGCTGAATCTCGTGGGCGCCGACGGCCAGCCCCGCATGATGAATGCGGAAGTGTTGGAACGCATCGCGAGCCGTGATTTCCAGACCGAACTCGGAATGTTCAACCTGGAAGTGAACATCGTGCCGCACCGGCTCGGCGGGCACGTTCTCGACCAGCTGGCCGAAGAGCTGCGGGCCGGTCTGGGATATGCCGATCGCAAAGCCAGCGAAGTCGGCGCCGGGATCCTGATGATCGGTATTCTGCCGACCCTCGCCCAGGCCGATCTGGTGAGCGGCAACCTCTCCGCCGACGAGCGCTACACGATGCTGAACGAGCAGATCGTGGCGGCGCGGGGCGAGGAGTTCGCCCTGGACATCGCGGGGGTGGAGCGGCTGAGCTGTACGTCGGCCTCCATTGCGCCGGAGGCCGCCTGCACTTCCGTGCAACTGCACCTCCAGGTGACGCCGGCGCGGTTCGCGGACGTCTGGAATGCGGCACAGGCCGTGGCCGCCGTGCAGGTCGCGGTGGGGGCCAATGCGCCCTTCCTGTTCGGCAAGGAATTGTGGCGGGAGTCCCGGCCGCCCTTGTTCCAGCAGGCCACCGACACCCGGCCGCCCGAGCTCCAGGCACAGGGTGTCAGGCCGCGCACCTGGTTCGGCGAGCGCTGGGTGACGTCCGCGTACGACCTCTTCGAGGAGAACTTGCGCTTCTTCCCGCCGCTGCTGCCGATCTGCGACGAGGAGGAGGACCCGCTGCGGGTCATCGACGAGGGCGGAGTGCCCCGGCTCCATGAACTCGTCCTGCACAACGGCACGGTGTACCGCTGGAACCGGCCGGTGTACGGGGTCGCGGACGGCGTCCCGCACCTGCGGGTGGAGAACCGGGTGCTGCCGGCCGGCCCCACCGTCACGGACGTGGTCGCGAACGCCGCCTTCTACTACGGGCTGGTGCGCGCCCTCGCGGACGAGCCGCGACCGGTGTGGAACCGGTTGCCGTTCGAGGCGGCCGCGGAGAACTTCGACACCGCGTGCCGCGACGGGATCGACGCCGAGGTGCGCTGGCCCCGGCCCGGTCGGGCGGGCGGGGTCACCACGGTCCCCGTCACCAAACTCGTCCGGGACGAGTTGCTGCCGCTGGCCGCCGCGGGGCTGGACGCGTGGAACGTCTCCGCGGCCGACCGCGACCGCTACCTCGGGGTCATCGAGCAGCGCTGCCGGCGCCGGATCAACGGGGCGACCTGGCAGGCCGAGACCTTCCACCGGGCACTGGAGGCGGGGCTCGGCAGGGACGCGGCGCTGGCCGCCACCACCCGGCGCTACCGCGAACTGATGCACCGCGGGGAGCCGGTGCACACCTGGCCCACGGGGTTCCCCGGCCCCGGCGCCTAAGCCGGGGCGTCAACATTTTGAAGACCCCGCCGAGCCCGCGCCTGCCGGTGGACGTCAGCTCCTGCCGTGTGCACCGTGCCCGGCCTGCTGTGATGGGATGAGCGCAGGCATTCAACCGGGAGGCACGTGTGCACACGGAGGCGGGACGCGCGGCTGACGACGCCCTTCCCCTGGATCGGGAGGCCGTGACGCACCGGACCCTGCGGTCCGAGTTGCTGCTGGTGCTGGCGCTCTCCCTGGGCGCGAGTGCGGTGTCCGCGCTCATCAGCTTCGTCGGATCGCTCACGAAGCCGGGCGGGCTGAAGGAGCAGGCGGCCACGCTGAACGGCTCGTACGCCCCCGGTCGGCCCTGGCTCGACCTCGCGTGGCAGCTCTTCGGCATCTCGACCGCGCTGGTGCCCGTGCTGCTGGTGGCGCACCTGTTGACCAGGGAGGGGGCGGGCGGGCTCCGGTCGATGGGGTTCGACCGCACCAGGCCCTGGCCCGACCTGGGGCGGGGCGCCCTGGTGGCGGCCGGCATCGGCAGCGCCGGCCTCGCCTTCTACCTCGGCGCCCGCGCCAGCGGGTTCAACCTGACCGTCGTGCCCGAGTCCCTGCCGGACGTGTGGTGGAAGTTCCCGGTCCTGATCCTCTCCGCGATCCAGAACTCCGTGGTGGAGGAAGTGATCGTGGTGGGCTACCTGCTGCGCAGGCTCGCGCAGTTGGGCTGGTCCCCGATGTCCGCGCTGGTGGCGAGTTCGGTGCTGCGCGGTTCGTACCACCTCTACCAGGGCATCGGCGGCTTCATCGGCAACCTGGTCATGGGCGTGGTGTTCGTGCTGCTGTACCGGCGCTGGGGGCGGGTGGGGCCGCTGGTGGTGGCGCACGCGCTGCTCGACATCGTCGCCTTCGTCGGATACGCGCTGCTCGCGGGCAAGGTGGGGTGGCTGCCCACGGCGTGAGGCGACCGGGCGGGCGCGGGCGCGCCGGCCGGGGGCGAGGGGCCTGCGGAACGATCCGTACGCCCCTCGCTCGTGCCGTCGTCCGGGGTGCCGATCAGGGGGTGGCGAGCAGTTCGCCGTCGATGACGGTGACCGCGTGGCCGGTCAGCACGGTTCGCTCGCCGCGCACCTCGGTGTGCACCAGTCCGGAGCGGGCGGACGCCTGGAGCCCGGTGAGCCGGGTGCGTCCGAGGCGTTCGGACCAGAAGGGCGCGAGGGCGGTGTGGGCGCTGCCCGTCACCGGGTCCTCGTCGATGCCGTAGTTCGGGAAGAAGCAGCGGGAGACGAAGTCGTAGCCGCGGGCGGGGTCTTCGGCGGCGGCGGTGACGATGACGCCGCGCCGGGAGAGCGTCGCGACGGCCGTGAGGTCCGGTGCGACGCTGCGGACCGTCTTCTCGTCGGCGACCTCCACCAGCAGGTCGCCGACCTGCGGCCCGGTGTCGCGGACGGCGAGCACCGGTACGCCGAAGGCGGCTTCGAGGCCGCTCGGCGGGGCGGTCTCGGTGAGCGGCGCGGTGGGGAAGTCCAGGGTGGTCGTGCCGTCTTCGTGCGCCGTCGTCACCAGCGTGCCGCAGCGGGCGGCGAAGCGGACGGTGCCGGTCGCGGTGCCCGTGGTGTGCAGGACGTGGGCGGTGGCGAGGGTGGCGTGGCCGCACATGTCGACCTCGGTGGTGGGGGTGAACCAGCGCAGCGCCCACGTGGGGGAGTCCGGGGCGTCGGTGAGGGGGTGGGCGTAGGCGGTCTCGGAGAGGTTCACCTCGGCGGCGACCTGCTGGAGCCAGTCGTCGTCGGGGAAGCGGTCGGCCCCGGGGAGGAGGACGACTCCCGCGGGGTTGCCGCTGAAGGGACGGGAAGCGAAGGCGTCGACGATTCGGATGCGCATGCGGTGACGGTATGCGGCGCGGGGAGCGGGTCGCCAAGGCCAATGCGCAGTGGCTGGCCTGTTTGAGGGAAGTCCGACCGGTCTCATTGAACGTTGACCACCGGCTGTTTCGTCTCATCGGAGTTGGGTGCAGTTCTTCTTGAGGGACGCTCCTGAGCAGGTGGACACTGGGCCCGCACGGATCTCGAAGAACTCCGGACGCCGCCACGCCCGCGACGGCTTCGACCTCGAAGCGCCGCAGACCCGTTGATCAGGACGTTGTCCAGGACTGGCGTCGCGGACGCCATTGACGCCCTCGGCTCAGTGCGCTCACTTGCGCAACTGCGGCCGGCGGGCAAGGAAGAGCTCTGCACCCTCGACGAGCCCGGACTCGACCACCTTTGGGTTTGCCTCCAGCCAGGCGATGGCCTTGTCGGGGCCGGCCTCGGGCATCAGCCCGTACTGCAGGAGATAGCCGGAGAGGCGGTCCAGGATCCGGCTGTCGTGCACACCGAATTTGCGCAACGCCGGCAGCGGATTGTGCTTGCCGACCACGTAGGAGGCGATCATCTGGAATTCCTGCACCATCGTCTGCTGGATCGACGAGATCGACGACGGCGGCAGCTTCTTCACCAGATCGCTGAACGGCTTCTCGTTCTCCTCGTAGTGGTCGCCGAGCGCCAGCTTCGCCGAGGCGGCCGCCTCCACACCGAACGCGCGCAGCTCCGCCGAGATCGAGGCGTGCTGCCGCTGCGTGGCCGTGTCCCCCGGGTATCCCGCGTTCCGGTCGGCCGGGAACCGCTTCTCCGTGAAATCCACGGCATGCTGCAGCTCATGGGCCAGCGTGCTGGCGAACTTCCGCAGCTCCGCGACGCCCGCCGTGGCTGGGGGAGGGTCGATCCACAGGAACCCCTCGCCCTCCTCCACCGCGAACATCGCCACGCCCTTAGGCGGCTTCTTCTCCCGGAAGTGCACCTCCCGCCCGGCCTGCTCCACCTGCTGGACCAGGGACGCGTACGGCGCCTCAATGCCCACCGCCCGCGCGTTCGGGTCAGCCGCCTTCAGCAGCGCCATGAACTCCCCGTCCCGGATGTACTGCCTCGACCACGGGCTGTACGACAGTCGGCGCTGCACCGGTGCTGCGCCCGGGCCTGCCGTCGGCCGTGCGGCCGGCTCCGCCTGCGCGGCCGGTGGCGCAGGGTCTTTCATGACACGTACCGCGTTCTCCTCCGCGGCCCGCTCGAACCGGTCCGACGGGTCGCTCAGCGCCAGCCCGTCCCCGTGATCCGTGCCCGCCACCGGCCCCTGGCGCTGCTGGATGACGTGCGTCAGCTCATGGGCCAGGGTGTGCCGATCCGCGCCGCCCTGGCCGAGCACGATGTGACTGCCGGACGTGTAGGCCCGGGCCCCGATGCCGGAGGCGGAGCGACTTGCCGCCGCGTCGGTGTGCAGCCGTACGTCGGAGAAGTCGGCGCCCAGTCGTGACTCCATCTCCGCCCGCAGCGGCGCCGCCATCGGCCGCCCCGGGCCGCGCAGCACCTCCTCGACGGCGGACCGCTGCACCGGTGCCTCCTCGTGACACCCCGGCTCATGCGGGTGCCGGACCGCATCGATCAGGCGGGCCACCGCGGCGTTGCCGATGGTGCGCTGAAGGGCGAGTATCTGCGCCGCCGGGCCGACCACGTGCCGCGGCGCCGCAGGGGCGGGCGCGCGCAGACGGTCGCCGGGGGCTGCTCGGTCGGACTTCTTCGCGGGATCATGCGCGCGCAACGGGCGGCCTTCCGAGGAGACGTGGCGGTGTTCACACCCTGCCTACCAACTCGCCGTGCCACCCGCTAGAAGCCCCGGGATCACACCTACTGCCCGAACGGGCATCGGGGCCCCTGCCGAGAGCGGCCGGGGTCGATGGCCTGCGGATGACCTGCCAGAGCCGACCGCGCACCATCCCTCAGGGGCTCGGCCTGCCCACCCCGACATCAATCAACGTCTCCGCAGGTCAGCCCATCCCTCAAGACGAGCCGCACCCAGCGGAGTTTGACCGGCGCCGGCGATGGACCTTCTGTCCGTCGCGCACGTGGAGCAACCGCGGGTCAACGTTCACTGAGACGAGTCAGAGGTGGCTGGCCCCTCTTGTCGAACGAGCTGTTCCGATATATCGTTGAGGTATCGCGAAAGATCGACGATGAAAGGAGCGCGAGATGCGTTCTCAAGGACATGGACATGGGCATGGACACGAAGGTGGCCCTGGGGCGTGCGGGCCCGGACATCAGGGGTGGGGCGGCTTCGAAGGGCGCCGCCGGGCGTTCGGGCAGTTCGGTCCGCCGTTCGGCGGACCCTTCGGCGGGCCGTTCGGCGGCGGTCGTGGACGGGGCGGCGGGCGGGGTCGGGCCCGGCGCGGTGACGTGCGGGCCTCGATCCTCGCGCTGCTGAAGGACCGGCCGATGCACGGGTACGAGATGATCCAGGAGATCGGCGAGCGCAGCGGCGGGGCGTGGAAGCCCAGCCCCGGCTCGGTGTACCCGACCCTCCAGCTACTGGAGGACGAAGGGCTGATCACGAGCGCGAGCGAGGGCGGCAAGAAGCTCTTCACGCTCACCGAGTCCGGGCGGGCCGAGTCCGAAGCGGGGCCGGACGCCCCGTGGGAGGAGGCCGGTCGCGGCGTCGATTGGGACACCGTCAACGAGGTCCGGCAGGCGGGTTGGGGGCTGATGGAAGCCTTCGGTCAGGTCTGGAAGACCGGCAGCCCCGAGCAGCGGCAGAAGGCCCTCGACACGATCAACGAGACCCGCAAGAAGCTCTATCTGATCCTCGCCGACGAGGGCTGAGGTGACGGCGGCGCGCGGGCGTCGCCCCCGGGTGGACGTGCTCGGGGGTGACGCCCGCCGCGTCCGGGGTGCTGGGCGCGTCAGGTCACCAGGTCGGCGAGCTTGCGCAGGGACTCGTCGAGCGCGGCCGTCGCCGAGTCCTTGAGGCGGCCGGCCATCAAGGACACCGCGGCCCCGGTGAACTCCCCCTCGATGCGCACCAGCGTCGCGTCCCCCTGTGGAGTGAGGCGGTAGCGGTTGCCGACGCTCACGCCCATCGGGCCCGCTCCCTTGATGCCGAGGAGTCGGCCCGCCTCGAACTCCACCACCGTCCAGGAGACTTCGGCGGGGAAGCCCATGAGCTTCATGTTCTCCACGTAGGCGGTGCCCAGTTCCAGGCCGGCGGGGGCGCCCTGGGGGAAGCCGGTGTGCGTGGCGTTCCACCGGTCGTGGCTGCTGAAGTCCGTCAGCTGGGCCCAGACCTTCTCGGCCGGCGCCCCGATGCGGGCCTCGGCGCTGACTTCGGCCATGCGGGACCACCCCTTCGTGTCGGGTCACGGTGGAGCGGAACGTAGCCGCACCGCCCGCAACACTCAATACTGACGGAGAGTCAGATTTGCTCGACCAGCTGGTGGAGCCAGATCTCGGCGGAGTCGAAGCAGTCGGAGGCCCGGGGGTGCGGCCCTTCGTCGTGGCAGTGGAAGGCGGCCCAGAAGACGTCCGCGCGCAGCGCGGTGGCCGGGGCGTACACCCGGTAGACGTACTCCTGCCCGTCCGTTCCGAGCAGCGCGACCAACCAGAACATGTCCCGGGGGACGCTCCCGCCTCCCGTCCGGTTGCTTGCCCGAGGCATCTGTATGGTGCATTCGGATTCCAGGGGGCGCGCGAGGGCAAGGCGGCGCGCGCGTCGGGTGTGCGAGTTGTCGCGATCTCATCCGCAAGGAGGAGGAATGGTCCCCGCCTGCCCAACTTCCGCGGGATGGGTAGATGGCCCCGTACGGGGATGCTTGTCCCGTCCTGGACTGATGGGGTGGGAGACGTGCCGCGCCCTACCCCGCGACTGCCCAGACAGCTCGCCGTGCCCCGTACGGAGACCGACGCCCGACTGACCCCGGAGCTGGCTTCGATGGTCACGGGCGCGCGCCGACGGGCCCTGCGCGACGGCGGGCGCCAGATCGACACCGCCCACCTGCTGCACTCCCTCGTCGAGTCCGACCCCGCCGTGCGCGCCGCGCTCGGCCCGGGCGCGCAGGTCGCCCGCGTCCTCGGCTATCTCGTTCAGCGCAGCATCGGCTACGGCCTGCGGTGGCAGGGCTCGGTGGAGGACTCGGGGGCGGTGCCGGTGGTGCGCGTCCCGGGGCCCCGGGCCGTCGGGGGCGCGGGCGCCTGGTCCCCCTCCGCGGTCGACGCGCTGGAGGGCGCGGTACGGCGGGCGGGGCTGCGCGGCGCCGCCCGTGCGACCGGGGTCGACGTCCTCGCGAGCCTTGCCGCCGATCCGGAGTGCCGGGCGATGGAGGTGCTGCGCCGCGCCGGCGTCGATGCGGCGGGGCTGGCCCGGCGGGTCGACGCCGGTGGGCGGGGCGACGCCGGCGCGGCGGGTGCCGGAGCGCGATAGCGAGGGCAGTGGGGATGCAGCGGGCGTTCGCTCGTCGCGTGGCTGATTCCCGACGCTTCGCGGGGTGCGTCGCCCCCGTCTCGACATGCGTCTTGGGGTCGACGGTCCTGACGTGCGCTGACATGATGTGCCGATGCACTCTTCGGGGAAGGGCGCGGGCCTGGGCATCGCCCTGGTGTCGGCGCTCGCGTTCGGTGGTTCGGGCGTCGCCGCCAAGCCGTTGATCGAGGCCGGGCTCGATCCGCTGCACGTCGTGTGGCTGAGGGTGGCCGGTGCCGCGGTCGTCATGCTGCCGCTCGCCTGGCGCCATCGGGACCTGGTGCGCCGTCGGCCCGTACTGCTGCTGGGCTTCGGCCTGCTGGCCGTCGCGGGCGTGCAGGCGTTCTACTTCGCGTCGATCTCCCGCATCCCCGTCGGCGTCGCACTCCTCGTCGAGTACCTGGGGCCGGCGCTGGTCCTCGGCTGGATCCGCTTCGTCCAGCGCAGGCCGGTCACGCGGGCCGCCGCGTTGGGCGTCGTGATCGCGGTCACCGGCCTCGGCTGCGTCGTGGAGGTGTGGGCGGGGCTGAGCTTCGACGTCCTCGGGCTGCTCCTCGCGCTCGGCGCGGCCTGCTGCCAGGCGTGCTACTTCATCCTGTCCGACCACGGAAGCGCGGGGGAGGACCGGGCGGACCCGCTCGGCGTCATCGCGTACGGACTCCTCATCGGCGCGCTCGTGCTGACGGTGATCGCCCGACCGTGGGGCATGGACGCATCGGTGCTGGGCGGGCGGGTCGACATGGGCGGCACCAGCGTCGAGGCGTGGCTGCTGCTCGCCTGGGTCGTCCTGCTCGCGACGGTGCTGGCGTACGTCACCGGCGTGGTCTCGGTGCGCAAGCTGTCGCCGCAGGTCGCCGGGGTGGTGGCCTGTCTGGAGGCCGTGGTCGCCACCGTGCTGGCGTGGGTGTTGCTGCGGGAGCACCTGTCGCTGCCGCAGATCCTGGGCGGAGCGCTGGTGCTGGTGGGGGCGTTCATCGCGCAGTCGCAGGCGCCGAAGGCGCCGTCGGGGCCGGTCGCTTCGGGGGCGGGTGCGCCTGGGGCGACCGCGGAGGGGGCGCTGCCGGTGGGGCGCGCCGGGGGGTAGCGCGGATTCGCCGTGCGGCGGGCTGCGGTGTCGCGTCTGCGGCCCTTCTGTGGCCGCTCGTGCAGGTCCGCCCCGCGGGGGTGCCCCCGCCCCGGCTCCAGAGGGCCTGGGGCCCCAGCGCCCTGACACACCCGCCGATCCCTGCGGAGTGTTGATCCCCGCCGGCCGGTGGAGGGCTGGTCGCGCAGTTACCCGCGCCCCCAATCCCTCGTCCCGCAAGGTGGGCGCCGGAGGCAGCGAATCAGGGTGCTGCCGGGAGGGCGCGGGGCGGGGTCAGAGGTGGGTGAGGTAGGTGGGGAGTCGGACCGGTGCGGAGAGGTCTTGCGCGGGGATCGGCGTGCCGTACGTACGGGCCACCGGAACGACGCCCGCCCAGTGCGGCAGGTCCATGTCCTCCGGGTCGTCGTTGGGGTCGCCCGTGCGGATCTTCGCGGAGACCTCGGCGAGGTCCAGCCGCAGGACGGCCGTCGCCGCGTTCTCCTTGGCGTTCGCCGGGCGGGAGTCCGCCGCCCGCCCGGGCACCACGGCCTCCACGAGGGCGTCGAGCGCGCGGGCCTTCTCGGCCGGGTCGGTGACCGGGTGGGCCACGCCGTGGACCAGGACCGAGCGGTAGTTGATCGAGTGGTGGAACGCGGAGCGCGCCAGCACCAGTCCGTCGAGGTGGGTGACGGTCAGGCAGACCGGGAGGCCGGGGTCCGGCTCGCCGGCCATCCGCAGCGGGCGGGAGCCGGTGGAGCCGTGGACGTAGACGCACTCGCCGACGCGGGCGTAGAGCGTCGGCAGGACGACGGGCGCTCCTTCGCGGACGAAACCGAGGTGGCACAGGTAGGCCGCGTCGAGTATCGCGTGCACCGTCGCCCGGTCGTACGCGGCCCGCTCGCGCGAGCGGGACGGGACGGTGCGCTCGGTCGGCTCGTAACCCGAGTCCGCGCCCGCGCCGGTCCCTGCGCCCGCTTCCGTCGGTTGGATCGGCTCTGCCATGGCGAACTCCATTGCGCTAGTGCATAATGTCTTTTGTGCTAGGAGAGTATCGGATTGAAGGGCGGCGCGCATCGGAGATCGCCGCCAGCGTCGAGCGCGGGGTGGCTGCCGGTGGGCTGGAGCCCGGTCAACTGCTCCCGCCCATGCGGGAGTTGGCGGCCAGGCTGGAGGTGAATCCGAACACGGTGGCCGCTGCGTACCGGGTCCTGCGCGAGCGCGGCATCATCGAGACCGCGGGGCGCCGCGGCAGCCGGGTGCGCGCTCGGCCGATCAGTACGTCCCGGGGTGCCATCCGGGTGGAGGCGCCGCCGGGGGTGCGGGACGTGAGCGGGGGCGAGCCGGACCCCGCCCTGCTGCCGCCGCTGGACGACGCCCTCCTCGCGGCCGCGCGGCACGGCCGGCAGACCCCCGGCTACGGCACGTACGGCGGTCCCACCGTCGATCCGGAGTTGGCTCGCCTCGCCCGCGCGGCCCTGGACGTCGACGGCGTGCCGGCCGGGCCGATCGCGGTGACCTCGGGTTCGCTCGACGCGGTGGAGCGGGTCCTCGCGGCACATCTGCGGCCCGGTGACGCGGTCGCCGTGGAGGACCCGGGCTGGGGCAGTCTGCTCGACCTGATCCCCGCGCTCGGGTTGACGCCCGTGCCGGTGCCCGTCGACGACGACGGGCCGCAGCCCCCTGCCGTGGAGCGGGCGTTGAAGGGCGGCGCCCGGGCCGTCGTCGTCACCGCCCGCGCGCAGAACCCGACCGGCGCGGCCGTCGGCGCCGAGCGGGCCGAGGAACTGCGGGCGGTCCTGCGGCGCCACCCGCACGCCCTTTTGATCGAGGACGACCACGGGCACGGCATCGTCGACGTGCCGCTGCACCCCCTGGTCGGGGCCACGGACCACTGGGCCTTCGTCCGCTCCGCCGCGAAGGCGTACGGGCCGGATCTGCGGGTGGCCGTGCTCACCGGGGACGCGGTCACCGTCGACCGGGTCACCGGGCGGCAGTTCGTCGGCCCGGGCTGGGTCAGTCGACTGCTCCAGCGCACGGTGGTCGAGTTGTGGCGGACGGACGCCGTCGATCCCGGCGCGGTGGCGCGGTCGTACGGGCGACGCCGGGACGCGCTGGTGGCGGCGCTGGCGGAGCGGGGGGTCGCGGCCTTCGGGCGTACGGGGATGAACGTCTGGGTGCCCGTGGCCGACGAGACGGGCGCCGTGGCGCGGCTGCTGCAAGCCGGGTGGGCGGTGGCGCCCGGCGCCCGCTTCCGGGTCGCGACTCCCCCCGGGGTGCGGCTGACCGTCTCCGGCCTCAGCGACGAGGGCCTTGGCGAGGAGGGGCGCAGCGGCGAGGGCTTGAGTGGCGACGGCGGCGACGTCTTTCGGCTCGCGGACGCCGTCGCGGCGGCTGTCGGGCCGCCGCGGGCGCGGAGTTACGGCTGACGGGGTGCGGCGGGCACGGAGTTACGGCTGACGGGGTGCGGCGGCGCAGGCCGGTGCGGGTGCCGTGGCCAAGGCCGGGGCCGGCTCCGGCGCGGCGTCGGGGTGCCCGGGTTCGGTCGTGGTGCCCGCCGTCCCGGCGACGGGTCGAGTGCCGCCCGCACCCTTCGGCCGGGACTGCGTCAGGGCCGCCCCAGCGATGATGATCAGCGCCCCCACCGGTGCGCTCCAGCTCAGCCGTTCGCCGAGCACCCACACGCCGGCGACCGTGGCGATGACGGGGGTGAAGTACGTGACCATCTGCGCGGTCGTCGGCCCCACTTCGGCCACCAGCCCGTACTGCACCAGCATCGCGATGCCGGTCGCGAGGGCGCCGAGGCCGACCACGGCGAGCAGCGGCACCATCGGGAAGGAGGTCGGGAACGTCGTGAACAGCGGAGTGACGAAGGCCAGTTGGACCGTGCCGAGCAGGAGTTGTGCGGTGGTCAGCGAGAGGTTCGAGTGCGCGCTGCCCGCGAGGTTGCGGCGGACGTAGATCCAGCCGACCGGGTAGCTGAACGAGGCCAGCAGCGCCAGCGCGGTGCCGGTGGGGGCGATCCCGGCGAAGCCCTGCCAGGCGCCGAGCACGGTCAGCACCCCGAGGAAGCCGAGGCCGAGGCCGGCGACCCGGCGCCTGGTGGGACGGTCCTCGGAGAGCGCGACCAGCGAGAGGACCATGCCCCACAGCGGTGACGTGGCGTTGCAGATGGCGGCGAGCGCCGAGGGGATCGTCTCCTGCGAGTAGGCGAACAGCGAGAACGGCAGGGCGTTGAGGAAGAACGCCGACACCGTCAGGTGCAGCCAGGTGCGGCCGCCGCGCGGCAGCCCCTCGCGGCGCACCGCGAGGACGGCGGCGAGCACCGCCGTCCCGAAGACCAGCCGTCCCAGGGTGACTTGGAACGGTGCGTACCCCTGGGTGCCGACCTTGGTCATCAGGAAGCTGAAGCCCCACACCGTGGAGAGGAAGGCGAACCGCAGGCGCCAGTCCAGCCGGCGGCCCGGTCCTCGGAAGCTCCACGGGCGACGGGGTCGGGCGGGGGCGGCGGGCGAGGAGGCGGGGGCCGTGGCGGGAGGGCGTCTGACGCTGGTCATGACGTCAACTGTCACCCTCGCGATCTCGTAGCACAAGCGAGAAATACTTCGCTCGTTCGCTTAGCATTGCTTACATGTTGAATCTGGAGCGACTGCGGACCCTCGACGCCCTCGCCCGGCACGGCTCCGTCAGCAAGGCCGCCGACGGGCTGCACGTGACCTCGTCGGCCGTCTCCCAGCAACTGGCGAAGCTGGAGCGCGAGGTCGGGCAGCAACTGCTCGCCAAGAGCGGGCGCGGAGTGCGCCTCACCGACGCCGGCCAACTGCTCGCGGACCACGCGGCGCGCATCCTGTCGCACGTGGAGTCGGCGCAGGCGGACATCGAGGCCCAGCGTGGGCAGGTGGTCGGCGAAGTCCGGGTGGGCGCCTTCCCCACGGCCGCGCGCGGCCTGTTCCCCGGGATGGTGCAGGCCCTGCTCGCCGGCCACCCCGAGTTGCGCGTACGCACTCAGGAACTGGAGCCCGAGCAGGGCATCCACCGGGTCATCCGGGGCGACTGCGACCTCGCCGTGGTCCTCGACTGGACCAACAAGAGGCTGCCCGTGCCGGCCGGGCTCGCCCAGGCGCACCTGCTCGACGACGCGGCGGACGTCGCCATGCCGGTCGACCACCCGCTCGCCGGCCGGGACGAGGTGGACCTGGAGGAGTTCGCCGACGACGACTGGGTGTCCTGGCCCGAGGGCGAGTTCTGTCACGAGTGGTTGACGTTCACCCTGCGCTCCCGGGGGATCGAGCCCCGCATCCCGCACCTCGCGGCGGAGCACCACACCCAACTGGCCCTGATCGCCGCCGGGTGCGGGGTGTGCGTCGCGCCGCGGTTGGGGCGGGGGCCGGTGCCCGACGGCGTCGCGCTCGTCCCGGTGCGCCGCGGCATGCGACGGCACGTGTACGCGGTCTGGCGCGCCGACGCCGACCGGCGCCCCTCGATCAGGGCCACCCTGGCGGCGCTGACCGGCGCGGCCCGGGCGCTGGAGGAGGCGTGACGCCTTCCCGTGCGACGTTCGGCGTCAACGGCCCCGCTCGGCTGCGAGCTTCCGGAAGTCCCAGGAGGCGACGGCGTCGGGGGTGAGTCGGAGCCAGGCGTGCCGCCCGTCGTGCGGCATGGCGTCCAGGTCGAAGTTCTTCCGGGCGAACAACCCCTCAGGCTCGACCAGTTCGGGGCAGGGCGCGCCGGTGCGCGGGGCCTCCCCGACGAAGACGGCGGTGCCCGACAGCTCCACCCCGCGCAGCTCCCCGTACTCCTCGCCGGCGTCCACCACCACCGCGAGTCGGGGGTCGTGGCGCAGGTCGGCCCAGCGGCGGCTGCGGGTGATCGAGTACAGCCAGAGCGAGGCGCCGTCCCAGACGAACCACAACGCGCTGACGTGCGGACGGCCGTCGGCCGACACGGTGGCCACCCGACAGGTGCGCTGCTCGCTGAGGAAGGCGTCCCGCTCGGCGGGCGTCATCATGATCCGACGGCCCCGGCGCTGGGTGGCGACCACGGCTGCTCCCGTCCGGGCGTCCTGCGGGCCACGCCCTCTTGGAAACTGACAGTACGTCAGAAATCATGGGCGTACCCGCGGCACCGCGCAACGGGCGCGCGGCACCCGGTTCACGAAATGGGGGACGGCATGGCGTCCAGCGACCCGACCGAACGTCTCTTCGTCGACCTCGCTCCGGCCACCACCGTGCTGCTCACGGTCGAGTGCCAGCGCGGCGTCGTCGGCGACGGCGTCGCCGCCCTGCCCGAACTCGCCGCAGAGGCCCGTTCGTCGGGCGCGCTCCACCGGATCGCCCGACTGGTCGCGGGCGCGCACCGCACCGGCGTCCAAGTGGTGCACGCGGTCGCCGAACGCCGACCCGACGGACGCGGCTCCAACCGCAACGCCCGGCTGTTCCGCGCCGCCGCCAAGCTGCCCGTACGACAGCACCCCGGCACGCCGGCCGTGTGCATCGCCCCGCCCATCGAGGTGGCGGACGAGGACCTGGTGGTGCGCCGGCTGCACGGCCTGTCACCGCTGGCGGACACCGGACTCGACGCCCTGCTGCGCAACCTCGGCTGTCGAACGCTCCTGATCACCGGGGTCTCCGCGAACGTCGCCGTGCCCAACGCCGTGTTCGACGCGGTGAACCTCGGCTACACCGCTGTCGTGCCCCGGGACGCCATCGCGGGGGTGCCCGCCGATTACACCCCCGCGATGGTGCGCCACACCCTCGCCCTGGTGGCCACCGTCACCACCAGCGACGAGGTCCTGGCCTGCTGGCGCCGCGCCGCGCAGGAGCGGCCGCCGGCTACGCCAGGATGATCGAGTCCCCCTCCACCCGCACGGACTTGGCCGGCAGCGGAGCGGTCGCCGGGCCGCCCTTCACGCTGCCGTCGGACGCGTCGAAGGTGCTGTTGTGGCACGGGCAGGTGATCACGTTGTTCGCCACGCCCCGCACCGCGCAGCCCGTGTGGGTGCACTTCGACGAGAACGCCTTGAACTGGCCCGCGCTCGGCTGGGTGATCACCACGTCGCCGACGACCTTGCCGCCGCCCTCGGGGACGTCCGCGACCTTCGCCACCGCCTGGCCGCTGCCTCCGCTGCTGCCACCGGTCGAACCGCCCGCGGCGGAGCCACCGGCGGCGGAGCCCTTGGTGCCCCCGTCCCCCGTGCTGCTGGATCCGCTGGATCCGCCGTCGTCGGAGCCGCACGCGGTCAGCGCGGCCGTCAGCCCCGCCCCGCCCGCCGCAGCGACGACGGTCCTACGAGTGACGGTGCGGCGGCGCTGTTCCTCGGGGGATGCGGTCATGGTCTGCTCCTTCGGCTCGCGGTCCCTGCCCGGCCGGATGCCCGACCGGCGTCGTTCGTTGTGATGTTTACGAGCCAGGAGCGGAAAGGGTTCAACACCTCAAACTTTCAAGGACTTCTTCAGGAAGGCGAGTTCCTGCCGCAGCAAGTTCCCCGCCTGCTCCTCGTCGGTGACCATGTGGCTCGCCCCCGACAGCGGCAGCACGGAGTGCTCCCGACCCGCCGCCAGCAGCGCCGACGACAGTCGCAGCACGTGGGCGAGGTGCACGTTGTCGTCCGCCACCCCGTGCACCAGCAGCAGCGGGCGGACGAGCCGGTCGGCGTACGTCGTCAGCGAGTTGTGGTCGTACGCGTCGGGGAAGACCTCCGGATGGCCGAGGAAGCGCTCCTCCCAATGGGTGTCGTACAGCCGCCGGTCCGCCGGTGCGGCGCCCGCGACGGCGGCGTGGAAGACGTCCGGGCGGCACAGCACCGCAGCGGCGGCCAGATACCCCCCGTACGACCAGCCGCGGATCGCGACGGCGTCGAGGTCGAGGTCGGGGAAGCGCTCCGCCGCCGCGTGCACCGCGTCGACCTGGTCCTGGACGGTCGGTGTGAGCCGGTCCCCGTGGACCTCCCGCGCCCACGCCCGGCCCCGGCCCGGAGTGCCCCGGCCGTCCGTCACCAGCACCGCGAAGCCCTGCTCGGCGAACCACTGCGCCACGTACGACCACCATTCGCGGGCCCTGACGACGAGTTGCAGACCCGCTCCGCCGTACGGGCACAGCAGCACCGGCAGCCGGCGGGCGCCGGGCTCGTGACCGGACGGCAGGTACAGCTGGCTGCGCAACTCCCGCTCGCCCAGCCGCAGCAGTACCGGCGCCGGCGTGACCTGCGGCTCCTCGGCGAGTACGGGTATCCGGCCGACCGGCTCGCCGTCCTTGAGGACCGTCATCGAAGGGCCCGACTCCGTCAGGCTGTCCAGGACCACGGTGCCGCCGCCGACCGCGGCCGTGTGCACGCCCGGTTCCGCGCTGACGCGGACGAAACCGCGCCCGGGGTCGTACGACCACACGTGCACCTCGGTCGGATCGTCGTTCGCGGTGAACCACACGCGGTCGCCGACGGTGGCGATGACCTCGCGGACGTGGAGCCCGGCCGGGGTGGCGTCGGCGCCGATGCGCAGCCCCGGCACGTCGCCGTCGGTTGTGACCGCGAGGGGCGTGCCCGCGGCGGTGCGCCCCGGCGCCCCCGGCACCACGTCCACCCACACCCGGTCGCGCACCCGCTGGAGCACCGTGGTGGCGCCCGTCGCCGGGTCGATCGCGAGCAGGTGCAGCGACCGCTGGTCCCTGCTCTGCACCGCGACCAGTGGCCCGGACGCGTCCCAGCCGGCCGCCGTCACGTACTCGAAGGCGGGGTCGGTCCACGGGCCCGGCTCGTGGTGTTCCGCGTCGGCAGCGGCGGGCAGGAGCACCGGCGTACGGCCGCCGTCGAGCCGCAGCACGTGCAGCGAGGTCAGGGCGTTCGCCGTGCCCACCACCGGATAGCGCATCGCCCGCGGGGGCTTCTGCGGGTCCGCCGGGTCGGCGACGTACCAGGTGCGGACGGGGCCGGTGTCGACGCGCGCGGCGAGCAGCGCGTCGCCGGCCGGGGACCACCAGTGGCCGCGGTCGCGCCCGATGGACTCGGCCGCCGTGTGATCGGGCAGCCCGTACGTCACCTCGGCGGACTCCGGCGCGGCGAGCAGCCGGTCCCCGGTGCCGTCGGGGCGCACCGCGCGCAGGGCGCCGTCGGTGACGTACGCGATCCAGGAGCCGTCGGGGCAGGGGCGCGGATCGACCGCGGGGCCCGCGGTCGCCACCCGCCACGGGTCGCCGCCGTCCGTGCGCACCGCCCACAGGGTGCCGCCGAGCGTGAAGACGACCAGGTGCGCCGCGGCGTCGGTGGCGTACGACACCACGCCGGTGGTGCGGGTCCTGGCCCGCTCCTGACGGATCCGCTCGGCCTCCGGCAGGTCCTCGCCGCCGCCCCCGAGCAGCAGCGGATCGGCGATCACGCGCTCCTCGCCGTCCTCGTACAGCCAGAGCCGGCGCACCGGGTCGGTGCCGGAGGTGCCGCGGACGAACAGGACGCGGGCGCCGTCCGGCGAGACGGTCGGGTGCGCGGGCAGCCCGAGCGAGAAGCGCCGGGTGCGGGCGAAGTGGCGGGGGAAGTCGGGGAAGGCGGGACGGGCGGGGCGGGCGGGGCGGGCCGCGGCGGTTTCGGGCATGCCGAAGTCGGCGGAACGGGGTTGGGAGGTCATGCGAGATAGTGCGCACATCGACCGCCGGTGTGGCAACTTTGTTTGTGCGGGGTCGTGTTCGGAGGGTCCGGTGCGGCCCCTCCTGACGGTTCGGCGGTTTCGCCGTGCGGCGAGCTGCGGTGTCGCGTCTGCGCGAGCAGCCCACCACCGGGTCGCAGAGGGCGCCGCGGGGGCGCTGGGTCAGTCGTCGGTCGGGGGCGCGGAGTCGGGGCGGGGAGGCGTGTGGATGAGGTTCGCGAGGTCGGCGAGGGTCGCGGCCTGGAAGATCGTGCGCATCGGGAGCACCACGTCGTACTCCTTGCGGATCTGGCGGGCCAGCATCGTGGCGAGCACCGAATGGCCGCCCAGGTCGAAGAAGTTGTCCTGAGGGCGGGCCCGGGGGACGCCGAGGATCCGCTGCACGAGTGCGCACAGGTCCGCGTCGCCGGCCCCGGTCGGCGCCGGGGGTTCGGCGCGGGCGGCGGCGAGCGCGGCTCGGTCGACCTTCCCGTTGGGGTCGGTGGGGAAGCGGTCGAGCACCACCACGGTGTACGGCACCATGTGCTCGGGCAGCGCGGCGGCGACGTGCCGCCGCAGCTCGGCGCCGTCGACGTCGGCCCCGGTCGACGTGGTCACGTACCCCATGACGCGGGCGGTCGCGACGTCCCCCTCCACCACGACGCAAGCGAGGTCCACGGCCGGGTGGCCGGCCAACCGCGCCTCGATCTCACCCAGTTCGATGCGGAAGCCGCGCACCTTCACCTGGTTGTCGACCCGGCCCGTGAAGTACAGCTCGCCGTCGGCGTGGCGCCGGCCCCGATCGCCCGAGCGGTACGTGCGGCTGCCGGGCGGGCCCGCCGGGTCGGCGACGAACCGGGTGGCGGTGAGCCCGGGCTGGTTCACGTAGCCGCGCGCCAGCCCCGGCCCCGACAGATAGAACTCGCCCTCCCCGCCGACGCCGACGTCCGCCAGGCTCCCGTCGAGGACGCGCACCGCGCAGCCCGGGAAGGGGCGGCCGACGCCGATGTCGTCGGGGCCGGCGATCTCGCCGAGGCTGATGCCGACGGTGACTTCGGTGGGACCGTAGCCGTTCAGCAGTGCCCGGCCGCTGCCCCAGGCGCGCACGAGCGCGGGCGACACGGCGTCGCCGGTCGACACCAGCGTCCCGCCGGGCAGTGCCCCGTCTGACTCGGTGACGCTCAGCGCCACCGGCGGCAGCGTCGCATGGGTCACCCGCTGCTCGACCAGGGTGTTGCGCAGTGGTTCGCCGGGGAGCAGGTCGTCGGCCGCAGCCACCACCAGGGCGGCCCCGGACAGCAGGGCGAGGGACACGTCCCAGAAGGCGGCGTCGAAGCTGATCGACGCCCACTGGAGCACCCGGTCGCCCGAGCCCGCCCCGATCCGCTCCCGCTGCGCGGCGACCAGGGTCGCGACGCCGGCGTGCGGCACCGCGACGCCCTTGGGCAGGCCGGTGGAGCCCGAGGTGAAGATGACGTACATCAGGTGTTCGGGGCGCAGCGGGCGCAGCCGCTCGGCGTCCCGGACGTCGCGGTCGTCGCGCCCCTCCCACTCGGCCCGCACCCGCGGATCGTCGACGGCGAGCCGCGGCACGTCGGCGCCGGCCGCCGGGAGGCCGCCCGCGTCCGAGGTGTGGACCAGCAGCACCGGGCGCGCCTCGGCCACCATGTGCGCCAGCCGCTCCGACGGGTACGCCGGGTCGAGCGGGAGGTAGGCGCCGCCGGCCTTCAGGACCGCCAGGAGCACGGTGATCAGATCGGCCGACTTGGGTGCGCAGACGGCGACCACGCGGTCCGGTCCCACGCCGCGGTCGATGAGGCAGCGCGCCAGCCGGTTGGCCGCGGAATTCAGCTCCGCATAGGTGACGGTCTTCGTTTCGAACAGCACGGCGGCCCGTTCCCCCGACCGCGCGGCGACCGCCTCGAACAATTCGGGGACGGTCCGCTGAATGATGTCGCTCCTGTCGAAGCCAGGTTTCATGGGGCCCGGTCCTCCATCTCTCCCGACCATGGGAATGTGGATGATGTCAGCCGTCCGTGCCATGACGGAACGTCATGAAGGAGAGGTGAAAGAAACCGTAGGCGCCCCGGTATCGCCATGCTGTCATACGGTAAATGTCCGGTGAGGGGGCAGAACCGCTGTGACCAATTCCCGTATCGGTTATGACGCCTATCGTGATTACCTCGCTCTCGACAGGCTGCTCGCCAGCCAACAGCCGAACACCGACCAGCCGGACGAGCTGCTCTTCGTCGTCGTCCACCAGTCGCACGAGCTGTGGTTCAAGGAGCTGCTGCACGAGTTGGACGGCCTGCGGCCGATGCTGCGGAAGGCGGACAGCGGCCCCGCGCTGCGCACCCTGCGCCGCTCCCGGCTGATCATCAAGGCGCTGACGGCACAGATCGACGTGCTGGAGACGATGTCCTCCGAACGGTTCGAGACCTTCCGCGCGAAGCTGGGCGGCGGCAGCGGCTTCTATTCAGCGCAGTTCCGGGAGATCGAGGTCGCACTCGGCCGGCGCGGCGCATCGGCGGCCGAGCAGTTCCCGAAAGGCAGCGCGGACCGCGAGAGGGTCGAAACCAGGGCGGCCGAGCCCAGCGTCTTCGACGCTTTCCAGGACTATCTCTCCGCCCAGGGGTATTCACCCGAAGACATGCCGTCCGCGCTCAGCGGCCTGCACGAAGACGACGGCGTCGTGGAGCAGATGTTCCAGGCGATGGTCGACCTCGACCAGGCATTCCAGGAATGGCAGTACCGACACGTCGTCATGGTCCAGCGCGTCATCGGCACGAAGCGCGGCACGGGCGGCACCGCGGGCGCCGATTTCCTGCGCAGGGCGGTCTTCACACCGTCCTTCCCCGAGCTGTGGTACGTGCGGGACTCCCCGTGAACTCAGCCCTTTGGGCGGTGCAGTGCCGTACGGAAGCGGGAGCCGCCGGTGGGTCCGGCGGCTCCCGCTTGCGCACGGGACGCCTCAGGCGCCCACCAGCCGGCGCAGTGCCTTCTTGTCGACCTTGCCCATCGGGGTGCGCGGCAGCTCGTCGACCCGGACGACCCGGTCGGGGATCTTGTACGTGGCCAGCCCGCGTTCCCGCAGGAACGCCTTCACCGCCGCCGCCCGCAACTCGCCCCCGTCGACGACCACGAACGCATGGGTCCGCTCCCCGAGGACGGCGTCCCGCACCCCGACGACCGCGGCGTCCTGCACCGCGGGGTGGGTGCGGAGTTGACGCTCCACCTCCTCCGCCGACACCTTCTCGCCGGCGCGGTTGATGACGTCCTTGACCCGCCCCACGACGGTGATGTTGCCCTCGGGCGTGCGCCGGACGAGGTCCCCGGTGCGGAAGAACCCGTCGGACGTGAACGACCGGGCGTTCTCCTCGGGCGCCCGGTAGTACCCGCGAATGGTGTACGGGCCGCGCGACTGCATCTCGCCGACCTCCCCGTCGGGCACCGGCGCCCCCGCCGGGTCCACGACGCGCACCTCGTCGTACGGCGACATCGCACGCCCCTCCGTGCCCGTGGCCACCTCCGCCGGGTCGTCGAACCTGGTGTGCGTCAACAGCCCTTCGCTGATGCCGTACCAGCGCATGACGCGGCAGCCCAGGACCTCGCCGGCGCGGCGTGCCAGCGACGCGTCCAGCGGTGCGCTGCCGACCTGCACGAGCAGCCGCGACAGATCGCCGGACGCCCGCCCCGACTCGGTCCACAGCCGCAGCACGGCCGGCACGACCGTGGTCATGGTGACGCCCTCCCGGTGCACCAGGGGGAACACCTCGTCCGGGCGCACCGACGACGTCAGCACCGCCTTGCCGCCCAGCAGCAGCGCCCCGAAAACCCCGGGGCACGCCAACGCCGCCTGGTGCGCGGCCGGGTTGACCGCCAGGTACGTCAGCCCTTCGTCCGCGCCCACGGCCCGGGCGCAGGCCCGCATCACGTATCCGTAGTCGTCGTGGGCGCGGGGGATCAGCTTCGGCTGCCCGGTGGTGCCCCCGGACAGCAGGAACAGCGCCGGCGCCGCCGGGTCCACCGCCGGCAGCGCGGCGCCCTCGCAGCCGACGGACGCCAGCGGGGTGAACTCCTGCGCGTCACCGCTGACGTACACCTGCGGGACGCCGGGCACCTCCCGCGCCAACTGGCGGTAGTCGAAGCCGCCGAACCGGTCCTGCACGACGTACGCCACCGCGCCGGAGTGCTCGACGAGATGGGCGATCTCCGACCTGCGGTGGCCGGGGAGCGCCAGCACCGGGATGACGCCGGCCCGCAGCAGTGCGAACACGACGACCACGAACTCCGGCACGTTGGGGAGTTGCACGACGACCCGGTCCAGCGGTTTCACCCCCCGCTCCAGCAGGCCGCCCGCGAGCCGGTCGGCCCGCTGCGACAGCTCCGCGTACGTCATGCGCCGCTCGCCGCAGACGACGGCCACGCGCTCCGCGTTGCGGACGCAGGAGTCGTGCAGCAGGTCGCCCAGTGGTCGACCCGACCACAGCCCGGTGCGCCGGTACTCCGCCGCGAGGTGATCGGGCCAGGGCACGAATCCGTCGAGCATGGTCACGCTGCCTTTCGGAGGCGGGGGGACTGTTGCCGGGGTTCCTCCGGGGGCGTTCACCGGAGCCGCGGGCGGAAGGTGACGGGCAGGGAGCTGTGGCCGTAGAGGAAGTTGGAGTAGATCCGCGCCGGCTCCGCGTCGAGTTCGATCTCGTCGACGAACGTCACCAGGGCCCGCAGCAGCGCGCCGAGTTCGGCCCGGCCGAGGGCCGCGCCCACGCAGAAGTGCGGACCGTGGCCGAAGGTGAGGTGCCGGTTCGGGGTGCGGGCCAGGTCGAGGACGCGCGGGGCGGTGAAGACCCGCTCGTCGTTGTTCGCCGACGTCGTCCAGAACGTGACGACGTCACCGGCGCGCACCCGCTGCCCACCGAGGTCGAAGTCGCACACGGCGGTGCGCGCGAAGTGCATCCCCGGCGTCGCCCACCGCAGCAGCTCCTCCACCGCGGTGTCGACGTCGACGGCCCCCTTGCGCAGCCCCTGCCACTGGTCGGGGTGGCGGGCGAAGGCGAGGACCGAGCTGATCGCCGTCATCCGGGACGACTCGTCCCCGCCGAGGATCAGGCTGTAGCAGTTGAGCGCGATCTCCTGCGGGGTCAGCGGCCGGCCGTCGACCTCCGCGCCGGCGATCATGCTGATCACGTCGTCGCCGGGGTTCTCGCGCCGCTCGAAGACCAGGTCCATCAGATAGAGCACGATCTCGTTGCGGGCCTCCAGCGCGTCCAACCTGTCGCTGTCCGGGGCGTCGGAGGAGAGCGCCGCCTTGTTCCACGCCAACAGGTCGGCGCGGTCCGCGACGGGTATGGAGAGCAGGTCGCAGATGGTGTTCATCGGCACGTGCTCGGCGACCTCGGCGGCGAAGTCGAAGGAGCCGCGCTCGGCGACCGTCCTGATCAGCTCCGCGGTGCGCTCCTCGACCCGGCGCACCACGTGGTCCAGCACCCGCGGGGAGAACGCGCGCAGCATCAGGGCGCGCAACTGCCGGTGCCGGGGACGGTCGGTGACGGCGAGCATCGTGCCGCCCGCCGAGTCCCCGCCGCGCAGCAGCACGTCGAGCACGTTGCCGCGGGCCGAACTCAGCCGCTTGAAGTCGCCGTGGCAGGACTGCACGTCGTCGTAGCCGGCCACGACCCAGAAGCCGGGGCGCCCCGGGGCCGCCGGGTGCCAGTGCACGGGCCGCTCCCGGCGCACCCGCCGCCAGAACGCGTGCGGGTCGTGCTCGACGAAGGTGGCCGGGTCCGTGAGGTCGAGCGACAGGCTCATGCGGGCCTCCTTTCCCCCGCATCGTCATGACCGGACGCCCGCGCGCCGGCGATGTCTTGCCGACTTCTTTCGTGGCACACGTCATTTGTCCCGAAGCGGAAACGATGGAACAGGTGAACAGGTGAAGCGGCTGACTACGGAGAGGGGCGGGACCGATGGGTCGGACGAGGGAACGGGGCTGGGTGCGGTCGCTGACCGCACCGAGGGACGTCGCGCTGCGCGTGGTGTGCTTCCCGCACTCCGGGGGCTCGGCGACGGCCTTCGCCGACTGGGCCGCCGCGGTGCCCCCGGACGTGGAGCTGGTGGCCGTCCAGTACCCGGGGCGCGGTGACCGGTTCGTCGAGCCGCCCGTGGACGACGTGGCCGCGATGGCGGGCAGCGTCGCGGCGGAGCTGCTGCGGCTGCCGCCGAGCGGGCACGTCCTGTTCGGACACAGCCTCGGCGCGGTGGTGGCGTACGAGACGGCGCTCGTCCTGCGCGACGTGGGGGAGGAGCCGCGCCGGCTCTGCGCCTCGGCGTGCCTGCCACCGGGGCGGATGGAGAACCCGCGGATCCACACGGCGCCCGACGACGAGTTCTGGGCGACGCTGTGCGACCTCGGCGGCATCGAACCCGGCATCGCCGACCACGCCGAACTGCGCGACCTGCTGCTGCCGACGCTGCGCTCGGACCTGCGGGCGCACGCGACGTACCGGCCCCGGTCCGGGACGAAGCCGCTGTCGTGCCCGGTGAGTTGCTACCACGGCGTCGGCGACCCGCTGGTGGACGAGGCGCTGCTGACGCAGTGGGCGGAGGTCACCACCGGCGAGTGCACCCTGACGGTGCGACCCGGCGGGCACTTCCACGTGAGCTGTGAGATACCCGAGTTGGTCGACCACGTCCTGGGCCCGCGCCCCTGACCGGAGGTGGAGCCGTGCAACGGATCACCGTCATACCCGGCGACGGCATCGGACCCGAGGTGGTCGAACCGGCGCTCGCGCTGGTTCAGGCGCTCGGACTCGACGTGACGCTGGACGTCCTGGACCACGTGAACGCCGACGCCTACCTACGGAACGGCAGCGCGCTGGACGCAGCCGACCTCGACCGCATCCGCAGCAGCGACGCCACGCTGCTCGGAGCGGTGGGGGACCCCCGCCTCGGCGACACCGGGTACGTGCGCAGCGTGCTCACCACGCTCCGCACCGAACTCGACCTCTACGCCAACTACCGGCCCGCACGGCTGTGGCACGACCGGCTCAGCCCGCTGCGCGACCGCGCACGGCGCGCGATCGACTGCGTGATCGTCCGGGAGAACACCGAGGGCCTGTACAGCGGCATCGGGGGCAGCACCCGCACCGCGTCCCCCGAGGAGGTCGCCGTCGACCTCGACGTCAACACCCACCGCGGCGTGACGCGCATCATCGACTTCGCCTTCTCCGTGGCCCGCCGATCGGTGTGCCTGGTGGACAAGGCCAACGCCGTGCGGCACGGCGGACAGTTGTGGCAGCGCTGCTGGCGGGAGGCGGTGGAACGCCATCCGCACGTCGCCACCTCGCACCTGTACGCCGACGCCGCGGCGCTGCGGTTGGCCACCGACCCGACCGCCTTCGACGTCATCGTCACCAACAACTCCCACGGCGACATCCTCAGCGATCTGACCGCCGCCCTCGCCGGGGGCCTGGGCATGGCGGCCTCGGCCAACCTCAACGCCACCACGCGGCAGGGGCTGTTCGAGCCGGTGCACGGCAGCGCGCCCGACATCGCCGGCCGACAGGTCGCCAACCCGTTCGCCGCGATCCTCTCCACGGCGCTGCTCGTCGAACACCTCGGTCACCGCGACGCGGCCGAAGCCGTCCGTCGCGCGGTCGCCGCGGCCGTCGGCGCCCGGCGGGTGACCCCCGACCTCGGCGGCCGGCTGAGCACCAAGGAAGTGGGCGCCGCGGTCCTGGCGGAGGTGTGCTGACGGCGGGTGGAGAAGAGACCGGACGGCAGGACAAGGAGGACCGCAGTGCCATGCAAGTGAGCAGACGCGAACGCGAACGCGAACACGAACACGAACGCGGGGGCGCGGACGGTGGGATCGTGATCATCGGGGCGGGCCCGGTGGGCACGGTCGCCGCCATGTACCTGGCCCCCCGGTTCGGACCGGTGACGGTCCTGGAGAGACGGCAGGACCCCCGCGGCGGCGGTGCCCGGCGCGGCCGGTCCATCACCGTGATGCTGTCCGCCCGCGGCTGGCGCGTCCTACGGGAACTCGGCCTCGAAGCGGCCGTGCGGGCGATCTGCCTGCCCATCCACGGGCGCTGCGCACACCTGCCCGACGGCACCTCCCACACCACCCCCTACAGCCGCGACCGACAGCCCATCTGGTCGGTGGAGCGGGACCGGCTCAACCGGCTGCTGCTGGACGCCGCCGAAGCGACCGACGGCGTGCGCATCCGCTTCGGGACCCGGGTCCGCGAAGTGGACCCCGACGGGCCGGCCGTCCTGCTGGAGGACGGGGCCGGGCGGCGCCGGCTCGCCTGCCGCCGGGTGCTCGGTTGCGACGGAGCGCACTCCGCGGCCCGCGCCGCCCTGGTGGCCCGCGGCGCCCGTGCGACGGTGCGCCGACTGGACCTGGCCCACCAGGAGATCTGCGCCCCGGGCGGCTGGCTCGACCCGTCGACGATGCACTACTGGCCCACCGGGGACGCCCTCTTCGCCGCCTTCCCGCTGCCGTCGGGGGAGTTCGCCGGCTCCCTGTTCATGCGGCACGACGGGCCGTCGCCGTCGTACGCCACCGTCGACGGCGGCCGGAACCTGCTGGAGGTCTTCACCGACCACTTCCCCGGGCCGGCTGCGGCCGTCCCCGACATCGCCGAACAACTCGCGACCAAGGACGCCGCCACCATCACCACCGTGAGCTGCGACCGGTGGATCCACGGGGACTCGCTCGCCCTCCTCGGCGACGCCTGCCACGCCATGCCCCCCTTCATGGGACACGGCATGAACTGCGGCTTCGAGGACGTGCGCACCCTCGTCGAACGCCTGGACTCCACCGGTGACTGGGCGTCCGCGCTGGTCGCCTACGAGAAGTCGCGGATCGAGGACGCCGAAGCCATCTCGTACCTCTCCTTCCAGCACTACCACACCATGGCCAACCCGCCGCAGGACGAGCGCGCCCACGCGGCGACGCGACTGCGCGGGCGGCTGTACGACCTCTACCCCGACCGGTTCGCACCGCGGTACGAGCAGTGCGCCTTCACCGAGGAGAGCTACGCCTCGGTACTGCGCGCCGACCGTCGGTTGGACGGCCTGGTCGATGACCTGTTGGGCCGATACGGCGCGGAACTCGTCGCGGCGTCGGACAGCCGGCTGCACACCGCGGTGTCCGCCGCCGGCACGGAGAACCTGGGAGACAACTGATGTTCGTGATCCTGTTCACGTCCCGCCTCAGCGACGATGCGGGCGAGGAGTACTACGCCACCGAGGACCGGATGCGGGAACGGGTCCGCGCCCTGGCCGGCCCGGACCTGATGGAGGTCAAGCACTACACCGGGGAGGACGGCGAACGGCTCGCGGTCGTCTTCTGGAAGAACGCGGAGACGCTGGAGCAGTGGCGCGCCGACCCGGAGCACCGCGAGGCGCAACAGATGGGCCGGGACAGGTGGTACTCCTCCTACGACCTGACCGTGGCCGAGGTGGTGCGCACCAGCGCGGGCGGGGTGGACGTCTAGGAAGGCGACTTGCCGGGCGTACTGCGCTGAGGTGTGTCGCCGGCCGACGACGACACGCCTCAGCGCCGGTACGACGGGTGGCTCAGCGCGCCACGTACTGCGCCAGGTGTTCGCCGGTGAGCGTGGAGCGCGCGGCGACCAGGTCGGCCGGCGTCCCCTCGAAGACGATCCGGCCGCCGTCGCGGCCCGCGCCCGGGCCGAGGTCGATGAGCCAGTCCGCGTGCGCCATGACGGCCTGGTGGTGCTCGATCACGATCACCGACTTGCCCGCGTCGACCAACCGGTCCAGCAGCGCGAGCAGTTGCTCCACGTCGGCCAGGTGCAGCCCGGTGGTCGGCTCGTCCAACACGTACACGCTGCTGTCCTCGCCCATGTGCGCGGCCAACTTGAGGCGCTGCCGCTCGCCACCGGAGAGCGTGGTCAGCGGCTGGCCCAGGCTGAGGTAGCCGAGACCCACGTCCACCAGCCGCCGCAGGACGGTGTGCGCGGCCGGCGTCCGGGCCTCGGTGCGGCCGAAGAACTCCTCCGCCTCCGTCACCGACATCGCGAACACCTCGCTGATGTTGCGCCCGCCGACGCGGTGGTGCAGCACCGAGGAGTCGAACCGCCTGCCCTCGCACTCGTCGCAGGTGGTGGCGACGCCCGCCATGATCGCCAGATCGGTGTAGGTGACCCCGGCGCCCTTGCACTGGGGGCAGGCGCCTTCGGAGTTGGGGCTGAACAGCGCCGGCTTGACCCCGTTGGCCTTGGCGAACGTCTTGCGGATGGAGTCGAGCATCCCGGTGTACGTGGCGGGGTTGCTGCGCCGTGACCCCTTGATTGGGCCCTGGTCCACCGTCACCACCCCGTCGCGGTTCGACACCGAGCCGCTGATCAGCGAGCTCTTGCCGGAACCGGCCACGCCGGTGAGCACGGTGAGCACCCCGAGCGGGATGTCCACGTCCACGTCCCGCAGGTTGTGCGCATTCGCCCCGCGCACCTCCAGCCGGCCCTTCGGCGACCGCAGCGACGGCTTGAGGCTGACCCGGTCGTCCAGATGCCGCCCGGTGAGCGTGCCGCTGGCCCGCAGTCCGTCGACCGTGCCCTCGAAGACGACTTCGCCGCCCTCGGTGCCGGCCTTCGGGCCCAGGTCGACGACGTGGTCGGCGATGGTGATCGTCTCCGGCTTGTGCTCCACCACCAGCACCGTGTTGCCCTTGTTGCGCAGCCGCAGCAGCAACTCGTTCATCCGCTGGATGTCGTGCGGGTGCAGTCCCACCGTGGGCTCGTCGAAGACGTACGTGACGTCGGTGAGCGCCGAGCCGAGGTGGCGGATCATCTTGGTGCGCTGCGCCTCGCCGCCCGACAGGGTGCCCGAAGGCCGGTCGAGCGAGAGGTACCCGAGGCCGATGTCGACGAAGGACTCCAAGGTCTGGCCGAGCACCGTCGTCAAGGTGGCCACCGAAGGGTCGTCGACGGCGCGGACCCAGTCGGCCAACTCGCTGATCTGCATGGCGCAGGCGTCGGCGATGTTGATCCCGTCGATCTTCGCCGACCGGGTGAGCGCGGTGAGCCGGGTCCCTTCGCACTCGGGACAGGTCGCGAACGCCACCGCCCGTTCAACGAAGGCTCTGATGTGCGGCTGGAGGGAGTCCCTGTCCTTGGTGAGGAAGGACTTGTGGACCCGGGCGAGCAGCCCCTCGTACGTGGTGTTGACGCCCTTCACCTTCACCTTGACCGGGTCGCGGTGGAGGAAGTCGTGGAGTTCTTCGGCGGTGTAGTCGCGGATCGGCTTCGCCGGGTCGAGGAAGCCGGACTCGACGAAGGACTGCACCACCCAGCCGTCGGGCTTCCAGCCGGGGACGGTGACCGCGCCGTCGGCGAGGGACTTGGCGTCGTCGTAGAGCTGGCCGGGGTCGATGTCGGAGACGGTGCCCATGCCCTCGCAGCGCAGGCACATTCCGCCGACGACGCTGAAACCCTTTTCTATGCTCTTGCCGCCCACCACCAGGGTGCCGCTGGCGTCCGCCGTGGCGACGTTGAAGGCGAACGCCTTCTGCGAGCCGATGTACGGCTTGGCGAGCCGGCTGAACAGGATCCGCAGCAAGGCGCCCGCGTCGGTGGCGGTGCCCACCGTGGAGCGCACGTGGGCGCTCATCGGCTGCTGGTCGACGATGATCGCCGTGGTGAGCCCGTCCAACAGCTCGACCTCGGGCCGGGCCATGCTCGGCATGAACCCCTGGACGAAAGCGCTGTACGTCTCGTTGATCAGGCGCTGGGACTCCGCGGCGATCGTGTCGAAGACCAGTGAACTCTTGCCCGAGCCGGACACCCCGGTGAACACGGTCAGCCGACGCTTGGGGACCTTGAGGCTGACGTCCTTGAGGTTGTTCTCCCGCGCGCCCTGGACCCGGATCCAGTCGTGCTTGTCGGCGATGTGCAGCTCGGTCCGGTCGGCGTCGTTGTTCGGCCCGACGGTCATCGAGTCCTCCAGGTGTGGGATGCGGCGTGCCGGACGTGGCCCCGCCCGACGGGATCTAAGCAGTTGGACGCCACGCTCACGGCCCGAATGCGCACGCCGGGGGATTCTGTCTTGATCCTTTGATCTCTGGCCAACTTCTTTCACCTCGGTGGCCAATCCATCGACTCGCCCCAACGATTGGGGGCGATGAGAGTCCCGGTGATCTGGTTACCACGTTTGTGGGGGGATGCCCGAATGGGGTGTACCGGCGTTACGGCCGAGCAGGAAGCCATGTGGCTCGCGCAGGAGTTCGCACCCGATCGACCGAACAACGTGGCGACGTTGTGGGACGTGACGGGTGAGCTGGACGTCCCCCTGCTCTCCGCGGCGCTGGAGCGGGCCGTCGCGGACGCCGGCACCCTGGGGGTGAACTTCCGCCGCGGCGCCGAAGGGCCCCAGGCCGTCGCCCGTGACCTCGGCGGATGGCGGCCGTTCCACCTGGACGTCAGCGAAGCCGACGACCCCGCGGCGGCGGCCCGGGAGGCGGTGGCCGACCTGGTGGCCCGGCCCTTCGACCTGGGCGCCGACGCGCTCTTGCGGGTCGGCTCGATCCGGCTGGGGGACGCCCGCCACCTGGTGGTGCTGGTCTTCCACCACGTACTCACCGACGCCTTCGGAGTGATCGCCCTGCTGTCCCGGCGGATCGCCGAGGTCTACCGGGCGCTGCGCGCCAACGCACCCGTACCCGACGGAGAGTTGGCCCCCGGACCCGACCCGATCGCCGCGGACGCCGCCTACCGCTCGTCCCCGCGCCACGGCGACGCCGAAAGATTCTGGCAGGACTACCTCGCCGGCGAACCCACCGCCGCCCGACTCCCCACCGGAGTGCGCCCCTTCGCGGAAGGGGCCGAGGGCGGCGGCTGGGACGCGCTCACCGAACGGTTGGGCCTGACCACCCGCACCGTGACCGTCCCCGCCGCCGAGCGCGCCCGCTGGGAGCGGACCGCGGCGGAGTCCGGCACGAGCGTTCCCGACCTGCTGGCCGCGGCGTCCACCGCGTACCTGCGGCTGATGTGCGCCGTCGCGGCACCGCTGCACACCATCACCGTCAACCACCGCACCGGCGCCGCCCGACACGCGCTCGGCCTGCACTCGAACCGGGTGCCGTTACGGGTCGAGGCGGCGCCCGCCGCCACCTTCGTGACGCTCGCCGAAGCGCTCCGCCACGAACGGCGGACCGTGCTGCGCCACGCCCGGCACGAGACCGCGCTGATCAAACGGGCGACCGGGCGCTTCACCGACGCCCGCAGCCCCTTCGGCGCCATCGTCAACGTGATCCCCTTCGTCCAGGCCCTCGACTTCGCCGGCAGCGAAGGGCGCTTCGCCGGCGGCACCTTCGGCCAGGTCGACGAGGTGATGGTGTGCCTCTACACCGACGGCACGCCCACCAGCGACCTCTTCGTCCGCTTCGACGCCCCACAGTGGCAGTACGACGCGCAGGACGTCACCGGCCTCGCCGAACGGTTCGTCACCTTCCTGCGCACGGCGATGGCCGCCCCGACGGCACGGGTCGCCGACGTGGGTGCCCTCGCCGCAGCAGAGCAGCCGCACCTGCTCGCCGGGTGCGCGGGCCCTGCGGTCAACCGGCCCGACGTCACCCTGACCCGGCTGCTGGAGCAGCAGGCCCGCGCCACCCCCGACGCACCCGCCGTCACCTTCGATGACGCCCGGCTGACCTACCGGGAACTCGACGAGCGCGCCGGTCGCCTCGCCCGGCTGCTGATCGAGGGCGGCGCGGGGCCCGAACGGTTCGTCGCGGTGGCCGTGCCCCGCTCCCTGGAACTGGTCGTCGCGCTGGTCGCGGTACTCAAGTCGGGCGCCGCATACGTACCGATCGACCCCGACTACCCGGCCGCCCGCGTCGCGTACATGCTCGACGACGCCCGCCCCGCGCTGCTCCTCGCCGTCAAGGAGACCGCCGCCGAACTGCCGGCCACCGACATCCCGCTGATCGCGGTGGACGAGGTCCCGCTGACGGCAGGGGACGCGGCGAGCGCGCCCCCGTGCTCCGCCCGTCCCGCGCACCCCGCGTACATGATCTACACCTCCGGCTCGACCGGGCGGCCCAAGGGCGCCGTGGTCTCCCACGCCGCGATCGTCAACCGGCTGCTGTGGATGCAGGACCACTTCCGCATCGACGCCGCCGACCGGGTCCTCCAGAAGACCTCCGCCTCCTTCGACGTCTCCGTCTGGGAGTTCTTCTGGCCGCTGACCACCGGCGCGACGCTGGTCGTCGCCCGGCCCGACGCCCACCGGGACCCCGCCCACCTCGCCGAGGTCATCCGCCGGGCCGGCGTCACCACGCTCCACTTCGTCCCCTCGATGCTCGCGGAGTTCTGCGACGAGAGCTACGCCGACTGCCGCACCGCGCTGCGCCGGGTCGTGTGCAGCGGTGAGGCGCTGCCCCTCGACCTCGCCGAGAGGTTCCACCGGACGTTCGGCGTGCCCCTGCACAACCTGTACGGACCCACCGAAGCCGCGGTCGACGTCACCGCCTGGCAGTACCGGCCCGACGCGCGCACCATCCCCATCGGCCGCCCGATCGACAACACCGAACTCCTCGTCCTCGACGCCGCGCTGCGACCCGTACCCGGCGGCGTGCGCGGCGAGCTGTACATCGTCGGCGCCGGCCTCGCCCGTGGCTACCACGGCCGGCGCGCCCTCACCGCGGAACGCTTCGTCGCCTGCCCCTACGGACCGCCCGGCCGGCGCATGTACCGCACCGGGGACCTCGCCCGTTGGAACGCCGACGGCGAGTTGGAGTTCGAAGGCCGCGCCGACCAGCAGGTGAAGGTCCGCGGCTTCAGGGTCGAGCCCGCGGAGATCGAAGCGGCACTCGCCGCCCACCCCGGCGTCGCCCGTGCGGCGGTGCTCGCCCGGGCCGGCCGCGGTGCCGACCGGGCCGCCCAACTCGTCGCCTACGTCGTGCCGACGACCGCGGTCGACAGCGGCGGCGCCGGCCAGGAGTGGGACTTCCACGCCGGTCTGGACGTCGCCGAACTGCGCGCCTTCACCGGCTCCCGGCTCCCCGCCCACCTCGTCCCCGCCGCCTTCGTCGTCCTCGACCGGCTGCCGCTGAGCGCCAACGGCAAGCTGGACCGCGGCGCGCTGCCCGAACCGCAGTACGCCACCGGCCCGCACCGCCCGCCCGGCACCCCCGACGAACAGACCCTGGCCGACGCGTTCGCCGAGGTGCTCGGGCTCGGCCGGATCGGCGTCGACGACGACTTCTTCACCCTCGGCGGGGACAGCATCCGGGCCATCCAAGTGGTCGCCCGGGCGCGCGCCGACGGCCTGGTCATCCACCCGCGCACCGTCTTCGAATGCCGCACCGTCGCCGCCCTCGCCCGCGCGGCGACCCGCGACACCGCGCCGCCCGCGCTCGCCGAACTCGACGGCGGGGGCGTCGGCACGGTCCCGCTGCCGCCGATGGCGCGCCTCGTCGCCGAGCACGGGCCCGGCCTGGACCGGCTCGCCCAGTGGCTGGTCCTCGAACTCCCCGACGGCGTCGACCACGACGACCTCGTCCGCACCGTCGCCGCCGTGCTCGACCGGCACGACGTGCTGCGCGCGCAACTGGTCGACGACGGCCTGCGGATCCGCCCGCCCGGCACCGTCGACGCCGCCGAACTCATCACCGCCGTGCGCTGCCCGGGGGAGTGGCACGGCGAACCCTGGCGCACCGTGCTGCGCGCCGAAGCCGCCGCCGCGGCCCGTACCGTCGACGCACGTGCCGGCCGCATGCTGCACCTGGTGTGGTTCGACCCGACGGCCGGCGGCCGCGGCCGGCTGCTGATCGCGGCCCACCACCTCGTCGTCGACGGCATGTCGTGGCGGGTGCTGCTGCCCGACCTGGCGCAGGCGTGGCAACGGGTCCGCGCCGGCAGCGCACCGAACCTCGCGCCGGTGGGCACCTCGCTGCGGCGCTGGCTGCGGGCGCTGGTCGACGAGGCGGCACGACCGGAGCGGACGGCCGAACTCCCGCGTTGGCGCACCCTCCTCACCCGGTCCGCGGCCCCCGTCGGCGCCCGCCCGCTCGACCCCGCCGTGGACGTCACCGCGACCACCCGGACCCTACGGCTGACCCTGCCCGCCGACCTCACCGCGGCCGTGCTCACCGCGGTGCCCGCGGCCTACCGCAGCGGCGTGGACGACGTGCTGCTCACCGCCCTCGTGCTGGCCCTCGCCAAGCACCGGCGGGGCGTGGTCGACGGCGCCGCGCTCGTCCGCGTCGAAGGACACGGACGCACCGAGGAACTCGCCCCCGGCGCCGACCTGTCCCGCACCGTCGGTTGGTTCACCACCGTCCACCCGGTCCGCCTCGACGTCGGGGGTCTCGACGTCGACGCCGCGCTCGTCGGCGGGGCGGCGGCCGGCGAGGCGCTGCAACGCGTCAAGCAGCAGCGGCACGACGTGCCGGGCGACGGCCTCGGCTACACCCTGCTGCGCTACCTCAACGAGGACACCGCGGCCGAGTTGCGCCACCACCCGGTCGACGAGATCGGCTTCAACTTCCTCGGCCACTTCTCCTTCGACGGCGCACAGGCGGGACGCGGCGCCGGCTGGACCCCGGCGCCCGAGTGCCCCGAACTCGTCGCGGCCCCCGACCCCGCGATGCCCGCACCCAGCGCCCTCGAACTGAACGCCCTGGTCACCGAAGCCGACGACGGCCCACGGCTCACCGCCCTGTTCAGCTACGCCACCGGAGTGCTCGACCACGACGAGGTCCACGCGCTCGCCGACACCTGGCGCACCGCGCTCCACGGCCTCAAGGACCTGGTCACCGCGGGCGCCACCGGACTGGCGCCGCGCGACCTCGCCCTGGTGGCCACCGGCCAGGACGAGTTGAACGCCTGGCAGCAGCGGTTCGGGCGCATCGGCGACGTATGGCCGCTGACGCCCCTCCAGGCCGGGCTGCTGTTCCACACGATGCTCGCGGACACGACGACGGGTGCGTACCAGACCCAGTTCGTCTTCAAGCTCAGCGGCCCGGTGGACGCGGACCGGCTGCGCGCGGCCGGCCAGGCCCTGCTGGAGCGCCACCCCAACCTGCGGGTGGCGTTCGCCACCGGCGCGGCAGGGGAGCCCGTGCAGATCGTCGTCGACGACGTACCCCTGCCCTGGCGCCACGTCGACCTCAGCGAACACGCTCATGCGCAGGGCGAGTTGGAACGCATCATCGCCGCCGAGCGCGCCGCCCCGTTCCGCACCGACGCGCCACCGCTGCTGCGGCTCACCCTCGTCACCCTGGGGTCCGACCGGGCCGAACTCGTCCTCACCGCCCACCACGTGCTGTTCGACGGCTGGTCCGTACCGCTGATCGAGCTGGAGCTGATGCGGCTGTACGCCACGGGCGCCACCGCCGCCGCCGACCCGCCGCCCGTCTGCGGCTACCCGGACTTCCTGCGGTGGCTGGCGCAGCAGGAC
This sequence comes from Streptomyces sp. NPDC017979, assembly GCF_044328175.1. Taxonomy (NCBI): domain Bacteria; kingdom Bacillati; phylum Actinomycetota; class Actinomycetes; order Kitasatosporales; family Streptomycetaceae; genus Streptomyces; species Streptomyces sp. NPDC017979. The sequence goes on along the minus strand of NZ_JBIRGU010000004.1, from coordinate 570,079 downwards.
GCCACCCGGTCCACCGGCGCGTGGGCGGCGGAGCTCCGCGGCGTCGCCGAGCCGACCCTGCTGGCCCCCGGGCCGCGCGCGGACCGCACCGGCAGCGGACAGGTCACCATGGCCCTGTCCAGCGACGACGCCGCCCGGCTGGCGCGGCGCGCGGCCGAGTTCGGCGTCACCATCAACGCCCTGGTGCAGGGCGCGTGGGCGCTGGTGCTCGCCCGACTCACCGCCCGCGACGACGTGCTCTTCGGCGCCACGGTCTCCGGCCGCCCCGCCGACCTGCCGGGCGTCGACCGGGCCGTCGGCCTCTTCATCAACACCGTGCCCGTGCGCGCCACCTGCACCCCGACCGAGCGGGTCGCAGCGCTGCTGGGCCGGCTCCAGGACGCCCAGGCCCGGCTGCTCGAACACCACCACGTGGGGCTCGCGGACGTCCAACGGGCCACCGGGCTCAGCACGCTCTTCGACACCCTCCTCGTCTTCGAGTCGTTCCCCGTCGACCGGGCCGGCATCGCCGCCGCCACCGCGGCCGGCGAACTCGCCGTCACCGGCATCCGCCCCTACGCGCCGCCGCACTATCCGCTGACCGTCATCGCCGCGGCCGACCCGCTGTTGCGCGTCTCCTTCCAGTACCAGCGCGACGCCTTCGAACCCGCCGAGGTGGAAGCCGTCGCCGACCGGCTGGCCCGGGTGCTGCGGCAGCTCGCCGTCGACGGGGACCTCACCGTCGGCGCGGTCGACGTGGTGACGCAGGAGGAGCGCGACCGGGTGCTGCACCGGTGGAACGCCACCGCCCTCCCGGTGCCCGAGGTCACCGTGCCGACGCTGCTCGCCGCACGGGCGAAGGCCACCCCGGACGCCGTCGCCGTCGAACACCGCGGCGCCGCCCTCACCCACCGGGCCCTGCACGAGCGGGCGAACCGGCTGGCCCACTGGCTCGTCGAACAGGGCGCGGGACCCGAGACGCGCGTGGTGGTCAAGCTGCCGCGCTCCCTCGACCTGGTCGTGGCGCTGCTCGCGGTGTGGCAGGCCGGCGGCGCCTACGTACCCGTCGACCCCGACTACCCGGCCGCCCGGGTGCGGGCCGTCGTCGAGGACAGCGCTCCCGTGCTGGTGCTGGACGCGGACCGGCTGGCCGCCGCCGACCTCGCCGACCGCCCCGCGACCGCCCCGCACGTCGACGTCGACCCCCGGCACGCCGCGTACGCGATCTACACCTCCGGCTCCACCGGCAAGCCGAAGGGCGTGGTCATCGAGCACGGCGCGCTGGCCAACCTGCTCGCCGGCATGCGGGAGCTGTTCCCGCTCACCGCGGACGACCGGCTGCTGGCGGTCGCCACCGTCGCCTTCGACATCGCCGCGCTGGAGCTGTTCCTCCCGCTGCTGGCCGGGGCCGCGGTCGTCATCGCCGACAAGGACGACATCACCCAGCCCGCGGCCCTGCTCGACCTGGCGGACCGGGCCGGCGCCACCCTGGTCCAGGCGACGCCGGCGCTGTGGCAGGTGCTGGTCGCCCACGACGCGGGCCGACTGGAGCGCCTGCGGGTGATCAGCACCGGCGAGGCCCTGCCCGTCGCGCTGGCGAAGGCCCTGAGCACCCACGCGGCCCAGGCCACCAACCTCTACGGCCCCACCGAGGCCACCGTCTACACCACCGCCTCCCGCCTCGGCCCGGGCGCCGCGGGCCTGCCGCCGTCCATCGGCCGCCCGGTCGCCAACTACCGGACCCTGGTCCTGGACCGCGCCCTGCGCCCGGTGCCGCCGGGGGTGACCGGCGACCTCTGGATCGCCGGCCCCGGCCTCGCCCGCGGCTACTTCGGCCAACCCGCCCTGACCGCCGAGCGGTTCGTGTCGAACCCGTACGGCCCGCCCGGCGCCCGGATGTACCGCAGCGGGGACCTCGCCCGCTGGAACGCCGACGGCGAAGTGGAGTACCTCGGCCGCGACGACCACCAGATCAAGCTGCGTGGCTTCCGCATCGAACCCGCCGAGATCGAGACCGTGCTCACCCACCACCCCGCCGTCCGGCAGGCCGCCGTGATCGTCCGCGAGGACCGGCCCGGCGAACGGCGCCTGGTGGCGTACGTCGTGGCGGAGGCGGACGCGAAGGCGCCGCCCGCGGAGCAACTGCGCGCCCGGGTGGGGGAGCGGCTGCCCGGATACATGGTCCCCGCGGCCGTGGTGGCGCTTCCCGAGTTCCCGTTGACGCCCAACGGCAAGCTGGACCGCTCGGCGCTGCCGGAACCCGAGTTCGACGGCGCGGACCACCGGCCGCCCCGCACCCCGCAGGAAGCCGGCCTGTGCCGGCTGTTCGCCGAGGTGCTGGGCCTGGAACGGGTCGGCGTCGACGACGACTTCTTCACCCTCGGCGGGCACTCCCTGCTGGCCACCCGACTGGTGGCCAGGGCCCGCGCCGAGCTGGGGGTGGAGATCCCCATCCGCACCGTGTTCACCTCCCCGACCGTCGCCGAACTGGCCCTTCGCTGGGCCGACATGCTGACCCCGTCCCGGAAGCCGTTGCGCCGGATGATCGAAAGGTGAGCCAGGAATTGATCCCCCTGTCGTACGCGCAGCGTCGCATGTGGTTCATCAACCGCTTCGAGGGCCCGTCCTCGACCTACAACATCCCCCTGCTGCTGAGGTTCACCGGAGCGCTCGACACCGCCGCCCTGCGGGCCGCGTTCCGGGACGTGCTGGGCCGCCACGAAGTCCTGCGCACGGTCTTCGACGAACTCGACGGCCAGCCCTACCAGCGCATCCTGGACGCCGGCGACGTCGAGCTGCCCTGGACCGACTGGGGCCACGTCGCCCCCGACCGGGTGCCGGGCGTGGTGTCGTCCGTCACCGGCAGTTGGTTCGACCTGTCGAGCGACGTGCCGCTGCGCGGCGGCCTCGTGCGCACCGGCGCCGACGAGCACCTGCTGGTGCTGGTGATCCACCACATCGCGGGCGACGGCGGCTCGCTCGCACCGCTGGCCCGGGACGTGTCGACGGCGTACCGGGCCCGGGCCGCGGGCCGTGCGCCCGACTGGGCCGAACTGCCGGTGCAGTACGCCGACTTCGCCGTGTGGCAGCGCGAGGAGCTGGGCGACCCCGACGACCCGCACAGCGTCCTCGCCGTGCAGGCGGCGTACTGGCGCGACGAGCTCGCCGGGGTGTCCAAGCCGCTGCCGTTGCCACTGGACCGGCCGCGGCCCGAGGTGGCCAGCTACCGCGGCGGCTCGGTCGAACTCGGACTCTCCGCCGAGGTGCGCAGCCGGGTCGAGGCCGTGGCCCGGGCGCGCGGCGTGACGGTGTCCATGGTGTTCCAGGCCGCGCTGGTGGTGCTGCTGCACCGGCTCGGCAGCGGTGACGACGTGACCGTCGGCTCCCCGATCGCGGGCCGCACCGACGAAGCGGTCCACGACCTCGTCGGGTTCTTCGTCAACTCATGGGTGCTCCGGGTCCACCTCGACGCCGAGCAGTCCTTCGAGGCCGTCCTGGACCAGGTGCGGCGCAAGGCACTCGCCGCCTACGAGAACCAGGACGTGCCCTTCGAACGGCTCCTGGAACTGCTGCGGCCCGAGCGCTCAGCCGCCCACCACCCGCTGTTCCAGGTGGTGCTGGCGTGGCAGAACAACACTCCGCCCGAGCTGGACATGCCCGGGCTGACGGTCTCGATGGAACCCATCCCCACCGGCACCGCCAAGTTCGACCTCTTCTTCAACCTGGCGCCCGACGACCGCGACGGATCGGTCATGGGCGAGATCGAGTACGCCACCGACCTCTTCGACCGCGCCACGGTGGAGTCCGTCGCCGCCCGCTTCGTCCGCGTCGTCGAACAGGCCGTCGCCGACCCGCAGATCGCCGTGCGCGACGTACGCGTGCACACCGGCCACCAGGACGGCGCCGCCGCGGACGGCGTGCTGACCGCCGACGAACGCCACAAGGTCCTCGTCGAGTGGAACGACACGGCCCGCCCGTTCCCCTGTCCGGGCCCGATCCACCTGCCCTTCGAAGAGCAGGCCGCGCTGCGCCCCGACGCGACGGCGCTGCGCTTCGCCGACGGGACCATGAGCTACGGCGAGCTGAACGAGCGCGCCAACCGCATCGCCTGGGACCTCAAGCGGCGCGGCGTGGGCCCCGGGACGGTCGTCGGCATCGCGATCCGCCGCGGCCCCACGATGATCGCCGCGGTGTTCGGCGTCCTCAAGGCCGGCGGCGCCTATCTCCCGCTCGAACCCTCATCGCCGGGCGAACGCGTCGCCAGCATGCTCGCGGACACCGGGTCCACGCTCGTGCTCACCACCTCCGACACCCCGCAACCCGCCCTCCCCGCCGGCGTCGAACTGCTCGACGTGACGGACTCGGCGGCACGGGAGGGGACCGCGGGCAACCCGGAGCCCGCCGCCGGCCCGGACGACCTCGCCTACGTCATCTTCACCTCCGGCAGCACCGGCAAGCCCAAGGGCGTGGTGATGACCCACCGCCCCCTGCACAACCTGCTCAACTGGTGCTTCACCACCTTCGACTTCGGCCCCGACGACGTCGGCCTGTGCCTCACCGCGCTCGGCTTCGACCTGTCGGTCTTCGACATCTTCGGCCTCCTCGGCTGCGGCGGCGGGCTGTACGTAGCCGACGAGGCCGAGCAGCGCGACCCCGACCTGCTGCTGAACCTGCTGCTCACCGAGCCGATCACGTTCTGGAACTCGGTGCCCACCACCCTCAACCAACTCCCGCCGCTGCTCGCCCACCGCGACCGGTGGCCGGGCGCCGACCGGCTCCGGCTCGTCTTCCTCTCCGGCGACTACACCCCGCTGCCGCTGCCCGACGAGATCCGCGCGGTCTTCCACCGGGCGGAGATCATCAGCCTCGGCGGGGCGACCGAGGCGACCGTGTGGTCCAACTACTTCCGAGTGCGGGAGATCGACCCGACCTGGCGCAGCATCCCCTACGGCCGCCCCATCGACAACGCCCGCTACTACGTCCTCGACGACGACATGCAGCCGTGCCCCGTCGGCGTCGAAGGCGACCTGTACATCGGCGGCGACGTGCTGTGCGCCGGCTACGCGGGCCGCCCGGAGCTGACCGCGGAGCGCTTCGTCCACGACCCCTACGGCCGACGGCCCGACGACCGGATGTACCGCACCGGCGACCGCGCCAGCTTCTTCCCGGACGGGAACATCTGCTTCCTCGGCCGCGCCGACAACCAGGTCAAGCTGCGCGGCTTCCGCGTGGAACCCGGCGAGGTCGAGCACGTGCTCGTCAGCCACCCGGCGGTCCGCCAGGCCATCGTCACCGCCCGCGAGGACCAGCCCGGAGACCTGCGACTGGTCGCCTACGTCGTCCCGGACCCCGGCGCACTCGACGGCGAGCACGGCGCGGACGAGCAGATCGACCAGTGGCAGGAGGTCTACGACCACGCCTACGCCGACGGCGCCGACACCGGCTTCGGCACCGACTTCACCGGCTGGACCAGCTCCTACACCGGCGAACCGATCCCGCTGGCGCAGATGTCCGACTGGCGCGACGCGGCGGTGGAGGGCGTCCTGCGCTTCTCGCCGCGGCGCGTCCTGGAGATCGGCGTCGGCTCCGGGCTGCTGCTCGCCCGGATCGCCGCCGGGGTCGACGAGTACTGGGCCACCGACTTCTCCGCGGCGGTGATCGCCCGGCTGCGCGGCCAGGTCGCGGCGCACGGCCTCGCCGACCGGGTCCACCTGCGCCACCGGCCCGCCGACGCCCTGCACGACCTGCCGGCCGGCCGGTTCGACACCGTGGTGCTCAACTCCGTCGTGCAGTACTTCCCGAACGAGCAGTACCTGCGGCAGGTCCTCGACGGCGCATGGCAACTGCTCGCGCCCGGCGGCCGGATCGTGATCGGCGACGTCCGCAGGGCCGCGTCCCTGCCCGTGCTCCAGACCGCCGTGCAACGGGCCAAGCACCCCGACGCGCCGCCGGCGGTGCTGCGCAGCGCCGTGGAAGCGGCCGTGCTGCTCGAAAAGGAACTCGTCGTCGACCCCGAGTGGTTCCTGCGCTGGACCGCCCGGGCCCCGGGCGCCGAGGTCGACGTCCGCGTCAAGGACGGCACCGCGCACAACGAACTGACCCGCCACCGCTACGAGGTCGTGCTCCACAAGCCCGCCCCGACGGTCCGGGCGACCTCCCTGGCCGCCGCCCCCGCGGTGGCGTACCACGGCGACCTCGACGCCCTCGCCGAGCCGGTGGCCGGCACCGGCGCCACGGCCGTACGCATCAGCGGCGTCCCCAACGCCCGCCTCGCCGACGAGGCCACCGCCGCCCGCGACCTGGGCGTGGCCGCCCCCGAGCCGTCCCCCTGCGGGCCCCCGCTGGACCCGTCCGCCGTCCACGCGTGGGCGGCGCGGCACGGCTGGCACGCGCTGGTGACGCCGTCGGCGACCGCCGTCGACCGCTTCGACGTGCTCGTCCTGCGCGACGGTCCCGCGGCGGGCCGGGTGCTGAGCGGGGCGTACCTGCCGGGGGCGGGGGAGTGCGCCCCGGTGAACGACCCCACGGTGGCCGGCGGCGTCACCGCGCTGTTGCCCGCGCTCCGCGCCCATCTGCGCCGGAGCCTGCCCGAGTACATGGTGCCCGCGGCGATCGTGCCCATCGCCGGCGTGCCGCTGACGGACAACGGCAAGCCGGACCGGCGCGCGCTCCCGGTGCCCGACTACACGGCCGGCAGCAGCGGACGCGCCCCGTCGACGCCGCAGGAAGAGTCGCTGTGCGCGCTGTTCGCCGCGGTGCTCGGGCTCGACCGGATCGGCGTCGACGACAACTTCTTCACCCTGGGCGGCCACTCGCTGCTGGCGACCCGACTGGTGAGCCGCATCCGCGCCGAACACGGCGTGGAGGTCCCCATCCGGGTCGTCTTCCAGGCCCCCACCGTCGCCGAACTGGCCGCGCACCTCACCGACACCGGCGCCGTCCGCCCGCCGCTGACCCTGCGGGAGCGGCCCGAGCGCCTGCCGCTCTCCTTCGCCCAGCAACGGCTGTGGTTCATCCACCGCTTCGAAGGCCCGTCGGCGACCTACAACGTCTCACTGGCGCTGCGGATGCGCGGCGCCCTGGACGCGGCGGCACTGCGCGCGGCGCTGGCGGACGTCGTGCTGCGACACGAGTCACTGCGCACCGTCTTCGAGGAGGAGGCCGGCGCGCCGTACCAGCGCGTCGTGCCCGCGACCGCGGTCGAGGTGCCCTGGCAGGAGTGCGACACCACCGAGGGCGACCTCCCCGGCGCCCTGCGGCGCGCGGCCCGCCGGCCCTTCGACCTGGCGAACGAGATCCCCATCCGCGCCTGGCTGTTCCGACTCGGCGGGGACGAGTCCGTGTTCCTGATCGGCGCGCACCACATCGCCTCCGACGGCTGGTCCGCCCTCCCGCTGGCGCGGGACCTCACCACGGCCTACGCGGCCCGCACCGCCGGCGCCGCGCCGCAGTGGGAGCCGCTGCCGGTGCAGTACGCCGACTACACGCTGTGGCAGCGGGAGCTGCTGGGCGACAGCGACGACCCGAACAGCCTGTACCGGCGCCAACTGGACTACTGGACCGACCACCTGGCCGGGCTGCCGGAGACCGTCGACCTGCCCGCCGACCGGGCCCGGCCCGCGGTGGCGTCCTACGAGGGCGACCTCGTCCCCCTCGAACTCGACGCGGAACTCACCGAAGGCGTGCGCCGGCTGGCGCGGGAGACCGGCGCCACCGTCTCCATGGTCCTGCAAGCCGGGCTCGCCGCGCTGTTCACCCGGCTCGGCGCCGGCACGGACGTGCCCATCGGCTCCCCGATCGCCGGCCGCACGGACGAGGCACTCGGCGCGCTCGTCGGTTTCTTCGTCAACACCTGGGTGCTGCGGGCCGACACCTCCGGCGACCCCGCGTTCGTCGACCTCGTCGAGCGGGTGCGGGAGCGCAGCCTCGCCGCCTACGACCACCAGGACGTCCCCTTCGAGCACCTCATCGAGGTGCTGAACCCGACGCGGTCACCCGCCCACCACCCGCTGTTCCAGGTCTGCCTGGCGCTCCAGAACAACGCCCGGCCCGAGTTCACCCTGCCCGGTCTCACCGTCACCGAAGAGGTCTTCGGCACCGGAGTCTCCCGCTTCGACCTCTTCATCAGCCTCGGCGAACGCGACGACGGCGACGACGGCGCCCCTGAGGGGCCGGGCCGCATCACCGGATTCGTCGAGTACGCCACCGAGCTCTTCGACGCCGCGACGATCACCGCACTCCTCGACCGCTGGACGCACTTCCTGCGCCAGGCGGTCGCCCGACCGCAGGCACCCATCGGCGCCGTGTCCGTCCTCACCGGCGACGAGCCGGCGACGCTCGCCCGCTGGGGCGGCGGTGCCCGCGGCCCGCAGTTTGCCGCCGGCACCGTCCACCAGCGGTTCGCCGCGGCCGTCGCCGCCGCCCCGGACGCCGTCGCCCTCGTCTCCCCGGACGGCGCCGACACCTGGACGTACGCGGAGCTGGACCGTTGGTCCAACCGCATCGCCCACCACCTGCGGGCCGGCGGCGCCCGCCCGCACGGCCGCGTCGCCCTCCTGCTGGAGCGCTCGCCGCTGCTGGTGGCCGCGATCCTCGGGGTGCTCAAGACCGGCGCCGCGTACGTACCGGTCGACCCCGGCTATCCGCGCGAACGCATCGACCTGATGCTCACCGACCTCGCCCCCGCCGTCGTCGTCGACCACGCCCTCGCACGGGTCGACCTCGCGGCAGGACCGGACACGGCGCCCGCGGGCTGCGACGTCGGCGAGCAGGCCGCCGCGTACGTGATGTACACCTCCGGCTCCACCGGCCGCCCCAAGGGCGTCGAGGTGACCCACCGCAACGTGGTCGACCTCGCGCTCGACGACTGCTGGTCGGGCGGTGCGCACCGACGCGTCCTGCTCCACTCGCCGCACACCTTCGACGCCGCCACCTACGAACTGTGGGCGCCCCTGCTCGGCGGCGGCACCGCCGTCGTGGCGCCCGCCGGCCGGCTGGACACCGCCGCACTGGCCGCCGTGATCGCCGAGCGCGGGATCACCGGCCTGTGGCTGACCGCCGGGCTGTTCGCCGTGATGGCGGAGCAGCACCCGCAGTGCTTCGCCGCCGTCGCCGAAGTGTGGGCCGGCGGCGACGTGCTGCCGCCCGCCGCGGTCCGCCGCGTCCTGACCGCCTGCCCCGCGCTGACCGTGGTGAACGGCTACGGGCCGACGGAGACCACCACCTTCGCCGCCCGGCACCGCATCGCCTCCGTCGACGACTGCACCGATCCGCTGCCCATCGGCCGGCCCATGCAGGGCACCGCCCTGCGCGCCCTGGACGAACGGCTGCGACCCGTGCCGCCCGGCGTGGTCGGGGAACTGTACGTCGGCGGCGACGGCGTCGCCCGCGGCTACGCCGGCCGCCCGGCGCTCACCGCCGAACGCTTCGTCGCCGACCCGCTCGGGGCGCCCGGCGCCCGGCTGTACCGCACCGGCGACCTGGTGCGCTGGAGCACCGCGGGCCGGTTGGAGTACCTGGGCCGGGTGGACGACCAGATCAAGCTGCGCGGCTTCCGCGTGGAGCCCGGCGAGGTGGAGGCCGCGCTACGCCGGCGCGCGGGCGTGGCGCAGGCGGTCGTCGTCAGCCGCGAGGACCGCCTCGGCGAGCGGCGCCTGATCGCGTACGTCGTCCCCGAAGCGGCGGACTCCTCCGCCGACGAAGCCGTCGAACAGGTCGGCGAGTGGCGGGCGATCTACGACACGATGTACGGCGGCACCGACGTCGAACTCGACCGGATCGCCGACGACTTCACCGGCTGGAACAGCTCCTACACCGGCCGCGCCATCCCGCTGCCCGAGATGCGGACCTGGCGCGACGCCACAGTGGACCGGCTCCTCGCACTGCGCCCGCAGCGGGTCCTGGAGATCGGCGTCGGCTCCGGACTGCTGCTCGGGCCGCTGGCCACGCGGGTGGCGGAGTACTGGGGAACCGACTTCTCCGCCCCCGTCGTCGAGCGGCTGCGCACCCAGGTCGGTGCCGACCCCCGGCTGTCGGACCGGGTCACCCTGCGCTGCCAGGGCGCCGACGAGCCGGGCGACGTGCCCCGCGGGCACTTCGACACCGTCGTCCTCAACTCCGTCGTGCAGTACTTCCCCGACGCCGACTACCTCGACCGGGTGCTCGACGTCGCGCTGGCCGCCCTGGCGCCCGGCGGCCGGATCGTCCTCGGCGACGTGCGCAACCACCGCACGCTGCGCTCCTTCAGCGCCGCGGTGCACCGGGCCCGGCGCCCCGACGACCGGGACGCCGCCGTGCGGGCCGCCGTCGAGCGCGCGGTCCTGGACGAGAAGGAACTCGTCGTCGACCCGGAGCACTTCGCGCACTGGGCCGAGCGGCACCCGGACGTCGTCGCCGCCGACATCCGCCTCAAGCCCGGCGCGTACCACAACGAACTGACCCGCCACCGCTACGAAGTCGTCCTGCACAAGGGGCCGGGCCCCGCCCTGGACCTCGCGGAGTTGCCGGTGGCGACCTGGGGGAGCGACGTCGCCGAGCTCGCCGACGTGGCGGCCGCGCTGGCCCGCCACGGCGGCCGGTGCCGTCTCGTCCGGGTGCCGAACGCCCGGCTGGTCACCGAGGCCGCCGAGTGGGGCGGAACGGTCGACGACCGGGGCGCCCTCGACCCGGCCGAACTGGAAGCCTGGGGCGCGGCCCGCGGCCTCGCCGTCTACTGCACCTGGTCACCGGAGTCCGCGGACCACTTCGAAGCGGTCGTCCTGCCCGACGTGGACGCCGCCGTCTGCGACGGCGTGTACCGCCGCGCCCCGGTGCGGCCGGACCGGCTGGTGAACTCGCCCGCGGTCTCCCGCCGTGCGTCCCGGCTGCCGTCGGTGCTGCGCGAGGAGTTGGCGGACGAACTGCCCGCGTTCATGATGCCCGGCGAGATCGTGCTGCTCGACCTGCTGCCGCTGACCGCGAACGGGAAGGTGGACCGGGCCGCACTGCCCGACCCCGACGCGACCGGCGGCGAGTACCGCGCCCCGCGCACCCCGCGCGAGGAGGCCCTGACCGGGCTGTTCGCCGAGGTGCTGGGCCTGGACCGGGTCGGGATCGACGACGACTTCTTCGCCTGCGGCGGCCACTCGCTGCGGCTGACCCGGCTGGTCTGGCAGATCCACGAGAAGTTGGGCATGGACGTCCCCGTGCGGACCGTGTTCCAGTACCCCACGGTGGCCGAACTCGCGGCCCAACTCTCCGCCGACACCGAAGTGGCCTTCGAAGACCCGTTCGCGGTCTTGCTGCCGATCCGCACCGAGGGGCAGAATCCACCGCTGTGGTGGCTGCACCCCGGCGGCGGCCTGAGTTGGCCCTATCTCAGCTTCGGCCGGCACGTGGACCGCGCCTGGCCGCTCTACGGCATCCAGGCGCGCGGCTTCGACGGGACCACGCCCCCCTCGACGTCCATCGAGGACATGGTGGACGACTACGTGCGACAGGTGCAGGAGGTGCAACCGTGCGGGCCGTACCACCTGCTCGGTTGGTCCTTCGGGGGGACCCTGGCGCACGCGATGGCCGCCGAGTTGCAGCGCCGCGGCGAGGAAGTGGCGCTGCTCGCGCTGTTGGACGCGGCGCCCGCCAGCCACTTCACCGATCTGGAGGCCCTCGACGAGGAGATGGTGCGCACCTTCCTCGCCAACTACATGGGTCACCTCAAGGGGATGGAGGAGTACGAGTTCCTGGTCGGCACCGCCTCGTCGATCTTCGTCGAGCACATGGAGCAGATGCGGCACTTCACCTCGCCCAGGTACCGCGGGGACGTGGTGTTCTTCAACGCCCTGCTCGATCCGGAGACCCACGACAAGCGTCAACTCGACGAGGACATGGACGTGTTGTGGCATCCGCACGTGGACGGGCGGGTGCAGCGCTTCGACGTCTCCTGCGCGCACAACGAGATGTACTGGCCGCGGAACGCGGCTGAGATCAGCCGGGTCATCAACCGCGTGCTTCGGGACCCGCGGCAGCCGTGACACCCGCCCGCACCGGCGGGGGAGAGAGATCTGGAGGAGATCCGGATGAGCACCGATCCGTTAGACGAGGGGGGCGGCCAGTTCCTGGGGCTGGTCGACGAGGGGGGATAGCACCGGCTCGGGAGACACGGGGGAACCGAGCCGCGAGCGGCGCGTCGGGGCCCGCACGGACCTGGCAGGGTCCGCGGGGGCCCCGACGCACGGCTGAACGAGCTTTGAGGAGAGCTGGTGTGACCATGCGCAAGTGCCTACCTGGGGAGGAAAGTGCTGTGGGGGGTCTGAACAGCAAGGTCGTCGGGGTTGCCAACAACAAGGTCATGTTCGTCAGATGGCCGGCTCAGATGGACCTGAGAAGCCGCTGTCGTAGGGAAGGAGTACCGAGACTGCTCGTCGTCGAGGGGGGAGCCCGACCGCCGGTCTGCATCGACCCTTTTGAGGACTGGGTGCGCGCGCCGATCTCCAAGGACGACCTGGAGGCCAGGGTCAGGGCCCTGCAGAACCGGCTGAACAGCCGGCGCGTGCCCACCCTCGACGCGGCCGGCACCCTGAGCTTCGGCGGCCATTCGATCACCGTCTCCAACGCCCAGTCGGAGCTGATGGACTTACTGATCGAGCGCTTCGGGGAGGTGGTGTACCGGGGCGAGTTCGTGCACCGCCTCGCCGAGCGGGTGCCCACCGTCACCCGCAACTCGCTCGATCTGCACATCATGCGGCTGCGCCGCCGGCTCCTGCCGATCGACCTGTCGATCCGTACGGTGTGGGGCCGGGGCTATCTGTTGGAGAACGCCGCGGTCTGAGGCCGCGGAGGGACGGGTCCGCACGGTGCCGCGCAAGGGGACAGGCGCGGCGGTGCGGCCGGAGGCCGTGGGGGCTTCCGGCCGCACGAGACGCGGAACGCGCTGCGGGATCCCGGTGCTCTTGGTGCACTCGGCGCTCCTGACGTACCCGAGGCCCCTGGCGTGCTCGACCCGGGACGTGCCGGCTTCCGGCGGGGGACGTCGGTCAACCGTGGACGGCGCCGAGCACCGCCGCCGCGTGGATGGCGTCGGCGGCGGTGGCACCCGCCGCTGCCGCCGCGGTGAACGACTGCTTCCAGCGGGCCGACAGGTCACCCGCCGCGTACAGCCCGGGCACGTTGGTGCACCGGGCTTCGTCGACGGCGAGGAAGCCCCCGTCGTCCACGGTCAGCTTCAGCTCGTCGATCGCCCGGGCGACGAGGGGCTGCTGCCGCTGCGGCGGCGTCCACACCAGCGTCTCGCGCTCCAGCACGCGCCCGTCGGCCAACTCGACCGCGTACAGCGACCCCTGCCGGTGGTGCAGCTTGCGCACCGTGCCCGCGACCACGTCACCGCCCCTGCTGCGGGCGGCGGCGCGGGCCTCGTCGAGGCCCGGCGTCGACGGGTCGCAGACGGCGATGGCGTCCTCGCTCCACGGGCGGAACGCCACGGCCGACAGGGCGGCGAGGTCCGCGCTGTCGCTCACGGCGGCCCAGCGCCGGCCGGCGTTCTCCTCGCCGAGGCAGAACGGGCAGTGGATCACGGTGCGGCCCCAGCACTCCGCGAACCCCTCCACCTGGGCGGGGTGGACGTCGACGACCCCGGTGGCGAGCACCACCGTCGTGCCTTCGACGGCGTCACCGCCGTCGAGCCCGACGCGGAACCGGCCGTCGTCCGTCGCGCGCACGCCGTCCACCTCGGCCTCCTTGAGCTGCACGGTGGCGTAGCGGGACAACTCCCGCCAGGCCCGCGCCCGGATCTCGGCTGGCGGGGCGCCGTCCAGCCCGATGTGGCCGTGGACGCCTTGCGACGCGTCGTTGCGCGGCGCGCGCGGGCTGTCGACGAGGACCACCCGGTGGCGGTACCTGGCGAGGACGAGCGCGGCGGTGAGCCCTGCGGGGCCGGCGCCGACGACGACGGTCGCGTGGTCGTTGATCGAGGACATGGGTCGGTTCGATGCCTTCCGTCGGGCGCGGGGGCGAAGGACGCCCTACCGCAGCGAAGAGCTTTCCTGCACCCAGTTGAAGCCGCGGCCGACGAGCGGGAGCGAGTCGAGGTCCAGCCGGCTCAGCCGTAGCCGCACGTGCTCCCCGGCCACGTCGCCCTCCAGCGTCAGTCGGTCGTCCCCCTCGCGCGCCAGCGTCAGCGTCGCCTTCCACTGCGGGTCGGCCATCTTCAGCAGGGTGATCGAGCGGCCGGTCATGTCGATGCTGGCGGGGTGCAGGTCGAACGAGTCGTCCATGTGCTGGACGGTGACGACGTCGGCCGACTCGACGACGACCCGCCGCCAGCGCCGGCCGTCGGTCGTCAGCGCCGGCCGGTCCTGCCCGTTCGACGCGTACGCGTCCACGTTCCAGATGCCGTACAGCTCCGGCTTCTCGCGCCCCGGACCGAAGGCGGACCAGAACCGCCGGTCGTTGCGGAGCTGCGCACCGAGCATCCACAGCCCGGCGACGACCTGCGCGGCAGTGGCGACGCGGTCCGCGCGGCGGGAGCGGAACAGCTCCGTGCCGGCGGCCGGCCGGACCCCGTCGCGGGACAGGAAGAAGTCGGCCAGCCGGGCCGTCTCCGGCGCCAGCAGCACCAGGCTCAGCAGCAGCAGATGGAACGAGTGCAGCTTCACCGGGACGTCGTAGGTCATGTTCAGGATGAGGACCTGCGCCAGCTCCACGGCGCACAGCAGCGCCCCCAGCGTCGTCGTCCTGGGCAGGAGCAGCAGCAGCCCGCCGGCGATCTCCGCGCAGCCCAACAGGACCTGGTACGGCTTGGACGCGCCCGTCTGCGACCACAGCGCGGTCATCGGGGTGAAGTTGCCGAACGGCTCGACGAGCCTGGCCAGCGGGAGCTGGAACTGGAGCGGGATTGCCTTGGCTGCGCCGTAGTGGAACATCTGCCCGGCGAGGCACATCCGCACCAGCAGCCGGAACCGGGCGTCGGACGTCACGTCCCGGGTGCGCGGGCGGCGGTCGAGCGCGGACCAGGCCCCGGTGGCCGCGGCGGCTGCCGTCAGCCAGCAGAACTGCCCGACCCAGGCGTACCGGTTGTCACCGCCGTCGAAGTGGTCGCCCACCGTCGTGTCGAAGACGCGGGCGGCCACCCACTGCCGCACGGGACGGATCGCCCAGACCTTCGCCCAGGCGTCGGCCGCCTTCTGGCGGTGGCCCAGCCCGCCGCCGATCAGGCTCAGCAGGACCTGGGGCGTCGTCAGGCAGTAGAGCCCGGAGTAGACGACGCCGAAGCGGGAGGCCACCTGGGCGACCGCGTCCCACTGCGACGGACGGAGCGGGGCGCCGGTCCGCGGACCCGTGCGCCGGGCCGCCCGGTTGGGCGCCGGGGAGGACGTCAGGGTACGGAGCAGCGCGCGTACCGCGGGCACCTTCACGGGTCAACACCTCCAGAACCTTCGGGGCCTGCGGAGCCTGCGTAGTTTTCGGAGTGCTCCGAAGCGTTCAGACGCGACGGAACCGGCCGAGCCAGGCGGGGATGTCGAACGGCTCCGACGCGGACGGCAGCAGCCCGTGCATGGTGGCGTCGGTCAGGGACTCGACCGTCCAGCCGTCGGCGAAGCCCTTGCGCAGGTCGTCGATGGAGCGCTGCGGGCCGGGCGGGGCGGACTCGGCGCCGTCGGCGTCGGTGCCGGCGTCGGGGGTGCTCGCCGGCATCCCCTCGATCGCTTCGGCGAGCCGCGCCTGCATCACCGTGGAGCCGCGGTCGCTGATCACGAGCACGTGGACGAGCGCACCGGGACGGCACGAGCGGTGCAACTCGGCGGCATACGAACGTAGTTGGTCCGGGTCGAAGGTGTGGGCGAGGCCACAGTCGACGACGGTGTCGAACCGGCCCTCGTAGCCGGCGAGGTCGAGGGCGTCGGCGACGTCGAAGGCCGCTTCCAGCCCGCGTTCCCGGGCCCGGTCGCGGGCGATGGCGATCGCCGTCGGCGCCAGGTCGAGCCCCGTCACCGAATGGCCCTTGAGGGCCAGGTGGAGCGCGTTCTCCCCGCTGCCGCAGCCGGAGTCGAGCACCGCGCCGCTGATGAGCCCCGCCTCTTCGAGGGCGACGAAGGCGGGTTGCGGCCCACCGGTGTCCCAGGGCGGACGCTCGCCGAAGGGGCTCTCGCCGCGGTA
Organism: Streptomyces sp. NPDC017979; assembly: GCF_044328175.1. NCBI lineage: Bacteria > Bacillati > Actinomycetota > Actinomycetes > Kitasatosporales > Streptomycetaceae > Streptomyces > Streptomyces sp. NPDC017979. The sequence continues at coordinate 553,972 of NZ_JBIRGU010000004.1, read as the reverse complement.
GACCGCGTCGAAGACCTCGGTCATCGCGGCCATGCCGACGGGGCGGGCAGCAGGTTCTGTCATGCGCCGATGGTCCCGCCCCCGCCGGTCCGACTCCCGGTCTCTTGCCGACTTCTGTCAGCCCGCCGGCCGGCCCGAACGACCATCCGTCTTCCCACCGGCCGACCCGAGGTCGCGTCCGCGAGGCCCCGCGCGCGTTCCTGCGCCTCTTGACGCAACCGCCGTTTCCCTGCGGGAGCGTTGGTCCGTACGACCCGCCGGGTGACCCCAGCGCCCCTGAAACCCACCCGCCAGCCCGTAGACAAGCGACGGGGACAGCACATCAGAGGCGCGGGGAACTGCGCGAACAACCCGCCACCGGCCAGGTAGGGACAGATGCTCTGGCAGCGCTACGGCGGCTGGGTTCTTTCGGATCATGCTGGATCAGCGGGGGCACCACCGGGCCCGCACGGCGCAGGGGGCCACGGGCGACCGGCGACGACGCGGAGTGGGGGCACCTCCCGGGCCGCAGGCCCGGGGAAGCGGTGCTCGGGCACGCGAGCCCGGCAAGGTCCGGCAGGGAGGCACTAAGCGCGCAGTGCCGCGTCGAGGTCGCGCAGGAACTCGCCTACCCGTCCGCCGCCGGGCGGCGCGGCCGGCAGCCGGCCCAGCACCGCGGTGACCGCCGGCGGTGCGTGGCGCCGCGCCCATTCCAGGGGCTGGTCGCCGCCCTGCCCGTTCTCCGCGCTCGCCGACTCCGCCGCCCGCGCCGCGTGCGCTGCCGCGCCGAGCACGTGCCGCACCTGGTGGGCGCTGGCGGTGGGATGGAGGTACGCGGCGGCAGCGGCGAGGCCGGCCGCCCGGTGCGCCGCCCACGCGCTCTGCCGCAGCGCCCCGGTGCGCCGGCCGCCCGCGGCGTAGGCGTCCGCCGCGGCGACGGCGTCCCGGGGCCGGCCGTCGGCGGGACGGTCCCGCTCGAAGATCGACAGGACCCGGCGCGCGCAGTCGGCCGCGTACCCGGTGATCTGCCGGAGTTCGTCCTCGCTCAACTCGATGGTGCGTGGTGCGGTGGGCACGTCTCCATCGTGCCGCAGACCGCGAACCGGAGCGATGTCGAACTGAAATGCAGGGAAATCGAGTTCGAATTTCTCGATAAAAGGAAGCGGGCAGTCGCCCTTGACTGCCCGCTTCCTTCGGGGGTGCTGCTTGGCCGGGATCAGCTCGGGTTGTTGTACCAGCCGGAACAGCCCTTGTGGTCCTCGCAGACCCGGAATTTTGCAATCCGGGAGTTATAGCTGGCCCATGGGCCCCAGTTGCCGTCGGAGCCGTTGCCGTCCCACTGGGACACATGGGCGCCGTTCGCCAGGTAGGCGTCCGCGTACACGCCGTTCCCGTCCCGCTCGCCGTCGTAGGCGCGCATCGAATAGGCCGTGGCCTGGGCGCGGTCGCTGCCGTGGCTCAAGGTCACGGTCGCCGAAGCGGAGGTGGCCATGGTGACGGTCAGCAGCGCCGCACCGCCCAGGACCGCCGAGGACCTCAGTAGGTTCTTCATGGTCGATTTCACGGTGCCTCCTGCTCGCTGGGGAAATTGCGGTCGAATGCACTGTAGAAATCGCGACCGTGTGGCAGCCAGCCGAATTCTCGTCAACGTTCCTTATTGATTTGCGACGTTATCGAACTGGCGCACGCCAGGAATTTTGGGGCATGTGGTGTCGGCGGTGCCTTTTGTGGCGTGGGTATTCTTTGGGCTCCATCCCTTGGGTTCCAGGTCGCTTTCCGTCTCAGACGCCGCCCGGTCCGTGGCGCCGTTCGAAGCGGGCGCGGGCGGCGTCGTGGGCGGCGCGCAGCAGCCGCACGACCGTGGCCCCCGTCCGCACGCCCGGATTGACGACGCAGACCCAGCCGAGCGCGCCGTACACCGGGTGCGGCAGCACGAGGTCGACAGTCGCGTGGTCGCGGTGACCGAGGTCGCGCGGCTCCTCCCCGGTGAGGTCCTCGAACGTCGCCCGGTCGACGTGGACGTTCACCCGCCAGCGGCCCGGCGGGTCCAGGTCGGAGGCGGTGTCGTCGGGGTAGTCCTTGGTGACGACCGTCCCGTACGGCTGGACGTTGCGCGGCACCTCGCCGTCGGGCGCGTAGTAGAAGAACGCGTCGCCCCACGCGAGCTCGGGGAAGTCGTCTCCGCGGGTCGGGCGGAGCACGAGCGCGCCGTCGAAGCCGTGCACGGTCGCGATGATCTGTTCCATACTCATGGTTCAAGCGTGACCTTCAAGTGCTTGTGTGGGGTTGCTCCATGGACGGACCGGAGAGCAGCGCCCGGCGGACGCCGCTGAGAACGGCCGACGTCGCGCGCGAGACCGGGTACTCGCTGCAACAGGTCCGCGACCTGGAGCGGCTGGGCGTCATCCCCCCGGCCGCGCGATCGAGCAACGGATACCGGTCCTACGCGCCGATCCATCTGCACGCCCTGCGCGCCTACCGGGGACTGGCCGGCGCGGTGGGGCCGGTCGAGGCCCGGCGGGTGCTCGCGGAGTTGCCCACCCGGACGGCGGCGGAGGCGGCGTCGGCGATCAACGGGGCGCACGTCCGGCTCGCGCGGGAGCGGGACGAGGCGCTGCGCGCCCTCAAGGCGCTGGAGGCGATCGCCGCCGAAGCCGACGCGGCCGGGTTCGAGCAGGAAGGCGCGGGGGCGGGCGACGCGATGACGATCACGGAGTTGGCCGGGGCCCTCGGCGTGCGTCCGTCGACCCTGCGGTTCTGGGAACAGGAAGGGCTCGTGGCCCCCGAGCGGGTGACGTCGCTGCGAGCCCGGCGCTACGGCCTCCCGGCGATCCGGGCGGCCAGGATCGTCGCGGCCCTCCGCGCCGCCGGCTACGGCATCCCCGCGGTGCGCGAGACCCTGACGTCCCTGCACCGGCTCGACGGCCTGGAAGAGGCCCGACGCGTCCTGCGCCGACGGCTCGACCAGATCGCCGTACGGACCGTCGCCCTGCTGGCGGCGGGCGCGGACCTGGCGGCCGTCATCACTGCCGCCCGGTCGCCCGTGAACCCCTGCCCTTGACTCACGCGCCGCCCCCTCGGCGCCGGGAGTGCGCCGGCGCGCGCTGGGTAGGTACGTCCGCATGGCCGTGCCGAAGGCAAGCGGGTTCGTCCTGACCGGCTCCGCGACCGAAGTGGCGCGACGTCTGAGGACGGTGCGGCTGGCCGTCAGCGCGGTGTTCTTCGTCACCGGCGCCACCTTCGCCACCTGGGCCTCCCGCGTCCCCGCGGTGCAGGACCGGCTCGACCTCTCCGCCGGTCAACTCGCCGTGGCCCTCGTGGGGTTGAGCAGCGGCGCGTTCCTCGCCCTGCCACTGATGGGCGGACTGGTGGCCCGCTACGGCAGCCGTACGGTGCTCTGCGTCGGCATGGCCGCCTATCTGACCGCCCTCGTCGGCCTGGCGCTGGTGCCCGGACTCGCGCTGCTCACGGTGGCGCTGGCGCTGTTCGCCTGCGGCAACACCGCCGTCGACGTGGCCATGAACACCCAGGGAGTGCTGATCGAACGGGCCTACGCGCGCCCGGTGCTCGGCGGCTTCCACGCGATGTTCAGCCTCGGCGGCATCGTCGGAGCGGGCGTCGGCGGGCTGGTGGCCTGGGCGGGCGTCGGGACCGGGCCGCACTTCGCCGGCGCCGCGGTGGTGCTGTGCGCGGTGGCGGGCGCGGCGGTGACCGCACTCGTACCCGAGCCGAAGCGGGCCGCGCGCGCGGATCGGGCGGCACGGTCCGGCGAGGAGCCCGGCCCGCTCCTCGCCCTGCCCGGACCCGGGCTGTGGATCCCCGGACTCGTCGGCTTCTGCGCGCTGATGGGGGAGGGGGTCGTGAACGACTGGGGCGCGGTCTACCTGCACGAGGAGGCGGGCGCGTCCGCGGGCGCGGCGGGCGTCGGCTTCGCCGTCTTCTCGGCCGGGATGGTCATCGGCCGGCTGGCCGCCGACCGGGTGCGCTCCCGCATCGGCACGGCCGGCTTCACCGCGGGGTGCGCCGCCGTGGCCGCGGTCGGCGGCGCGGTCCCCGTCGCCGTCCCCACCGCCTTCGCCGGCTTCGTCGGCTACGGGCTGCTGGGCCTCGGCATGGCCGCCGTGGTGCCCGTGGTCTTCAGCCACGCCGCCGACCTGCGCCCCGAGCGTCCCGGCCCCGCCATCGCCGCCGTCTCCGCGGTCGGCTACGTCGGCTTCCTCGCCGGTCCGCCCGTCATCGGCTTCCTCACCGAAGCGACGGGCCTGCGCACGGCGATGCTCGTGCTGCCCGCCCTCATGCTCGTCATGGCCGCGCTCGCCGCTCGGCTGCGTCGACCGGTCGCAGGGCGGTGAGCAGGTCGTCGAGCGGGGCGGGGACCCGGTCGAGGTCCAGGGCCTGGACGAGGACCCGACCGTAATGGATCTTGCGCCCCTTCTTCGTGCCGAAGAATCGCCGCAACTGCTGCTGCGCGGGGCGGCCCTGCTGCGCGGGCTGGCGTAGGAAGGTCTGGAGGGGCCGCAGATCGCCCTCCGTCCGGACCAGTTCCGTCACCCGCGCCACCCCCAGCGCACGGATCAACTCGTCCTCCAGGTCCGCCGCGCAGACGAAGAACTCCTGCGGCTGGGCACCCGCCCGCTCCCAGCCGCGCGCGTAGTAGCGACGCTCCGCCTCGTCGCACAGCCCGGTCAGCCGCAGTCCCAGCCCCGGCGGGCCCAGGAGCCCGGCGTACCGGCCGACGCTCATCGCGCCGCCCATCGGCAGCACGCACACCCCTTCGGCCGCCAACTCCCGCCCGCGGCGCGCAGCCAGCGCATCGACCGCGGCGACGTCGCTCGGCCCCTCCAACAACACCGCCGTGCGCACCCGAAACTCCGCGGCCAACTCGCCCGCGGGTCCACCGGGACCACCGGCGGCCCACGCGGCGACGGCTTCCCTGAACGCCCCCATGTCCCTCATGGGCCGAGTCTGCGCCCTTTCCGGCCGCCGGCGTAGCCAATTTCCGCCCGGCCGCCCGGCCGCCTGGTGCCGACGCTGTCGGGACGGTGACGGCGAGCCCGCCCCGCGCGCGCCGCGAGGCTTCGTCCCTCCTCGCCACGGCTCCCGCAAGGTTTTCGGCGAGGTCCCCGCAAGGTCCCGTCGGCACGGTGGTGCACCAAGGGCCGCGTCCGGTCGCACGGTTCGCGTCCCGGCCCAGGTGCCGCCCCTCGCGGGCGGATCCGGGGGAGGGCCGGGGCGGAACCGGCGATCGGACCCGGTCCCGTGACAGGTCCGTGAACCACGACGGAAGGAAGCAGTCAGATGGACAAGACCACGGAGAAGTTCGACGACGGACTCGGCCGCCACGACGAGTTGGAGCTGATCGAGCTGGGCGAGGGCGAGGCCCACGGCGGAACCATCTCGCCGGCCACCCCGTGGACCCCGGCGACCCCGGGCGTCTCGGCGACGCTCAGCAACGCCGTCTGCCCCACCGCACGCGTCTGGTGCAAGTGAGCGCGGACACGCACTAACCCATGTCGTCGCCCGTGACGCCGCACCGGCAACGGAGCCGACGACATGAACCGGGGCGGGGTGAGGAACCGGTCAACGGGCCCTCACCCCGCGCCCTTTCCGCTTCCTCCCTCCGCGAGTCTGCGAGCAGATGACATGAGACTTCCTCGTCCCGGCGCTCGGCCGCGCCGGGTGCCGACGACCAGCCAGGTGGCCCAGACGGAGTGCGGCCTGTGCTGCTGCGTGTCCGTCCTGCGCTTCCACGGCCGCACCGAAGACGTGACGAGCGCCCGACGGGACCTGGACGCCGGACGGGACGGGCTCGGAGCCGGCCAGCTCGGCCGCTTCCTGCGCTCCCGGGGGATGGACGTCCGCACCTTCCGAGTGGGACGGGTCGACCTGCTGCGCACCTTCAGCGCGCCGGTGATCCTCTTCTGGGAGGAGCGCCACTTCGTGGTCCTGGAACGGTTCGACGGCCGGCGCGCCGTGGTGATGGACCCCGCCGTCGGCCGGCGCCGGCTGTCCCGCGCCGAACTGGAGGCGGGCTTCAGCGGGATCGCCCTGCTCGCCGAGCCCGGAGCGGACTTCACCCGGCTGCGCCCCAGGCCGCTGCACGAGTGGCGGGGGCTACCCCTCCTCGCGGCGGGCTCGCGCCGAAGGCTGGCGGCGGTGGCCCTGCTCACGCTCGGCGGGTACGGCGCCGTCCTCGGCATCCCGCTCCTCACCCGCTGGGGCGTCGACCAGTACACCCGGTGGGGCGGCGGCACGGACGGACTCGCCGTCGTCCTCGCCCTGATCCTGGTGGCCGCCGCCGCCCACTGCGCGATCCAACTCGTGCGGGTCGTCCTGCTGTCCACCGTGGTCACGCTCCTCGGGCGGCACCTGATGACGCACACCTTCCGACGGCTGCTCTCCCTGCCGCTCTCCGTCTTCTCCACCCGCTCCCCGGGCGAGCTGCTGTTCCGGCTCAACAGCGTCAACATGGTCCGGGACCTGCTGTCCTCCCGAGCCGTCCAGGGCGCGTTGGACCTGGGGACCCTGCTCTGCGTGTCGATCTACCTGTTCACCGTCGAATGGCGGCTCGGCTCGATCGCCACCCTGCTGTTCCTCGGCAACGCCGGCTATCTGGCCCTGACCCGCACCCGCGTCCAGGAAGCCGTCGACGCCGAGATCAACTGGCTCAGCCGCAGCCAGTCCGCCCAACTCGACGCCATCGTGTCCATGCCGACGATCAAAATGGGCGGGTACGCGGAGCGGTTCCTCAAGGACTGGGGCGACGTCTACGACGCCTCCCTCGACGCCATGCGGACCCGGATGCGCCTCCAACAGGGCCGGATCATGGGCATCAGCGGCGCCCTCCAGCTCTTCGGGCCGGTGGTCATGCTCTTCGCCGGGCTCAGCCTGGTGGGCCAGGGACGCATCTCCCTCGGCGCCGCCATCGCGGTCCAGGCGGTCTCGGCGAGTTGCTTCGCGCTCGCCGGCTCCGTCTTCCAGACGTACATCGAATTCACCGAGGCGACCCGGCACATGGCCCGGCTCAAGGACATCAACGAAACGCCCCCCGAGCCGCCCGGCGGCACCCGACCGGTGCCCGGGGCGGCCGTCCTGCGGCTCGACGGCGTCTCGTTCCGCTACACCCGCGACGGCACGGACGTGATCGCCGACGTCCACCTGGAAGTGGCGCCCGGCTCGCGGATCGCCCTGGTCGGCGCCTCGGGCTCCGGCAAGAGCACCCTCGGCCGGGTCGTCTGCGGGCTGTACGAGCCGACGCGCGGCACCGTACGGCTCGGCGGCCACGCCCTGAGCGAATACCCCCGGGACCAACTGCGCCGCCGCATCGGCTACATCCCCCAGGAAGTCCACCTGCACAACCGGACCATCCTGGAGAACCTGACCCTCGGCCTGGACGTCTCCCGCGCCGAAGCCGAGGAGTTCTGCCGCACCACGGGCCTCCTCGGCTTCCTCGACGACCTCCCCATGGGACTCGACACCCTGGTCGCCGAGATGGGCACCAACTTCTCCGGCGGCCAGCGCCAACGGATCGCCCTCGTCCGCGCCCTGCTGCGACGGCCCTCCTTCCTCCTGCTCGACGAGGCGACGTCCGCCCTGGACTCCGTCAACGAACGTCGCGTCACCGCGCTCACCGAGCGGCTCGGCGTCACCCAGGTCGTCATCGCCCACCGGCTCTCCACCGTCCACGCCGCCGACCGGATCCACGTGCTGCACCGCGGACGGATCGTCCAGAGCGGCACCCACCACGAACTCCTGACCCCGGGCACCCACTATCACGCCCTGTACACCAGCGGCGCCCCCGGCGCCCTCGTAGGAGGCGAGTGAGCCATGACCGAGACCACGACCGTCGCGATCCCCGCCTTCCTCCCCTTCTACCGGCACGTCGTCAGCCCGGCCGCGGTCGCCGCGGCGCTGCGCCCGACCGCCGTCCCCGTCACCGTCCCCGAACGGCTCGCGGAACTCCTCGACGACGTCCACGCCACCCTCCAACAGGCCGTCGAGGGACAGTCGTTCCGGACCCTCATCCGGGCCTTCCACTCCTTCCGGGCCGGCCAGGGGCTCCCCGCGGCCAAGGAAGGCGACCGCGCGCTGCGCCGCTTCACCCACCACCTGGAGGACCCGGCGGCCTGCGAACGGATCCTCGCCGACCACCCCGTGCTCGACGAACGCCTCGACGCCTTCGTCCGCGGCTCCCTCGCCGCGTACGCCGAAGTCCTCCAGCACTACGCCGACGACCTGCCCCGGCTGCGGGCCGCCGCGCTGGTGGGCCCCGACGCGTCCGGGGCGCGGATCACGGCGCTCTCCGCCGCGGGGTCCGACCTGCACAACGGCTACCGCCAAGTGGTGGGCGTACGGCTGGCCGACGGCACCCGGCTCGTCCACAAGCCCCGCCCCCTCGTCTCCGACGACTTCGTACGGGACCTGTACGCCGCCGCCGAGCCGTACCTCACCCACTCCCTGCGCCGGTGCGTCCCGCCGTCGCTGAGCGCGGACGGCCACGGTTGGCAGGGGTTCGTGGCCCACCGACCCATGGACGCGCCCGAGCAGACCGGGCGCTACTACTACCGCTTCGGTGCGCTCTGCGCGGTCTTCGGCGCCATCGGCGCCTGCGACCTGCACCACGAGAACGTGCTCGCGCACGGCGAGCACCCGTGCCTGATCGACACGGAGACGGTGCTGCGGCCCGAGGTCGGCGAACGCGGCACCGCGCTGCCGCTGACGCTGATGCACCACCTCCAACTCTCCGTCGCCACCACCATGCTGGTGCCGATGGTGAACCCCGCCTCACCCGTCGACGTGCTGATGGCCGGGGTCGGCGTCGCCGGCGAACAGCGCTCGGACCTGAAGGGCGCGACGGTCCGCGACCCCGGCTGCGACGCGATCTCCGTCGGCTGGGAGACCGGTGCGTACCGGCATGACGGCAACCTCCCCCACCTCGGGGACGTGCCCCTGAAGGCGACCGACCACTACGCCGACATAGTGGCCGGATACACCGACGCCCTCTCCTTCGTCCGCAGCCGAGACGTCCTGCGCGTCCTGGACGCCCACGCCGACCTGCCCGTGCGGTGCCTGATCCGTTCGACCATGGTGTACGCCCGCTTCCTGGACGCCGCCACCCACCCCGACTACCTCGCCGACCGCGCCGAGTCCGACCGGCTGCTGCGGCTGTTGGCGGGCTTTCCCGCCTACCTCTCCGAGGAGGGCGCACACCGACTGGGCCTGGCCGAACACGCCTGCCTGGCCACCGGCAACGTGCCGTACTTCAGCACCCGGGGCGACAGCCGGGAGATCACCGCCATCGGCGCCGGGCCGCTCGCCGTCGTCACCGGAACGCCGCTGGAGTTCGCCCGCGCCGGCGTCGCCGTGAACGCGGCACGCGGCGATCTGCACCACCGGTTCCTGCTGGAGGAGACCTTCGGCGAACTCGCCGACGAGGGCGGGCCGCAGGGACTCAGCGCGCAGAGCGTCTTCCGCCGCAGCCACCTGGCCGCCGCCCCCGGCGCCTGGTGGCCCGCCATCGCCCGGCTGATCAGGGACGTCGGCGTCAGCACCGAGGGCCCGAAGGGCACGGAGACCGGCTGGCTGTGCGGCGTCGGGCCCGGCAGGGCGACCCCCACCCTCGCGCCCGGCACCTTCGTCTCCTTCCACGACTCCGGCGGGATCGTCTCCTTCCTGGAGCGCGCGGCCCGGTACGACGTCGAGCTGACCGATGCCCACTGGAGCGCCGAACGCGGCCTGGACGCCCTGCTGTCCGTGTACGGCGACGCCCTGGCCGACACCGCCGACTCGGTGTTCTCCGGCACCGCATCGCTGCTGCTCGCCCGCCCCGGCCGGCCGGCCCCCGACTGGCTGGAGGACCTGCTCGGCACCGTCGGGGAACGCATCGCCGACGGAAGCGCGGGCGGCGATCTGGCGTCGGGCCCCGCCGGCCTGCTGATGGTGCTGCTCTCCCGGGCCGAGCGCGGCGACCGGAGCCTGCTGCCCGTCGACGCACCCCTGACCACCCTGGTGGACGCGGTACGGGCCGCGCTCGACGCACCGCGGGCGGCCGACTGGTCCGACGTGGCCCACGGCGAACTCGGACTGCGCTGGGCCCTGTCCCGGGCCGGCCGGGTACTGGGCGACGCCGCGCTCGTCCGCGCGTCGGCCGACTGGCTCGCGGACCGCACCGCCCACGGGGCGGCGCCCACCGGCACCGGATGGTGCAAGGGAGCGGCCGGGCTGCTCCTGGCGTCCGCGGAGATCCTGGTGTCCGCGGGCCGGCAGGAGGCGCTGCACGACGGCTGGCACGCGGAACTGCTGGCAGCCGCCGTGCGCCTGCCCGAGCGCGGGCCGGTGGACCTGTCGGTGTGCCACGGCAGCAGCGGGGTGGTGCAGTCGCTGATCGCCACCGGTCGGCTGCTGGGCGAGAGGTCCCTGCTGGAGCGGGCCGACGACTTCCAGCAACGGGTGCTCGACCGCATCCGCACGGCCGGCTTCTCCACCGGCGCACCGGGACGCACCTCCCTGCTGGGCTACCTCCTCGGGTGGGCCGGGATCGGCGACAGCGACCTGCTGCTGCACGCCGGCAGGACCGGACGCGACGGCGTGCCGACGGTGCCGGTGGCGCTGGAAGCCGGCTGAGGCTGCGCCGTACGGGCGTTCCTCAGGACACCTGCGCGGTGTCCGCGCCACCGGGAGCTGCGGCCCCGTCGACGCACGGGGCCGGCGGCTCGACGCCGAGCGCGGCGAAACCCGCCCGCGCCCGCTCCCGGTGCGTCGCCCCCTCGCCGCTGCGCCCGAGGGCGCCGAGCGCATCGGCGACGAACTGGTGGGCGCGGGCCTGTTCGTACGGATCACGGGCGCGTTCCGCGTGGGCGAGCCCGGTGCGGGCCCGCCCCAGGGCGCCGGCGTGGTCGGCGGCGGCCTGGAGGCTGACCGCGTGCTCCAGGTCCAGCACCGCCAACTCGCCGGGGTCGTCGAGCCCTTCGGCGGCCGACAGCGCCTCGCGGTGCAGTTCCAGCGCGGTGCGGTGCTCCCCGGCGCGGGTGTGCGCGGTCGCCAGGACCGAGTACGCCAAGGCGGTCCTGGCGCGGTGCCCGAGCCGCTCCATCGCGGCGAGGGCCACGCGCCCGTACGCGAAGGCGTCGTCGATGCGGCCCAGCCGCTCGTACAGGATGCCCAGGTTGAGCCGGGCGCTCGCCTCGCCGTGCGGATCGCCCTGCTCCCGGAAGATGTCGAGCGAACGCAGGGAGTGCGACAGCGCTTCCTCGTACCGGCCCATCCGGGCGAGGACCCCGCTGACCAGGGTCAGCGTCGACGACTCGCCGAGGACGTCGCCCGCGTCGCGGCGCAGTGCGAGCGACCGCAGGCCGTGGCGCAGGGCGTCCGGGTAGCGACCGCTGTAGTAGGAGACGACGGCCAGGTTCGTCAGGGAGGACGCCACCCCGACGTGGTCCCCCAGCGAGTGCCGTCGGTCCACCGCCTCCTCGAACGCCCCGGCCGCCTCCTCGTACCGGGCGAGCTGCCACAGCGCCGTGCCGAGGTTGTGCACGGTGTCGGCGTGCCCCGCGGGGGCGTCGAGGTGCCCCAGCGCCGCGAGGGCGACCCGGTGGGAGGCGGTCCACTCCGTCAGGTGGCCGCGGAGGAAGTAGTAGGGCCACAGGGTGCGCGGCAGCCGCCAGGCGTGCTCGTGCAGTCCGCACTCGTGTGCCCGCCGCACCAGCGCCGTGAGGTTCTCCCGCTCGGCGTCCAGCCAGTCCAGGGCCTGTTCGTACGCGGTGAACTGCGGGGCAGCGAAGGGCGCCGGTGCCTCCCCGGGGGCGCTCGTGCGGCGCGGATCGACCTGTCCGACGGCCGCGGTCGCCGTGTGCAGCAGGAAGTCCGCGTACCGCTGGAGCGCCCCGCGCTGCCACGCCGCCGACTCGTCGCGCGCGGCGCGCTCGGCGGCGAACAGCCGCGTCAGGTCGTGCATGCGGTAGCGGCCGGGGGCGTGCTCCTGTAGGAGGTGCGCGCCGACGAGGGCCCGGAGGGCGGCCCGGGTTGCGGATGCGGTCGACTCGGCGAGTGCCGCCGCCGCGTACGGGTCGACGTCGGTGCCGGACACCGTGCCCAGGAGCCGGAAGAGCTGCGCGGCGGCGGGCGGCAGCGCCTTGAGCGAGGCGGTGAGGACGGCGCGCAGGTCGGCCGCGACGTCACCGGTGTCGAGCGCGTCCAGCCCCGAGTGCGCTTCCCCCACCTCGTCGGCCAGCGCGGCGAGGAGGAGTTCGGGGCTGGTCGCGGCGCGGGCGGCCAGGATGCCGACGGCCAGCGGCAGCCCGGCGCAGTAGGCCAACAGGGAGGTGACGGCGGCGGGTTCGGCGGCCGTGCGTTCGGCGCCCACGAGCCGGGTGAACAGCGCGTGGGCCTCTTCCTCGGCGAACACGTCCAGGGTGAGGGGGCGGGCGCCGTGGGCCGCGGTCAGCCCGGGCAGGCGACTGCGGCTGGTGACCACGACGGTGCAGCCGTCACCGCCGGGCAGCAGGGGAGCGACCTGTGCGGTGTCGCGGGCGTTGTCGAGGAGGACGAGGAAGCGGCGGCCGGCCGTGAGGCTGCGGTAGAGCGCCGACTGTCCGTCGAGGTCCCGGGGCACCCCCTCGGGGTCGGTGCCGAGCGCGACCAGGAACCCGCGCAGGGCCGTCTGCGGGGACATCGGGTCGGCCAGCGGATCGAAGCCGCGGAGGTTGGCGTAGAGCTGCCCGTCGGGGAAGCGGTCCAGGTGGTGGTGGGCCCATTGGAGGGCGAGCCAGGTCTTGCCGATGCCCCCGGCCCCGGCGATGGCGGAGATCACCACGGTCCGTGCCGGCTCGGCACCGTCAGCCAACAGGCCGTCGAGTGCCGTGATCTCCTTGGCGCGGCCGGTGAACGTGACGGGTGGGGAGGGGAGTTGTCGCGGGACGGGACCGGACGCCGGTGCGGCGGTGGGGTCCACGGGGGCGGCGGGGGCGGTCAGCGCGGGGTCGGCCGTGAGGATGCGGGTGTGGAGGGCGCGTAACTCAGGTCCGGGGTCCGCGCCGAGTTCGTCGGCGAGTCGCCGGCGCAGCTCTTCGTACCGCGTCAGCGCCTCGGCCGTGCGCCCGCCCCGGTACAGGGCCAGCACCAGCTGTCCCACCAGCCGCTCGTCCAGCGGTCGGTGCCGGACGAGCGCGGGCAGTTCGCTGAGCAGCCTCAGGTGGTCGCCGAGGCGCAGTCGCAGGTCGTGGCGGTCCAGTTCGGCCTGGGCGCGTTCGTGCTTCAGGGTCTCGCGCAGCGCGTTGAACCAGACGGTGTCCACGGTGGCGAACGGGTCGCCCCGCCACAGCAGCAGCGCCTGTTCCAACAGCGCGTCGGCTTCGGCGTCGTCGGCCTTGCGGGCGCGGGCCACCAGCGTGCGGAACCGGTGCAGGTCGACCGCGTCGGCTTCGGTGGTGACGACGTAGCCGCCGGGCCCGCGGTCGATCCGCACCTCACCGGCCGGAGCGAGGGCCCGGCGCAGTCGGGAGACGGAGCTGTACACGGAGTTGAGCGCCTGTCGCGGCGGGTCGTCTCCCCAGACGCGTTCGACCAGTTGCTCCGCCGTCACCGCCCGCGGGGAGTCGACGAGCAGCGCGGCCAGGACGCACCGCTGTCGGGTGTGGCCGAGCGCGTCGACGGGACGTCCGTCGATGTGCGCTTCGATGGTGCCGAGTAAGCCGAATTCGGCGGACATGCGCGGATCCCCCTCCGTCTCCGCGCGCGACGGTCCCGTCGACGCGCGGAACCCCCGTGTTCCGTGCTCGACGGTAGCCCCTGCGCGTCCGGGCCGGTGGGGAAGCGGGCAAACAAGCCATCCGCTGGCGCACTTGACCTCGATCTTGCTTGAGGTTGTCGGATGGTGTCCGGCGGTCGACGCGGTCGCCCCGGACGCGGTCCGGAAGCCCCAGTGGAAGAGGGAGCGGTCATGACCAACGAGGTCCTCGTCGTGGGAGCGGTGTCGCAGCAGACCCGGGAGGCGGTGTCCGGGGTGGTGAAGGCGCTGGAGCAGGCGTTCAACGCCAAGGACGGGACGGCGCTGAGCGAGCAGTTCGCCGTCGACGCGTCCTGGTCCAACGCCATGGGCACCCGCTTGGACGGGCGGACGGCGATCGCCGAGTTCAGCGGGCCGGCGCTGAAGGGGTTCCTACGGGACTCCTACGCCCGCTACGACATCACCAAGCTGCTGGCGGTCGCCCCGGGCGTGATCGCGGTGAACGTGGTCCAGACGCCGACCGACGCCGCCGGCGGGCCCGTCGAGGGGCCTTGGGGTTCGACGCTCTACGTCGTCGCCGAGCGTCCCGACGGTTGGAAGATCGTGGCGGGCCAGAACACCGCCGTGTCGGCTCCGGCCGCCTGACGGCGGGCCCCGCCGCCCCGGTTCGCTTCTTCCTGCGAGGGGTGCGGGTCAGGGCAGGGTGAGGACGCGCGGGCCCCGGTCGGTGATGGCGACGGTGTGCTCGAAGTGGGCGGCCCGGCTGCCGTCGGTGGTGCGCAGGGTCCAGCCGTCGACGTCGGTGCGGTACTTGTCCCGTCCGCCGGCCATCAGCATGGGCTCGATGGCGAGGACCAGGCCGTGCCGGAGGGGGAAGCCGCGGCCCGGGCGCCCGCGGTTGGGGACGTGGGGGTCCTCGTGCATGCTGCGGCCGATGCCGTGGCCGCCGAAGTCCGCGGGCATGCCGCAGCGCGCCTTGCGGGCGACGGCGTCGATCGCGTGCGAGATGTCGCCGATCCGGGCGCCGACCCGGGCGGCGGCGATGCCGGCGTCGACGGCCCGACGGGTGGCGTCGATCAGCTCCAGGTCCTCGGGGCGCGGCGTTCCGACGGTGAAGCTGACGGCTGCGTCGCCGGCCCAGCCGTCGAGCAGGGCGCCGCAGTCGACGCTCACCAGGTCGCCGTCGCGCAGCCGGTAGCCGGTGGGGATGCCGTGGCTCACCGCGTCGTTGACGGAGGTGCAGATCACGGCGGGGAAGGGGGTCGGCGCGAAGGACGGCTGGTAGCCGAGGAAGGGCGAGGTGGCGCCAGCCTCGTTCAGCACGGCGCGGGCCGCGTCGTCGAGTTCCTTGAGGGACACCCCCACGTCGGCCGCCTCCCGGACCGCGGCCAGGGCGCGGGCCACCACGCGCCCGGCCTCCCGCATGGCGTCCATCGCCGCGTCCGTCTTGATCTCCACCATGTGCAGTCGCTCCTCGTCCCACCCGGGGCCAATACTTATACCGGTATTAGTATCACGGTCTCGGGGTGGGTCGCACCTGCCCCGGGGAACGGGCGGGCCGGCTCGCCCGGCGCGGCGAAAGCGCACGCCCGGCGAGCCGGCTCCGTCAGGTCCGGGCCGCCGCCCGGTCCCGTACCTCCTTCTGCGCCGGGCCCCGGGCGACGGTCAACTCGCAGCGGCCGTCCTCGCAACTCCGTCGCAGCCTGCCCCGCGACAGGGTCTGGGCCAGGCCGACGGTCCAGCACAGGGGGCAGCCGCGCAGCGCCAGCAGCCCCACCGGGGCGAGCAGTAGGCTCACCGGCCCGGTCAGCGGGATCAGCAGGACCGAGGCGGCCAGGGAGCCGAAGCCGACGGCGCCGCGCGCCAGGTGGCGGGGTACGGACGCGCTGGCGAAGTCGCCGGGCTCACGCATTCGCACCACCGCCCCGTGCGGCGCCCGCGCCGGAACCGGGCCGCAGCGCCTCGCGGACCGCGGCCCGGGCCCGGTGCAGCCGGGACTTCATGGCCGCGGTGCTCAGGCCGAGGGCGTCGGCGGTCATCCGGCCGCTGTAACCCTGCACGTCCCGCATGATCAGCACCCGCCGCTGGTCGGCGGGGAGGGCGGCGATGGCCCGGGCGACCAACTCGGCCTCCAGGCGCAGCAGTACGTCCTCCTCCGGCGAGGGGGCGGCCGCCTCCGGCAGCGGCTCGGAGCCGCGGAGCATCTGTCGGGTGCGGCGCAGGCACTCGTTGCGCACGATCCGGAACATCCAGGAGGCCAGTGCGCCCGAGGCCCGGAGCATCCCGATCTTCCGGTACAGGATGATCAGCGCCTCCTGCGCGGCGTCCTCGGCGTCCTGCGGGGTGGCGCACAGGGAGTGCGCGAACCGCCGCACGTGCGGGTGCGAGCCGGACACCAGGGCGGCCACCGCCTCCCCGTCGCCGTCCCGGGCCGCGGCGATCAACTGGTCGCCGGGCCAGGTGCGGTCAGCCACGGCGGCTCCCGCGGCGGCGCAGGAAGAAGAAGGTGCAGGCGCACAGTAGGACGGCTCCGCCGATGACGGCACCCGTGATCATGACTACCTCCGGTTCGCGTACGGCCCGTTCGTCCGTACCCCCATGAGAGGCGTCCCGACGGCGGAAGGATTCAGGGCGCCTTCCGCGCCCCGGCGGGCGTCACCCGCGCAGCCCGGACGGTATCTGTCACGCGCGACCGAGCGCCGCCCTGCCCGCGTACCGCGCCTGCTTGCCCAACTCCTCCTCGATGCGCACGAGTTGGTTGTACTTGGCGGTGCGGTCGGCGCGCGAGAGGGAGCCGGTCTTGATCTGGCCGCAGCCCGTGGCCACCGCGAGGTCGGCGATCGTGGTGTCCTCGGTCTCGCCGGAGCGGTGCGACATCACGACGGTGTAGCCGGCGCGGTGTGCGGTCGCGACGGTGGCCAGCGTCTCGGTGACGGTGCCGATCTGGTTCACCTTCACCAGGATCGAGTTGGCGATCCCGTCCCTGATGCCGGCCGTGAGCAGCGCCTCGTTGGTGCAGAACACGTCGTCGCCGGTGAGCTGGCAGCGGTCGCCGAGCCGGGCCGTGAGCGCGCGCCAGCCGGCGTGGTCGTCCTCCGCCATCGGGTCCTCGATGGAGGTCACGGGGTAGCGCTCGACGAGCGAGGCCAGGTAGTCGGCGTGCTCGGCGGGGGAGCGGCGCACGCCCTCGCCGGCGTACTCGTACGCGCCGTCGCGGAAGAACTCGGACGCGGCCGGGTCCATGGTGAGCACGATGTCGGTGCCCGGCTCGTACCCGGTCTGCTCGACGGCCCGGACGACGAAGTCCAGGGCCTCGTCGGCGGTGCGCAGATCGGGCGCGAAGCCGCCCTCGTCCCCGACGTTCACGCTGTGGCCCGCGGCGATCAGGTCGTTCCGCAGGGTGTGGAAGACCTCCGAGCCCATCCGGACCGCTTCGGCGAAGGTCGCCGCCCCGATCGGGGCGATCATGAACTCCTGGAAGTCGAGCGGGTTGTCCGCGTGGGCGCCACCGTTGACGATGTTCATCATCGGCACCGGCAGCAGCCGGGCGTCGACCCCGCCGACGTAGCGGTACAGCGGCAGCCGGTGCGAGGCCGCCGCGGCCTTGGCGGCGGCCAGGGAGACGCCGAGGATCGCGTTCGCGCCCAGCCGCCCCTTGTCGGCGGTGCCGTCCAGGTCGATCAGCGTCGCGTCGATCGTCGCCTGGTCGTCGGCGCCGAGGCCGACCACCGCGTCCGAGATCGCGTCGTTCACGGCGTCGACCGCGCGCCGCACGCCCTTGCCGTGGAAGCGGGCCGGGTCCCCGTCGCGCAGCTCCACCGCCTCGCGCGCCCCGGTGGACGCACCGGAGGGGACGGCCGCCCGGCCCAGCGATCCGTCCGAGAGGACGACGTCGACCTCCACCGTCGGGTTGCCCCGGCTGTCGATGATCTCGCGTCCGACGATCCGGCTGATGACGACGGGCACGCCGTGCCTCCTCGCGTTCGGTCCGCCGCGCAGCATCACGGCAGAGATAAGTTTTAGCGTGAAACAAAGTGGGTCCTGAAAATGAACCTACTATGGGCCCATGAGGATGCACAACGCCGACGAGACCTGCGGCATCGCCCAGGCAGCCGTCGTCCTGGGTGACTGGTGGAACGTGCTCGTCCTGCGCGAGATCGCCCGCGGCCACGTCAGATTCGACGCGCTCGCCGCCGAGATCGGCCTGTCGCGGAACGTGCTCACCGAGCGCCTCGGCCGGCTCGTCGCCCGCGGCGTGCTGCGCCGCAGCCTCTACCAGCGGCGCCCAGTGCGCTACGAGTACCTGCTCACCGACGCCGGCGCAGCGCTGCTGCCGCTGCTCGTCGCCATGCAGGACTGGGGCGACCGCTGGGTGCTCGGCGACGGCGGCCTCACCGCGACGAGCGCGCAGGACGGCGCGGAGCACGCCCGCGTCCACGCGCTGGCCGGCACCCGACTGCCCGACGGGCTCGCGCTGCCGGGCGCCCAGGGCGGCGCCGAACTGCCGTTGGTCTCCGCCGGAGCCCGCGCCACGGTGCTGTTCACCTACCCCGGCACCGGGGTCGACTGGGGCGATCCGCCGATCCCCGGCGCCCCCGGCTGCACCCTGGAGAACCGGCTCTTCCGGGACGTCTGGCCCGACTTCCAACGGGTCGGCGCGGACGTGCGCGGAATCAGCACCCAATTCCCCCACGAACAGGCCGAGTTCGCCCGCGTCGAGCAGGTGCCGTACGCCCTGCTCTCCGACGCCGCCCACCGGCTGGCCGCGGCGCTGCGGCTGCCGACCTTCCGTGGTGCGGGCCGGCTGCGGCACAAGCGGCTGATCCTGATCGCCGACGCCGAACGGACCGTGCGCCACGTCCTGTTCCCGGTCGTCGACATCCCGGGCGCCGTCGACGAGGGCCTGCGCCTGGCCGCGCAGTGCGCGCGCACCCCCTGACCGTCCCCCTGACCTCCCGTCGCGAAGGAGCCACCTCTGATGGCCGAACGCCCCGTCCACCTCTTCTCGTACGGCACGCTCCAACTGCCCCAAGTCCAGCTCTCCCAGTTCGGCCGGCTGCTCGACGGCGTCCCGGACGCCCTGCCCGGCCACCGCACCACCACGGTCCTGATCACCGACCCCGACGTCATCCGGGCCAGCGGCACCGACCGGCACCCGATGGTCGTCGCCTCCGCCAACGCCCGGGACGCCGTCGAAGGGCGGGTCTTCACGATCACCCAAGCCGAACTCGCCGCGGCCGACGCGTACGAAGTCGACGACTACGCCCGCGTCGAGGTCACCCTGCGCTCGGGCACCCGCGCGTGGGTGTACCTGGAGCGTGCGAGCAGCGCGCCCGGTGACGGCGCTGACGAACCCGTAGACGTACGGCAGTGGCTGCGGGACCTTGAGGTGTTCGCCGGCCCGCTCGCTGAGTTCGACCCGGCCGCCGCCCCGGCCGACCCCGTCCCGCTGTTCCTCGACTGGCTGCGGGCGGCCGTCGCGGCGGGCGTGCCCGAGCCGCACGCCATGACCCTCTCGACGGTCGGGGACGACGGCGTCCCGGACGCCCGGGTGCTCATCCTCAAGCACGTCGACGACGTCGACGCCGGCTGGCAGTTCGCCGTGCACGCCGGCAGCCCCAAGGGCCGCCAACTCGCGGCCCGACCCCGCGCGGCACTCACCTTCCACTGGCCCCTCCTCGGCCGACAGGTTCGACTGCGCGGCGACGTCGAGCCCGCGCCCCCGGAGCAGAGCGCGGCCGACTTGCTGGCCCGCACGCCCTCCGCCCGGGCGGAGACGCTGTTGGGCCGCCAGAGCGACCACCTCACCGACCCCGAAGAACGCGACGGCGCGTTCCGCGCGGCCCTCGCCCGCATCGAGTCGGACCCCGCCCTGGTCGACCCCGCGTGGACGCTCCACACGCTCGTCCCGACCGGGGTCGAGTTCTGGCAGGCGGCCAAGGACCGCGTCCACACCCGGCTCCGCTACGAACGCCCCACCCGCACCGCGCCCTGGCAGCGCCACGTGCTGTGGCCGTAGGGCTCCTCGTCACAGTCCCGTCGGCCCGGCGCCGAGATCCCGCGGTCGGCGACCGGCACGGTGATGTCCTCGCCGGTGGACCGGACGGTCACGGTCGGGCCCGACGCCCGCCCGGCGGACGGGCGCCGGCCGTCATCCGTGCGGGCCGATGCGCCAGTGCCGGGCGTGCTCGTACTGCCGGGTGAGACGGACGAACGCGCCGCCCCTGGACAGCAGTTCCGCGGCCGTCCCGGACTCCACCACCCGGCCGTCGTCCAGCGCGACGACGTGGTCCGCCGCGGTCAGCGTGGCGGGCCGGTGCACGATCACGATCACCGTGCGGTCCGGGTCGTCGCGCTGGACGACGGCCTGCGTGATCGCCGCCTCGTCCCTTGTCCCCTCGACCCCTGACGCGGTGGAACTACCTCCGCACCCCGGCCGGGTGTGACAAGGTATGCCTTACCTCACTAAGATCTTGAGTCTTCAAGGCGACTTGATGTCAAATGACCGCATGAGCGATCTCCGAGGCGTCTCGATCGGCCAGGCCGCCGCCCTCTACGGCCTCGCCCCGTCGGCCCTGCGGTGGTGGGAGTCCCAACGGGTCCTGCCCGCCCCGCCGCGGGTGCGGGGCCGCCGGGTCTACACCGAGACGGAACTCCGCCGCATCGGCCTCGCCTACCTGTGCTGCGTCACCGGGGCGATGCCCCTCGACGAGGCGTCCGTGGTGACCTCGGGCAGCAGGAACGGCGATTGGCGACGGACGGTGCGGCAGCACGCCCGGGTGGTCGAAGAGAAGATCGAGCAGTTGCAGAGCGCCCGCGCCTACCTGCTGCACCTGCTCCAGTGCCCGGACGACGACATCGTCGACGAGTGCCCGGAACTCGACGCGGAACTGATGAACCGCACGCCCCGCGGACTCGTCCCCACCGAGGGCCTGGTGGCCGCGGCCCGCTCACTCCCGGGCCGCACCCCGCCCCCGCGGCAGCGTGACGAAAAGAAGCCGCTCCGTGCGGAAGAGCCACCATCCGAAGGCCGCTGCGTCGTCTGCTCGGCCCCCTTCCCCCGCGAGCCCCGGGGCCGCCGCCGCACGTACTGCTCACGCGCGTGCCAACAGCGCCAGTACCGACGGAACGCGAAGCGCCCATAGGCACGGCCACGTGGGCGGTGGGGAAACCCCCGCGCTCGTCGTCCAGTTGGCGGGCAGGATGCGGGGATGCGCCATCTCCTGTGCGGGCTCGCCGCCAACCCCGCCCTGACGCCAGAGGCGATCGACCGGCTGATCGGCGTCGCGGACGACGACATCGGCGCGGCCCTCGCCGGCCGGGCCGACCTGAGCCGCACCCAGGCCGTTGCCTTGGCGGCACGCGTCGAGGCCAGCGCGGTGCGGCTCGCGTACGAAGGCCGGCTCACCGCCGCCGACATCGACCCCCGCACCCGGCCGGTCGTCGCCCTCGCCCTGCTCGACCAGGGCCTCGGCCCGGCAGGCTGGGCGCGCCTCTTCGCGGCGGATCCGGACCCGGAGCGCCGGGAGAAGTTGGCGGCATGCCCCGGACTGCCGGTCGACGTCGTGGCGACGCTCACGGCGGACCGGGACGTGCGCGTCGTCGTCGAACTCGCCTCGTGGGCGGGCCCTGACACGGCCGCCGCCCTCGCGGATCATCCGCACGCGGAGGTGCGCCGTGCCGTGGCGACCAACGAGGCGACGCCGCCGGCCGTCCTGGGGGCGCTCCTGGTCGGGGAGGGGCTTTCCGCGCCGCGCCGCTGTCCGGGCTGCGACCGTGGGGAGCAGCGTCACTCGCGACTCTCATCGCTCGGCTGCGACGGCACCCACGAGTCCGCCGTTCACGACGTGCGGGTGGCGACGCTGCGCAACGCCGCCACCCCCGCCGAAGCGGTCGCCGCCTTCGTCTCCGCCGTCGAGCACCCTTCGACGGCGCTGCGCTGGGCGCTAGCCGGGCGCCCGGACCTGGCCGCGCAGGCGTGCACACGACTCGCCTCGGACCCCGTCCCCGGTGTCCGGGGCGAACTGGCCGAGAACCCTGCCATCGACGACGCCGTCATCCGGACGCTGGCCCGCGACCACGACCCCGAGGTGCGCCGCAGGCTCGCACACCACCCCCGGGTGCCCCTCGACGTCCTCAGGGAGCTGGCCCGTACCTCCCGCATCGGCAGCACCCTCCTGCCGCGGATCGCCACTGCCGCAGCGGCCGAGGTCGACGGGCTGGCCGCGGCGCCCGACCCGGTCATCCGGATGCTGGTGGCCCAGCGACGGGACCTGCCGCCCGCGGTGCGCGACCGGCTGGTCGGCGATGCCGACGCGAAGGTGGCCAAGTCCATTGCTGCGCACCCCGGCCTGTCGGAGCGGCAGCTGCGCGCGCTGGTCGATCGATACGGCGTCCGCGTCCACGCCCGCGTGGCGGCGAACCCGGACGCCCCCGCGGCGCTGTTGGAGGAGGTGGCCCGACACGAGCCACCGGCGCGGAAGGCGTTGCGCGAGGTCGCCCGGCACCCCGTCGCCACCGCAGGGGCGCTGCTCGCGTGCCTGGCGGACGAGCGGGCCAGGCCGATCGTCGCCGGCCGTCCGGAGCTTGAGTCGTCGGTTGTCGTGGAGTTGCTGGACGACGCGGACTGGCAGGTGGTGGAAGCGGCGGCCGCCAACCCCGCCCTGCCCGGGGCCGTCGTGGCGGAGTTGCTGCGCCGCATGTGAGCGCCGGTCGCTCCGTGGTTCGTCCGCCGCTACCTGGCCCGTTCGCCGACGTAGAAGAGGATCCAGATGAACCCGGCGAACAAGTGCGTGCCGAAGATGTAGAAGAAGACGCGGAGCGCGACCCCCTTCTCCAGCCACGCTTCCCGGTCCTGCTCGCCCTTGGCGGGGCGTTTGCTCATGAGGTGCCTCGCTGGTCCGCGGTGGTCAGTTCGGCCAGCAGTTCGCTCTGGCCGGTGAGCATTTCGGTGAGGATCCGACGGGCTGCCCGCATGAGTTCGGCCACGTCGCCGCCGGCGAGTGCGTAGACGACGGTGGTGCCCTCGCGGGTGGCCGTCACGATGCCCGAGCGTCGTAGCACCGCGAGTTGCTGGGAGAGGCTGGAGGGCTCGATCCCGATGTCGGCGAGCAGGTCACGGACCGGCATGGGGCCGTCCTGGAGGAGTTCCAGGACCCGGATCCGGACGGGGTGGCCGAGCATGCGGAAGAACTCCGCCTTCGCCTGGTACAGCGGAACCGCGGGCTTCATCGGGAGCGCACCTCGCCTGAGGAATTGAAGAACTCTTCAAGGTTACCTCCGGGGCGGGCGGCGGTGCGAATCCCCGCTGCCGGGCCGGCGGGCGCCCGCCGTCGCGGGAGTCGTCGGCGGAGGTCGTGGCCAGGGCAGAAGCCATCACTGTTGGTGAATTGCAAAGTTTTTCAATTCCCTACATCATGGCCCGGGGCTTCCGTGGAGGAGTCTGCCGCGAGCGGTGGCCGACCGCCCCGGTCGAGCGCCGGCGCGAGGGCGGCGGCGAGGAGGAGTGTGGGCGATGCGGAGTGCGCTGTGCGAAGCGGAGGCCGGGCCTGCCGCGCCCGCCCGCGGGGGAGCGAACCGGTCCGGTGCGAGCCGGGTCGCGGACGCCGTCGGTGACGTCCCGGGAAGCTGAGGAAACGATCCGTTGAGCACGATGGGGGCCCGCGGCATCGCCCGGGCGCGTTCTCTCCTGCCCTCCCGCGCGGACCTGGCGGTGATGGCCCGCGACCCGAAGCGGGACCTGCTCGCCGGGCTGACGGTGGCGATCGTCGCGCTGCCGCTGGCGCTGGGGTTCGGCGTCTCCTCCGGACTCGGCGCCGAAGCCGGGCTGGCGACAGCCGTGGTCGCCGGTGCGCTCGCCGCGGTCTTCGGCGGCTCGAACCTGCAGGTGTCCGGCCCGACCGGGGCGATGACCGTGGTCCTGGTGCCCATCGTCGCCCGGCACGGCCCGGCGGGCGTGCTCACCGTGGGACTGCTCGCCGGGCTGATGCTGCTCGCGCTGGCCGCCCTGCGGGCCGGCCGCTACATGGCGTACGTCCCCGCCTCCGTGGTGGAGGGGTTCACCCTAGGGATCGCCCTCGTCATCGGCTTGCAGCAACTCCCCAACGCCCTCGGCGTCGAAGCGGAGGGCGAGAAGGTCCTCGCGGTGAGCCGGCACGCCGTCGGCGCGTTCGTCGCCGCGCCGAACTGGACCGCACTCGCGCTCGCCGCCGGCGTCGCCGCGGTGATGCTGCTCGGGGCGCGCTGGCGCCCCGGCGTCCCGTTCTCCATCGTCGCCGTGATCGCCGCCACCGCGGTCGCCCAACTCTTCGACCTCGACCGGGCGGCCGTGATCGGCACCCTGCCGGCCGGCCTGCCCGCCCCCTCCCTCGGCTTCCTCGACCCCGCAGCGCTCGGCCCGCTGCTCGCGCCCGCCCTCGCGGTCGCGGCCCTCGCCGCGCTGGAGTCGCTGCTGTCGGCGCAGGTCGCCGACGGCATGACGACCGGCCAGCGGCACGACCCGGACCGGGAGCTGTTCGGGCAGGGCGTGGCGAACGTCGCCGCGCCCCTCTTCGGCGGGGTGCCCGCGACCGGCGCCATCGCCCGCACCGCGGTCAACGTGCGCAGCGGCGCCGCCTCCCGGCTCGCCGCGCTGGTGCACGCCGCCGTCCTCGCCGTCGTCGTGCTGGCCGCCGCCCCGCTGGTCTCCCGCATCCCGCTGGCCGCGCTCGCCGGCGTCCTGATCGCCACCGCCGTGCGGATGGTGGAGGTGGGGTCCCTGCGTGCGATGGCCCGCGTCACCCGCGCCGACGCCCTCGTCCTGGTCCTCACCGCGGTCGCCACCCTCGTCCTGGACCTGGTGTGGGCGGTGGTCATCGGCCTGGCCGTGGCCGGCGCGCTCGCCCTGCGGGCCGTCGCCCGCCAGGCCCGGCTGGACCGCATCGACATCCGCCCCGACCTGCCCGACGGCCACAGCGACGAGGAGCACGCCCTGCTCAGCGAGCACATCGTCGCCTACCGCATCGAAGGCCCGCTCTTCTTCGCCGCGGCCCACCGCTTCCTCCTGGAACTGTCCGAGGTGGACGACGTCCGCGTGGTGGTGCTGCGGATGTCCCGGGTCACCACCGTCGACGCCACCGGGGCGCTCGCCCTCAAGGACGCCCTCGACGAACTCGACCGCCGCGGCATCCTCGTCATGGTCTCCGGCGTCCACCCCGTCCAGCGCCGGGCCCTGGACGCCGTCGGCGCGCTCGACCTGCTGCGTCGCGACGGCCGGGTGCACGCCACCACCCCCGACGCGGTCGCCGCCGCCCGCGCACACCTGCAACGGACCGGACTCCTGCCCGCCAGCGCTCTGCCCGGCCCGCGATCCGCCCCGAAGGCAACCCGGTGAGGCCCCGATGATGTTCTCCGGTCTGGAAGACCTACCGCGACGGCTCGTCGTCGCCCTCCCCGCCACGGGGAAGTCCGTGCGCCTCGCCCGGGAGGCCGCCGAGCAGATCGTGACGCAGTGGGGGATCTCCCCGGGCCACCCCTCCGTCGGCCCGGCGCTCCTGATCGTCTCCGAACTGGTCACCAACACCGTCCGGCACGCCGCCGTCAGTTGCGACAACCTCACCGTGCTGTTCGCCGCCGGCCGGGACACCTTCGCCTTCGCCGTCCACGACCGCCACCCCTACCAGCCGCCCCTGCACGCCGCCGCGCCCGGCAGCGGACTCGCCACCGTCGCCGAACTGACCACGGACCTCGGCGGCACCGCGGTGGTGCGCGCCGACGGCGACGGCCACGGCAAGACGATCTGGATCACCCTCCCGCTGTGAGCACCCGCGCAGTACCAAGCGCGAAACACCAAGCGCGCAACACCACGCACCGAGCACCACCCCGCAGTGAACACCGCCCTAGACGAAGGTAGGAGAGCCGTGACGATCGAGTGGCGCTACACCACCCGGCCCGGTCTGGGCGTCCTGTCCCTGTCCGGCCACCTCGGCCCGGACGCCGTGAAACGCTTCCACGGCGCCATCGACTGGGTGGCCGCCCGCGGCACCGGCCCGGTCATCCTCGACCTGACCCATCTGCGCGGCTGGTCCGCGGACGGCCAACTCGCCATCATCCGCGCCGCCCGCCTCCTCGCCAGCCACGAGCGCCCCCTCCACCTCGCCGCCATCCCCGCCGACGGCTCCCTCGTCCCCAACGAAGGAGGCCCCCGCATCCCCGTCCACGGCGACCTGCCCACCGCGCTCGCCGTCCACCCCGCCGCGCCCCCCACCGCCACCACCGAGCGCGAACGCGCCTGGCGCACCGACCGTTGGCCCGACGCGAGACCGTCCAGAGCCTGACGCCCCTCGTCGGAGCCCGTCGGAGCCCGTCGGAGCCCGGGCTTCACGCGCCGTGCGCCCGGTGGGCCGCCATCTGCCGGTACTCGCTGGGCGTCATGCCGTACGCACCCCGGAAGGACCGGCTGAACTCGGCCGCCGTCAGGCACCAGCGCGCCGCGACCACGTTGATCGGCTCGTCCGCCCGGCGCGGGTCGGCGAGTTCGGCCCGGGCGCGCGCCAGCCGCCGCTGCCGGATCAGCGCCCCCACGGTGACGCCCTCGTCGCGGAAGAGCCGGTGCAGATGGCTGGTGGAGACGTGGTGCGCCGCGGCCACCAGCGACGGGGTCAGGGCGGGGTCGCCCAAGTTCTGCTCGATGAACGCCTTGACCCGCAGGGCGGTCGTGCGCCGGTGGCTGTGCTGCGGCAGGGCCCGTTCGTCGTTCGACACCTGCGCCAGCACGGCCGCCGTGAGGTCTGCGACGACCTCCCCGAGTCTCGGCCCGTCCGCGAGCCGGTACTCGGGGAGGTTGCGCACGAGTTGCCGCAGGAAGTGCGTCAGCAGGGCGCCGACCCCTTGGTCGTCGCGGATCGGCAGTCCGACGGCCCGGTCCGCGAGCTTGCGGGGCAGCGGCAGCACCGCCTTGGGGACCTCGACCCCGATCATCAGGATCCGCCCCTTCTCCGCGGACGACCGGATCTCGACCGGCCGGGAGGAGTCGCTGGTGTGGAAGGTGCCGGGGCTCGTCCGCAGCGTCCGGTCCCGCCAGTCGGCCTCCCCGCTGCCGCGCAGCATCAACGTCAGGTGGTAGCTCTCGGGGTCCGACTGCCGGATGAGCCGGTCCGTACGGCGGAAGAGCACCGGCGGGAAGGCGGCCGGCCACACCGTCACGTCCCCGAGCCCGATGACGCGCTGGCGCGCCCGGAAGTCGTCGGCGCGTTCGCTGCACAGGTCCATGGGCGCGTGGGTGCTGCCCAGCAGCGTGCGCCAGTGGTCGAAGCGGTCCTCCGCGGCGAGGTGGTCGTTGGCGTACACGGCGCTGGGCAGGGGCAGTTCGGATGAGCCCGAGGGGAACGGCGTCCTGGACATGGCTGGTCCTTTCCGGTTCACGGTTCGACGGTTCGTGATGCGGAGGGCGGCGGTGTGACGGGGGCGGTGCGCTCGCGCCTTCCTCCGTACGGTCCTTCTGTACGTCCCGACGGCTCGTGCAGTCCACCCTGAGTCAAGGAACCTGCCACCCCACGCCAATGACGGGGCCGCCCCGCACCGGCACGCTGTGGGGGACAGGGATGCGGATGCCGGCCGGGCCCGTTCGTCGTGACGCCGCCCGTCGGGGCGCCCGTCGCCGGACGGGGGCCCGGCACGGAACACAAGGAGGCCGTTGTGCAGTCGTTGACGTCCATCGAGGACGGGTCGTGGCGGTGCTCCGTGGTTGGACGGGCGCCCGCGCCCCGTCGTGCCGGAGGCTGGGAGCCCGGCTGCCTTCCGCACCCGCGGCCCGCAGCGGGCTGATCCCGGCCCCGGCCCCGGCCCCGGAGCGTCCCTCCCGGATCCGTTAGCCCTACGCACCTGCGTCGGCCCCCGGCCTCTGGCCGGGGGCCGACGCACGCGTGTTCGCGGGCCGTCCCCCGGCCGCGTCGTCGATCTGAGCCTGGACAGGCGCTCCAGGGGAACGTAACTTAACGAATGTTCGACAAGCTGGCGTGGCGCCGTCATTCGAGCCGGCCTGTCGTGAGATCGCAGATCCGTGTATCGCAGCCGGGAGCCCTCAATGGCCGACGCAGTACTCGCTGATTTCCGTGCCGACGGCACCACCGTCATCACGATCAACCGCCCCGACAGCCGCAACGCCGTCGACCGGGCCGTGGCCGAGGGCGTCGCCGCGGCGCTGGACGAGCTGGACCGACGGGACGACCAGGTCGTGGGCGTGATCACCGGCGCGGGCGGGACGTTCTGCTCCGGGATGGACCTCAAGGCGTTCCTCCGCGGCGAGCGTCCCGTGGTCGAGGGCCGCGGCCTCGCCGGGATCACCGAAGCCCCGCCCCGCAAGCCGATGATCGCGGCCGTCGAGGGGTACGCCCTGGCCGGCGGCTGCGAGATCGTCCTCGCCTGCGACCTGGTCGTCGCCGCCCGCGACGCCCGGTTCGGCATCCCCGAGGTCAAGCGCGGACTCGTCGCCGCCGGCGGCGGGCTGCTGAGGCTGCCGCGCCGCATCCCGCACCAGATCGCCATGGAGATCGCGCTGACCGGCGACCTGCTGGACGCCGCACGGGCCCACGACTTCGGCCTGGTCAACCGGCTCGCCGAGCCCGGGGCCGCGCTCGACGCCGCCCTGGAGCTGGCCCGTACCATCGCCGCCAACGGGCCGCTCGCCGTACGCGTCACCAAGCAGGTGATCGCCGAGGCCGCCACCTGGGGCGCCGACCAGGAGTGGGTGCGGATGCGCGAACTCACCGGCCCCGTCTTCACCTCCGAGGACGCCAAGGAGGGCCCGCGGGCCTTCGCCGAGAAGCGCGCGCCGCGCTGGACCGGCCGATGAGCGCCGCCGCCCGGGCCGCGCAGGCCCCCGCCGCGCCGCGCACCGGACCCCTCGCCGGGATCAAGGTCGTCGAACTCGGCGGACTGGGCCCCGGCCCCTTCTGCGGCATGCTCCTCGCCGACCTCGGCGCCGACGTCGTCCGCGTCGACCGGCCCGCGGAGCAGGGAACGCCCGCCAGGTTCCCCGTACTGCACCGGGGCCGGCGGTCGATCGCCGTCGACCTCAAGCACCCGCAGGGCGTGGAGCTCGTCCACCGGCTGGTCGCCGCGGCGGACGTCGTGATCGAGGGTTTCCGCCCCGGGGCGGTGGAGCGCATGGGGCTGGGCCCCGACGCGTGCCTCGCCGCCAACCCCGGGCTCGTCTACGGGCGCATGACCGGCTGGGGCCAGGACGGACCGCTCGCGCAGGAGCCGGGCCACGACATCAACTACATCGCGCTCGCCGGCGCGCTGCACGCGATCGGCCCCGCCGGGGGAGACCCCGTCGTCCCCGTCAACCTTGTCGGCGACTTCGGCGGCGGCGGCATGCTGCTCGCCCTCGGGCTGGTCAGCGCCGCGCTGCACGCCCGCACCACCGGCCGGGGCCAGGTCGTCGACGCCGCGATGACCGACGGCACCGCGCTGCTGCTCGCGATGACCTACGGATTCCTCGCCCAGGGCGCCTGGGAGGACCGGCCCGGCGTCAACCTGCTCGACGGCGGTGCCCCCTTCTACGGCGTTTACCGCTGCGCCGACGGCCGCCACCTCGCCCTGGGGGCGATCGAGCCGCAGTTCTACGCGTCGCTGCTGCGCGTACTCGGTCTGACCGACGACCCGGACTTCGCCCGCCAGCGAGACCGCACCGCCTGGCCCGCGATGCGGGCGAAGCTCACCGAACTCTTCGCCACCCGCCCCCGGGACGCCTGGGCGGCACGGTTCGCGGGGCAGAGCGCGTGCGTGACGCCCGTGCTCTCCCTCACCGAGGCAGCCGAGCACCCGCACAACGTCGCCCGCGGCACCTACCGCCGGGCCGAGCACGGCGGGCCCGAGCCCGCGCCGGCGCCGCGGTTCACCGGCACGCCCACCGCACCGCCCGACCCCGCACCGCCCGTCGGGGCGCACACGGACGAGGTGCTGCGCGCCGCCGGACTCGACGAACCGGACATCACCGCACTGCGTCAGAAGGGGATCATCGGGTGAAGCACTACCTTCCGGCCGGAATGCCGGCCCGACTCGACTACCCGGACCGCACCGTCGGGGACGTCCTCGCGGGCGCGGCCCGCCGCTTCGCCGACCGCGTCGCCCTGCACGACGGCGACCTCGCGCTGACCTTCGCCGAGGTCCACGACCACGCCCTGCGCATCGCCCAGGGGCTGCGCGAGCGCGGTGTCCGCCCCGGCGAGACCGTCGCCCTGCACCAGCCGAACTCGGCGTGGTTCACGGTCACGTACTACGGGGTGCTGCTCGCCGGCGCCGTGGTCACCCCGGTCAACCCGACCCTGCCCCCGGCCGCCCTCGCCGAGCAGCTCACCGAGGCCGGCGCCGTCGCCGCCTTCACGCACCCCACCACCCGGGCGGCCCTTCAGCGCGCCCGAGTCCCCGGTCTGCGCCTGGTCGTCGAGGTCCCGGACACCCGCTCCGCGCAACCGGCGCAGGCCCGCGGTGCCGTACGCCTGGAAGACCTGCTCACCGCAGAACCCGCCCCCGCCACCGCGGTCTCGGGCGACGACCTCGCCCACCTCTCCTTCACCGGAGGCACCACCGGCCGCTCCAAGGCCGTCCGGGTGCTGCACCGCAACGTCGTCGCCAACACGCTCCAGATGGCCTGCTGGCGAGCCGGCGCCCTGCCGCGCACGGACGGCTCGGGCGGCCTGGTCCTGGAGCCGGTCCCCGCGGCCCGGACCCCGCACACCTTCCCCGCCGAAGGCTCCACGAGCCTGTCGCTCGCGCCCATGTTCCACGCCATGGGCCTGGTCAGCCAGAACCTCAGCGTCCTGCTGGGCACCACCGTCGTGGTCTTCGGACGCTTCGACGCCGAAGGGTACGTACGCGCCGTGGAGCGCCACCGCGTCACCTCCGTCCCCGGCTCGCCGTCCCTCTTCCACGCCCTGCTCGCGCTGCCCGACATCGACCGGGCCGACCTCAGCTCCGTACGCGTCGTCAACTCCGGCGCCGCCCCCATCGACCCGCACACCCTCGCCCGGCTGCACGACCTCTTCCCGCGCGCCTGCGTCATCGAGGGGTACGGACTGACCGAGGCGACCATGGCCCTGACCACCCACCCCATGGAACGGGGCGGCACCATCCCCCGCGGCAGCGTCGGTGCGCCCGTCTTCGACACCGAGATCGAGATCCGCGCACTCGACGGCGGCGCGGCGCTGCCCGTCGGCGAGACGGGCGAGGTGTGGGCCCGCGGCCCGCAGATCGCCGACGGGTACCAAGGGCACCCCGAGTTGACCGCCGAGCAGTTCCGCGACGGCTGGCTGCGCACCGGCGACCTCGGGCGGCTCGACGAGGACGGCTGGCTCTTCCTCGTCGGCCGGGCCAAGGACATGCTGATCTACAAGGGGTACAACGTGTACCCGACGCCGCTGGAGGACCTGCTCCACCGGCACCCCGCCGTCGCCCAGGCGTCCGTCGTCGGAGTGCCGCACCCGGAAGCCGGCGAGATCCCCGTCGCCTACGTCGTCCCGCGCGCGGGCCACGAGGCCGGCCCCGACCTCGCCGCCCGGCTCATGGCGCACGTCGCCGAGCGCGTCGCGCCCTACCAGCGGGTGCGCGAGGTCCACTTCCTCGAATCCCTGCCGGTCTCGGCGGCAGGGAAGGTCCTCAAGACCGAACTGCGCGGGCGCCACCGCGGCGATGCGGCCCACGACTGAGAACGGAGCAACCCCATGTACGTGCGAACCATCGAGCGGGAGCGGTTCATCGGACCGCCGACGCCGGTCAAGGAACTCCGCTTCCAGCGCTGCGACTGGTGCACCACCGTCGTCCTGCGCACCTCGCTGCTCTGCCCGGCCTGCTCCTCCACCGATCTGCGCTGGGTGTGCAGCGAGGGCCGGGGCAAGGTGTGCAGCGCGGTGGAGGTGCGGCGCAAGGGCCACCGGCCCCGCATGGTCACCGTCGTCGACCTCGGCGACGGCATCCGGATGCGGGCCACCGTCGAGGGCGCACCGCCCGGGCTGACGCCGTTCGGCGCGCCCGTGAGCGTCCGCGACATCGCCCCCGACGGCCTGCCCGTCTTCCGGCTCGACCCACCCGCCCGGGGCGAAGACCGGTGACCGCTCCCGTACGCCGGCTGCGCTCGCTGCTCTCCGTGCCCGGGGGCAGCGAACGCTTCGTCGCCAAGGCCCGGGACGTGGCCGCCGACGGGGTCGCCTTCGACCTGGAGGACTCGGTCCCCGTCGCCGACAAGGAGCGGGCGCGCACCCTGGTGGCCGCGACCCTCCCCGCGTTCCCCGCGCAGGGGCGGGAAGTGTGGGTGCGGCCCAACGCGTTGGACTCCGGCCTGCTGGAGGCGGACCTCGACGCGGTGGTCGGCCCGGGGCTGCACGGCCTGCACCTGCCGAAGGTCGACGACGGGCGGACCCTCGCCCGGGTCGACCACTACCTGACCTATCTGGAACGGGTCCGCGCCCTTGCGGCCGGATCGATCCGGTTGATGGCCTGGATCGAGTCGCCCGCCGCGCTCGGCCGGCTGGAGGAGATCTGTCGGGCCACGCCCCGGCTGGATGCGGTGTCCCTCGGGTCGGAGGACTACACGGCCGCGCTCGGCGTGCCCCGCAGCGCGGACGGCGAAGAACTCGCTTACGCCCGCGCCCGGTTGGCGAACGCGGCGGCCGGCGCCGGCATCGGCGCCCTGGACGGCCCCGAGACCAACTTCCGTGCCGCGGACCTCTTCCGCGCCCAGGCGGGGCGGGCCCGCGCCGTCGGGCTGACCGGGAAGTTCTGCATCCACCCGGACCAGGTCGCCCTGGCGCACGAGGCGTTCGCCCCCACCGCGGACGAAACCGCCTGGGCGACGCGGGTCGTCACGGCGTACGAGGCGCTGGGGGAGGGGGCCGGCGCGGTCTCCCTGGCCGGCGAGATGGTCGACCGCCCCGGCTATCTGCGGGCCCTGCGGGTGCTGGCGCACTGAGGACGGCCCGGGGGCGTCGCGGGATCCACGACGCCCCCGGGCCCGTTCCGCGTGCCCGGCGGACCGCGTCGGCGGAATCAGAGGAAGATGTCGGTGCGCAGCGGCTCGGTGGACGCGGGGTCCGCGCGATAGCCGGCGAAGTCGCTGACGCCCTCCCCGCGCAGCACCTCCTCGTCGACCAGGCACTGCCCCGTGGTGTGCCCGGCCGGCCGGACCAGGACCGCGTGCGCCGCGTCCGCCATGATCTGCGGCGTACGGCTGACCCGCAGGGACTCGTCCGCCCCGCGCATGTGCGCGGTGGCCGCCGTGGCGATCGTCGTGCGCGGCCACAGGCAGTTCGCGGACAGCCGGCCGCCCGCCCGGTGCTGCTCGGCGACGCCCAGCGTGAGCATGGTCATCCCGTACTTGCTGACCGTGTACGGGGCGTGGTCGCGCAGCCATCGCGGATCGGGGTCGAGCGGCGGCGACAGGGTCAGCACGTGGGCGTGGTCGGATGCGCGCAGGTGCGGCAGCGCCAGCGAGGTCATCAGGAAGGTGCCGCGCACGTTGACCTCCATCATCAGGTCGTGGCGCCCGGCGGGCAGTTCGCCGGGGTTCTGGAGGGCGATCGCGGACGCGTTGTTCACGACGACGTCGATCCCGCCGAAGCGCTCCACCGCGGCTTGCACCGCCCGCTGGACGTCCTCCTCGCTGCGGACGTCGCCGACGACCGCCAGCGCCCGGCCGCCCGCCTCCTCGATCTGCTCGGCCGCGCCGTGCACGGTCCCGGGCAGCCGGGGATGGGGCCGATCGGTCTTGGCGAGCAGTACGACGTTCGCCCCGTCGTGGGCCGCGCGCAGGGCGATGGCCAGGCCGATGCCGCGGCTGCCGCCGGACATCAGGAGGGTGCGCCCGCTGAGGGCGGTGCGTCCGGTGACGGCGGTGTGTCCGGTCATGGAGCTGGGTCCTTCCGGGGAGCGGGTGGCCCGCGCGTGAAGCAGGTCACCTGGACAGGGCCTGCGGTACAACATAACTTAACGATCGTTCGATGAGTGTTGTATGCGATCCACCCCACATCGGGCGGTCGTCGACCCGTCACCCAACGCGAGAAGAGGTTGCCGTGCGCCGTACGGTCTTCAACGAGGAACACGAAGCGTTCCGTCAGACGCTCCGGGACTTCATCGAGAAGGAGGTCGTCCCCGTCCACCACGAGTGGGAGGAGGACGGCCACCCGCCGCGTGACTTCTACCGGCGCCTGGGCGAGCTGGGCATCCTCGGCATCGAGGTGCCCCAGGAGTACGGCGGCGCCGGCGAGGGCTTCACGTACCAGGCCGTCGTCATGGAGGAGACCGCCCGCGCCGGCGTCACCTTCGGCAGCTACTCCGTGCACGCCAACCTGATCCTGCCCTACCTGCTGGCGTACGCCACCGACGAGCAGAAGCGTCGCTGGCTGCCCGGCTTCGTCAGCGGCGACCTGATGACGGCCATCGCGATGACCGAGCCCGGCACCGGCTCCGACCTCGCCAACATCCAGACCCGCGCCACCCTCTCCGCGGACGGCACCCACTACGTCCTCAACGGCGCGAAGACCTTCATCACCGGCGGCGCGCTCGCCGACCTCGTCCTGGTCGTCGCGCGCACGGCGCCCTTCGACCCCGCAGACCGCCGCGCGGGACTGTCCATCCTCTGCGTCGAGTCCGCTTCCGAGGGCTTCTCCGTCGGCCGCAAGCTGACGAAGATCGGCATGAAGACCTCCGACACCGCCGAGCTGTCCTTCGTCGACGTCGAGGTCCCGGTGGAAGACCTCCTCGGGCAGGAGGGGCAGGGCTTCTCGTACCTCTCCCACAACCTCGCCCAGGAGCGCCTGGCCATCGCCCTCGGCCAGGCCGCCGCCGCGGAGGCCGCACTGCGGTTCGCCACCGCGTACGTCAAGGACCGCACGGTCTTCGGCAAGCCCGTCGCCGCCTTCCAGAACACCAAGTTCCAACTCGCCGAGTGCGCCACCGAGGTCCAGGCCGTCCGGCTGTTCGCCGACCGCGTCCTCGAACTGCACGCGGCCGGCGAACTCACCGTGGCCGACGCCGCCAAGGCGAAGCTGTTCTGCACCGAGGCGGCCGGGCGCGTGATCGACAAGTGCCTCCAGCTCCACGGCGGTTACGGCTACGTCACCGAGTACCCCATCGCGCGCCTGTACGCCGACACCCGCGTCACCCGCATCTACGGCGGCACCAGCGAGGTCATGAAGACGATCATCGCCAAGGACCTCGGCCTGTAGACCCGCCCGCCCCGCCTCCACAGCCCGAGAGGGACCCCATGCGCATCGACTCCACCTCCGCCGCCCTCGTCACCGGCGGGGCCTCCGGCCTCGGCCGCGCCACCGCCGAGCGGCTCGCCGCCGCCGGCGCCCGGGTCGTGATCTTCGACCTGCCGACCTCCGACGGCGAAGCCGTCGCCCGGGAGTTCGGCGGCACCTTCGTCGCCGGCGACGTCACCGCGCCGGCCGACGTCAGCGCCGCCGTCGCCGCGGCCACCGCGCTCGCCCCGCTGCGGATCACCGTCAACTGCGCCGGCATCGGCGGCGCGGGCCGCACGGTGGGCAAGGACGGCCCGTACGACCTCGACCGCTTCCGCAAGGTCGTCGAGGTCAACCTGATCGGCACCTTCAACGTCATCCGGCTGGCCGCCGCCGCGATGGGCGGCAACGAACCGCTCGACGGCGACCGCGGCGTCATCGTCAACACCGCGTCCGTCGCCGCCTACGACGGTCAGATCGGCCAGTGCTCGTACGCCGCGTCCAAGGGCGGCATCGTCGGCATGACGCTGCCGATCGCCCGCGACCTCGCGGCCGCGCAGATCCGGGTCATGACCATCGCCCCCGGGCTCTTCGAGACCCCGCTGCTCGGCCGCCTCCCGCAGCAGGCCCGCGACTCGCTGGGCGCCCAGGTGCCGCACCCCAGCCGGCTCGGCCGGCCCGACGAGTACGCCCAGCTCGCCGAGGCGATCGTCACCAACCCCATGCTCAACGGCGAGACCATCCGGCTCGACGGCTCCATCCGCATGGCCCCCCGCTAACAGCCGTACAACACCAAGGAGTCCGCCATGCGTGACGCAGTGATCGTCGACGCCGTACGCACCCCCGTCGGCAAGGGCAAGCCCGACGGCGCCCTGTCCGGCGTCCACCCCACCGACCTGTCGGCCCACGTCCTCAAGGCCGTCGCCGAGCGCACCCGACTCGACCCGGGCACCGTCGACGACGTCATCTGGGGCTGCGTCTCGCAAGTCGGCGAGCAGGCCGGGTCCATCGGCCGCTACGCCGTGCTCGCCGCCGGCTGGCCCGAGCACGTCCCCGGCCTCACCGTCGACCGCCAGTGCGGCTCGTCCCAGCAGGCCGTGCACCTGGCCGCCGCGGGCATCATCGCCGGGCAGTACGACATCGTGGTCGCCGGCGGCGTCGAGTCGATGTCCCGGGTCCCGATGGGCGCCACCCGCGCCGGCGGCCAGTTCGGCAAGCCGTACGGCCCGCTCGTCGCCGAGCGCTACGACCACCACGTCTTCAACCAGGGCATCGGCGCCGAGATGATCGCCGAGGAGTTCGGGCTGACCCGGGCCGAACTCGACCAGCACGCCCTGGACTCGCACGCCCGCGCGGCCCGCGCCATCGACGAGGGCCGGTTCACGGGGCAGATCGCCCCCGTCACCGTCACCGACGCGGAAGGCGAGGAGCGGGTCTTCGACACCGACGAAGGGGTCCGCCGCGGCGGCAGCCTCGAAGCGCTCGCCGGTCTGAAGACGCCCTTCAAGGAGGACGGCGTCGTCTCCGCCGGCAATGCCTCCCAGATATCCGACGGCGCCGCCGCCCTGCTCCTGACCACCAGCGAGATCGCCGCCCGCCACGGCTGGACCCCGCTCGCCCGCTTCCACACCGGCGTGGTCACCGGAGTCGACCCGATCACCATGCTGAAGGGCCCGATCCCCGCCACCGCCATGGCCCTGCGCCGTTCGGGCCTGTCCCTCGACGACATCGGGGCGTACGAGATCAACGAGGCGTTCGCCTCGGTCTCCCTCGGCTGGCAGCGACAGACGGGCGCCGACTACGAGCGGATGAACCCCAACGGGGGCGCCATGGCGCTCGGCCACCCGCTCGGCGGCTCCGGGGCCCGGCTGATGACCACCCTCGTCCACCACATGAAGGACCGCGGCATCCGCTACGGCCTCCAGTCCATGTGCGAGGGCGGCGGCATGGCCAACGCGACCGTCCTCGAACTCCTCTGACCCACCGCAGAAGGGACACCAGCCATGGACGCCGCTGACTTCAAGGCGGTACGGGACGCGGTCCGCCGACTCGTCCGCGAGGACGTCGTGCCCCGCGAGGACGAGATCGAGGCGACCGACGCCGTACCGGACGCGGTCCGACGCAAGGCCGTCGAGATGGGACTCTTCGGCTACACCCTGCCCGAGGAGCACGGCGGGCTCGGCGCCACGCTGCACGAGGACGTCCAACTCGCCTTCGAGTTCGGCTACACCACCCCCGCCTTCCGCTCCATGTTCGGCACCAACAACGGCATCGCCGGCAAGGTGCTGGTGAACGCGGGCACCGCCGAGCAGCAGCAGAAGTGGCTGCCCCGGCTCGCCGATGGCGCGATCGCCTCCTTCGCCCTGACCGAGGCCGAAGCCGGCTCCGACCCGTCCGGACTCACCACCCGGGCGGTCCGCGACGGCGACGGATACCTGCTCAACGGCGTGAAGCGGTTCATCACCAACGCCCCGATCGCGGACCTGTTCGTGGTCTTCGCCCGCACCGGCGAGCAGAGCCAGGGCACACAGGGCATCTCCGTCTTCCTCGTCGAGGCGGACCTGCCCGGCGTCTCGGTCGGTCCGAAGGACCACAAGACCGGCCAGGCCGGCGCCTGGACCGCCGAGGTCTTCCTCGACGACGTCCGGGTGGGGGCCGATGCGCTCGTCGGGGGCGAGGAGGGCGCCGGCTTCGGCGCCGCCATGAAGTCCCTGATCCGCGGGCGCATCCACATCGCCGCGCTCTGCGTCGGCATGGCGGAACGCATCCTGGAGGAGTCCGTCGCGTACGCCGCCGCCAACAAGCAGGGCGGCCGGCCCATCGGCGAGTTCCAACTCGTCCAGGCCATGCTCGCGGAGATCCAGACCGGGGTGCTCGCCGGCCGCGCGATGGTCCTGGACGCCGCGCAGAAGTACGACTCCGCGGAGGACCGCAGGATCCGCCCCTCCGCCACCAAGCTGTACTGCTCCGAAATGGTGTCGAAGGCCGCCGACCTCGCCGTGCAGATCCACGGCGGCATGGGCTACATGCGCGGCACGGTCGTCGAGCGGTGCTTCCGCGACGCCCGGCTGTTCCGGATCTACGAGGGCACCAGCGAGGTCCAGAAGCTGATCGTCGGCCGGGCCCTGCTCAAGGGCGCGACGCAGAAGGGTGTGCAGTGACCATGGCGATGACCGATATCCCCCTCATCGGGGCCCTCTCCGACGACGAACGCGCGATCGTCGAGGTCGTCGCCGACTTCGTCGACAACGAAGTCCGTCCCGTGGC
This sequence comes from Streptomyces sp. NPDC017979, assembly GCF_044328175.1. Taxonomy (NCBI): domain Bacteria; kingdom Bacillati; phylum Actinomycetota; class Actinomycetes; order Kitasatosporales; family Streptomycetaceae; genus Streptomyces; species Streptomyces sp. NPDC017979. Next base: position 515,785 of record NZ_JBIRGU010000004.1, on the reverse strand, counting down.
GCAGGAGTTGGAGCACGCGAACGCGTACCCCGACAAGCTCGTCGAGCAGATGAAGAAGCTCGGCGTCTTCGGGCTCCTCGCCCCCGCCGAACACGGCGGCGTCGACGTCTCCACCGCCTGCTTCGCCCTCGTCGCCCAGGAACTCGCCCGTGGCTGGATGTCCCTGTCCGGTGCGATGGGCGGCCACTCCGTCGTCACGTACCTCATCCGCACCTTCGGGACCGAACAGCAGCGGGCCGACTACCTGCCCCGCCTCGCGACCGGCGAACTGCGGGCCACGATGGCGCTCACCGAGCCGGGCGGCGGCTCCGACCTCCAGGCCATGTCGACCAGGGCGACGCTCGCGGAGGGGAGTTGGACGATCAACGGGTCCAAGACCTGGATCACCAACTCCCGCCGGGCCGGGCTCATCGCCCTGTTGTGCCGGACCGAGCCCGAGCAGGGCAGGGGCTTCTCCATCCTCCTCGTCGAGAAGGAGGCCGGCTACGAGGTCTCCAAGGACCTGCCGAAGCTCGGTTACAAGGGCGTCGAGAGCTGCGAGCTGATCTTCGACTCGGTCCGCGTCCCCGAGCGCGCCGTCCTCGGGGGCGAACCGGGAGTCGGCTTCGCGCAGATGATGCGCGGCCTGGAGATCGGCCGCATCCAGGTCGCCTCCCGGGCCCTCGGGGTGGCCCAGGCCGCCCTGAACGACGCCACCCGCTACGCCCAGGAACGGCACACCTTCGGCCGGCCCATCTGGCAGCACCAGTCCATCGGCAACTACCTCGCCGACGCCGCGACCAAGTTGAGCGCGGCCCGGCTGCTGACCCTGGACGCCGCCGCCCGCGTGGACGCGGGGCGGCGCGCGGACATGGAGGCGGGCATGGCCAAGCTCTTCGCCTCCGAAGTGTGCATGGAGATCACCCTCAACGCGGTCCGCATCCACGGCGGTTACGGCTACTCCACCGAGTTCGACGTCGAACGGTACTTCCGCGACGCGCCCCTGATGATCGTCGGCGAGGGCACCAACGAGATCCAGCGCAACGTCATCGCCAAGCAGCACGTCGCCCGGCACCGGATCGACGGGGGAGGCCGCCGATGACCTCCCCCGCACCTGAACCCACGCCCGTGGCCGTCCCCGTCTCCGTCCCCGCGCCGGTCCCCGTCCCCGCTCCTGCTCCCGCGCAGACCTACGCGGACGGCCTGGCCGCCGGTGAACTCCGCTTCCAGCACTGCGCGGAGTGCCGACGCGCCGTCTTCCACCCCCGCGTCCTGTGCCCGCACTGCGGCTGCGAAGACCTCGGGTGGCGGGTGAGCAGCGGCCTCGGCACCGTCTACGCCACCACCGTGCTCCACCAGCGCGGCACCGACCCGTACAACGTCGCACTCGTCGACCTCGACGAAGGATTCCGCATGATGAGCCGCGTCGAAGCAGCGGCGCCCGACCAGGTCCGCATCGGCGCCCGGGTCCGCTTCACGGTCACCGCCGACGGCGGCGAACCCCTCGGCGTCTTCCACCCGCTGGAGGTGACCTCGTGAGCACCGACCTGCGCGGCCGGGTCGCCGTCGTCGGCGTCGCCGAGTCCGACCTCGGCCAGGTCGCCCCCGGACTGACCCACTTCGACCTGATGGGACAGGCCACCGTCCGCGCCCTCAAGGACGCCGGGCTGAAGAAGTCGGACGTCGACGGCTTCTTCTGCGCCTCGTCCTATGTGCCCTTCCCGACCCTGGACGTCGCCGAGTACCTGGGCATCCGCCCCCGCTACGCCGACTCCACCAACATCGGCGGCAGTTCCTTCGTCTCCCACCTGCTGCACGCGGCCCTCGCCATCGAGGCCGGGCAGTGCACCACCGCCCTGATCGCCTACGGCTCCACCCAGCGCTCCGACGGCGGCCGGCTGGTCTCCCCGACGAAGCTGCTGCCCTGGGAGGAGGCGTACCGGCCGCGCTACCCCGTCTCCATGTACGCGCTCGCCGCCGCCCGGCACATGCACGAGTACGGCACCACCCGCGAGCAACTCGCCGAGGTCGCGGTGGCCGCCCGGGCGTGGGCACAGCTCAACCCGCAGGCGTTCACCCACGGCCGGGGCCCGCTCACCGTGGCCGACGTGCTCTCATCGCAGATGATCAGCCACCCGCTCACCAGCAAGGACTGCTGCCTGGTCACCGACGGCGGCGGCGCGGTCGTGCTCACCAGCGCCGAGCGCGCCCGGGACCTCGGGGTGCGGCCCGCGTACTTCCTGGGCGGCGGCGAGGCGACCTGGCACCGCTCGATCTCCCAGATGCCCGACCTGACGACCACCGCCGCCGTCGACTCGGGCCGGCGGGCCTTCGCCATGGCCGGTCTGGAACCGGCGGACGTCGACGTCCTCCAGCTCTACGACGCCTTCACCATCAACACCCTGCTGTTCCTGGAGGACCTGGGCTTCTGCGCCAAGGGCGAGGGCGGCGACCTCGTCTCCAGCGGCCGGATCGCCCCCGGCGGGGACCTGCCGGTGAACACCAACGGCGGCGGGCTGGCGTACTGCCACCCGGGGATGTACGGCATCTTCCTGATCATCGAGGCGGTACGGCAACTGCGCGGCGAGTGCGGCGAGCGCCAGCAGGCCGACACCCGGGTCGCGCTGGTCAACGGCAACGGCGGTGTGCTGTCCAGCCAGGCGACCGCCCTGCTCGGCACCGAGGAGGCGCTGGGATGAGCACCGCCCCCGAGGCGTTCCGGGCGATCGAGGCCGACTGGCGGCCCGCGCCCGTCGAGACGAGCGAGCAGATCACGGCCGCCCCGGCCCGGGCGCTGTCCGCCCTCTTCGACCAGCCGGACGCCGTGCGCGCGCCGGGTGACCCGCTGCCGCCGCTGTGGCACTGGCTCCACCTGCTCGACCGGCCCGCGCAAGCCGGGCTCGGCGCGGACGGCCATCCGCACGACGGGCTCTTCGTGCCGCCGCTGCCCGACCGGCGCAGGATGTTCGGCGGCGGCCGGCTCGCCTTCCACGCGCCGGTGCGGGTCGGCGACGTCCTCACCCGCCGCTCGGAGGTGACCCGCGTCCGCACCCGCGAGGGCGGGTCCGGCTGGCTGCTGCTGGTCACGGTGCGGCACCTGCTGTCGGTGGACGGGGAGGTGCGGACCACGGAGGAGCAGGACCTCGTCTACAAGCAACCGACGCCACGGACGCGGCCCCGGCCGCCCGCACCCGCCCCGGACCCCGGCGCGCCGCAGGCCCCGTGGGCGTACCGGATGGCGCCCGACCCCACCCTGCTCTTCCGCTTCAGCGCGCTCACCTACAACGCGCACCGCATCCACTACGACCGCGCGTACGCCACCGGCGTCGAGGGCCATCCGGACCTGGTGGTCCACGGCCCCCTCCTGGCGCTCGCCCTGCTGGAACTGCCGCGCCGCCACGCACCGCAGCGCGAGGTCGCCTCGTTCGCCTTCCGCTCCACGGCCCCGCTGTTCGCGCCGGACGCCTTCGAGGTCAGCGGCGGGCCCGACGGCGACGGCGCCGCCCTCGCCGCGGGCCTGCCGGGCGCGACGCCGGCCGTGACCGGCCGGGCCGCCTTCCGCTGAACCGTCCCACCACCACCTGCAAGGAGAACGCCATGTCCGAGACCGCCCAGAAGGTCGCCGTCGTCACCGGAGCCGCCCGGGGCATCGGCGCCGCCACCGCCCTGCGCCTGGCCGCCGACGGCTTCGCCGTCGCCGTGCTCGACCTGGACGAAAAAGCCTGCGCCGGCACCGTCGCCGCCGTCGAGGAGCAGGGCGGCCGGGGGCTCGCCGTCGGCGTGGACGTCGCCGACGCGGAGCGCGTGGAAGCCGCCGTCGCCCGGGTCGCCGCCGAACTCGGCGCCCCGCTCGTCCTGGTCAACAACGCCGGCATCACCCGGGACGACCTGCTGTTCAAGATGGACGAGCGGGACTGGGACGCGGTCGTCGGCGTCCATCTGCGCGGTGCGTTCCTGATGAGCCGGGCCGTGCAGAAGCACATGACCGCCGCCGGCTGGGGCCGGATCGTCAACCTGTCGTCCACGGCCGCCCTGGGCAACCGCGGCCAGGTCAACTACTCGGCGGCCAAGGCGGGCCTCCAGGGCTTCACCAAGACGCTCGCGATCGAGTTGGGCAAGTTCGGCGTCACCGCGAACGCCGTCGCCCCCGGCTTCATCGCCACCGACATGACCGCCAAGACGGCCCAGCGGGTGGGCCTGTCCTTCGACGACTTCAAGGCCAGGGCCGCGGCGAACATCCCGGTCGCCCGGGTCGGCGAGCCGGCGGACATCGCGGCGGCGGTCTCGTTCTTCGTCCGCGAGGAGGCGGGCTTCGTGTCCGGTCAGGTGCTGTACGTGGCCGGCGGCCCGCGCGCCTGACCCGCTGCCGGGGTGGGCGCGCGCCTTTGGCCGGACGTTCGTTCAGTTGGGGCCGTCCGGCGTCTTGACACCGCAGGGCCGGGCGGAGAGGCTCGAACCAACAGAACATGACCACCTGGTCATAAGGTCTGGTTGCAGCCGCGCCCCCGCGCCGCCCGCAGGGCGTGCCCGCTGTTCAGCACCGCCTTCCGCGCAGGCCGGTGCGCACCCACCCCCTGGCCGACCCACGGCTCCGTCGCTCGCTCCCACGCCGCTGGAGGTCCCCCGCATGAGCCCGTTCCTGCCTGACGCCGTACGCCACCACGCCGCCCGGCGCCCCGACGCGCCGGCCGTCACCGAGGGCACGCGAACGCTGACCTACGCCCAGCTCGACCGGCGCAGCAGCCGCGTCGCCCGGGCCCTCCTCGCCGCCGGCCTGCCCCGCGGCGCCCGCGTCGGCTACCTCGTCCGCCCCGGCGTCCTCTCCGCGGAACTCCTCGTCGGCTGCGCCAAGGCCGGTCTCGTCGCCACCCCGCTGAACTGGCGGCTCGCCGAACCCGAACTGGTCGCCGTCGCCCGCGACGCCGAACTCGGCATGGTGCTCACCCAGCGCGAATTCCGCTCCGGTGCGCGGGCCGCCCGCGCCGCGCTGCCCGGCGTCCCCCTCGTCACCGACGCCGGAGCGGACGCCGACGCCGACGAGCACGACTACGAGCAGTGGGTCGCCGCCGCGGACGGCGCCGACCCCGGAGCCGGCACCGAGGACGCGGTCTTCCTCCAGCTCTACACCTCCGGCACGACCGGACTGCCCAAGGGCGTCCAGCTCACGCTCCGCAACGTCAGCGCAGGCGACTTCCAACTCCGCGAGATGGGCTGGACGGAGACCTCCGTCGCCCTGAACGCGATGCCCGTCTTCCACATCGCCGGCACCGGCTGGCTCGTCACCGCGCTCAGCGCCGGCGCCCACACGGTCATGCTCCCCGACCTGGTGCCGCAGACCGTCGTCGACGTCATGGAGCGCCACCGGGTCACCCACGCCTTCTTCGTGCCCGCGATGCTCCACCTGCTGACCGCGCTGCCCGGCATCCGCGAGCGGGACTTCTCCGCCCTCCGGCTGATCGTCTACGGCGCCTCCCCGATCACCCCCGCCCTGCTGCGCCGCTCCATGGAGGTATTCGGCTGCGGCTTCTACCAGAAGTACGGGCAGACCGAGACGACCGGCTCCGCGACCCGGCTGCTACCCGACGACCACGTCGTGGACGGGCCCCGCTCGACGCTGCTGCGCTCCGCCGGCAACACCCGGCAGGACGTGGAGGTGGCCGTCGCCGACCCCGTCACGGGGGAGCCCGTCGCACCCGGTGTGGTGGGGGAGATCCTCACCCGCTCCCACCACGTCACCCCCGGCTACTGGAAGCGGCCCGCGGAGAACGCGGCGCTGTTCACCGCCGACGGCTGGCTGAAGACCGGTGACGCCGGCTACCTCGACCCCGACGGCTACCTCTTCATCACCGACCGCATCAAGGACATGGTCATCACCGGCGGGGAGAACGTGTACCCCGTCGAGGTCGAGTCCGTGCTCGCCGAGCACCCCGCCGTCCTCGACGTCGCGGTCTTCGGAACGCCCCACGAGAAGTGGGGCGAGGCCGTGACGGCGGCCGTCGTCCTGCGGCCGGCCGCCGAACCCGTCACGGCCGAGGACCTGATCGACTTCACCCGCGGGCGGATCGCCTCGTACAAGAAGCCGCGGATCGTGCACGTCGTGGACGAACTGCCGCGCAACCCCAGCGGCAAGGTCCTCAAGCGCGTGCTGCGCGACGACCTCGCCACCGGGGCCGAGGGGAGCTGACCGCCGGGGCGGCGCGGCTGGAATGATGGGGCGCCCACAGCCGCGCCGCGCCCCACCGGAGGTCCCGTGCCCACCGCCACCTGGCAGCGCCTCGACCCCGGGCGCCGCGAGAGGATCACCCGGGCCGCCATGGCGGAGTTCGGGCGGCACGGCTACTCCGCCGGGAGCCTGAACACCGTGGCGCGCACCGCGGGCGTCGCCAAGGGGTCGCTGTTCCAGTACTTCGAGGGCAAGCTCGACTTCTTCCAGTACGTGGCGGAGACCGCGGCCCAGGGCGTCCGGGACGCGCTCGCCCCCTGGCTCGGCACGATCCCCGACGGCACCGGCTACCACGACTTCTTCTGCGGCGGGGTGCTGGCCTGGGTGGACTACTTCGGCGACCACCCGTTGGAGCGCGGCGTGATCGCCGCCACCCACCTGGAGGTCGACCCGGACGTGCGCACCGCGGTGCACGCCCCCGCCCGCCGCCTGTACTCCGCCGAGGTCACCTCGCTCGCCCGACAGGCCGTACAGCGCGGCGACTTCCGCCCCGGCGCCGATCCCGAGACCTTCGCCGCCCTCGTCAGCGTCCTCCTGCCGCACCTCGCCGTGGCTCCCTTCGAACCCGGCTTCGAGGGCCCCGTACCGCTGTACGGCCTTTCCCGCGACGAACTCCGCTCCCGAGCACTGGCGCTGGCGTCCGGCCTCTACGGCGGCTTCGGCCCGGTCCCCGAAGCCCCGAAGCCGTACGCCCCCTAGGGTTCACGGCCGAGACGAGCACGCGTCGGACTCGCGGCACGAAGGTCATACGGGGTTCTCCCAGGTTGCACTGCCGACCTCACGGCGCTGCGGTGAGATCAGGCGAATATCACGCGGGCACTATCCAGTGCGAATCCGGATCATTATTCCTTGCGCATGACAAGAACGTTGAGTGATGCCGGTCCCGCCCCAAATGATGTCTGGTGCACCGATCAAGGTCCGACCAGGAGGAGAAACATGCGCAAGGTACTGGGAACCATCGCGGCCACCGCCGCTCTCGTCACATCGGGCGTCGTCCTCGCCCCGGCCGCGAGCGCCGCGCCCGCTCCGGGCGCCACCGCCGGCTTCGGCTGCTCGGGATCACAGATCAACAGCTACCCGGTAAAGACCCCGGGCGGTGCGCAGTACGCGACCATCCACCTCTACTACGACTCCGCCACCGGAAGAAACTGCGCCTCGACGGTCGCCACGGCCGCCGGGGGCTACGGGACCACCGCGGAGACGGCAGTCCACATCACCGCCTGTTCGGGTACCACCCTCTCCAGTTGCATGAACACGTCCGGCTCCACGGACATCGGCAACTACCAGTACTACGCCGGACCGGTATCGGTTCAGGCGGCGGGACGCTGCATTCTGGTCAGCGGTTGGCGGAAGTACAACGGCGCGACCGCCGCGGTCCAAAGGGGCCCCGTGCACTGCGGCTGAGGCCGGTTCACCGCCGTGCCGGCCAGGAGGAGCCCATTGCGGTACTCAGGGACCGCGCTCCTGACCGACGCCCTCGCGGGGGCGCGTACGGGCATCTCGACGTGACACCGAGTTGAGCACTACGAGGCCCGTACTCCCCGCCCGAGCAACACGGGGGAGTACGGGCCTTCCGGGTCGTAGGGCCCCTCGGGCAGGCGCCGGATTGTCGGTCGTCGCTGCTAGCTTCGCCACCATGGCAAACCGTTCATATCTCTACTCCGCAGACTCGATGCCGAACGAGGCAGGGATCCCCAAGGGGATCCGATGCATATCGGAGCACAACGGGGACGTCCCGCTCGCGCACAAGCTCCTGGCGGGGCGCGGAACGACGGTCGTCCCGTCCATGATCTGGAACCCTCCGATCGGCATCGTCGCGGACTACGCCGACGGCGCGGCCCTGCTCCGCGACCTCCTGCACGCGGTGGGCAAGGGGCTGGAGGACGACGCCGAGTTCGCCCGGTGCGTGGTCGGAACGACGACGCACCTTGAGAAGCAGCGGGCGAAGTACTTCGTCCTTGAGACCGGTGAGATCGTCTCGATGTCGGACGACGATCCGGCAGTGGCCGTGCGGCGCCTGGCGTCCGAGGACATCCCCGACGCCGTCGCCAGGGCCGAGGCCGCGATCGCCGGCCGGGACGGCGACTGGCTGGCCTCGGTCCGAGCCGACTGGCAGCGGCACTTCGCGTCCTTCTACAGCGAGACGCTCTACTTCTCCTTCCCCGACTGACGAGGCACGAGGCGCGGTGCGGCGCGATCCCGGTCTGATCCGCAAGACGCGTCCTCACGGTCGTCGTCGCCCGCCAACCACGGCAGGTACCGCGGCAGGTCGTCCGGCACCCGGCCGGGGAACCGCGGTTCACGCCGCTCGAAGAACGATCGGACGCCCTCCTTCGCGTCCTCGCCGCGCACCGTGTCGAAGACCAGCCGCGAATCGAGCCGGTGCACCTCCTCGGGCGAGTCGGCCCACGCCATGCGGTACACCAACTGCCGGGTGACGGCCACCGACACCGGGGCCGTCGTCGAAGCCAGTTCGCGGGCCAGTGCGTACGCCGCCGACAGCACCTCGTCCGGCTCGTGCAGGCTCGTCACCAGGCCGGCGTCCAGCGCTTCGGCGGCCGGCACGATGCGCCCCGAGACCAGCCAGTCCACGGCCCGGCCGAGCCCCACGAGCCGGGGCAGGAACCAGGCGGAGGCGCCCTCGGGGACGATGCCGCGCCGGGTGAAGGGGAAGCCGAACTTCGCGTCGTGCGCGGCGAGTCGGAAGTCGACCGGCAGCAGCAGCGTCGAGCCGACGCCGACGGCGGCGCCCCGCACCGCCGCGATCACCGGCTTGTTCAGCGCGTACAGCACGCGCGTCACCACACCGGCCGGCTCCTGGTACGTGCCGGCCTCGACCTGCGCGGCCGTGACGGGGTCCACCCGCTGGGTGAACCCCTGCCCCTTCCCGCCACCGGCGGCGAGGTCGGCGCCGACGCAGAAGTCCTTGCCCGCGCCGGTCAGGACCACGACGCGGACCCGCTCGTCGGCGTCCGCCGCGCGCAGCGCCGCGGCGAGTTCGTCCGCCATCTGCCGGGTGTAGCCGTTGCGGGCCTCCGGGCGGTTCAGGGTGACGGTGGCGACGCGGTCGTCGACGGCGTACGCGATCTGCTCGTGGGCCGGGCTGCTCATCCGCGGCTCTCCTTGGGCGGTCACACGGCACCTTCGGCGCGCAGGGCGGAAATGGCGGCGTCGCGGTACCCGAGGCCGCGCAGCACGGCGTCGGTGTGTTCGCCCACCGCGGGCACCGGATCCATCCGCGGGTCGACGCCGTCGAGCGAGGCGGGCGGCAGCAGCGCCCTGACGGTGCCCCCGGGCGTGGCCACGTCGCGCCAGCGGTCGCGGCCGCCGAGCACGGGATGGTCCCAGAAGTCGGCGACCGAGTTCAGCCGGGCGTTCGCCACCTTCGCCGCGTCGAGCAGGGCGACCGCGTCGGCCGCGGTCAGCTCCGCGAAGCGGGCCGCCACGATCGCGTTCAGCTCCTCGCGGCGCGCCACCCGCGACGAACCCCTGGCGAAGCGCGCGTCGGTGGCGAGCGCCGGATCCCCGAGGAACACGGCGCAGAAGGAGGTCCACTCGCGCTCGTTCTGCACGGCGAGCAGCACCGTCTTGCCGTCGGCGGCGTCGTACGGGCCGTACGGGGCGATGGTCGCGTGCTGCGCGCCGACCCGGGCCGGCTGCGTGCCCGAGTACGCCGTGTAGTACGCGGGGGAGCCCATCCACTCGGCGAGGGCTTCGAACAGGGACACCTCGACCGCACGCGCCCGGCCGGTGGCCCGGCGCTCGTACAGCGCGGTGAGGATGCCGGAGTAGGCGTACATGCCGGCCGCGATGTCCGCGATGGAGATGCCGACCTTCGCGGCCTCGGCGGGGGAGCCGGTGAGCGACACCACCCCGGTCTCGCACTGGACGAGCAGGTCGTACGCCTTGCGGTCGGCCCACGGGCCGCTGCTGCCGTACCCCGAGATGTCGCACACGATCAGGGAGGGGTGGCGCTCGGCGAGTTCCCCGGCCCCGAGGTCGAGCCGGCCGGTCGCGCCGGGCGCGAGGTTCTGCACGAAGACGTCCGCCCCGCCCAGCAGCCGCTCCAGGACTTCCCGGCCGCCGGGCGTCTTGATGTCGAGCGTCACGGACTCCTTGGAGCGGTTCAGCCAGACGAAGTAGCTGGACTGGCCGAGCACGGACTCGTCGTAGCCGCGGGCGAAGTCGCCGGCGCCCGGGCGCTCCACCTTGATGACGCGGGCGCCGAGGTCGGCGAGTTGTCGGGTGGCGAAGGGCGCGGCGACGGCCTGTTCCAGGCTCACCACGGTGATGCCGTCCAGCGGCAGTCGGTTCATGCGTGCTCCTCCTCGGGGGCGGCGGGGAAGGCCGCACGCAGCAGCGCGGCGGCCGACGTCCAGTCGAGACCGTTCATCAGGTCGGGCACGTGCGGGCCGCAGTCGGCCAGCTTGGCCGAGAACTCTACGGCGGTGGCGGGCAGTTCGGGTGAGCCCGGAGGCAGGTCGAGCGACGCGGAGCGGACGGTGCCGTCGGCGGTGGTGATCTCCACCGTCGTCGCGCCGGTCAGCAGCCCGGAGCCGCCGTCCGGCTCGGCGACGACTTCGACGAGGGAGACGAGCCGCTGTGCGGCGGGGCGGCGCACCTGGTCGTCGGTGTACGAGACGAACCCCGGGTGGTGGTCCAGGAGCGCCGCAGCCACGCCGTACTCCAGGCTGAACTTCGCCTCCAGGCCGGTGCGCGGCCGGGAGTGGATCAGCGGGTGGACCGCCGCCTCGGGGGTGCGGACCACGATGCGCACCACGTCGGCCGGGTCGACGGGCCGCTCGGCGAGCAGCGCCCGCACCGCGCCGATCGGGCGCTGCACGGCGTAGCAGCAGGGGAAGACCTTGGTGGCGAGCCCACCGGGGACCGCGGGGCCCGCCGGGTCGAAGGCGGCGCGCTCCAGCGCGGCCCGGTCGCCGCCGACGAGGGGGAGCCAGGCGTCGAGGGACGACGGGTCCGCGCTCGCGCCGGCGGCGGCGAGCCGCGCCGCCCGTACGCCGGCGTCGGCCGCGTACCCCACCTGGACGGACTTGGTGTCCGTGCCGAAGGCGCGCTGGACGCCGCCGGCCGCGGGCAGGGCGAGGGAGACGGCCCGGGCCAGGCCGTCGGCGTCCAGGCCGAGGGCGAGGCCGGCGCCGACGGCCGCGGCCGGGGCGCCCGCCGTGCAGGTGGCGTGCCAACCGCTGGTGTAGTGCCCCCAGCCGAGGGCGACGCCCAGCCGTGCCATCACGCCGGCCGCGGCGAGGTACTCGCGCGCACCGCCGCCCGCGGCGAGCACGGCCGGCACGCAGACCACGGAGACGTGCGCGGTGGAGGGCAGATGGAGGTCGTCGAAGTCGAGCACGTGGCCGACGGCGGCCCAGCGGGCGGCGTCGGGCAGCGGCGCGACGAGCCGGGCCACGGGGTGTCCGCGGGCCGCCAGGGCGACGGCGACCGTGTCCCGTAGCGCGTGCTCGGCCAGGTCCAGGTCCTGGGGCGAGGGTTCGAGGGCGGTGGCCCAGGCGGCCAGCTCCTCGGCGAGATGCGGCATGCGTCTCTCCTGGTGGTGGCGGCGGAGCAGGGCCGGGCGCGGACCTGTCGCCGCGGCGGGTCCGGGCGGTTGACAGTGCCCTGCGGCCGTGGTTTCGTGCGCAGAACGCTATCGAACGATCGTTAAATTAACAGACGAGGTGGGGACCCACCACGGTCATGCCGGGTGATCCGCGCCGCACCGCCGTCCGGGTCCCGGACCGCTTCTCACGAAACGAGGCAGCATGACGACAGCGCCAGTGCCGGGACCCGGGCTCGACTGGGACGACCCCACCGACTTCGCCAACGCCAGCCGGGGGCGCGTCGACTTCCTCGACCCGTGCGTGATCGAGAACGCCGAAGGCCGGGTCGTCTGGGACCACGAGCGCTGGTCCTTCCTCGCCGACGACTGCCCCGACACCGCCCACCCGAGCCTGTGGCGCCAGGGCCGGCTGAACGCGCTGCACGGCCTGTTCGAAGTCGCCGACGGCGTCTACCAGATCCGCGGCTTCGACGTCTCCAACATGACGATCGTCGAAGGCCCCACCGGGCTCGTCGTCGTGGACCCGCTGATCAGCGAGGAGTGCGCAGCAGCCGGCCTCGCGCTCTACCGCAAGAACCGCGGCGGCGCCCTCCCGGTCGCCGCCGTCGTCTACTCCCACAGCCACACCGACCACTTCGGCGGGGTGCACGGAGTCGTCGACGAGGCCGACGTGAAGGCCGGCCGGGTGCGGATCGTCGCTCCCGAAGGCTTCATGGAGGAGGTCGTCGGCGAGAACGTCGTCGCCGGCCCGGCCATGCTGCGCCGCGCCCAGTACATGTACGGCGTCGGCCTGCCCGCGGCCCCCGAAGGGGCCATCGGATTCGGCCTCGGCCAGGGCACGTCCAGCGGCCGGGTCGGGCTCATCCCGCCCACCGACCTGGTGACGGAGACCGGTGAGGTCTTCGAACTCGGCGGCGTGCGGCTGGAGTTCCAGCTCACCCCGGGCACCGAAGCCCCCGCCGAGATGAACTTCCTCCTGCCCGACCGGGGAGTCCTGCTCGTCGCCGAGAACGCCAACCACACCCTCCACAACGTGCTCACCCTGCGCGGCGCACTGGTCCGCGACGCCCAGGCGTGGGCCTCGTACCTCACCGAGACCATCACCCTCTACGCGCACCGCTCGGACGTCCTCATCGGCTCCCACCACTGGCCCACCTGGGGGCGGGCCGAGCTGACCCGGATGCTCTCCGAGCAGCGGGACGCCTACGCCTACCTGCACGACCAGACCGTACGGCTGATGAACCAGGGGCTGACCGGCCCGGAGATCGCCGAAGAGCTCGCCGAGTTTCCGCCGCAACTGGCCGCCGCCTGGCACGCCCGCGGCTACTACGGCTCGCTCAGCCACAACGTGAAGGCGGTGTACCAGCGCTACATGGGGTGGTTCGACGGCAACCCCGCCCACTTGTGGCAGCACCCCCCGGTGGCCGCCGCGCGGCGCTACGTGGACTTCATGGGCGGCGCCGACGCGGTGGTGACCAAGGCCCGCGAGACGGCGGCCGCCGGTGACCTGCGGTTCGCCGCCGAGGTGCTGAACCACGTCGTCTTCGCCGAACCCGACCACCGGGAGGCACGCGAACTCCAGGCGGAGACCTTCGAACGGCTCGCGTACGCCTGCGAGAACGGCACCTGGCGCAACTTCTACCTCTCCGGAGCGCGCGAGCTGCGCGACGTCTCCGGCCGCACGCCGAAGGGCAGCGGCTCCGGCTCCGGCGGCGGCATCGCCTGGGGCCTGCCCGCGCACCACGTCTTCACGGCGCTCGCGGTGCGCGTCGACGGGCCGCGGGCGGCCGCCCACCGGCTGGTGATGCGCTGGGAGTTCACGGCCGAGGACGCCGTCGTAGACGTGTGGACCCTGCTGCTCGCCAACGGAGTGCTCACCCCGATGCGCGGCGAAGTGCCCGGCGAGCAGCCCCAGGTGGAGGTCAGTACGACGCTGGACGTGCTGCTCGGCGTCCTGGGCGGACGCACCACCACCGCGGAGGCCGAGCGGGCGGGGCGGGCCGCGATACGCGGCGACGCGGCCGTGCTGGACACCTTCTTCACCCTCCTCCAGCCCCCGCGCCCGGGCTTCCCGATCGCCCTGCCGTAGGAGTGCGGTAGCGCCGTGCGGCGGGCTGTGTCGTTGCGTCTGCGGCCCGTCTGTGGCTTGTCGCGCAGTTCCTCCCCCTGTGCCCTGCGGGCACGGGGGCACCCCCACCTGTGCCCAGGGGGCATGGGGGACCCTCAGTGCCCCTGTTTCGCTGCCCTCGTCACTTAGATGCGGGCTCAGGCGGAGGTGTTTGGGGGCGCGGGGAACTGCGCGAACAACCCACCACCGGCTGGTGGAGACCAACGCTCCCGCAGGGAAACGGCGGTTCTGCCCAGCGGCACAGGAAGACCGTGGCCACCCACCCCCGGCAGGGGACGGGCGGCCACAGCCGTTCCGGGGACGGACCGTCCGGTCAGTCGTCGGACTGCCGGCTCGGCTCCGGTCCCGCGCCACGCATCGCCGCCAGCTTGCGCGCGTCCCGCTCCGGGTCGGCCAGCAGCGCACAGACCACGGCACCGACGATCACGAGGACGCCGATCAGCAGGAAGCCCTGGGCGTAGCCGTCGCCCGGGGTGGCGGCGGAGTCGACGAGCCCGCCGAGGACGAGCGGGGCGATGATGCCGCCGAGGCTGTACACGGCGACGATCACGCCCATCGCGCCGCCCCGCTGGCGCGCCGGCACCACGTCGGACACGGCGGCGAAGGCGATCCCGTACCCCGCGCTGGTCAGCGAGGCCCCCACCACGATCAGCAGGATCTGCACCGTGCCGCCGTCCAGCAGGGAGAACCCCACCGTGCTGAGCCCGCCGACGGCCGCCAGCGCGGCGGCGAACAGGGTGCGGGCGGTCCGGCTGGTCGCCCCGCGCCGGGAGAGCATCGCCGAGGCGACGCCCACGAGGACCTGGAACACCGCTGCGGCGGCGTACGGGAGCGCCACCAGCGTCCCCGTCTCGCCCGCGCCGTAGCCCAGGCCCTCCCGCAGGTAGAGCGGCAGCCAGGTCACCTTGACCGCCACGCTCCAGTACGTGGTGAAGAAGAGCACCAGCAGGCCGACGACCGTGCCGGTGCTCAGGACGGTGCGGTAGGGAAGGGACTCGGGGAGCTCCGGGCCGGCGCCGGCGGCGCGTTGGGCGGGCCCGGTGCCCACCGGGCCCTCACCGCCGGCGAACAGCCAGGCGATGACCCAGGCGATGCCGACGGCGAGCAGCACGGTGAAGGCCGCGTGCCAGTCGTAGCGCTGCATCACCCAGGTCAGCGCGGGTGCGGCGAGCAGCGGGCCCACCCCGGCGCCGGCCACCACGATGGAGGTGGGGATGGCGCGCTTGTCCGGCGCGTACCAACTGTGGGTCACGGCCGTCGCCATCGCGGTCGCCGGGCCCTCCGCGAAGCCGAGCAGGACGCGGCAGGCGACCAGCAGCCCGAAGCTCACGCTGCCGACCATGGGGGCGAGGCTGACGACCCACAGGGCGGCGGTGGCCGCCAGGAGGTAGCGGGCCTTGATGCGGCCGATGAGCATGCCGCCGAGCACGGCCCCCAGTGCCAGCAGCCAGTAGAAGCTGCTCTGCACGAGGCCGAACTGTTCCTTGGTGATGTCGAGGTCCCTGATCAGGTCGACCCCGGCGAGACCGATGACGACCTTGTCGGCGAAGTTGACGACCATGAAGCAGAAGAGCAGGGCGACGACGAGGGCGGCCTTGCGCTTCGGGGGGACGCCGTCGCCGCGGGCGGCGCCGGGCACGGCGGTGCCGTCGGTGAGGGTGCGGGGCATGAGGGGTCTCCAGACGATCGCAGTGGGGTCGTGGGAGAGGAAGAATTGAGCGAACGTTAGCTAAGTGTGGTTCGCCTCACAAGGGATCTGCCGGATACCGGCTCACCAAAGTGGAGCAATGCGGATATTCCGCCCTGTGATGTGAGGGCATCATCAATCCAGAGCGATCGTTTGCTCTGGAACGGTGTCCCGATCGGGATCCTTCGCGGGGCCGCGGCGCTAGGATGGCGTGCCGACGGCGCTGGACGAATGTTCAGTTCGCCGCCGGACGGCAGGTCGTTCGGACCACCCGTCGGTGAACCAATCGGAGGATCGGAGCAGCGTGCCCAGGCGACCTGCAGGCCAGAAGGCCATCATCGACTCGGCCCGCGCCGAGTTCTCCGAGAAGGGGTACGGCGCGGCGTCGATCCGTCACATCGCCCAGCGGGCCGGGGTGAGCCTGTCCGCCCTGTACTACTACTACACGGGCAAGCAGGAACTCCTGGTCGCCATCCTGGACGACGGCCTCGACGCCTACTTCGGCGCCTGCGACGCCGCGTTGGAGGCCGCCGGCGACGACCCGGCCGAGCGGCTGGAGGCCCTGGTCGCGGCCACGGTGCGGTTCCGCACCGAGCACCCCATCAAGAGCAGCATCGTGCTCACCGAAGGCCGCAGCCTGGAGCCCGAGCACCTGGAGCGCTACCGCAAGAACGAGGAGCGGGGCACCCGGCAGTTCCGGCAGGTCATCGAGGACGGGGTGGCGGAGGGGACCTTCCTCACCCCGTACCCCGAGGACGCGCGCCGGGCCGTGATCGCCATGTGCAACGCCATCGCCCAGTGGTACCGGCCGGACGGCCCGGTCACGGTCGAAGAGCTCGTCGAGCGCTACGTCTCACTCGCCCTGACCGTGGTCGAGTACCGGCCGCGTTCCGTGCGCCGCGCCGCACGCGGATAGGGCGGGGCGTCGGACCGCGCCGGAGTGCGGGTGCACCGGCGCGGCCGGCGACGGCAAGTCGGTGCCGACGGTGCGGGGTCAGCCGATGGTCAGGACCGTGCGCAGCGCCTCGCCGGTGTGCATCTGGCGCACCGCGTCGTTGGCCCGCTCCAGCGGCACCCGGTGGGTGATCATCTTCTCCAGGTCGATCTCGCCCGCCCGCCACAAGTCGATGACCTGCGCGAAGTTCTTCAGCACGTCGGTGCCGCCGTAGAAGGACGGCAGCAGCTTCTTCTCGTGCATCACCAACTCCGAGAGGTTGATCTTCGGGAACTCGGTCTTGGCGCCCACCCCGACCAGACAGACCGCACCGCCGCGGCGCGTCGTGTCGTACGCGGTGCGCACCGTGGCCGGCTTGCCGACCACCTCGAAGACGTAGTCGAAGCCCTCGCCGCCGGTGAGTTCGGCGCAGAGTTGGGCGTACTGGTCGGGGGACGCGGCATGGGTGGCGCCGAGTTCCAGGGCCCAGTCGCGACGGCCCGGGACCGGGTCGACGGCCACGATCGTGCTCGCGCCCGCCACCTTGGCGCCCTGGACGACGCTGATGCCGACGCCGCCGCACCCGATCACCGCGACCTTCGACCCCGGCTCCACCCGGGCCGTGTGCAGCACGGCGCCGATGCCGGTGGTGACGCCGCAGCCGATCAACGCGCCGACCTCGAAGGGGACGTCGTCGGGCAGCGGTACGGCCGCGTTGGCGGCGACCACGATCTCCTCGGCGAACGTGCCGGTGCCGATGAAGCCGAACACCGGATGCCCGTCGCTGGTGAACGTCGGCGTCGTGACGCCGGCCATGCCGCTGAGGCAGAGGTTGCCCTCGCCGCGCTCGCAGGAGCCGCACCGGCCGCACGGCGGCATCCAGCACACCACGACCCGGTCCCCGACGGACACGTGGCTCACGCCCTCGCCGACCTCGGCTATCTCGCCCGCGCCCTCGTGACCCGGCACGAACGGCGTGGGCAGGGCGAGGGTGCCGTTCATCCCGGACACGTCGGAGTGGCACAGGCTCGCCGCGCGCATCTTGATGCGGACCGTCCCGGGGCCCACCGGCCGGGTCGCCACGTCGTCGCGGACCTCCAGCGTCTCGTCACCGGTCTGCTGGAGAATCGCCGCGCGCATCGTGTTCCTCTTCGTCCGGGGGATCTTGGTGCTCTGGGGCAGGTAGACGGCCTTCGGCTCGACGTAGGACCGCAGCCCCTCCAAGCCGAACTCCCGGCCGATGCCGGAGTTCTTGAAGCCGCCGAAGGGGCCGAGGAAGTCGACCCGCAGGGTGTTGACGCCCAGCGTGCCGGTGCGGATGCGGCGGGCGACGTCCAGGCCGCGTTCGGTGTCGCCGGCCCAGACGGCGCCGGAGAGCCCGAAGTCGGAGTCGTTGGCGATGCGGACCGCGTCGTCCTCGTCCTCGTACCGGATCAGGACGACGACCGGTCCGAAGACCTCCTCGCGGGCGATGCGCATGTCGTTGGTGACGTCTCCGAAGAGCGTCGGTTCGACGTACCAGCCGTGGGGCAGGTGCTCGGGCGCGCGGCCGCCGGTGAGCAGGGTCGCGCCCTCCTCCTGGGCGATGCGGACGTACTCCAGGCTGCGTTCCTGCTGGCGACGGGTCACCAGCGGGCCGACCTGGGTGGCGGGGTCGAGCGGATCGCCCACCTTCAGCGCGGCGACGGCCGCGGTGAGCGCGCCGGCGATCTCGTCGTACCGGCTGTTCGGCACCAGGATGCGGGTGAGCGCGATGCACGCCTGCCCGTTGTTCATGTACGAGCCGGCCATCAGTGCCGGGACGGCCTGGGCGAGGTCGGCGTCCGCCAGGATGACGGCGGCCGACTTGCCGCCGAGCTCCAGCGTCACCCGGTGCAGGTGGTCGGCGGCGCTCGCCATCACCTTCTTGCCGGCCGCGACGGAGCCGGTGAAGGCGACCTTGTCGATGTCGGGGTGGTCGACCAGGTAGGCGCTGGTCTCCCGGTCGGCGGCGAGCACGTTGAGGACGCCCGGGGGCAGCCCGGCCGCCTCGGCGACCTCCGCGAGCACATAGGCGTCGAGCGGGGTCTCCGGGGACGCCTTGAGCACCACCGTGCAGCCGCTGACCAGGGCGGGCGCCACCTTGGTCGCGGTGACGAACTGGGGCACGTTCCACGGCACCACGGCGGCCACCACGCCCACCGGCTCGTTGCGGACGAGCAGCGGGCCGCCCATGCCGTGGCGCCACTCCTCGAAGGGGAAGGCCCGGCCCACCCCGGCCGTGGTGCCGTACGTGGCGATCGCGCTCATCACCTGGCCGGTGGCCGCCCAGGTGATCGGCGAGCCGTTCTGCGCCGAGATCAGCGCGGCCAGCCGCGGCGCGCGGGCCGCCAGCCCGTCCTTGATGCGCAGGACGACTTCGATGCGCTCGTGCACCGACATCCGCGGCCACGGGCCGTCGTCGAACGCCTCGCGGGCGGCGGCCACCGCCGCGTCGACGTCCGCGGGGGAGGCGTGCGGGACGCGTCCGACGACCTCCTCGGTGTGGGGGGACACCACGGTGATGGTGTCGGTACCGGCCGGGGCGACCCAGCGCCCCCCGATGTACAGGCGGTCGTGCTCGATGACGTGGGCCATCTCGTGAACTCCAGGGGATTCAGCGTGACTCGGCGGATGCGGGGTGCTGCGTCGGCGCAGGCTCGGACAGGTACTTATCGATCGTTCGATAGCGCCAGTTCGCACGCAATCATGACCGCCCGGTCATGTCAACGGTTGTGACGTGCCCCCGCTCCGCGGCTGCTCACGGCGAGAAGGGCGCCCGCGGGAGCGGACGCCCTTCCGCGCGTCAGCGGTGCTACGCGGTTACGGCGCGGCGGTACGTGTTGATCAGGACGCCCGACGGCGTCGGCCGCGTGGCGGTCAGGGCCAGCCGGCGTGCGGCCTTGGCGTCGGCGAAGAGCCTCTTGCCGGCGCCCAGCAAGAGGGGGAAGACCAGCAGCCGGTACTCGTCCACGAGGTCGTGCTCGATCAACGTCCGCAGCAAGTCGCCGCTGCCCAGCACCACGGTCTCCGACTCCGTCGCCGCCGTGATCCGACGCACCTCCGCCACCAGGTCGGCGCCGAGGAGGACGGAGTTCGCCCACGGAAGGTCCTTGAGGGTGCGGGAGGCGACGTACTTCGGCATCGCGTTCATCGCCGCCACCGCGGGGTCGGACCTATCGGCGTAGGGCCAGGTGCCGGCGAAGATCTCGTACGTCCTACGGCCCAGCAGCAGCGCGCCGGCGCCGGCCGTCGCCCCGCTCATGAACCGCTCCACCTCGTCGTCGACGTACGGCAGCACCCAACCGCCCTCGTCGAAGCCGCCGTCCCGGTCCTCGTCCGCGGACAGGACCGACTGCATGACGCCGTCCAGCGACACGAAATTGACCACGACCAGCTGTCCCATGGAACTGCTCCCACTTCGTTCGTCCGCGGGCGCTCGCCCGCAAGAGGTGTCGACCGTTCGGCGCCGGGGGATTCATCGAGGGCTGCGGGGAAAGTTGGCCCCACCACCGGTCCTGCTCTCCGCGGCATTGTCAGGGGCCGCACCGGCTGTGTGATACTGCGGTTTTGGTGAAGCGCGGAGTCCGGCGGGCCGCCCCGCCCGTCCCCGCGACGCACTCCGTCGTGTTCCTACCCGTGCCCATGAGGGAGATTGCCGCGTTCCATGGCGACAGCACCTGATTCCGCGGCCCCCGAAGGCGCCGGCCGTCGGCCCGCCGGCCCCGACGCGCAGGGCGACCCGGCCGGCGCCGCCGCGCGCGCCGCCGGCACGGTGCAGATCGTCGACCACGCCATCCAGGTGCTCAAGGCCATCGCCGAGGCCGATCGACCGCGCGGGGTGCGGGAGCTGAGCCGGGACCTGGCGATCAGCAAGAGTTCCGTGCAGCGCATCCTCGTGTCGCTGGAGCGCGAAGGGCTCGCCGTCGCCGACGAGAGCACCCGCAAGTACGTGATCGGCCCCGCGGCGCTCACCCTCGCCTGGCGGCACACGGCCAACAGCGACCTCGTCGGGGCCTCTTCGGCCACGGCGTCCCGGATCGCCGCGCTGACCGGCGAGACGGCGTGCGTCTCCACGATCGTGGACGGCCGCCGGGTGACCGTCTACGAGGCGGAGAGCCCCCAGCCGCTGCGTCTGATCACCGGCGTGGGACGGCCCTACTCGCTCTTCTCCGGGGCGACCGGGCGGGTCCTGCTGTCCATGCTGGCGCCGGAGCGGGCCCGTCAACTGGTGGACGAGCACGCGGGCGGTGACGTCGACGTCGAGGTGGACGTCGAGGCCGTGGTCGCGCGGATCGACGCGGCGCGGCAGCAGGGGTACGCGATCAGCCGGGCTGAGTGGATCGCCGGCGGCTGCGGGGTCGCGGTCCCGCTCGGCGTCCAGGGCAGCGTCGTCGCGGCGCTGAGCATCTACGGCCCCGAGGCGCGGATGACCGACGAGCGCATGGCCGAACTCGTGCCCGTCCTGCGTACCGCCGCCGCGGAGATCGCGGTGCGCTGGCGCTAGTGCTGTGACCGGAAGGCCCCGCGCCCTGCCCTGTGCGGGTGGACGTGGCCGCCGCTTCCCTGTGGGCGCATTGGTCTCTGCGGGCCGGTGGTGGGTTGCTCGCGCAGTTCCGCCCCCTACGCCCGGAGGGCGTGGGAGGTACTCCCAGCGCCCCTGAAACCCCTGTCCCGCAGGCAACGGACAAGGTGAGCGAAGCGGGTGGCGCTGGGGTGCCCCCATGCCCGCAGGGCGCGGGGGGAAGGAGTCGTGCAACAAGCCCACCACCGGCCCGCAGAGACCAACGCTCCCGCTGGACTGGGCCGGCCACGTCCGCGCGCACAGGGAAGCGCGGGGGGCTTTCCGGGCGCGCCGCAGGCCCGTCCTGCGGATCTTGCGGGCGGGCCGGGGCGCCGTGCCAGCCGTCCCCAACGGTCCGTGCCCGCAGCGTGGTTGACGCCTCCCGCGGCCGATGGGCGGCCCCGTCCTCCCCGGTGCCTGACGGGTCGCGCCGCCGTGCGCGGCGGCCGCGTCACTGAATGACGCGCCACGTTGGCCGGAACGTCGACGCGATATGGCGCATTCATTGCTTCCGTCCTGCCCATTGACCCGCTCCGAAAGCCGTGGGTACGTTGTCCCAACAGATCTGGTCCACTGTCCCAGATCGGGTGGGGCGCTCGGCACGGCAGACCCCGGCGACGCCGCCCCGCCCCTCCTGGACCCGGAAACCGAAGCGATTCCATCCGTCCGACGTCACTGCCCAGCGCTCTCGCGGGCCGCTCGGACGACAACCACGAGGAGCCGATCCGTATGTTGCTTGGCTGGCGTGCCCGTATTGGACAGATTCGTCCGGCTACCGCGATTGAAGGCGCCGAGGAATGGCGCTCCGTCGCCCCCGTGGGCGTGGCCTTCGCCGACGCCCGGACCATCGTCCCAAGGGTGGACGCCGAAGGCTTGGAGACGATGATGTCCCAGGTGTTGGAGGCGTCGCGGCAACTGGCCACGGCGAAGGTGGACCTCATCGTGCAGTGCGGGGCCCCCGGCACCTTCATCCCCGGCCCCGGCACCGACGAGAAGGTGATCGCGCAGATCACCGAGGAGACCGGGATCCCCGCCCTCACGATGATGCAGGCCCAGGTCGACGCCCTGCGCGCGGTCGGCGCGACCTCGGTCGCCGTCGGCAGCATCTACACCGACGAGGTCAACGAGGCCCTGTGCGCCTACCTCACCGCCGTCGGCTTCGAGGTCCCGGTCGTCGAGGGGCTCCAGATCACCGACCCGTACGAGGCCAGCGTGCACGACGCCGACAGCGCCTACCGGCTCGGTCGCCGCCTGAACCGCGCAGCGCCCGACGCGGACGCCCTGCTGATCTCCTGCGGCACCTTCCGCACCTTCGAGGTGCTGCCCTACCTGGAGTTGGACACCGGGGTGCCGGTCGTCACCAGCAACCAGGCGTCCCTGTGGCGCGCCCTGCGCCTGCTCGGGCTGCGCGACGAACTCCCCGCGCTGGGCCGGCTCGGCTCGATCGCCGACTGCTGACCGCGCTGCCCGACCGGGCAGCCGCCCTCACCGTACCCACCGAAACTTCAAGGAGGAGCACGTCGTGCTCGTCGACGCACTGCAGTTCGTCAAGCCGTCCCGGGAGCGCTTCGAGGAGTGGCACGCCGCCGGCATCACGGCGATCCACGCCACCGTCGCGATCTGGGAGGACTCCACCGAGACCATGCGCGAAGTGGGCCGCTGGCAGCGGCTGCTCGCCGAGAACGCGGACCTCCTGCGCGAGGGCCGCTCCGCCGCCGACCTCCACCGCGCCGCGGACGAGGGCCGCACCGCCGTCGTCCTCGGCTTCCAGAACAGCAGCCCCTTCGAGGACGACCTCGACCTCGTCGGCGCCTTCCACCAGGCCGGCGTCCGCATCGCCCAACTCACCTACAACACCCAGAACTCCGCCGGCGCCGGCTGTTGGGAGGGCGAGGACGCCGGGCTCTCCCGGACCTACGGGATCAACCTCATCCGGGAGATGAACCAGGTCGGCATGGTCGTCGACATCTCGCACTGCAACGAGCGCACCTCGCTGGAGGCGATCGAGGCGTCCGAGCGGCCCGTCGCCGTCACCCACGCCAACCCCCGCGCCTTCGTCGGCGAGGACGTGGAACTCGCGCTCCGCAACAAGTCCGACACCGTCCTCAAGCAGACCGCCGCCTCGGGCGGGGTGGTGGGGCTGAGCATGTACCCGAGGATCGCCCCCGACGGCGTCCACTGCACCGTGGACCGGTTCTGCGACATGGTCGCCCACACCGTCGAGCTGATCGGAGTGGAGCACGTCGGCTTCGGCTCCGACTACTACGCCGGGCAGGGCGACGAGGAACTCCACTGGTGGCGGCAGGGCCGGTGGAGCCGCAAGCCGATGGTCCCCATCTCCGGCCCGGTCGAGTTCCCCGACTGGTACGCGGCGGGCCGCGGGTACGCCGCCGTCCGGCAGCGGCTGCTGGAGCGCGGGTTCACCGCCACCGAGGTCGAGCGGATCTCCGGCGGGAACTGGGCGGACCTGTTCGAGGCCGGCTTCGCCCCCGCCGCCCGGAGCTGACGTGCACGGCCACCGCAGCAGGAGGGCGAGCCGCAGATGAACCGCTATGACGCAGTCGTCGTCGGCGGCGGACACAACGGACTGGTGACCGCCGCCTACCTGGGGCGCGCGGGGCTGAAGGTCGCGCTCCTGGAAGCGCGGTCGACGCCGGGCGGACCCTGCGGGGGTTACGAGTTCCTGCCGGGCCGCCGCCTGGCCTTCACCAACTCGCCGGGCTCGCTCAACCCGGCCGTCGTCGCCGAACTCGGCCTCGCGCGCCACGGGCTGCGGTTCGTCCGGGTCGACCCGACCGTGGTGCACCACTTCGAGGAGGGGTGCTTCGTCGGCTGGCGCGACCAGGCCCGGGTGGACGCCCAACTGGACGCCTTCGCTCCCGGCGAGGCCGCCCGCTACCGCGGTCTGATCGCCGGACTGGAACGTCTCGGCGCCCGCCTCGGAGTCCGGCTCGACACCCCGCCACCGGCCCCGGACCACCTGAAGAAACGTTTGTCCGATCCTGTGGACCGACGGCTCTTCGACGCCGTCTTCGACGGCTCGCTCACCGAACTGCTCGACGAACACCTGCGCTCCGAGCGGGCGAAGGCCCTGCTGGCGCTGCTCGCACTCAACGCCCAACTCGTCCCGCCGTCCGCCCCCGGCACCGCCGTGGGCCTGATGATGCGCCCCTTCGCGCTCGCCGCCGCCGGCGACAGCGCACCGGACGCCGCGGAGCGCAGCGCGCTCCGCGGCTCCACCGGACTCCCCGTCGGCTCGATGAGCGCCATCGCCGACGCCCTGACCGGCGCCTGCCGCCAGCACGGGGTGGACGTGCGCACGAACACCCCCGTGGCCCGGGTGCTCCGCGGACCGCTCGGCGTGCGCGGCGTCGTCACCCCCGCCGGCGAGGAGTTCACCGCACCCCGGGTGATCTCCACCGTCAACCCCGTCCACCTCTTCCGCGACCTCCTCGACGACGGGGCGATGGACCCCGCCATCCGCGACGGGGTGCTGAGCACCCCCATGCGGGGCTCCGCCTTCAAGCTGGTGCTGGAAGTCGACTCCCTGCCCCGCTACGCCGGACTGCCGGAGGACGCCGACCCCGACGCAGTGCGCGCCTGCCAGTTCCGCTTCGGCTCCTCCCTCGCCGAGATCGAGCGGGCCGTACGCGCCGCACTCGACGGGCGCGCCTCGGCCGAACCCCTGATGTGGGGCCTGACCCCCACCCTCACCTCGCCCGAACTCACCCCCGGCACCACCCATCTGATCAGCGTCAACGCCTGGCACGCCCCCTACCGCCCGCACGACGGCCCCTGGGACGCCCGGCGCACCGAGGAGTTCGGCCGGCGCTGCGTCGCCCGGCTCGACGCCCTGATGCCCGGCATCGCCGACCGGATCGTGGACCACCGCTTCATGAACCCCGTCGACGTCGAGGCCGAACTCGGCCTGCTCGGCAGCAACATCACCCACGGCGACATGCTCCCCGCAGCGCTGTTCGGCGCCCGCCCGCACCCCGCCGTCGCCGGCTACCGCACCCCGCTGCCCGGCTTCTACCTCGGCGGCAGCGGCACCTGGCCCGGGGGATACGTCACCGGCACGCCCGGCAGGAACGCCGCCACGACGGTCCTCGGCGATCTCGCCCACGAGCAAAGGCCGCACCCATGAGAACCACCACGCACCGCACGGGCCCGCCCCGCCCGCCCCTGCGCCGCGCCCTCGGCGCCCTGGTCGCCGCCGCGCTGCTGCTCACCGGCTGCGCCTCGCCGGCCGCCTTCGGCCGCGACCCGGACACCCTCGTCATCGGCGCCGAGGGCGAGATCCCCGTACTCGATCCGCACCGGCTCTCCGGCACCGTCGGACTGCGCGTCGTCGACGCCCTCTTCGACCCCCTCATCCGCGAGGACCTCAGCACCGAGACCGACGGCGCGCCCGCGCTGCGGCCCGCCCTCGCCACCTCCTGGCAGGTGTCCCCGGACGCCCGCACCTACGCCCTCGCACTGCGCGAGGACGTCACCTTCAGCGACGGCACCCCCTTCGACGCCGGGGCCGTGAAGACCAACTTCGACCGCATCCTCGACAAGAAGTCACCCGTGTACGACGCCACCGCCGCCGGCAACATGAAGTTCCTCAGCCGCTGGATCGAACGCGTCGAGGTCAACGGAGCGCACGCCGTGACGCTGCGGCTCACCAAGCCGTACGCCGGACTGCTCCGGCTCCTCACCGACCGGCGCATGTCGCTCGTCAGCCCGGCCGCACTGCGCGACCACGCCCCCGACGACGTCGGGCTGCACCCCGTCGGCACCGGCCCCTTCCGACAGCGCGCGGCCGACCACGGCAAGCGGATCACGCTCCAGCGCAACGACTCCTACTGGGGCGGCGCCCCGCAGACCGAGACGATCATCGTCGAGTCCGTCAGCGACCCGACCACCCTGGCCATCGCCGCCCAGACCGGCGAGGTGGACGCGATCCTCAGCGCCGGCGCCCAACAGGTGCGGCAACTCGCCGGCCAGGGCACGATGACGGTCCAGTACCCGGAGCCCGCCAACCAGTACTTCCTCCGGCTCAACACCCGTACCGCCCCCACCGACAACGCCCTCGTGCGCCGGGCCCTCAACCACGCCGTGGACCGGGAAGCCATCGCCACCCTCACCGCGGGCCAGGTCGCGCCCTCGCACGGCCCGCTGCCGCGCGGCAACGAGGCGTACCGGGCGGACCCCGCCGCCGACGGCCGCTACGCCCACGACCCCGCCCTC
This sequence comes from Streptomyces sp. NPDC017979, assembly GCF_044328175.1. NCBI lineage: Bacteria > Bacillati > Actinomycetota > Actinomycetes > Kitasatosporales > Streptomycetaceae > Streptomyces > Streptomyces sp. NPDC017979. The sequence continues at coordinate 489,445 of NZ_JBIRGU010000004.1, read as the reverse complement.
GCCAAGCGGCTGATCGCCGAGAGCGGCGTGCCCACCCCCGTGCGGCTGCGGCTGCTCGCCCCCGACAGCGGCCCCGGCTTCTCCCAGGCGACCGAGATCATGTCGCTGATCCAGCAGGACCTGAAGGCGGTCGGCGTCAAGCTGGACGTCCAGTACATGGAGTTCGCCTCGCTCGTCGCCGAGGAGGGCGCCGGATACAAGAAGGGCGTCCACGGCTCCTTCAACGGCTGGACCACCGGCGCGGACGCCGCCGACTTCCTTGAGCGGATGTTCGGCGGAACGCTCCACCCGCCCAACGGCGTGAACCGCGGCTGGTACCGCAACCCCGCCGTGGACGCCCTCCTCGACGAGGCCCGCGCCGAGCCCCGCGAAGGGGTCAGGACCGACCTGTACCGCCGGGCCGCGGACGCCGTCGCGGTCGACGCCCCCTGGGTCTTCCTCTACCAGGACCGGCTGCCGCGGCTGCTCAGCCGCAAGGTCGACGGCGTCGCCCCGGCCCCGTCCGTCTACATCGACTACACGACCATCCGCCGCCGGTGAGGAGAGCCCTGCCATGAAGGCCACTGCGGCACCCGCAACACCCCGCACCTCCTGGCGCGTCCGACTGCGGGCGGTCGGCGGCGGCAACGCCGCCACGGCCGTCGGCGGCTGCATCGTCGCCCTCACCGTCCTGGTCGCCCTGTTCGCGCCCTGGCTGGCCCCCGCCGACCCGCTCGCCACCGACCCCGCCGCGATCGGCCTCGCCCCGCTCAGCGACGGACACCTCCTCGGCACCGACGAAGTCGGCCGGGACGTGCTCAGCCGGCTCATGCACGGCGCCCGGCTCGCCCTGCTCGTCGCGGTCGTGCCGACCCTGCTCGCCCTGCTGATCGGCGGACTCGTCGGCCTCCTCGCCGGCTACGTCGGCGGCTGGCTCGACAGCCTGCTGATGCGCGTGTTCGACGTGATGTTCTCCTTCCCCGGCATCCTGCTCGCCCTCGGCATCGGAGTCGCCCTCGGACCGGGGCTCACCTCCATGGTCATCGCCATGGTCGTGGTCACCGTCCCCGAGTTCGGCCGCATCGTCCGCGGCAGCGTGGTGTCCCTGCGCCAGGAGACCTACGTCGAAGCCGCAGCGGCCCTCGGCTACGGCCACCGCCGGATCGCCCTGCGCCACATCACGCCCAACCTCCTCGGCCCCCTGACCGTCTTCGCCACCCTCCAGACCGGACGCAACGTCATCCTCGGCGCCAGCCTCGCCTTCCTCGGCCTGGGCGCCCAACCGCCCGCCCCCGACTGGGGCCAGATGCTCAGCGGCGGCCGCGCCCTGCTGGTCACCTCGCCCCACGTGGCGACCGTCCCCGGACTCGTCATCGTCGTCCTGGCCGTGGGGTTCAACCTCCTCGGCGACGGCGCACGGGACCGGCTCGACCCCCGCAGCCGCCGGAAGCGGTCCACCGCCAGCGCCAGCCCCGGCATCCTCCGCACCCGGTGGAGCCGATCGTGAACAGTCCAGGAGACGCGCCATGCTGACCTTCACCCTGCGCCGGGCGCTCCAGATGATCCCCGTCGTCCTCGGGGTGACCGTCGCCACCTTCGGGCTCGGCCAGATCATCCCCGGCGACCAGGCGACCGCCCTGCTCGGCCCCACCTCCACCGAGGAGGACCGGCAAGCCCTCCGGGCGGACCTCGGCCTCGACGAACCCGCCATCTCCCGCTACTTCACCTACCTCGGCAACCTCCTCGGCGGCGACCTCGGACGCTCCCTGTCCTTCGGCCGGCCCGTCTCCGAGGTGCTCTCCGACCGGCTGCTCAACACCGCGCTGCTCTCCGGCACCGCGATCGTCCTCGCCACCGTCGCCGGCGTGGCGATCGGCACCTGGGCCGCCATGAAGCCGGGCTCGCTGCGGGACCGCGGACTCAACGTCCTCGTCCTCTTCTTCAACTCCGTGCCCTCGTTCTGGTTCGGCCTGGTGTTGATCGTCGTCTTCGCACTCCAACTGCGGATGCTCCCCGCCACCGGCATGACCTCCATCGGCGGCGGCGGAGGAGTCCTCGACGTCGCCGCCCACCTGGTGCTGCCGGTGATCACCCTGGCGGCCTGGTCCCTCGCGGTGATCGCCCGGATGACCCGCTCCGCGGTGCTGGAGGTGATCGGCAACGACTACGTGCGCACCGCCCGCTCCCGCGGCGTCGGCGAGTTCCGCGTCATCACCCGGCACGTCCTGCCCAACGCGATGCCCGCCGTGATCACCGTCATCGGACTCCAGGCCGGCTTCCTGCTCAGCGGCGCGGTGCTCACCGAGACCGTCTTCTCCTGGCCCGGCCTCGGCCTCGCGCTCCACCAGGCCGTTTCCACCCGGGACATCCCCCTCGTCCAGGGCGGAATCCTGATGATCGCCGTCGCCTTCGTCCTCATCAACTTCCTGGTGGACGTCCTCCAGGCGTACTTCAACCCCAAGATCAAGCTGGCCTAGGGAGAGGCACCGACGTGTCCGTCCTCGAAGTGGAACACCTCCAAGTCGCCTACCGCGACCGCACCGGCGCCGACCCGGTGCAGACCGTCAGGGACGTCTCCTTCCGCGTCGCCGAAGGCGGGTCCCTCGGCATCGTCGGAGAGTCCGGCTGCGGCAAGAGCCAGACCGTGCTGGCCGTCCTCGGACTCCTCGGCCAGCAGGGCGCCGAAGTGTCCGGCCGCATCCGCTTCGACGGCCGCGACCTCACCGGCCTCGCCCCGAAGCAACTGCGCGAGGTACGGGGCAGCGGCATCGCCCTGGTCTCCCAGGACGCCCTGTCCGCCCTCAACCCCGCGATGACCATCGGCCGTCAGATGGCCGAACCCCTGATCCGGTACGACGGGTACGGCCGCCGCGCCGCCGTCGCACGCTGCGCGGAACTCCTCGACCTCGTCGGCATCCCCGGTCCGCGCGAACGCCTGCGCAGCCACCCCCACCAACTCTCCGGCGGGATGCGCCAACGCGTCCTCATCGCCATGGCCGTCAGCCGCGAGCCCCGCCTCCTGATCGCCGACGAACCCACCACCGCCCTGGACGTCACCATCCAGTCCCAGGTCCTCGCACTCATCGACCGACTGCGCCGCGAACTGCGCACCGCACTCGTCCTGATCACCCACGACCTGGGCGTCGTCGCCGGGGTCACCGACCACATCGCCGTCATGTACGGCGGCCGGATCGTGGAGTCCGCCCGCACCACCGAACTCTTCGACCGCCCTGCCCATCCCTACACCCGCGCCCTGATGGCCGCCGTCCCCCGGATGGACCGCCAGGTGGACCGGCTGCCCGCCATCCCCGGCTTCCCGCCCCACCCCGCGTCCCCGCCGCCCGGCTGCGCCTTCCAGCCGCGGTGCGGCCAGGCGCGCCCCGACTGCGCCGACTCCGTACCCGAACTCGTCGCCCCGCCCGGCGCCCACTCCACGCACGAGGTCCGCTGCCCCTACCCCGCGCCCGCCGCCGGCGAGCCGCACCCCGCAGGAGCACCCGCATGAGCACCGCCGCGCCGCCCGCCGCCGTCACCGTCGAGGAGTTGGAGGTCCGCTTCCCCGTCCGCACCGGAGTGCTGCGCCGCACCACCGGCACCGTGCGCGCCGTGGACGGCGTCTCCTTCACGGTCCCCGCCCGCAGCATCGTCGCGATCGTCGGCGAGAGCGGCAGCGGCAAGACCACCACCGGACGCGCCCTGGTCGGCCTCTCCCCGGTCGCCGCGGGCCGCGTCCTCATCGAGGGCCGCCCCCTCGCCGAGCTGCGCGCCGACAAGTCCCTGCCCCGTACGGTCCAGATCGTCCACCAGGACCCGTACGCCAGCCTCAACCCGCGGATGACCATCGGCGCCACGGTCCGCGAGGTCGTCCACGTCCACCGCACCGTCCCCCGGGACCAGACCGCGGCCCGCGCCGTCGAACTGCTCGGTCACGTCGGACTCGCACCCGAACTCGCCGACCGCCATCCGCACGAACTCTCCGGCGGGCAGCGCCAGCGGGCCGCCATCGCCCGCGCCCTCGCCGTCGAACCCCGCATCGTCGTCTGCGACGAGATCGTCTCCGCCCTCGACGTCAGCGTCCAGGGCCAGATCGTCAACCTCCTCAAGGACCTCTGCCGCGACGGCGACCTCAGCTTCCTCTTCATCTCCCACGACATGAGCGTCGTCCGGCACATCTCGGACCACGTCGTGGTGATGTACGGCGGCCGCGTGATGGAGAGCGGGCCGTGCGCCGAGGTGTTCACCGCACCCCGCCACCCCTACACCCACTCCCTGCTCGCCGCCGTGCCCGTGCCCGACCCCCGGGCGCCCGCGCCCGGCGCGGGGACCCGCATCCGCACCGAACCGCCCGACCCCGCCGACCCGCCGCCCGGTTGCCGATTCCAGCGGGCCTGCCCCTTCGCCACCGACCTCTGCCGCACCGAAGCCCCGCCGCCGACCGACGTAGGGGGCAGCACCGTGGCGTGCCACCACCACGCGGCGCCCGAGGTGCGCACCGCACTGACCGAAAGGACCCCGGCACCATGACCCGAGCCGACAGCCGACCCACCCCGCCCGCACCGGTGTGGACGTCGCACGCCGGCGGGCGCCGGACGCCCGCCGCAGGCACGGCGGTCCCCCTGGTGGACCCCGCGACGGGCGAGACCTGGGGCACCGCGTACCAGGACCCCGCCGCCGTCGACACCGCCGTCGCCGCCGCCCGCACCGCGCTCCGCGCGCCGTCCTGGGGCGGGCTGCCCCAGCACGCCCGCGCCGACCTGCTCCACCGCCTCGGTGACGTGCTCGCCGACCACCGGGACGAACTCGCCGCCCTGGAGACCCTCGCCAACGGCAAGCCGCTGACCGCCACGCGCGCCGAGGTGTCCGCCCTCGCCCGCTGGTACCGCTACTACGCGGGCGTCGCCGAGACCCTGGAGGACCGCGCCCGCACCCTCAGCGCCACGGCGCACGCGGTGATCCGGCAGGAGCCGCTGGGCGTCGTCGCGGCGCTGACCCCGTTCAACGGCGCGCTCTCCCTCGGGTCCTGGAAGCTCGCCCCCGCCCTCGCCGCCGGCAACACCGTCGTCCTCAAACCCCCGCCGCAGGCCCCCGCGTCCTCCGTCCGCCTCGCCGAACTCGCCCTGGAGGCGGGCCTGCCGCCCGGCGTCGTCAACACGGTCATCGGGGGAGCGCAGGAAGCCCGGCTGCTCACCGACCACCCCGACGTCGCGATGGTCACCTTCACCGGCAGCACCGCCGTCGCCCGGGAGCTCGGGGCCCGCGCCGCGGCCCGCATGAAGCGCTACGTCTGCGAGGCCGGCGGCAAGTCCGCGCACCTCGTCTTCGCCGACGCCGACCTCGACGCCGCCGTGACCGCCGCCCGCCAGGGAGCCTTCTCCGCCGCCGGACAGACCTGCGTCGCCGGCTCGCGCATCCTCGTCCAGGCCGAGGTGTACGACGCGTTCCTGGAGCGCTTCGCCGAGGCCGTCGGCGCGCTGCGGGTGGGTGACCCGAGGGACCCGCGCACCCAGGTCGGCCCCCTCGCGTCGGCCGCGGCGCTCGCCCGGGTCGAGGGGTACGTCGACGGCGCGGTGCGCGACGGCGCCCGTGCCGTGGCCGGCGGCCGCCGGCCCGACGTCGAAGGCGGCTTCTGGTACCTGCCGACGGTCCTCGCCGGCGTACGGACCGACATGGCCGTCTGCCGCGAAGAGGTCTTCGGCCCCGTCGCCACCGTCCAGCCCTTCACCACCGAGGAGGAGGCCGTGGCGCTCGCCAACTCCCTGGAGTACGGCCTCGCCGCCGGCCTGTGGACGCGGGACGCGGCCCGCGCCCACCGGTTGGCCGGACGGCTCGACGCCGGCGTCGTGTGGGTCAACACCTACCGACTGCTGCACTGGTCCGTGCCGTTCGGCGGCCACAAGCAGTCCGGCATCGGCCGGGAGAACGGCGTCGAGGCCGTCCACGAGTTCCTCCAGACCAAGTCGGTCGTCACCGAGCACGGCACCCCCGCCGACCCCTTCGGCGACTGACCGACCACCCCCGCCGAGCCATCCACCCCTGCCGAGAGGACGCCATGGAATTCCTCGTCAACATCCACATCGTCTGGCCCCACGACATGGACCCCGCCCACAAGGACGCCGTCTCCACCGCCGAGCGCCGCCGGGCCGCCGAACTCGCCGAAGCCGGCCACCTCGTCCGCATGTGGCGGGTGCCCGGCCGCACCGAGAACTGGGGGCTGTGGCGCGTGGCCGACGCCACCGAGCTGCACGCGATCATCTCCTCGCTGCCGGTGTGGCCCTGGATGGACGTGACCGTGCACGCCCTCGCCCAACACCCGGTGGACCCGCTCTCCGCCACCTGACGTCAACAAGTGCGCACCTTGGGGATGCTGCGCCCACCCGGCTCCAACTCGTGCTGACCCTATAGTCGTTGAGCATCGGGTCCGGGGAGTGCAAAAGGGGTGCGCATGACGGAGGTTCACGCGGAGCTGGTCCGTCCGTTGGCCGAGGCGTTGAGGCTGCACGCCGCCCGCGCGGCGCGCGGGACCGCGTTCAGCGCCGGTCAGCACAAGGTGACGTGGGCCGAGTTGGAACGTCGTACGGCCCGCGTCGCCGGCCATCTGGCGCGGCTCGGGATCCGCCGCGGGGACCGGGTGCTGCTCTACCTGCCCAGCCGGCTGGAGATGGTGGAGGGCTCCCTCGCCGCCCTGCGGGCCGGCGCCGTCGGCGTGCCGCTGGACCCGAAGGCCGCCGACGACGAACTCGCCCACGTCCTCGCCGACAGCGGCGCCGTCGCGGCCGTCGCCGAGGCGCCGCTCCTCGCCCGGCTGACGCGGGCGGCGAGCGGCCGGACCCCGCTGCGGGCCGGCGTGGTCGTGGGCCCCGCGGCACCGCCGGGCGAGCAACCCGTCCAGCAGGTGCCGTACGAAGAACTCGCCGCGACCGACGCCCCCGAGCCGCCGCGCGACGACCTCGGACTCGACGAGCCCGCGTGGATCCTCTACACCTCCGGCACCACCGGCACCCGCAAGGGCGCCGTGACGACCCAGCGGGCCCTGCTGTGGTCCACCGCCGCCGCCTACGCACCGCTGCTCGGCATGTCCGAACGGGACCGGCTGCTGTGGCCGCTCCCGCTGCACCACGCCTACGCCCAGTCGCTGTGCCTCGTCGCGGTCGTCGCCACCGGCGCGAGCGCCCACCTCCTGGACCGCGGCGTGGACGTCGAGCAGGCCCTGCGGCGACAGCCGCCGGACGAGCCCTTCACGATGCTGGCCGGCGTCCCGGCCACGTACCACCTGCTGGTCGGCGCGGTGCGCGACACCCCGCCGCTCCCCGGCGGGCTGCGGGTCTGCCTGACCGGGGGAGCGCCCTGCCCCGCCGAACTCCTCGCCGCGACCGAAGAGTTGCTGGGCGCACCGCTGCTGGACGGCTACGGCTCCACCGAGACCAGCGGCAAGATCACCCTCGCCCTGCCCGGCGCACCGGGCCCGGACCGGGTGCCGCGGCCGCTGCCCGGCATGGACGTCAAGCTCACCCACCCGGTCTCCGGGGACGCCGTTGCCGACGGCGACGAGGGCGAGATCTGGGTGCGCGGCCCCGGCCTGATGACCGGCTACCACGGCCGCCCCGACGCCACGGCACAGGTCCTGCGGGACGGCTGGTACCGCACCGGCGACCTCGGCCACCGCACCCCGGACCGCGGGCTGCGGGTCACCGGCCGCGCGGTCGACCTGATCATCCGCGGCGGCCAGAACGTCAACCCGGTGGAAGTGGAGCAGGCGTTGCTGTCCTGTCCCGGCGTCGCGGACGCGGCCGTCGTCGGCCGCCGCCACGACGTCCTGGGGGAGGTCCCGGTGGCGTTCGTCGTCCCCGGCCCGCAGGGCGTCGACCTGGCGGAGTTGCGGGCCGAGTGCCGGCGGCGGCTGTCCGCGTTCAAGGTGCCGGACGAGTTCCGGACGAGCGGACCCCTGCCCCGCACCTCGTCCGGCAAGGTCCGGCGGACCGTCCTCGCCGCCCGGCTCGTCGACGCCCTCGCGCAGGACCGCGCGCACGCCAGCGCCGAACTGCGCGCCGGGCTGCTGGCCTCGTCCGCCCCCGAACGGCGGCGCGCGCTGCTGCGGCTCGTCCTCGACGCCATGCCCACGGCCGACGACGCAGGGGGCGGCGACCCCGGGCAGACCTTCGCCGACCGGGGGCTCGGCTCCCTCCAGGGCGTACTGCTGCGCGACCGGCTCGCCGCGGCCACCGGTCTCGAACTGCCCCCGACCCTGGTCTTCGACCGGCCGACCCCGGACGCCGTGGCCGACTTCGTGCACGACGCGCTGTTCGGCGCCCCGGAGTCGGCGGCCCGCCCGGCCGACGGCCGCGGGCCCGCCCGGGTGCCCGACGAACCGGTGGCCGTGGTCGCGATGGCCTGCCGCTTCCCGGGCCCCGTGGACGACGTCCGCACGCCGGAGGAGCTGTGGCGGCTGCTCGCCGACGGCGCCGACGCCACCTCCGGCTTCCCCGCCGACCGGGGCTGGGACCTGGCCGCCCTGTACGACCCCGACCCCGACCGGCCGGGCACGTCGACCACCCGGCGCGGCGGATTCCTGCGCCGGGCCGCCGACTTCGACGCGGCCTTCTTCGGCATGTCGCCCCGGGAGGCGCGGGCCACCGACCCCCAGCAGCGGCTGCTGCTGGAGACCGCGTGGGAGGTGGTGGAGCGGGCCGGGATCGCCCCCACCGACCTGCGCGGCAGCGACACCGGCGTCTTCGTCGGAGTGATGCACGCCGACTACGCCGGCCGCCTGCTGCACCGCGGCGGCCACGAGCAGGAGGCCCACCTCGCCCTCGGCTCGGCCGGCAGCGTGGCGTCCGGACGCATCTCCTACACCCTCGGCCTGGAGGGGCCCGCGGTGACCGTGGACACCGCCTGCTCCTCGTCGCTGGTGGCGATGGACTGGGCGGCGCGGGCGCTGCGCTCCGGGCAGTGCTCCCTAGCGGTGGCCGGCGGCGCCACCGTCATGGCCAGCCCGGCGCCGTTCGTCGCGTTCAGCCGGCTGCGCGGGCTCGCCCCGGACGGCCGCTGCAAGCCGTTCTCCGCCGCCGCCGACGGCACCGCCTGGGGCGAGGGCATCGGACTGGTGCTGCTGGAACGGCTGTCCGACGCACGGCGCAACGGACATCCGGTGCTCGCCGTGCTCCGCGGCTCCGCCGTCAACGGGGACGGCGCGTCCAACGGCCTGACGGCGCCCAGCGGATCCGCCCAGGAACGACTGATCGGCCAGGCCCTGGCCGCCGCCGGACTCACCCCCGCCGACATCGACGCGGTGGAGGCCCACGGCACCGGAACCCCGCTCGGCGACCCCATCGAAGCGCGGGCGCTGCTCGCCGCCTACGGGCCCGAACGCCCGGCCGACCGGCCCCTGTGGCTCGGCTCCCTCAAGTCCAACCTGGGCCACACCCAGGCCGCGGCCGGTGTCGCCGGAGTCATCAAGACCGTGCTCGCGATGCGGCACGGCGTACTGCCGCGCACGCTCCACCTGGACGAGCCGTCCCCCGGCGTCGACTGGGCCTCGGGCGCGCTCAGGCCGCTGACCCGCCCGCAGCCGTGGCACCCCGCCCCCGGGCAGCCGCGGCGCGCCGCGGTGTCCGCCTTCGGCATCGGCGGCACCAATGCGCACGTGATCCTGGAGCAAGCCGACGCGGAGCCTGCCGCAGTGGAGGCAGCCGACGCGGAACCCGTCGCAGGTGTCGCAGGTGCGGACGGTGAGCGCCGGCCGGCCGCCGCGCAACTACCGCTCCTGCTGTCCGGCGCCGACGAAGCCGCCCTGCGCGCCCAGGCCCGGCGCACCGCCGCCTTCCTCCGGGAGCGACCCGAACAACCCCTCGGTGACGTGGTGTTCACCGCCGCCACCACCCGCGCCGCCCTCCGCCACCGGGCGGCGGTGCCCGCGGACGACCGCGCCGCCCTGCTCGACGAACTGGACCGGCTGGCCGCCGGGGCGACGACCCCCGCCCCGATCCACGCGGCCCCGCGACTGGCCCTGCTCTTCACCGGCCAGGGCTCCCTGCGCCCCGGCCTCGGCCGCGAACTGCACGCCGCCCACCCCGTCTTCGCCGACGCCTTCGACGCGCTGTGCGCACGGTTCGACGCCGTCGGCGCGGGGGACCGGCCGCTGCGCGCGAGCCTGTGGCCCGAGCCGGGCCACGACGTCGACGCGCTGGAGCGCACCGACGTCGCACAGGCCGGCCTGTTCGCCTTCGAGGTCGCCCTGTTCGAACTGCTCGCCTCCTGGGGCGTGCGGCCCGACGTGCTGGCCGGCCACTCGGTCGGCGAACTCGCGGCAGCGCACGCGGCGGGCGTCCTCACGGAGGACGACGCCGTCGAACTGGTCGCAGCGCGCGGTCGGTTGATGCAGGACCTGCCGGCCGACGGCGCCATGGTGGTCGTGGCCGCCACCGAGGACGAGGTGACGGCGGAACTCGCGCGGACCCCCGCGGCCGCCGGACCGGTCGCGATCGCCGCGGTGAACGGCCCGCGGTCCGTCGTCGTCTCCGGGGCGGAGCCCGCTGTGGTGGCCGTGGCACGGAACCTCGCCGCCCGCGGCCACCGCACCGAACGCCTGGGCACCCGGCACGCCTTCCACTCCCCGCTCGTCGAACCCGCGCTCGCCGGGTTCGCCGCCGCCGCATCGCGCGTCACCTTCCACGAACCCCGCATCCCGCTCGTCTCCACCCTCACCGGACGCCCCGCCACCGGGGACGACCTGCGCTCGGCCGACTACTGGGTCCGCCACGCCCGCCGGCCGGTGCGCTTCGCCGACGCCGTACGCCACCTCGCGGACGGGGCCGGCGTGAGCGCGTTCGTCGAAGTCGGCCCCGCAGCCCACCTCACCTCGGCCGCGCTGAGCACCGTCGGGGAGCCCGGGGACCGGGTGTTCACCGCGACGACCCGGCGCGGCCACCCCGAGCCCCGCACCCTCCTGACGGCCCTCGCCCGGCTGCACGTGCACGGCCTCCCCGTCGACTGGGCGGCCGTCCACCGGGGCCGATCGGGCCCGCCCGCCCGACGGATCGACCTGCCCACCTACCCCTTCCAGCGCGAACGCCACTGGCTGACCGCGCCCCCCGCCACCGCCACGGGCCCCGCCGACCCGACCGCGCACCACACCGGCCACCACCCCGTGCTGACCACGACGACGAGCCTTCCGGACACCGACCGGCTGCTGAGCACCGGTCGGCTGTCAACGGCCGGACAGCCCTGGCTGCGCGACCACGTCGTGCACGGCCGGGTGTTGGTGCCCGCCACCGCGCTCGCCGACCTCGCACTCACCACCGGCGCCGGCTGCGACCTGACGGAGTTGGCTGAGCTCACCCTGCTCCACCCGCTGCACCTGCCCGACCCCGAGGGACACGTCGAGGTGCAGGTGGCGCTCGGCGCCCCGGACCCCGCCGGCCGCAGGACCGTCGACCTGCACGCCCGCCCCGGTGACGACGGCCCCCTCGGCACGTGGACCCACCACGCCACCGGACTCCTCGGCCCGTCGACCGCCGACCCCGACCGGGCCCCCGGCGACGAAGACAGTTGGCCGCCGGCCGGCGCCGAGCCCGTCGACCTGACCGGGGCGTACGAGCGCCTGGCGGCCGCGGGCCACGCGTACGGCCCGGCGTTCCGCTGCGTACGGGCCCTGTGGCGGCACGGCGACGAACTGCTCGCCGACGTACGCCTCCCCGACGACACCGGGCCCGATGCGCACCGCTACGACCTGCACCCCGCACTGTTCGACGCCGCCCTGCACGCCTCGCTGCTGCTCCCCGCCGAACCGGGACGGCCGGGCGGGACCGGCCGGCTGCCGTTCGCCCTGCGGGGCGTCGGCAGACACACCGCGGGAGCCACCGCCGTACGGGTCAGGCTGCGCCCCACCGGCGACCACACCGTCACGGCGGAGCTCAGCGATCCGGCCGGGCGGCCCGTGCTGCGCATGGCGGAGTTGACCACCCGGCCGGTGGGCGACGCCGGCGCGACCGCGCGGCCGGAGCCGCTGTACCGCCCGCACTGGAAGCCCGTCGACCTGTCCCCCTCGACCCCGCCCGGCTGGCAGGTGGGCACGCCGGACGACCTCGGCCTCGCGACGGGACTTCCCGCAGCCGGCCCGGCGGACCCCGGGGCGTCCGCCACCACGCTCGTCGTCTCCCTGGCCCCGCCCGCCCCCACCGCTGACCAGCCGGCCGCAGTCCACGACCTGGTCACCCGCGCACTGGAGCTGCTGCGCGGCCGACTGCCCGCCCTGACCCCGGGAACGCGTCTGGTCCTGGTGACCCGCGGCGCCACCGGAAAGAACCCGGAGCTGCCGGCCGCCGCCGTCTGGGGCCTGGCGCGCACCGCCCAGTCCGAATACCCCGGCCGCCTCACCCTCGTCGACGTCGACGACCACCCGGATTCCCTGCGCCGGCTGCCGGCCGCCCTCGCGAGCGACGAACCCCAACTCGCCGTCCGCGCCGGCAGGGTGCACGTGCCACGGCTGACCCGCCCGGCGCCGGCCGAGCCCGCCCCCGGAGGCGCGTTCCCGACCGACGGCACCGTGCTCATCACCGGCGGTACGGGGGCACTCGGCGCCCTGCTCGCCGGTCATCTGGCCGAGCACCACGGCGTACGGCGCCTGCTGCTCACCAGCCGCAGCGGCCCAAACGCCCCCGGCGCAGAGGAGTTGCGGGAACGCATCGAGCGGGCCGGCGCCCGGGTCGACGTGGTCGCCTGCGACGCCGCCGACCGCTCCGCACTGGCCCGGCTGATCGCCGAGCGCGGCGCCGACCTGACCGCGGTGGTGCACACGGCGGGTGTGCTCGACGACGGCGTGCTGGAGGGCCAGACGCCCGAGCGCATCGCGGCCGTGCTGCACCCGAAGGCGGACGCGGCGTGGCACCTGCACGAGTTGACGCAGGACCTGCCCCTGTCCCGCTTCGTGCTCTTCTCCTCGGCGGCGGGCCTGCTCGGCAACCCCGGCCAGGCCGGCTACGCCGCCGCGAACTCCTTCCTCGACGCCCTCGCGCTGCACCGCACGGCCCGGGGGCTGCCCGCGCTCTCGCTGGCGTGGGGACCGTGGGCATCACCCGGGACGGGCGGCGAGGGCATGGCCGTCCGCACCGGCCGGACGCGCGACGGCGTGCTCCGGGCCGTCACCGCTGACGAGGGACTGGCGCTGTTCGGCGCCGCCCTCGCCGCGGGCGAGCCCGTCCTCGCGCCGCTGCCGCTGGACCCGGCGGCGTCCCGGCCGCGCCGCCCCGTCCCGCCGCCCCTGCGGGACGTCATCCCACCGCCGGTCGATGCCGGCACCCGCTCCGACGCCACCGAACCGGCCCCGGACGAGACGCCCGGCGCCTGGCACGTACGACTGGCGCAACTGCCCGCCGCCGACCGCGCCCCCGCCCTGCTCGCCCTGGTCCGCACGGTCGTCGCCGACGTGCTCGGACACGGCGGAGCCGCCGCCGTCACGCCCGACCGGGCCCTCGGCGAACTCGGCCTCGACTCCCTGGCCGCCGTGCAACTGCGCAACAGGCTCGCCCTGCTCACCGGCCTCGACCTGCCGCCCACCCTCACCTTCGACCTGCCCACCTGCCAACGGCTGACGGACCATCTGCTCAGCCGGCTCGCCGAGACACCGCCACCGCGGGCCGGAGCCGCCGCCGAAGCGGCACGCCCCGCGGCGACCCGGCCCCCGCAGACCCTTGCCTCCCTCTACCGCCGGGTGTGCGCGACGGGCGACGTCGTCTCGGCGATGCACCTGCTCGTGACCGCCTCCCTGGCGTTCCCCGGCTTCGGCCCCGAGGACGCCGCCGCACACGCCGTCGACCCGCTCCACCTGGCCAAGGGCGCCCCGGACCGGCCGCCGCTGGTGTGCTTCCCCGGCTTCTCCCCGACCCTCGGCAGGCCCTGGTACGCCGCGCTCGCCCGCCACTTCGAGGACGACCGGGACGTACTGGAAGTGCGGCACCCGGGGATCGCGTCCGGAGACGCGGCCCCGCGCGACTGGTCGACCCTGGTGGACCTGCACGCGGCCACCCTGCGCGAACGGCTGGAGGGGCGCCGCCCCGTCCTGGTCGGCTGGTCCATGGGCGGCTGCCCGGCCCATGCGGTCGCCGCCCGGCTCGCGGCCACCGGCACGCCGCCCGCCGGCCTGGTCCTCCTCGACAGCTACCACGTGACCCCCGAACGGGAGGACGAGCCGTGGCTGCTCGCCCTGCCCGCCCGGATGGCCCTCGCCATGGGAACCGAGTTCGACACCGCGGTGGACGACGCGGCCCTGACCTCGTTCGGCTCCTACACCCAGATGCTCCGCGGCTGGCGCCCCGAACCCCTGAAGGTCCCGGTTCTGTTGGTCCGCGCCGCGGACCGCCCGTCGGATGCGGACACGGGCCGTAAGGGCCGGGCGCCCTGGCCCGGCCCTTACGACACCGCGGAGGTCCCGGGCGACCACTGGACCATCGTCGAGGACCACGCCGCGACCACCGCCCGAACCGTCCGGAACTGGGCTGACGGGCTCCTGGAGCACACCGACTGACGTGCGGAGCCGCGTCGGTCACTTGCTGACGGACACCCGCCGCGCCGTGTCCCGCGCCTGCTGCTGCGCGGACTCAAGCGGGGCGTCGGAGTCGGCGACCGCACGACGCGGCCGGCGCAGGACGGTCGCCGCGGACGACACGACCGGGATCGCGGCCAGCGCGAAGCACACCGCCAGCGGCAGCCGCCCCACCAGGAGCCCGACGGCGGCCGTCGCCCCCGCCGAACCGGCGTTGAACGAGGTGTTGACCCACGCCCCCGCCTGGGTGCGGGTGGCCGGGGTGGAGCACTCGTCGGCGATCAGATAGGCGGTGGTGATGGCCGGGGCGATGAACAGCCCGCCGAGCGCCGCCCACGCGATGAGCACGTACGGGTGCGGGGACAGCCCCGCCGCGGCCAGGGTCAGCCCCAGGGCCCCCGCGACGAACGCCAGCCGCAGCCGGCTGGAGGCGCGCCAGGAGACCGCGCCGTAGATCAAGCCGCCGACGGCGCTGCCGCCGCACAGCGCGGCCAGGATCCAGGCGACCGCAGCGGGCTCGTGATGGGCGTCGGCGAACGCGATCACCAACAGCTCGAACGCGCCCAGGCAGATGCCCACGGTGGCGGAGACGACGATCGCCTGTCGCAGCCCGGGGTCGGTCAACAGCAGCCGCCGGCGCGACGCGCCGGAATCCCCGTCGGAAGCCGCCGTGCCGGCCGTGGCCTCAGTGGCTCCCTCGCCTACCAAGGCTTCCTTGGCATCCTTGCGGCCGACCCAACTGCGAACGGCCGGCGACGAGACCATGGTGACCGTGCCGATCAGCACCAACGCGGCGCTCACCCCGAGCCCGATCGACGCGGCGGACACCTGCACCAGCAGCCCGACCAGCAACGGCCCGACGACGAAGAGGAGTTCCTCAGCGACCGCGTCGAGGCTGTACGCGCGCTGCACCATCCGCCGGTCCGGCAGCAGGTTGCTCCACACCGTCCGCATCACCGGCCCCAGCGGCGGCGTGCACGCCCCCGCCGGCAACGCCAGGATCCCGAGCAGGACGCCCGAAGCGCCCGACCACGAGGTGGCGAACGCCAGCGCGGTCAACAAGAGCGAGTAGGCGACCGCCATGGGCAACAGGGCCCGTCGCGGCCCGTACCGGTCGACCAAACCGGCACGCGTGGGCGAGAGGAACACGCTGGTCAGCGCGAACAGCGCCACGACGGTGCCGGCTACGGCATAGGAGTCGGTGGCCTCCTTGACCGCAAGAACCAGCGACAGGGAGATCATTCCGTAGGAGAGTCGGCCCAACAGGGCCGCACCGAACGTGCGGCGGGCGTAGCGGGTGCGCAACACAGCCGCATACGAAGGGGGCGTCGAAGACGAAGACATGGGATGTCCCTCAAAAGACAGCGCCGAACGAGCGGCGCTCAAGGTGTGCTAGGGCAGCGAGAACCGCGCCCCGGCGGGGCGCAGTCGGCACTGACTCCTACACACGGAAGAGGAACATGCGTCGCACCGTAGCAGAGCCACGTCCGGCCGGGCACCCCCCACCCGGCCGGACGCTCCCTAGGACCGGCGGTCGGGGGCGCGCAGGGACGACATGAGGGAGCGCTTCTCCACCAGCCGTACCTGAGGCGCTTCCGCGAGCACCTCGAAGCCCTCCCCGTACCCCTCGGGCAGACCGGGCAACCGCAGCGCTGCGAGCGCCGAGTCCAGCGGTCCTCGCCCGTCGCCCGGGTCGCGCAACGCCGCGGTGACCTGCTTGACGTCCCCCTCGGGGAACGCGGCGACGAGGGCCGTGGCCGTCTCCGTGGCCTCCGCGTGCGGCGGAGCGCCCTCCGCACCCCGCCAGAAGTGCACGGTGACGATCTTCCGCTCGCGCACCAGACTGATCCCGTAGGCGCCGTCGACCCGGGAGACCACCAGCACCGGCCAGGGCTGTGCGGTGCTGAACGTCTTGGCCAGGCGGACGAGATCGCCTTCGCCGAGCAGCGTCCGCCGCAGGCCGGACGGCTTGCCGGTGTTGCCGGTCGACTCCTGGGAGGGCGCGACCTCGACGAGGGTGCACCCTGCACGGACCAGAGGGGCCATGCGGTAGGTGACGCCGGTGAGCGACACCGCGTCCGCGACCTGAGCGATCGGCGCGGGAACGAGGGCCAACTCGCGGCGCGCCCCCGCGGCGGTCTGCCGGGACGTCGGGCCGTCGCCCGCGTCGGGGCCGCCCGCCGAACCGGCTCCGTCCCGCGCTCCCGCCGGCAGGGGGACCGTTCCCCGGAAGAACGGGGTGGCTTGTGCCACTCGCGTCCGGGCCTGCAGCCGGTAGGAGAAGAAGATCGAGGCGCCTTCGCCGGTGTACGCCCACGGGTAGGTCGTCGCGCCGGTGCCGACGGCCCGGAACACGTCCAGGACTTCGGGCGCGGGCCTCTCGTCCCTGATCAACGCCCATGCCAGGTGGTTGCGGACGAGCGCGATCCGCGGCTCGCCCTGGGGACGGGTCGCCGAGAGTTCGAGCGCCGCCGCGATCGCCGCGTCCACCCGGTCCTGGCCGATCGGACCGTAGCGGAGTCCCGGCTCGTCCGGGAGCTCGTCGTCCAGCATCAGCTCCGACAGCGCCACCACCGGCAGCCCGCGCAGCGGGCCGTCGTCCGGGCACTGCGCTGCGGCGCGTTCGGCGAAGGCGAACATCTCCTCGTGCGAGCCGTACCACTTGGCAGCCAGGAACTGCACCGCAACCGCATGCGCGGACCAGTTGTGCGGATCGCGATCCAGCGCCTCGCGCAGATGTTCCTCGAACAGCTCCCGGGGCGCCCCCGAACCGAGGTCGTGCTGGAGGACGACGGCCCACGGCGTGGGGTCCTCGGGATTGAGCTCAACCGCCCGCTCCAGCACCGGCAGCGCGTCCTGGAGCAAGGCGTGGAAGCCCTTGAACTGCTCCAACGCCACCTGAGAGGCACGAGCCGTGGTGCGTACGTCCCACGCCTGAGCGACGGCGAACTCGGCACGGACCAGCGCCAGATCGGGATCCCCCGGTGACTCCTCGTGCCACTCCTCCAGCCAGGCGGGGCTGGTGAGCGCGGTTTCGCCGAGCTCGCGGGACGCCTGGCGGCGCAACCACCAGTCGGCCGTCTCGCGAGCGGCGACCAGCAGCTCCTTCGCAGGCCCGAACGAGCCCTGCCGGGCCATTGCGCACGCCCGCTCGACGCGTGGCTCCAGGGCGTCGAACCGTATTTCGTCGTCCACCGGCAACCCGACGGCGGTCGCGTCGAGATGACGCACCATTCGAGGCAGCGACAGCAGTTGGAACAGTCTTCCCATGCACAGTACCTCTACGTGATGTGTTCAAGTCGCCCACAGATTAGTGCTCGTTGGAGCGGTCCGATGCGGGCCGTGGTCGGTGGCGCGGCGCAGTGTCAGTGGCGGCTGACAGCATCGGACGCATGACGAACACGAAGGAACAGGCGGATACGACCGATGCGACGGGCACAACCGGTGGGGCACCCTTCGACTGGCGGCCGTTCCTGCGCCGATGGAGCGGTGAGTGGGCGGACTCCGTGCTCGCACAGGAGACGGTGCACGAGGACGACGAAGCCGTCGGGCGGGCCAGGTGGTTAGGGTTCCCGCCCGCGTCGGAGGAGCGGATCGTGGCCATGGAACAGCGCCTCGGCGTGCGGATGCCGCCGTCGTACCGGGAGTTCCTCCAGGTGAGCGACGGGTGGCGGCACGCGGGTGGATCCGTGTACCTGCTGGCGGGGACCGCGGAGGCGCGCTGGCACGACAATGAGTCCGGGCTCGCGGACATCTTCGAGGAGCACCTGGACGAGGACTCCGGGCCCGATGAACGCCAGGAGGCGAACCTGTGGCGCCGCGGGCTCCAACTCGACGTCAAGTCCGACATATCCCACGTCCTCATGGACCCCGAGGACGTGGACGAGGACGGCGAGTGGGCCGTGTACACCTGGGCGAGCTGGCGGGCCGCACCGCCCGAGCGGTACGCGAACTTCGCCGAGTTCATGCGGGACATGCACAAGGAGTTCCACAGCCTGCGCTCACGCCCGGGCGACGGGGAGCCGGAGTTCGTCAACGACACGACGCGTGAACTCGACGCCCGGATGGCGCAGGCCCGGCTGGACGCGCTGCGCGGCGACTGGGGCGGGGCCATGGCCGCGTTCGACGAGGCGTTCGAGTACGGCAGGCCGGGGGCCGCCGAGTTGGGCGACCAGATCCGCCGTCTGCTCCGTGAGCCTTGCAGGGGGTACGTCGATGAATCGGCGACCGTCCGGCGGCACGGGCTTGAGATGATGACGGGCCCCGCGGCCCGGATGCGGGTGAGCGCCGACACGTACCGGTACGCCCCGGCCGGCCCCTTCGGGGAAGCGGTCTCGCGGGCGCGGGAGTCGGCGCGCTGGGGGGACACCGACGGGGCGTGGCGGACGTTCATGGCGGCCCTGCCGGCGTGGACGCCGCTGGGCCCGGACGACCTGGCGCCGCTGGGCTGGTTGGCGGATCCCCTGCTCGGGCCCTTGATCACCCCGGAACGGGGGCGCGAACTGCTGGCCATGCCCAGGGGCGGCCAGCCGGGCGAGGCCCCGGAACCGACGGCCGGACTCGACCCGTCCGGCCTGGCGTGGCTCGCCGACCCCGACCAGTACGGCAACCGCAGGCCCTTCCGGTTCGTCCTGGTCGAAGGCGTGCAGCCGCAGGACCTCCCCGGACGCCTCTCGGACGGGGACGCGACGGCGCTCGACGACCCCATGACCTCCGACGAAGCCCGGCACCGACTGTTCGGCGGAGTGGGGGAGTTCTCGTCCTTCGACGACAAGGCCCTCGCGGCGGTCGGCCGGGCCGGGCCGCGCTGGAGCTTCGCCTACGACGGCGACCCCGCGTCCTTCGACGCGCAGCGATTCGTCTCCCCGGCCGCGGAAGCCAGCGCGGGCACCCGCGCGGTGGTGGTGTGGAGCGATCTACGGTCCGACAGCGAGCCGTTCTTCCACCTCTCCGTCGCGCAGAACGGCATCGAGCAGTACGCCTTCACGTACGCGGACGGAAGGGTGCGCCGTACCGGTGCGATACCAGCGGCACTGGACCCGGACCGCTTCTTCGGCTCCGGAGAGGACGTCGTCCAGGCGGAACGGCCGCTCCTGGAAGCGGTGACCGGTGAGTACCACGTCCACTTGCCGCGCCATGCGATCAGGCAGGGGCGACTGCACTGGCTCACCACCCGCTCGTGGACGAGGCCGCCGGCGGACGGGGAGTCGTACGTCGTGGTCAGCATGTGGCGAGGGGGCGTGGGCTGACGGACGGCGCACGGCCACGCGCCCGCGCGCGTCCCGACGGGCACCGGCAGGAATCCGACGTCCACGTCGGCGCCGACCGCGATGTCGGATTCCTGCCGGAGCGCCGCCCCCGTCGTTGCTGCACTGGTGGTCCTCCACCCGACACCACCACAGCAGGACGGAGCCCATGTCCGCGGTCAACACTCCTTCCCCCACCGGCGCCACCAGCGGGTTCGATGCGCTGCCGCCCCCGCCGGCGCGGGGGTCGTGGCCCGCCGTCGTGGCGGTGGCCCTCGGCATCTTCGCCATCGTCACCACGGAGATCCTGCCGATCGGCCTCCTCACCTCCATCGGTGACACCTACGCCGTTTCCGACGGCACGGCCGGCCTGACGATGACGTTGCCGGGCTTCGTCGCCGCGATCGCCGCGCCGCTGGTCACCGTGGCCACGGCCCGGTTCGACCGACGGCGGATGCTGGCGGCCTTCCTCCTGTTGCTGGCGCTCGCCAACTTCCTGGTCGCCGCCGCGCCGAGCTACTGGCTGGTCCTGGTGTCCCGGGTGCTGGTGGGCGTCACGATCGGCGGCTTCTGGTCGGTCGGTGCCGGGCTGGCCGGCCGGTTGGTGCCCGCGCGGACGGCGGGCCGGGCGACGGCGGTCATGTTCGCCGCGGTTCCCGTGGGGTCGGTGCTCGGCGTCCCGCTGGGCACCCTCGTCGGCGACGCCGCGGGCTGGCGCACGGCCTTCGCCGCCATGGGCGGATTCACCCTGGCGGCGTGCGCGATGTTGGTCCGCACGGTGCCCCCGCTGCCCGCATCCGCCACCACGAGGCCGGCCGCCCTGCGCGCCGCGCTGCGCGGACCCGGCGCCGGCGTCGCGCTGGCACTGACGTTCCTCCTGGTGCTGGCCCACTTCGGTGCGTACACCTACGTCACCCCGTTCCTGGAACAGGTCACCCGAGCCGGACCCGAGCTGGTCACCGTCGGTCTGCTCGTCTTCGGCGCCGCGGGCACGGCGGGCACCTTCATCGGCGCTGCCGCCGTGGCGCACAGCCCCCGGGCCGCGTTCGCCGGCGCGGCGGCCCTGCTGTCCCTCGCCACGCTGTCGCTGCCGGCACTGGGAGGTTCGGCGGTCGGCGCGCTGGCCCTGTTGGCCCTGTGGGGCCTTGCGTACGGAGCCGTCCCGGTCTGCTCCAGCGCCTCCTTCGCCCGCGCCGCACCCACCGCGCCGGAGGCGGCGTCCGTGCTGTTCACCGCGTCGTTCCAGGCCACCATCTCGCTCGGAGCGCTGCTCGGCGGAGTCGTCGTGGACCACCGCTCCGTCTCCCTGGCCCTGACGTCCGCCGGGGTCACCGCCGCTGCGGCGGTGCTGGTGGCCTGCTGGAAGCGTTCCGTATGACGGGAGGACCCGTCCGACCTGATCGAGTCGGACGGGTCCTGTTGACCGTTCCACGAGTCGGCTCGTGGAAACGGCGTCAGCGGATGCGGATCAGTGGATGCGGATCAGCGGGTGCACCTGATTCCGGCGTAGCCGTACCACCAGCCGAACCCGGCCCCGTCGGAGTACGAGTAGAGCAGCACGCACTGATCGTTGTTGAACCCGCTGAGCAGGGCGTAGCGACGGGCCTGGGCCTCGGCTTCCCGCTTGGCCTTGCCGGAGCTCTGCTCGTACGAAGAGCCGGTGAACGCCTGCGTCTCCTGGACGCTGACGTCCGCCTGCGCGACGGTCGGCGTGAAGGCGGCGAGGCCCGCGATCGCCAAGGCGACGCCGGTTCGGGCGAGGATCGAGGTCATGTCGGTGTTCCCTTCCTGTTGAACGGCTGGAGTGGCTTGAGTGGCTGGAACGGTGGAAGCGGCGCTCAGCGCTGGCAGAACAGGTTGGCGACCGCGGAGTACAAGCCGCCGCCGACCGACCTGACGCTGGTGGAGTGCACGTAGCACTGGCTCGCCTGCCAGCCGTACCCCTGGGCGATCGTGTAGGTGAACCGGACCGCGCTGTCCACCGCCTGGACCTGCGAGACGCCCATGCCCGTGCCGGTGAACGTCCTCACCTCGGGCACGGCGAGCGTGCTCGCCGAGGCTTCGGCCCCGACCGGAGCCGCTTGGGCGGACGTGACGCCTCCGGCGAGGCACGCCGCGGCGGCAAGTGCCACGGCGGCGACGCGAACCTTCTTCATGAGTCGCTTCCCCCTGCTGAGTGGTCGATGTGACGACCAACAGGTTCGGCAGCGTCGGCGAACGGCCGCAAGCGATCCGCCCTTTGGTGGAACGGTGGAACCATTCCACCCCCATTGACGTGGGAATATCCGACAGGGGTGGAACGCCACCCCGCAACGCCGGGGGGCTTGAACGGTTGAGCACGTCAGATTCGGAGACCGAGGTCTTCGCGCGTCGACTGCGGGAGTTGCGGGAGGCGTCGGGGCACAGCTACGGCACTCTGGCCCGTCGGGTCGGCGTCAGCGCATCCACCCTCCACCGCTACTGCTCCGGTCACATCGTGCCGCTGGAGTTCTCCCCCGTCGAACGGCTGGCGCGGCTGTGCGGCTGCCGCGGCGACGACCTCGTCGCACTGCACCGCCTCTGGGTGCTGGCGGACGGGGAGCGCCGCAGACGTCAGGCGAGTGCAGCTGCCGGGGCGCAGGAGCGGAGCACGGCCGGGAAGCCGGAGCCGGAACCAGGGACGGTGCCGGATCCGGAGCCAGGGGCGGAGCCGGAAGCCGAACCGGGCCACGATGCCGCCCCCGTACCCGTTCCGAAAGAGCAACCGCCAAGCCCGCCGCCGCAGCGGCGTCGCGTCGCCCGCGCCGCCGGACTGGTCGCCGCCGCGACCGTCCTGACCCTCCTCGCCCTGCCGCCGTTCGAACTCGCGCCGTCCTCCTTGGAAGGCCGGGGCGGCCCGGAGCACGTCCCCACCCCGCGGTACGCGGGCGCCGCCGCCCCCTCGGCGTTCGTCGCCGGCCCGACGCCCGGCACGTCCGCCAGGCCCCGCGCGTCCGCTTCCGGCCGGCCGACCGGTGCCTCGGACTCCGGGGGACCGAGCCGTACCGGCTCCCGTACCGCACCCTCGGAGTCCGCAGGGGCCGCCAAGTCCCCGAGCGGTGTCCCGCCGTTCACCTGGAACGTCGACGACCACCTCTGGACGGGCGGCTGCAACCACTCCTACGTCATCGACCGCCCGCCGTCGGCGGTCCCCCCGCCGCCTTCCGTGTCCGACGCCGAGCCGTGGGCCCGCTCCCTGGGCGCGGTGCACGGCGGCGACACCCTGATCAGGCTGACCCTCCAGGGCCGCAGCGAGCAGGCGGTGGTGATCCAGGCGCTCCGGGTCCGGGTGGCAGCCGAGCGCCCCCCGCACCGCGGCAACGTCTACGGGATGGGCATGGGCTGCGGGGGCACGATGACCCCCCGCCTCTTCGACGTCGACCTCGACGCCGCCCGCCCGACGGCCCGTTCCGTACCCGGCAACGACTCCGGCGCGGAGATCCCCGCCGTGTCCCTGCCCTACCGGATCTCGATCCGGGACCCGGAGGTCCTGATGGTCACCGGCCGCACGGTCAGGTGCGACTGCGACTGGTACCTGGAACTGGAGTGGAGCACCAGCGACCGCTCCGGGACCGTGCGGATCGACGACGGCGGAGCGCCGTTCCGGACGAGCGGCATCGAGGGCCGGCCCGCCCATCTGTACGACACCGGCCTCCGGCGCTGGTTCACGCTCCCGGACGAGAACGCGCCCGCCGCGCCCGCCGCCCCCGAGGCTCCTCACCCGTCCGCCCCGACGAGCCCGGACACCCCTTAGGGACGGACGACGCCATGTGTCGGACAACGCCCAGGGCCTGTCCGCGACGGCGTCTTCGGCCTGTCGCGCAGTTCCGCCCGCTACGCCAGGAGGGCGTGCGGCTCCAGGAGCGCGGGGAGCTGCGCGACAAGCCCACCACCGTCCGGAGGAGACCAACGCTCCCGCAGGGCCACGGCGACCCCGTGCCCGCGCCGCACGGCCCGTCCGGCCGCCCTCGATCGATATCGGGCCCGTGATTTCCTCCGGGACATCGACTGTGGTGCGGCGCAACGGCACCGCTTCGCAGTGCCCCGATCCGGCCGTTGCCGTGCCGGTTCCCCCCGCGGTCCACGGCCGGCCATTCCCCTCCCGCTGCGGCCAGGGCCGGTCGGCGAGGGTGAGTTACGGCCAAATCACTTATCCCTCCTGCCACATGAGAACCGAGGGTGCCACGCTTCCCAGTGGCCCCTTAGGTCAACACCCCCACCCGCGCAGCACGGGGACACCCGTGCGCGCTCCCGAGGGGCCACACAGGCACCGGACATCCCGCCGTCGGGCACCTCGCCGACGGGCCCGCCCAGGCCGTGGCACACGGCCGACGCAGAGGAGTTCAGATGACGCCACTCCCTCGTAGAGCACCAGCCGCCACCGCACTGCTCACCGGTATCGCGCTGCTCGCCGTGGTGCTGCCACCGGCGACCGCGGGCGCCGCGCCCGCCACGTCCACCACAGCTGCCGCATCCGCCGTGCAGCCCCGCGCGGGCGCGCTGCCCGCGCGCCTGAGCCCGGCCGAGCACGCCAAGCTCCTCGCGGACGCCACCGCGGCCCGCGCCGGCACCGCAGCCGCGCTCGGGCTGGGCGACAAGGAGCAACTCGTGCCGCGCAGCGTCCTCAAGGACGCCGACGGCACCCTGCACACCCGCTACGAACGCACCTACGAGGGGTTACCCGTCCTCGGCGGTGACCTGGTCGTGCACACCGCCCCGTCCGGCCGGATGAAGGGCTCGACGAAGGCCACCAAGGCCCGGATCGCCGTCCCCGGCACCAGCCCGGCCCGGACCGCGGCATCGGCCCGTGCGTTCTCGCTGGGGACGGCGAAGGCGGCGGGCACCAAGGGCGCCGCGCTCGGCCAGGCCCCCCGCAAGGTCGTCTGGGCGGCGGCCGGCGGCCGTCCCGTCCTGGCCTGGGAGACCGTCGTCAAGGGCAGCCAGCCCGACGGCACGCCCAGCGAACTCCACGTCGTCACCGACGCGACCACCGGAGCCGAACTGCACCGCCGCGAAGCGGTGGTGAACGCCGCCGGCAGCAGCGCCGACGCCCGGGAGGCCGGTTCCGTCCGCCAGCGGGCCGCGGCGAAGCCGGCGGAGACGAAGCCGGCCCCGAAGGCGGACGCCCTCGGGACCGGCCGCACCCGCTACAGCGGCGACGTGCAGCTGGGCACCTCCCGCTACGGCTCCCTGTACAACATGACCGACAGCGCCCGGGGCGGGCACCGGACGTACGACCTCCTGAACGGCTCCGGCGGCTACGGCTACGGCGGCCGCCTCGTCACCGGCACGGACAACGTCTGGGGCGACGGCACCTCGGCGAACCGGCAGACCGACGCGGCTGACGCCGCCTACGGGGCCCAGGTGACCTGGGACTACTTCGCCGAGGTGCACCAGCGCTACGGCGTGCGCAACGACGGCGACGGCGGGTCCAGCAAGGTGCAGGACTCGGTCCACGGCCGCGGCGCCTACTGGTGGGACTCCTGCTTCTGCGTGATCTACGGCCCCGGCGGCACCACCCCGTACACCTCCATCGACATGGCGGCCAACGCGCTGGGCACCGGACTCATCAACAACACCACGAAGTTCTACTCCGGCGAGTCAACCGGGCTCTGGGCGGCGACCACGGACATCTTCGCCGCCGCCGTCGAGTTCCACGCGAACAATCCCCACGACCCCGGTGACTACCTGACCGGCGAGAACGTCGACATAGGCGGCCTCAACGCCCGGCACCGCCAGATGGACCGGCCCTCGAAGAACATCAGGGGCACGGACTACTGGCACCCGCGCATCGCCTCCAGCGACTCAGGGGCCTACAGCGGCGGCCCGGCCACGCACTGGTTCTACCTCCTCTCGGAGGGCGACGGCGCCAAGACCGTCAACGGGGTCGCCTACGACAGCCCCACCCACGACGGACAGCCCGTCACCCCCATCGGACGCGCCGCCGCCGAGCGGATCTGGTACCGCGCCCTCACCGTCTACATGACCTCCACCACCGACTACGCCGGGGCACGCGCCGCCACCCTCGCGGCCGCGGCCGACCTCTACGGGGCGTCCTCCCAGACGCACCACCGGGTCGCGGACGCCTGGGGTGCCGTCAACGTCGGCACCCGGCCCGGCGGTTCACCGAGGCCGGTCGGCCCCAGCTTCGAGAACACCGCCAACTACCCCATCCCGGCCGGACCCGGTACGGCCGAGTCCCCGATCACCGTCACCGGGGTCCCCGGCAAGGCGTCCAACATCCTCGTCGTCGACGTGAGTCTCGCCGGCCCCGCGATGCCGATGGAGCTGGTGGCGCCGGACGGCACCACCTATCCCCTCGTCACCAAGTGGACTCTTGAGAACGGACCCACCTCCGGGAGCACCGGCGTCGACGCGTCCAGCGAGACCGCCAACGGCACCTGGAAGCTGAGGGTGCAGGGCGAGGAAGGCAACACCTGGAGCTACATCGACAGCTGGAAGCTCAACTTCCTCTGATCCGAGGACCGGGTGACGCCGCAGACCCGGCGACGCCGTTGACCGGTTGACCCGCCGCCCCCGATCACGACGCGGGGGCGGCGGCCGGACCCCGAGTCCGACCGTCGCCCCCGCGCACCAGATCGCTCCGACCGCGTCCTCAGTCCTGGAGCAGCGACAGCACCTGCGGCCAACTGTCCGCTCGGGCCGCGGCGTCGGCTGCCCGGGTGCCACCCATGTCCATGGCCTGGCCCGTCAGCCCGTGCTTGCCGCGCAGCCCGGCCGCGACGTACGGATACGTGCCGACGCCGTGCCCGGCACCCGGGTAGACCAGGGCCCGGTGCTGCTGCCCCGAGGCGCCGCGCTGCTTCCCGATCCCGACCGTCCAGCCCTCCGCCGGCCACAGCCCGTCCATTCCGCCCCCGATCGCGAGCACCGTGCCGCGCACCCGGTCGAGGGGAATGGGCTTCAGCTCCGTCGGTTTGCCGCCCTTCGTCCACGCCGGCACCTTCGGGTCGGGCAGCCCCGGGTTCGTGTCGCGGCTGGGGGCGTACAGGACGACGTCCTGGACCAGGTCCGGGTGGTGGTGGGCCAGGAGCTGCGCGGCCTCGGAGCCGCGTGAGTAGCCGATGACGGACGGCCGCTGTGCTCCCGCGCCGGACTCGCGGTGCAACAGCCGCGCCGCGGCGGCGAAGTACTCCACCTCGATCCGCTCCAGGTTCTTCGGACGCTCGGGACAGCCGAAGTAGCACAGGGCCAGCACGGGGTGCCCGCGGGAGGCCAACAGCGCGGCGGCGTGCTTGTCGCCGGGGCCGCCTTCCGAGCCGCCGAAGCTGAGCACCGGCGGGCGACGCGGAGCCTCGGGGCCCGGCACGTACAGCGTGCCGACGCCCCCGTCCCGCGCCGCGGTCAGCGTGCGGTGGGTGACGCCCTCGCCCATCCAGGTGCGGGTCAGCCGCTCCGACGCGACCTGCTTCCCGTCGACCTCGACCGCCAGGTGCACGTCGTGCGCCGGCTGCGACTCCGGCCACTTCGCGTAGAACCACGCCTCGTCCGCCGGCGCCTTCTTCGAGTTCATCGACCAGAACAGGCCCATGCCGTCGGCCTTCCCGTACGTCCCCGAACGCGGCCGGGCCCGCGTCAGGTCCACCGCGCCCGACTCGTCCGCCGTGAACGCGGCCCGCCCCGACCACGACGTCCCCTCGTTGTCCGCGGCCTGCGACGTGACCACCACCTCCTGACCCGCGTCAAGACCGGTGATCTCGATCCGCACCGGCTCATCAGCCAGCGCCACCACCTTGTCGACCCGGATCCGCACGTCGCCGCCGCCATCGCCGGCCCCGCTGCACCCCACGGCGAACAGCACGAGCCCCATCGAGGCGGCAGCCGCCCGCAAACCTGCCCTCAGCATTCCCGAGCCCCCGTACTCATCCGTCTTCCCTCCTGTTTCCTTCGGAGGATGCGCCATGCCGACGGCGCTTGCACGGGCCCGGCCCGGCAGCGTCCGCCGCCCGCAGGCTGCTGCACGACGGCAGCCCCACCCTTGCGGGTCTGGTCGGACCCGTAGGCCGGACCCCGCGGTCACGGCACGGACCGCAGCGGCGGATGCTGCGTCGTGATCCCCGAGGGCTGGAGCAGGGGAGGGGGCTCGGGCCCCGGATCCCCGGTGGTGACGACACCGGCGGCCGCGTGGTCGAAACCGGCCGGCCAGCGGGTCCGGTCGCTGACCAGGGCGCCGGTCAGCCGCGCCTGGCGGAGGTCGGCCGTGCTCAGGTCGGAGCCGCGCAGGTCGGCCAGCCGCAGATCGGCGCCGCGGAACACGGCGCGGCCGGCGTCGGCCTTGCGCAGGTTCGCCTCGCGCAGGTCGGCATCGCTGAAGTCCGCGTCACGCAGGTCCGTTTCGACCAGCCGGGCGCCCCGCAGGTCGGCGAGGACGCAGCGGGCCCGGCGCAGGATCGCCGTCCTGAGGTCGGCGTGCCGCAGGTTGGTGGAGACGAGGGACGCCTGCGTCAGATTGGCGTGGTAGAGGCCCGCCGCCTCCATGCAGGACCGGTCGAGGTTGACCTCGGTCAGCCACAGCCCGTCGCAGTCCGCCCGGCGCAGGTCCGTGACGCTGAGGTTGATCCAGGACAGCTCACGTGGGTGGAGCAACAACACCCCCAGCCCGGTCAGCGCCACCTGGGCGTCGGCAACGCGGACCTCCAGCGGCACGACGTCGTTGATGGGCGCGTCCGCCGCCGGCGCCTCCGGTCCGGTGGGCGGCCAGGGCAGGTGGGTGCGCAGGTACGCGGCCTGGATGGAGATGACGGCCTGCCGGTCGCGGGCGGAGTGCTCCGCGATCCGCCACAGCGCGTGGAGCCCGCCGATGCGCGTCGCCAGCTTGTCGCTGCCCAACTGGTCGACGGCCGTGCTGAACCGGTCGGTGACGTAGCCCTCCTGGGTGGCGCGCAGCCCGTCCTGGCTCACCCGCAACTGCCGCCACGTGGCATATGCGCCGAACAGCACGATCACGCCGCCCACGGCCTGGAGCAGCGTCGTACGGACGTCGTTCACCGCCTTCAGCCGGTCCTGCGCGGCGACGCTCGCCCCGCCGAGGTCGTGGTCGACGACCAGGCCCGGCACGACGACGAGCAGCGCGCCCAGAGCGGCCAGCCCCGCCGCCCCGGCCAACAGGGCCGCGGTCGTACGACGCCTGGCCGGCCGGTCGCGCCCCGGACTGCGACTGCTGTTCGGTTCCCCCGCCTCCATGGGCATGTGAGCCTAGACGCCGCCCAAAATGCGATCAACACGCGGGAGTTGGGGCGCGGATGCGACAGGGGGCGGGGCCGTCGCCCCATCCGCTGTGCGACGCACTCGTCACGGGCGCACCCCCACCTGGCCCAGCTCTAACCCTGGGTAACCATGCGCTCACTGGGGTCGCACCTGGAGGGCTCGTGACCGTCTGCGACGGCCGGACGAGTTTGGTGCCGGGCCCCCGCGCTACGTAAAGTTGCGCTTTTGGAGCATCCGCGGTCGATCCCAGGCGAGCCGCGGCACGAGCGCGATGAGGAACGACAGCGGCGATGACGGTCACAGACGAGAGCCAGCAGGAAGGCACCGGCGCCGTCGCCGGGGCCGACGCGTACGGCCCGGGCATCGCTCCCGAGCGCCTCGCCGTCTGCCTCAGCGTGCTCGAAGAGCTCGACCGGCTGGACGTCGACCACCCCGACGCGATCGCCGTGCGCCGCGCCACGGCCGGGATCTACCGCACCGTGAAGCAGCGCCGCCGCCAGGAGCGCCGGGCCGCCAAGACCGCCCACGACAAGGCCGTCACCGAATCCACCGCCACCGGATCCGCGCAGCGCATCGACGACGAGACCGAGGGCATCCTGCCGTCGTCGGTCACCGAGGCGGGCAAGATCGCGGGGATACTCCAGCGCCCCCGCTCCTGCTACACCTGCAAGACGCGGTACGTGGAAGTCGACTACTTCTACCACCAGCTCTGTCCCGAGTGCGCCTTCCTGAACCGCGCCAAGCGCGACGCCCGCGCCGACCTCACCGGCAAGAGCGCGCTGCTCACCGGCGGCCGCGCCAAGATCGGCATGTACATCGCGCTGCGGCTGCTGCGTGACGGTGCTCACACCACGATCACCACCCGGTTCCCCAAGGACGCCATCCGCCGGTTCAAGGCGATGGAGGACTCGGCGGACTGGATCGACCGCCTCGAAGTCGTCGGCATCGACCTGCGCGACCCGGCCCAGGCCGTCGCCCTCGCCGATCAGGTCGCCGAGCGGGGCCCGCTGGACATCCTGATCAACAACGCCACGCAGACCGTGCGCCGGCTGCCGTCCGCGTACGCCGCGCTCGTCGAGGGCGAGAGCGCTCCGCTGCCCGCCGGCGAGCTCCCCGCCCACCACGTCATCGGCGCCTTCAACTCCGGCGCGGTGGACGGCCTCGCCGCGCTGCCCGTCGGCGTCACCGGGCTCGACGCGCAGAAGGTCGCCGACCTCGCCCTGGTCGCGGGCAACGCCAGCGTCGAGCGGCACCGCGACGGCAGCGCCATCGACGCGGGCGGCCTGGTGCCGGACGTCGTCGACAGCAACACCTGGGTGCAGTCCATCGAGCAGATCTCCCCCGTGGAACTCCTCGAAACCCAGCTGTGCAACTACACGGCGCCGTTCATCCTCATCAGCAAGCTGCGCACGGCGATGGCCGACGCGGCGCGCAAGGCGCCGAGCGGGCGCGCGTACGTCGTGAACGTCTCCGCGATGGAGGGCGTGTTCGGCCGCGGCTACAAGGGCGCCGGCCACCCCAACACCAACGCCGCGAAGGCCGCCATGAACATGGTGACGCGGACCAGCGCCCAGGAGATGTTCCAGAGCGACGGCATCCTCATGACCTCCGTCGACACCGGCTGGATCACCGACGAACGCCCCCACTACGACAAGCTGCGGCTGGCCGAAGAGGGCTTCCACGCCCCCCTCGACCTGGTCGACGGCGCGGCCCGCGTCTACGACCCGGTCGTGCGCGGCGAGGCGGGCGACGACGTCTACGGCGTCTTCCTGAAGGACTACGCCCCCGGCAAGTGGTGACGCCCCAGCGGGGCTGCTGACATCGGGGACGGGACGATCCACAGCTCGGACGGACCGTTGACGATGACGGACTCCAGCCGGGGCGGCGCCGGGCGGGACGGGGCCAGCACGGCGTCGGGGTAGGCGCCGAACAGGCCGTGCAGGGCCACTTCGGCCTCCAGCCGGGCCAGGGGCGCGCCGAGGCAGAAGTGCGGGCCGTGACCGAAGGCCAGGTGCTCCTTGCTGTCGCGCGTCGGATCGAAGTCGTCGGGCCGGTCCGGATGGACCTCCGGATCGCGCCCGGCTGCGCCGAAGCCCAGCAGGATCGGCTCGCCGCGCAGGATGACCACGCCGTCGCCGAGGTCGATGTCCGTCAGCGGGTAGCGCAGGGGCAAGTGCATCACGGGGCATTCCTGACGCAAGATCTCCTCGATGACGTCCTCCCAGCTCAGGGAACCGGCGAGGACGGCTGCCAGGTGGTGGGGGTGGGTGAGGAGGGCATCGATGGCGCTGGTGATGAGGTTGACCGCGGTCTCGTAGCCGGCGCTGAGCATCAGATAGAGGATGTCCCGGCACTCTTGATCGGTATGGCCGACTCCGTCGTCGTCCCTGGCGAAGGCCACCTCGCTGGCGAGATCGGTCCCGGGGACGCGCCGCTTGAGCTCCAGTAACTCGGTGAGGGCGGCATCGAGGGCGGCCCGTGAGGCTGTCATCTGCTCAGCGGTTGCCGTGGTCGTCAGCAGGGCGTCCATCGGCGCGGTGAGCCGGTGCCGCATGTCGGCGGGCACCCCGAAGAGGTCGCAGATCACCGTCGTGGTCAAGGGTTTCGACAGGGCCTCGCGGACGTCCACCGCCTCGCCGGGGCCGAGTGAGCGCAACCCGGCCACGAGGGCAGTCGCCGTCGCTTCGATCCCGGGCCGCAGCGCTGCCACCCGGCGGGGCGAGAAGGCGGGCGTCATCTGCCGTCGTCCCGACCGGTGCCGGTCGCCGTAGCGGTTGAGGAAGTTGTAGCCGAGGGCGATGGCCCCCATCGGCCAGCCCTCGGGGATCGCCGCCAGGCCGGGCCAATGCCGGTACGGGTCGCGGGAGACCCTCGCATCGGAGGCGAGCGCACGGATCACCGAACTGCGCGTCACCGACCAGGCGATGACTCCATCGGGAAGTTCGACCCGCACGGCCGGCCCCGCCGAGCGCAGGTCCGCGTTCTGCTGGTGCATAGCCCGGCCACTCATGTCCAACACAGGGCAGCCGCGGTCGTCGTCAGGAGTCATGGCGTTGCTCCTCGGAGTCTCTCGTGCCGAGTTCTGGCGGTCGGTACGGGGACCGATGTGGTCTGCGGGCTCTGCCTCCGTTGTAGAACGCCACGGGAGAGCCGTCAACGGATCGTTCGGCCGCACCGGGAGGCACGTCTGCGAGCCCCTGACCCTCCGGGTGCGCCGTTGTCTTCGCTGATCACGGCGACCCGATGCCGGAACGTCGGGTGCGATCCAACGACCGAACCGGCCGCCGACCGCGTTCTCCCGGCGACATCGCCGCCCGCGGGCCCCTGCCCCACTTCCTTCGGCGAGTCCCGGCCGGGCGCGTCACCGGAGCGCACCGGCACGGCGGGCGATGGACGGGAGCCCACGCGTTCCCTGTCACATCGGTGGATCGACGTAGAGGCGAGCCCCACAGAAGAAGCCCGAGGCTCGCCCGTCCCTCGAAGGAGCCCGCCGTGACCACCACCACCCGTCTTCCGCGTACCGGAACCGCCACCGGCCGGACCGGCACCGCCGCCACGCGCGACGCGACCGGCACCCGAACGCTGCTCGCCTGCGCCGCCGTCGCCGGTCCGCTGTGGGTGGCCGTGTCGATCGCCCAGGCACTCACCCGCGAAGGCTTCGAGCCGACCCGGCACCCGCTCAGCCAACTGGCCACCGGCTCGCTCGGCTGGCTGCAGATCACCAACTTCGTGATCGCCGGCGTTCTGGCCACCGGGGGCGCGACCGGGCTGCGCCGGGTCATGCGGGGAACGGCCGGCGGCGTCGCGGTGCCGTGGCTGGTCCGGGTGATCGGCATCGGCATGGTCGCAGCCGGGCTGCTGACGATGGACCCCGCTGACGGTTTCCCCGTGGGCACACCGGAGGGCATCCCGGAGTCCATGAGCTGGCACGCGTACGGGCACATGATCGCCGGGTCGGTCACCTTCACCGCACTGATCGCTGCCGGCTATCTGCTCGGCCGGCACTTCTCCCGGCTCGGGAACCAGCGGCTGGCCGTCGTCTCCCGCGTCGCCGCCACCGTGAAGCTGACCGGCGACGCGTGGGCGATGGGCGGCGGCCCGGCCGGCGCGTTGACCATAGCCACCGGCACCACCGTCATGTTCGCGCTGCTCGCGTTCGTGGCCGTGCACTACCGGCGCACCGCCTGAGCAACACCACCGCCGGCCCGCGACGGCGCGGCCCGGCGAGCACAGCCCGGCGCGGGCCGGTGGGCACAGCCCTCGGACAAGCCCGCGCGCGATCACCGAGCGGGCAGAAGAGCCCCGGGCTCCGGTGGCCCGGGACAGCCACCGCCCGGATGCGTTCGACGCCGCGTTGACGCACCCGTCGCCGGAAGCGGGCGCTTGAAGATCACCTACAGCGGGTGCTCACCGGAAGAGAGCGCCGGGACCGATGAGTCCCGAACGACTCGACGAACCCGATGACCAGCAATCAACCAAGCAAGGATGCGAGACAGTTCGATGCGTATCGTGATAGGTGAATTCGTCAGCCTGGACGGCGTCATGCAGGCGCCGGGCGGCCCGGAGGAGGACACCGACGGCGGGTTCGCCCACGGCGGCTGGGCACACCCCTTCTTCGACCCGAAGGTGATGGGCGGCGCCCTCGCCGAGTGGGCCGCCGATACCGAAGCCCTGCTCTTCGGGCGCCGCACATGGCAGGTCATGGCCGCATCATGGCCCGGCCGGGCCGGTGACCCCTTCGCCGACCACATGAACTCGGTCGACAAGTACGTCGTCTCCAGCACCCTGGGCGAACCCGACCTGACCTGGAACAACACCACCCGCATTGCTGGGGACCGGGCTCTGGACCAGATCCGGAAGCTGCGCGGCACCGAGGGCCGGGACCTGGTGGTGATGGGCAGCCTCTCGCTCGCCCGCACCCTCCTGACGGAGGGACTGGTCGACGAGCTGCGGCTCATGACCATGCCGGTGCTCCTCGGCGGCGGAAAGACGGTCTACCCGGCCGACGGCGGACTGCGCACGCTGGAGCTGGTCTCGACCGAGGTCAGCAGCACGGGCGTGCATGTGTGCACCTACCGGCCGGTGGTCGCGGCGTAGTCCGACGCCCGGGTCCGGGTTCGCACGGCGCGGCCGGAAACCCATCCGGCCGCGCCGGTCCGGCATGCGGCACGGACATGGCCCGCGCGAGGTTCTTGGTCGACGTACCGGACGTCGTGGGCGGCGTGCTTCAGGGGCCGCGTCCGCTGGGGGGACGGGCGGGGGGCGGCTGCGGCACGCGGGCGAAGCCGGTTCGGTAGGCGAGGGCCACGAGTTGGGCGCGGTGGTGGGCGCCGAGTTTGTGCATGATGCGCTGGACGAAGGTGCGGACGGTCAGCGGGCTGACGCACAGGCGCTCGGCGATCTCGTCGTTGGTGAGCCCTTCTGCCGCGCAGAGCAGGACTTCCTGTTCGCGGGGGGTGAGGTTGTCCATCTCGCGGGGGGTGGCCTGGGGGCGGTCGGGGCCGGAGGCGGCGAGGTAGCGGGTGACCACGGCGTGGGTGGCCAACGGGGAGAGCACCATGTCGCCGGCCGCGACGGTGCGGATGGCGGCGAGGAACTCGGCGGGGCCGACGCCTTTGCCGAGGAAGCCGTTGACGCCCGCGCGCAGGGCCCGGGTGATGTAGTCGTCAGTTTCGAAGGTGGTCAGGATCAGGATGCGGGTGCCGGCCAGTTGGGGATCGGCGGTGATCTGCGCGGCGGCGGACAGCCCGTCCTGGTGGGGCATGCGGATGTCCATGACCACGACGTCCGGTGCGGTGGTGCGGGTCAGCCGTACGGCCTGGTCGCCGTCGGCCGCGGTGGCGACGACCTCAAGGTCGTCGGTGGCGTCGATGAGGACCTGGAAGGTTGCGGCGAGGAGCGCCTGGTCGTCGGCGAGCAGCACGCGGATGGTCACGGGGCGTCCTTGTCGTGGGCGCGCGGGCGGCCTGCCGGGGAGTACGCGGGGGCGGGAAGCTCGGCCCGCACCTCGAACCCGGTGTCGTCGCGGGGGCGGGCGTGCAGGTGTCCGCCGACTGCGTGGGCGCGTTCGCGCATGCCGATGAGGCCGTATCCCGCGGCGCCGCGGGCCTGTAGGGGCGGGCCGTTGTCGGTGACCGTCAAGGTCAGCAGGTCGTCGGCGTAGTGCAGGCGGACCGCGGCGGTGGTGGTCAGGGCGTGCTTGGAGACATTGGTGAGCGCTTCTTGCACGATGCGGTAGGCGGTGAGGTCGACGCCGGGTGACAGCGGCTGCGCGGCACCGTCCTGGGTGAGGGTGACGGTGAGGCCGACCCGGTCGAACGAGGCGATCAGATCCGGCAGCCGGGCCAGTCCGGGGGCGGGCTCCTGCGAAGGGCCGTGGGGTTCGTCGCGTTCGCGCAGCAGGCCCACGGTCGATCTCAGTTCGCCCAGCGCCGAGTTGAGGGTGGCGGTGAGGTCGTGCATGACCTGCTGCGCCGTGTCGGGCCGGCTGGCCAGCAGGTAGTCGGCGGTGGCGGCCTGAGCGTGGGCAAGCGTGATGTGGTGGGCCACGACGTCGTGCAGTTCGCGGGCGATGCGCATCCGTTCGGCGCCCACGCGCCGACGGGCCTCTTCCTCGCGGGTGCGCATCGCCATCTCCGCGCGTGCTTCCACCGCGGTGACGTAGTCGCGACGGTTGCGCAGGGAGTCGGCCACGGCCGGGGCGACGAGGACGAAGGCCGCCAGTCCCACCTGTTCGGGCCGCAGTTGCGGGCCGCCCGGCTGCCACAGGGCGGAGGCGGCCAGTAGCGCCAGGGCGGAGGCGGCGGTGTAGCGGGCGGCGGTGCGGCTGTCGCTGTGCCAGGCCAGTGAGGCGAGCGCCGCCATGACGGGGCCGGTGAAGGTGGAGCCGAACTCGTACCCGTAGGCGGGGCCCATGGCGCCGAGGACGGCGGTGCACGCGGTGGTGGTGATCACGGTCAGGCGCGGGTGGCTGCGGCGCGCCAGCAGCGCCGCGCAGGCCAGGACGGCCACGAGGGCGGCGGCCGGCGGCGGCCAGCGCACGATCAGGGGCGGCTGGTCCATGGAGGTGGAGAGCAGCGCGATGGCGCACAGGGCGCCGGCCATGGCGGCGTCGAAGCCGCGGGGGTGGCGGTGGGCCCACGACCGGATGTCGGCGAACAAGCGCCCTCCTTCAGGGGTGTGCTTGGCGGTTGTCGTCTGCGGCCGGGGCGGGCGGCCCCCGCGCATGCGGGAAGCCCCGGGGCCCGCAGGTCGGCGGGCGCCCCGGGGCCGTGGTGGGTCAGGCGTTCACCGACTCCTCCCGTGACGAGGTGGCGGCCGGAGCGGGGTGCTCGGTGGCGAGGCTGCGGGTGAGCTTCTCACCTTCGACGTCCAGGTCGGGCAACAGCCGGTCCAGCCACCCGGGCAGCCGCCAAGCCGTGTGCCCCAGGAGCGCGAGCGCGGCCGGGACGATGGTCATGCGGACGACGAACGCGTCGAAGAGGACGGCGGCGGCCAGTCCCAGTCCGAGCATCTTGACCATGGAGTCGGTCATGCCGATGAAGCCGGCGAAGACGGCGATCATGATGACGGCGGCTGCCACGACGACGCGGGCGCTGTGCCGGAATCCGGTGACGACGGCCTGCGCGGGCGGTTCCCCGTGGACGTGGGCCTCGCGAACGCGGGTCACCAGGAAGACCTCGTAGTCCATGGCCAGGCCGAAGACCACGCCGATCAGGAAGATCGGCATCATGCTCATCACCGGTCCGGTCTGGGCGACGCCGAACAGGCCCGCGAGCCAACCCCACTGGAAGACCGCGACGATCACGCCGAAGGCCGCGGCGACCGAGAGCAGGAAGCCGAGGGCCGCCTTGAGCGGGACGAGGACCGAGCGGAACACGAGCATCAGGAGCAGGACGGCGAGTCCCACCACCACTGCGAGGTAGGGGACGAGGGCGGCGGTGACCTTGTTGGAGACGTCGATGTTCATCGCGGTCTGGCCGGTCACCCACATCGAGGCGCCGGATGTGCTCTTCAGGTCGGTGGCCTCGGAGCGGATCGTCTTGACGAGGTCCTTGGTCGCGCTGGCGCTGGGGCCGGTGCCGGGCACTGCGGTGATGATCGCGGTGTCGCCGGCCTCGTTGAAGGTGGCGGGTGACACGTCCACGACGCCGTCGGTGGCGGCGAGGGCCGTGCGGGCCAGTGCGGCGGCGGCCTTCGGGTCGTCGGCGCCCTTGGCGTCGATGACGATGGTCAGGGGCCCGTTGAAGCCGGGGCCGAAGCCCTGGGCGAGCTCGTCGTAGGCGCGGCGCTGCGTGGTCGAGGTGGGCTGCGCCTCGTCACCGGGCAGGGTGAGCTGGAGATCCAGTGCCGGTACGGCGACGACGCCGAGCCCCGCCACGCTCAGCAGCAACGTGGCCAGGGGCCGCCGGATGACGAAGCGCGCCCACCGGCTTCCAGCGGGCTCCTTCTCAAGTTCCTTCCCGGGCGCGGACGGGGGCGCGGTGGCGGTGCGGCGCTCGGCCCGCGGCAGGACGGCCCGGGGAAAGAACCCGAGGAGGGCGGGCAGCAGCGTCAGGGCGACGAGTACGGCGATGACGACGGTTCCGGCGGCTGCCAGCCCCATGTCGGTCAGCATCGGCACGCCCGCCACGGACAGCCCGGCAAGCGCGATGACGACGGTGGCGCCGGCGAAGACGACGGCGGATCCGGCGGTGCCCACCGCCCGGCCCGCGGCTTCTTCCGGCGTGCGTCCGCCGGCTCGTTCTGCGCGGTAGCGGGAGACGATGAACAGGGCGTAGTCGATGCCCACAGCCAGGCCCAGCATCAGGGCCAGGGTGATCGTCGTGGTGGACATGCCCGCGGCCACGATGGCGCAGACTCCGGCGCCCAGCCCGATGAGCGCAGTGATCAGGGGGAGTCCGGCGGCGACCATCGACCGGAAGGTGATGAACAGCACGAGCGCGGCGACGGCGATGCCGATCAGTTCGGTGACGCCGCCGAGTTCGGGGCCGCCGTCGACGACGGAGCCTCCGACCTCCACCGTCAGGCCCGCCGCGCGGCCGTCTTCGACCGCGTCCATCAGCGCGGCGGACGTGGTCTCGCTCAGGTCGTCGCTGGAGACGGTGTAGGTGACGGTCGCGAACGCGGTCGTGGCGTCCTTGCTGACGGCGCCCGGAACAAAGGGGCTTGAGGCGTCCTTCACCTGCGGGCCGCGCGCGATGGCGGCCACGACCTTCTCGACGGCCGCCCGGTGCTCGCGGGCGGTCACCTTCTGCCCGTCCGGCGCGGCGAAGACGACGCGGGCGTCCGCACCCTCCGCGTTGTCCCCGGGGAAGCGCTCGTCGAGCAGGTCGAACGCCTTCTGCGACTCGGTGCCCGGCACGGAGAACCCGTCCTCCTCGGCGGCCGGGGCGCTGAGGGCGGCGAAGGAACAGGCCGCCAGGATCGCCACCCACAGGAGAGCGAAGTAGCGGCGCTGCCGGAAGGACAGCCGGCCTAGCCGATAGAGCAAGGAAGCCATGACGAGGGCGCTCCAGTCGAAGAGGAGAAGGATGGTGCCGCGGCCGCACCGTGCGCGTCGCCGGCGCAGACGGTCCGCGGTCTCATCTCCATCGTTGGCAACACCGGCCGCCACGTCGTCCGGCTCCTGCAGACAACCGCCCGTACTGCAGGTGCAGTACCGGCGTGGCAAAGCCCCACCCCTGAGGAGTAGGACGTCCGGCGGCTCCCGCCCGCCGACCGATCGGCGTCCGCCGTGGACAGGCAACTGCCAGTCGCCGCCGCGGTTCTCCTTCTTGCTCAAGGCAGGCCCACCCGCAGGACGCGGGAGTTTCCGCCGTCATTCATGCCCCAGGCTCCGCCGGACGCATCTTCCTCGGCGGAAGTGAGCCATCCCATCGCGGACGACCTCGCGACGAACAGGCTGTACGCGTCCGAGGAGCCGGCGGCGGGGTCTCGCCACGGGTGCAGGGCCAGATCGCCGAACAGAGCCGCGAACATGGGTGCTGTCGGGCATGATGCTCAATTCCGTCGGCAGTTGATGCTGCGAGTGGGTGTGGTGAGCGTGCCCGGGTCGTCGGCGACGCCGACCAGATCCACACTGTGCCTTTGTTCCGCCAGCTGCCGTCGGAGCGTGCCGGGGCGACCGGCTCTCCTGTGCTGCGTCAGACCGGGTGAGCTCGTGCGCTCCGTCCGGCCGGTTTCAGAGGACGGGACGCAGCGGTGAAGGTGACCTCGGACTGCCGGGCGTGAGCCTTCCAGGCAGGGCGCGGTGTCACAACTGGCCTACGGCGCCGTTTTTCGCCGGGGCTGGCTGGGTGTGTCGTCGGAGGAGGTAGCGACGTAGTTCGTCCGCGCCCCAGACGACGAACGGGTAGGGCAGTAGCAGGAGCATGGTGCTGGCCGGTAGCGGGGCGGTGCCGAGGAGGGTTTGGAGCGGTGGGGCGTAGACGAAGACGGCGACGAGTGCGATCTCGCCGGCGATGGCGGCGAGGAGGTAGCGGTTGGAGGTGACGCCGATGGAGCGCAGGGAGGCGCGTTGGGTGCGGACGGCGAAGGCGGTGCCGATCTGTCCGGCGATCATGCCGAGGAAGGCCATGGTGGTGGCCTGCTGGTAGGCGTGGTGCAGGGGTGCGCCGGGGCCGGTCGGGTCGCCGGGGTGCCAGCCGGCGTGGGTGAGGACGTAGAAGAAGCCGGCCATCTGCAGGGCGGCGACCAGCAGGCCGAGGAAGAGCCAGGCGCGGAGCAGCATGGGGGTGCGGATGACGCCTTCGGAGCGGGGACGCGGGGGGCGTTGCATGAGGCCGGGTTCGGCCTTCTCGCGGCTGAGGGCCAGGGCGGGCAGGGTTTCGCAGCCGACGTCGAAGGCGAGGAGTTGGAGGATGGTCAGGGGCAGGGGGACGGCGCCGCCGCTGAGGGCGAAGACGAGGAAGGGCGTCACCTCGGGGGTGGCGTGGGCGAAGATGTAGATGATGAATTTGCGGACGTTGTCGTAGATGCGCCGTCCGTCGCGGACGGCTTCGACGATCGAGGCGAAGTTGTCGTCGGTGAGGATCATCGTCGCGGCTTCCCGGGCGACGTCGGTGCCGGAGCGGCCCATGGCCACGCCGATGTCGGCGCGGTGGAGCGCGGGGGCGTCGTTGACGCCGTCGCCGGTCATCGCCACGACGTGCCCTTGGCCGCGCAGGGCCTCGGTAATGTGGAGCTTGGCCTCGGGGGAGGCGCGGGCGAAGACGATGTCGCCTTCGGTGCGGACCAGTTCGGCGACTTCGTGTTCGTGCATCCGGTCGAGGTCGTCGCCGGTGACGACGCGCGGGTGGGGGCCGGTGATGCCGACGCGGCGGGCGATGGCGGCCGCAGTGAGCGGGTGGTCGCCGGTGATGACGATGATGCGGATCCCGGCGGTGTGGCAGTGGGCGACGGCATCGGCCACCTCGGGGCGGGGCGGGTCGAGGAGGGCGATCAGTGCGACGAAGCACAGGTCCCGCTCGGCGTCGGCCCGCCGGTGCGGCGGCCGGCGTTCCCTCACCAGGGTGCGCCGGGCCAGGGCGAGCACCCGCAGCCCGTCGGAGGCGTAGGCGTCGACCTGCGCGGTGATGCGCGCGCGGGCGGCATCGTCCAGGGCGCCGGGCCGTCCGTTCTCGTCCAGCAGGGTTGTGCAGTGCGGTAGGACCGCCTCCGGTGCCCCTTTGGTGTGGATCACGAGGTCGTCGCCGTGCTGGTCGATGGTGGACATCATCTTCAGCTCGGGGTCGAAGTGGAACTGCCAGCGCCGCACGGCTTCCCGGCGGTCGGCGTCGGGGTCGGCGCCCAGGACCTGGGCGGCCTGCAGGACGGCCACTTCGGTGGGATCACCGGTCGCTTCGGCGTTCGGCCGGAGGCGGGCGTTGTTGCAGGCCGCGGCGATGCGGGCGGCCGTCTGGAGCGCCGGCCCGGGCTCCGGTACGGGCCCTGTGTGTTCCCGGGCACCGAGGTCGGTGGGGCCGGCTGCGGTCCATGCGGCCACGGGGCGCATGCGGTTCTCGGTGATGGTGCCGGTCTTGTCGGTGCAGATGACGTCCGTCGAGCCGAGGGTCTCCACCGCGCTGAGCCGTTTGACCAGGGCGCCACGGGCCGCGAGCGCCCCCACGGCCACGGCCAGCGCCAGGGTGATCACCGGAAGCAGACCCTCGGGCACCATGCCGGCCAGCAGCCCGGCTGCGAAGATCACCGACTGGACCAAGGGCAGGCCCGCGCCGAACACGGCCAGCGGGACGAACGCCAGCGCCAGCGCCACCGACACCGCGGCGATCAGCCACGCCACCCGCCGCACCTGAAGCTCCAACGGGCTGGGCTCCTGCTTGACCCGCTGCGACAAAGCGGCAATACGGCCCAGCTCGGTCGCCATGCCGGTGGCGAACACCACGCCGTGCGCCTCGCCCCCAGTGCAGTTCGTGCCGCTGAAGACCAGATCGTGGGCGCGCAGCACCGGCACGTCGACGTCCAGGATGGCCGCCGACCGCAAGGCGGGAATCGACTCTCCGGTCAGCGCCGACATGTCCACCTCGATCGCACCGGTCAGCAGCCGCACATCGGCGGCGATCCGGTCACCCTCCTCGATCACGACGATGTCGCCCGGCACCAGCTCGACGGCGTCGATCTCCACCCGGACACCGTCACGCACCGCTTTGGCCCGCTGAGGCAGGTACTGCGCCAGGGCCTCCACCGCCCGTTCGGCCTGCACCTCCTGGACAAAGGCGAACCCGGCGTTCAGCAGAATGATCAGCACCACCGCAGCAGCGACCACATGAGAGCCGACGGCGAACAGGAGCGCGGCCGCCAACCACAGCAGCAATGCCAGCGGATGGGTGAACTGCCGGCCCAGCTCCCGCGGCCAGCGCCGCCCGTGCCTGCGCTCCAGCTCGTTGCGCCCGTGCTGCACCAGATGCCGCCGCGCCTCCGCGCTCGACAGTCCCCGCCGCGAACTGCGCAGATCACGGAGCAACAACTCCGCGGCCTCCTCCGGATCCACGCCGGGAGGCCGCAGCCACGCTTCATGCCGACTCCTCACCGCAGGAGACTACTGGTCAAACTGCCGTAATTGCCGCCATAACAGACTTGGCGTCAGTGAGAGTTCCGCGTCTCCGGCCGTGTCCCGCACCAGAAACCCCGGGGCGAGGAAGGTGGCACAGGCCCCGGCCGGAGCTGTTGGCGGACATGTTGAGAGCATCGGCGGACGAGTTGATGCGCCCAGTCGCGTACGGGTGAACGCGCAGACGTGTTGTGGCTGGGCGCGCACCCCGATGAAGGGCGTCTCGGCGAGCGTGACGGCTCCGCGCCCGTCGGTTTCATGGGCGGCGCCCCGGGGGCTCGGCGGCACGCCCTGACGGTCGAACAGGTGCCGCAGGTCACGGTCGTCCGGTACGAACACCTCGATGGCACAAAGGTGTGCTCTCCGTCCCGCCCGGCTACGACGTCCGCGGTACGACGTCCTTGCCCGCCCGACCGACGCTCGCGGAGGGCGGGGCCTTTGCACGGCGTCGCCGACCGTTCACGCACCGCCCTTCGCGAGGGAGGACAGTGCGGCGTCGAGTAGGCGGGTCGCCTCGTCCGCGACGGGGGCCATGGCGTCGACGCCGGTGAGGGCGACCATGGTGGAGGGGTCGATCGCCTGCACGATCACCTGGTCGTCCTCCGTGCGGACCACGACGTTGCAGGGGAGCAGGAGCCCGACTGCGGGGTCGGCGTCCAGTGCCTGACGGGCAAGCGCGGGATTGCACGCTCCAAGGATCAGGTACGGCTCCATGTCGTGGTCGAGCTTCGCCTTGAGCGTGGCCCGGACGTCGATCTCGGTCAGGATGCCGAAGCCTTGGTCGGCCAGCGCACGGCGTACGGCCTCCACGGTTTCGTCGAAGGCGCCCGCCAGTTTGATGCTGCGGTCATACGGCATGCTCTCCACCTCACTTCTCCTACGAAACCCGATCGGCACATGGCGCGGGCCCGGTCGCGGCACCGGCAGCACGATGCCCTGACCGGATTCGTCCCGAGGCGCATCACCGCAGCGGTGGTGGGTACTCCTGTGGCCCGCCTCCCAGCGTGACTACGGGGCGTCCCGCGCGCCACCCGTGTCCACGTCCGGCGCGCGGCCCGCTCCCGCGCGCCTTTGCCCGTAGGGGCGGGCCCGAGGCGAGGCATGTCCCGACCGCGGACGCGTCGTCGTCAAGCGCGGGCGTGATGGGCTCCCGCGGTTGCCTGGCTCAGTCGTGTGGGACGACAACGACCGGGCAGCGCGCGTGATGTAGGGCGGCATGGGCTACCGGACCGAGGCGCGGTGCGAGGACGGGACGCTGCTTGCGCCGGCCGACGACCAGCACATCGGCCCCCTCTGCGGCGCGCACGACGGCCTCGGCCGGACTTTCAAGCCGAACGGCGTCGACCGGCTCCACGCCGGGGAACTTCTCGCGCCAGGGGCGGAGGACCTCAGCCAACCGTTTCTGCGCCACCTGCGTGACCTCCTCGATGACGTCGTGGTCCACGCCCCCCGGAGCGTGCGCGTGAATGGGCAGGCTCCGACCGTGGACGACCCGGAGGGATACACCGCGGGCCGCGGCGGCCTTGAAGGCGAAGGAGAGCAGGTCATCGCAGGGACCGTGCAGCTTCAGTGCCACCACGACGCTGGCACCGGCGGATGGCGAGCCTACTTCGCGGGCAGTCAGGCGGACCAGGGCCACGGGCCGGTTGGCCCGCGCCACCACGGCCATGCTCACGGAGCCGAGGAAGTAGCTCTCGGCGGACGTCAGGCCGCGTGACCCCAGTACCGTCAGATCGGACTCGGATGCCGCCTTCAGCAGCGCGTCCTGCGCGTCGTCGGCAGCCAGGTTGCCGACGACCCGGAGGTCTGGGTGGCGTTCCTGGATCTCCGTTTGCGCCTGGCGCACGAGCCGTTTCGCCCAGTAGTTCTGGTCGACCTCCGATGCGGCACGGATCGGCTCGGGAGCGAGCATGGGCCAGGCGTGCAGCAGATGCAGCGTGTCCTTGCGCCGTGCGGCCTCGTCGGCGGCCCAGTGAGCGGCAGCCATGCTCTCGGGTGAGCCGTCCAGGCCGACCGTGACGACGGGCTCCATGCAAGATGCCTCCGTCTCGAACCGTGGGAAGGGAGTGGGCGCGTCGGCTGCCGAAGGGCGGAGCACGCCTTCCCCTCAGTCGAGGACTACCTCAGATCGCCCCGGCGCGCATGCGCGCGACAGGACCCCGCCGGTTCGGGAGCGCCGCTGCTTCATGGCCGTGCGCCGGAGCAACCGGTGGTTCCCGGGAGGCCGAGGCCCCCGGCCCCCTCCCGGTGGTGCGGCTCCGGTCGAGGCCGTGGTGGACACTCACAGGTGTGTCATCCGCGGCGCTGGAACCTCGTTCCCACCTCGGGGTGGAGGGACCGGGCCACTTCCGGGTCGAAGGGCTCGGTGCTGGGAGTGAGCATGGACGCGGCGGCCACGGCCACTCCCAGCGAGCAGGCGTCGACCGGTTCGTCTCCGGCAGTCAGCCTCGTGGCGATGGCGGCCACCATGCCGTCTCCCGCACCGGCATCGCTCAACGGCTCGCCGGGCAACGGCGGCGCGTGCAGTTCGACGTGGGCCTCCCGGGTCGAGCACACCGCGCCCAACGCTCCCACCGTGGTGACGGCGACCTCGGCGGCCCCCGTGGTGAGCAGGTGCTCGTTGACGGCGCGGGCGTCGTCCAAGACGAGGACGTCCCGACCGGTCAGGCTCGCCGCCTCCGTCCGGTTGCACCTGAAGAGGAAGACGCCTTCCGAC
The DNA here is from genome assembly GCF_044328175.1 of Streptomyces sp. NPDC017979. NCBI lineage: Bacteria > Bacillati > Actinomycetota > Actinomycetes > Kitasatosporales > Streptomycetaceae > Streptomyces > Streptomyces sp. NPDC017979. The sequence continues at coordinate 444,671 of NZ_JBIRGU010000004.1, read as the reverse complement.
AGCGCTGCGCCGAGCGCCGGCCCGGAAGTGTCCAGAACCAGTCGGCATCCGGCCTCCTTGGCGCGGCGGGCGACGGCTGCGTAGAAGTCGGTTGGCAGGCCGCCCGGCAGGCTGCCGCTGGCGACGACGTACGGGTGTTCTGCCATGACCCGCTCCAGCACGTCCAGGCACCACACCGCTTCGTGGTCGCGCAGTCGTGGGCCGGGCGGCACGATGTGGTAGCTGTGCCGCGGATCCGTCGTGACCAGCACGAGTGCTTCGCGGGTCTCGCCCTCGACGTCGACGGCGACGTGGTCGACGCCCTCTTCGTCCAACAGCCGGTTCAGGCGCAGCCCCACCTCGCCACCGGCGGTGTGGACGGCGGTGGCCCGCCCTCCGAGCCGCATCACACCACGGGCCACGTTGATCCCCCCGCCCCCGGCGGTCACCGACCTGACTCGGGCGCGGTTCTTGCCGATGCCCTCCAGGCGCCCGACCTCCCAGCAGAGATCGACGGCGGGGTTCATCGTCAACGTGAGCACGGACGGCCCAGCAGCCTCACGCCCCGACTCCCTCGCGTTGTCGGTGCTCCCGTCCGCGGCGGGGCCCGGCCTCCCGACCGTGTTCACCGCGGTGCGCAGGCCGACGTGTCCGACCGCGCTCGGCGTACCGCCTGTTCGACACGGCCTCGCGTCATCACGCTCACCTCCGTGGACGGAAACCCGAACCGCTCTCCATGCTGGGGCAGTACGAGGCCACCCGCATGCCGACCGCACTGCCCCGCCTCCGGCGCCCGCTGCCCACTCCCACGGTTCCCCAGCCTGCCCGGGACGGCCGACCGCGGGGCCACACCGTTGCTCGGGCGCCCGCCACCGCGAGGTGTTGCCCACCGCGCCCCGGGCAACGAGGGCACTCCTCGGAGCCTGCGGCACCACGTGGACGTCATGCCGCGTTGTTCGGCCTCGTCGGGGGCGGGCGGAGAACTTATGGTGTTGGTAGTGGTAATCCTGCAACGGCCGTGTTGCCCGCCCGACGAAGCTGCCCAGCCGGGAAACGACCGAGAATCGGGCGACCACTTGTCGGAGGCCACTGAACGCACGAAGCCACAACGCCATGCCTGGTCGTCCCGGCCAACTGACACCCACGGAGGAAGCCATGACGCGCACCCTGGATTGGAAGGTTCGCGTCCATCTCTTCGAAGAGGAAGGAACGACGAAAGCACGCGCCGTCCTCGACACGGGTACTGCCGTCCTCACGGGCCATGGGGTCGCGCACTGCAACCCGGCGGACATGGACGTGCCCGAGATCGGCGACGAGCTTGCGGCCGGTAGGGCCATGCGCGACCTCGGTCAGCAGCTGGTGACCGCCGCGGAGCGGGACATCGAGGGGGCGGAGAGCGTCACGCGCTGAGTTCGTGGCGCGGCCGACGGGGCATCCGGCGCGTGTCGACGCGGAAACGCGGCACCGGCACACCGAGCTGTCCCGTACCTGGTCGTGCACGGGCGGATGGCCAATCGCAACAGACCGCGAGGGCCGATCGGGACCACCGGACGGTGGGGTGCTCCCCTTCCACCGTCGACCACATGTGTCGCCGAGGCATCTCAGAGCGGGCCGCAAGGACGTAGCCCTCTCGCTGAGGACCATCGACAGCCGTACGCGGGACGGTGTCCGACCTGCGGGAGGAAGCAGTGTTGCGGACGGCCACGACCGGGCATGGGATTGCGGCCCTCGGGATCGCCGCGGCGGCCGTCTCGTACGCACTGTGGCAGCTCCGGCCGGTGTGATGGCGAGCGCGCCGGGCCTGGCGTCGTGTGAACCTACGGTCTCGCGGCTTGCGCAAGGTCAGGGGGGACGTGTCACGGTTGCTACGGCAGTTTCGGGCGGCTGCGGAGCTACTGGGCGCTAGCCACTCGGGTGGGCGTGCTGGCTGGGCGTGACGCTGCGTGCGGGACGCCGAGCGCCTGAGGTCTAGGCCATGTCCGGCGGACCATGATGTCGACAGGGTGTGGGTCGCGATCGTCCATCTGGCCTTCATGGTGCAATGTTGCTCATGGCAACACTTCTCGATGTGGCACAGAGGTTCCGTTCCCTGCATGTACCAGGCGCGCCGCTGGTCCTGCCCAATGTGTGGGACGGTGCTTCCGCCCGTGTGGTGGCGGACGCGGGTGCTGCTGCGATCGCGACCACAAGTGCCGGGGTCGCCTGGTCACTCGGGCGCGGCGACGGCGAGCACATGACCCGCGACGGGGCGCTTGACGCGATCGCGCGGATCACGGCCACTGTCGACGTACCGGTCACCGCCGACATCGAACGCGGCTACGCAACCGATGCGCCCGGCGTGGCCGAGACCGTCCGAGGCGTCCTCGCGGCCGGAGCCGTGGGCATCAACCTGGAGGACACCCTGCGCCCCGTCGCCGAGCAGGTCGAACGGATCTCAGCCGCCCGGCGGGCCGCGGACGAGATCGGCATCCCGCTGTTCATCAACGCCCGCATCGACACGCACCGCCTGCCGCCCGGTGACCGCACTGCCTGGCTGGACGAAACCCTCACCCGCGCCCGTGCTTATGCGACAGGCGGCGCGGACGGCATCTTCGTCCTCGGCGCACCGGACGCCGAGACGGTCAGAACGCTCGTGAGTTCTCAGCCCCTCCTGGTGAACGTTCTGGCCGACCCCGGCACACTCCCGGTGTCCGAGCTCGCGAAGGCGGGAGCCGCCCGCATCAGCGCGGGATCCTCCATTGCCGAGGCGGCGTACGGCCTGGTCCGCCGGGCAGCCCGCGAACTGCTGGAGAAAGGTACGACGACCACGCTGGAGGGCGGATTCGACTATGCCACGCTCAACGCGTTGATCTTGGCCGAGTCCCCGTACTGAGACGCGGTCAAGAGCGCAGCCACAGCCGGATCGCCGCCACGGTGACGGTGCCCTGGAAAACGTAGGCCCCTCGTCGAAGCGCGTCGCCACGGCCCGCAAGCCCGCCCCCACGAGCAGAAGTAATCTCGGTCCGGAAGCAACGGCTCGATTCGTGTCCACTTCGCGTCAGCCAATGACAATGGCACGCCCCACCACTTGGCTGCTGCTTCACAGGTGTGCCGATGGCTATCCCAAATCCTGGTCCTGTGCTTCTGCGACGGCGATGGTGATGCCGAGTGCCTTGGCTATGTTGGCCGCTGCCGTCATGACGCGGGCCGTGCCCACGACAGGGGCGATGGCGACCAGGACGTCCTGCACCTTCTCTGCGGTCAGACCGGTCTGCAGGGCAGGTTCGATGTTGGCGATGTAGGAGATCGGAGGGGCGTCCGAGGCGGCGAGGGCCGCGATGCGCGTGAGCATGAACGTGTCGGGGGGCAGCCCACACCGCTCGACCGAGTCGTCCGTCATCGCGGTGAGGGTGTCCAGCACGGGTGTTTCGGATGCTGTGGCCATCTTGGGTCATCTCCAAAAGCGTCGTGGTGAGGAGCTGCATGCCTTGGCGGGTCGCTTCTCACGTCCACACTTTCACCGTAGATCTGATTTTCCCGGATTGCCTTTCATGCGACCTTCGCTCAGTGGATGAGGAAGACTCGGTGGACGAGAAAGACGAAGTGGTGCGCGAGTCTCCCAATCCACTTGTGGCGGTCATGAAAGAAGCGAGCGGGAACGGGATAGTGAATTGGCTCAGCGACGTACCTGCCGGCGTTGACGCGCTGCAAGCGCTCCCGACGGGAAGGACGTCGACGGCCTGCTGGGCCACCCACTTGAGGACCGACCTGGGGGGAGGACCGCGTTCCAGCTCCGGTGGCCAGGCCGATCCGCAGGAGGGTGTGATGCCGTAGGGCGGACCCCCTGGGGACGTGCTCTCATGGGAAAAGTGCGGCCCGCCGGCACTTTCCGGTCTGTGGTTGAGCGTTTGATGACGTGTGGGCGGGGGTGGTTGCGCCCGCGCCTGGAGACGACCCCGTGGGAGAGGTGCCGCGCCCGAGTTCTGCTGGGAGGCGTGATGTCCTTCGAAGGTCGACGAGTGGTCCCCCTCTCGGAGGTGGGGCGGTCCGACGTGTCCGCGGTGGGAGGGAAGAACGCCTCCCTCGGGGAGCTCATCAGGCACCTGGGGCCGATCGGGGTGCGGGTACCGGATGGATTCGCCACGACTGCGGACGCCCACCGGGAGTACATGCGGACCGGCGGACTCGGTGATCGGGTCGCCGCCCGGCTCGCGGACCTGCGGGCGGGCGCGGCCTTGGCGGAAGTGGGAGCGGCGATTCGCGCCGGCATCCTTGCCACCCCCCTGCCGCAGGGGCTGAAGGACGAGATCACGGCGGCGTACGTCCGTCTCGCCCCGGGGGACGGGCCTGCGGACCCCGAGGTGGCCGTGCGCAGCAGCGCGACCGCGGAGGACCTGCCGGAGGCGAGTTTCGCCGGGCAGCAGGAGACCTATCTCAACGTGCGGGGCGCGGTCGCGCTGCTGGACGCGTGCCATCGCTGCTACGCGTCGCTGTTCACGGACCGGGCGATCGACTACCGGGAACGCTTGGGCTTCGGCGAGTCATCCGTGGCGCTGTCGGTCGGTGTGCAGTTGATGGTGCGCTCCGATCTCGGTGGCTCGGGGGTCGCCTTCACCCTCGACCCGGAGACCGGCTACCGGGACGTGGTGGTCATCGACGCCGCCTGGGGGCTAGGCGAGAGCGTGGTGAGCGGGCGCGTCGACCCGGACGAGTACGTGGTGTTCAAGCCCGTGCTGCCGCAGAAGGCGCTCAACCCGGTGATCGGGGTGACGGTCGGAGGCAAGGCGACCAAGGTGGTCTACGCCGAGGGCGGCCTCACCCGGACCGTGGACACCGACGGCGTCGAACGCGCCTCGCGCGTGCTCGACGACGGCGAGGCGCGGTCCCTGAGCCGATGGGCCGTCGCGGTGGAGGAGCACTACGGCACACCGATGGACCTGGAGTGGGCGAAGGACGGCCGCACGCAGGAGCTGTTCCTGGTCCAGGCCCGCCCCGAGACGGTCCGGTCCCGAACCGACTCGACGGTGCTCCACCGCTACCGGATCACCGAGGCGGGGGAGTGCCTGGTGACGGGGGCGGCGGTCGGTGAGGCGGTCGGGGCGGGCCCCGTGCGGTCCCTCGCGATCCCGGTGGGGCTGGAGCGGTTCCCCGCCGGCTCCGTCCTCGTGACCCCGGTGACCGACCCCGATTGGGAGCCGCTGATGAAGCGGGCTGCCGCCATCGTGACCGACCACGGGGGTCGTACCTCCCACGCCGCCATCGTCAGCCGTGAGCTGGGGGTTCCCGCCGTCGTGGGCACCGGTGAGGCGACCGCCGTCCTCGTCGACGGTCAGCAGGTGACCGTCTCGTGCGCCGAAGGAGCGCAGGGGCGCGTCTATGCGGGCTCGGTCGGTTACGAGGTGTCCGACGTGAACCTGACGGAGCTTCCGGCGACCCGCACGAAGGTCATGTTGAACCTCGCCGATCCGGGTGCGGCCTTCCGGTGGTCGGGGCTCCCGGCCGACGGGGTGGGGCTGGCCCGCATGGAGTTCATGGTCGCCCACGGGGTCAAGGTCCACCCCATGGCGCTGGTGCGGCCCGAGCTCCTCGCCCCCGATGACCGCCGCTCGGTTGACGAGCTGACCGAGGGCTACCCCGACCGGACGGAGTACTTCATCGACCGCCTGGCACGTGGCGTCGCCACCATCGCTGCGTCCCGTTGGCCGTCCCCGGTAGTCCTGCGCACCAGCGACTTCAAGACGAACGAGTACGCGAAGTTGATCGGTGGCGGCCCCTTCGAGCCGGCAGAGGCCAACCCGATGATCGGATGGCGCGGCGCCAGCCGCTACTACAGCGACGGGTACCGGGACGGCTTCGCCCTGGAGTGCCGTGCCATCCGCAGGGTCCGGGAGGAGTTCGGACTGACCAACGTCGTCGTCATGATCCCCTTCTGTCGTACGCCAGGGGAAGCGGACCGCGTCCTGGAGGTCATGGCCGGTGAGGGACTGCGACGGGGCGAACGCGGCCTCCGGGTCCTCGTCATGGCAGAGGTCCCATCGAACGTCGTCCTGGCGCGGGAGTTCGCCGAGCGCTTCGACGGGTTCTCCATCGGGAGCAACGACCTGACCCAGCTCACCCTCGGCGTCGACCGCGACTCCGCGGAACTGGCCGACCTCTTCGACGAGGCGAACCCCGCGGTCACCCGCAGCATCGAGAGCCTGATCGACGTCGCCCACGACGCGGGACGCACCGTCGGCCTCTGCGGCCAGCGACCGAGCGACGACCCGGGCTTCGCCGCCTTCCTGGTCGCGGCGGGCATCGACTCCGTGTCCGTGGCGCCCGACAGCTTCGTCACCGTGAAGCACCACGTCCACAAGGCCGAACAGAGCTGACCGCGAAGGGGAGCACCCGCTGTGCCAGGTTCCCGTGGCGTCGCGATCATCGGAGTGGGGAACGCGTTCCGGCGCGACGACGGCGTGGGCCCGGCCGTCGTCACGAGGCTCGCGCACCACCACATGGCACACCGCCCGGAAGGCGTCACGCTGTCCAGCTCCGACGGCGATCCGGCCCGGCTGATGGCCCTGTGGGAGGGCAGGGCGCTCGCGGTGGTCGTCGACGCCGTGCGCGTCGCCGACGGACGACCCGGTCGCATCCGTCGATGGGAGCCGCGGACGAGCCCGGGCCGGCTGCCCGTGACGGCCAGTACGCACGGGCTGGGCGTGCGCGAGGCGGTCGAACTGTCGGCAGCCCTCGACGTGCTTCCCGCACGCATGGTGGTGTGGGGCGTCAACGTCGACGACACCGGTCCGGGGCCCGGACTCTCGCCCTCGGCAGCGGCGGCGGTGGTGAGCGTGGCCAACACGGTCGACGCGTACGTCCGGCGCTTCCTCGACGTCCACGGATCGCCCCGCACGGCGCAGCCCGGGCCGTCCGCCTGCCGACTCGACCGATGAAGTGAGGAACGGCCCCGGTCGGACCAGCAGCCGCGGAGCCGGTGTGCGTCACGCGCCCAACCGGGGAACGCTGGCGCATCCACAGCAGTTCCCACGGTGCCTCATGAGGAGAGCCCATGCCCCCACGGCCGTGGCGATGACGACGGTCGAGCCCGCCGTCGTGTTGGACCGCACGGGACTCGGCGCGCTGGTGGACGTTCTCAGGGCCCGGGGGCGCGTCGTGGTGGGCCCGACGGTGCGGGACGGGGCGATCGTCCTGGCCGAACTCGACGGCGCCGACGCCTTGCCCTTCGGCTGGGGGGTGGAGCTGGAGGCCGGCCACTACCGTCTGGTCCGTCGCGCGGACGGCGCCGCCTTCGCCCACAGCGCCGGACCGCAGTCCTGGAAGAACTGGCTGCTCCCCGAACGGGTCCGGCAGTGGACCGCGGACCGCGGCGCGGACGGGGCGCTGACGGTGCGGGCCGAGCAGCCGGCGCCGGCCTCCTTTGCCTTCCTGGGGGTGCGCCCCTGCGACCTGCGGGCCATCGCCATCCAGGACCGGGTCCTGACGGGAGGACGACACCGCGACGAGGACTACCAGGGGCGACGCGAAGGGGCCTTCCTGATCGCCGTCGAATGCACCGAGCCCGGTGCCACCTGCTTCTGCGTCTCCATGGGAACCGGCCCCTCCGCGGGCCCGGGCTACGACCTGGCGCTCACCGAGGTCGTCGACGACAACGGTCACCGCTTTCTGGCCCGTGCCGGTACACCGGCAGGATCGGACGTCCTCGCCGAGGTGCCGCACCGACCTGCGGACCGCTCGCTGACCGAGTCCGCCCGCGCGGCGGTGGAGGGCGCTGCCACCCGCATGGGGCGCACCATGCCGTCGGTCGACCTACGGGCGCTCATGGCGGGGTCCTTGACGGCCGAGCGTTGGAACGACGTGGCCGCGCGCTGTCTGACCTGCGGCAACTGCACCATGGCCTGTCCCACCTGCTTCTGTACCACCACCGAGGACGTCACCGACCTCACGGGCGACCACGCCGAGCGCTGGCGACGCTGGGACTCCTGCTACGACCTCGACTTCTCACTGCTCCACGGCGGACCCGTCCGTCCGTCTCCGCACAGCCGCTACCGCCAGTGGCTCACCCACAAACTGGGCACCTGGTACGACCAGTTCGACAGCTCGGGCTGCGTGGGGTGCGGCAGGTGCATCGTGTGGTGCCCGGTCGGGATCGACATCACCGAGGAGGCGCACGCCCTCCACCAGGAGGCGGGCCGCCCGGCGACGCAGTCCGACGCGGAGGGACCGTGATGCGCACCGGCTTCCTCGCTGCCCTTCCGGCCGACCGCTACCAGGGCGTGACGGACCTGTCCCGCAAGGTGTCCTTCCGCACCGGAACCCGCATCTTCGAGGAAGGACAACCAGCCGACCGCTTCTGGGTGGTGGGCACCGGGAAGGTCGCCCTCGACGTCCAAGTGCCGGGACGGGGCCCCGTCCTGATCGAGACCGTCGGAGCAGGCGAACTCCTCGGGTGGTCGTGGCTGTGTCCGCCCCGGGAGTGGCACCTCGGCGCCCGGGCCGTGAGCGACGTCCAGGCCCTGGAGTTCGACGCCGAGGCCGTGATGAGGCTCTGCGAGAGCGATCCCGCACTGGACCACGCCGTACTCCTCCACGTCGTCGCAGTGGTGGGAGAGCGACTGCGCGCCGCCCGAACGCGCCTGCTCGACCTCTACGCGGCACCCGAGGAGCGGTGACCGCGGTGACGGCCGCCCCCTTGCCGTACCGGGTGGCCGAACGCCGTCACGAGACCCCGGACACCGTCACGATCCGGCTCGAACCAAGAGGCCCGCACCTGCCTGCCTTCGCCCCTGGTCAGTTCGCCATGTTGTACGCCTTCGGAGTGGGAGAGGTTCCCGTCTCGGTGTCCGGCATCCTTCCCGGCGGCGCGCTGCAGCACACCGTCAGGAGGGTCGGAGCCGTCTCACGCGCCCTGTGGGCGAGCGAGGTCGGGACCGAGGTCGGCGTCCGCGGCCCCTTCGGTACGACGTGGGGCCTTGCCGACGCAGAACGAGGGGACCTGGTCGTGGTTGCCGGCGGCATCGGTCTCGCCCCCCTGCGCCCCCTGATCCGCGCCGTGCGGCAAGAACCGGGCCGGTACGGACGGTTGAACGTGCTCGTCGGCGCTCGGACGCCCGACGACGTCATCTACCGGTCCGAACTGCAGGAGTGGGACGTGCGTTTCCGGGGCGTCTGCGTCGACCGCCCCACCCCCGGGTGGCGGGGCAGGATCGGCGTGGTCACCTCCCTGCTCGACGAGGCCCTGTTCCGCCCCGCGGACACCACGGCCTTCGTCTGCGGCCCCGAGGTGATGATGCGCGCCACCGCCCGCGAACTCGCCGACCGGGGCGTTCCCGCCCGACGGATCCAGATCTCCCTGGAGCGAAACATGCGCTGCGCCACCGCCCACTGCGGGCACTGCCAGTTGGGGCCGCTCCTGCTGTGCCGCGACGGCCCCGTCGTCGCCTACGACCGTGCCGCGCCCCTGCTCGCCGTGCGGGAGCTGTGACATGGCCGCGACCGTTCGGCGCCGCCCCAGGGTGGGGGTCTTCAAGTTCGCCTCGTGCGACGGTTGCCAGCTCACCCTGCTCGACTGCGAGGACGAACTCCTGGCCCTCGGACAGGCGGTGGAGATCGTGCACTTCCTGGAGGCGTCGAGTTCCGTGCAGCCGGGACCGTACGACCTGTCGCTCGTCGAGGGATCCGTCACCACTGCGGAGGACGCCGAACGCATCCTCCAGGTCCGAGCCGCCTCGCGCCGGCTCGTCACCATCGGCGCGTGTGCCACGGCCGGGGGAGTCCAGGCGCTGCGGGACCTCGCTGACGTCGAGGAATACCGTGCAATCGTCTACGCCCGTCCCGACTACGTCGACACCCTCGCGACGTCCACCCCCATCTCGGCCCACGTCCCCGTCGACTTCGAGCTGCGGGGCTGTCCCATCGACCGCGGTCAACTCATCGAAGTCGTCACCGCCTTCCTGGCCGGTCGCACCCCTGACGTCCCTCGGCACAGCGTGTGCTTCGCCTGCAAACGCCGGGGCACGGTGTGCGTCACCGTGGCCCGCGGCACGCCCTGTCTGGGCCCGGTGACCCACGCCGGCTGCGGGGCCCTCTGCCCGGCCTACGGCCGCGGGTGCTACGGGTGCTTCGGCCCTTCCGCCTCGGTCAACATGCCCGCGATGATTCCGCTCCTGCGCAGCGACGGAATGAGCGACGACGAGGTCCGGCGCTTCCTGCGCACCTTCAACACCAGCGCGTTCGAACCGCTCGTACCTCCCGGGGAGGAAGAATGACGGGGGAGCGGTACCGGGAGCTGTCCGTTGGTGCTCTGGCACGCGTCGAGGGCCAAGCCGCCGCGCGCCTGGTGATCGAGGCCGACACGGTCACCGCCGCGCGGCTGAGGATCTACGAACCTCCCCGCTTCTTCGAGGCGTTCCTCCGCGGGCGGTCCCACACCGAACCACCGGACCTCACCGCCCGGATCTGCGGCATCTGCCCCGTCGCCTACCAGCTCAGCGCCTGCCGAGCGATCGAGGACGCCCGGGGGATCGCCGTGGACGGAACCGTCGCCGCGCTCCGCCGGCTGCTGTACTGCGGCGAGTGGATCGAGAGCCACACGCTGCACGTCTACATGCTCCACGCACCCGACTTCCTCGGCCACCACGACGTCCTCGGTCTCGCGAGGACCCACCGGGCCCACGTCGAGCGGGGGCTGCGGCTGAAGAGGGCCGGCAACCTGATCGTGGAGGTCCTGGGCGGCCGAGCGGTCCACCCCGTCAACGTCCGCGTCGGAGGCTTCCACCGCACCCCCGCCCGATCCGAGTTGCGACCCCTGGCACAGTGCCTGGAGCGAGCGGTCGACGACGCGGTGGAAACCGTCCGCTGGGTCGCCGGCTTCGACTTCCCCGACGCGCACTGCGACGCGGACCTCCTCGCACTCGCGCGGCCGGACGCGTACGCGATCGAAAGCGGCGTCCCCACCGTGCTGAGGCAGGGGCGGAACGGCGAACACCGCCACACGTTCCCCGTCGAAGACTTCGCCGAGCACGTGACCGAAACACAGGTGCGGCACTCCACCGCACTGCACGCGACCCTGGACGGACGACGCCACCTGACGGGCGCCCTCGCCAGGTACTCCATCGCCAGTCGCCTCCTTCCACCCGCCGTGCGGGACCTCGCCCGGACCGCCGGCTTGGACGACGTGTGCCGCAACCCGTACCGCAGCATCGTCGTGCGCGCGATCGAGGTCCTCTACGCCGTGGAGGAGGCCCGACGGCTGATCGACTCCTACGAACCGCCACCCCGCCCGGCGAAGGAGGTGCCACCAGGGCCCGGCACCGGCCACGGCGCGACCGAAGCCCCCCGTGGGCTCCTCTACCACCGGTACGCCCTCGACCGGCAGGGCATCGTCCAGGACGCGGTGATCGTGCCCCCCACCGCACAGAACCAGGGGGCGATCGAGGAGGACCTGCGCCACCACGCGCAACGACTGCTCGGACGAGGCAAGGCCGTGACGGACGAGGAACTGACCCGGCTGTGCGAGAGGGTCGTCCGCAACCACGACCCCTGCATCTCGTGCGCAACCCACTTCCTCGACCTGGACGTCGAGCGGTCGTGACCGACCACCCGCCCGGACGGAGCCCGTCAGCCGGACACGGCCGACCCGGGGCACGCACCTCGTTCGAGCCAACAGCCCGGGCCGAGGCTCGGTGGCATCGAGCCGGAACCACCGGCCCCCACCGTGCCACGCAGCGGAGTGCCGGGACCGCCACAACGGAAGGACGGCAACCCGCCGGTCAGGTTCGGCCGCCAGGGCCCTCCCGTCGGGCGCTCCGCGGGTCCAGGTACTCGGCCAGGACGCTGTCGGCGATGGGACCGCTCAGCAGGTCGGCCATGCGACGGAAGACGTCCATGAGCATGTCGTCGACGGTCAGGATCCCGACGGTTCGGTGCCCGTCGACGACCGGCAGGCGGCGCACCCCGGACCGACGGTAGACGCGGTAGGCGTCCGCGGTCCCGTCGTCCACGCTCAAGGTGATCACAGGCGTCGTCATCACACCGCTCGCCGCAGACTCGGGGTCGAGTCCACAGGCGAGTCCACGGAGCACCAGGTCACGGTCCGTGACGATCCCGATCGGAGGTCTGCTGTCGGTCACGACCACGGCGCCGACCCCGTGCACGTCCATCAACTCGGCGACGGCCCGGAGGGACGCCGACGGCGCGGCGGTCACTGCGGGAGAACTCATCAACTCGGACACACGCATGATCGAGCACCTCCCAGGTCATCCAGCCTTCTCGGGGGACCGCGCTGCCCGTCGCAGGGGGGCGCAATCGGCTTCGCAGCGTCGCGACAACCTCCGGCTGGATGCATGGTGCCTCCCACGTTACGTACTCGCGCGGGCGTTCGCCGCAGCGACGGCCTCCTGCGGCTGGTGCGGGCCCGGGGACTCTTGGCGACCGAACCCAGATGGTGGAGATCCGGGACGCCGTCCGCTCGCTGACGCGGAAAGGGCCCGGAGAAGCCAACTCTGAGCGTCAGTTGTGCCGTCTTACCTGGCGCATCCTCCCCAGGCGCTCCCCGGCAACGCGAAGACTCCCCAGATTCTCCCCGGAGGAAGGCTGGCTCGTGGCCACTGCGGTTTTCGATGGACGAAGCGCTCTCCGTACGCTCCGTTACCGTCGGTCTTGCGCTGGCCCCTAGCAGATCGATGGCGAAGAGGTAGGTGTACCGGGCGGATTCCCGCTGGAGATTCCGAGGACCAATGCCTTGTCCGGCCGTGTAGCGGATTCCTTGTTGGTGCGTCGTTTACACCCCAGTCGACTGCTGGTATCCCAGCGGGAACGGGATACTCGGTGGACGTGACCATCGGCAGTCACGGCCCCAACGAGATTTGCCCGGTCATACGCGAAAGGGGAACCGATTTCACGGTGACCTGGTCGAAGGGCGCCGAGGCCGAGGGCGCGGTGGCCGGATCGGCGCGGAGATCGACCGGGGAGCTGCCCGGCCTGTCCGGCGGCGAGCGTCAGCGCGTCCTCGAGGTGCGGCTGCGCGAACGGACCACCGCCCGTACCGCGACGGCTACGGCCGCGCCGTGGACGGACCGGCTTCCCGAGCTCGCCGCCGTCTCGACGACGCCGAGGCGGTGATCGCATGACCGAGTTGAGCGGCCTCGACCTTGCGCGCCAGGCCCTGGTCGCGGCCCGGGAGGCGGCAAAGAAGAAGGGGTGCCAACGCCAAGCCGAAGCGGGGCACCACCGTGGTCGTACGGCGCGGCGGGCGAGCCGCTCGGGCTCGCCGCGGCCGTGCCCGAACTCGCCGGGCGGGTCCAGGCCGCGAGTTCGACGCGGCCAAGGCCGCATGGACGTCGTCCCCAATGTGCAGCGCGGTCGTCACCCTGCCACGACAAGGCCGAAGTACACAGCCGGGTTGTGACCCGACCAAGACCGCCACCAAGGCGTCAGCGCTGCGTATGCGCGGGTACCAGCCGACACGGCCTGCAGTCGTGCCCGTCTCGTACATGACGATCAGCCCGTCTCACGCCCAGGCAGCAAGGCGTGAGCACGGGTACTCACCTCCCCGGCCTTTCCCGCGATGCCCAGGGCCTCGTTCGATGGCCTCCGCGATCAGGACCTTGTGGCGGGTGTTGCAGCCGTCGGTCGGGGTGAGGCCCGCGTTCCAGTGCTTGAACGCGTCGCCGTGTAGCTGGATCGCCATCGGCCGAGATCTCCAACCGGCCGATGGCGATCCAGACGAGGAGTCCGGCCTTTAACAGAGAGGTGCCATTGGTTGATAGGGAAATGCCACACTTGTGGCTGATTACATTCAAGGTGAAGCGCGAGAGACTGGCTCGGCTGGTGACGCGTCTCCGTGCCAGTACCGCCGCTCACTGAAAGGAACTCTGACGTGGCCGAAGGAGATTTCTTCTACACCCGTGCCGACACGGGAGCCGAAAGCGTGCTCGGCCTGACACCGAACGGCAAGTGCCTGCCCATTCCGGGCGGGGCCAGCCAAGCGCTGAACAACACCGACACGGATGCCCAACTGTTCACGGACAGCAGTTGCACGTCGGATGGCGTAGCCCTCGGTTCCCGGCAATCGGCTGATTTCTCAGCTCCGTTCCCGGCGTTCGTCAGGTTCGGCTAAGGGGTGTCCCGTAATCCCTGGCGGGCGTGCGACGACAGCTACGGCTCCTCGCTGCGTTGTCGGAGTGTCCACATACATCCAGTATGCGAACACCCCGACGCCTTGCGATGCACCGCATCTGACGCCGCACGCTGATCCGCCAGGGATTACGGGACACCCCTTAGCTCGCAGATCCCGGAGGCTTGGATATCGCAACCTTGGCCTGGGCCTTCGTCAGGCAGCGGTCCCGGGTGCGGTGGTCGTCTTCCGCGGTGGCGGAATCTGCTGGCTGCACGGCGCGCGGGGGCGGTCTGAGGTGCCCGAAGTAGAGGCTTGCTGGTCGTGTCGGCGAGCAGGGGAGGGCGCTGGTTCAAACACAACCCGCCCGTCGCGGAGCCGTCGCCGGTGGGACGAAGCCCGTCGACACCGCCTGGCAGAGGCACCGCGCAGTACTTGCTGACCGCGCTGCTGGAGCGGCTGCGCGACCTGGACGAGTTCGGGTCGCGGTACACGGAGCGCTGCGAGGCGGGCTGTGGTCGACAGATCGGACGGCCGGCCGCGGGCGCATGATGTGGCCCCGTCCCTCGGGTCAGACGGCCAGCCGTGTTGGCGTGGCGTCCGCGCGCCCGTAGGTGAGTACTTGAGCAAGGACCTCTCGGAAGCGAGCGATGTCTCCTGCGGGTGCCTCGATGACGGCTTCGATCTCGCCGTCGTCCAACCGAAGGCTCTCCAACGATTCGGGATCCAGCACGACACGGAGGACGTTGTCCTCCAGGACGGCTTCGCGCACGCACCCGTAGGCAGTCCCCTGCCCGGCTGTGACCAGGCAGTGCGTGTCCATCCCCAAGGCGACCTCTTGATCGTCGGGCTCAGCCTCGCCCGCCATGAACATCAGGATGAAGCCGCTGCCGTCCTCGCTCTCCGCGAGACCGGCCTCGGTGAAACAGCCCTCAGGATCGATCTCCACGCAGGCAGCGCGAGCAGTGAATCGAAACGTCATGACGAGGTTCTACCAGCACGGTCGGACAGAGCCCGCCTCAAGCCTGCACGCCACGAGAGTGCGCCGTGCACCGAAAGACGGTAGCCGGTCGCCCAGGCCACCAGTGGCGACATCCGGCTCAGTTCGCACGCAGCCTCACCCCGGCAGCACCCAGTGACCGCACAGCCGTACTCGGTCCGCTTCTCCGCCACGAAGGCGTGGACGGCTGCAACGCCTCCTCGGCGCAACAGCGCTGGATCAGGCTCGGCGAGCTGATCAGCCTGACCGGATACTGACCCACTCCACGGGTACGGCACCCGCTGGGCGCCCCGACCGGCTCACCGGGGTGCGGAGATCCCGCCGGGCCCGTCGAGTGCGGCGCGCGGTGGGCGGGCACACGCGTCCCGGCCGCACCACTCGTGCCGGGACAGCCGTCCGCGCATGCGTATTCGGCCTCATCCGCATCCGCAGGCGGCGGATATCCGACTTCGCAGCGGCCACCCCTGCCGCCACCATCAAAGGGCATCAGTCCAGGCACGCCACGCAACCGGATCCAACCGTCCGGGCAGGCGCATGCCCACCTGCCGGGGCGGATCCGCCGACTGCCGAAGGGGCTCATTCCATGGCCAGGACCACGCACAAGTTCCTCCTGCCCGCGCTGCTCGCGCTGGCGGTCCTCGGGCTGCCGGCACCCGCCACCGCCGCACCCGCCGAGCCGGCGGCCCCACTGGCGGGCCGGTGTCTGTCCGAAGGAAATCTCGGCGGGGTCTTCGTCAACGTCTGCATGGACACCGGCAAGCAGCGCTGGACCATCGAGGGAGACAAGATCAGGCGCTCCGGCAGCTCCTGGTGTCTGTCCGAAGGGAATCTCGGCGGCACTGTCACCCTCGGCGTCTGCATGAACACCGGTAGGCAGCGGTGGGCCGTCGAGGGAGACAAGATCAGGCTCGCCGGGAGCTCCCGGTGCCTGTCCGGCAACGGCACCTCGGCCGGCCTCAACACTTGCATGAACACCGGCCACCAGCGGTGGCTCGTCCAGGGGGAGAAGATCATCCTCAACAACTGACCGCCCGGCCCGGCGGCCGATCCCACCACGCGCGCCGCCGGGAGGGGCCGGCCGGCCCCTCCCGGCGGGCCGTCACGCCTTCGGGGCCACCTTCGACAGGCCGTTGATGATGCGGTTCATCGCGTCGCCGCCGGTCGGGTCGAGGTGGCCAGCATCTTCAGAAGCCGTCTCACTTCTTCGCGGGAGTGGCAGGAGTGGCCGCTGGGAGTCCCGAAGGCATCCTGCGCATGCTGTTGGCCTTCCACAGGGAGACGCCTGCCCCGGGTCAAGTGCCTGGTGAGCAAGGCCGGGCTCGATCCGAGATCAGGAGTTGTGGGACGGCTTCTCAGCACCGTCGAGCGGGACGTCGAGGTCGCCGAGCAAGGTGGCGCGGTCCTCATCGACGACGGCTCGGATGCCGGCGGGGGTGAGGCGGGAGTCGGCCTGGATGTGGCCGGCGGGGCAGGTCGCGGTGGCGAGGTCGCAGTCGGCGGCGAGCCGGAAGCCGGTCCGCGCGGCGCACGTACCGCAGATCAACGGCGTACCCGTGCCGCCGTCGTCATCGAGGACGAACACGGTGCTCACGACCTCGACCTTGACGCGGATGCGCCGAGGGGCTCCGGTCGACGCCTTGTTGAGCAGCCGGCGCCGGCCGGCTCCTGCAGCGCTGCCGCCAGGAGAACGACGATCAACGCGCGATCCCCGTCCCGGACAACGCGCCCGCAGTCTTCGGCAAGGTGCCAGAGAACCAGTTCATCGCCTGCGGAGATGCAGTACTCCCAGGTCGTCTCCGGTGTGCGCGAGGTGGCTGGTCATGGCCTGCACCGTCCCGATGCGCCTGACAGACGTCACCGTTGTGGGTGCCAGTACGGCGTACCGAACGAGCGATCCATTCGGGGGCGTTGAGTCCGCATCCGGTGGAGGCCCTGCGGGTGGAGTGGTTTCACCGGGGATGGGGGCCGGTCCGCTCGGCCGGCTCGTCAGCCGGGTGGGCGGTGGGTTCGGAGGCGGAGCCGGCGGCGGCCCAGCAGGCCAGGAAGTCGAGTGCCTGGTGGCTCGGGGTGCCGGGTTCGGCAGTCCAGACCACGAGCTGCTGGTCGGGGTCTGCGGCGCAGGCGAGGGTTTCCCAGTCCAGGGTGAGTCTGCCGACGAGCGGGTGGCTGATGGTCTTGACGCCGGCGGTCTGCACGGCGACGTTGCGGGCCGCCCACCACGTGCGGAAGTGCGGGTCCTTGATGGACAGGTCGCCGACCAGCTCACTCAGGCGCGGGTCGTCCGGGTGGCGTGCGGCCTCCATCCGCAGGAAGGCGACGCAGTCCGGCGCCACGGTCTCCCAGTTCTCGTAGCGCGATCGGATGTCGGAGTCGGAGAAGACCAGGCGGGCGTAGTTGCGCTGTTTGTCGGGGAGCTGGGAGAAGTCGGTGAGGAGGGCCGCGGCGAGGGGGTTCCAGGCCAGGATGTCCATGCGGCGCCCGAGGATGATCGCGGGCGCGCCGATCGCGTCGAGGAGGCGCCGGGTTTGGGGCCGCACGTGCTGCGTCCTGGGTCGGCGGGGGCGCGAGGCGTCCTTGCCGGCCAGTTCGAGCAGGTAGGTCTGCTGGTCGTCGTCGAGGCGGAGCACCTTCGCCAGGGTGGCCAGGACGGGTGCGGACGCCTGCAGGCGCCCCTGTTCGACCCGCGTGTAGTACTGGACGCTGATCGAGGCGAGCCGGGCGACTTCCTCACGCCGTAGGCCGGGAACGCGCCGGTGCCGCCCGTCGGTGGTCAGACCCACGTCCCCGGGGCTCAGCCCGGCGCGCCGGGCCTTGAGGAACTGCCCGAGTTCGTTGCTGTCCGTACCCATGCCCATACGACCACGGTACTGCCGCGACCGTACGGGGCCGCCGGTCCCCGGGGGTAGGAACCTCTACCCCCTGAAACGCGGCCGGATGGCACCACCGCCCCGGCGCCCGGCCCGCGTCTTCGGCAGCCAAGGCGGCGCGCACCCCGCAGCAGGGCGACTCGGAGGAGGGGTAGAGATCTCTACCCTGCACGGCCGCCGCCCCGCATGCAACGGTGAGATCAGGCAGGACCGCCTCGTGACCGCTGCCCGCAGCACGGGACGGCCGGCGCCTCGTTCCCCTCCCCGTAGAACCGACTCCCAGGAGGCATCAGCCGTGGAGACCGTCACCTTCAAGAACAAGCACGTCGACGTCGCAGCGGACATCCACTTCCCGCCCAGTTTCGACCCCGCCCGCACCTACCCGGCCATCGTCAGCGCCCACCCCGTCGGCAGCTGCAAGGAACAGACCTCCGGCTCGGTGTACGGCAAGGCGTTCGCGCAGGCGGGCTTCGTCGTCCTCGCCTTCGACGCCGCCTTCCAGGCCGCCAGCGGCGGCGAGCCGCGCCACCTGGAAGACGCCACCTGGCGGGTGGAGGACTTCCGCTGCGCCGCCGACTACCTCGTCACCCTCCCCTACGTGGACGAGGACCGCATCGGCGTGTTCGGCATGTGCGCCGGCGGCGGCTACACCTGGGCCGCCGCCATGACCGAGCGCCGCTTCAAGGCGGTGGCGACCGTCACCGGCGTCAACCTGGGACGCCTGCTGCGCCAGGGCGACATGTCCCCCGACGCCGCCATCAAGACGTTGGAGGCCATCGCCGCCCAGCGCACAGCGGAGGCCCGTGGCGGCGAGCAGCGCCTCGACAGCTCTCTGCCGCCCTCGGTCGAGAAGGCGCGGGAGCTCGGCCTGGTTCCGCCGCTGCACATCGATGTCGCGGAGGCCACCGAGTACTACAAGACGCCGCGCGGCGCCCACCCGCACGGAACCAACCTGTGGTCGTTCTCCTCGATGGCGCCCACCGTCGGGTTCGACGCCTACCACCTCGCGGACAAGCTGCTGACCCAGCCGCTGCTCCTCGTCGTCGGCAACAAGCCCGGCGAGTTCGGCGCCTACCGGGACGCGTTCGAGGTCTTCGACCGCGCGGCGTCGAAGGACAAGGAGGTCCTGGTGATCCCGGACGTCTCCCACTACGACCTCTACGACAAGCCCGAAGCCGTCGGGCCCGCGCTGGAGGCCCTCATCCCGTTCTTCGACAAGCACCTCTGAGCAGCCGAATCCGCAGCGGCGTGGCCCGAGGACGACCTGCCGCATCGGTGGCCCCGGTCGTGTTACCCCGCACCCCGTCCGACCGCCGTCGCCCCCGGGGAACCCGTGGAGGCCGCGGACGTCGGCAACGACCAGGAGCTGGCCCTCAAGGACATAGCACGTGGGCAGGTGCTGGACTGGACATTGAGACCTCTTCCGGTCGGTGCTTTCCGAGGACCTATCAGGCACCGGCACTGCCCTTCCCGCCCTGCCGGGACCGGTGGCGGCCGCAGTAGAAAGGGAGCAATCCCCCCTCTGGAAGGAACCAGGAATGCATATCAACGAGTCTGCGAAGCGCCCCGAGGCTCATGCCAGGGCAACACCCCGTCCCCGCACCATGCCCTTACCGCTCTCCACCAGGCCCGGTGTCGGCGGCCTCGCTCCGGCCGAGCTGCTGGCGCTGCAGCGCGCTGTGGGAAACGCCGCTGTGAGCCGCGCAATCCAGGAGGCCCGTCACCAGCACGGCCCCGGCTGCAGCCACCAGAACAAAGAGGGCGTTCAGGAAGCACCGCTCGTACAGCGTTCCTCCGTCCACGATGCCCTCGCCTCCACCGGGCAACCTCTCGCTGCGCCGCTGCGCGAGGAGATGGAGACGCGCCTCGGCGCGGACTTCGCCGACGTCCGGCTCCACACGGGCACCACTGCCCAGCGCTCCGCTGCCGAGATCGGTGCCCGCGCCTATACCTCCGGCAACCACGTCGTCATCGGCGAGGGCGGAGACGACAAGCACACCCTCGCCCATGAGCTCACCCACGTCATCCAGCAGCGGCAGGGACCGGTCGCCGGCAAGGACAACGGCCAGGGGCTGCGCGTGAGCGAACCGGGTGACCGCTTCGAGCGCGAGGCGGAGGCCAACGCACGACGGGTCATGTCGGCCTCGGCAGGCTCACTCCAGCGCGCCAGCGCGGTCGACGAGGCATCCGCCGCCATGAAGCAGACCGGTCCGATCCAACGAATGCCGAGCCAGGCATCTGTGCTGCGCAACAATGCGGTGACCAATTACGACCAGAGGCAGGCCGAGTTCCAGGGCAACGCGACCGTCCCCGTCGAGGCCCGGGTCAGCCCTGAGCGGCTGGTGGACCTGCTCGTCGCGCACATGAATGATCGCGGTGAGCGCGGCCGGATAGTCAAGGAGTTGCTGCGCCGGATGGCGGAACGTTTCTGGTGCATCACTGCTGGCGTCCACGCGGGTGGCCTCGGTGGCGCGGGCCGCGGCGCCGACCCCAACCGCCACATCACCATCAACGCCGGTGGCCGGGGGTACCACGTCCAGCTCATGGCCAACGACGAACTCCAGAACATCACCAGCGGCTGAGTCGCAGCTGATCGCGGCCGGCGGGCCGGACCGAGTGGCGATCCGGGCGAGCCAATGGTCCGGACCGATACCCGCCGCGCAGTCGATCCCGTACACCGTGACCACCCACAACACGACCAGGTCCCGCACATCGCGCCCGAAGCAGCGACGGGCACCCGCGACGTCCGTGAACGCCACGTCTCCGGTGTCCTCGATCATGCGCGCGGCCGTAGATGACGACGTCATCGCGGTAAGTCCCTGCCGCAGCATCGACTTGCCCGCCATCGCCACCACCCCCCCGCAGTGGTTCCCCCTCGACCAGGCCCAGAGCGTCCTGGACGAACTCCCCGCCGCATGGCGCACCATGTGTCTGCTCGGCTTCTACACCGGGCTTCGCTGGGGCGAACTCACCGGACTCCACCACCACCACCGCATCGACCGCCGCTGCTCCCGCCTCTTCGTCGTCGAGGTCAACACCAAGAGCGGCATCAAGGAGTACCCCAAGAGCTCCAAGAGCCAACGCGAAGTCCCCCTCCCGCCCCACGTGGCGTTCCCACCCGTCTCAGTGGAGCTGCCTTGGGGGAGACCAGAGGGGCAGGAGAAGAAGCTCCCGCTCCTGCTCACCACACGATTCGGCATCGCCGTCGCGGTGAACACGTGGAACACCTGGACCTGGAAGTCCGCGTTGGCCCGAGCCGGGGTCATCCCGCCGCGGGCTGAGGGCGCGAAACCCTGGCAGTGGGCAGCATCCCCGAAGGGCGGATTCCATGTGCTGCGTCATAGCTACGCCTCGATGGTGCTGGCGGCGGGGGAGTGCGAGGTGACGCCGGCTCGGGCACTCCTCGCCGACGGTTATGATTCGCTGCTATGCCCACTTCATGCCGGGGGCCGGGAAGAAGTGGGCATGCGGGTATCGACGGGCTTCTGGGGAGTTAGGGGCTGTCGGTGGAAACTCTGCAGGTTCTCCCCAGGGCTGAGGAGGCGGATACTCCCGGCCGTAGGCCGCAGTGTCCTTCCGCGGATTGGCAGGGAGCTGCCCCGTATAGCCTGGGGAAATGCTGACAGAGGTCACAGCGACCCGCTACGTCACGCCCTTGCGTGAGGGCGGTTCGCTCCCCGGGATCGTCGAGGCCGACGACCTCGGTACGTACGTCATGAAGTCGTCGAGCTAGCGCCATGGACCTGCGGTTTTCCGCTAGTCCACGCGGATGACATGGGAGACGTCTCTTTCCGTGTGCTTCAGAGCTGTGCCGTCTTACCTGGCGCATCCTCCCCACGCGCTCCCCAGCAACGCGAATACTCCCCAGATTCTCCCCAGAGCAAGGCTGGTGCGTGGCCATGGCGGTGTTCGACGGGCGAAGGGCTCTCCATACGCTGCGTTACCGTCGGTCTTGCACTGGCCCCGAGGGCGTGTTGCGGAAGTGTCGACTCCTCCGCACGATGCGATGTCTGATTGCCGCCAGCAAGATCCTCCTGTGGTGACCATGCTGGCGGCATGACGATGTCACCCAATACGCAGTCAGTAACAGTTCTCACCGGCATGTACGCGGCTGAGGCGGAGTACCTGGCGGCAGGAGGCCCCGGCGAGGCTTCGTTCGACCTGCTCGCCCCCTTCTTTGCGCCGGATGTCGAACTGCACCAAGCAGATGCTCTGCCCTATGGAGGCACTTGGCGTGGACACAAGGGCATGACGCAGTTCTTCCTCAAAATGGGAGAGGTGTGGGAGTCGTTCGACATGGTGGAACAGGAGTTTCTTGCCACCGGTGAGACTGCGGTCGTGCTCACACAGGTCCGTGCTCGCGCTCGCGCGACCGGCCGCGAACTCAACTTCCCGATTCTGCAAGCGATCACGGTCAAGGACGGGAGGATCACCAAGGTCCGTCCGTTCTACTGGGACACGCAGGCTATCGCCGACGCCTGCGCCGTGCCCACACCATCAGAGTGAGGTCGACAACAAACCCGCTGGTCACAGCCGTTCGTTGAGGACTGCCATCAGCACGGTCGCCTCGTAGCGGACGGCAACCTTGTCGTACCTCGTGGCCACGGCCCGGTGCCGCTTGAGGCGGTTGATCCCGCACTCGACCGCGTGGCGCTCGCGGTAGTCGGTCTTGTCAAACTTCGTCGGCCGACCCCCTCGGGAGCCGAGTTTCTGGCGGTTACGGATTCGGTCTGCTGGGACCGGAATGGTTGCCCTGATACCGCGCCTGCGCAGGTAGGCGCGGTTCTTGCGGGAGTCATATGCCTTGTCGGCCCGCACCCGGTCCGGTCTCCTGCGGGGCCGACCAGGACCGATCCGCGGCACCCGGATCACCACCAGGACAGGCTCGAACTGCGGGGAATCGCCCCGCTGCCCGGCCGTGATCAGCACCGACAAAGGCTTCTGCCCTGCTCGACGGCGAGAGCTTGTCCATCGGCCAGCCCGATCCGTCATTCATGGGCTCATTCTGTTCCCGCCCGTTGACGGCTCAGGAACAGGGGCCCTGGCGGGACCTCTGCGATCGGCTCAACCCTGGACTTCCCGGAACGCCGCGCAGTCCCACCGACAACGCAGCAGTGGCTCGGCCGGGAACTCCCAGCCGAGCCACTGCCTACACTGCTCGCCAGACACGCCAGTGATCACGTGCTGCAACGATCCCTGGAATCCGCCACGGACGGGGGCTTCGTCGTGTTCGGGGCACCAATCCCCGATGGCGCGGATGCCGCCTGCTGATCACCGTCCGTGATCGTTTCGGCGGTCAGGTGCCCGCGAGTCCGTGGACGCCCCTCCAGTCCCGGTGAGCGCCGTGCCCTCGCTGCACGCGGTGTAGCGGTCTGCTGGCGTTGTCGACGGTCGCGTTCCTCGATGATCCGGACGGGTTCTGGCTCTTGCTGGGCCGCTGGGGCGGCGAGAGCCTCTACGCCTACCACGAGCAGGAACGTCAACCCGTCAGAGCGCTGGCCACTCGCTCTGGTGGCAGGTCACCGGCGCCGCCCGCGGGAAGGGAGCAGGGGCGTGCGAGCGTCGGCGTCGAAGCGAACTCCGTTGTCCGCTTGTCGTGTTGACTACGACCTGCCGCGGGCGGGCACGTCCGGAAGATCCCGCAGGCACTCCACCGAAGGCCCCCACCAAAGCGAATCGCGATTCACTTTTGAGGTCATCGGCAGGCACACCAAGGCGGCGTGCGAACCAGCATGGCCATATATGCAGTAACAACTGGTTGACCCCATCGCTCCGGGCGCGCATCATGAGGGAGATCGCTGGAACATGAAGACAAATGGCCAGTCACTTTGACGAGCCGTCCCGCGCCGGGGTCCCTCGCTCCAGGCCCCTGCCGGCCGTCTCGCACCCACCCGACCCCGCGTGCTCGCAGGTGGCCTCCGGCACCCGGGAACACGCTCTCCGGCAGAAGGGTCCGCCATGACCGACACCGTCCTGTACTCGGTGGACGACGCCGTCGCGACCATCGCGATGAACCGCCCCGAGCGCCGCAACGCCTTCACCGTGGAGATGGCCGACGGACTCATGACCGCCTTCGAGCACGCGGAGGGAGACAGCAAGGTCAGAGCCGTCGTCCTGACCGGAACCGGCAACAACTTCTGCGTCGGCCGGGACAACTCGGAAGCACCGGAGCCGCCCTACCCGCCGGGCGACTACCTGCAGGGCCGGACCAAGCTGATGCGCATCAGCAGACTGGTCACCTTCATGTACGAGATGACCACCCCCGTCATCGCCGAGATCCGGGGCGGCTGCGCCGGGGCGGGCATGTCGTTCGCCCTGGGCTGCGACTTCCGCTACGCGTCCACCGACGCCGTGATGAGCACGGCCTTCATCAAGGTCGCCTTCGCCGGCGACCTCGGAGCCTCGTGGCTGCTGACCCGGGCGGTCGGCCCGCTGCGGGCCAGGGAACTGATGATGCTGTCGCCGAAGGTGCGGGGAACGGAGCTGGCGGATTGGGGACTGGTCAACGCCGTGGTGCCGCCGGACGAACTGGCAGCGAGGACCCGGGACACGGCGGCGCGCATCGCCGCCGCCGCCCCCGGTGCGATGGCCGCCCTCCGACACAATCTCCAGGCCGCCCAGACCCTGTCGCTCGGGGACTACCTGCCGGTCGAGGCCGACCACTTGATGACCTGCGCCGTCTCACCCGACGCCGAAGAGGCCCGGCGCGCGTTCCTGGAGAAGCGCGCCCCTCGGTACGGCGCGTACAGCTAGGGCGCTTCCGTGCTCCGCGCCGCCCCCGACCCGTACACGAACAGGAGACTCCACCCCATGACCGCACCCGCGTCGACCACGCCAGGCCGGGGCGTGCACGGTCCTTTGCAAGGCGTCCGCGTCCTCGAACTCGGCGGCGTGGGGCCGGCCCCCTACGCGGGCATGCTCCTCGGCGACCTCGGCGCCGAGGTCGTCCGCGTCGATCGGCCATCGGACGCAGGCAGTCCCAGTGCCCACCCGGTGCTCCACCGCAACCGCCGCTCGATCACCGTCGACCTCAAGCACCGCGAGGCGGCCGAGGTCGTGGGACGCCTCGTCGACGACGTCGACGTCCTCGTCGAGGGCTTCCGGCCGGGCGTCGCCGAGCGCCTGGGGCTGGGCCCGGACGACCTCCTGCCGCGCAACCCGCGACTGGTGTACGGCCGGATGACCGGGTGGGGACAGTACGGGCCGAAGGCCCACGAGCCCGGGCACGACATCAACTTCATCGCGCTCTCCGGCGCCCTGCACGCCGTCGGCACGGCAGACCGGCCCGTCGTCCCGCTGAACCTGGTGGGGGACATGGGCGGCGGCGGAATGCTCCTCGCCTTCGGGGTCCTCGGCGCCCTCGTCTCCGCCCGCGCCACCGGGCGCGGACAGGTCGTCGACGCGGCGATGACCGACGGCACGGCGTCCTTGCTGTCCATGGTGTACGGCTTCCGGGCGGCGGGGTCCTGGCAGGACGAGCGCGCCGCGAACGGCATCGACGGTGCGGCCCCCTGGTACACCGTCTACCGGTGCGCCGACGGCGGACACCTGGCGCTGGGCTGCGGGGAACCGCACTTCTACGCACGGATGTTGGGCGTCCTGGGCCTCGGGGACGACCCGGACTTCGCCGGACAGTACGACCGGGAGTCCTGGCCCACCATGCACAAGCGCCTCGCGGACGTCTTCGCGACCAGGACCCGCGACGAGTGGGCCAGCGCCTTCGAGGGGCGAGACGCGTGCGTCACGCCCGTGCTCTCCCTCGCCGAAGCCCCCACCCATCCCCACCACGTCGCCCGCGGCACCTTCCGCACCGGGGCGCACGGCGGCGTCGAGCCCGCCCCCGCACCCCGCTTCGGGGGCACCCCCGCGCCCGAACCCGCACCCGCGCCCGCCGTCGGCACCCACACCGACGCCGCCCTGACACGGGCCGGATACGACGCCGACCGCATCGCCGGGCTCCGCGCCCGGGGCGTCATCGGGTGACGTCCCGGACGGAGGGCGGGAGCCCGGAGACCGCACCCGGGGCCGTGGGCAACAGCGGAACGGCGGAAGTCCGTAACGCGGAAGTCCGAACAGTTCGGAGAAACGGAAAGAGGGGTTCGTCCCATGAACATCGACAAGTCCGTACTGGTCACCGGTGCCGCACGCGGCATCGGCAGGAGGATCGCCGTGGACCTCGCGCGCGACGGATACGCCGTCGCGGTGGTGGACGTCGACTTCGAGTGCTACCGGGAGTTCGCGGCGGAGGGGCTGGACGACACCGTCGCGGCCGAGTTGGAGGCACTGGGCGCACCCGTCCTGTCCACACAGGCCGAGACCACCGACCGGGCGGCGCTGGACGGCCTGGTGACGCGGATCCGGGAGGAGTGGGGCGGCCTGAACGCCGTCGTGTGCAACGCCGGTGGAGGAAGCGGGCCGCTCGACGGCAACCGGGCCTCCCAGATCGATCTCGACGACCTGGACACGGTCATGCGCCGCAACCTCCACGGCACCGTCACCACCGTCACCGCGGCCCTCCCCGCGCTCCGCGGCTCGACCAACGCCTCCGTCGTGACCATGGGCTCCGTCACCGGAGTGGAGGTCACCGGGAGCGGCGGCTACGCGCACTACGGGATCAGCAAGGCGGCCGTCATGCACTACACCCGCTACCTCGCCAAGGACCTGGCTCCGCAGGGCATCCGGGCCAACTGCGTCGCGCCCGGACCGATCGCCACCGGGCGGGCCCGACAACGGATCGGCGAGGTCCCGAACAAGGAGGAGCTCCTGGCCCGGATCGGTACCCCTGGCGACGTGTCGGGACTGGTCAGATATCTGGTCTCGGAGGACTCGGCGTTCATGTCAGGACAGGTCGTGCACCTGTATCGATAGTCCCTGGGGCGCGTCCCGGCCCGCTGCTAGCATGGTCGGCGCCGAGTGCGTCCGCGCCGGTCGGCGGGTTCCCCACCGGGCAACCGGCCAGGAGCGTGCACACATGAGGAGGCCGCCTCGGTGACCGACGCTCCCCGCCCGCGGACCCGGCGACCACGCGACCGCAAGCAGCAGATCGTCGCTGCTGCCGCCGAACAGTTCCGGAAGTCCGGCTACCACCAGGTGGCGATGACGGACATCGCGGAAGCGGTCGGCATCACCGGCCCGGCGCTGTACCGGCACTTCCGCAGCAAGCAGGACCTGCTGTTCGCGACCCTGCTGGACGTCGTGGAGGAGGGCATCCTCCCGGACCGCGCCTCGTACGGCGATCTGCCCGGGACCCTCGACGTCGTCGTCGCCACGATGCTGGACCGCCGCCACGCCAGGCTGCTGTGGGAACGGGAACTGAGGCACCTGCCGCCCGAGCGACGCCACGAGCTGATGGGGCGCCACGCCGCCAAGGTCCGGCCCCTGCGGGACGCCATCGCCGCAGCGCGCCCCGAGCTTCCGTCCGACGAGGTCGACCTGCTGCTGTGGGCCGCGCTGGGCGCCCTGGTCGGTGTGAACTACCAGGCCGTGAAGGCGGAGCCCGCCCAGATCCGTTCCCTGATGGTCGCCGCGGCGCTCGCCGTGTGCCGTGCGGAAGGGCTTCCGCTCGCCGGTGCGGTCGCCGGGCCCGAACTGCCCGTGCCCCGCGGCCGGCTGACCCCGGCGTCCCGACGCGAAGCGGTGCTCGCGGCCTCGATCAGGCTCTTCGCGGAGCGCGGCTACCAGAACGTCGGCATGGACGACATCGGGTTGGAGGCCGCGGGGCTCGCCGCCTCCAGCCTCTACCACCACTTCCCGAGCAAGTCGGCGATCCTGGTGGCCGTGCTGACCCGCTGCCTGGAAGCGATGCTGTTCGACCTGTCGGCGGCACTCGGCTCGACCGACGATCCGGCGCGGGCCCTGGACATGGCCCTGCGCTCCTTCGTACGGATCAACGCGGTGCACGGCGACGCCATGAGCGCGCTCGTCATCGAGATGGTCAGCGTGCCGCCCGAGGACCGGGAGGTGGTGCGTCGCATGCAGCGGGACTACGTGACCGAATGGGCGGCCCTACTGACCCGCCACCGCCCGGAACTGTCACCGCAGGAGGCCGAGTTGCTGGCCCTGACGGCGCAGACGGTGGTCAATTCCCTGCGTCGGGTCAGCGGGCTGAGTATCCGCCCGGTGTCCCAGGGGGAACTGGTCGTCATCGGCCGTGCCGTGCTGGGACTCACCCCGCCGGACAAGAGGACCTCCCCGATCGCGGGTTGAATTCACCCCCCGCATTCCGAACTGACTCATGTAGCAGTCACTTACTCGCGCATCAATACTCTTGCAACCTCATTTCCCATGCCTCCGGAACCAGCGTCGCGCAACTTGCTGTTCGAAGACATAGAGATTGCTCGATGGCAATCACTGACCACGCTTCCAGCGTGACCAGCCATTTCAGTGACTCCGCAGCGACCAGGAGACCGTTAAGTTAACGGGATTCGACAGTTAGTCCTGTCCGATGTCTTGTGTCGAGATCACGCCGGTGGTTAACTCCAACTCGGCGGAAATGTTTCGATCCGGTGAACTCCCCCGGCGACTCCGTCCCCTTCACGCTGAGGAACTTCCTGCCCTCGCTCATCCACAAGGAAGATCGCCATGGCTGTCGACCGAGGTCTTTCCACGGCAAATCCACCATCTCCCCCGAGGCGGCGCGTCGATCGCCGCGCCTGGATCATCGTCGTCACACTCTTCTTCTTCATGCTGCTGAGCTACGCGGACAAGGTCGTCGTCGGCCTCGCCGGCGTGGAGATGATCCGTGACATCGGCATCGACTCCGGACAGTTCGGCGTCGTGCAGAGCAGCTTCTTCTGGCTGTACGCGCTGGGCGCGGTCCTCGGCAGCGTCCTCGTCGGCAGGTTCCCGGCGCGCTGGCTGCTCGGTGCCGTCGCCCTGATCTGGGTGATCAGCCTGCTGCCCATGATCTGGAGCACCAGCTTCGCCGTCCTGATCGTCTCCCGCATGCTCCTCGGCTTCGCCGAAGGCCCCACCGCCGCCATGGCCTTCGGGGTCACCCACAGTTGGTTCCCGGCGGAGAAGCGTGCCCTGCCCACCTCCGTCGTCGCCGCCGGCGCGTCCTTCGGGCCGATCGCCGCAGCCCCCGTCATCACCGCCGTCGTCCTGGAGTACGACTGGCACGCGGCCTTCGCCGTCACGGCCGCCGCCGGTCTGGTGTGGGTGGTCGTCTGGTTCGCCATGGGCCGTGACGGGCCGGAGAAGGCGGCCGAGGTCCCGACGCCCTCAAGCCGACTGCCCGAGCGGGTCCCCTACCGGGCCCTGCTGACCTCGGGCACGGTCATCGGGATCGCGGTCCTCTTCTTCGTCACCTACTGCAGCACCGCCATCAAGGTCAGTTGGCTCCCCCTGTACCTGCGCGAAGGGCTCGGGTACGACGCCGTCACCGCCGGGCGCCTCATCACCCTGCCCTACCTCGCCGGCGCCGTCATGATGGTCGTGACCGGGGTGGTCTCGCGGGCGCTGACCAAGCGCGGCGTGAGCAACCGCCTCGCCCGGGGGGTCCTCGGCTCGGTCCTCGTCCTGGCCGGCGGCGCGAGCACCGTCGCCTTCGCCGTCCTCGACCGCGGGACGCTCCAGATGTCCCTGATCATCGCAGGCGCAGCCCTCAGCGGCGCCGCCCAGGGCGTGGTCTGGGCGGCCCTGTCGGACGTCATCCCGCCCAAGCAGCGCGGTACCGTCATCGGCTTCGTCGTCGCCTTCTACAGCATGGGCGGGGTCATCGGCCCGCTGCTGCTCGGGCGGCTGCTCGACGGCGCCGCCACCCCGAGCGCCGGGTACGCCCAGGGCTTCACCCTGCTGGGCGTCGTCATGATCGTCGGCTCCCTCGTCGCCGCCCGTCTGATCGATCCCGAGCGCAACGCCGCTGCGTTCGTCGCCGCCTACGGAGGCGCGGCCCGCACCGACTGACCGGCACGCACGGTCGTCGGCGAAGCTGCGCACCCCCTCCGCCCCGCCCCCTCTTCACCTCACGTCCCCACATCCTCGGAAGGGAACGACATGAACGCCGCCGAGCGCTACTCCTCGTACAAGCACCTGACGTTCGACCTCGACGGCCACGTGCTGACGATGCGCTTCAACCGCCCCGAGCTCTACAACTCCCTCACGGTCGAGATGCACGCGGAGGTGACCGCGGCGTTCGCCGACATCGCCCGGGACGACCGGGTCCGGGCCGTGGTGCTCACCGGTGAGGGCAAGGCGTTCTCCGCGGGGGGAAACCTCAAGGGGGAGCGGATGGGGGCGGGCCCGCAACTCGACGCCTTCTTCAAGGAGGCGCGGAAGATCGTGATGAACCTGCTGGAGCTGCCCCAGCCGATCGTCGCGGCCGTCAACGGCCCCGCCGTCGGCCTCGGCGCCACCCTCGCCCTCCTCTGCGACACGGTGATCGCCTCCCGGACCGCGATCATCGCCGACCCCCACGTCACCGTGGGCGTCGTCGCGGGCGACGGGGGCGTCATCGCCTGGCCCTGGTTGGTGGGGATGGCACGGACCAAGGAGTACCTGCTGACCGGTGACAAGCTGACCGCCGCCGAGGCGGAGCGCATCGGGCTGATCAACCGGGTGGTCGAACCCGATCAGTTGCTCACCGAGGCGCACGCGCTCGCGGCCCGCATCGCCGCGGGGCCCGTCCGCGCCGTCCAGGGCACCAAGGCCGCCTTGAACAAGATCCTGCTGGACACCGCCAACCTCGTCTTCGACCACGCGCTCGCCGCCGAGAAGGAGTGCTTCGCCTCCGGCGATCACGCCCGGGCGGTCGAGGCGTTCTTGAAGAGCCGCGAGGACGGCGACCGTCGCCCCCGCTCGTCCACGCCGCACCGATGATCCACGAGACCGCCCCGCAGGACCCACCGATCCACAGGACATACGGAGAGTCGAAGATGACCGTCATGCTGTCTCCCGGACAAGTGCAGGACGCAGGCAGCCTGTGCGCGGTGTTCCAGGCCACGGTCGCCGCCCGGCCCGACGAGGTCGCCGTGCGCTCCTTTGACGGCAGCACGAGCATCACCTGGCGGGAGTACGACCGCCGGGTGAGGCGCATCGCGGCCGGGCTCGCCGGGATCGGCGTGCGCCGGGGCAGCACGGTCGCGATGATGCTGACCAACCGCCCGGAGTTCAATCTGCTCGACGCCGCCGTGATGCACCTCGGGGCGAGTTCCTTCTCGATCTACAACACCTACCCGCCGGAGCAGATCGCCTTCCTCTTCGCCGCGGGCGGCAACCGCGTCGTCGTGTGCGAGGAGCAGTTCCTGGCGAAGGTCCGCGCAGCCGCCGTGGGCACCGCGGTCGAGCGCGTCGTGTGCCTGGACGGCGGCGACGAGGACACGCTCTCCCTGGAGGAGTTGGAGTCCGCTCCGGGCCGCGGCTTCGACTTCGACGCCGCCTGGCGGGCCGTCACCCGCAACGACCTGCTGACCCTCATCTTCACCTCGGGAACCACGGGCCGGCCCAAGGGCGTGGAACTCACCCACGCCAACGTCCTCTTCTCCGTCGGCGGCAGCGCACGACTCCAGCAGGAGGTCTTCGGCGCCGACCACCACGGCCATGTGATCTCCTACCTGCCGGACGCCAACCTCGCCAATCGCTGGTCCGGCCATTACGTGCCGATGGCCAGCGGTGCCACGGTGACCACCGTCCGGGACGGCAGGACCGTCACGAACGTCCTCAAGGACGTGCACCCCACCATGTTCATGGGCGTGCC
Organism: Streptomyces sp. NPDC017979; assembly: GCF_044328175.1. Classification (NCBI taxonomy): domain Bacteria; kingdom Bacillati; phylum Actinomycetota; class Actinomycetes; order Kitasatosporales; family Streptomycetaceae; genus Streptomyces; species Streptomyces sp. NPDC017979. The sequence goes on along the minus strand of NZ_JBIRGU010000004.1, from coordinate 413,037 downwards.
CATGATCTGGTACAAGCTGAAGGCCGCGATCGAGCAGGAGATCGCGGCGCTGCGGGACGAGCGCCGGGCGCTGGCCGAGTGGGCCCTGGGCGTCGGCGCCGAGAAGGTCCGGCTGGAGCTCGCCGGCAGCCCCGTGCCACCGGAGCTGGCTGCCGAGCACGAGCGCGCCACCCGGGAGTTCCTGGCGCCGCTGCGCGCCTCGTTCGGCCTGGACCGGCTCGGGTACACCACCTCCGGTGGCGCCCCGATCTCCCCCGAGGCCCTGGAGTTCTACCTGTCGATCGGGCTGCCGCTGTACGAGGTCTACGGGATGACGGAGTGCGCGGCGTCCGGGATCGCCAACAGCCCGGGGCACATGCGTCTGGGCACGGTCGGCAAGCCCAAGGCCGGGATGGAGATCAGACTCGGCGACGACGGGGAACTCCTCATCCGCAGTCCTGGGGTCATGCGCGGTTACCGCAACGATCCGGCCAGGACCGCCGAGGCCGTCGATGCGGACGGCTGGCTGCACACGGGCGACATCGCGACGATCGACGCCGACGGCTTCGTCAGCATCGTGGACCGCAAGAAGGACATCATCATCAACTCGTCGGGCAAGAACATGTCGCCCGCGAACATCGAGAACGCGCTGCGGCTGGAGTGCGGGCTGCTGGGGTCGGTCGTCGCGATCGGCGACGGCCGGCCGTACGTGACCGCGCTGGTCACCCTTGAACCGCAGGAGGCCGCGGCCTTCGCCGCCGCCCGGGGGATCGCGGCCGACGGTCCGGAGGCCCTGTCCCGCGCCCCGGAGGTCCGCGAGGTGGTGGCGGCCGGGATCGAGCGGGGCAACGCACGGCTGTCCCGGGTCGAGCAGGTCAGGAACTTCGTCGTCCTCCCGACGTTCTGGGAGCCCAACGGCGACGAGTTGACGGCGACGATGAAGGTGCGGCGCAAGGTGGTGGGTGAGAAGTACGCCGCCGAGATCGAGGCGCTCTACGACCGGCGCTGACCCGGTCCCGGGGGGGGGGGGGGGGCGCCCCCCCCCCCCCGGGGGGGGGGGGGGGCCGGGCGCCCCCCCCCCCCCGCCCCCCCCCCCCCCCCGCGCCCCGCCCCCCCGCGGCCCCCCCCCGGGGGGCGGCCCCCCCCCCCGCGCCCCCCCCCCCCCCCCCCCCCCCCCCCCCCCCCCGGGGGGGGGGGGGGGGCCCCCCCCCCCCCCCCCGGCCCCGACGGCCGTCAGGCGACCGGGGCGGGCCAGGGCGCCCGTTGCGCCACCAGCGGGCGCAGCTCACGGGCCGCGCGGGGCAGGTTCCACGTCACGGCGCCGGTGATCCGCTCGCCGTCGCCGTAGACGCCGGCGAACGGCCCCTGGTCGGAGGAGCCCGTGACCACCCGAAACCCGGCGTCCTGTCCGGTGCGGCCGTACGCCTGGATCTTCACGTCGTACTGGTCCGTCCAGAAGTAGGGGACCGGGGCGAACGGCACCCGCTCCCCCAGCAGGGTGCGGGCCGCGGCCACGCCCTGCTCGGTGGCGTTCATCCGGTGTTCGACGCGCATCCTGCCGTACGCGGGGTGCGTCCAGGAGGCCACGTCGCCGGCCGCCACGATGCCGGGCGCGACGGAGCAGAACTCGTCGCAGAGCACACCGTCGCCGAGGGGCAGTCCGCTGTCGCGGAGCCAGTCGACGGCGGGGACCGAGCCGATGGCGACCAGTACGAGGTCGGCGGGCAGATGCGTACCGTCGCCCAGTCGGACCCCGGTCACGGCGCCGTCGCGTTCCGTCAGTCCGGCCACGCTCGTGCCGCACCGCAGGTCGACGCCGTTGGCCCGGTGCAGTTCTGCGACGCGTTCGGCGACGGCGCTGCCCAGTTGACGCACCATCGGTGCGGGCAGCGGGTCGACCAGGGTGACACGACAGCCCAACCCGCGGGCGACCGCGGCGACTTCGGCTCCGAGGAACCCGGCGCCGACGATCACGAGCGACGGCCCGTCGCCCAGCGCTGCCCGCAGGGCCAGCGCCTCGTCGAGCCCTCTGAGCACGTGGACGCCGCGCAGTCGGTGACCGTACGGCAGCCGACGGGCCGTCACGCCGGTCGCGATGACCAGCCCGTCGTACGGCGCGGCGTCGCCGTCGGCCAGCGTGACGGTGCGTGCCGCGACGTCGAGCGCCATCGCGCGCCGGCCCAGGAGCCACCGCGCGCCGAGTGCGTCCAGGGCCTCGCGACGGCGCAGGGCGACCCGCTCCGGCTCCCAGTTCCCGCTGAGCACCTGCTTGGACAGGGGCGGGCGGTCGTAGGGGAGGCGGTGTTCGTCGCCGATGACGGTGAGCTCGCCGGCGAACCCTTCGCGCCGCAGCGTCTCCGCGGCCGTCAGCCCGGCCGCCGATGCGCCGACGACGACCACCCGGGAGAGCGTCACGACTCGTCCAGCTCGATCGCCAGCGCCGGGCAGATCCGGGCGGCTTCGCGTACCGACTCGCCCAGCTCGGCGGGTGGGTCCTCGTCCAGGAGCACGGCGATCCCGTCCTCGTCGCGCTGGTCGAAGACCTCGGGCGCGGCGAAGACGCACTGTCCGGCTCCGACGCACTTCTCCTCGTCGATGACTACCTTCATGCTGTTCACCACTCTCGTGTCACCAGGTCACGGGGAGTTCGTGCACTCCGTAGACCGTCATGTCGTGCTTGAAGTTCAGCTCCTCCAGCGGCGCCGCGAGGCGGAGCGTGGGGATGCGGCGGTAGAGGGTGCGGAAGACCACCTGGAGTTCGACCCGTGCCAGCGGCTGGCCGAGGCACTGGTGGATTCCGTATCCGAACGCGAGGTGGTGGCGGGCCTTGCGGTGCAGGTCGATCACGTCGGGCTCGGCGAACGCGGACGCGTCCCGGTTCGCCGCGTCCACCGAGAGGATGATGCCCTCGCCCTTGCGGATCAGTTGGCCACCCACCTCGATGTCCTCCAGCGCGAGCCGGCGCAGGCCGATCTGGGCGACGGTGAGGTAGCGCAGCATCTCCTCGACCGCGTTGTCGATCAGTGCTTGGTCCTCGGTGGTGCGGAGTTCCGCCAACTGCTCCGGGTTCTGGAGCAGTGCGGTGGTGCTCAGCGCGATCATGTTCGCGGTGGTCTCGTGCCCGGCGAGCAACAGCATCAGCCCCATGTTGGCGGCTTCCTCACGGGTGATCGCGCCGGTGCGGACCTGCTCCACGGTCAGCCGGCTGAGGAGGTCGTCCTCGGGTGCGGCGTCCTTGCGGTCGACCAGGTCGGCCAGATAGGTCAGCAGATCCCGGACCGCGCCCATCATCTGCTCGGGTGTGGATTCCCGGCAGGTCAGGACGTTGCCGCGGGCCTGGAACTCATCGCGGTCGGCGTACGGGACGCCGAGCAGGTCGCAGATCACCAGCAGGGGTACGGGGAGCCCGAACACCTGGACCAGGTCCACCGGCTTGGGGCCGGCCAGCATCTCGTCGATCAGGCCGTCGACGATCTCCTGCACCCTGGGGCGCAGCGCCTGCATCTTCTTCACCATGAACTCCGGGGAGACCATGCGGCGTTGCCGGGCGTGCTGCGGATCGTCCATCACGACGAACGGCTTGTCCTCCCGTCGGCGGGCCCGCCCGGCCGCCGAGGTGGCCGGATACCCCGGCAGGTCCGCGTCCGAACTCGCATGCGGACTCGACAGGACGGTGCGGACGTCGTCGTAGCGGGTGACCACCCACACGGACTCGCCGCTCCAGATCTTCACCCGCTTCACCGGCTCTTCGTGCCGGTACGAGGTGAGCGCCGGTGAGGGGTCGAAGGGGCACCGGCCGGATCGCTTCATGGTGAAATCGGGGGTTTCGGCGGTGATCGTCACGGGGCCTCCCTATGCGTCACGGACAGTTAGCTAACAGTCGTTCGGTAACTCTCCGAACGAATGTTAGCCAACTCGCACGCCAAGAGATCCCGTGATGCAGGTCACATGTCGATGAAGGGTCGACAAAAGGAGACGCCCCCGCCCAGAACGGGCAGTCAAGAAACGACTCGGACCGAAACCGCCCTCACGCGTCAGATGAAGATCAGCGACAGCGCCTCGTCGACGAACTGCTGGACGGCCGCCGCGCGGGCTCGGTTGCCCTGGGCCAGGAGCACGCTGCCGTGCGCGGTCACCAACACCAGGCCGGCCGCCCGTCGCACCGGCAACCCCAGCCGGTGCCCGGCCTGTTCGCACCGCTCGAAAGCGAGGGTGAACTCGTCCAACAGCTCCACCAGCGGCCCGCCCTCGGGTCGCTGGTCGGCCTCGGCGCGCTGGGCCCCGAGGTTCATCATCAGCCGGTAGAGCCCCGGATTCTCCAGGGCGAAGGAGCAGTACGCGTGCGCCTGGGCACGGATCCTGTCGACGGCATCGGCCTCGCCCACCCGGGCGTCGGCCTCCCGCATCGCCGCCCCGAGCCGCTCGTACTCGTACTCCAGCAGCCCCTGCACCAGCGCCGCCCGGTCGGAGAAGTGCTGGTAGATGCTGGCGGGCGCGATGCCCAGCGCGCGGGCCACCCCGCGGATCGTCAGCGCGTCCTCGCCGTCGAGACCGGACAGGAGACGGCTCGCCGCGTCGAGGATCTCCCCGCGCAGCCGGTCGCCCTCTCCCCAGGGGTTGCGGGTGCGCGCAGACGTCTCGGATCGCATGGCGCCATTGTCGCCCATGAGGCTCCGCACCCTCGAAGAGCGGGCCGCACACCCTGGGAACCTCTGGACCACATTGTTAGCTTGTATTAACTTAACTCTTCCGACGGGCCATCTCACGGCGAAGGAAGTCCCGGTTCTGCCGAGGTATGAGGCGAGACTTCAGCAGCGGACCCAAGAGGAGTGACAGGAGGTTCGGGAGGGATTTTCCCAACGGCCGTTCACTTGGTGCGCCGTCGGAGACCCCCATGCCGCCTCTTCCGCTCTCTTCGCACGGGAGTGCACGGCCGTTGAACCCACCGGACGACGGACAAGGACCGCCAGCATGCGCCGGACCATCTTCACCGAGGACCACCACGACTTCCGGACGGTCATCCGGAAGTTCATCGCCGAGGAGGTGGTCCCCCACTACGCCGACTGGGAGCGCCAGGGCCACGTACCGCTGGAGCTCTATCGCAAGTTGGGCGCCCTGGGCGTCTTCGGCATCCAGGTGCCCGTCGAGTACGGCGGTGCGGGCGTCGTCGACCTCCGCCACTCCATGGTGATCCGGGAGGAGTGCGCTCGGGCCGGGGTCAGCTTCGGCGCCGACGTCGTCCACACCGCGCTCGTGCTTCCGTACCTGCTGGAGTTCGGCAGCGAGGAGCAGAAGCAGCGCTGGCTGCCGGGCTTCCTCTCCGGCGAGATGATGACCGCGATCGCGATGACCGAACCCGGGACCGGGTCCGACCTCGCGGGGATCCGCACGAGGGCGGAGCTCTCGGCGGACGGCTCGCACTACGTCCTCAACGGCGCCAAGACCTTCATCACCGGCGGGGCGCAGGCCCATCGGATCCTCGTGGTCTGCCGCACCGCGCCGTACGACCCCGCGAACCGCCGGGCGGGCCTGTCGATCCTGTGCGTCGACACGACCAGCGAGGGCTTCCGGGTCGGCCGCAAGCTGGAGAAGATCGGCCTACGGGCGCAGGACACCGCCGAACTCTCCTTCGACGACGTGCGGGTCCCGGTGGGCGACCTCCTCGGCGAGGAGGGCCGCGGCTTCTCTTACCTCGCGCACAACCTGGTGGTGGAGCGGCTGGGCGCGGCGGTCGGCAGTTGCGCGTCGGCCGCGGCTGCGGTCGCCTTCGCCACGGACTACGTGCGGGAGCGGGAGGTCTTCGGCAAGCCGGTGGCCTCCTTCCAGAACACCAAGTTCGTCCTCGCCGAGTGCGCCACGGAGGTGGCAGCCGCGCAATGCATGGCCGACCGGGCGGTGGAACTGCACGGTCAGGGGCAGTTGACCGCCGCCGACGCGGCGAAGGCCAAGCTGTTCTGCACGGAGACGGCGGGGCGCGTCATCGACAAGTGCCTCCAACTCCACGGCGGCTACGGCTACGTGTTGGAGTACCCGATCGCCCGGCTCTACGCCGACACCCGGGTCAGCAGGATCTACGCCGGGACCAGCGAGGTCATGAAGTCGATCATCGCCAAGGACCTCGGTCTTTAGGGATGTCCGGAAAGGAGCGCGGTCCGCCCGGAGGGCGGGGTCTGCGGTGTCCGGCGAGAGGAGTTCGAGGTGGCGGGAGAGCGCGGGACGGCCGACCCTGTCGAGAAGGTCGAGAAGACAGCGCCGGGCGGTGCCCCACGAGGACGCCGCACGGTCGTCGCCGCCCTGATGCTGGGGATGGCGCTCGCCGCGCTCGACGTGACCGTCGTCTCCACCGCGGTACCGCAGATCGTCGGCGACCTCGGCGGGTTCTCCGCCTTCTCCTGGGTCTTCGCCGGCTACCTGCTCGCCGTCACCGTCACCCTGCCGGTGTACGGGAAGCTCGCCGACACCATCGGCCGAAAACCGGTCCTGGTCATCGGGATCGGCGTCTTCCTGATCGGCTCCCTGCTCTGCGCGACCGCCTGGAACATGACGTCCCTGATCGCCTTCAGGATCATCCAGGGCCTGGGCGGCGGAGCGCTCCAGGGCACCGTGCAGACCATCGCCGCCGACCTCTACCCGGCGGAGCAGCGCCCCAAGATCCAGGCGAGGCTGTCGTCGGTGTGGGCCGGCTCGGCGGTCACCGGTCCCGCGATCGGCGGCGCCGTCGCCGAGTACGCCGACTGGCGCTGGATCTTCCTGCTCAACCTCCCCGTCGGCGCCGTGGCCCTCTGGCTGATCGTCCGTCATCTGCACGAGCCCCGGCGGGAGAAGGTTCCCGCCACGGTGGACTGGCCGGGCGCCCTCGCCCTCTTCGGCTCCGGCGCGCTGCTGATCACCGCGCTCGTTCAGGGCGGGGTCGCCTGGCCGTGGCTGTCGACGCCGTCGCTGGCGCTGTTCGCCGGTGGCGCTGCCATGGTCGCCGTGACCATGGTCGTCGAGCGACGCGCCACCGACCCGATCATTCCCGGTTGGGTGTGGCGGCGGCGCACCATCGCGGCGGTGAACCTGTCGTTCGGTGCGCTGGGCGTGCTGATGATCGCGCCGAACGTCTTCATCCCGACGTACGGTCAGTCCGTGCTCGGCCTCGACCCCACCCGGGCCGGATTCGTCCTCACCGTCATGCTCCTGAGCTGGCCCGTCAGCGCGGCCCTCTCGGGCAGGGTCTACCAGCGCATCGGCTTCCGGCTGACCGCGGCGATCGGGGCCGCGCTGACGAGCCTGGTCCTGGGCTCCTTCTTCTTCCTCCCCCATCCGGGCGAGCCCTGGCACCCCGCCCTGATCATGCTGCTGCTGGGCGGGGCGCTCGGGCTGTTCCAACTCCCGCTGCTCATCGGCGTGCAGTCCTCGGTGCTCCACTCCGAACGCGGCACGGCGACCGCCTCGGTCTTCTTCTGCCGGCAGATCGGCCAGACCGTGGGCGCGGCCCTCTTCGGCGCGCTGGCCAACGCCGTGCTCGCGTCCCGCCTCGGGGACGGCGACGCCGACTCCGTCGGCCGGGCCGTGAACGACCCGTCCGCCCTCCCGCCCGACGCCGCGGACCGGCTGCGCCGCGCGGTGGACGCCGCGGTCGAGTACGTCTTCCTCGGTGCGGCGGCAGCTGCCGCCGCGGCGCTGCTGGTGCTGCTGTTCGTGGCCTCCCGGGGCTTTCCTGAGCCGTCCGACGAGGCCGGAGAAACATCGAAAACCTCGTTTTCGAAAATTTGATTTTCGATAAGTGGAGCGGGTACGGTTCGGGTGTCAGCAACGAACGACCGGATCAGGAGCGTCATGGCCGAGGCACCCGAGGCGTCGCGCCGGCGCAAGCTCACCCCGGAACGGGAGCAGGAGCTGCTGCGGGTGACGGCGGAACTGGTCGGCGAGGTGGGGTACGACCACGTCACCATGGCGGAGGTGGCCCGACGGGCGAAGTGCAGTACGGCCACGCTCTACCGGCAGTGGGAGAGCAAGCCGCGACTGGTCGTCGCCGCCTGGAAGGCACACGGCCAGGAGCAGTTGGCGGCCTTCGCGGAGATCGACACCGGCGACCTCCGCGGCGACCTGGCGGCCTACGTGCATCTGCTGGTGACCGGTGACCCGGACCGGGAGACCTTCGCGTCGCTGCCGCCGGCCATCGTGCAGGACCAGGACCTGATGGAGCTGGTCCGGAAGGTGTTGCTGCACCCCGTCATCGACGGCTTGACCGGACTGCTGAAGCGGGCCGTGGCCCGGGGGGAGATCGTCGCGGGCCATCCCGTGATCGCCCTCGCCGACCGGCTCGTGTTCGGCCCCTGGTTCGCGATCGACATCCTCTACGGCTCCCCGGCCACCGAGAAGCAGCTCATGGACGTCATCGACACGGTTCTGCTACCGGCGCTCGCGGCTGTGCCCGCCGTCGAGTGACGACCGGGTGAACTGAACGCCCCGGAGCCGTAACCGGCTCCCCAAAAGCACCGCTCGCAGTCGGTCGCGCGCGCCCCGGCGCGCGGCCGGCGACTTCACCGTGCCGAGACGCGGCCTCAAGGCCGTGCCTCCCCCCGGCATGTCCGCCCACCGGCCCGCAGATTCCTCTCCGCCCGGAATCCGCTGTGCTTCCGCGCGCCGGTGGCACCACACGCCCATCTGCACCCTTCGATTCGGAGTATCACCCGCATGGCTACGTACCTGCACAGGATCGGCAGCGCCGCCTTCCGGCGGCGCTGGCTGGTCGTTCTTCTGTGGACGCTCGTCCTGGGTGCCGTGGGGGTCGGCGCCGCGAGCAGTTCGGGGTCCGCCAGTACCGCCATCACGCTGCCGGGCACCGAGGCCCAGCGGGCCATGGACCTGCTGGCGGAGAAGTTCCCGGCCGCCAACGCCGACGGGGCCACCGCCCGCGTCGTCGTCCGGGCCCCCGACGGGGAGAAGATCGGCGCCGCCGAACACCGGGCCGCGCTCGAAGCGACCCTGACGGACGCGGAGAAGTCCTCCGACCGCGTCGGCCAGGTCACCGACCCCTTCGCGGCCGGCGCGGTGAGCGCCGACGGCACCACCGCCTACGCCCAGGTCACCTACACCGCCAAGGACACGGACCTGACCGACCGCGACCACAACGGCCTGGAGAAGGCCCTGGACTCGGGCCGGGACCGCGGGCTGACGGTCGAGGCGTCCGGCAACGCCCTGGCGCCCCCCGCGATGAGTCACACGGCCGAGGCCGTCGGCTTCGCCCTGGCCGCCGTCATCCTGGTGATCACCTTCGGTTCCCTGGTCGCCGCCGGCCTGCCCCTGCTCACCGCGGTGGTCGGCGTCGGCATCACCCTGGCCGCCATCACCGCCCTCAACGAGCCCCTCGGCCTCAACAGCAACGCACCCGCCCTCGCCTCCATGCTGGGCATCGCGGTCGGCATCGACTACGCCCTGTTCATCGTCTCCCGCTACCGCTCTGAGCGTGCAGACGGCCACGACGCGCAGGAGGCCGCGGCCCGAGCCAACGGCACGGCCGGATCGGCGGTCGTCTTCGCCGGGCTGACCGTGGTCATCGCCCTCGCGGGGCTCGCCGTGGTGAACCTGCCCATCCTCACCGAGATGGGCCTGGCCGCCGCCGGAGCCGTCGTCGTCGCGGTCCTCGTCGCCACCACCCTGGTCCCCGCCCTGCTGGGCTTCGCCGGGGAACGCGTCCACGGCAAGGCCCGCAAGCGGCCCGCCGTCAGGGCCGCAGGTCCGCGCCGTACGCCGCTGAGCCAGCGGTGGATCAGCCACGTCCTGCGTAAGCCCGCGAGGACCCTGGTCCTGGCCGTGCTGGCCCTGGGAGTCGTCGCCCTGCCCGCCACCAAGCTCGAACTCGGACTGCCCGACGACGGCTCCAAGTCCGCCTCCTCCACCCAGCGCAAGGCGTACGACATGCTGGCGCAGTCGTTCGGCCCCGGCGTCAACGGCCCGCTGACCGTGACCGTCGACGACCGCGACCCCGCCGTCGCCCGCGACGGCGCTGCGGAACTCGGCAAGACCCTCGCGGCCCGGCCCGACGTGGCGGCGGTGACCCCGGCCGCGTTCAACGAAGCGCGCGACACCGCCATCCTCACCGTCGTCCCCAAGAGCGCCCCGGACAGCGACGCCACGGAAGAACTCGTCGACGAGATCCGTGGCCTGGCCGACACGATGGAATCCGACACCGGGGCACGCGCCCTGGTGACGGGCACAACCGCGCTCAACATCGACATCTCCGCGAAGTTCAGCGCCGCGATCCTGCCCTATCTGGCACTCGTCGTCTCGCTGGCGGTCCTGCTGCTGATCCTGGTGTTCCGCTCCGTCCTCGTCCCCCTCAAGGCGGCCCTCGGCTTCCTGCTGTCCGTGCTGGCCTCCCTCGGCGCGCTCGTCGCCGTCTTCCAGTGGGGCTGGCTCAAGAACCTGTTCGGCTTGGAGCAGACCGGTCCCGTGATGAGCCTGATGCCCATCTTGATGGTCGGCATCGTCTTCGGCCTCGCCATGGACTACCAGGTGTTCCTGGTCACGCGGATGCGGGAGTCCTACGTCCACGGCGCCGACGCCCGGGCCGCCGTCGTGAGCGGATTCCGGCACAGCGCCACCGTCGTCACCGTCGCGGCCCTGATCATGATCTCGGTCTTCGCCGGCTTCGTCGGCTCCGACGACTCCATGATCAAGTCCCTGGGCTTCGGTCTGGCGGTCGCCGTCGTCTTCGACGCCTTCGTCGTCCGCATGACGATCGTGCCCGCCGCGCTCGCCCTCCTCGGCGACCGCGCCTGGTCCCTGCCCCGCTGGCTGGACCGGGCCCTGCCGGAGGTCGACATCGAGGGCGAGAAGCTCACCCGGCCGACGCCCCCGCCCACCAGTGCCACGCAGCGCGAGCCGAGCCGAGCGAACGTCGGGGACGCATCTCACTGACCCGTCCGCACTCCGGGCCCGCGGCGCAGACTTCACGCTGCGGGCCTGCCACCTGCCGGAACCGAAAGGCGACGCCGATGCACCGATCACTCCTGACAGGCGGCCCCACCTTCGCCGGATGCTCGCCATCCTGAGCGGCACCCTCCTGACCCCTCTGGAACGCCGCCCCCGCGACCACCTCGCCTACATCTCCACGGCACCGCCCCCGCCCGCAACCTCACCCAGTCCTGGGCCGTGATCTCCACCCGCTCGCCGCCCAGATCGTCACGACCGCCCGCCGCCGGCACCTGCGGTTCGCGCGCCACTGGCCCTGGACCGACGTGATCACCGACGCCCTGGCACGACTCGAAGCTCTCCCGAACCCCGGCTGAGCAGAACTCCCGTCCCTGCGAGCAGCATTACCCCGACCGGAGCCGTGGAACCCGGCGCACACCCATAGCCGACGATCACCGGTGCACCAAACCGGTGATCGTCCGGACCCTTAAGTACCTCGGTCTATCACCCCACACCCTCTACGTCTGGCGCCACCGTCGGCAGGGACCCCGGCTTCCGTGTGGGGTCTCGTGGCCGAGTCATGTACCGCCGGGAAGCCCTTGACGCCTGGATCCGTGAACAGGAACAGGCCGACTCCCGCTCCAACACCGCCCTGAACCCGGTGGCCGCCATTCCGGGGCAACGGTTCAGCCGCCCCGCCAACATCTGAGGCGTTACACGCCGTATCACGCCGTTGCCCCTGGACAAGGAGGCCCCCTGGCCGGCTACATCGAAGACCGCTGGATCAAGAAGAAGGATCCGGAAACGGGGAAGAGGGAACGAACCATCCGTTATGGCAAAGGGAAGCGGTACAAGGTCGCTGACATCCCCGGCGTCCGGGACCGCTCGTTCGGCACCCTGGAGGACGCCAAGGCGTGGCTTCGACGGGCCGCCACCGACGAGGAGCGGGGCGAGTTCGTAGACCCGCGCGATGGGTCCATCACGCTGGCCGACTACATCGCGTTGCACTGGACGCCAGGTAGAAGGGGCGCCCCGAAGACCCAGGATAATCAGGAGCGGCGAACGCGACTCCATATCATTCCGCACCTAGGCGAGCTCCCGCTCAGGACATCACGTCAGCGGAACTGCGCGCGTACATAGCGACGTTGGAGTCCACTGTCTCCTCGGTCGACTATCAGCGCGGCATCCTGTCCGAGTTCTCCTCCATTCTGGAGGCGGCCGATGACGACAAGCGGATAGCCCGCAATCCGATGCACGCCAAGTCCGTGCAGTGGCCCAAGGCGCCACAGGGGCGACGTGAGGCGTGGCCGTTGGCAAGGGCGCTTCGTGTCCGCGATGTCATCAGCCCGCGCAGCAAGATCGCCGTTCTCGCCGGGCTGGGGTGCGGACTCCGCCAGGGCGAGGTGCTGGGGCTGAGCCCGGAGGACGTCGACTGCGCACGAGGCGTCCTCCGCGTCCGACACCAGATGCAGACGATACGCGGGGGAGTGCGAGGTGACGCCGGCTCGGGCACTCCTCGCCGACGGTCACGCTCCGCTGCTATGCCCACTTCATGCCGGGGGCCGGGAAGAAGTGGGCATGCGGTCATCGACGGGCTTCTGGGGAGTTAGGGGCTGTCGGTGGAAACTCTGCAGGTTCTCCCCAGGGCTGAGGAGGCGGGTCCCGCCCGGCTGTACGCCGCAGTGTCCTTCCGCGGATTGCCAGGGACCTGCCCCGTATAGCCTGGGGAAATGCTGACAGAAGTCACAGCGACCCGCTACGTCACGCCCCTGCGTGAGGGCGGTTCGCTCCCCGGGATCGTCGAGGCCGACGACCTCGGTACGTACGTCATGAAGTTCACCGGCGCCGGGCAGGGCCGCAAGACCCTCGTCGCCGAGGTCATCTGCGGACGGCTCGGGCAGCGGCTCGGGCTGCGCGTGCCCGATCTGGTGGCCATCGAGCTGGACCCGGTGATCGGGCTCGGGGAGCCGGACCAGGAAGTGCAGGAGCTGCTGAAGGCCAGCGGCGGGCTGAACTTGGGCATGGACTTCCTGCCGGGCTCCATCGGCTTCGATCCGCTCGCGTACGAGGTCGACCCCGTCGAGGCGGGCCGCGTGGTCTGGTTCGACGCGCTGATCAACAACGTGGACCGGTCCTGGCGCAACCCGAACATGCTGGTGTGGCACGGGGAGCTGTGGCTGATCGACCACGGCGCGACCATGATCTGGCACCACAACTGGCCGGGCGCCGCGGCCTCCGCCGCCAAGGGGTACGACGCGTCCGACCACGCCCTCGCCCCCTTCAAGCCGGACGTCGCCGCCGCCGCGGCGAAGCTCGCCCCGCTCGTCACCGAGGAACTGCTGACCGAGGTCGCGGCCGAGGTGCCGGACGAGTGGCTGGTCGACGAACCCGGCTTCGAGGACACGGACGGCGTGCGGCGCGCCTACGTCGCAGCCCTGCTGCCGCGCGCCGCCACCATCCACGAGCGGATCACGCTGAACGCCCCCTCCAAGTCGCGCCCCTCGCAGGCCCCGGGGTGGCTGACCGGTCGGCCCGCGAACAGGGGAGCAGGCGCATGAGCGAGCGGACGGTCTTCGAGTACGCGCTGCTGCGGGTCGTCCCGCGGGTCGAGCGCGGCGAGTGCTTCAACGCGGGTGTCGTCGTCTACTGCCGGGCCCACTCCTTCATCGGTGCCCTGACCCATCTGGACGTCGCCAAGCTGGGGGCGCTGGACCCGGCGGCGGACACCGACGGAGTACGGGCCGCGCTGCACGCCGTCGAAGGGGTCTGCCGCGGCGGCGACGACGCGGGGCAGGCGTCGGGCGACGACGCCGGGCGGCGCTTCCGCTGGCTGGTGGCGCCGCGCTCCACGGTCGTGCAGCCCGGGCCCGTGCACACCGGACTCACCGCCGATCCGCAGGCGGAGCTGGAACGGCTGGTGCGGCTCCTCGTGCGATGACGGCCCGTCAGCCCTTGGTGCAGCGCGCCCCCGGCGCACCCCGGAGGCCGTTGACACCGGGTGCCGCGGCTTCTAGCGTCACGTCAGCGAGCGGCTACTAAGCGGTCGCTCATCCACCTGGCGCACGCGTTGCGGCCGAACGCTCGCAACCGAGGGCCGGGCACACCGAGGGCTGAGGAGAAGCACATGTCCACCAACGAGCAGCGCGTCGCCGTCGTGACCGGTGCCGCGCGCGGCATCGGCGCGGCCACCGCGGTCCGACTGGCGGCCCAGGGCCGCGCCGTCGCCGTCCTCGACCTGGACGAGGGCGCCTGCGCCGACACCGTCGCCGCCGTCGAGAAGCAGGGCGGCCGGGCGCTCGCCGTCGGCTGCGACGTCTCCGACGCGGAGCAGGTGCAGGCCGCCGTCGCCCGGGTCGCCGCCGGACTCGGCGCGCCGACGGTGCTGGTGAACAACGCCGGCGTCCTGCGCGACAACCTGCTCTTCAAGATGAGCGAGGCGGACTGGGACACCGTGGTCAACGTCCACCTGCGCGGGGCCTTCCTGATGGCCAAGGCGTGCCAGAAGCACATGGTGGACGCCGGCTTCGGCCGGATCGTCTCGCTCTCCTCGTCCTCCGCGCTCGGCAACCGAGGCCAGGCCAACTACTCCGCCGTGAAGGCCGGCCTCCAAGGCTTCACCAAGACGCTCGCGATCGAACTGGGCAAGTTCGGCATCACCGCGAACGCCGTCGCCCCCGGCTTCATCGCCACCGACATGACCGCCCAGACCGCGGCCCGCGTCGGCATGGGCTTCGAGGACTTCCAGGCGGCCGCCGCCTCGCAGATCCCCGTCCAGCGCGTCGGCCGCCCCGAGGACGTCGCCCGCGCGATCGCCTTCTTCACCGACGACGACGCGGGCTTCGTCTCCGGTCAGGTGCTGTACGTCGCCGGCGGACCGCTCAACTGACCCGGAGGGGCGCGAGATGACGACGGACGTTCCCGACAGCGGCAAGGTCGCCCTGGTCACCGGCGCCAGCCGGGGCATCGGATATGCAGTAGCGAAGGCCCTGGTCGCCCGGGGCGACCGGGTCTGCATCACCGGGCGGGGCGCGGAAGCGCTGCGTGAAGCGGTCGACCGACTGGGCGCGGACCGCGCCATCGCGGTCCCCGGCAAGGCGCACGACGAGTCCCACCAAGCGGTCGCGGTGGAGCGCGCGATGGAGGCGTTCGGCCGAGTGGACTTCCTGGTCAACAACGCCGGCACCAACCCCGTGTACGGGCCGATCGCCGAGGTGGACCTCGGCGTGGTGCGCAAGGTGTACGAGACGAACGTGGTCTCGGCGCTCGGTTTCGCACAGCAGACCTATCGCGCCTGGCAGCGCGAACACGGCGGTGCGATCGTGAACATCGCGTCCGTCGCCGGCCTCGCCCCCTCGCCCTACGTCGGCGCGTACGGCATGAGCAAGGCCGCGATGGTCAATCTGACCCTGCAACTGGCGCACGAGTTCGCCCCCGGCGTACGGGTCAACGCGATCGCACCGGCGGTCGTCAAGACCAAGTTCGCCGAGGCCCTCTACGGCGGGCGGGAGGCCGAGGCCGCCGCCGCGTACCCGCTCGGCCGGCTCGGGGTGCCGGACGACGTCGGCGGCGCGGCGGCCTTCCTCACCTCGGACCAGTCGGGCTGGATCACCGGGCAGACCTTGGTGGTGGACGGCGGGATGTTCCTCAACATTCACGTGAACTGAGCCCGGCCGCCAGCCGGCGTTCCAGCCCGAAAGCCCAGGTGGGCCGGGTGAAGTGCACCGGTTCATGCCCTTCGTGAAGTTCCCGCCCAAGTGCCCCGTCGACACCACAGGTTGACCCGGCGGGGTGCTGCGGTATGGTCGGCCGACCCACGGCTGAACGAGGAGCGTGCGCACGTGTTCTATCGGACCTGTCTGCGGGGCGCTGCGGCCCTTGCGTCGATGTCGCTGCTGGCCGGGTGCGGACTGTTCTCCGACGCCGAAACGAGCGGCGACCAGAAGATCTCCGTCGGCACGATCAGCGAACCCTCCTCGCTCGACCCCGCTGCCACCTGGGACGGCTCGTGGGAGCTGTACCGGAACGTCTTCCAGACCCTGCTGAGCTTCCCCTCCGGCAGCAACGTCCCCCAGCCGGACGCCGCCACCTGCACCTTCACCGACGCCGCCAACCAGCTGTACCAGTGCGAGCTGCGCAAGGGGATGACCTTCTCCAACGGGGAGAAGCTCGACGCCGCCGCCGTCAAGCACTCCATCGACCGCATCCGCACCATCTCCGCGCCGCAGGGCCCCAAGGCCCTGCTCAGCTCGCTCGACTCGGTGGACACCGTCGGCGACCGGGTCGTGCGGTTCCGGCTGAAGTCCCCCGACACGACCTTCCCCTACGTCCTGGCGACGCCGGCGATGTCCCTCGTGGCGCCCGGCGAGTACCCGGCCGACAAGGTCCGCCAGGACGACAAGGTGATCGGGTCCGGTCCGTACACGCTCAAGAACTACGTGCGCAAGGACCGGGCCCAGTTGGAGGCGAACGGGTCGTACAAGGGCTTCGCCAAGCGCAGGAACGATTCGGTGAGCATCCGCTATTACCAGGACTCCGAGCTGATGATGCGCGCGCTCAAGGAGAAGAAGATCGACGCGGTCTACCGCGGGATGACCGCGGACGACGTGATCGAACTCCAGAAGGCGCTCCCCGAGAACAAGCACCTGCGGCTGGTGGAGGGCGTCGGCGCCGACATCCGCTACCTGGTCTTCAACCCCAAGGACCCCACGGCCAACAAGTTGCCCGTGCGTCGGGCGATAGCCCAGGTCATCGACCGGGGGATGCTCGTCGACAAGGTCTACAAGGGAACCGCAGAACCCTTGTACTCGATGGTCCCGCGGGGCATCGCGGGCCACACCACGAAGTTCTTCGACCGCTACGGCGACCCCAGCGTGTCCAAGGCGCGGCAGATCCTGGAGAAGGCCGGCATCGACGAGCCCGTGTCGCTCCAGCTCACGTACACCACGGACCGCTACGGGGCCGCGACCGCCGCCGAGTTCGCCGAGATCAAGCGGCAGCTCGAAGCGTCCGGACTTTTCAAGATCACTATACAGGGCAAGCGGTGGACGGACTTCCAGAAGGAGTACGCCTCCGGAGCGTACCCGGTCTTCGGCCGCGGCTGGTTCCCCGACTTCCCCGACCCGGACAACTTCATCGCGCCCTTCGTGGGCACCAGCAATGCGCTCAACACCCCCTACGAGAGCCCGGAGATCACCGGGAAGCTGCTGCCGGAGTCCCGGCGCGAGAGCGACCGCGGCGCGGTGCTCAAGTACTTCGACGAGGCGCAGCAGATCCTGGTCGACGACGTGCGGCTGCTGCCGCTGTGGCAGGGCAAGCTGTTCGTGGCGGTCACCGAGGAGATCGGCGGCGGGGAGCGGGCGCTGGACCCGCAGACGGTGATGCAGGTGTGGGAGCTGTACCGCAAGGGCAACTGGTGACCGACTGACTGGCGGGCCGGCCGATGCGGCCCCGGTACGGCCCGGCGTCGGCGTCGGGAAGTACTGCCCTGGGAGTGGCTGCGCGGCGTCCGCCTCTCGGACGCCGGGGCCGTTGTCAGTGGCTCCGGGTAGGTTCTGTGCTCGGTAACGCAACGCATTCCGGAGGTTCTTGACGTGACCGACACCGACCTGCTGCCCGAGTCCTGGCGCGGCGTCCTCGGCGAAGAGCTGCAGAAGCCCTATTTCAAGGAGCTGACCGAGTTCGTCGAGGAGGAGCGCGCGAAGGGCCCGGTCTACCCGCCGCGCGAGGAGGTCTTCGCCGCCCTGGATGCCACGCCCTACGAGCGGGTCAAGGTCCTCATCCTGGGCCAGGACCCGTACCACGGCGAGGGCCAGGGGCACGGCCTGTGCTTCTCGGTGCGGCCGGGCGTCAAGACCCCGCCCTCCCTGCGGAACATCTACAAGGAGATGCACGCCGAGCTGGGTCTGCCCGTCCCGGACAACGGCTATCTGATGCCCTGGGCCGAGCAGGGCGTCCTGCTGCTGAACGCGGTGCTGACGGTGCGTGCCGGGGAGGCCAATTCGCACAAGAACAAGGGTTGGGAGAAGGTGACGGACGCGGTGATCCGCGCCGTCGCCGACCGCCCGGACCCGGCCGTCTTCGTCCTGTGGGGCAACTACGCGCAGAAGAAGGCGCCCCTCATCGACGAGAGCCGGCACGTGATCGTGAAGGGTGCCCACCCCTCGCCGCTGTCGGCGAAGAAGTTCTTCGGCTCGCACCCCTTCACCCAGATCAACGAAGCCGTCGCGGCGCAGGGGCACGAGCCGATCGACTGGCGCATCCCCAACATCGGCTGAGGTTCTGGGTCGGGTCCGGAAGTGGCGCCGTCCGTCAGCCGGGCGCCCGGCTGACGGACCCGGGGCGTCGCCCGAGCCTGTCGGGGTTTCGCCGGTGCGGCCGTTAGCGTCGGTCGCAGCGGCACGCCGGGCTCCCGTCCGGCGCCGCACGGAGCGGGAGGCCCAGGTGGCACAGCAGCGGACGTCCGACGAAGCGGTGATGACCCGGATCGGGCAGGCGGCGATGCTGCTGCACGGCGGCGACCGCGAGGAGGCGCGGAATCGGTTCGGCGCGCTCTGGGCGGAGATCGGGGAGACGGGGGACCCGCTCCAGCGGTGCACCC
Organism: Streptomyces sp. NPDC017979; assembly: GCF_044328175.1. NCBI lineage: Bacteria > Bacillati > Actinomycetota > Actinomycetes > Kitasatosporales > Streptomycetaceae > Streptomyces > Streptomyces sp. NPDC017979. The sequence continues at coordinate 394,559 of NZ_JBIRGU010000004.1, read as the reverse complement.
TCGCCCGCTACCTGGCGGACGCCCAGGACGACCCGGGCGACGAACTCGCCTGGGACCTGCGGGCCCTCGCGGCGGCTGACGCGCTGGCCCAGGAGCGCCCCGTCGACCGGGCGGCCGCGCTCGCGGCGCTCTACCCCGCGCTCCACCTCGATCTCGCCGCGGACTACGTGAAGCTCCAGGACCTGAGCGCGGCCCGGCTCCACCTGGCCCGGGCGCGCGGGGCGAGCAGCGCCCTGCGCGACGACGGGTACGGGCGGGGGGTGCTGGCCGCGATCGAGCGCGTGGCGGACCGACTGGACGGGACGTGACCGCGGGGGAGCGGGGCGGGCCCGTCCGGTCGACCGGGCCTCAGGGGCGGTACGCGTCCCGACACATGCCTGCCTGCGCGCTGTCGCGGTTCCAACTCCCGTAGGTCTCCGCCAGTCCGCAGACGTCGGGGAGGGGTGCGGGCTGCACCGGTGCCGCCGGGCGCGCCGGCGGGGGCGGCTGGTGGGGGTTGCGCTCCGCATCGGCCGACCGCTGCCGCGGCGGCTGCGGCAGCGGTGCGCGGTGGGGCGACGCGTCCGCCGGCCGCGGCCGGGAGGAGGTCGTCGGCGTCGCGGGCGACCCCAACGCCTCCCGCGCCGGGCCCTGCGCGATCTGCGGTCCGGTGGCCGGGGGCGTGCTCTGCGGGCTGCTGTGCGGTGCCGGCGCGGGAGGTCGGCGCGGCTCCACGGCCACACAGCCGGTCATCGTGAGCCCCAGTGCGGCGCTCGCCGCCGTCGTCAGGGTCAACAGGGTCGTTCTTGAGGCGGCCCGGCCGGCGCGGGCGCTCGTCGTTCGCTGCACCTGTGCAACTCTGCTGTGTCGTGGGGGTCGTTCGCGATGGGACGGGCCGACATTGGTCCACATGGGTGACAGGCCGATCAGCCTCCGGTGACAGGGGCGCCCGAGGCCGTCGAAGACGGCTGCGCGGGGGTGACGGCACGGCGCGGACAGCTTCGCGGCCGAGGGAGCGCTCTTGGCGTGCTCGACCCGCCACCGGGCTGCGGGAATGCCTGGGCCCGCCGCCCGGTGAGCGGTCCGTTCGGTGCTGCGACGACGTCCGGTGCGACTTCCCATTCGGCACGGTCGAACCGGTCCAGGCGGGCCAGGAAGCGCTGGGTGAAGCCCCAGGGCTGCTCCAGGCCGCAGTGGTCGAGGAACTCGGCCCGCACGCCGGCCGGGCCGCGTCGGCGGCGTTGCCGGTCAGGTCCCGGTGGTGGAGCCGAGCATGCCGCCCAGCACCTCGCGGAAGCCGGTGCGCAACTCAGCCAGGCCCGGCGCGGCCGAGTGGTACGACCCGGCGGTGCAGGTGAACATCAGGCCGTCGGCCCAGGCGATCAGTGAGAGGGCGTGGCGCTCGGGCTCGGCGGAGCCGGCGCCGGACATCATCGCGATCAGCGGGGTGCGCATGCCCTCGCCCGCCGCGTCGAAGACGGTGCGCAACTCCGGTCGGCGGGTGGCCTCAAGGGCCAACTCGTAGCGCGCCAGGACCAGCGGTCGGTGCTGGGTCAGCAGCCGGTGCAGGGCCAGGGCCAGGGCGTCGGTGAACTCTTCGATGTCGCTGCCGGGGCACGGCAGTTCGTCCAACCCCAGCACCCTCGCCTCCCGGTCCGCCAGTCGGCCGACCGCCGCCTCCAGCAGGGCCAGTCGAGTGCGGGCGCCGTTGGACGTCGAACCCTGTGGGAGCCCCGCGGCCTCGTCCACCGCCCGGTGGGTCAGCCCGCGCATCCCGCGCTCGGCCAGCAGTCGGAGGGCCGTGTCGGCGATCAGCGCGGCGCGCGAGCCCGTCGGCGTGCCTCGCCGCGCCGGGGTCGACGGGGAGTCCGGCGCGCCGGAGTTCGAGGGTCGGCTCATGAACCCCAACCTACCTCCCGCACTACAGCTGTAGTAACGTCGAAGCGCCCACTACACCTGTAGTAAGGATGTGAGGTGCCCCATGTCCCAGCCCCGCGCCGTCGTCATAGGCAGCGGCATCGGAGGTCTCACCGCAGCCGTCGCCCTCCACCAGGGCGGCTGGCACGTCACCGTTCTGGAGCGCGCGCCCTCGCTGGACCCCGTCGGCGCCGGCATCGGCCTCGCGGCCAACGCCCAACGGGCCCTCGACGTCATCGGCGTCGGCGACGACGTCCGCCGACTCTCCACCTGGCAGGGCACCGGCGGGCTGCGCACCCCGAGCGGACGGTGGCTCAACCGACTCGACAGCGCTGCGGTGGCCCGGCGCTTCGGCGGCCCCATGGTCCCGCTGCACCGCTCCACGCTCATCGACCTCATCGCCGCCCGGCTGCCCGCGACCGCCCTGCACACCGACAGCGCCGCACGCGTCAGCGACCCGGGCGCGCCCGGCGGGCGGCCCGCCGTCGTCACCACCGCCGACGGAGAGTTGACGGCGGACCTGGTCGTCGCCGCCGACGGCATCCACTCCTCGGTACGGAGTGCGCTCTTCCCCCACCACCCCGGCCCGCGCTACACCGGCTTCACCACCTGGCGCATCGTGGTGCCCGGCCCGGAGCCCGTCATCCAGCCCCACGAGACCTGGGGAGCCGGCCAGCTCTGGGGCAGCCAACCCCTCAAGGACGGCCGCGTCTACGCGTACGGGGCGGCCACCGCCCCCGAGGGCCAGCGCCTCAAGGACGAACGGGCCGAACTGCTGCGCCGCTTCGGCGACTGGCACGACCCCGTGCCCGCCCTCATCGCCGCCGCCACCCCCGACGGGGTGCTCCGCCACGACGTGCACCACCTCATCGACCCGCTGCCCGCCTTCCACCGCGGGCGCACCGCTCTGGTCGGCGACGCCGCCCACGCCATGGCCCCCTCCCTCGGCCAGGGCGGCAACCAGGCCGTCGAGGACGGCGTGGTCCTCGCCCACCACTGCGCCCCGGGCGCCGACGTCGGAGCCGCACTGGCCGCGTACAGCGCCGAACGACTGCCCCGCACCTCGACGATCGTCCGCAAGGCGGCGCGGGTCTTCCGCGTCCAGGAACTCTCCAGCGCCCCCGCCGTCCGACTGCGCGAGGGCGTCCTGGCGCTCGCCGGCCGGCTCGGCCCCGGGGCCGTCGTACGCGCCTTCGACGGGATCGCCGACTGGCGGCCACCGCAGCACACGTATGCTGGCCGGGCCCAGAACGGGTGAACGACGAGCGCGCCCAGGAGGCTTCGTGAAGGTCGGCTGCATCGGTCTCGGAGACATCGCACAGAAGGCGTACCTGCCCGTCCTGGGCGCCGCGCCCGGAGTCGAACTCCACCTCCAGACCCGCACGCCGGCCACCCTCGCCCGGGTCGGCGACGCCCACCGCGTCCCCGACGCCCAGCGGCACGCCACCCTGGAAGCCCTGCTGGACCAGGGCCTGGACGCGGCGTTCGTCCACGCGCCGACCGCCACGCACCCCGAGATCGTCGAGGCGCTGCTGAGGGCCGGCGTGCCCACGTACTGCGACAAGCCCCTCGCGTACGAACTCGCCGACGCACAGCGCCTGGTGGCCCTCGCCGAGTCCAGCGGCACCGGCCTGGCCGTCGGCTTCAACCGCCGCCTGGCGCCCGGCTACGCCCAGTGCGCGGAGCACCCGCGCGAGCTGATCCTGATGCAGAAGAACCGGGTCGGCCTGCCCGAGAACCCGCGCACCTTCGTCTTCGACGACTTCATCCACGTCGTCGACACCCTGCGCTTCCTCGTCCCCGGCACGGTCACGCACACCGACGTCCGCGCCAGGGTCGTCGACGGCCTGATGCACCACGTGCTGCTCCAACTCTCCGGCGACGGGTTCACCGCCGTGGGGGTGATGAACCACCTCAGCGGCTCCACCGAAGAGATCCTGGAGGTCTCCGGACAGGACACCAAGCGCGAGGTCCGCAACCTCGCGGAGGTCGTGGACCACAAGGGACAGCCCAGCGTGCGCCGCCGCGGCGACTGGGTGCCGGTGGCCCGCCAACGCGGCATCGAGCAGGCGACGCTGGGCTTCCTCGACGCGGTGCGCGCGGGCAAGGTGCCCAGTGCCCAGGACGCGCTGCGCACCCACGAACTGTGCGAACAGGTCGTCGTCAGCGCCCTCGCCCAGGCCCGCTGAACCGCCGGACGCCCACCGCGGCGCCCAGGGCGGCCAGCATGCCGAGGGCGCCGTACACCGCCCAGTCGCCGTACCGCACGAACGGTGTCGTGCCCCGTGCCACCGGGACCTCGAACACCTCGACCGTGCTGCTGTGCACCGGCAGCCACCGCCCGACGCGGGCGCCGTCCGGCGCGTACGCCGCGCTGATCCCGGTCAGCGTCGAGTGCACCATCGACCGCCCCGTCTCCGCCGCCCGCAGCGCCCCCAGCGAGGCGTGCTGGGCGGGCGCCCAACTGTCCTGGAACGTCGACGTCGACGACTGAGCGACCAGGAGTTGGGCGCCCTTCCTCGCCAGGCTCCGGCTCATGTCGGGGAAGGCGGTCTCGAAGCAGATCAACGGCCCGATGCGCGGGCCGCCGCCCGGCAGGTCCATCACCACCTGGTGCGTACCGCGCAGCCGGTTCTCCCGCGCAGCCCGGCCCACCGACGTCACCCAGCCGAGGACCGGGCGTAGCGGGACGTACTCCCCGAAGGGCACCAGCCGCATCTTGTCGTAACGCTGTCCGGTCAGCCCTTGCGGCCCGATCAGGACCGAACTCTTGTAGATCCCGCCGTCGGCACCGGTCGCGCCGGCGCGCCGGGCGTCGACGTTGACGAGCAGGTCGGCGCCGACGTCACGGGAGAGCGCCGCGAGGTCCGCCGTCAGCCCGGGGCGCGCGTACAGGTCCTCGCCCACGCTGCTCTCGCCCCACACCACCAGATCGAGCCGCTGCCCGGCGAGCGTGCGCGTCAGCTCCTCCTCACGCGCCAGGCGCCGGTCCGCCCCGGGGATCACCCCCGGCTGGACGACCGCGATCCGCGCGTGCCCGGTGATCTGCGGACGGGGCGCCCACGCGGCCACGGCACCGGTGACCAGCGCGCAGAGCACCACGGCTGCGACGCCCGCGAGCCGAGCCCGGGGCAGCGCGATCGCCACGGTGACTGCCGTGTTCACCGCCACCACCAGCAGGCTCACCAGCCACACCCCACCCACGGACGCCAGCCGCAGCGCGGGCGACACCTGCCACTGGCTGGCGCCCAGCAGCCCCCACGGCCCGCCGAGCCCCTGCCACGAGCGGACCAGCTCGATCATCAGCCAGCCCGACGGGAGCACCGCGACCGCCGCCGCGGCCCGCGCCAGCGACGGCGTCGCCCCGAGCAGGGCGCGCACCAGCCAACCCCAGGGCGCCCACAGCAACCCGAGCAGCGCGGCCAGCAGCACGATGAAGACGTGCAGGTTCGGCACCAGCCAACTGTGCACGGCGAGCAGGAAGCCGGTGCCCCCGAGCCAGCCCTCGAAGGCGGCCCGGCGGCCCGTCGGCGCGGTGCGCAGCAACAGCAGCCAGGGCACCAGGGCCACGTACGCCAACCACCACAGCGCGGGCGCGGGGAAGGAGAACACCGGCAGCGCGCCCGCGAGGAGCGCGGCAACGGCCCTCTTGCGCGTGGCCGGCATCCGCATGCGGCGACTCCTCGGCACTGCCCACGACGACATTGCCCTCGGCGGCGGCGAAGACGGCGCGCCTTCGCGGTACGGCGAGCGGTGCGCCCCGCGGGGCGCCCCTCCTCAGTGTGTGCGCGGCCCGGGGCCTGGACAAACGCCCGTCGTCCCGCGGGACCCGCCCGTCGTCAGGAGCTCCGGTCGCCTCCGGTGCGCCGCCAAAGCTCCTTCACCACCACGCCGCTCAGCCGCCATCCGTCGTCCGTACGGGTGAGCGAAAACCGGTACCGCCCGCCGCCCACCAGGTCTTCGCCCGACTCGAACCGCATCGGGTTCACGTAGTCGGCCTGCACCTCGGCCCGGTCGCCGGGGTAGCCCCCCAGGTCCTGGATGGTCACCCGGCGGTTGACGATGAGGTGCTGGCGCACGGAGAACAGCCGCATCGACTCCGCCAGCCAATGCGCCACCTCCGCCACCGGACCCTCGATGCCGCCCGGGCTGCGGTAGTCCACTCGCCCGTCGTCGGTGAACAGGGCCCGGAAGGCGCTCCAGTCGCCGTCGTCCACGGCGACCGCGTACCCCGTGACCAGGTCGTCGATGGCGAGTCGGTCCATCACGGTCGAAAGATCCACGCGCTGCGTCATCGGCTCAGTGTCGGACAGGAGCCCCCCGTGGCCAAGACCCGTGCAGGTCAGTCAGCGCGCGCCGGCACGCGAACGGCGGACGCGGGCGGGGCCGGCCGTGGCGCGCAGCACCACGAACTTCGGGTTGCTCGCCACCACCTCGCAGTCGCCGAAGAGCCGGCGCAGGCGCACGTGGTAGCCCAGATGGCGGTTGCCGACGACCCACAGCTCGCCACCGGGCCGCAGCGCGCGCCGGGCGTCGGAGAACATCCGGCGGGCGGTGGAGTCCGTCGTCGCCCGGTGCGAGTGGAACGGGGGGTTGGTCAGCACCAGGTCGACCGAGGCGTCCGGCAGCTCCGCCAGGCAGTCGCCGACCAGGAAGCGGGCGGCGCCGGCCGGGCCGACGTTCTCGCGGTACGTGGCCTCGGCGGAGGCCACCGCGGAGAACGACTCGTCGGCGAAGGTCACCGTGGCGTCCGGGTTGGCCAGCGCGACGGCGGTGCCGACGACGCCGTTGCCGCACCCCAGGTCGACCACGTCCAGCGGGCCCTGCCGCTCGGGCAGGTGGGCGAGGAAGAGCCGGGTGCCGATGTCCAGCCGGTCCGCGCAGAAGACGCCGCCGTGGTTGGTCACCGTGCGGCCCGCCATCGTCCCGATGCCGTCGGGCAGCGCGTACCGCAGCGGCCACGGGTCCGACGGTCGAGCGGGCGACGGGTCGGGGGCGGCGAAGACCAGCCGGGCCTTGCGCACCGCGAGCGAGGTGCGGGTCGGCCCGACGAGCTGCTCGAAGAGCCGCAGCGTGGAGGTGTGGATCTCACTGACCATGCCGGTGCCGACGACGACGGTGTCCCGGTGCAGGGCGGGCGCGAGCCGGTGGAGCTGGTCCTCCAGCAGGGCCAGGCTCTTGGGCACCCGTACCACCAGCACGTCGATCCGCTTCGGCGGCTCGTCCCGGGTGGTGAGCAGGTCCGCGGCGTCCGGCGCGAGGCCGTTGCGGGCGAGGTTCGCGCGGGTGGCCCGCTGGCCGAGGAAGGAGTCCGTGATCTGTACGGGCGCGGCGCCGCGGGCGGCGAGGGCCACGGTCAGCGCGCCCCACCGGTCGCCGAGCACGGTCACCGCCCCGGTGAGGTCGGTGCCCTGCTCGTCCAGGTGCCGGAGCAGGTACTCGTCGGCGGCGTCCCAGGCGCGGAGCTGGTCGCGGGGGTCCTCGGGGAAGCGGGCGAGCGGGAAGTCGCCCCAGGGCGTGGCCAAAGACGTGGTCAGAGGGTTCATCGTGCAGTCAGGCTAGCCGAGCCGGCAGGAGAGCCGAGCAAGATCCGAAAGAGGGGACCGGGGCCGGTGGAGCGGCTGGGGCGCCGGCGTCAGGCCGCGCGCTCGACGTGCGCCAGCGCGGTCGCCCACTTCAGCACCAGCGCCTCGTACTCCCCGCGCTTCTCCTCCGGAAGCCGCCCGTCGGCCCACAGCTCGCGGATGCGTGCGTTCAGTTCGGCGGCGGACGGGGAGGACGACGAGGCAGCGGCGGCCTCGGACTCGCTCGGGAGGGTGGACATGCCCTCAGGTTACGGCCTCGGGCCGGGCGGCGAACCCGGGCGATGGCGCCCGTTGACCGCTGCCGGCGCCCGGGAAGGGGCCCTGCGCACCCCGTTCGGCCAGGAGAAAAGGGTCGTATGTCGGACATAGGGGTGTGAGATTGCCCGGTTGGCCACGAACGGCGTGAAGCGCTGGGTGGTGACGAAGCTCATGCCGTACGACGCGTCGCGCGGGGTAAGGGAGGGGGCACCTTCCGTACGGGCCGCCCCACCCCGCCGAGTCGTTCCGGCGGCCCCCTCAGCCCCCTGACTCGCCCGCGTGCGGGCTCAGCACACCCGCGCCGACCAGGGCGAAGATGAGGATGCCGAGCAGGATGCGGTAGATCACGAACGGCATGAAGCTCTTCGTCGTAATGAACTTCATGAACCACGCGATCACGGCATATCCGACGAAGAACGCAATGAGTGTCGCGAAGATCGTCGGCCCCCAGGACACGTGCCCCTGCCCGGCGTCCTTGAGTTCGTACGCCCCGGACGCCAGCACCGCGGGGATCGCCAACAGGAACGAGTAGCGGGCCGCGGCCTCCCGGGTGTAGCCCATCAGCAGACCGCCGCTGATGGTGGCGCCCGAGCGGGAGACGCCCGGGATCAGCGCCATCGCCTGGCAGAAGCCGTAGATCAGGCCGTCCCTGACGGTCAGTTCCTTGAGGGTCTTGCGCTGCTTGACCGCGCGGTGCCGGCCGCCGGCCTCGTCGCGGGCGGCGAGGCGGTCCGCGATGCCGAGCACGATGCCCATCACGATCAGCGTGCTCGCGATCAGCCGCAGATCGCGGAACGGTCCCTCGATCTGGTCCTTCAGCGTGATGCCGAGGACCCCGATCGGAATGGAGCCGATGATGACCAGCCACCCCATCTGCGCGTCGTGGTCACTGCGCATCGACTTGTCGGTGAGCGAGCGGAACCACGCGGAAACGATCCTGGCGATGTCCTTGCGGAAGTAGATCAGCACGGCGGTCTCGGTGCCGATCTGAGTGATGGCGGTGAACGCCGCACCCGGATCGTGCCAGCCGGCGAATGCGGCGGTCAGTCGAAGGTGTGCGCTCGACGAGATGGGCAGGAATTCGGTGAGCCCCTGGACGAGTCCGAGGATGAATGCTTCGAACCAAGACATGAAGAACTACGCCACCCAAGAAGCGAAGAAATGATCGCGGTCTGACGGCGCGAAGCGTAGCGCCCTTGAGTGATGCGCACGTGCGTGCCCCCGAAGGGGTGAACGAATGGTTAATTCCGGCCCAACCTGTGGCGCTTGCGCCAAGCGACCACCGTGGCTATCAGCCCGGTAACCACGATGAATCCGGTCGAGATGACAAAGGCCGGCGAAGTCGGCGACCCCGCCCGACTGCCCGCGATCACATAAGCGGCGGTGTTCGGAATCGAACCGATGGCCGTGGCTAGCAAAAAGGGCGCATAACCCATGCGGGAGACCGCGGCGCAGTAGTTCGCGGCGGCGAACGGAATACCGGGGAAGAGTCGCACCGCGAGCATCGAACGGAACCCGTGCGCACTGAGTTGGTGGTCGGCCGCCTTCATCCAGCGCCCGCGCAGCAGCGGACGCAGCGCGTCCTGCCCCAACAGCCGACCCAGGCCGAACGCGATGCCCGCTCCGAACACCGTGCCCGCCACCGCCGACACCAGCCCGACCTGGGAGCCGAAGAGCGCACCGGCCGCCAGGTTCAGCAGCGGCCGCGGCACGAAGGCCGCGGTGCACGCCCCGTACGCCACGGCGAACAGCACGACCGCGGCCACCCCGCCCAACTGCACCGGCGGCCATCCCTCGGAGAGCAGCCGTTGCGGTTCGTACGCCACCACCAGCGCACCGGCCGTGGCGAGCACCAGCGCCAGCAGCGACAGCCGGGACCACGGGGAGAACAACACCCGGGCGCAGCGGACGGCGAGACCGGGGGAGGGCGCGGGAGCGGGCGCGGGCTCGAACATCCGGGGAGAGTAACCGACGGGGGTCGGTGATCGCCGTAACCGGGGCCTCACTCCGTACGATCCACCGCGCTGCGCCCCGCGGTTCGCACCGCTCCGCCCCCGGGGCCGCCGGCCGCTCGGGCACCCGAAAACCAGTCGACGCGCCCCCGGTGCGAGGGCCATGATCGACGCATGTTCCGGTACGCCTCCACCGCAGAGAGCGCCGCAGTCGCGGCGCCGCTGGGGGCTGCCGTTCTCCTCGTCGGCGGCGCCCGAGGTTGACCCTTCCCGGATCGTCCGGCGGGACCCCACAGGGGGAGGGTCGGCACCATCCAGGGGTCCTCACCACGCCACGAGCTTCGAGGACGATCACCGATGAAGAACACGAACACCGCCGCCAACAACACCCGCACCACCGGGCCCAAGACGCCGTACTCGCGCACCAAGCCACACCTCAACATCGGCACCATGGGCCACGTCGACCACGGCAAGACCACCCTGACCGCCGCCATCACCAAGGTGCTCAGCGACCGCGGCACCGGTCGCTTCGTGCCGTTCGACCGGATCGACCGGGCGCCCGAGGAGGCGCGCCGCGGCATCACCATCAACATCGCGCACGTCGAGTACGAGACCGACACCCGGCACTACGCGCACGTCGACATGCCCGGCCACGCCGACTACGTCAAGAACATGGTCACCGGCGCCGCCCAACTGGACGGGGCGATCCTCGTCGTGTCCGCGCTGGACGGCGTCATGCCGCAGACCGCCGAGCACGTGCTGCTCGCCCGCCAGGTCGGCGTGGACCACGTCGTCGTCGCGCTCAGCTACGCGGACGTGGCGGACGACGAGCTGGCCGACCTGGTGGAGCTGGAGGTCCGCGAGCTGCTGACCCAGCACGGGTACGGCGGGGACGCCGCACCGGTCGTCCGGGTCTCCGGGCTGGGCGCGCTGCGCGGCGAGCCGCGGTGGACCGCGTCCGTCGAGGCGCTGCTCGACGCCGTGGACACCTACGTCCCCGTCCCGGTGCGCTACACCGAAGCGCCGTTCCTGCTGTCGGTGGAGAACGTGCTGACCATCACCGGCCGCGGCACGGTCGTCACCGGCGCGATCGAACGCGGCACGGTCCGCGTCGGCGACCGGGTGCAGGTGCTCGGCGCCGACGTCGAGACGGTCGTCACGGGGCTGGAGACCTTCGGCCGGCCGATGGAGTCCGCCGAGGCGGGCGACAACGTCGCGCTGCTGCTGCGCGGCGTCGCCCGGGACGCGGTGCGCCGCGGGCACGTCGTCGTGGCGCCCGGCAGCACCACGCCGAGCAGCAGGTTCACCGCGCAGGTGTATCTGCTGTCGGGGCGCGAGGGCGGCCGGACGACCCCGGTCGCCACCGGCTACCGGCCGCAGTTCTACATCCGCACCGCGGACGTCGTCGGGGACGTCGACCTCGGCGCGCTGGCCGTCGCCCGGCCCGGTGACACGGTCACCATGACCGTCGAGCTGGGGCGGCCGGTGCCGCTGGAGTCCGGCTTGGGCTTCGCGATCCGTGAGGGCGGTCGTACGGTCGGCGCCGGCACGGTGACCGAGGTCGGCTGACCGCGTGCTGCCGGGGTGCCCGTCCTCCCGCCCGGGGGACGGGCACCCCGGCACCGCCGACGTCGGCGGTGCCCGCGGCGTTCACAATGGACGCGTGGACCAGCACGCACAGCACGGACGACGGACACCGCCAGCAGCCGAGGGCGAGGAAGAGCACGAGCACGAGGCGATACCCGTCGTCCGCGACGTCGACCACGGCACGGCCCGGTTGCTGCCCGACGTCGACCGCGAGCGGGCCTGGCTGCTGACGGTCGACGGCGCGCCGCAGTCGTACATCGACCTCGACGAGCCCACCCACCTGGAGTTCGAGTACACCCGCCGCATCGCCCACCTCCTGGACGCCTGCGCACCCGAGGGCGCCCCGCTCGACGTGCTCCACCTCGGCGGCGGCGCGCTCAGCCTGCCGCGGTACGTCGCCGCGACCCGGCCGGGCTCCCGGCAGGACGTCGTGGAGGCCGACCGCGGGCTGCTCGCCCTGGTGGCCGAGCACCTGCCGCTGCCGGACGGCGCGGGCGTCGCGGTGCACGCCGACGACGCCCGCGCCTTCGTGGCGGCGGCCCCGGAGGAGAGCGTGGACGTGCTCGTCGCTGACGTGTTCGGCGGCTCGCGCGTCCCGGCCCATCTGACGTCCGTGGAGTTCGCCCGGGCCGCGGAGCGCGTCCTGCGCCCGGGCGGCATCTACGCCGGCAACCTCGCCGACGGTTCCCCCTTCGCCTTCCTCCGCTCCCAACTCGCCACCTTCGCGGCCGTGTTCGCGGACGTGGCCCTGGTCGCCGAGCCCGCCGTGCTGCGCGGGCGCCGCTTCGGCAACGTCCTGCTGCTCGCCTCGCGCCGGCCCTTTGACGCCGAGGTCACCGCGGCGCTGGCCCGCCGCACGGCCGCGGACGCCTTCCCCGCCCGCGTCGAGCACGGGGCGGCGCTGGCCCGGCTGACGGGCGACGCCCGGCCCGTGCGGGACGACGCCGCCGAGCCGTCGCCCGAGCCGCCGGGCGGGTCCTTCAGCATCGGCTGACGCCCACACCCGCCCGTCGGCCCGTCGGCTCTCCGGCTCGACGGCGGGCGGCTACGACCCGGAGGGGTTCGTCAGCCGCACGGTGCTCAGGACCTGCTGGATCGTCGCCTCCGGCAACTCCTCCTTGACGCCCGTGTTCGCGTACAGCACCCACGACTTGATCTCGCCCGCGGCGTCCTTGAAGCTGAAGGCGATCGCCTTGCCGTCCGTGTCGCACTTCGTCGGCTTCTTCGTCCCGACCGCCGTCGCCGTCGCCACGCTGCCCACCAGCCCGGACTTGGTGGTGTACGACTTCGCGGTGGTGGCCCGCACGACGCCCTTCGGCTCGGTCTGCGCATAGGCCGCCCAGACCCAGTTCACCGCCTCGTTGGACGCGGCGGTCGCGGTGTCCTTGGCGCCCTTGCCGCCCTTCGTGCCGGACGAGGCCAGGCGCCAGGTCTCGTTCTTGCCGTCCCCGTTGGAATCCGCCTCGCACCACTTGTTCTTCAGGTGCGCCGTCGCGGACATCGCGACGACGGGGGAGCCGTCGCCCTTCTTCTCGTCGCTGAAGCCGGTGCTCACCCCGGCGCCCTGCAACTCCCACTCCGGCGGCACGTCGAACATCGTGCCGTGCTTGGGGTTGACGACCACCTTCCAACCGGCGATCGTCGGCCGGGCCGTGGCCCCGCCGCGCGGATTGTCGTCCGCGGTGGGGGAGGGCTCCTTCGCCGGCTCCGACGGGGAAGCGGACGCGGGCGGCGCCGACGACGCGGCACCGGCGCCCTTGTCGGACCCGTCGCGGTCGCCGTCGTCGTCACGCAACACGACGACCCCGGTGACCGCGGCCGTGGCGACCACGGCGGCCACCGCGACGATCGCGACGAGCGCGGTCTTCTTCTTGTTCTCCTGCGGAGGCTGGGGCGGTTGCGGCGGGCCGGGGACGGCGTACTGCGACACGGTGGGCTGTTGGTACGGATTGGGCTGTTGATAACCGGGCTGTTGATGCCCCGGCTGTTGATGACCCGGTTGTTGATAGGGGTTCGGCTGTTGCGGATACCCCGGCTGTTGGTACGGGTTCTGGTGCTGCGGGTTCTCGCCCCCGGGCGGCTGCTGTCCTGGCCACATGGCGAGTAACCATAGAGGGATGGCCGAAAGGCTGCCACGGACGCCCGCGAAGGTGATGGTCGGCAAGGGATGGCCAAGGCTACTACCGATGGGTAACATCGCGGCCATGAGCGCTGACCAAATGACCGTGGGCGAGATGCTCACCGCCACCGTCCCGATGGTCCGGACCCTGAACCTCCAGTACGTGGAGACCACCGCCGAGCGCGCGGTCCTGCGCCTGCCGGACCAGGCCGACTTCCACAACCACGTCGCCGGACCGCACGCCGGTGCCATGTTCACCCTGGCCGAGTCCGCCAGCGGCGCGATCGTGATAGCCGCCTTCGGCGACCAACTGCACCGCGCCGTGCCCCTCGCCGTCCGCGCCGAGATCGGCTACAAGAAGCTGGCGAAGGGCGAAGTCACCGCCACCGCCACGCTCGGCCGCCCGGTGGCCGACGTCATCGCCGAACTCGACGCCGGCCAGCGCCCCGAGTTCGACGTCCGGGTGGAGATCCAGCGCGCGGACGGCGCGGTGACCGGCGAGATGACCATCGTGTGGACGCTGCGCCCCAACGCCTGAGCACGGCGGGCGGGACGTGGCGGAGGCGCCCCGGCGCTGCACGGGGGATCATGACCCCGCGGCCCGTCCCCGAGGGCGGACGACGCCACGTGTCAGACGACCTAGGAGACGGCACATGACGACGACCCCGTGGATCGCCGCGGTCGGCGGCCGGGAACCCGCCATCGACCCGGACGCATTCACCGCGCCCACCTCCGTCGTCGTCGGCGACGTCGCCCTCGCCGCGGGCGCCAGCGTCTGGTACCACGCAGTGCTGCGCGCCGACTGCGGCCCCGTCGTCATCGGAGCCGACTCCAACATCCAGGACAACTCGACCGTCCACGTCGACCCCGGCTTCCCGGTGACCGTCGGCGAACGCGTCACCGTCGGGCACAACGCCGTCCTGCACGGCTGCACCGTCGAGGACGACGTGCTCGTCGGCATGGGCGCCACCGTGCTCAACGGCGCCCGCATCGGTGCCGGCTCGCTCGTGGCCGCGAACGCGCTGGTGCCCCAGGGCATGGAGGTCCCGCCCGGCTCCCTGGTCGCCGGAGTGCCCGCGAAGGTCAAGCGCCCGCTGACGGACGAAGAGCGCGAGCTGATCAAGACCAACGCGGTGATGTACGTGGAACTGGCCCGTCAGCACCGCGAAGCGCGCCCCCTGACCTGAGGACGGCCCCGCCCGGCCCGGATGCAATCCCACGGAATGGCCCTAGCCTGGCGTGAGACGGCCGTCACACTGTCGAGGAGTCCCATGGCCACCGCCCAGCAGATACCCGACATCCTCTCGCCCGACTTCGCCGCTGACCCGTATCCGGCGTACCGCACCATGCGCGAGGACTTCCCGCTGATCTGGCACGAGCCCACCCAGAGCTACGTCCTGTCGCGCTACGAGGACGTGGCCCGCGCCTTCAAGGACGGCGCGGCCTACACGACGGACAACTACGACTGGCAACTCGAACCCGTCCACGGCAAGACCATCGTCCAACTCAGCGGGCGGGAGCACGCGGTGCGCCGGGCCCTGGTCGCCCCCGCATTCCGCGGCAGCGACCTCCAGGAGAAGTTCCTCCCGGTCATCGAGCGCAACTCCCGGGAGCTGATCGACGGCTTCCGCGACCGCGGCGAGGCCGACCTCGTCGACGCCTTCGCCACCCGCTTCCCCGTCAACGTCATCGCCGACATGCTCGGCCTGGACAAGGCCGACCACGACCGCTTCCACGGCTGGTACACCAGCATCGTCGCCTTCCTCGGCAACCTGGCCGCCGACCCCGAGGTCCACGCCGCCGGACTGCGCACCCGCGGCGAGTTCGCCGACTACATGATCCCGATCATCCGGGAGCGCCGCGAGAACCCGGGCGACGACCTGCTCTCCACCCTGTGCAACGCGGAGATCGACGGGGTGCGGATGAGCGACGAGGACATCAAGTCCTTCTGCAGCCTGCTGCTGTCGGCCGGCGGCGAGACCACCGACAAGGCGATCTCCAGCACCCTCACCAGCCTGCTGGCGCACCCCGAGCAGTTCGCCGCCGTACGCGAGGACCGCAGCCTGATCGGACGGGCGCTCGCCGAGACGCTGCGCCACACCCCGCCCGTCCACATGATCATGCGGCAGACCGCGACCGAGGTCACCGTCAGCGGCGGCACGATCCCCGCGGGAGCCACCGTCACCTGTCTGATAGGCGCCGCCAACCGGGACGCCGAACGCTACCGGGACCCCGACCGCTTCGACGTCTTCCGCGACGACCTCAACGCCACCACCGCCTTCTCCGCCGCCGCCGACCACCTCGCCTTCGCCCTCGGCCGGCACTTCTGCGTCGGGGCGCTGCTAGCCAAGGCCGAGGTGGAGACCGGCCTCAACCAACTCCTCGACGACCTGCCCGACCTGAGGTTCGCCGACGGCTTCGAACCGCGGGAGCAGGGCGTGTTCACCCGCGGGCCGGTCTCCCTGCCGGTGCGCTTCACCCCCGCCGCCCAATCCGCGACCTAGACCACGCCCCCAGGCCCCGCGTGGCCCGCCCGGCTGGGTCGCCGCAGAGACCAACACGCCCCGCAGGAAACGGCGGCTGCGTCCAGCGGCGCAAGGGCGCGGGGCGTTCAGCGGACGATTGGGGTGAAGCGCACCGGCAGCGACGTCAGCCCCCGCATCCAGATCGACGGACGCCACGCCAACTCCGTCGGCTCCACCGCGAGCACCGTGTCCGGCAGCCGCTCCAACAGCGTCTCCACCGACGTCCGGGCGATCACGTCCGCGAGGAGCGGCGCCGGATACGGGCAGCGGTGCTCCCCGTTGCTGAAGGACATGTGGGCGGAGTTCTCCGCCCCGACGTGCCCCTCCGGCCAGATCTGCGGATCGGTGTTCGCGGCGGCGAGCCCCAGCACCACGCAGTCCCCGGCCCGGATCTGCCGGCCGCCGAGCCGGGTGTCGCGCACCGCCCAGCGGCCGATGAAGTTCTGCGTCGGGGTGTCCAGCCAGAGAACCTCGTTCAGCGCCTGCCCCACGCTCAGCCGACCGCCGGAGACGTTCAGGGCGAACCGGTCGTCGGTGAGCAGCAGCCGCAGGGCGTTGCCGATCCAGTTCGCCGTCGGCTGCTGGGCCGCCGCGATCACGCTGATCAGGTCCTGGACCAACTCCTCGTCGGTGAGTCCCGCCGGGTGCGCCACCATCCGGGAGACCACGTCCGGCGCCGGCGCCGCCCGCTTCTCCTCCACCAGCCGGTGCAGCCGCTCCCCGACCCTGGCGTACGCGGCGACCGGGTCGTCGCCCTCGTGCGCGTCCAGCGAGATCCGCAGGTCCTGCACCAGGTCCTCGGTGTCCGCGCCGTCCATCGGCATGCCGCACATCAACAGGGCGGCCCGCATCGGCAGGGCGTGCGCGTACAGCGACATCAACTCGGCGCGCCCACCGCCCGCGAAGGCGTCGATCAACCGGTTCGCGATCCTGCGGCAGCCCTCGGAGAGCTCGAACTGGTCGACGGCCTCCAGCGCCTCGGTGATCACCCCGGCGCGCCGCTGGTGCTCGGCCCCTTCGGTGAACAGCACGGACGGCTGGTACCCGACGTACGGCAGCAGGGGCCAGTCGGCGGGGATGGACGCCCACTGGTTCCAGCGCCGGGAGTCCCGGGCGAACAACTCGTCATGGCTGGTCACATGGGCCACTTCGGCATACCCCAGCACCAGCCAGGCGGGCACGTCGCCGTCGAGCAGCACCGGGGCCACGGCCCCGTGCTCGCTGCGCAGCGCCCGGTACAACTGCGAAGGAGTCTGTTGGTAGCCGAGCCCGCTGAGCGCGACGCGCGCCGGGCAGCCGGGCGGCGCACCGCCGTCGACGGGCGGGGCGGCGGAGTCGGGGTCGGCGGTGCGGAACCCGGGGGTCGGGGCGTGGTCCCGGGGCCCGGCGAGGTCGGTCATGGGGTCGTCTCCCGGGCCGTGGCCAGTTCGTGGAGGTGGTTGACGAGGCTGATCAGGACGTGCTTGCCGGAGGCGCGGACCCGGGCGTCGCAGTCGACCATCGGCACGTGCGGAGCGAGCGACAGCGCCTGGCGTATCTCCTTCAGGGTGAAGGCCGCGGGGTCGTTGTCGAAGCGGTTGACCGCGACGACGAACGGGGTGCCGTGGCTCTCCAGCCGGTCGATCGCGTACCAGGAGTCGCTCATCCGGCGGGTGTCCACCAGGACGACCGCGCCGAGCGTGCCGGCGAAGAGGCGGTCCCACAGGAACCAGAACCGTTCCTGCCCGGGCGCGCCGAACAGGTAGAGCACCATCCGCTCGTTGAGGCTGATCCGGCCGAAGTCGAAGGCCACCGTCGTGGTGGACTTCGTCATGGGCCCGGCGGTCTCGTCGACCCCGACGCCCGCCTGCGTCATCACCTCTTCGGTGTTCAGCGGTCGGATCTCGCTCACGGAGCGCACCAGGGTCGTCTTGCCGACCCCGAAGCCGCCCACGATCACGATCTTGAGGCCGGTGTCGGCGGTGTCGGTCAGGGGGGTGCGGCCGGGAAGTTCGGCCGCTTCGGCGGTGCCGACGGCTCCCGGGCCGGTGGGCGGGTCAAAGGTTGCGGAGTCCAACGAGCACCTCCTCCAACAGGGCCGTGTCGGGCAGCCCGGCGCGCGGGCCGGCCGTCCTCGGCCGTCGTGCGGTGATCCGCCCCGTCGCCAGCAGGTCCCCGAGCAGGATCCGGACCACCGTCACCGGCAGCCGCAGCTCCGCCGAGATCTCGACCACGGAGATCGGATGCCGGCACAGCGTGAGGATCCGGACGTGCTCGGACTGCATGCCCGGCGTCGGTTCGCACTCGCTGACGACCAGGGTCACCAGGTCGAAGGTGCGGGCGTGGTCGTCGTAGACGCGGCTGCGGCCACCGGTGACGGTGTACAGCCGGTCCGGCTCCCCCAGGTCGACGGGGCGGCGGATCATGAGGGGGAGCTCTCCCGGGCGGCCCGGACGCGCGGCTCGGCGCGCAGGTGCTCCCCTATCTGGTCGACGAGTTCGGTCATGTGGTGGCCGACGGCGCCGGGGTCGGCGCCGTCCTCGGCGACCACCGCGAGATGGGCGCCCTCACCGGCCTCGACGATGAAGAGGAGCCCGCCGTGGAACTCGGTCATCGAGTGGCGCACGCCGCCGGAGCCGTCGCCGAACTCCACCGAGGCGCCCTGGGCCAGGGCCTGGATGCCCGAGCAGATCGCGGCGAGTTGATCGGCCTGGTCGAGGGTGAGGTGCGGGCTCCAGCACAGCTTCAGCCCGTCGCGGGAGAGCACCAGGGCGTGCCGGGTGCCCGGGACTCGTTCGAGGAGGCCCTCCAGGAGCCAGGTCAAGCTGGTGTCGGTGGTCTGCTGCATCGTCGGGGTGGGGCGGGTGCTCCCGGTGGTCGTCCGGGGGACCGGCCCGTTCCTCCTGTCCGTCGTCGGGGGGTGGGTCGGGGGAGTCGCGGTGCGGGCGGCGGGCGCACGTACGGGCCCGGGGCCGCCCTCACGGTGCTCCGGCGGCGTCCGGGGACGGGCCGGGGCGCCGTCGTGCCTGGTGGAACGCGCTGAACCGGGCGCCCACGTCGCGCGCGGGCCGGCTCCGCAGGGCCCCGGCGCCGTCGGACCCCGACGCCGCGCCGCCCGACGCGGCGTCGGGTACGGCGTCGTACTCGGGCCGGCGGCGGTCCGCGGCGGCCATGGTGCGCCCGCGGGGGCGCACGGGCAGCCCGTTCGGGGTCGCCAGGGGCGAGCCCTGGAGGGGCAGCAGCGGCGAGGCGGGCGGCGGTGCGACGTCGAAGGGGGCCACGACGTCGGGCCGGACCGGGTCGAGCCCCACCGGGGCGGGGGCGGCGAGCACGTCGTGCGCGTACGCCTCGGCCGTGGTCTGGGTCGGGGCCGGGACGTCCCGGGTGAGCTGGGCGAACTCGTCCTCCGGGTCGGCGCCGACCTGCTCCTGGTGCAGCAGTTGCGGCGGGAAGAGCACCACCACGCCGGTGCCCCCGCGGGACGACGGTCGGTAGGTGACGGTCAGGTGGTACTTGACCGCCAGCAGTCCGACCACGACGAGCCCGATCCGGGTGCTGCGCAGGTACGCGAGGTTGGTGGCGCGGCCGGAGACCGCTTCCTCCGCCCGGCGCATCGCGGCCTCCGACATCTTCAGCCCGCTGTCCTCGATGGTGACCACGAGCCCCGCGGTGCGCTCCTCCACGTACACGTGGACCTCGTCGATGGGCGGCGAGAAGTTCGCCGCGTTGTCCATCAGTTCGGCGAGGAGGTGCATCACGGCTTCGGCGGCGTACCCGACGACCTTGGCGTTGCCGGAGACGTGCAGCCGGACGCGTCGGTACGCCGCGATCCGGCCGACGGCGCCGCGCAGGATGCTCTCCGTACGGATCGGACGGTTCCACGTCCGGCTGGTGCGACCGCCCATCAGCAGCGACAGCCGGTCGGCCAACAGCCCCAGTTGGGAGGTGTTGTGGTCGAGCCGCAGCAGATCGCCGAAGATCTCCCCGCCGTGACGATCCTGCAACTCCCTTAGGTCGGCGAGCATGCTCACCGCCTTCGCCTGGACCTGGCTGAGCGTCTTGGTGCCGGCGCCCATCACGGCGGCGGCCCGGCGCTCGCTCACCGCGAACTCGCGCACGACGGAGTCCAGGACGACCCGGAGCCGGTCGTCGTCCGGCGGTTCCAGCGCGGCGAGCGCGGTGTCGGCGGAGGCGCCCGAGCGCAGCCGGGCGACCGCGTCGGGCAGGGTGACCGTCATCAGCCGGTCCAACTCGTCGGTGGCGCGGGTCAGCCGGCGCACCGCGGCGACGCTGTCGGCGGTGGCGGACCTGGCCACCCGCTCGCCGGTGTCGACCTCCACGGCGTACGTCTGCAGCAGGCTCCGCAGCCTGGCGTGGGCGGGCGCCGGCACCCCGGCGAGCACCGCGTCGGCACGCTCGCCGTCCCGCAGCCGCCGGGTGACCAGGGGCAGGGTGACGTCGAGGAGTTGGGCGAGGTCGGCGTCGGCGCGCACCGCCCGGGCGCGCAGGGACGCGGCGTCCACGCGCGCCGTCGCCTCTGCGCCGCGGAGCCTGCGGGCGGTCACGGCGCCGACGACGACCGCGGTGGAGAACCACGCCCAGGCGACGGCGACCGTGACCGCGACGAAGGTGCGGGCCGACGCCGGGGCCGCGGCGATCGCGACACCGGCCGCGGCGGTGGCCACCGCGATGGAGGCCGGCGCGTACGCGGACGGCGGTGACGTGCGTATCCGGTGCGTTTTCCGGGCGACTGGCACGGACATTCGGTCCCTCGCTGCTGGAGTCTGGAGTCCGGGGGCGATCCGGTGCGAAGCCGGGAGGACTGACGGGAGGACTGAGGACTGTCGGGTCATGCGGTCCGGCCGAGGCGCCGACGGCCGAACACCCAGGGGGAAGCCCGAAGTTGACGGTGATCTTCCGCAAGTAGGTGGCGCTCATGCTAGCCACGGGGCGCCGGGGGCGTGCCCGGATGGCGCGGACGCCCACAGAACGGAGGACTTCGCGCCGAAGTCGCCGTACGGGCGGCGGGATCGTGATAAATGGGCCCCGCGACAGGAGGGTCTCCCGGCGCGTGGGGGGGCGAACAGCGCGCTCGTGGGGCGAACATCACAGGGCGCGGGTCTGAACGCCCGCGCCCCGGCGGACTACCGTGGCCGGGTGCCCAAGAACAGAAACACGTTCTCGTTCCCGTCGCCTTCCGCCTGGTGGCGGGGGGCGGTGACCCGCGGGCTGCACCGCGCGTGGGGTTGGGCGACGGACGCCGGCGCCGTCACCGCCGACCGGCCCGGTCGGCTGTGCTTCAGGACCTTCGGGCCCGGCACCCGGCTGGCGTTCCCCCAGGGCACCGTGTTCGGGGAGCGGTGGATCGAGTTGGGCGCCCACTGCATCATCGCCGAGCAGGTCACCCTCACCGCCGGCATGATGCCCGGGCTCGACCTGGGGCCCGACCCGATCCTGACCCTGGGCGACGGCGTGGTGCTGGGACGGGGCAGCCACGTCGTCGCGGACACCCGGGTGACGATCGGCAAGGACACCTTCTGCGGGCCCTACGTCTACATCACCTCGACCAACCACAGCTACGACGACCCGCACCAGCCGGTGGGCCGGCAGTGGCCGCGCACCGCACCGGTGGAGATCGGCCCCGGCTGCTGGCTGGGCACCGGCGCCGTCGTCCTGCCGGGCGCGCGGCTGGGGCGCAACGTCGTCGTTGCGGCCGGTGCGGTGGTCCGCGGCGAGGTCCCGGACCACTCGGTGGTCGCGGGCGCGCCGGCCCGGATCGTACGGAGCTGGGACCCGGTGCGCGGCTGGGAGCCGCCGCTGCGCACCCCGGCTCCCGTGCCGATACCGGAGGGGATCACCCCCGAGCAACTGCTGGCCCTCGGCGATGCGGAGCGTCGGGCGCAGTGAAGCGCGGGCGGGCCCGCCGGCTCAGCCGGTGGCCAGCAGGACGGCGCCGGCCAGCGCGAGGCCCGCGCCCGTCGCCTGGACGCCGCGCAGCCGCTCCCTGAGCAGGACCAGCGCCGCGACCACGGTGACCACGGGGTACAGATGCGACAGGACGGCGGCGACCGTCACCGGTCCCGTCTGGGCGGCCAGCGAGTACGTGCCGTTGGAGGCGACGTCCGCGAGGCCGACGAACGCGAGCAGCGGCAGCGAGGTCCACAGCACGCGGAACCCGCCCTCTTCGGGCAGGGCGGGCGAACCGCGCCGCACCGTCGCGCACAGCGCGGCGCCGCCGACCGCGACGTTCGTCAGGCGCTGGACGAAGAGCGCGAGGAAGAGCCCCGGCAGGGTCGACGACGCCTCGGCGATCAACGTCATGACCGCACCGAAGCCGAACGCCGCGCCCAGGGTCAGCATCAGGGCCCGCCGGCGGACGGGTGCACCGCGCAGTTCCGGGCCGCCGGCGAGGACGATGCCGGCCACCGCGACCGCCACGCCGGCGACCTGGAGCAGGCCCGGGCGCTCGCCCATCAACAGCCCCGCGCCGAAGGGCACGGCCACGCCCAGGGAGCCGAGCGGGGACACCACGCCCATCGGGCCGAGGGCGAGCGCCTGGTAGAAGCAGAGCAGGGCGAGCGGGCCGAGCACGCCGGCCGCCACCGCGTACCAGAGTTGCGGGCCGCTCTCCCGCCAGGCGCCGGTCGCGACGACGATCGCGCCGAGGACGACGACCGCGATGGTCTGCGAGGCCACCACGACGGTGAGGGCCGGGGCCCGTCGCGTCAGCAGGCCGCCCCCGAAGTCCGCGAGGCCCATCAGGAGTGCGGTGGTCAGGGCGAAGAGTGCGACCATGGGAAGACCTCGCAGTGCAGTGTGCTGGACGTGGTGGTGCAGCACACCGTAGTGCAAGATTTTGCACCTTCGGATTCAATTTATTGGATGGAATGTGTCTGACCTCGATCAGCTCACCCAGGCGCTCGCCCGGAACCTCAAGCGGTGGCGCAGCGAGCGGGGGTTCACCCTCGACGCCCTCGCCGCCCGCTCGGGGGTCAGCCGGGGCATGGTCATCCAGATCGAACAGGCCAGGACCAACCCCAGCGTCGGCACCACGGTGAAGCTCGCCGACGCCCTCGGCATCAGCATCGCCACCCTCCTCGACCACGACCAGGGGCCCCAGGTCCGGATCGTCCCGGCGGACCGGGCGGTGCGGATGTGGAGCACCCCCGACGGCAGCTCCAGCAGCCTGTTGATCGGGGTCGAGAAGCGCGGTCCGCTGGAGCTGTGGAAGTGGCGGCTGATGCCCGGCGAGGGCAGTTCGTCCGACGCGCACCCCAGCGGCACGATCGAGCTGCTGCACGTCACCGAGGGGGTCCTCACGCTGGTCGTGGACGGAGTGGCGCACGCCGTGCCCGCAGGGGCGTCCGCGACCTTCGAGTCCAACCTCCCGCACGCCTACCGCAACGACGGCGACGAACCCACGGAGGTCACGATGGCGGTCTCCGTGCCGCCCGTGCCCTGAGCCCGCCGCCCCGGTGAACGCCCGGGCCCAACTCCCCGGCCCCGCCGCGGATCACGCCGTCCACCCACGGGTCGAACGGCTTGGCCGCCCGGGCGCGGGCGCTGTTAGCGTGCGGGAATGCGCGCACCCATCGGCTCCTTCGACAACCCCCGCCCCGCCCCCGACTGCCTGGACCAGCTCGTCCCCCCGGTCGCCGACGCCGTACGGAACTGGACCGGCGACGTCCCCGCGGACCAGTTGATCTACGTCGACACGGACCCGGCGATCGCCGACACCGCCGACTTCGTGGCACACCACGGCGAGGAGCTGCTGCGGCAGTCCGCGAACTGCGTCCTGGTGGCCGGCAAGCGTGCCGGCGAGTCCACCATCGCGGCCTGCGTCGTGCTCTCGCACACCCGGGCCGACGTCAACGGGGTCGTCCGCAAGCACCTGGGCGCGCGCAAGGCGTCCTTCGCCTCCCGGGAGGCCGCGACCGGTCAGACGGGGATGGAGTACGGCGGGATCACCCCCGTCGGACTGCCCGCGGACTGGCCCGTCCTGGTGGACTCCGCCGTCGTCGACACCCCGTGGGTGCTCATCGGCAGCGGACGGCGCCGCGGCAAGCTGATCGTCCCGGGCAAGGCGTTCGCCGTACTGCCGGGCGCGGTCGTCCTGGAGGGCCTGGGCGTCTGACATCGTGCCGTGGCGGGCCCGCCACGGCACGAGTCCGTGTCGACCGGCGGCGTCAGTCCAGCTGCGGGATCTCTATCGCGGGGCAGCGGTCCATCACCATGTCCAGGCCGGCGGCCCGGGTGCGCTCGTACGCCGCCTCGTCGACCACGCCGAGCTGGAACCACACCGCCTTCGCCCCCTTGGCCACCGCCTCGTCCGCGACGGCGCCCGCCAGCTCCGCATTGACGAACACGTCGACCACGTCCACGTCGAAGGGGACGTCGGCCAGGGACGCGTAACCCTGCTCGCCGTGGACCGTCTCCGCCTTGGGGTGGACCGGGACGATCCGCTTGCCGAAGCGCTGGAGGACGCGCGCGACCCCGTACGCCGCCCGCGACTCGTTGTTGGACAGGCCGACCACCGCCCACGTGGGGCCCGTCGAAGTGAGGATCCTGCGGATCGTCTCGTCGTCTGCGTACATGCCTTCGACAACGGACCGCCCGTGCGGAGCATTCCCCTCCGCACCTCCTCGAACGGGTGAAGCATAGGGTGGGCGGATGCAGGAGCAGTACCGGACGGTGGCCCGCGAGGGCGTCCACGAGACCGAGATCAACCGATCGCGCTTCATCTGCGCGCTCGCCCCCGCCGCGACCGAGGAGGAGGCGCAGGCGTTCGTCGCC
Organism: Streptomyces sp. NPDC017979; assembly: GCF_044328175.1. Taxonomy (NCBI): domain Bacteria; kingdom Bacillati; phylum Actinomycetota; class Actinomycetes; order Kitasatosporales; family Streptomycetaceae; genus Streptomyces; species Streptomyces sp. NPDC017979. The sequence goes on along the minus strand of NZ_JBIRGU010000004.1, from coordinate 369,865 downwards.
CGCATCCGCCGCGAGCACCCGACCGCCACCCACAACTGCTTCGCGTACGTGATCGGCGCCGACGCCTCCGTACAGAAGGCGAGCGACGACGGGGAGCCCGGCGGCACCGCAGGAGTGCCGATGCTCCAGATGCTGCTGCGGCGCGACGTCCGCTACGCCGTCGCCGTCGTCACCCGCTACTACGGCGGCGTCAAGCTCGGCGCCGGCGGGCTGATCCGGGCGTACGGGGGAGCGGTCGGCGAAGCCCTCGACGCGATCGGCACCCGCACCCGGCGCCGCTTCCGGCTCGCCGTCGTCACCGTCGACCACCAGCGGGCCGGGAAGCTGGAGAACGACCTGCGCGCCACCGGCCGCGCCGTGCGGGACGTCCGCTACGCGGAGCAGGTCACCATCGAGATCGGGCTGCCGGACGCCGACACCGACGCCTTCCGCGCCTGGCTCGCCGACGTCACCGCCGGAACGGCCGCGCTGGAACTCGGCGGTGAGGCGTATGGCGACGCCTGAGGCCGGCGGGGCCCCCGCGGCTGCCGGAATCCCAGAAGCCACCCGGGCTGTCACACCCCGCCGTTACGCTCGGGGATCATGAGATTCCTGCACACCTCGGACTGGCACCTGGGGCGCTCCCTGCACCGGGTGAGCATGCTCGAAGCCCAGGCCGCGTTCCTCGACCACCTGGTGGCGACGGCCCGCGCGCGCGAGGTGGACGCGGTCCTGGTGGCGGGCGACGTGTACGACCGGGCGGTGCCGCCGCTGGCCGCCGTCGAGCTCTTCGACCGCGCGCTGCACCGGCTCGCCGACGTCGGCGTGCCCACCGTGATGATCTCCGGGAACCACGACTCCGCGCGCCGCCTCGGCGTGGGCGCCGGCCTCATCGAGCGCGCCGGCATCCATCTGCGCACCGACCCCGCCGGCTGCGCCGCCCCCGTCGTGCTCGCCGACGCCCACGGCGACGTGGCGTGCTACGGACTGCCCTATCTGGAACCGGTGCTGGTGAAGGACGACTTCCGGGTCGACAAGGCACGCCACGAGACCGTGCTCGCCGCGGCCATGGAGCAGGTGCGGGCCGACCTCGCCGCCCGCCCGACCGGCACCCGCTCCGTCGTCCTCGCCCACGCCTTCGTCGTCGGCGGCAAGGCCAGCGACAGCGAGCGGGACATCACCGTCGGCGGGGTCGCCGCGGTGCCCGCCGAGACCTTCCACGGCGTGGACTACGTGGCCCTGGGCCACCTCCACGGCTGCCAGACCATCACCGGGCGCGTACGGTACTCGGGCTCCCCCCTCGCGTACTCCTTCTCCGAAGCCACCCACCGCAAGACGACGTGGCTGGTCGAGCTCGACGCCGAGGGCTCCGTGACGGCCGAGCGCATCGACTGCCCCGTGCCCCGGCCGCTGGCCCGGCTCTCCGGACGCCTCGCGGAGCTGCTGGAGGACCCCGCCCACGAGCGGCACGAGGACGCCTTCGTCGAAGCCACCCTGACCGACCCGGTCCGCCCCGCCGAGCCCATGGCCAGGCTCACCGCCCGCTTCCCGCACGTCCTCAGCATCGTCTTCGCCCCCGAACGCGACCCGCAGGACTCGGCGGTGTCGTACGCCCAGCGGATGCGGGGCCGCAGCGACGTGGAGATCGCGGAGGACTTCGTCACCCACGTGCGCGGCGGCACCGGCCCCGACGAGGAGGAACGGACCGTGCTGCGCGCGGCGTTCGACGAGGTGCGGATCGCCGGGGCGGAGGCCGCGGGATGAGGCTGCACCGACTCGCCGTCACCGCGTTCGGCCCCTTCGCCGCCCGCCAGGAGATCGACTTCGACGCCCTCACCGCCGACGGCCTCTTCCTCCTGCACGGAGCGACCGGCGCGGGCAAGACCTCCGTCCTGGACGCGGTCTGCTTCGCGCTGTACGGCACCGTGCCCGGCGCCCGGCAGGGCCCCGGCGCCGCGCTGCGCAGCGACCACGCGCCCGCGGACCTGCCCACCGAAGTCCTCCTCGACCTGACCGTCGGCGGGCGCCGGCTGGAGATCCGCCGCAGCCCCGCCCAGCCGCGCCCGAAGAAGAAGGGCCAGGGGTTCACCACCGAGCGCGCCCAGAGCAGGCTGCGCGAGTACGTCCCCGCGAGCGGCGAGTGGAAGGCGCTCAGCAGCTCCCACGACGAGATCGGGGAGGAGATCACCCAACTGCTGGGCGGCATGAGCCGCGAGCAGTTCTGCCAGGTCGTGCTGTTGCCGCAAGGAGACTTCGCCCGCTTCCTACGGGCCGACGCCGAAGCCCGCGGCCGGCTCCTGGGCCGGCTCTTCGACACCCGCCGCTTCGCCGCCGTCGAAGAGCGCCTGGCCGATCGACGGCGCGCCGCGGAAGCCCGGGTGCGCACCGGAGACGAGCGGCTCCTCGCGGCGCTGCACAAGATGGAGCAGGCCGCGGCCGGCGTCGCCGACGACTGGCCCGTACCGACCCAGGCGCCCGGGGACCCCGGGCTCGCCGAAGCCGTCCTCGCCTGGGCGGCCGTCGCCCGCGCGGGCGCGCAGGAGCGGCACGCCGTCGCGGACAGCGCCCTCGCCGCGGCCGAGGCGCGCGAGCGCGCCGCCCGCGCCGCCCTCGACACCGCCCGCGAACAGCACCGGCTCCAACAGCGCCACGAGGACGCACGCCGCCGCGACGAAGCACTGACGGCGGGCCGGGCGGACCACGACGCCGCGGTGGCCCGGATGCAGCTGGCCCGCCGCGCGGAGCGGGTGGCGCCCGCCCTCACCCTCCGGGACGACGCCGAACGCGACCACCGCGCCGCCCAGGCCGCACTGGACGGCGTCCGCGCCGCGCTGCCGACCGAGCTGACCGAGGCGGGCGCAGAGCAGTTGGCCGACGAGGAGCGCCGGCTCCGCCGAGACCTCGGCGGCCTGGAGGCCGCCCGCCGGGCCGAGCGGCGCGCCGAGGAGATCGCCCGCCAGCGCACCGCCCTCGACCGCGCGACCCGCGCCGACGACGACGTCCTCCAGGACGCACAGGAGTGGCTCGCCGGCTGGCCCGCGCTGCGCAGTGCGCACCAGAAGCGGGTGGCCCGGGCCCAGGAAGCGGCCACCCGAGCCGAGCAGTTGGCCGGCCGCCTCGACCCCGCCCGCCGACGGCTGCATGCGGCCCGGGAGCGGGACCGCCTCACCGCGCGGGTGGCCGACGCCGAGCAGGCGCTGCGCACCGCCCACGACACGGCGCTCACCACCAAGGACGGCTGGCTCGACCTCAAGGAACGCCGCCTGGCGCACATCGCCGCCGAACTCGCCGCGCATCTGGAGCCCGGCGCCCCCTGCGCCGTCTGCGGCTCGCCGGACCACCCCGCCCCGGCCCCCACCACCGACGACCAGGTCTCGCCCGCCGAAGAAGAAGCGGCGTACCGCACCCACACCCGCGCCCAGCAGGCCGCCGGCGCAGCCGAGCGCGCCCTCGCCGTGCTGCAAGAGGCCCGCCAGGCGGCCCGCCGCCAGGCCCGGGTCGACGGCGCCCCCGACGGTCCGGCACCCGCCGAGCCCGATGCGTACGACACCCCCGAATCCGAACTGGCCTCCTTCGTCGCCCAGTTGGAACGCGAGCACCGCGCCGCCCACGACAGCGCCGCCGGCACCCACGCGGCCCGCGAAGCGCTGGACCGGATCGAGCGGGAGCACACCGAGCGGACCGCGGCCCGCCAGCAGATCGAGCAGCGCCAGGCCGCCCGCACGGCCGAGCGGGAAGCGCTCGACCGGGAGCAGTCCGCGCTGACCGACGAGGTGGAGCGGGCCCGCGGCGGGGCGCGCAGCGTCGCCGAGCGCGCCGCGCAGTGGGAGCGCCGGGTGCTGCTCCTCGCCGACGCCGCCGAGGCCGTACGGGCCTGCGACGCCACCGCCCGGCGCGTGAAGGACACCGACGGACAGGCGGCGGACACCGCCTACCGCGCCGGTTTCGACACCCCGGGCGCCGCCGCCGACGCCCTGCTCGGCGACGCGGCCCACCGCGCGTTGCAGCGCCGCGTCGACACCTGGCGCACCGAAGCGGCGGCCGTCGCCGACCGCCTCGCGGAGCCGGCGGCCCGGGCCGCCTCCGAACTGCCCCCGGCCGACCCGGACGCGGCGGCCGCGCACCTCGCGGTCGCCGAACGCGCCCTGCGGGACGCCTCGACCGCGCTCGCCGCCGCGCAGGAGCGCCGCACGGACTTGGCCGCGCTCTCCCGGCAGGCCCTCGCCGAGCACCGGGCCCTCGGCCCGCTGCGCGCGGAGTACGACCGGGTGGCCGGGCTCGCCGCGCTCACCGCGGGCACCTCCGCCGCGAACGAACGTCGGATGCGCCTGGAGTCGTACGTGCTCGCCGCCCGGCTGGAGCAGGTCGCGGCGGCCGCCACGGCTCGCCTCCAGCGGATGTCGGCCGGCCGCTACACCCTCACCCACTCCGACGCCCGCGCCGGCAGCAAGCGGGCCGGGCTCGGCCTGCGGGTCCTCGACGCCTGGACCGGCAGCGCGCGCGACACGGCGACGCTCTCCGGCGGCGAGGCGTTCTTCGCCTCGCTCGCCCTCGCGCTCGGCCTCGCCGACGTCGTCACCGACGAGGCGGGCGGCGTCCGACTGGACACCCTCTTCATCGACGAGGGCTTCGGCAGCCTGGACGAACAGACCCTGGACGAGGTGCTGGACGTACTGGACTCGCTGCGGGAGCGGGACCGCAGCGTCGGGATCGTCAGCCACGTCCCGGACCTGCGCCGCCGCATCCCCACCCAGTTGGAGGTGGTCAAGGAACGGTCCGGCTCCGCCGTCCGCCTGCGGCTCGGCGCGGCCGGCGACTGACCCGGGCCGGCCGCCCGCGGCCCGGGCGGGGGAAATCCATGTGACAGGGGCCGACCGAACACCCAGGATGGGGCACCGTGCCCAAACTTCCCCATCCCGAACCCCATTCCCTACGGCGAGACCCCCTTCCCCTGCGCGGGCGCACCGCGCTGGTGACCGGCGCGAGCAGACGAGGCGGCATCGGGTACGCGGTGGCCCGCCGGCTCGCCGCGTACGGCGCGAGCGTCTATCTGCACCACCACATGTCCCACGACGCGCAGAAGCCGTGGGGCGCCGAGCCGGGCGGCATCGAAGCGGTCGTCGAAGGGGTGCGCGCCGCGCTCGCGGACCCCGAAGCCGTGGTCGTGCACGGCCCCGCCGACCTGGCGGACCCGGCGGCGCCCGCCGCCCTGGTGGAGAGGGCCGCCGACGAACTCGGCGGCCGGCTCGACGTCCTGGTCGCCAACCACGCGCTCAGCGGCTTCGACGGCACGCTCGACGAGATCGACGTGCGCCACCTCGACGCCCACTGGGCCGTCGACGTGCGCTCCGTGGTGCTGATGGTCAAGGAGTTCGCCCGGCTGCGCGCCGCGCTGCCCGCGGGCACCCCCGGCGGGCGGGTGGTGACGATGACCTCCGGCCAGGACATCGCCGGCGGCATGCCGTGGGAGTTGGCGTACGGCCTGGGCAAGGGGGCGCTGGCGTCCGTCACCCGCTCCCTGTCGACCCATCTCGGGGAGCTCGGCGTGACCATCAACACCGTCAACCCGGGCCCGGTGGACACGGACTACATGGACGGCGACGACTACCGGGCGATCGCCGACCGGTTCCCCAGCGGGCGCTGGGGCATGCCGGACGACCCGGCCCGGCTGATCGCCTGGCTGGCCACGGACGAGGCAGAGTGGATCACCGGCGAGGTGATCAACTCGGAGGGCGGCTTCAGGCGCTGACGAGTCGATTCCCCGCTTCTCCCCACGGGTTACGGCGCTGTGAGGTGCGGTCGTCGGCCGGCCCGCCGTTCGGCGCGGTGCCGATCGGCGGGCCAGCCGTGCGACTGCCCTGTCAGGACGGGTCGCGGACCGTTCCGGTCACCACTGGTCCTTCGGCAAGCTCCCAGCTCGTCCGCGCCCGCAGTCGCAGGGCCTCCTCCGACTCGCCGATGCCGTCCGCGACCGTCGGCACCTGCACCTCCGTACTCGTCTGTCCCCGGGGGATCTCGAATTCGATCGCCGGCCTGTCGTGTACGCGGGACAGTGGCCGCTCTGGCAGTGGGGAGGCGCCGAAGCGCTGGTCGAGCCACGCCGCCGGGACGTCCGTCGTGGACAACTCAGGACCGCCGGTCACCGGCTCGACGACGAGCGACACGTCCCACAGATGGAACTCCACCGGTGCGGACAGCGTGACGCGCCAAGCCAGTGGCTGCCCCTCGGTGACACGGTCCGCGACCGCCGTGACATCGACCCTGGGCGGGGCGTCGTCGTCCACGACCTGAATGCTGCCGAGGTCCGAGCCCACGGCCGCGTTCCGCACCGCCTTGACGGCGACCGTGTGCGACTCGTCCCTGCCGTACAAGGTGTCGCCCCGGACCGTGACGGGAACGTCGACGGAGTTGGTGCCGGGGCGCACCGTGACCAACCGCTGCTCCCCGGCGGGGTCGGTGAGCCGGACCTGGCCACTGCCCTCGCCGCTGACGTGCACTGGGACGCGATAGGTTCGCTCGCCCGTGTCGCCCTCCTGGACCGTCAACTGTCCGACGTCGATGCGCGGCAGGGTGGCGGGCCGTGTCTCGGGGGTGCCGGCGCGCCAGCCCCAGGCGTCCATCAGCCACAGCTGTCCCGGACCTCCGCGCGGGGTCAGCTCCAGGGCCGCCACGCGTGCCAGGTCGACTCCGGCCCCGGTAGCGGCGGACAGCGGCAGCCGCACCTCCTGGGCCCAGACGGAAGCGGTGCGGTCGGTCCCGGGCAGCCCGTCGACCGTGACCTGGCCGAGGTCACTGCGACGTCCGGAGGCATCGGTGAGGGCGACGTCGAGTCGGGTACTCGTGGTGTTCGGGGGCACCGCGATCCGCAGCGCCACCGAGTGCGCGCCTGCCAAGGAGACCGGAGCGGCGGGGCGCACGCGCACCGGTGTGCCCGGCTGCGTCCACCGGGCCGTGATCGTCTGCCGGCCGAGTTCCGGCAGGACACGCCAGGGTGCGAAGTGGGGTGACTGCGGCTCGCCCCACAGCGGGAGGCACTGGGTGGCGAGGTCAATGTCGACCTGGCGGCACAGCCGGCCGCCCTCAACCGTCGGGGCGGCTTCCGCGTCGGGCAGGACCAGGGGGGTGCGGTTGCCGCCGACGGCGTGGGCGAGGACCCGCGCGGTGCCCACGGAGGGGGCACGGTGTCCCGTGCCGTCGAGCAGCGGGCGCACCCGGTCGTCGCCGGCCACGAACAGCCGGGCCGCCGCCGCGAGGTACGTGGCGCCGGCGCTTTGCTGCTGGGCGGGGGTCAGCCGGGTCGGTGCGCCCTGCGAGCAGACCGCGTCCGGCTGGTTGGGTATCTCGTGGAAGTCGTCGCTGGCCGGGGCTTCGGCCTGTCCCGGGGTCCACTCGCTGTTGAAGTAGTTGTGGTTCGCTCCGACGACGTAGACCGAGCTGTGCAGCGCGGTGCCGCTGCCGACGCCCCGGGTGCCGTCGACGTAGAGCTGTCCCTGGAGGTCGTTGACGTCCCCGTCGCAAGCGGGCAGCAGGGTCATCGACGGAACGTCCGGGGCGGGGTTCTGGCCGAAGGCGGTGGGGGCGATCAGGGCGGTGCCGCGGATGCGCCAGCGCACCGGTCCCTGGTACCCGCCCTGGTCGGCGGGTGGTCGGTGCAGGCTGTCGAGCGCGGCCCGGTTGACGCCCTCACCGCCTCTGGAGTGGCCGATGAGCAGCACCTTGGACAGGTCGGCCGCCGTCATCGCGCGGACGGACTCCGGGCCGCGATCGTGGTGGGCCGCCCAGTCGGCCCACTGGGCCAGGTGGTGCCGGACCAGGGACGAGCGGGCCTGCGCGCCGTCGTCGACGGCGAAAACGTCCTGCGCGTTGATGCCGTTCGCGGAGACGGACACCGTCACATAGCCCTGGGAAGCCAGGAGTTCTTGGCTGTCACGGTACCCGCGGTGGCTCGGTACGGGCTTCCAACCCGGCGGACAGGGCCAGTAGAGGTTCCCTTGACCGCTGGCGTTGTAGCACGTCTGGTGCCGGCCGTGCAGGAACAGTGCCATCGGGCGCTTGCCCGGAGCACCGGTCGGCGCCACGACGAATCCCTGCATCTCCACCGGCTCCGCGAAGCCGGGGAGCCTGATCGACGGCAACTCGTATGCGCTACTGACCGTGCGGTACGGCCCGCGGGCCCCGGGGTCGACCGGATTGACGGGCAGTTGCGCGGGCGCGGCGCCGGGGCGCTCCGACGGCTGGGTCCGGCCGGGGCCCCGGTCACCCGGCGGGACGTCGAGGCGCCGGCCGGCGGCCATCACCCGCAGGCGCGCGACGTCACTCGGCTCGCCGGCCCCCCATCGGGCGTCGGCGAGCTTCAAGGTGAAGGTGTGCCCGTCGCGCTGTGGGGTGGGTCGGCCGACGAGGCGGTCCCCGGCGTAGAACTCGACGCGGGCATCCCCGGTCGGCACCCGCTGCGGCGACCGCCACACCAGTGCCCGGTCCTCTCCCGGCCCGGTGATCCGCCAGCCCTCCGGGAGCCGGGCGGCTCCGGGTCCCCCCGGCTCCCAGAACGTCTTGGGCGACGCGGAGCCATGTGCCCGGGGGGTGTCGGGCGGTTCGGCATGCGCCTGCGTGGGGATCGCCATTAACAGCGCCAGGGCTGTGGCGGCAACTGCCCTGCGTGCGACACGGATCAATGTGTGACTCCTCGTTGTCGACGGTCGCGTCAGCCTCGGAGTTCGACGGCATGTTCGATCCAGGGGCGGTCCTCGTACTCCGATGGGACTGACGGGGTCGAAGATCTGCGAGTTCCCCCGTGCCGTCGTGATCTCCCGTGATACGGCCGATGCGCCACGGGAGGGGTGCCACCCGAGGGGAACACGGGGTATCAGGACACCTCGATCGAGCAGATCTGCAAGCAGGTGTACGTCGGCACCAAGAGCTTCTACGAGGTCTTCGCGAGCAAGGAGGCCCTGTACCTGGCGCTGCTCGATCGCATCGTCGTTGACGTGGCGGGACGTCTCACCTCGAAGCTGGACGCGCTGGGCGACGACCAGGACGAGAACGAGGCCGCGCGGGGGCTGATCCGGCACTTCGCGGACGCCTTCGTGGACGACGTGCGGGTGGCGCGCGTGACGTTCGGCGAGGGGCGGGCGGTGACGCCGCTGGCGGAGGCGCACCGTCGTACCAACCGCCGGTGGGCGGCCTCCTTCGCCGAGACGGTCTGGCAGCGGCTGGGTGTCGCGGCGGGCCCGCACGCGCACGCGGTGGCGATGGGGCTGATCGGCGGCCTGTTCGACATCATCGCCGACTGGCTCCTGGACACCGGGACCGCGCGGCCCACCGGTCGAGCATCTCTTCAGGACGGGCTCGACCGCTTCTACACGGTGATCAGCTCCGACCTCCCCGCATCCTGACGTTCCGTCACGTCTGCGCCTCGCTTCGCGGAAAGCCCTTCGGATCGTTGAGTCGAGTCTGGTTTCCCTCTTGGGAAAAGATGCCTTGTTCTCAACAAGGGCTCGTGCTCTGCTTTCCGGTTACCTCATCCGCGAACAGGGAGTTGCCTCATGGCCAAACTCCGCACGTTCCTGACGGCACTCGTGCTGCCGGCGCTCGCTTCGACCACCCTGGCGACGGCGGCATCGGCCGACTCTCCACGTTAGTCGGGGTGGTCGGGGTGGAACGACTGGTCCTGTCAGCCCAGCGCCGCCCACCCCGGGCCGGTGGTCCTCGTCCACGGTCTCGGCGTCAACAGTTGGGACAACTTCCTCACGTTGGCACCCACGCTCAGCTCGGCCGGCCACCTCGGCCTGGCCGTCGACCCGAACGTTGCCCAACTCGTCCTCAGCCGGCTCGACCTGGAACACTCCAAGCCGTTCCGGTGCCTCCCGTTCACCACCACCGGCATGTGACGCACCACGCAGCAATGGACGAACGACGAGTCCAGCCCCCGGGTGGTGGGGCGGGCACCCGCCCCACCACCCGTCGCGCCCCTCACCGGGGGCCGGCACCCCTCACAGCCGGGAGAGCTCGTCGACGAGGTCGTCCAGGCCCAGCGAGCCCTGGGACAGCGCCGCCATGTGCCACGCCTTCGCGTCGAAGGCGTCGCCGTGCGCCCGGCGGGCGTTCTCCCGCCCCAGCAGCCAGGCCCGCTCGCCCAGCTTGTAGCCGATGGCCTGCGCGGGCATGGACAGATAGCGGGTCAACTCGCTCTCCACGAAGTCCGCGGGCCGCCCGTTGTGGGCCCCGAAGAACTCCTGCGCGAGCTCCGGCGTCCAGCGCTCGCCCGGGTGGAACGGCGAGTCCGCCGGGATCTCCAGCTCCAGGTGCATCCCGATGTCGATGATGACCCGACAGGCCCGCATCATCTGGGCGTCGAGGTAGCCGAGGCGCAGTCCGGGGCCCGAGAGGAAGCCCAACTCGTCCATCAGCCGCTCCGCGTACAGCGCCCAGCCCTCGCAGTTGGCGCTGACGATGCCGACCGACGCCTGGTACCGGGAGAGCTGGTCGGCGACGTACACCCACTGCGCGAGCTGGAGGTGGTGGCCGGGCACGCCCTCGTGGTACCAGGTCGACACCAGGTCGTACACCGGGAAGCGGGTGGCGCCCATCGTCGGCAGCCAGGTCCGTCCGGGGCGGGAGAAGTCCTCGGACGGGCTGGTGTAGTACGGGGCGGCGGCGCTGCCCGGCGGCGCGATGCGGGACTCCACCTTCCGCACGTCGTCCGCGAGTTCGAAGTGCGTGCCGTCGAGGGCGTCGATGGCCTCGTCCATCAGGCCCTGGAGCCAGTCGCGCACCTCGTCCACGCCCTCGATGTGGCGGCCGTGCTCGTCGAGGTGGGCCAGCGCCTGCCAGGGGCCCGCCCCCGGCAGCACCTCCTCCGCCTCGGCCCGCATCTCGCCGAGCAGCCGGTGGTACTCGGACCAGCCGTACGCGTACGCCTCGTCGAGGTCGAGGTCGGTGCCGTTGAAGTAGCGCGACCAGCGGGCGTAGCGCTCACGGCCCACCGTGTCCGACGCGTCGGCCACGGCCGGGGCGTACGCATCGCGCAGCCAGTCCCGCAGCACGACCAGCGCGTCGGTGGCGACGCTGGCGGCGGCGGACAACTCGGCGCGCAGGGACTCCGGCCCGGGCGCGACGAAGGCGCCGAACCAACTGCGGTCGCCCCCGATCCACTCGGTGAGCTGGCCGATGCAGGTGCGGGTGGCCCGCGGGCCGCCGAAGAGCTTGCGCTCCACGCCCAGTTCGAGGGCGGCGCGGTAGCCGTCCAGCGCGGCGGGGACGGCGTGCAGCCGCTCGACGACCCGCGCCCAGTCCTCCTCGGTCTCGGTCGGGGTCACCGTGAACACGTCGCGCACCGAGTGCACCGGCGAGTGCAGATTGCTGACCGTGCGCAGCCCCTCCTCGGCCTCGTGCACCGCGAGTTCGGCGGTCAGTCGCTCCCGCAGCAGCCTGCCGCACCGTCGCTCCGCGTCGCTGTCGGCCCCGGGCAGCCCCTCCGCCGCGTCGAGCTGCGCGAGGGTGCGCCGGGCCAGCTCGGCGCGCTCCTCCTGGCCCGCGGGCGAATAGTCGGGAAGACGGCTTGAGCTGTCCTTGACTCCGAGATAGGTACCGGTGATCGGGTCGAGGGCGACGAGTGCGTCGACGTAGGCGTCGGCGACCTGACGGGGCAGCGGGCTGCTGGGGGTTACTGACATGCACACATCCTCTATGAGTGGGGCGTCCGCGTCACCATCGTGCGGGAGCGGCAGCAGGCGCGACGGTCGGCCGATGGCTGGTCATCGACCGGACGAACGGGCCGCGCGGCGCCCGCGCGGGGCGGAACGGCACCGCACGCGGGCCGTACGGGGTCCGGGGCGCGCCCCGACCGGGGCTTCGGAAGCACGGTGCGGGCGCCGTGTCATCACCCGATCGAGCCAACCGCCGGAGGAGTCGAGGGTCCTCGGGCGGCCGGCGCGGCGCGCCGCCGCTCTTCGGCCGTGCCGTCGGGCGCCCGATCCTGGTCGTTGCGCCGGTGGTCGGCGCGTCGCCCTTGCCGGGGCCCGACCCGGCGTGCTGCGCACCGGGTCGGAGCCGCGGGCCGGGCTCTCGGCGGATCTTTGGCGCGATATCGACGCTGCTGCGGCCGGATGTGAGGCGCGCGTGAGCGCGCGGCCTGCGAGGGGCCCGGGCTGCGGCCCCGTCAGCGATCGACCTGCTCGTACCGGGGCTGCGGGTCCGCCGGCGCGGCGTCCAGGGCCGCGCTGATCACCAGGGTGCCTTCCTCCACCTGGTAGTCCAGGGGCAGTCCGAGGCCGCGCATGGCGGCGACCATGCCGGTGTTGGACGACTGGGTCACGGCGTACGCCTGACCGCAGCCGGCTTCGTGGGCGAGGGCGACCAGGCGCGTCAGCAACTCGCCGCCGATGCCCCGGCGCTGCCAGGCGTCCTCCACCAGCAGGGCGATCTCCGTCTCGTCCCCGTCCCACAGCAGATGGCCGAGGGCGACGAGCGCGCCGGACGGGCTCTCGACGGCGAGGGTGCGGCCGTGTCGGGGGCTCAGCAGGTGGTCGAGGTAGCGGTGGGCGTCGCCGACCGGCCCGTGGTAGCGCATCCGCAAGGTCCGCTCCGAGCAGCGGTCCTGCATGTCGCGGGCGGCGGCCAGATCGCCCTGGTCGGCACGGCGCACCACGATCCGGCCGCCCTCCGGGAGGGTGAGCACGTCCTTCGCGCCCGGCACCCGAGGGCCGATCCGGGCGTCCAGCTCCACCAGTGCGCGGGCCCGGGCGAACTCCGTCGGGGTGAAGGGCAGGTGGGGTCGCTCGACGACGATCGTGCCGCCGCGGGGGTCCCGCAGCCGCAGCACCGTGCCGTCCAGGACGCCTTCCTCGGGCGGTAGCGGGCCGGTCGGGCGTCCGGTGGGGGAGACGGCGGGCAGGGAGCGGATGGTGCACCGCCCCAGCAACTGGCGCAGTGCGAGCGGAAGTTCCGCCGTGTCCAGCGCCGTGCGGGTGGCGAGGCCGATCACCGTGGTGGGCACGTCGACGAGGTCGTGGGCGTCGGCGCGCTCGACCCAGGTGTCCTGTCCACCGGCCCGGGCCACCTCCCGCTTCAACTGCTCCGGGGGCAGGGCGGCGGGGGCACGCAACAGGAACTCGTCCACGGTGCCGTCGGCGAGGGGGTGCGTCTGGAGGGAGAGGATGTCCACGGAGAGGTCGGCCAGCGCCTTGCAGAGGGCGGCGAGGCTGCCGGGGGCGTCGCGGACGGTGGTGCGCATCCGCCACAGGGCGGTCGCTGCCCGGTCGTCGGGGTCGCTCGGGTCGTCGGCGTCGCTCTGGCCGTTGACGAAGCCCTGGCCGTCGGCGGTCTCGTGGGCGGTCGGCGCGGGGTCGTGGCGGTAGCGGCGTAGGCGCCGGGCCCACCAGGTGTGGAAGATCGCGGTGGCGACGAGGGCCACGGCTGCGGCGAGGAGGAGGGCCGGGCCGTCGGGCGTGTGCCCCACCAGGTGGGCGACCACGTCGGCGACGACCACCGCCGTGAACACCGCGGCCAACTCGACGAGGTCCCGCCGCCAGTGGTGGTGCCGGCGGCCACTCTTCGCGGGGGTCGCATCAGTCATGTGCACCACTGTGGCCGTGGTGTGTTGCGTGATCACGAACGATGTGTGACTGATGGGTAAAGCGTGCATTTGCTGTCCTATGGGTGATTTAGGCGTTGGTGGGGGCCACATGATCACCCATGATCCAACAGCGCCACGGCCCTCCGGAGGGCAATCGCGTGATCGGCCGCGGCTGCTGACGGACTCCTTACACCCCCTGCACCGCCGACAACCCCTCACGCCTCCTTCGCTTCGATGCCCTACGCCTCGATGGTGACCCGGTCCGGATGCAGATCGGCGTCCAGGTGGACCGCCGGCCAGTAGCCGTCGAGCAGATACGCCTCGTTCCGGGAGTCGAAGTGCACGGCGAACCGGGCTTCACGGGCGTCGGTCACGGTGAGGGTGAGCGTGCCGGGGAGCACGTCCCGGTGGAACCCCGCCCGCTCCTCCTCCGTCTCCTCGCCCTCCGCGCCCCACTCCCACAGGAACGCGGTGGCCCGCTCGCGGACCGCGGCGAAGTCGGCGAGCACGGAGCGCACCCGCGGGAGCAGCGCGGCGACCTCCTCCGGCGTCGACCGCTGGGCGGAGCCGGACTGGTCCACCATCACCACGAGATCCCGCCCGTCGACGCGTACGGTCACGTCCCCCGCCGCGGCGAGCCGGCCAAGGGCCGAGACGTCGTCGGGGGCCGGTTCGGGGGCGCCGGGGCCGGTGCCGGGCTCGGTGGCCTCGGGGCGCGGGACGTCGGACATGCGGGGCTCCTTCGACGACGGGCCGGGGCGGTCGCGGCCGGTGCCGGCATTCTGCCCGTACGCACTGACAACGCCCCGGCCGGCCGCCGCCGCCCCGCCCGTACGGCTACTGCCCCACCCGGCCCGGCTGGAGCACCTTGGTGAACAGCACCGTCCCGCCCTCGGCCCGCAGCCGTACGGTCAGCTCGCCGCTTCCGCCGTCGATCTGCACCTCGCCGAAGTACTGCGGCGACTCCATCGGCGAGACGTTCGCCCGCTCCGGGGCCCGGACGAACACCCGCTCCGGCCCGAAGGTCGCGTCCAGGGCGTTCGCCGGGAAGCCGCCCGCGGCCAGCGGCCCGGACACGAACTCCCAGAAGGGCGCGAAGTCCCGGAACGCGGCCCGCTCGGGCGAGTAGTGCTGCGCCGAGGTGTAGTGCACGTCGGCGGTGAGCCAGAGCGTGCCGGTGATCCGACGGTGCTTGACGAACCGCAGCAGCTCCGCGATCTGGAGCTCCCGGCCCAGCGGGGCGCCCGGGTCCCCCTGGGCGATCGCCTCGAAGTCCGCCGAGCCGTCCGGGACCACCAGACCGATCGGCATGTCCGCGGCGATCACCTTCCACACGGCGCGGGAGCGCACCAGCTCCCGCTTGAGCCACGCCAACTGCTCCGCGCCCAGGATCCCCTGCTCGTCGTCGGCCTGCCGGCCGGGCGAGTTGGCGTTGCGGTACGAACGCATGTCGAGGACGAAGACGTCCAGCAGGGGCCCGTGGCGTACGACCCGGTGCATCCGCCCGCCGTGCCCGCGCCCGCCGCGGGCCGGAAGGGTGGAGACGGGGAAGTACTCGGCGAAGGCCCGCATCGCCCGCCGGGCGAGCACGTCGACGTCCTTCTCCGCGTACCGCGGGTCGTCGAGGATCTGCCCCGGGTACCAGTTGTTGCGCACCTCGTGGTCGTCCCACTGCGCCACCGTCGGCACCTGCGCGTTGAAGCGCCGCACGTTCTCGTCGAGCAGGTTGTAGCGGAAGTTGCCCCGGAACTCGTCCAGGGACTGCGCCACCCGGGACTTCTCCACCGTGGTGACGTTCCGCCAGACGCGCCCGTCCGGCAGCCGTACGGTCGGCTCGATGACCCCGTCCGCGTAGATCGTGTCCCCGCTGCACAGGAAGAAGTCCGGGTCCAGCCGGCGCATCTCCTCGTACACCCGGTAGCCGCCGATGTCCGGGTTGATGCCCCAGCCCTGCCCGGCGATGTCCCCGGACCACAGGAAGCGCACGTCCTGCTTGCGGCGCTGCGGAGCGGTGCGGAACGTGCCGTACACCGGCTCCCCGACCCGCCGGGGGTCGTCCGGGTCCGCCAGCAGGACCCGGTAGTGGACCTCCTCGCCGGCCGGCAGCCCGCGCAGCGCGGTGGTGCCGGTGTGGTCCGTGCCGGGCCCGAGCAGCGGCCCGTACTGCCGGCGGGCCCGTCGGAACGACTCGGTCGCGGAGGTCTCCACGACCATCCGCGCCGGCCGGTCCGAGCGCACCCACACCAGCCCGGACGACGCGGTCACGTCACCGACCTGCACCCCCCAGCCGGCCCGCGGCCGCCCCGCCAGCGCGAACGCGGGCGCGGCGGCCGCCACGGGCAGCGCCAACGCGGCGGACGCGGCCACCGTGCCGCGCAACAGCGCCCGCCGCCCGGTGACCGGGCCGCCTTCGGGACGCGACGGGTGCTCGGGAGATGTCGTCATCGGAGCCTCCAGGGAACGACGGGGACGAACGGGCAGCGGGTTCGAGCCGGGACCGCGTGCCGACCTGCGAGCGGGCCCGTGCCCATGCCTACTGCCCGCCGAGAACGCCGGCGCGAACCCCAGATGAACAGCCGCCCGCCCGGGACTGACGCCTTACGCGCCGAGCAACGACCGCGCCCGAACGCGCGCCGCGCCGACCTCGACCCCGCCTCGAACTCGTACCCGCCCCAACTCGGCTCGTCGACAGGATCGTTGACCATGACTCGAACGCCCACGCCCTTGTCGGACGAGCTGTTCGACTACCTGTGCGCCAACGGGACCCCGCCCGACCCCGTGCAAGCCCGGCTGATCGCCGAGACCGCCGCCCTCGGGCACGACGCCCGACTGCAGATCTCCCCCGACGAAGGCGCCTTCCTGACCCTGCTGACCAAGCTGATCGGCGCCCGCACCGCTCTGGAGATCGGCACCTTCACCGGCTACTCCGCCTTGGCCATCGCCCGCGGACTCGGTGCCGACGGCCGTCTGACCTGCCTGGACATCAGCGAGGAATGGACCCGGATCGCCCGCCGCCACTGGCAGGCCGCCGGGGTGCAGGACCGCATCGAGCTCCGGATCGGCCCGGCCCTGGACACCCTCAAGACCCTGCCCGAGCAGCCGACCTACGACCTGGCCTTCATCGACGCCGACTACGAGAACTACACCGCCTACTGGGAACAGGTGGTGCCCCGCGTCCGGCCCGGCGGAGTGATCCTGGTCGACAACGTCCTCTACCACGCGCGCGTCATCGACCCCGACGACACCGCCGAGACCACCCGGGCCGTCCGACGGCTCAACGAACGCGTCCGCACCGACGAACGCGTCGAAGCCACCATGGTCCACATCGCCGACGGACTCACCATCGCCCGCAAGAAGTAGCCGCAGCCCGCCCCCTCAGCCCCCGGCCGGCGTCGTCGCCCCCGCCAGCAGGGCCACCCCGCGGGCGATCTCGGCCGGGGTGAGGTGGGCGTAGCCGAGGACGAGCCGGACGGACTGCTGGGGGGTCGGGGTCATTTCGTGCTGGGCGAGGGGGCGTACGGCCACGCCCGCGCGGGCCGCCCGGGCCGGGAAGCCGTCCTCGGGTCCGTACTGCTCGGGCAGCCGGGCGATGACGTGCAGACCGGCGGCGATTCCGCTGACCTCGGTGCCGGGGAAGTGCTCGGCGAGCGCGGCGACGAGGGCGTCCCGACGCTCCCGGTAGGCCCGTTGGCAGCGCCGCAGGTGGCGGTCGTAGTCGCCGCGCTCGACGAAGCGCGCCAGCACCGACTGGTCGAGCGAGGGCTCCCCGAGGTCGATGGTCCGCTTCCGCTCGGCGATCTCCTCCAGCAGGCGCGGGGGAACCAGCAGCCAGCCCATGCGCAGGCCGGGCGCCAGGGACTTGCTGAGGGAGCCGGTGTACGCGACCCGCTCGGGGTCGAGGCCCTGGAGGGCGCCGACCGGGGCGCGGTCGTAGCGGAAGTCGCCGTCGTAGTCGTCCTCGACGACCAGGCCGTCCACGGACCGCGCCCAGTCGAGGAGCTCGACGCGGCGGCGCGCGGAGTACGCGATTCCGGTGGGGAACTGGTGGGCGGGCGTGACCATCACCGTGCGCACCTCCGAGCGGCGCAGCGGCTCCATCGCCAGCCCCTCGTCGTCCAGCGGCAGGGCGGTCATCCCCAGCCCGGAGGCGGTGAACACGGGGCCGTGCACCGGGCTCCCCGGGTCCTCCACGCCGATCGACCGCTCCCCGTGGCCGTGGGCGACCAGCCCCAGCAGGGTCGTCGCCTGGGTCACCCCGGAGCACACCACCAGGCAGTCCGGGTCGGCCACCACCCCGCGCCGCCGGGTCAACAGCTTGGCGAGCGCGGTCCGCAGCGCCGGCAGTCCCCGCGGATCGGGGTAGCCGAGCGCGCGGTGCGGCATGTCGCCGAGGACGGTCCGGTACGCGGCGATCCACGCCGAGCGGGGGAAGAGCGCCAGGTCCGGCTGGCCCGGGTGGAAGTGGACGCGGGTGGACGAGGTGCGGGGCGCGGGACCCGGGGCGCCGGGGAGCCCGGCGCGCGCCGCCTCCCCGACCCAGGTGCCCGAGCCGCGGTCGCTGCGCAGGTACCCCTCCGCCGTGAGCTGCTCGTACGCCTCGGTGACCAGGCCGCGCGACACGCCCAGGTCGGTGGCGAGCGCCCGGCTGGACGGCAGTCGGGTGCCGGCCGCCAGCCTGCCCGAGCGCACCGCGTCCCGCAGCGCCGCCTGGAGGGCCCGGCCGCGGCGGCGCGCGGGCGCGCCCGCGGCCGGCAGCAGCAGTTCCCAGGCCGGCCCGCCGACCGCGCCGGCCGCGTCCGCCGTGCCGTCGGCCGCCCCGGTCGTGCCGCCGTCCCCTGAAGTGGTCCCCGATGACGTCATGCAAGTGGACCTTAATGGGGACCGCGACGATCCCTAGCGTCGGAACCATGGACCGCCCGAAGACCCGTGTGACCCCGGCCCGGCCCGGGGCGCCCTCCCGCTCCGGCGCACTGCGGGGCATCGTTTACGTCACCTTCGCCTACGGCCTCGTGGGCGCCTCGTTCACCGCCAACAGCCTGCTCGGCGACTATCCGTACGCCGGCGGTCAGGCCCTGCGCTACGGTCTCGCCTTCCTCCTGCTGCTGCCCCTGCTCGGGGGGCGGGCCGCGCTCGCGCCCGTACGCGCGCTCACCCCCCGCCAGTGGGGGCGGATCGCGCTCGTCGCCGGCGTCGGCATGGTCGGCTTCAACCTGGCCGTGCTCGCCGCCGAACGCACCGCGGAGCCGGCCGTGCCGGGCGTCTTCGTCGGCTGCGCACCCGTGATCGTCGCGGTCCTCGTGCCCCTGATGAACGACCGGCGCCCCACCGGCCCGGTGCTGTACGGGGCGCTGCTGGTGGCCGCCGGCGCCTTCACCGTCCAGGGCTGGGGGCGCACCGACGCCCTGGGCGTCGTCTGGTCGGTGGCGGCGCTCGTGGGCGAGGTCGGCTTCGCGGTCCTCGCCGTCCCGGTGCTGCGCCCGCTCGGGCCGCGGCTCCTGACCGCGGCCGTGTGCGCCGTCGCCACCGTGGAATCCGCGCTGATCGGGGTGGTCGTCGACGGCACGGCCCTGGTGCGCGTGCCGACCGGCGTCGAGGCGATGGCGCTGCTGTGGCAGGCCGCGGTGGTCACCGTCATCGGCTTCGTGGTCTGGTACATGGGCGTGCAGCGGATCGGGGCCGAGCGGGCGACCCTCTTCACCGGGATGATCCCCGTCGCCGCCGCGCTCACCGCGCCGTGGGTGGGCGCGGGCTCCTTCGGGCCCGCGCAGGCCGCCGGCGGGCTGCTGGTCGCCGCGGGGGCGGCGCTCGGCTCGGGCTTCTTCGGCGCCCGCGCGACGACGGACCCCGACCGGCCCGACGGATCCCCGGCCCCGACCTCCGGCGAGCCCTCGACCGCCGACGCGCTCCCGGCCGTCGACCTGTCCTCAAACGTCGACGCGTCCCCGACCGTCGACGCGTCCCCGACCGCCGACGTCGCCCCGGCGCAGGCGCCGTGCCTCGCCCGCGACGGGGAACTCCCCGACGACCACCGCCGCTGACCGCACGGGCGCGTCGGCGCGCCCCGCCAACGCGCCCGTCGGGCGCAACCGCCTGGACATTTGCGCCCCGCTTCGGTTGGGATTGGTTCTGTGGCGAGCGACTTCTTGACCGAGACCTTCGAAGCGAACCGCGCCCTGCTGACCGGGGTGGCCTACCGGATGCTGGGCCGGTTCACCGACGCCGAGGACGTCGTCCAGGACGCCTGGCTGCGCTGGTCCGCCGAAGACCGTGCCGACGTGCGCGAACCGCGCGCCTACCTCGTACGCGTCGCCACCCGGCTCGCCCTCGACCGGCTGCGCCAACTCGCCGCCCGCCGCGAGACGTACGTGGGGCCCTGGCTGCCCGAACCGGTCGCCACCGGCGCCGCCGCCGCAGACCCGGCGGGCACCGCCCCCGCCGCCGACGTCGCGGACCGCGCCGTCCTCGCGGACACCGTCTCGTTCGCCGTCCTCGTCGTCCTGGAGTCGCTCTCCCCGGCCGAACGCGCCGTGTTCGTGCTCCGCGAGGCGTTCGCCTTCCCGTACGAGGAGATCGCCGCAGCGCTGGAGCGGTCCGAGCCGGCCGTGCGTCAACTCGCCAGCCGGGCCCGCAAGCACGTCGCGGAGCGCAGGCCCCGCTACGACACCGACCCGGTCGAGGCCCGGGCCGTGACGGAGCGCTTCCTCACCGCGGCCTCCGGCGGCGACCTCGACGGCCTGCTCTCCCTCCTCGCGCCGGACGCACGGCTCGTCAGCGACAGCGGCGGCAAGTCGAAGGCGCCGCTGCGGGTCATCGAGGGCGGGGACAAGGTCGGCCGCTTCCTCGCCGCCGTGGGCACGGAGCAACTGCCGGACATGGAAGTGCGGATCGTGGAGACCAACGGCGCCCCCGCCCTGCTCGTCCTCTCCGCCGGCACCCCCGACCTGGTGCTGCAACTGAGCCTCGTCGACGGCCGGATCGCCTGCGTCTACCTGTTCCGCAACCCCGACAAGCTCGGGGGCATGGCGGACTCCGCCGCCCACCGGCTCTGACGCCCCGCCGCCCACCGGCCCCGCGGATCGCCGACCGCCGGCCACCGCGAACCGGCCACCGCGCGCCGTCGCCGCACCGGCCACCGCGCACCGCCGGTGGTTTCGGCCGTACACCCGTCCGGCTGTCCGGAAACCTCCGCACGGTGTTGTTCATCTCTTTCACCGAGGTGCTAACAGCTCGTGAACGCTCAGCGGATACGGTCGACTTCAGAGCGTGACCGGAGCAGGATTGGTCTTGACCAAGGTTCCGGCCCGCCCTATGGTCGCAGGGATAGTGCAGGAACCTTTAAAAAACAAAGGCGCGGAATAGCCGCCGCCGACACGGCGATTGCGGAGGATCAGGGTGGGGACCACGCAGCTGGAATCTGTTCCGGAGCCCAAGTACTGGCAGCTGAAGAACGTCATCGGGGAGGCGCTCGACTCGGACTTCGCGGTGGGGGAGATCCTGCCCAACGAGCGCGATCTGGCCGCTCGTTTCGGCGTCGCCCGCGCCACGCTCCGCCAGGCACTTGAGCAACTCGAACTGGAGGGCCGTCTCCAGCGCCGTCGCGGCGTCGGGACGACGGTCGCACCCCCGCGCCAGGGCGTGGACGTCTCCACCACGCAGCACACCTGGCCCGGCGCCGGCACGCACGACGGCTGGCAGTCCTACGACTGCGACACGGCGACCCCGCCGGCCGCCGTCGCCCGGGCGCTCGGCACCGCGCCCGACGAGGCGACGTACGCCCTGCGCCGGCTGCGCACCTCCCACGGCCAGCCGCTGGCCGCCGAGTTGCTGTACGTGCCGGCCGCGTCCGTCCCGGAGCTGTCGGCCATCGACGCCCCGTCCAGCGAAGCCCGTGCGCGCCGCGTCCTGCGCGAACTCCACCGGCTCGACCTCGAAGGACAGGACCGCGCGGTCGAACTGGGCTCGGCCCGCGCCGACGACGCACGGGAACTGGACCGGCTGCCCGGCGCCCCCGTCCTCGTGGTCACCACCCGGTACTTCTCCGCGGGCCGTACGGTCGCGGTCTCCGTCGCCACCTACCGCGCGGACACCTGCCGGCTCACCTTCGGGGACTCGGGCGACGTACGGATAAGCCACCACGACGCGGACGTGCACGCGCACGGCGAGGAGCGGCGCGCCTCCTGACGCGCCCCGTCGCGACAGCGCACCCGGTCGAACGTCGAAGCCGCCCCGTGGGAGACATCCCCGGGGCGGCTTCGTGTGCGGTCCCTGCGGTGTACGCGGGCGGGTGCGGGCGTACGCGGGCGGTGCGGCGCGGGGCTCAGCCGCGGGCCGACGCCGTGCCCTCCACCGCGAACAGCTCCTCCTCGACGTGGTCGAGGGCTATCCGCAGCGCGCCCGTCGCCACCGCGGCCTCCCCCAGCAGCGAGAGCACCACCTGCGGCGGGCGCAGGCAGTAGCGCTCCAACTCGCTGCGGAGCGGGGGCAGCAGGCCGTCCAGCCCTGCGGCCCACCCCCCGATGACGACCAGCTCCGGATCGAGGGCGAGGACGAGCGCGGCCACGTCGTGCACCAGGCGCTGGATGAACCGGTCGACGGCGGCCTGCGCCCGGGCGTCACCACCCTTGGCCAGCGTGAAGACCTCGGCCACGGCATGCTCGTCGAGCGGGCGCAGGGCCTGGTCCGTGGGCGACAGCAGCGTCTCCGGCCGCGATTCGCGGCCCAACAGGTGCAGCGCGCCGATCTCGCCCGCCGCGCCGCCGAAGCCGCGGTGCAGCCGCCCCCCGATCAGGGAGCCCGCGCCGGGGCTGAGCCCCGCCAGGACGAAGACGAAGTCGTCGGAGTCCTTCGCGACGCCCTTCCAGTGCTCCGCGACGGCCGCGGCGTTCGCGTCGTTCTCCACCAGCACCGGGCAGCGGAAGGAGCGCTGGAGGCGCTGGCCGAGCGGGAGGCCCGTCCAGCCCGGCAGCGCCACGCCCAGCCGTACCGTGCCGTCGGCCTCGACGATGCCGGGGGAGCCGACCCCGACCGCCCGGAGGTTGTTCCGGGAGACGCCGGTGCGCCGCAGCACGTCCGCGATGACCACCCGCACCCGGTCCAGCCGGTCGTCCGCGGACGCCGTCTCCGACACCTCCCGGGACGCGGCGCCGATGATCCGGCCGTTGAGACCGGAGACGAGCGCGGCGACCCGGTGCGGGCCGATCTCGATGCCCAGCAGGTGCCCCGCCTCGACCCGGAACCGGAACCGGCGCGCGGGGCGGCCCTGACGCCGGGCGCCGCCCTCCTCCGGCACGCTCTCGGCCACCAGGCCCGCCTCGATGAGCCCTTCCACCACGCCCTCGACCGTGGGCCGGGACAAACCCGTCAACCGGGTCAGGTCCGTGAGCGTGGGGGAGCCCGAGTCCCGCAGCGCATGGAGTACCACCGCGGAGTTGATCCGCCGCAGCAAGGACGGGTCTCCGCCGGTCAGCCGCCCCACCGTGTGTCCTTCCAGCCCCGGCTCGAACAGCCCGGGCACATCGTCTGCCGGATGGTACTCGCTGGCCGCGCGGGGTGCACGATCAGGGCGTGATCGACGAGGGGCACCGAGGCGCCCGCGGCGGCCCGTTGCCCTCGGGTCACAGGAGCCGGCGCGGCTAACCGGGGCACCACCCGGCTCACCGGGCTCACCGGGACTCTTCCCGTAGCCGGGCGTACTCCTCGGCCATCGTCTGCGCCGTCCAGTGCGCGTTCAGCCCGCTCGGATTCGGCAGCGCCCAGATCCGCGTACCGCCGATCCGGCGCTCCTGCGGGCCGATGCTGGCCTTGGGGTCCCCGAAGGCCGTGCGGTAAGCGGTGACGCCGACGACCGCGAGCCACGCCGGCCGCAGCCGCGCCACCTTCGCCGCCAGCAGCCGCCCGCCCTCGCGGAACTCCTCCGCGCTCACCTCGTCGGCGCGCGCGGTGGCCCGCGCCACCACGTTGGTGATGCCGAGCCCGTACGTCAGCAGCTCCCGCTGCTCGGCCGGCCGCAGCTGCCGGGGCGTGAACCCCGACAGGTGCAGCACCGGCCAGAAGCGGTTGCCCGGGCGGGCGAAGTGGTGGCCCGTCACCGCCGACATCAAGCTGGGGTTGATTCCGCAGAACAACACGGAGAGCCCGGGCGCCGCGACGTCGTCGATGACGCCGTCACGGGCGGCCCGCAGCTCCTCGGGCGGCGGCAGGGGCATCGGCGGTCCGGTCAGAGGATCGCGCCGGGCGCGTAGCCGGCGGCCTCCGGATACCGGGCGACGACCTCCTCGACGGCCCGCACCACCGCGGCGACCTGGTCGGCCGCGGCGCCCGTGAAGGACAGCTTGTCGGCCATCAGGGCGTCCAGCTCCGACCGGTCCAGCGGGATCCGCTCGTCCGCCGCCAGCTTGTCCAGCAGTTCGTTGCGCTCCACGCCCTGCTCGCGCATGGCGAGCGCGGCGGCCACCGCGTTCTCCTTGATGGCCTCGTGCGCCTCCTCGCGGCCCACCCCGGCCCGCACCGCGCCCATCAGCACCTTGGTGGTGGCCAGGAACGGCAGGTAGCGGTCCAGCTCCCGGGCGATGACGGCAGGGAAGGCGCCGAACTCGTCGAGGACGGTGAGGAAGGTCTCCAGCAGTCCGTCCAGCGCGAAGAACGCGTCCGGCAGCGCGACCCGGCGCACCACCGAGCACGACACGTCGCCCTCGTTCCACTGGTCGCCGGCGAGCTCGCCCGTCATCGAGGCGTAGCCGCGCAGGATCACCATCAGGCCGTTGACGCGCTCGCAGGAGCGGGTGTTCATCTTGTGCGGCATCGCGGACGAGCCGACCTGGCCGGGCTTGAAGCCCTCGGTCACCAGCTCGTGGCCGGCCATCAGCCGCACCGTCTTCGCCAGCGACGACGGCGCCGCGGCCAACTGCACCAGGGCGGAGACGACGTCGTAGTCCAAGGAGCGCGGATAGACCTGGCCGACCGAGGTGAACGCCCGCTCGAAGCCCAGGTGGCGGGCGACCCGCTGCTCCAGCTCGGACAGCTTCGTCGCGTCCCCGCCCAGCAGGTCCAGCATGTCCTGCGCCGTGCCGACCGGGCCCTTGATGCCGCGCAGCGGATAGCGCGCGATCAGCTCCTCCAGCCGCCCGAAGGCCACCAGCAGCTCGTCGGTCGCCGTCGCGAAGCGCTTGCCGAGGGTGGTGGCCTGGGCGGCGACGTTGTGCGAACGGCCCGCCACCACCAGCTCGGCGTGGTCGGCGGCGAGGCGGGCGAGCCGGGCCAGCACCGCCACGGTGCGGTCGCGCACCAGCTCAAGGGAGAGCCGGATCTGCAACTGCTCCACGTTCTCCGTCAGGTCCCGGGACGTCATGCCCTTGTGGACCTGCTCGTGGCCGGCGAGCGCGTTGAACTCCTCGATCCGCGCCTTCACGTCGTGCCGGGTGACCTTCTCGCGCTCGGCAATGGACGCCAGGTCGACCTGGTCGACCACCCGCTCGTAGTCGGCGAGGGCCGTCTCGGGTACTTCGACCCCCAGGTCGCGCTGGGCACGGAGCACCGCGAGCCAGAGCCGGCGCTCCAGCACCACCTTCTGCTCGGGGGACCACAGGGAGGCCAGCTCGGCGGAGGCGTAGCGGCCGGCAAGGACGTTCGGGATGCGGGGCTTCGCAGACACAGCAGTCACGTGGCCGCATTCTACTGTCGATTTGCGCAGGCCAGCGCGCCGCCCCCGGTTGTGCGATCCTCCAGCCCGCCGCCGAACGACTCCACCGCGCCCGCGATGAGTCTCTGGACGCAGCCGCCGTTTCCCTGCGGGCGCGTTGGTCTCCACTGGCCGGTGGGTGGCTCGTCGTGCAGTTCCCACCCCTGTGCCCTGCGGGCACGGGGGTACCTCCAGCGCCCCTGTCTCGCTGCCTCCGTCATTCGTCTGCCGGCTGAGGCGAGGTCTTTAGGGCGCGAGGAACTGCGCGACAAGCCCATCACCGGGCCGCAGGCGCCGTCGCTGCATGCTTGTCATGGTGCTACCGCGCTCCCCAAGGGCCTACGGCTCGCGCGGCGGCTCGTACGGGAGCAGCTCGGGCCGCTTGGCCGCGCGGCCGTCGCCCGATGAGCGGCCCGTCAAGCGGCGGCCGATCCACGGGCCCAGGTGGCGCCGGGCGAACCGGGCGTCGTCCGTCCGGCGCGCCAGCCACGCTGCCGGTGCGGCAGCCGGCAGCGGGGCGTTCCAGTCCTCCTGCGCGGTGAGCCCGAGGGACTGCCAGACCGCCTCGGCCACCCGATGGTGCCCCTCGGCCGTCAGGTGCAGCCGGTCCGCGTCCCACATCCGGGGGTCGCCCAGCGCCGGCGCGCCGTACAGGTCCACCACGACCGCGCCGTGCCGCTCCGCCAGCACCTCGATGTGGGCGTACAGCTCCTCCATCCGGGCGCGGCCCATGTCCAGCACCGGACCGTGCCGCCCCGGGCTGCGCATCAGCACCAGTTGCCGGCAGGAGGGCCCCAGCGTCTCCACGGCCTCCTCCAGCAGCCCGCAGACCCGGCCCATGTCGACCCGGGGCCGCAGCACGTCATTCAAGCCGCCGACCAGCGTCACGAGGTCCGCCCGCATCCCGGCCGCGGCGCCGACCTGGTCCGTGACGATCTGCCCGATGAGCTTGCCGCGCACGGCGAGGTTCGCGTAGCGGAACCCGGGCGACCGGGCAGCGAGGCGGGCGGCCAGGAGATCGGCCCAGCCCCGGTAGGAGCCGTCGGGCAGCCGGTCGGACATGCCCTCGGTGAACGAGTCGCCCACCGCGACGAAACTGGTGAAGTCGGTGATCTGCGCCATGGTCGATCGATCCTACCGGCGCGCCCGTCGGCCCCCACGCGCGAGCGGCCCGCCCCGCGCCCCTCGCGGGGTGCGGAACGGGCCGCTCGACTCGTCGGCGGGCGGTACCGGTCAGTCCGACCGGCCCACCAGCTCCCGCAGCACGTCCTCCATGGTCACCAGGCCCTCCGGCGTGCCGTCCTCGTTGAGGACCGCCGCCAGGTGGGTCCGGCTCCGCTGCATCGCCGTGAGCACGTCGTCCAGCGGGGTGACCGCGCGCACCCGGGCGATCGGGCGCATGGCCGCGACCGGGAAGGCCACGTCGCGCGGAGCCGCGTCCAGGGCGTCCTTCACGTGCAGGTAGCCGAGGATGGTGCGGCTGGAGTCGATCACCGGGAAGCGGGAGAACCCGGATTCCGCGGAGAGCTGCTCCAACTGCTCCGGGGTGGTCCCCGCCTGCGCGTACACCACCCGCTCGGCCGGCATCACGACGTCCCGCACCGGGCGGCGGCCCAGCTCCAGGGCGTCCCGCAGCCGCTCCGCGGCGCGGTCGTCCAGCAGACCCGCGTCACCGGAGTCCACGACCATCCGGGCGAGGTCGTCGTCCGAGAAGGTCGCCGCGACCTCGTCCTTGGTCTCCACCCGCAGCAGCTTCAGCAGGGTGTTGGCGAAGGCGTTGATCGTGAAGATCACCGGGCGCAGCGCCCGGGCCACCGCCACCAGCGGCGGGCCGAGGATCAGCGCGCTGCGGGTGGGCTCGGCCAGGGCGATGTTCTTCGGCACCATCTCGCCGAGGAGCATGTGCAGATACGTGGCGAGCGCCAGCGCGATCACGAAGGAGATCGGGTGGATCGCCCCTTCCGGCACGCCCAGCGAGTGGAAGACCGGCTCCAGCAGGTGGGCGATGGCGGGCTCGGCGACGATGCCGAGGACCAACGTGCACAGGGTGATGCCGAGCTGGGCCGCGGCCAGCAGCGCCGACACGTGCTCCAGACCCCACAGCACGCTGCGGGCCCGGCGGTTGCCCGCCTCGGCCTCCGGCTCGATCTGGCTGCGGCGCACCGAGATCAGGGCGAACTCGGCGCCGACGAAGAACGCGTTGACCACCAGGGTCAACAGACCGATCAGCAACTGGACGGCGATCATCGGCCGGCCTCCCCGGTGTTCGCGGCGGACTGGCCCTGCTCATCGGACTCGACGGGCAGGGGCGCGTGCAGCAGCACCCGGGCGGCGCGCCGCCCCGACGCGTCCACCACGTCCAGTCGCCACCCCTGGAGGTCGATCCGGTCGCCCTCGACCGGGATGCGGCCGAGTTCGGTGGCGACCAGACCCGCGAGGGTCTCGTACGGCCCCTCCGGGACCTTCAGGCCCACCCGCTCCAACTGGTCGGTGCGGGCGGCGCCGTCGGCCGACCACAGCGTGCGGCCGTCCGCGTCCCGGCCCGCGGGGGCCAGGTCGGACGTCACGTGCGGGTCGTGCTCGTCGTGCACCTCGCCGACGACCTCCTCGACGATGTCCTCCATCGTCGCGACGCCGGCCGTGCCGCCGTACTCGTCGATGACGACGGCCATCGTCGATCGGCCGCCGAGCTGGTCGAGGAGTCGGTCCACGGTCAGGGTCTCGGGCACCAGCAGCGGTTCGCGCAGCACCTCCGACACGCTCAGCCGGGGACGCAGCTCGGCCGGGACGGCCAGCACGTCCTTGATGTGGGCGATGCCGACGACGGTGTCCAGGTTCCCCCGGTAGACGGGGAAGCGGGACAGACCGGTCGCCCGGGTGGCGTTGGCCACGTCCTCGGCGGTCGCCTGCACCTCCAGGGCGGTGACCTGGACGCGGGGGGTCATCACGTTCTCCGCGGTCAGGTCGGCCAGGTTCAGGGTGCGCACGAACAGCTCGGCGGTGTCCGCCTCCAGCGCGCCCTCCTTGGCGGAGTGCCGGGCGAGCGCGACCAGCTCCTGCGGGCTGCGCGCCGAGGCCAGCTCCTCCGTCGGCTCCATGCCGAGCCGGCGCAGGATGCGGTTGGCGGTGTTGTTGAGGTGGCTGATCAGCGGCTTGAACGCGGCCGTGAACAGCCGCTGCGCGGGTGCCACCACCTTCGCCACCTGGAGCGGCGAGGAGATGGCCCAGTTCTTCGGGACCAGCTCGCCGACGACCATCAGGACGACCGTGGACAGCGCCGTGCCGAGCACGAGCGCGATCGAGGAGGCGACGGAGGGGGAGAGGCCGAGGTCTTCGACCGGGCCGCGGATGAGCTTGGCGATCGACGGCTCGGAGAGCATGCCGACGATCAGGTTCGTCACGGTGATGCCGAGCTGTGCGCCGGAGAGCTGGAAGGTGAGGCCGCGCACGGCCTTCAGGGCGCTGGCCGCGCCGCGCTCGCCACGGGCCGCAGCCTGTTCGAGGTCGTTGCGCTCGACCGTGGTGAGGGAGAACTCCGCCGCGACGAAGATGCCGCAGGCGAAGCAGAGCAGCACCGCCACGAAGAGGAGGAGCACTTCGGTCATCGGGTCACCTCCGTCCCATGATCGGGCAGGGACGCAAGGGCCGCGCGATGTCGTTCGGAGCTGCTGACGGGTCTGCTACTAGGAGGCTCGTCCATGGACGGGACGCTCACACCTTTCGTTGGGAAGGAGCTGTGATCCACCCCATCGTAAAGGGTCGGCAAAGTGGCGACGGAGGGACCGGCAGGGATGGAAGCGGAACGGACCGGGCACCGCCCCGCGGGGGTGCCCGGTCCATCGTGTCATCCTCCTCGCGCGGCCTCCCGCCGTGGCCCCGGCCTCACGCCCCGTGCGCGGCCCCGACGGAGGCGGCGCCGGCCGTCCCGTACGGCTTGACCCAGCGGCGCCAGCGGTCCTCCCGGTGGTACCCGGCCGCGGCCCACGCCCGCTGGGCCCGCTCGTTCACCTCCAGCACCATGGCGTCCCCGCGCCGCCCCCCGACGGCGGCGAACCGCTCCTCGGCGGCCTCCAGCAACACCTTCGCGATGCCCTGCCGGCGGTGCGTCGGCAGCACCGCGAGCCGGTACAGCGAGCAGCGCCAGCCGTCGAAACCGGCGATCACCGAACCCACCAGCTCGCCTTCGGGCGTCTCGGCCAGGATCAGGGCGGCGGGGTCGCGGTCGATCAGGCGGGTCACGCCGTCGACGTCGTCCGTGATGCTCGTCCCCTCGGCCGCGTCCTTCCAGAAGGCGAGGACGGCATCGGCGTCGGCAGTGTCGGCGTTGCGAATGCGCAGCTCTTTCATGGCCCGAGCCAAGCACGCGCCGCCTCGACGCTGCCACCGGCTTTCGGCCCGCGGACGGGCCGAACCGTTGCCGATCCCCAGTACTGCGTCTGCGGCAGCGCGCGTCCTTGCGGGCCGGCAGTGCCGTTGCCTCGGCGCATCCGTCCAGCCGCTTCGGGGCACCCGCGGCCTCCGGGCGCGACCGAGGCGCGGCGAAGGCGCGGGTCCTCCGCGCAGCCGGGCGCGGCGGCGACGGCGTCACCGTCGGCTCCGAGGCCGTCGCGGTCAGTCCGGGTCCGCGAAGGGCTTGTGCGCCACCCCGATCACGCACGGGGACGACGGCACCTGAAGGCCGCGCTCCGGCACCCGTAGCCGCCGGTGCACACCCAGCTCGAAACCGGCCGCCTCGATCGCGGCCAGGGTGTCCCGTGCGGTGTGGCAGCCGCCGAAGAGCCAGGGCCACACCGTACGGTCCAGGGCGCGCTGGGCCCGGGCCATGCCTCGGGTCGGGGCCAGGACGTGTTCGAAGAACCGCAGCTCGCCGCCGGGGCGCAGCACCCGCCGGACCTCCCGGAGCGAGCGCGACAGGTCCCGTACGGAGCACAGCACCAGCGAGGCGACGGCGACGTCGAACGCCTCCGACTTCACCGGCAGCGCCTCCGCCGCGCCCGGGACCACGTCGACCGGGACCTCCGCCGCACGGGCCGCCCGGCGCGCCAGCGTCCGCAGCGTGGCTTCCGGCTCGATGGCCACGACCTCGGAGACCGCCGACGGGTAGTGCGCGAAGTTCAGGCCGTTGCCCGCGCCGATCTCGATCACCCGCCCGGACGCACCGGCGAGCAGCTCCTCCCGGTGGGCGCCGACCCCCGCCCGCTCGTCGGCGGCCACGCTGAAGCGGGCGTAGAAGCGGGCGAAGACCGGGTGGTGGACCGCGTCGCGGGGCGCGGTCGACTGCGGACGGGGCATCACGGGCCTCCTCGAAGGGGGCGGTGCGTCACGGCCATTGTCCCCCGATGCCGGGCCCGGGACACCGCTCAGTGCCGGAGCGTGCCCACCGGCGGCGGGGGCGCCGCCGACGCGGCGAACGCCGCGGCGTCCAGGCGCCCGCCGAGCGTCGGCGCCAGCCAGTCGGCGGCCCGGGCGCGGAACAGGTCGGGGGCGAGCCCGCCCGCCCCCTCGGGCACCGCCCCCAGCAGCGGCGCCCCCGCCACCGTCGGCAGGTCCGCCAGGTTGCACCGCGCCGCGAGGTCGGGCGTCGCGGGCCAACTGCCCACGACCAGACCGAGTTGGCGCACCCCCCGGGCGCGCAGCGCCTCGCCCGTCAGCGCGGCGCCGTTGAGCGTGCCGAGCCCGGCCGGCACGACGACGAGGACCGGCGCGCCCAGCAGCCGGGCGGCGTCCGCGAGCGTGCCGCCCGCCGCGTCGAAGTGCACCAGCAGTCCGCCCGCGCCCTCCACCAGCACCAGGTCGTGTTCCGTCGCGGCCTTCGCCACCGCGTCCGCCACGTCCTGCGGCCCCACCGTCGCCGCGCCGGCCCGCTGGGCGGCCGTCGCCGGAGCCAACGGCTCCGGATAGCGCGCCAGTTCCAGGGTGCACACCGCGCCGACGAGTCGGGCCACCTCGTCGACGTCACCGGGCTCGTCGACCCGTACGCCCGTCTGAGCCGGCTTCACCACGGCGACGCTCCGGCCGCTCCGGCGGGCGTTCGCCGCGATCGCCGCGGTGACGACGGTCTTCCCGATCTCCGTCCCGGTGCCCGAGACCACGATCACGTTCATGCGTTCCGTTCCTCTTCTTCCCCACTGCTCGCCGCGCCGACGGCATGGCCATGAGGTCTCGTCTGCGCTTCCTTGTGCCTTTGGACGTGGCCGCCGTGCCTCTGCGGGAGCGTCGGTCTCCGCGGCCCACCACCGGGCCGCGGTCGCCGTGATCGCTTGGTCGTGCACGGCGGGGCCGCGCCCGCAAAAGCAACGGCATCACCCGCAGGGCGTAGCGGCCTGAACTGCGCCAGCAGCGCCCACCGGGCCGCAGACGCCATCAACGCACGCGCATCACGGTGCTGACGCGCCAGCCGGGGCAAGGCAGAAGGGCCGGCTCATCGCACCGCCACGCCAGCCACCGCGGCCGTCGACGCCGACGCCGCCGCCAGCACCGCCGTGCAGACCGTCGCCAGGTCCTCGTCGTCCATCACGAACGGCGGCATGACGTACACCAGGTCCCGGAACGGCCGCAGCCACACGCCGTGCCGCAGCGCCGCGTCCGTGGCCGCCGCCATGTCGACGGCGTGATCGAGTTGGACGACGCCGATCGCGCCGAAGACGCGCACGTCGACCACCCCGGGCAGGGCCGTCGCCGGGGCGAGCCCTTGGCGCAGCGCGGACTCGATCCGACGCACCTCCCCGGCCCAGTCCTGCGACAGCAGCAGGTCGACGGAGGCCAGGGCCACGGAGGCGGCGAGCGGATTGGCCATGAACGTCGGCCCGTGGGCGAGCACCGGCACCTCGCCCCGCGAGATGCCGTCGGCCACCCGCGAGGTGCACAAGGTCGCCGCCATGGAGAGGTATCCGCCGGTCAGCGCCTTGCCCAGGCACAGCACATCGGGGCTCACGCCGGCGTGCTCGGCGGCGAAGAGCGTCCCGGTGCGGCCGAAGCCGGTGGCGATCTCGTCGAAGACGAGCAGGACGTCGTGCTCGTCGCACGCCTCGCGCAGCACCCGCAGGTACGCGGGGGAGTGGAAGCGCATCCCGCCCGCGTTCTGCACCACCGGCTCCACGATCACCGCCGCCAGTTCGTGGGCGTGCCGGGCCACCAACTCCCGCAGGTGGTCCGCGTACGCCTGCTCGTACGCCGCCGGCGGCGCGTCCGCGAAGACCTGCTCGGGCAGCACCCCGCTCCACAGCGCGTGCATGCCGCCGTCGGGGTCGCACACCGACATCGGCTGCCAGGTGTCGCCGTGGTAGCCGCCGCGCCAGGTCATCAGCCGGCGCTTCGTCCGGTTGCCCGTCGAGCGCCAGTACTGGAGGCACATCTTCACCGCGACCTCGACGGAGACCGAGCCCGAGTCGCTGAGGAAGACGTGCCGCAGCGGCTCGGGGGTGATCTCCACCAGCCGCTCGGCCAGCCGCACGGCGGGCTCGTGCGTCAACCCGCCGAACATCACATGGCTCATCCGCTCCAACTGCCCGCGCGCCGCCTCGTTCAGGACGGGGTGGTTGTAGCCGTGCAGCGCGGACCACCAGGACGCCATGCCGTCGACGACCTCGCGGTGCCCGTGCACCGGCGTCGCCAACCGCAGCCGCACGCCCGCCGCGGACTCCACGACCAGCGGGTCCGTCCGGCCGGGCATCGGCCCGTACGGATGCCACACGTGCGCCCGGTCCAGCGCCAGCAACTCGGCGACGTCCACGGGGGCCGGGGCCTCAGGCATTGGGGGCCACCTCGGTGCCGGCGCCCCGGCGGCGCACCGCCACCAGGTCCGGGCGCCCGGCGTCCGTGCGCTGGCCCGTGCCTTCCTCGGACTTCTCAGCCTCCGTGACGGCCGACCCGGGGGCCGAGCAGGGCGAACCGCAGCCGCCGCCCGCCCGGTGCGCCGGCAGCGTCGTCGTACCCGCGCCCTCCACCTCGAAGCCCGCGTCCGCGATCATGTCGAGGTCCGTCTGCCCCGCCTGTCCCTCGCTGGTCAGGTAGTCGCCGAGGAAGATGGAGTTCACCACGTGCAACGCCAGCGGCTGCAGCGTGCGCAGATGGATCTCGCGCCCGCCCGACAGCCGCACCTCCACGTCCGGGCAGACGAACCGCACCATCGCGAGGATCCGCAGGCACCGCTGCGGGGTGAGGTGCCACTCCTTCGCCAGCGGAGTGCCCTCGAAGGGGATCAGGAAGTTCACCGGCACCGAGTCCGGGTCCAGCGCACGCAGCGCGAACACCACGTCGACCAGGTCCTCGTCGCTCTCGCCCATGCCGGCGATCAGCCCCGAGCACGCCGACAGACCGGCGGCCTGCGCCTGCTGCACGGTGTCGACCCGGTCCTCGTAGGTGTGGGTGGTGGTGATCTTCCCGTAGGTGTCCTCGGAGGTGTTGAGGTTGTGGTTGTACGCGTCGGCGCCCGCCGCGCGCAGCCGCTCCGCCTGCCCCTCGGAGAGCAGTCCGAGGCAGGCGCACACCTCCACGTCCTCGTTCTGCTCCTTGATGGCCTCGATGGTCTTCGACACCCGGTCGACGTCCCGGTCCGTCGGCCCCCGACCGCTGGCGACCAGACACACCCGCTTCGCACCGCCCGCGACCCCGGCGGCGGCGACCTCGGACGCTTCGTCGGGTTTCAGCCAGGTGTACTTCAAGATGCCCGCCGTCGAACCGAGCCGCTGCGAACAGTACGAACAGTCCTCGGGGCACAGGCCCGACTTGAGGTTGACGAGGTAGTTCAGCTTCACCCGACGGCCGAACCACTTGCGGCGCACCCGGCCCGCCGCGGCCACCAGGTCGAGCACGTCGTCATCGGAGGTCGCCAGGACGGCGAGCGCTTCTTCCCGGGTCGGCAGCTCGCGCCGCAGCCCCTTCTCCACCAGCGTGTCCAGAAGGTCCATGGCGCCGATCCTGGCCTACCGAACTCCCCCGGGGAAAGTCGAAACCTCACAACAGCGCCGCGACGAAGTGTGTGTATGACCACATGGGTTACCCGGGCGACGGCGATTAGGGTCTGTGAGCTGCCTACAAAAGCGCGGCCTGCGCCACGAGCCGTACGAGGAGCCGAACGCCTTGCACCCAGACCCCTTCCACTGGCTCGACGACGCGGCCCGCGACCGGGAGCGGGCCGGTCTCGTGCGCACGCTCAGCCCCCGCCCCGCCGACGGCGACCTGCTCGACCTCGCCGGCAACGACTACCTCGGGCTCACCCGCCACCCACGGGTCACCGAAGCCGCGGGCGAGGCCGCCCGCCGCTGGGGCGCCGGCTCCACCGGCTCCCGCCTCGTCACCGGCAGCACCGCCCTGCACGCCGAACTCGAACGGGAACTCGCCGCCTTCTGCGGCTTCGAATCCGCCCTCGTGCTGGCCTCCGGCTACGCCGCCAACCTGGCGGCCGTCACCGCGCTGTCCGGGCGCGACGGCCTGATCGTCTCGGACGCCGG
The DNA here is from genome assembly GCF_044328175.1 of Streptomyces sp. NPDC017979. Classification (NCBI taxonomy): domain Bacteria; kingdom Bacillati; phylum Actinomycetota; class Actinomycetes; order Kitasatosporales; family Streptomycetaceae; genus Streptomyces; species Streptomyces sp. NPDC017979. The sequence continues at coordinate 335,181 of NZ_JBIRGU010000004.1, read as the reverse complement.
CAACCACGCCTCCATCGTGGACGGCTGCCGACTGTCCCGGGCCGGGACCGCGATCAGCGCGCACGCCGACCCCGAAGCGGTCGGCAAGGCCCTGGACGCCCACCCGGGCCGCCGAGCCATGGCCGTCACCGACTCCGTCTTCTCCGTGGACGGCGACGCGGCGCCGCTCGCCGAACTTGCCGCCGTCTGCGCCCGGCGGGGCGCGGCCCTGCTGATCGACGACGCACACGGCTTCGGGGTGCTCGGCGACGGCGGGCGCGGCGCGCCGCACGCGGCCCGGATCGCCGGCGCCAGTGGCGTGGTGGCCACCGTCACGCTCTCCAAGTCCCTCGGCAGCCAGGGCGGCGCGGTGCTCGGCCCCGCCCGGGTGATCGACCACCTGGTCAACACCGCCCGTACGGTCATCTTCGACACCGGACTCGCCCCCGCGGCGGCCGGTGCGGCCCTCGCCGCCCTGCGGCTGCTGCGCGCGGAGCCCGGGCGCGCCGGCCGGGTGCGCACGGCGGCGAGGGACCTGTACGAGCGCTTGAGCGCGGCGGGCCTCATGGCGGTGCGCCCCGACGCCGCCGTGGTGTCCGTGCGGGCACCAGCGCCGGAAGCGGCGCTGCGCTGGGCCGCCGACTGCCGTGCCGCCGGGCTGCGGGTGGGCTGCTTCCGCCCGCCGTCGGTGCCCGACGGGATCTCCCGGCTCCGGCTCACCGCCCGCGCCGATCTGACGGGGGAACAGATCGCCGCTGCGGTGGAGACCGTCGTGCGCACGGCGCCCCCGGGCGCGCGGGGAGTGTCCAAAAACGGCCTTGCGTCGTAGAGTTCACCGCTTCGGGCGATGAATCCCTACGCATCTTGGCGGATCGCCTCACCCGGTACCGCGATGAGTGGCAGTGTGGCGCGCGAAGCACTGTCCGCGGCCGTCCGCGCATCCATCGGCTACGAAGTCGGAGCACGGCCCCGGTGGAAAGGGACGACGTCGCCATGGCAGACCTCCAGGAAGCCGCCATCACCCTGCCGACCGAGCCCGCCTCGGTCTCCGTGGCCCGCAGGTTCGTCACCGGCGCCGTGACGGGGTGGGGGCTTCCCGCGGGGTCGGACGCCCTCGACACGATCCGGCTGATCGTCTCCGAACTCACCACCAACGCCGTGCAGCACACCTTCGGCCAGTCGCCCACCTTCCGGGTGGACGTGCTGCTGGAGCGGGACGATGAACTGCGCCTCGGGGTGACGGACAGCCACCCGAGGTGGCCCCAGCGGCTGCCCGCGGCCGTGCGCCAGGACAACGGCCGCGGCCTGGTCATCATCCGCAGCCTCACGGCGCACAGCCGTGGACGACTGACCGTCGAGCCGACCGCGGACGGCGGCAAGACGGTCTGGGTCACCCTGCCCTGGCCGGCCCGTCGAACCGACTGACCGACAGGCCGACGGCCCGGCGCGCTCGAAGCGTCAGCGGACCGCCGTCAGCGGACCCGGCCGTACGACACGCTCCTGCTCCAGATCTTGTCCAGCTTCACCCAGGAGCCCCGCTTGGGCGAGTGCCAGATCTTCCCCTTCCCGGCGTAGATCCCGACGTGGTAGACGCTCCGCCCGGAGTGGAAGAACACGAGGTCCCCCACCTTCTTGTTGGCGGTCGAGACCCGACGCGTGGAGTTGTACTGCTGTTGGGCGGTCCGGGGCAGCTTCTTGCCGGCCTTCTTGTACGAATAGAGCGTCAAGCCGGAGCAGTCGAAGCGGCGCGGGCCCGCCGCGCCCCACCGGTAGGGCGCACCCTTCTTGCCCGCGGCGACCTTGAGCGCCTTGCCCGCGTGTGCAGTTGCTGCCTGGGCCTCGGACGTGCCGCCCGGTACGAGCATCGAGCCACCGAGTGCGGCGAGGGTCAGCGCGGAAACCGCGCCCGCCCGGCCGATCAGGAACGGGACGTTCATCTGCGCAGTCATGCGCAACCCTTCGTCAGCCGCCTGTGAAGGGTGACCTGTCGGGTTCGGGCGGACGAAGGTGCCCGGCCGCTGTCGCGGCTTCACCCCGAGGAACGTCCGGCGCACCGGCCGTCCCGTACTGCTCGGGTCCTCCACTCCTGCCGAAGCACTCCTGTCGACCAGTCATCCGGAACGGCGGCAGGACTCGGCGTCCGTTCGGACCGCCCCGCCGAGGTGACGGGGGCTTGTCGTCCCAGGGATCTTGTCCCACGCAATGCCGGATTTCCGAGTCAAAACGGCGGTATGTGAGTTTCAACACGAATGCGCCATTCAGGTGGACGCGCCGCATTTTCCCGTCGGTTGTGGACACCGGGGGAGGCTCGTACCAGCACTGGAATAGGACATTCCGCTAGAGGGATCGTCGTCCCGCGCAACTTGAGCGTATCGACCGGAGATGTCGCGACTACATCAAACGAGGTATCCCGGTGGGAACCCGGATGGCGGTTGACGTGTCGGATGACGAGCCGTCACGGGGGTGACTCGTCAGGGATGGTGACCCGCAGGGCCCGCCGCTCGCCGTCGAGCACCCGCAGCGCCCGGGCGAGGGTGGCGGCGTGCAGGGCGTCCTCCCCGCGTTCGTGCATCAGCGCCAGGGCGTCTTTGACCGCGATCGCCTGCGCCACCAGCGCCTGGGCGGCGCGCAGCGAGGAGTAAGTGAGGTCGCCGCGGCTGGGGTTGATGCGTCCCACCAGGTCCACGACGCGCAGATAGCCGTCGATCAGGTCGGCCTCGGCGCGGGTCAGCGCCGGCAGCGGCGGCAGTGGCGGCGGTTCGGGACGGGGCACGGCGCGCCTCCCGTCAGCCGCGGCCGGCCAACGAGGACTTGCGGCTGCCGATCACGTGGTCCACCAGCCCGTACTCCTTGGCCGTCGCCGCGTCCAGGAAGGTGTCGCGCTCCAGGTCGGCCGCGACCTGCTCGGCGGACCGGTCGGTGTGCCGGGCGAACAACTCCACCATCAGGGCGCGCAGCCGCAGGATCTCCCGCGCCTCGATCTCCAGGTCCGACGGCATGCCCCGGGTCGGTTCGTCGAGCCCGGGCTGCTGGAGCACGATCCGCGCGCCCGGCAGGGCCAGGCGCTTGCCGGGGGCGCCCGCGGCCAGCAGCAGCGCCGCGGTCGAGACGGCCTGCCCGATGCAGGTCGTCTCGATGTCGCAGGTGATCACCTGCATCGTGTCGTAGATCGCGGACATGGCGCTGAGCGAGCCGCCCGGGGAGTTGATGTAGAGCGAGATCTGCCGCTCCGGCGCCGCGTACTCCAGGTACAGCAGTTGGGCGATCACGTCGTTCGCCGCGGTGTCGTCCACGGGCGTGCCGAGGAAGACGATCCGCTCTTCGAGCAGCTTGGCGTAGGGGTCGAGAGTGCGGTTCCCGTGCGCGGTGCGCTCGGTGAACTGCGGCAGGACGTATCGGGCGGCGGGCTGCATCACGGCGTACCTCTCGGTGGTTCTCGGCGGCGCGCTATCTGTGAGAAATGTACAGGACGTACAGAAGCGCAAAAAGAGGGCTGCCTCTGAAGGCGGCGGCTGGTTTGCTGGTCAGGGGGCATTTCTCGCGGTGCGTGCACGCGCCAGAGGTGAAGAGCGGCACGGAAACTCCACATGATGATCACGAATCCATCACCTTCTGTCGGTCGGCCTGTCTGCACCGATCCGGCGCGGTTAGGTTCGGGCCCTCGAAAGAACTTCCGTGGGGGGATCGCATGACGTGGGGCGGGCAGCCGCAGCAGGCGCCGTGGGGCGGGCAGGCTCCGAAGCCGCAGGGACCCGGCTGGGCGCGCAAGCGCTTCGTCATTCCCGGAGCTGCCGTCCTCTTCTTCATGGGCGTCGGCATCGGTGCGTCGGGCGGGGGCGACGACGCGGGGCAGGACGGCCGGGCCGCGCCCGGGCCCACCGTCACGGTCACGCCCCGGGGCGGCGCGGCGCCGGTTCCCGCGATGACCGCCGCGCCCGCCGCGACGCCCCGTATCACCACCGGCGCTGCGAACGCCGCGGGCGACTCCGGTGCGGCGCCCGTGCCGAACTTCGTCGGCATGGGGCTCCAGGCCGCCCAGGACGCGGCCCAGTCCGTCGGTTTCCTCAGGCTGACCTCGCACGACAGCACGGGCGAGCGTCGGAACCAGCTCTGGGACCGCAACTGGAAGGTCTGCACCCAGGAGCCCGCGGCGGGCAAGAAGGTCCCGAAGGACACCGAGTTGAACTTCGGCACGGTGAAGAACGAAGAGCGCTGCCCGTAGGTCGCTGCTGCCTCGCGAAGGACGAGGGCGGCGAAACGGAGACGCCGGGGGTCCGCCACGCCCGCAGGGTCACGGCCCGTCGCGGTGGTCGGGGCGCGTTCTCACCAGGCGCTTCGCACATCTGCGTGAGGCAGGTGGCTCGCGGGGGTGCGCACTAAGCTGAAGGGCATGGCCTACGAGATTCCGGTGACGCAAGCCCGCGCTGAGCTGGCCGAACTGATCAACCGCGTGGTGTACGGCGGTGAGCGCGTCGTCGTCACCAGGCACGGGAAGCCGCTCGTGGCGCTGGTCTCCTCCGAAGACCTCGAACGGCTCGAAGAGCTGGACCGGGCCGGCGACGACGAGCAGGTGATCAGCTCGGTCTCGTCGCTCGGGACCACCGCGCCCGGCAACGCGGAGCGGGGACGCTTCGGACTGACCGCCGAGCACCGCCACCCCGGCGCCGGACGCTGATCGTCCGGATGCGGCCGGGGCGGCGGTAGTCGCGCCCCCGCGGCGCGCTACGCGACGGCGGGCACCCCTTCGCCCGCCCGGCGTCGGGCGAACAGGAGGGCGGCGAGCCCCAGCCCCGCCCACAGGCACAGCACCAGCACGTCACCTCCGCTGCCGTTCCCGTCGAAGTACGCCTGCGAGCGCAGCAGTTGGGAGCCGGCGCCGGGCGGCAGCCACTGGCCTATGAGCCCGGCCGGCTCCGGCAGCAGCTCCGGGGCGCTCGCAGCGCCCGAGAACGGATTGCCGATCAGTACCATCAGCGCGCTGCTGAGCGCCATCCCCGCGGGGCCGGCGAGCGCGGCGAGGCCCGCCGTGCCCGCGCCGACGGCGAAGACCGTGAGCGCCACCGCCCCCGCCTCGCCCCACCAGGACCCGGTCAGCACGTTCAGCCAGTCGTGGGCGAGGGCGGTCACCGTGACCGCGGCGAGGACGGCGGCGCCGGCGAGGGTCGCAGCCGCCGGCCCCCGGCGCAGCTTGAAGGCCGTGACCAGCGCGCCGGACGCGATCCCGGCGAAGGTGAGCGGCAGCGCCGTCGCGGCCAGCACACCGCCCCGCGGATCGCCGCTCGGCGCGGCGACGACGTCGGTCACCGGCACCGGACGCCCTTCGGGCGCGCCGGGCGCGACGGCCTCCCGCAGCAGTCCGGCCACCACGGGGCTGGCCGCCGAAGCCGTCAGCAGCCGCGGTCCGTCGGGCGTGGCGACCACCGCTCCGTACACCGTCCGGTCCTCGATCGCGGCGCGGGCCGCCGCCTCGTCCCCGTAGCGGTGGACCTCGAAGGCGCCCTCCTTCTGCTCCAGCGACCGGGCGATCGGTTCGACCGCCGCGGCCGGCCCGGCGACGCCGAGCGGCAGGTCGCGCGGCGCGGTGCGGGCGCCCGGCCAGGCGAAGGCCCAGAGCGCCGCCGCGACCACCACCGGCACCAGGAGCAGTACGGCGACCGCCCGGCGCGCCGGGCTCGGTCCGGGGTCGCGGGGCGGGGCCACGGTGGGAGAGGTGCTGGACACGGCGGTTCCTCACTTCTGGGCGCGCCGAAGGTCAAGGGGCGCACGGGGCGACGGACGGCGAATTAAAGAGAAGGATCGTTCGTTTTACCGATGGGGCCCAGGCTCCTCCGGCCGGGTCGCCTTGTCAAGAATGAATGTTCGTTTTAAGTTGGCGGCATGGCTCGCGTCTCCCAACAGCACCTCGACGCGCGGCGCCGTCAGATCCTCGACGGCGCCGCGCGCTGCTTCGCCCGCAACGGCTTCCACGCCACCTCGATGCAGGACGTCCTCAGCGAGGTCGGCCTGTCCGCCGGCGCCGTCTACCGCTACTTCCGCAGCAAGGACGAGCTGATCGAGGCCATCGCCGACGAGGTGTTCGACGTGGTCAGGGGCGCCTTCACCGAGGCGGCCCGCGTCGATCCGCCCCCCACCCCGGACGTGCTCATCGGCCGCGTCCTGCGCCGGGTGCTGTACGACCACGTCGAGGGAGCCGACGGGCAGGCGTTCGCCCGACTCGTCATCCAGGTGTGGACCGAGACCCTGCGCAACGAACGGCTCGCGGCCGTCCTCGACGAGGGGTACGGCACCCTGCGCTCGGCCTGGGTGCAGCTCGTCGAGGCGTACCGCGCCCACGGCTGGATGTCCGACGAGGCCGACGCCGACCACGTGGCCCGCACCCTGATCGCCACCGCGCAGGGGTTCATCACCCAGCAGGCGCTGTTCGGCAACGTCAGCGTCGACGTCCTGGAGAGCGGACTGCGCGCGGTGATGTCGATGGAGCGTGCACCCGGCCGTAACGCTGGTTAACGCGCCCGAAAAGGCGCCGTCTTAACGTGTTCACCTCCCGACGCCCCCGGGGCCCGTCCCCGGGGCCGTTCCGACGAGTGAGGTGGCACCGTGCAACTCTCCCCGCACGAGCAGGAACGGCTGCTCGTCCACGTCGCCGCCGACGTCGCCCGGCAGCGCCGGGCGCGCGGCCTGCGGCTCAACCACCCCGAGGCCGTCGCCCTGATCACCGCCCACGTCCTCGAAGGCGCCCGCGACGGGCGCACCGTCGTGGAGCTGATGGCGTCCGGCCGTCAGGTGCTGGCCCGCGCCGAGGTGATGGCGGGCGTCCCCGAGATGATCCACGACGTCCAGGTGGAGGCCACCTTCCCGGACGGCACCAAGCTCGTCACCGTCCACGACCCGATCGGCTGAGGCGCACCGGTGATCCCCGGAGAACTGCGCTGCGCCGAAGGGCCCGTACGCATCAACGAAGGGCGCGACGTCACCCGCGCCCTGGTCGTCAACACCGCCGACCGGCCCGTCCAGGTCGGCTCCCACTACCACTTCGCCGAGGTCAACCCGGGCCTGGAGTTCGACCGGGCCGCGGCCTGGGGGCGGCGTCTGCACATCGCCGCCGGCACCGCCGTCCGCTTCGAGCCGGGGATCCCCGTGGAGGTGGAACTCGTGCCGATCGCCGGGGCGCGGACCGTGCCGGGGCTGCGCGGCGCGGCCGGCGGCGCGCTGGACGCCGAGGGCGGAGCCGACCGTGGCTGAGCTGAGCAGACGGGCGTACGCGGACCTCTACGGCCCGACCACCGGCGACCGGGTCCGGCTCGCCGACACCGACCTCTTCGTCCAGGTCGAAGAGGACCGCAGCGGCGGACCCGGGCGCGCCGGCGACGAGGCCGTGTTCGGCGGCGGCAAGGTGATCCGCGAGTCCATGGGGCAGGCGCGCACCACCCGCGCCGATGGCGCGCCCGACACCGTCGTCACGGGGGCGCTCGTCATCGACCACTGGGGCGTGGTCAAGGCGGACATCGGCATCAGGGACGGTCGGATCACCGCGCTGGGCAAGGCAGGGAACCCCGACACCATGGACGGCGTCCACCCCCGCCTGGTGATCGGCCCCGAGACGGAGGTCATCGCCGGCAACGGACGCATCGTCACCGCGGGCGCCGTCGACGCGCACGTCCACTTCATCTCGCCCACCCTCGTCCACCAGGCGCTGGCGACCGGGGTCACCACCCTCGTCGGCGGCGGCACCGGGCCGGCCGAGGGCAGCAAGGCCACCACCGTCACCCCCGGCCCCTGGCACCTCAGCCGGATGTTTGAGGCGCTGGACGGACTGCCGGTCAACGTCGGGCTGCTCGGCAAGGGCAACACCACATCGCGCGAGGCCATGCACTCCCAACTGCGCGGCGGCGCCGTCGGGTTCAAGATCCACGAGGACTGGGGCGCCACCCCCGCGGTCATCGACGCCTGCCTGGAGGTCTGCGAGGGGAGCGGGGCCCAACTCGCCATCCACACCGACACCCTCAACGAAGCCGGCTTCGTCCAGGACACCCTCGCCGCGATCGCCGGCCGCACCATCCACGCGTACCACACCGAAGGCGCCGGGGGAGGGCACGCACCCGACATCATCTCGGTCGTCGGCGAGCCCCACGTCCTGCCCAGCTCCACCAACCCGACCAGGCCGCACACCGTCAACACGGTCGACGAGCACCTGGACATGCTGATGGTCTGCCACCACCTCAACCCGGCCGTGCCCGAGGACCTCGCCTTCGCCGAGTCCCGCATCCGCCCCACCACCATCGCGGCGGAGGACGTCCTGCACGACCTGGGCGCCATCTCGATCATCTCCTCGGACTCCCAAGCCATGGGGCGCATCGGCGAAGTGGTGCTACGGACCTGGCAGACCGCGCACGTGATGAAGAGGCGGCGCGGCCCGCTGCCCGGCGACGGGCCCGCCGACAACCACCGGGTCCGCCGCTACGTCGCCAAATACACCATCAACCCCGCGATCGCGCAGGGCATGGCCGCCGAGATCGGCTCGGTCGAGCCCGGCAAGCTCGCCGACCTGGTGCTGTGGGAGCCGGCCTTCTTCGGCGTCAAACCGCTGCTGGTGCTCAAGGGCGGACAGATCGCGTACGCGCAGCTGGGCGACGCCAACGCATCGATCCCCACTCCCCAACCCGTACTGCCGCGACCCATGTTCGGGGCGCTCGGCCGGGCCGGGTCCACCGGCTCCCTCACCTTCACCTCCGAAGCGGCGATCGCCGACGGACTGCCCGAACGGCTCGCCCTGCACAAGCCCTTCGTCCCCATCGCCGGCACCCGACGGCTCACCAAGGCCGCGATGTGCGAGAACGACGCCCTGCCCCGGGTCGTCGTCGACCCCGACACCTTCGGCGTCACCATCGACGGCGAACGCGTCGAGCCCGCGCCGGCCGCGGAACTCCCCATGGCACAGCGCTACTTCCTCTTCTAGGACCACCTCATGAAAACGCGATGGACGCCATGAACACATCCGACGGCGAACGAACGGGGGAGGGCGGGACGAGCCGGGCCGCGCTCCTCGTCCTCGCCGACGGACGCTTCCCCGCCGGCGGGCACGCCCACTCGGGCGGCGCCGAAGCCGCCGTGCGCGCCGGCCGCATCCACGACGGCCCGTCCCTGGCCGCGTTCTGCCGCGGCCGGCTGCACACGACCGGGCTGACCTCGGCAGCCATCGCCGCCGCGGCGACGATCGGCCACGACCCGCTCGCGCTCGACGACGCCGCAGACGCCCGCACCCCGTCCCCGGCGCTGCGCGCCGCCGCCCGCAGGCTCGGCCGCCAACTGCTCAGGGCCGGGCGCGCCACCTGGCCGGGCCCGCGCCTCGACGCGCTCGCCGCGGCCCGCCCGCGCGGCGCGCACCAGCCGGTGGTGTTCGGGGTGCTGGCCCTCAGCGCCGGCATCGGGCCGAAGGACGCCGCCGGCGCCGTCGCGTACGAGACCGTCAGCGGCCCCGCCACCGCCGCCGTACGCCTGCTGGGGCTCGACCCCTACGAAGCGACGGCGGTGCTCGCCAGGCTCGCGCCCGAGTTGGACGAGGTCGCGGAGCGCGCCGGCGCGGCAGCCCACCGCGGGGTGGACGCCCTGCCCGCCGCCTCAGCCCCGCTGCTCGACATCACCGCGGAGCAGCACGCGACCTGGCCCGTACGCCTCTTCGCCTCCTGACGCCACCGCCATCGCCACCGCCATCGCCACCGCCGACGTCGAGACGCCTGCCGCCTGCCGACGCCCTCGACCAACAAGCAGAACCGACCCGAACAGGAGCCGCCCGTGCACCTCGACAGCCACCGCCACGACCGCGCCGCCGCCGTCAGCGCCGATGCCCGACGCCCCGACGGCGGTCGGCGCGCCCTGCGGATCGGCCTCGGCGGCCCCGTGGGCTCCGGCAAGACCGCGCTGGTCGCGGCCCTGTGCGCGGCCCTGCGCGAGCGGCACTCCCTCGCCGTCGTCACCAACGACATCTACACCCGGGAGGACGCCGACTTCCTGCTGCGCGCCGCGGTGCTGCCGCCCGAGCGCATCCAGGCCGTGGAGACCGGCGCCTGCCCGCACACCGCGATCCGCGACGACATCTCCGCCAACCTCGAAGCCGTCGAGGACCTGGAGGACGCCGTCGGCCCGCTCGACCTGATCCTCGTCGAGTCCGGCGGCGACAACCTCACCGCCACCTTCTCCCGCGGATTGGTGGACGCCCAACTCTTCGTCATCGACGTCGCCGGCGGCGACGACATCCCCCGCAAGGGCGGCCCCGGCGTCACCACCGCAGACCTGCTCGTCGTCAACAAGACCGACCTCGCCCCGTACGTCGGCTCCGACCTGCGACGGATGGCCGACGACGCCCGTGCGCAGCGCGGCGAACTCCCCGTCGTCCTCACCTCCCTGCGCGAACCCGACGGGGCCGCGCCGGTGGCCGACTGGGTGCGCGCCCGGCTCGCCGACTGGACCGCGTGAGCGTCCGGGCGACGGCCCGCGTCGTCGCCGACCGGACCGGACTGCCGGTCCTCGCCGGCGCCGGGCCGCTGGCCCCGCGCCGCACCCGATCGCTGACCCCGGGACGGCAGCGGGTCGTCATCGTCGGCGCGATGAGCGCCCCGCTCGGCGGCGACCGGCTGGCCGTCGAGACCGAGGTGCGCGCGGGCGCCCGGCTGGAGGTCGGCTCCGCCGCCGCGACGCTCTCCCTGCCCGGCCCCACCGGTGCGCCCGCCCACTACGACCTGCACCTCACCGTCGGCGACGGCGCCCGGTTGCACTGGCTGCCCGAGCCCGTCGTCTGCGTCCGCGGCAGCGACCTGCGCACCGCCACCCGCGTCGAACTCGCGCCCACCGCCCGGCTCGTCCTGCGCGAAGAACACGTCCTCGGCCGCCACCGGGAGGAGCCCGGCACGGTGTGGAGCCGGCTCACCGTCCGACGCGCCGGACGCACCGTGCTCGACCAGGAGGGCCGGTACGGCCCCGGTGCGCCCGGCGGCTGGGACGGCGGCGCCGTCATCGGCGGCCACCGGGCCGTCGGCCAACTGCTGATCGTCGACCCCGCGTACGAGACCGAGCCGCCGCGCGCCCGGCTCCTCGGCGACACCGCCGTCCTCACTCCGCTCGCCGGCCCGGCCGCCCTCGTCACCGCCGTCGCACCGGACGCCCGGCTGCTGCGGGCGGTCCTGGACGCCGCGCAGCGCGCCGAAGACCGCGGCTGACCAGGCGAAGCGCCCGAAACGGACCGTCAGCACTGCACCGCTGAGCGGGACTCGGCGCACCGGTTATGGGTTAGGTAAAGAACACGCGTACGACCTGTTCCCCAAGCCCCCTCAGACGGAAGGATCCCCGAAGGACTGGACGACAGAAGGGGAGTTCCACGTGAGACGCACAGCGGTGCTCGGCTCGGCCGGCACTCTGATGGCGGGCACCCTCATCGCGGGCGCCATAGCCGCCCCCACCGCCAGCGCGAGCGGGGGTCGCGGCGGCCACCTGGAGGAGCGCGGCGTGAACATCGCCGCCGAACGCGCCGCCGACCGGGGCGTGGCGTGGGCGGACTGCCCCGCCGACTGGGGGCTCCCCAAGCCGATCCAGTGCGGCACCGTGACCGTGCCGCTGGACTACCAGCGCCCGAACGGCCGACAGATCACCATCACCGTCGACCGGATCGGCAACACCGGCACCCCGGCCGAACGCCAGGGCGCCCTGTTCTACAACCCCGGCGGCCCCGGCGGCTCCGGACTGCGCTTCCCCACCCGGGTCACCGGCAAGAACCCGATCTGGGCGAACGTCGCCAAGGCGTACGACTTCGTGGGCTTCGACCCGCGCGGCGTCGGCCGCTCCACCCCGATCTCCTGCGTCGACCCCCAGGAGTTCGTGAAGGCCCCCAAGGCCGACCCGGTGCCCGACAGCGAGGCCGACAAGCGGGCCCAGCGCAAGCTCGCCGCCGAGTACGCGGACGGCTGCGCCGAGCGCAGCGGGTGGATGCTGCCGCACATGACCACCGCGAACACCGCCCGCGACCTGCACGTGCTGCGGGCCGCGCTGGGCGAGCGGAAGCTGAACTTCCTCGGCGTCTCCTACGGCACCTACCTCGGCGGCGTGTACGCGACCCTCTTCCCCGGCCACGTCCGCCGCATGGTCGTCGACTCCGTCGTCAACCCGTCCCGGCAGAAGATCTGGTACCAGGCCAACCTGGACCAGGACGTCGCCTTCGAGATGCGCTGGAACGACTGGAAGGCGTGGGTCGCCGCGAACGACGCCACGTACAAGATCGGCGACACCCCGGCGAAGGTCGAGGCGCAGTGGCAGAAGCTGCGCGCCGCGGCCAAGAAGGCGCCCCTCGGCGGGGTCGTCGGACCGGCCGAGCTGACCGGCTTCTTCCAGAGCGCGCCGTACTACGACTCCTCTTGGGCGCCCGTCGCGCGCGTGTGGAGCAAGTACGTCGCCGGTGACGTGCAGGCGCTCGTCGACGCCGCGGCACCGGACATGGCGGACACCGCGGGCAACGTCCGCGCCGAGAACGGCAACGCCGTCTACACCGCCGTCGAGTGCGCCGATGCCAAGTGGCCCACCGACTGGCGCCGCTGGGACCGCGACAACACCCGACTGCACCGTGACTACCCCTTCATGACCTGGGCGAACGCCTGGATGAACCTGCCGTGCGCGACCTGGTCGACCCGCCAGGGTCCGGCCGTGGACGTGAAGTCCGGCAAGGGGCTGCCGGGCGTGCTGATCGTGCAGGCCGAGCGGGACGCCGCCACCCCGGTCGGCGGCGCCTACGAGCTGCACAAGCGGCTGAAGGGCTCGCGCCTGATCATGGAGAAGAACGCCGGTTCGCACGGCGTCACCGGCATCGCCAACGCCTGCGTCAACCAGCGCGTGGACGCGTACCTGCTCAGCGGGGCGCTGGACGACCGCAACGTCACCTGCGACCCGCACGCGGTGCCGAAGCCGTAACGTCGCGGCCTCGAACACGCCCGTGGGGCGGCCGGAACACCTCCGGCCGCCCCACGCGCACACCTCGCACGGTCACGTCGCGCGGCGTTCGGCCTTCTTCGCCTCTTCCAGTTCCGCCTTCACCTCGGACGCGTACCGGTCCACGTACTCCTGGCCGGACAGCTTGAGGACGGCGTACATGATCTCGTCGGTGATCGCCCGCAGCACCGCCTTCTCGTTCTCCATCCCGGCATAGCGCGAGAAGTCCAGGGGCTCGCCGAAGCGGACCGTGACCCGCCGGACCTTCGGCAGCCGCTGGCCCGGAGGCTGGATCTCGAAGGTGCCCACCATCGCGCAGGGCACCACCGGCACCCCGGCCCGCAGCGCCATCACCGCGACGCCGACCTTGCCCTTGTAGAGCCGCCCGTCGTGCGAACGGGTGCCCTCCGGATAGATCCCCAGCAGCTCGCCCTTGCTCAGCACCCCGAGCCCCTCGCGGATCGCGGCCTGCCCCGCCTCCTTGCCGGAGCGGTCCACCGGGATCTGGCCCACGCTGTGGAAGAACGCGGCCGTCAGCCGCCCCTTGACGCCGGGCCCGGTGAAGTACTCCGCCTTCGCCAGGAAGGTGATGCGCCGCTTGAGGATCGCCGGCATCAGGAAGTGGTCCGAGAACGACAGGTGGTTCCCGGCGACGATGGCCGCGCCCTCCTCGGGGACGTGCTCCAGACCCTCGATGCGGGGGCGGAACAGCAACCGCAGCAGCGGCCCCAGGAAGACGTACTTGAGCACGTTGTAGAACACGGCGGGGTGCTCCTTCACAGGAGGGACGGGCGGTGCGGAGCCGGGCTTGGCCGTCCCTGGGGCCTGTCGTACGGGCGGTGGGAACGCGGTCATCCTATGTGCGCACACCGCCCCCTGGTAGCCGCCCGCGACCGCGGCCGGCCCGGCTGCTCCACCCGGGCGACGGAAGGGGACGTGTTGCGGCGAACGGCCCCCGGGGTCACCCTGGTCAGTGACCCAGAAGCGTTAGGCGTGCACTCTCCGTCACCCGGGGGTCCCGACGTTGGAGAGGACGGCCCGGCGCGGTGAGGAGCCACGGCCATGCACAGTGAGGCCGCCTGCCGCTACACCATGGAAGTGCAGGCAACCTTGGAGCGGATCCCCCAGGTCCGCCGGATTCTCGCGGCGCACCTGCGCCATTGGGACCTCGAAGCCCACGTAGGTCCGGTGTGCCGGGCCGTCGACGCCCTGCTGCAGAACGTCGTCCGACACGTTCCGGGCGACCGGACGTGCCGGATCGAGCTGCGTTGGACCGGTCGGCACCTGATCACCTCGGTGGCCGACCGCGACCCGCGCCTGCCCCGGATGACCAGCTCCTGCCCGACGAAGGGCGGGCTCGCCGCCGTCGCGCACCTCAGCGACAGCTGGGGCACCTGCGGCACCGACGAGGGCAAGGTCATCTGGTTCACCCGACGCGTCAAACAGGCCGAGCACCTACGGCGCGCCGTTCGCGCCCCGGTGGCGCCGGTGCCCGCCAGCGCGCCCCTGCCGACCGTCGACGGCACGGCGGGGGACGCGTGGCGCGACGGCCCGAGTACGGCCCGAAGGAACCAGCGGATCGTTTTTGCAGATCAGTTCCCGCGGGCCGCGACCACGCCGACGGTCAGCAGCGTGAGCACCACGCAGCCGAACCAGAGCCAACCGTTGCTCCCGAGCGCCGCCGTGTAGGCGGTCACGACCACCACGGTCGACACGGTGAGCACACCCATCGTTCTCGTGGCACCCGACATGCGCGTCCTCCCTGGACGACGACCACTCCGTGGGCCAATCGTCACCCGACACCCGCGTCGAGCGCTACCGCCCGGCCGGCCGTCGCTCGCCGCGGGCGTGCAGCGAGGCGAGATAGGCGTTGTACGCCGCCAGCTCCTTGTCGCCGTCCCGGTCGGCCGCACGGTCGGTGCGCCGCGCCTGCCGCTGGTCCGAGCGGTACCACTGGTACACCAGCGCGATCAGCACCAACACCGACGGGATCTCGCTGAACGCCCACGCGATGCCGCCCGCCGCGCTCTGGTCCGCCAGCACGTCGATCCCCAGCGACGCCGGCGGGTTCTCGTACGCCTCGACCATCGGGGAGCTCGCCATCATCAGGGCGATCCCGAAGAAGGCGTGGAACGGCATCCCAGCGAACAGCTCCAGCATCCGCATCACGTACCCCGGCCGGTGCGGCCCCGGGTCCACGCCCATGATCGGCCAGAAGAAGACCAGGCCCACGGCGAGGAAGTGCACCATCATCCCGATGTGCCCCGCCTTCGACCCCATCAGCGTGTCGAACAGCGGGGTGAAGTACAGGCCGTACAGGCTCGCGATGAAGATCGGGATGGTGAAGACGGGGTGGGTCACGACCTTCATGTACCGGCTGTGCAGCAGCGCCAGCAGCAGCTCCCGCGGCCCGGTCCGACCCCGGCCCGCCACCGGCAGCGCCCGCAGGGCCAGCGTCACCGGCGCGCCCAGCAGCAGCAGGATCGGCGACACCATGCTGATGATCATGTGCTGCACCATGTGCACGCTGAACATGACCATGCCGTAGTCGTTGAGCTTGGTGCACATCGCCACCAGCACCGTGAGCACGCCGAGCACGAAGAAGACCGTGCGGCCCACCGGCCACGCGTCACCGCGCCGCACCAGGCGGACCACGCCCCAGCCGTACAGCGCCAGCGCCAGCAGACCGCCGACCAGGAAGAACGGCTCGGGGGAGAGTTCCAACCCCCGCTCCAGCGTGAACGGCGGCAGGTCCATCGACGTGCCGTGCCCGCTGTGATCCATCCGGTGGCTCCCGATTCGTGCATACATCCAGGCGGTGCGCTTGCCGAACCAGAGTAGAACCGCCCCCGGCCGGGACTTCGGCCGGGGGCGGTTCCACGGAGCGTCGGGCCTGCCGGCCGTGCGCCTACGCGTTCACAGGACGCACTCGGCCTCGGCGTACCGCTCCTGCGGAACGGTCTTCAGCGTCTCCACGGCCCGGCCCAGCGGGACCATCGTGATGTCCGTACCGCGCAGCGCGGTCATCATGCCGAACTCCCCGCGGTGCGCCGCCTCCACCGCGTGCCAGCCGAACCGGGTCGCCAGCACCCGGTCGTACGCCGTCGGGGTGCCGCCGCGCTGGACGTGGCCGAGGATCACCGGCCGCGCCTCCTTGCCGAGCCGGCGCTCCAACTCCGTGGAGAGCTGTCGGGCGACACCGGCGAAGCGCTCGTGGCCGTAGACGTCCTTGTCGCCCTCGTCCCACGCCATCGTGCCCTCGCGGGGCTTCGCGCCCTCCGCGACGACGACGATCGCGAACCGCTTCCCGGCCTCGAACCGGGCACCGACCCGGCGGGTCAGCTCCTCGATGTCGAAGGGGCGCTCGGGCACCACGATGGCGTGCGCGCCGGCCGCCATGCCGGAGTGCAGCGCGATCCAGCCGGTGTGCCGGCCCATGACCTCGACGATCAGCACCCGCTGGTGGGACTCGGCGGTCGTCTTCAGCCGGTCCAGCGCTTCGGTCGCCACGCCCACGGCGGTGTCGAAACCGAAGGTGACGTCGGTGGAAGCGATGTCGTTGTCGATCGTCTTGGGGACGCCGACGATCGGCAGCCCGCCCTCGGACAGCAGGTGCGCGGCCTTCAGCGTGCCCTCGCCGCCGATCGGGATCACCGCGTCGAGGCCGAGGTCGGCGCAGTGGCCCTTGGCCCGCTCAACCCCGTCGCGCAGGTGCTCGGGCCGCACCCGGGACGAGCCGAGGATGGTGCCGCCGCGTGCGAGGATGCCGCCCACCGCGTCCAGGTCGAGCTTGCGGTAGTCGCACTCCAGGAGGCCCTTCCACCCGTCGTGGAAGCCGATGACCTCGTCACCGTGGTCGACGACCGCACGGTGCACGACGGAACGGATGACGGCGTTCAGACCGGGGCAGTCGCCGCCGGAGGTGAGCACACCAATGCGCATTGCCCGAATTACCTTTGCAACGTGGGCCGACACCCGGACCACGTCGTCCGGTTTGATCGACGCTCACCCTACCGGCGCACGGCGCCCCGGAACGAATGGGCGTCCGGCAGATGGGACGCCCCCCGGCCCGGGCGCGGTGCCCGGACGCAGGAGGACTACGCCGGCTGCTGCGTCGCCGTGGTGATCCGCTCGTTGCGCAGCGCGTCGTACCAGCGGTCGTCGAGCGACGGCAGCGCGTTCACGTCGAGCGCCAGCTTCAGCAGCAGGTCAGCGATGAGCGGGTTGCGGGCCATCACCGGGCCGTGCATGTACGTGCCGAAGACGGTGTCGTTGTACGCGCCCTCCGTGCCGTCGCCCGTGCCGTTGCCCCGGCCGAGGACCGTCCGGGCGAAGGGGCGGGCGGTGGGGCCGAGGTGGGTGACGCCCTGGTGGTTCTCGAACCCGGTGAGCTGCGGCAGCCCGAAGCGGGGGTCGATGTCCGCGAGGACGTCGCCCACGCAGCGCTCGCCCTCGCCCCGGGTGGAGACCACGTCGATCAGTCCGAGGCCCGGCTCGCGCTGCCCGAGGTCGTTGATGAACTCGTGGCCGAGGATCTGGTATCCGGCGCAGACCGAGAAGATGATCGCGCCGTTCTCCGCCGCCCGGTTCAGCCCGCCGTCGCGGCGCAGCCGCTCGGACGCCAGCCGCTGCGGACGGTCCTCGCCGCCGCCGATCAGGTAGATGTCGCCGGACGTGGGGATCGGCTGGTCGCTGCGCACGTCGATGCGCATCACGTCCAACCCGCGCTGGCGGGCCCGGCGCTCCACGACCAGCGCATTGCCCTGGTCGCCGTAGGTGGACAGCAGGTCCGGGTAGACCCAGACCAGCCGCAGGCTGCTGTCGGCCATGCTCGAAAGCCTTTCTCAGTCGTCGCAGTGCTGCCTTGGGAGGGGTCCGGATCAGTTGCCGACGCGGCGGCGGACGTCCTGGAAGGCGGTGTAGTTCCCGATCAGCTCGATCCGCCCGGGCGGCGCCATCGCGACGGCCTGGTCGACGGTGTCGCAGACCCGGAAGTCCTGGCCCGCGACCTCCAGCCGCACCGCCAGGTCGAGCCGACGGTCACCGATGACCATGATCGGGTGGCCGGTGAGCCGGGTGTAGTCGACGTCCCAGAGCCAGGAGGTGTCGGTGCCGTCGGCGCCGCGCGCGTTCACCGCGAGGATCACCGGGGTGGGCGGCGGGTCGATCAGGGAGAACGTCTCCAGCCAGCCGGCCGGGTTCTTCGCGAGCAGCAACCGCAGCTCGCGGTTCTCGAAGTGCACCACGTCGTAGCGGCCGGCGACGGCCTGGACCTGGTACATCCGCTCCAGCGCGACCTGCGGCGGCACGCCGAAGCAGGCGGCGACGGCGGCGGAGGTGGCGGCGTTCGCCTTGTTGGCGCGACCGGGCAGCTGGAGGTGGATCGGCCAGGCGGAGCCGTGCGGGTCGAGCACGTGGTCACCGCTGAGGACCCAGCTCGGGGCGGGTCGGCGGAAGCCGCACTCGCCGCAGAACCAGTCGTCGCCCGGGCGCTGCATCACACCGCCGCAGGACGGGCAGGACCAGGCGTCGTCCTTCCACTCCTGGCCCGCGGCGACCCACACGACGTGCGGGGACGAGGACGCGGCCCACACCACCAGCGGGTCGTCCGCGTTGGCGATCACGGTGGCCTTGGTGCCCGCCAGTCCCTCGCGCCACTTCTCCGCCAGCATCCGGGTCTCCGCGGCGCGGTCCAACTGGTCGCGCGAGAGGTTCAGCAGCGCGACCGCCTTCGGCGTCACGTCGCGCGCCACGCCCGACAGGTACTTCTCGTCCACCTCGATCACACCGAACTTGGCGTCGGAGCCGCCCGCGAGCGCGGAGGTGATGCCGGCGGGCATGTTGGCGCCGAGCGCGTTGGAGACCACCGGGCCCGCAGCCCGCAGGGCCTCGGCGATCAGTCGCGTGGTGGTGGTCTTCCCGTTCGTGGCCGACACGAGGACGACGTCCAGGTGCTGCGCCAGCCGCCCGAGCAGGTCGGGGTCGAGTTTGAGCGCCACCCGGCCGCCGATCACCGAACCGCTACCGCGTCCCGCCGCGCGTGACACCGCCGCCGCTGCCTTGCCCGCTGTCACGGCGAGCTTGGCGCGAGGCGTCAGTGGCTCCGAGTTGCTGGACATCGTCCTTGATCCTCCTTGCATCGGTCGCCCCCAGCCTATCCAGGTCCGGGCCGCCACCTGTACCGCGGCACCGCGGCGGACGTGCACACCGACCGGAACGTACGCTTGCGCGCATGCGAAACCGGCCGATCCCCGGCAGTTCCGGACGCGTACGGCCCTTGAGCCTGCTCGGCGACCCGGTCCTGCACGCCCCCTGTGAACCCGTCACCGACTTCGGCCCCGAACTGCACGGGCTCGTCGAGGACCTGTTCGCCACGATGTACGCGGCGCGCGGGGTGGGGCTGGCGGCCAATCAGGTGGGGGTCGGGCTGCGGGTGTTCGTCTACGACTGCCCCGACGACGAGGACGTGCGTCACGTCGGGCACCTGGTCAACCCCCGGTTGGTGGCGGCCGACGGGGTGGAGGTGCGCGGCCCCGAGGGCTGTCTGTCGCTGCCGGGCCTGGAAGCGGGGACGTCGCGGTACGACCGGGCGGTGGTCGAGGGGACGACGGTGGCGGGCGAGCCCGTCAGCGTCACCGGCACCGGCTTCTTCGCCCGCTGCCTGCAACACGAGACCGACCACCTCGACGGCGTCGTGTACGCCGACCGCCTCTCGGGCTGGCGCCACCGCAAGCTCCGACGGGCGGTGGCGCGGTCGCGGTGGTCGTAGGGCGGGTGCGCGGTCGCAGCGCGCTCGGGGCGGGTCAGAAGCCGGGGCCGCCCGCGCGGTCGGAGGCCGCGGCGAGCCTGCCCCACAGCAGGTCCGCGAGGCCGGTGACGAGTTCCGCGCGGGAGCAGGGGCGCTCGCCGAGCCACCAGTCGCCGGCCGCGTGCATCATGCCGACGATGCCGTGGCCCCAGACGCGGGCCAGCCGTTCGGCGTCCGGGCCGAGGTCGACGCGGTCGTGGATGACCTGCGCCAACTCCTCGCCGAGCCGTCGCAGCAGCGGCGCGGAGTGCCGGCCGACGTCGAAGCGCGCCTCGGTGCCCGGTGCGGGCTCGGCGCCGGCGCTGCCGACGGGGTGCGGGGCGTCCGCGGGGTCGTCGGCCGGGTGCATCAGGAAGCGGTACACCTGGGGACGCGCCTCGATCGCGGCCAGATAGGTGTCGAGCGTCGCCTCCACCCGCTCGCGCCGGTCCGCCGGCGCGTCGAGCGCCGCGCGCAGGGAGGCCAGCAGCGCGTCCGTGTGCCGTTTGGCCAGCGCCCGGTACAGACCGCCCTTGTCGCCGAAGTGCCGGTAGAGGATGGGCTTGGTGATGCCGGCCTCGGCGGCGATCGCGTTCATGGACGCGCCCGGGCCGTCCCGCAGCACCACCCGGTCCGCCGCCTCCAGCAGTTCGCGCCGGCGCCGTTCGGCCGACCGGTCCTGTTCGGCCGACTGCCGTGTGGTCTCCATCGTCGATCTCCCCGCCCGAGCCAATTGCGTCACGCCTGCGCAAACTAACACCCCCGCGCGGGCGCAGTGTTCGCGACCGGGACCGGTTGACACGCTCTACTACGCGGTAACAGACTGCGGTTACCGCAAGTAACGTGCGGCAGGCGTTCGCATTCCTGGAGGGGACATGGCGGAGTTCGCATTTGAACTCAACGACGAACAGAAGCAGGTTCGCGACTGGCTGAACGGCTTCGCCTCGGACGTGATCCGCCCGGCCGCCGCCGAGTGGGACGAGCGCGAGGAGACCCCCTGGCCGGTGATCCAGGAGGCGGCCAAGGTCGGCATCTACTCGCTGGACTTCTACGCCCAGCAGTTCTTCGACCCGACCGGGCTCGGCATTCCGCTCGCCATGGAGGAGTTGTTCTGGGGCGACGCCGGCATCGCCCTGTCCATCGTCGGCACCGGGCTCGCCGCGGTGGGCGTGCTCGCCAACGGCACCGACGAGCAGATCGGCACCTGGATCCCCCAGATGTACGGCGACGTCGACGACGTCAAGCTCGCCGCGTTCTGCTCGTCCGAGCCCGACGCCGGCTCCGACGTCGGGGCGATGCGCACCCGCGCCGAGTACGACGCGGCCAAGGACGAGTGGGTGCTCGACGGCACCAAGACCTGGGCCACCAACGGCGGCATCGCCAACGTCCACGTCGTCGTCGCGGTCGTCGACCCGGCGCTCGGCACCAAGGGCCACGCGTCCTTCATCGTCCCCCCGAACACCCCCGGCCTGAGCCAGGGCCAGAAGTTCAAGAAGCACGGCATCAGGGCCTCGCACACGGCGGAGGTGGTCCTGGACGGCGTACGGGTCCCCGGCCACTGCCTCCTCGGCGGCAAGGAGAAGCTGGACGAGCGGCTGGCCCGGGCCCGGGAGCGGGCGAAGAACGCGGCGGCGGGAGCGGGGGACGAGCGGGTGAAGAACGCGGCGATGGCGACGTTCGAGGCGTCCCGCCCGGCCGTCGGCGCGATGGCGGTCGGCACCGCCCGCGCCGCGTACGAGGTCGCCCTCGACTACGCGAAGACCCGCACCCAGTTCGGCCGCCCCATCATCGACAACCAGGGCGTCGCCTTCCAACTCGCGGACATGCGCACCCAGATCGACGCGGCGCGGCTGCTGGTGTGGCGGGCGTCGTGGATGGCGGCGACGGGCCAGCGCTTCACGGCGGCGGAGGGCTCGATGTCGAAGCTGTACGCCAGCGAGGTCGCGAAGAAGGTCACGGCGCAGGCGGTGCAGATCCTCGGGGGCAACGGGTTCACCCGGGAGTACCCCGTGGAGCGGATGCACCGCGATGCGGCGATCTACACGATCTTCGAGGGCACGAGCGAGATCCAACGCCTGGTCATCGCCCGCGCCCTCTCCGGCGTCCCCATCCGCTAGCTCTTTGCGGGAGCGCCCGCGCCCCGGGACACCCTCGCCGTTTCCCCGCGGGAGCGTTCGTCTCCGCGGGTCCGCCGTGGCTGTTCGCGCAGTTCCCCGCGCCCCTAAAAGACCTCCGCCTCCGGCCCGCGGAGAAGGTGACGGGGCAGCGAAACAGGGGCGCTGGGGTTCCCCCCATGCCCTCTGGGCATAGGGGGTGGAACTGCGCGACAAGCCCACCACCAGGCCGCAGCGACCAGGGCACCTACAGGGAAACGGCGCGAATGCCAGACGCCGCCGGGCGCCGCGCAGCAGAAGCGGCGAGGGCTTCTGTGGGCGTGAGCGCGCGGAGGCTACTCGGGGAGGCGGGCGGTGATCGCCGCGAGGACCTCGGGGGACTCCGGGTCCGTGCGGGGGCGGAAGCGGGCCACCACCGTGCCCTCCCCGTCCAGCAGGAACTTCTCGAAGTTCCACTGGACGTCACCCGCCTCGCCCTCCCCGTCGGGCGCCTTCGTCAACTCCGCGTACAGCGCGTGCCGCCCCGCCCCGTTCACCTCGGTCTTGGCCAGCACGGGGAAGCTCACCCCGTACGTCGCCGAGCAGAACGTCCCGATCTCCTCCGCGCTGCCCGGCTCCTGCCCGCCGAACTGGTTGCACGGCACGCCGACGACGGTGAAGCCGCGGTCGGCGTACTGCTTCTGGAGCCGTTCGAGCCCCGCGTACTGCGGCGTCAGACCGCACTGCGAGGCCACGTTCACCACCAGGACGAGCGAACCCCGGTACGCGCCCAGGGACGTGGGCTCACCGGTCAGCGTCTGGAGCGGGATGTCGTGCAACGTGGTCATGCTTCGTCTCCTCAGGTCCTCGGGATGCTGGAACGCTCACCGGTCCAGCGGGCGGAACAGGCCCTCCTGCACCACCGACACGAGCAGTTCGCCCGCGCGGTTGTAGATGCGGCCGCGGGCCAGCCCGCGGCCGCCCGTCGCGATCGGGGACTCCTGGTCGTACAGGAACCACTCGTCCGCGCGGAAGGGGCGGTGGAACCACATGGCGTGGTCCAGCGACGCCATGTCGTAGCCCCGCGGGCCCCACAGCGGTTCGACCGGGATGCGCACCGCGTCCAGCAGCGTCATGTCGCTGGCGTACGTCAGCGCGCAGGTGTGCACCAGGGGGTCGTCCCCCAGCGGTCCCACCGCGCGCATCCACACCGCGCTGCGCGGGTCGGACTCCTTCTCCTCGACCTCCGCCGGGCTCCAGCGCAGCCGCTCGGTGTAGCGGATGTCGAACGGCTGTCGGCGCGCCATCCGCTCCAGCGCCTCCGGCAGCGCGCCGAGGTGGGCCCGGATCTCGTCCGGCAGCCGCGGCAGGGTCTCGGGGTCGGGGAAGTCCAGCCGGGGCGGCAGTTGGTGCTCGATGCCGCCCTCCTCCGGCCGGTGGAAGGAGGCCGTCAGGTTGAAGATCGTCCGGCCCTCCTGCACCGCGGTGACCCGGCGCGTGGTGAACGACCTGCCGTCGCGGACCCGTTCGACCTGGTAGACGATCGGCACCCCGGGCCGGCCGGGCCGCAGGAAGTAGGCGTGCAGGGAGTGCACCGGGCGCTCCCCGTCCGTGGTGCGGCCCGCCGCCACCAGCGCCTGGCCCGCGACCTGGCCGCCGAAGACCCGCTGGAGCGACTCGTTCGGGCTCAGCCCGCGGAAGATGTTCACCTCGATCCGCTCCAGGTCGAGCAGGTCGACCAGGCGCTCCGCCGGGTTCGTCATCGCACGCCTCCCATGGCCGTCCCGCCCCTCACAACTGCCCGACGGACGTGACGCGCACGACCGCCCGGCCCTCTTCGTCGGAGGCCGCGAGGTCGACCTCGGCGCTGATGCCCCAGTCGTGGTCGCCGTTCGGGTCGGCGAAGACCTGCCGCACCCGCCACAGTCCGTGCGGCTCGTCCTCTTCGATCAGCAGCAGCTTGGGGCCGCGGGCGTCGGGCCCGGTGCCCAGCTCTTCGTACTCGTCCCAGTACGCGTCCATCGCCTCGCCCCAGGCGTCCGCGTCCCAGCCCGCGTCGGCGTCCAACTCGCCCAGCTCGCCCACCTTGTCCAGGGCCGCCAGCTCCACCCGGCGGAACATGGCGTTGCGCACCAGCACCCGGAAGGCGCGGGCGTTCGCGGTGACCGGGCGGACCTGGTCGGCCTTCTCCTGGGCCTCCTCGGCGGTCTCCACCTCCGGGTTGGCCAACTGCTCCCACTCGTCCAGCAGGCTGGAGTCCACCTGGCGCACCATCTCGCCGAGCCAGGCGATCAGGTCCTGGAGGTCCTCGGACTTCAGGTCGTCCGGGATGGTGTGCTCCAGCGCCTTGTAGGCGCCCGCCAGATAGCGCAGGACGATGCCCTCGGTCCGCGCCAGCTCGTAGAACGAGGTGAACTCGGTGAAGGACAGCGCCCGCTCGTACATGTCGCGGACGACGGACTTCGGCGAGACCGGGTGGTCACCGACCCACGGGTGGCTCTTGCGGTACACGTTGTACGCGTGCCACAGCAGCTCCTCCAGGGGCTTGGGGTACGTCACCTCCTGGAGCCGCTCCATCCGCTCCTCGTACTCGACGCCGTCCGCCTTCATCGCGGCCACCGCCTCGCCGCGCGCCTTGTTCTGCTGGGCCGCGAGGATCTGCCGCGGGTCGTCCAGGGTGGACTCCACGACGGAGACCATGTCGAGCGCGTACGACGGCGACGCCGGGTCCAGCAGCTCGAAGGAGGCCAGCGCGAAGGTGGACAGCGGCTGGTTGAGCGCGAAGTCCTGCTGGAGGTCGACGGTCAGCCGCACGATGCGGCCCTGCGCGTCCGGCTCCGGCAGCCGCTCCACCACCCCGCCGTCCAGCAGCGACCGGTAGATCGCGATGGCGCGGCGGATGTGCCGGAGCTGGTTGCGACGCGGCTCGTGGTTGTCCTCCAGCAGGTGGCGCATCGCGTCGAAGGCGTTCCCCGGCCGGGCGATCACCGACAGCAGCATGGTGTGCGTGACGTTGAACCGGCTGGTCAGCGGCTCCGGCTCGGAGTCGATGAGCTTCTCGAACGTCGTGTCCGACCAGGCGACGAAGCCCTCCGGGGCCTTCTTGCGGACCACCTTGCGGCGCTTCTTCGGATCGTCGCCGGCCTTCGCGAGGGCCTTCTCGTTCTCGATGACGTGCTCGGGCGCCTGCGCCACCACCAGGCCCGCGGTGTCGAAGCCGGCGCGGCCCGCGCGGCCGGCGATCTGGTGGAACTCCCGGGCCCGCAGGGTGCGCACCCGAGTGCCGTCGTACTTGGTCAGGGCGGTGAACAGCACCGTGCGGATGGGGACGTTCACCCCCACGCCGAGGGTGTCCGTGCCGCAGATCACCTTCAACAGGCCCGCCTGCGCCAACTTCTCCACCAGTCGACGGTACTTGGGCAGCATGCCGGCGTGGTGCACGCCGATGCCGTGCCGGACGTAGCGCGACAGGTTGCGGCCGAACTTCGTGGTGAAGCGGAAGTTCCCGATCAGCGCGGCGATCTGCTCCTTCTCCTCGCGCGAGCACATGTTGATGCTCATCAGCGACTGCGCCCGCTCCACCGCAGCGGCCTGGGTGAAGTGCACGATGTACACCGGCGCCTGCCGGGTCTCCAGCAGCTCGGTGAGGGTCTCCGTGATCGGGGTGCGCCGGTACTCGTACGACAGCGGGACCGGGCGGGTCGCCGAGCGGACCACCGCAGTGGGGCGACCGGTGCGCCGGGTGAGGTCCCCCTCGAAGCGGGAGACGTCGCCGAGGGTCGCCGACATCAGCACGAACTGTGCCTGCGGCAGCTCCAGCAGCGGGATCTGCCACGCCCAGCCGCGGTCCGGCTCCGCGTAGTAGTGGAACTCGTCCATCACGACCTGGCCGATGTCGGCGTCCTTGCCGTCGCGCAGCGCGATGGAGGCCAGCACCTCGGCGGTGCAGCAGATCACCGGGGCGTCCGCGTTCACCGACGCGTCACCGGTGAGCATGCCGACGTTCTCGGTGCCGAAGATCTTGCACAGGTCGAAGAACTTCTCCGACACCAGCGCCTTGATGGGCGCGGTGTAGAAGGTGACCTCGTCACGGGCGAGGGCGGTGAAGTGCGCGCCCGCCGCCACCAGCGACTTACCCGAGCCGGTGGGCGTGGACAGGATGACGTTCGCGCCCGAGACCACCTCGATCAGCGCTTCCTCCTGCGCCGGGTAGAGCGAGATGCCCCGGCCCTCGGCCCAGGATGAGAAGGACTCGAAGAGGGCATCGGGGTCGGCGTCCGGCGGCAGCTGATCGATAAGGGTCACGCCCCCATCTTGCCTGGCTCGGGGCCGCACCTTCACCCCGGTTCGGGATCCGCCGGGCGATCGGAAGATCACGAAAGGTACCCTGACGCGTCAACTGGCTTCACCACAACAGCGACAGCCGTACGCAGGCCACCGGGTGCGCGTACGGCCACGGGGCGGGGATCACACCATGATGGGACCGGCGCACTCACTCTCCGGGGCGGCGGCTTGGCTCGGGGTGGGCGCGGCGACCGCCGCGGCCGGTCACCCCATGCCCTGGCCGGTGCTCGTGGTCGGCGCGCTGATCTGCGCCGGGGCGGCGCTCGCGCCCGACCTCGACCACAAGGCGGCGACGATATCGCGGTCCTTCGGCCCGGTGTCCCGGACCCTGTGCGAGATCGTCGACAAACTCTCGTACGCCGTCTACCAGGCGACCAAGAAGCCCGGCGACAAACGGCGCACCGGCGGCCACCGCACGCTGACGCACACCTGGCTCTGGGCGGTCCTGATCGGCGGCGGCGCGTCCGCCCTGGCCGTGACCGGCGGCCGGTGGGCCGTCCTCGCGATCCTCTTCGTCCACCTGGTGCTCGCGGTCGAGGGGCTGCTGTGGCGGGCCGCGCGGGTCTCCAGCGACGTCCTGGTGTGGCTGCTGGGCGCCACCAGCGCGTGGATCCTCGCCGGGGTGCTCGACAAGCCGGGCAACGGCTCCGACTGGCTGTTCACCGCGCCCGGGCAGGAGTACCTGTGGCTCGGGCTGCCGATCGTCCTCGGCGCGATCGTGCACGACATCGGCGACTCCCTCACCGTCTCCGGCTGCCCGGTCCTGTGGCCGATCCCGATCGGCAGCAAGCGCTGGTACCCCGTCGGGCCGCCGAAGGCGCTCCGGTTCCGCGCCGGGAGCTGGGTGGAGATCAAGGTGCTGATGCCGGTCTTCATGCTGCTCGGGGGAGTGGGCGGGGCAGCGGCGCTCAACGTGATCTGACCGACGGCCGGGTGCCGCGGGGGGCGATGCGGAGCGTTCCGGTCCGGGCACGGGAGCGTCACCGCTTTGCCACGGAGCCCGGGCGGTACGCGCAGGGGTCTGGCGCGCGCGGGCAGCGGGGCCGTACCGTCCCTCCAGCCGCCGCCTCGGCGACGTCCGCCGCCGCCCGCCGGGCGGCCCGTTTGCCCCCGGGAGTGCCCATGCGCCGTCGCCGCCTCGCCCTGGCCCTGAGCGGCATCGCCGCCTCCGCGTTCCTGATCGGTGGCGCGGGCCAGCTCGCCAAGATGGTCGTGCCGGACGGGGCGGCGTCGCGCCCCGCGGCAAGCGAGGTGGCCCCCGTGCTGATCGGCGGCTTCCTCATCGGCGGCGCGGCCCAGTTCGCGACTGAGGACGGCGGGCAGCAGGGCACCCAGGGCCGGGTCGTCCTGGCCATGAACAAGGCGGAACTCGTCGGCGCCTGAGGCCCGAGCACGCCCACCCGCGAGCCACCCCCACCCGCGCACGCCCGAGCCCCACGAAGCGTGCGCCGCACACGGCACGGCCCCGGCGCCTACCGCTCAGGCGCCGGGGCCGTGCCACCGTCGTGCGTACTGCCGGGTCGGCCTGGTCAGCCGTGCCAGGAGCGCCACAGCGCCGCGTACGCGCCACCGGCCGCCACCAACTCGTCGTGGTGCCCCAACTCGCTGATCCGACCGCCCTCCACCACCGCGATCACGTCCGCGTCGTGCGCGGTGTGCAGCCGGTGGGCGATCGCCACGACCGTACGGCCCTCAAGGACCCGGGAGAGCGAGCGCTCCAGATGGCGCGCGGCGCGCGGGTCGAGCAGCGACGTCGCCTCGTCCAGCACCAGCGTGTGCGGATCCGCCAGCACCAGCCGGGCCAGCGCGATCTGCTGCGCCTGCGCCGGGGTCAGCGCGAACCCGCCCGAGCCGACCTCCGTGTCGAGGCCGTCCTCCAGCGCCCGGGCCCAGGCTTCGGCGTCGACCGCGTCGAGCGCCGACCACAGCGCCGGGTCGTCGGCGTCCGTGCGCGCGAGCCGCAGGTTGTCCCGCAGGGTGCCGACGAACACGTGGTGCTCCTGATTGACCAGAGCCACGTGCTCCCGGACCCGCTCGGCCGGCATCTGCGACAGCTCGGCGTCGCCGAGGGCCACCCGACCCGTCCGGGGTCCGTAGATCCCCGCCAGCAGCCGGCCCAGGGTCGACTTGCCGGCGCCCGACGGGCCCACCAGCGCGACCCGGCTGCCCGGCTCCACCGCAAGCGTCACGTCGTGCAGCACGTCCACGCCCTCGCGGTACCCGAAGCGCACCCCGTCGGCGCGGACCGCGCGGCCCTCGGGCCGGATGCCGTCGTCGCCGGCGTCCGGCTCGATCTCCCGCACGCCCACCAGCCGCGCCAGCGACACCTGGGCCACCTGGAGCTCGTCGTACCAGCGCAGGACGATGCCCACCGGCTCCACCAGCATCTGCACCAGCAGTGCGCCGGTGGTGAGCTGGCCGATGTCCAGCCAGCCCCGCAGCACGAAGAAGCCGCCGATCAGCAGCACCGAACCCAGCACCGTGATGTGCGTCGCGTTGACCGCGGGGAACAGCACCGAGCGCAGGTACATCGTGTACTGCTCCCAGGCGGTCCACTCCTTGATCCGCCGGTCCGACAGCGTCACCCGGCGGTTGCCGAGGCGGTGCGCCTCCACCGTGCGGCCCGCGTCGACGGTCTCCGCGAGGGAGGCGGCCACCGCCGCGTACCCCGCCGCCTCGGCCCGGTAGGCGGCCGGCGCCCGACGGAAGTACCACCGACAGGCGACGATCAGCAGCGGCGCGGCGATGACCACCGCGATCGCCAGCGGCGGCGCCGTGACGGTCAGGCCGACCAGCAGCAGCCCC
Organism: Streptomyces sp. NPDC017979; assembly: GCF_044328175.1. Taxonomy (NCBI): domain Bacteria; kingdom Bacillati; phylum Actinomycetota; class Actinomycetes; order Kitasatosporales; family Streptomycetaceae; genus Streptomyces; species Streptomyces sp. NPDC017979. Next base: position 306,204 of record NZ_JBIRGU010000004.1, on the reverse strand, counting down.
GCCCACACCACGCCGATGGCGAGTTGCGGTACGGCCTCCCGCATCGCGTTCGCGAGCCGGTCGATGTCGGTGGTGATGCGGGAGAGCAGGTCACCCGTGCCGGCGCGCTCCAGGACCCCCGGGGGCAGCCGCACCGACCGCACGAGGAAGTCCTCGCGCAGATCGGCCAGCATCTCCTCGCCGAGCATCACCCCGCGCAGCGCCACCATGCGCACGAACAGCGCCTGGAGCACCAGCGCGGTCGCGAACACCGCGACCGTGCGCGTCAGATGGAGTTCTTCGACGCCGTCGTCGAGTCGGTCCACCACGGAGCCCAGGAGATAGGGACCCACCATGGAGGCGATCACCGCGATCGCCTGGACCGTGATCAACACGGCGAAGGCGCGCCGGTGCCGCTGAAGCAGCATGCGCACATAGGCCCGTACGGTCGCGCTGCTGCCGACCGGCAGCGTCGTCGCCGACTCGGGGGCCGCCGGATCGTACGCCGGCGGCTTCACCCGGAACATCGTCGCTCCTCCTGAGATCGCGTGCTTGGTGTGGATGAAACGGGGGTGTGGGGGAGGTGGGGGGAGGGAACGACGTCGGGCTCAGGCGGATCCCGTGGCGGCCGACCGGTCCGTGAGCTTCCGCTCGACCTCGTCGCTGGTCTCGCGGGCGACCACGGCCCGGTAGCGCGGCTCGCTGCGCATCAGCTCGCGGTGGGTGCCCACGGCCGCCACGTCGTCGCCGTCCACCAGGACGACGCGGTCCGCCAGGTCCAGCAGCAACGGCGACGAGGCGAAGACCACCGTGGTGCGGCCCGCGCGCAGCCGCTTCACACCGGCCGCGATCCGCGCCTCCGTGTGGGAGTCGACGGCCGACGTCGGCTCGTCGAGCACCAGCACCTCCGGGTCGGTCACCAGCGATCGAGCCAGGGCGAGGCGCTGGCGCTGTCCGCCGGAGAGCGAGCGGCCCCGCTCGGTGATGGGGGTCTCCATCGGGTCGCCGGCGCCGTCGGCGCCCGCGGACGCCTGCGCCAGGGCGTGCAGCACGTCGGCGCACTGCGCGGCCTCCAGCGCGTCCGCCGCGGAGACCTGGCCCGAAGCGGGGATCTCCAGCAGCTCCCGCAGGGTGCCGGAGAGCAGCACCGGGTCCTTGTCCTGGACGAGCACGGCGGATCGGGCGTCGTCCAGCGCCAGCTCGTCCAGCGGGACGCCGCCGAGCAGGACGGACGCCGGCGCCTTCGCGGCGGTGGCGTCGGCGGTCTCGTCGGCGTCGTCGGCCGGCGCCTCGTCGGACACCGGGTGGCCGCCGAGGCGGTCCGCGAGCGCACCGGCCGCATCCGGGTCGCCGCAGACGACCGCGGTCAGCAGTCCCTCGGGGGCGACCAGGCCGGTGCGGGGGTCGTGCAGGTCGCCGGTGGGCAGCTCCCCGGCCGCTCCGGCGGGCTGCGCGGTGGTCGTGTGGGTACGACGCAGGGCCAGCACCCGGGCGGCCCGCTTCGCCGACGGCTTCGAGTAGGAGTACGCGAGCGCGATCTCCTCGATGTTGCGCAGCGGGTGCATGGTCAGCAGGACCGCGCTGTACACCGTGACCAGCTCGCCGACGGTGATCTTGCCGTCGAGGGCGAGCTTCGCGCCGTACGCGACCACCGTCAGCATCAGCGCGCCCGGCAGCAACACCTGGACCATGGAGATCACGGACCACATGCGGGCGGTGCGGACCGCGGCCCGGCGCACCTCCTGGGACGCCGTGCGGTAGCGGCCGAGGAAGAGCTCCTCGCCGCCGATGCCGCGCAGCACGCGCAGCCCGGCGACGGTGTCGGACGCCAGCTCGGTGGCGTAGCCGGCCTTCTCCCGCTGGAGGTCGGCGCGCCGGCTGGCGTGCGGCAGCAGCGGCAGCACGGCCAGCGCGAGCACCGGATAGCCGATGGCGACGACGACGCCCAGCGCGGGCTGGTACACCAGCAGGCTCACGGTGACCACGAAGAGGGTCGTGGCGGCGGCGGCGAACCGGGAGAACGCCTCGACGAACCAGCCGATCTTCTCCACGTCACCGGTGGAGACCGCGATCACTTCGCCGGCCGCGACGCGGCGGGTCAGCACCGAGCCCAGCTCCGCGGTCTTGCGGGCCAGCAACTGCTGGACCCGCGCCGCGGCGGTGATCCAGTTGGTCACCGCGGACCGGTGCAGCATGGTCTCGCCGAGGGCGATGCCGACGCCGAGCAGGGCGATCAGCCCGCCGGCGTACAGGAGCTGCGTGCCGTCCCCGTCGACGACCGCCTGCACGGCGAAGCCCGTCCCGACGGAGAGCGCGGCAATGCAGAGCTGGTTCAGCAGACCCCAGCCGAGCGCTCTGGCCTGGCCGTCGAGCTGGTTCCTGAAGAGCCAGACCATGAAGCGCGTGCCGGACCGTATGTCGGGATCGCCGGGATCTTTGTACGGAAGGTCTTGGATCTGCATGGCGTCCCAGCACGAATCGAAAGTTGGCGCAAACCGTGACAGGTTCGCTCCCCGCGACCCGGTTGCGCAATCGGTTTTCGGGCGGCCTGCGGACCTTTTGTATGACCAATTGCAGTCGGCCAGGTCAGGGCGGGCGTCAAGGGCGCGTCAGGGGTGTGTCGGGCGTCGTGCGAACGGGGCGGACGGCCCGCACCGCGACGGGTGCGGGCCGTCCGCGACGGCCGTTCCCTTACTCCACGGGTTTGGCCGAATCCATTCCCGATCGGGCCTTGCGCCACTCGCCGCGGGTGAAGTCGGGGATCTCCTGGGGAGCGCCCTGGGCCCTGATCGACGCATGGCTGAGCGGAACGGGCGCCGTCCAGGTCGCCGCGTCGTACACGTCGAAGTCAGGCACGAGTCCGAGCCGCATGCACTGCACCAACCGGAACACCATCAGGTAGTCCATGCCGCCGTGGCCGCCGGGCGGGTTGGCGTGCTCCTTCCACAGCCAGTGGTCCCAGTCGGCGTACCGGCCGAAATCCCCCCATTGGTGGTTGCTGTGGTCGGGCTCCAGGTAGATCCGCGCCGGATAGTCCTCGAAGACGCCCTTGGTGCCGCCGAGGCTGTTGATCCGGCTGTACGGGTGCGGGGTGGACACGTCGTGCTCCAGCCGGATCACCCGCCCCTTCGCGGTGCGGACCATGCTGAACGTGCGGTCGGCGGAGGTGTACGTCTCCTTGAAGCTCGGGTCGCCCGGGGGCTTGTTCGCCGCGCGGTACTCGGCGAGGCCCAGCGCCGGGGTGCCGAAGCTGACGATGCTGACCGCGCGGTCGCCGCGGTTGACGTCCAGGTAGTTGGCGACCGGGCCGAAGGCGTGGTTCGGATAGAGGTCGCCGCGCAGCCGGGTGTGCCACTTCCGCCGCCAGGGGCCCTCGTAGTAGTCCGGGTCGAACAGCAGGTCGCGCAGGTCGTGGTTGTACGCCCCGGCGGTGTGCAGCAGTTCGCCGAACAGCCCCGCGTGCGCCATCCGCAGCACTCTGAGTTCGTTCCGGCCGTAGCAACAGTTCTCCAACTGCATGCAGTGGCGCCGGGTGCGCTCGGACAGGTCGACGAGCGCCCAGAGTTCGTCCAGGCGCATCGCGACGGGGCACTCCACGCCCACGTGCTTGCCGGCCAGCATCGCGGCCTTGGCCATGGCGAAGTGGGTCTCCCAGGGCGTGGCCACGTAGACGAGGTCGAGGTCGCCGCGCTCGCAGAGCCGGCGGTAGTCGTCCTCGTCCTTCGCGTAGATCGCGGGCGCGGGCTGGCCGGCCGCCACCACCTTCGCGGCGGCGCGCTCGGCCTTCTCCCGGACCGGCTCGGCCAGGGCGACGATCTTCACGCCCGGCTGCGCGAGGAAGACCCCGAGCATGCTGCTGCCGCGGTTGCCGAGTCCGATGATCCCGACCCGTACGGTGCTGCGCCGCACGAAGGGGACGCCCGCCATCGTGGGGCCCTTGCGCGGAGGAGCGGACTGCTGTGGCGGCCGGTGGTCGGCGGCACCGGCCGCGGTCGCGGCGCCCGCGGCCGAGGCCGGCGCTGCGCCGACCGCGCCGAGCGCGAGCCCGGCCCCGGCCACCCCGGCCGTCGTCCGCAGGACGGAACGGCGGCTGGGGGAGACATCGTTGTCGGCGCCGTCTGCGGCGCCGTGGTTCGGTGTGGCTGCGTCGTTCATCGAGCCTCCAGGGGAGCTGATGGTGCGCGGCTGATGGTGAACCTCGGTGAGCACGATGGATGGTGGGGCCATTGATGCGCAAGAGGGCGTCTGGGACGGGTGGTCACGGCAGAACGCGAACAGCGGTCGAGGCACCCCCCAAGGAGGGTGCCTCGACCGTGTGCAAAGCAGTGTCCGACGGGCCCTGTTCAGTGGCCGGGTTCCAGGCGGGCCCGCAACTTCCAGGACGCGACCAGGCCCGAGACGAGACCGGTCGCGGCCAGGGTGCCCAGCGCGATGAGACCGACGCCGATCACGAAGAGCCCGCTGGCGTCGTCCGACCAGTCGTAGTAGGCGGCGCCGGCCAGTCCGGCGGTGGTGCCGACCACCGCCGCCGGCACGTACGACCGCGCAGCCGCCCAGTACACCGGCGCCAGCAGCGTGAAGACGAGCCCGATCACCTGCCAGGCTTCGTACGGGCCGGTGGCGTACCCGTCGGGTTGCACGTCCCGCTGCTGGTCCCAGCCCAGCCAGGCGGCCCACGCAGCCGCCGCCAGCCCGGTGAGCGCCAGGGTCGTCAACAGATGGTGGATGAGGCGGGTTCGTTTGGCCATGCACTCAGTCTTCTGGGCCGGCCGGGCCGCCATCAGAGTACGGATACTCATCTTTTCCGACCCGACCCGACCCGACCCGACCCGACCCGACCCGACCCGACCCGAGCTGGGACCCGTGCTGCTCCGAGCCGTGTGTTGCTGCCTCAGGCGCTGCCGCCCCGAGTGGCCCGCTCCAGCTCCAACAGCACCGAGTAGTACGAGCGGCCGGTCGCCCGGTCCATCCCGATCTCGCACATGCGGTTGGCGCTCAGATGCGCGTCGAAGTGCCGGGACGTGACCTCCGCCGCCTCCTTGGCCGTCGCCGACTCCGTCAGCTCCTCGTGCAGCATGCCCCGGTCGCCCGCGAAGGCGCAGCAGCCCGCGTCGTCGGGGACCACGACCTCCTCGGCGCACGCCTCGGCCAGGGCCCGCAACTGCGCTGCGTCGCCCAGGTGCTCCATCGAGCACGTCGGGTGGACGACCGCCGAGCCGGTCTTGCGGACCACCGTCAGGTGCGGCAGCAGGTGGTCGGCCGCCCACACCAGCGAGTCGACCACGGTCAGTTCCCGGTGCAGCTCACGGTTGTCGTCGGTGAGGTACGGCACCACCTCGTGCGCGATCCCGAGCGTGCAGGACGAGGCGTCCACCACCAGCGGCAGGGTGCCCCCTGCGGTCCAGCCCCAGGCCGCCTCCACGATCCGGTTGGCCATCAGCCGATTGCCCTCCTCGTACCCCTTGGAGTGCCAGATCGTGGCGCAGCAGGTGCCCGTCACGTCCTCGGGGATCCACACCGGCTTGCCGGCGCGGGCCGACAGCGCCACCACGGCCTGCGGCAGCGAGGGGCCGCGCCGGGCGCCGCCCCGGGCCGGCCCGCGCTGATCGCCGGGGCCGCCGAAGATCCGGTTGACGCACGCGGGGTAGTACACGGCCGTCGCCTCCGACCGCCGGGTGCGGGGCAGTTCGCGGGCCGCGGCCCCCGGGATCTGCGGCAGCCACTGCGGAACGAGGTCGGGCCGCACCGCCTTGCGCGCCAGCCCGGTCACCGACGACAGCAGCCGGTCGCCGACCCGCTCGGCGGCGGCCACCGCGAGCCGCGCCGACGTCTCCACCGCGGCGAAGTGCCGGGCGGTGAGCGCCGCGATCCGCTCCTCCCGCGCCGAGTGACGGCGGTGGCGCATGTCCTTCATCAGCGCACCGGTGTCGATGCCGACGGGGCAGGCGAGCTTGCAGGTGGAGTCGCCGGCGCAGGTGTCGACCGCGTCGTAGCCGTACGAAGCGAGCAGCGCGTCCTCGACCGGTGCCCCCTCGGGCTGGCGCATCATCTCCCGCCGCAGCACGATCCGTTGGCGGGGCGTGGTGGTCAGGTCCTGGCTCGGACAGGTCGGTTCGCAGAAGCCGCACTCGATGCAGGGGTCGGCGACGTCCTCCACGCGCGGGATCGTCTTCAGCCCGCGCAGGTGCGCCCGCGGGTCCCGGTCGAGCACGATCCGCGGTGCGAGGACCCCGTCGGGGTCGATGACCTGCTTCGTGCGCCACATCAGCTCGGTGGCGCGCGGGCCCCACTCCAACTCCAGGAACGGCGCGATGTTGCGGCCGGTGGCGTGCTCGGCCTTCAAAGAGCCGTCGAACCGTTCCACCGTCAGCCGGCAGAAGTCGTCCATGAAGGCGGCGTAGCGGTCGACGTCGGCGGGGCGGCCGGCGTCGAAGGCGAGGAGGAAGTGCAGGTTGCCGTGGGCGGCGTGGCCGGCCACGGCGGCGTCGAACCCGTGCCGCGTCTGGAGTTCGAGCAGCGCCTCGCACGCCTCGGTGAGCCGTGCCGGCGGCACCGCGAAGTCCTCCGTGATCAGGGTCGTCCCGGCCGGGCGTGCGCCGCCGACCGCGGTCACGAACGCCTTGCGGGCCTTCCAGTAGCCGGCGATCGTCGCGGCGTCCCGGGTGAACTCGTTGCGCACGGAGGGCACCGGCGCGATCAGCTCCAGCCCCTCGACGACCCGGGCGGCGGCCCGCTCGTACGCCTCCTGCCCCGCCCGGTCCGGCGCGCGGAACTCCACCAGCAGCGCCGCGGCCTCCTTCGGCAACTGCGCCCAGTCGCCGGGGACGCCGGCCACGCTCACTGAGGCGCGCAGGGTGTTGCCGTCCATCAGTTCCACGGCGAGCGCGCCCGCTTCGTTGAAGAGGGGGACGGCAGCGGCGGCGGCGGGCAGGGAGGGGAAGAACAGCAGCGCGGTGGAGACCGCCCGGTCCAGCGGCAGGGTGTCGAAGACGACTTCGGAGATGAAGCCGAAGGTGCCTTCGGAGCCGACCATCAGACCGCGCAGGACCTCCACCGGCGTACGGCCGTCGAGGAAGGCGTCCAGCCGGTAGCCGTTGGTGTTCTTGATCTCGTACTTGGCGCGGATGCGGGCGGTCAGCTCGGCGTCGGCCTCGATCTCCGCCTTGAGGGCCATCAACTGTTCGCACAGTCGCGGCTCGGCGCGCGCCAGGAGTTCGTCGGCGTCCGGGGCCGCGGTGTCCACGACCGTCCCGGACGGCAGGACGAAGGTGAGCGAGGCGACCGTGCGGTACGAGTTGCGGGTGGTGCCGGCGGTCATGCCCGACGCGTTGTTCGCCACCACGCCGCCGACGGTGCAGGCGATGGAGCTGGCCGGGTCGGGGCCGAGCACCCGGCCGTGCCGGGCGAGGGCGGCGTTGGCGCGGAAGACCGTGGTGCCCGGCCGGACCCGGGCGCGTGCCCCGTCGTCCAGCACCTCGACGCCCGTCCAGTGGCGGCGCACGTCGACGAGCACGTCCTCGCCCTGGGCCTGGCCGTTGAGCGAGGTGCCGGCGGCGCGGAAGACGACGTGCCGGCCCTCGGCGCGGGCGTACGCGACGACGGCGGAGACGTCGGCGACGTCCTCGGCGATCACGACCACCCGGGGCAGGAAGCGGTAGGGGCTGGCGTCCGACGCGTACTTCACCAGGTCGGAGACCTTCCACAGCACGTTGTCGGCCTTGTCCGGGCCGAGCAGCCGGGTCAGGTCGTCGCGCAGGCGCACGTCGGCGCCGTGGGCGAGGTCGTCGGGGACGCGGTCGGCCGCCGGCCTACGGGGCTCGTGCGGCCGCAGCGCGGCGGGGTCGGGCTCCAGCAGCGGCAGCCGCAGGTGCGGCGGACGGGGCAGGTGCGGCGGCCGGGGCTGCGGGTGCGCTGCCTCCGGTCGGTGCGGCAGGTCCGGCATGGTCGACGGTCCCCTCTTGGCTGGAGCTGATCTCTGGATCTCTCGGCGCCGTGGCGGTCGGCCGCGCCGAAGGACCGGCGCGGCCGGGCCTTCAGCAGTCCTGCATGCCCGCGCCGTCGACCAACGTCGACAGCAGTCCGCCGAACGCCGTGCGCTGCTCGGCGCTCAGGGGGGCGAGGATGTCCTCCGCGGCGGCGCGGCGCGCCACATGCAGCGCCCGGAGGGTGGCGCGGCCGGTGTCGGTGAGTTCGATGCGGATCACCCGGCGGTTGGTCGGGTCGGGGGCGCGGCGGACCCGACCGCTCGCCTCCAACCCGTCCACCAGGCTGGTGACCGCGCGCGGCACCACCTCAAGACGGGCGGCGAGGTCGGCCATCCGGGGCGATTCGTCGTAGTGCGCGAGCACCCGCAGCAGCCGGGACTGTGCGGGTGTGATGGCGATCCCGGCCGACTCCAGTTGCCGCTGTTGGCTGCGGTGGAGCCGTCTGCTGAGCCGTAGCAACTGCTCGGCCAGCAGGCCGTCGGGATCGGGGGCGGTCATGCGGGAACAATAACAGGACCTCATTCATTGTGTACATAGGTAACAGTGAGCTACGCTCGCAAAGGTCGCGCGCGCCCGCGCGGCCGATAGGAGCCAGCCGGACCGCGTCGAGGCCGGCCCACCGTGCAGGGCCGAAGGAGAGGAAGGCCCCGGAGCCCACGACCCGCGAAGGAGACCATGCGCCCCGAAACGATCACTTGGACACCACCGGCGAAGCAGCCGGAGCAGCCGCCCGCCCAGGTGCGGCGGATCCTCCGGCTCTTCCGCCCCTACCGCGGCCGGCTCGCCCTCGTCGGGCTGCTCGTCGGCGCGGCGTCCCTCGTCTCCGTCGCCTCCCCGTTCCTGCTCAAGGCGATCCTGGACACCGCGATCCCCCAGGGCCGTACGGGCCTGCTCACCCTGCTCGCCCTCGGCATGATCCTCATCGCCGTGCTGACCGGCGTCTTCGGCGTCCTCCAGACCCTGATATCCACCACCGTCGGCCAGCGGGTCATGCACGATCTGCGCACCGCGGTCTACGCACAGCTCCAGCGCATGCCGCTGGCGTTCTTCACCCGCACGCGCACGGGCGAGGTCCAGTCCCGGATCGCCAACGACATCGGCGGGATGCAGGCGACGGTCACCTCCACCGCCACCTCCCTGGTCTCCAACCTCACGGCCGTGGTCGCCACCGTCGTCGCCATGCTCGCGCTGGACTGGCGGCTCACGCTCGTCTCGCTGCTCATGCTGCCGGTCTTCGTCTGGATCAGCCGCCGGGTCGGCCGCGAGCGCAAGAAGATCACCACCCAACGGCAGAAGCAGATGGCGGCCATGGCCGCGACCGTCACCGAGTCGCTCTCGGTGAGCGGCATCCTGCTCGGCCGCACCATGGGCCGCGCCGACTCGCTGACCCGCTCCTTCGCGGCGGAGTCCGAGCGTCTGGTCGACCTCGAAGTGCGCGCCAGCCTCGCCGGCCGCTGGCGGATGTCGACCATCGGCATCGTGATGGCCGCGATGCCCGCCCTGATCTACTGGGCCGCGGGCTTCGCCCTCCAGGGCGGGGCGACGATCTCCCTGGGCACCCTGGTCGCCTTCGTCACCCTCCAGCAGGGACTGTTCCGCCCCGCGGTCAGCCTGCTGTCCACCGGCGTCGACATCCAGACCTCCCTCGCCCTGTTCCAGCGCATCTTCGAATACCTCGACCTGCCCGTCGACATCACCGAGCCCGACGAGCCCGTGCGGCTGGCGAAGGTCCGCGGCGAAGTGCGCTTCGAGGGCGTCGACTTCGCGTACGACCCCCAGCAGTCGGCGCTCACGCTCGACGGGGTCGACGTGAGCGTCCCGGCGGGCGGCAGCCTCGCCGTCGTCGGCCCCACCGGCTCCGGCAAGTCCACGCTCAGCTATCTGGTGCCCCGCCTCTACGACGTCACCGGCGGCCGCGTCACGCTCGACGGGGTCGACGTGCGCGACCTGGACTTCGACACCCTGGCCCGCGCGGTGGGCGTGGTCTCCCAAGAGACGTACCTCTTCCACGCCTCCGTCGCCGACAACCTGCGCTTCGCCAAGCCGGACGCCACGGACGCGGAGATCGAGGAGGCCGCCCGGGCGGCCCAGATCCACGACCACGTCGCCGGTCTCCCCGACGGCTACGAAACGGTGGTCGGCGAACGCGGCTACCGCTTCTCCGGCGGCGAGAAGCAGCGGCTCGCCATCGCCCGCACGATCCTGCGCGACCCGCCGGTGCTGATCCTCGACGAGGCGACCAGCGCCCTCGACACCCGCACCGAGCAAGCCGTCCAGGACGCCATCGACGCGCTCTCGGCCGGCCGCACCACGATCACCATCGCGCACCGGCTGTCCACCGTCCGGGACGCGGACGAGATCGTGGTCCTGGACGCCGGCCGGATCGCGGAGCGCGGCGACCACGAGACGCTGCTCGCGCTGGACGGGCGCTATGCGGAACTGGTCCGCAGGGACGCCCGTACGGCGGCGCCCGTCGTCCCGTGACGGATGCGCCGCCGCACCGACGGAGGTACCGCCTGGCATCAAGGGACGTACCGCCTCACATCGACGGGCGTCCGCCTCACACCAGCGCGGGCGCCCGCTCCAGCAGTTCCTTGATCTCGCGCACCGCAGCGCGCCCCGCCCTGTTGGCGCCGATCGTCGAGGCCGAGGGCCCGTACCCGACGAGATGGACGCGCTCGTCCCGTACCGCACGGGTGCCGTCCATCAGGATCCCGCCGCCCGGCTCGCGCAGCCTCAGCGGCGCCAGGTGGTCGAGCACCGCGCGAAAGCCGGTGGCCCACAGGATTACGTCGGCCTCCACCGTGCGGCCGTCGTCCCAGGTCACCCCGGTCGGCGTGATCCGGTCGAACATCGGCAACCGGTCCAGGATCCCGCGCTCGCGCGCGGCCCGCAGCGCGTCGTTGAGCGGCAGCCCGGTCACCGACACCACGCTCTTGGGCGGCAGTCCGAGCCGCACCCGCTCGTCCACCTTCGCCACCACGGCCCGCCCCACGTTCTCGTCGAACGGCCCCTCGCGGAAGACCGGCGGCCGGCGGGTCACCCAGGTCGTCTCCGCCGCGTGTTCGGCGATCTCCAACAGGTGCTGCGTCCCGGACGCCCCGCCGCCGACCACGACCACCCGCAGTCCGGCGAACTCCTCGGGCCCCGGATAGCCGGCCGTGTGCAACTGCCGCCCGCGGAAGGTCTCCTGCCCCCGGTAACGCGGCCAGAACGGCCGGTCCCAGGTGCCCGTCGCGTTGATCAGCGCCCGCGCCGACCAACTTCCCGTCGAGGTCTCCACCAGCAGCCGTCCCCCTTCGCCCGCCCGCACCGCCGCCACGTCCACCGGCCGCTGCACCAGCAGCCCGAACCGCTCCTCGTACGCCGCGAAGTACTCCCCGATCACCTCGGACGACGGACGCGCGTCGTCGGCGCCCGTCAGCTCCATCCCCGGCAGCGCGTGCATGCCGTGCACCTTGCCGTACGTGAGGGACGGCCAGCGGAACTGCCAGGCGCCACCGGGCTCGGGGGAGTGGTCGAGCACCACGAAGTCCCGTCCCGGCACCAGCCCGACGCGCCGCAGATGATAGGCGCCGGACAACCCGGCCTGCCCGGCGCCGACAACGACCACGTCCACGTCCCGCGCCCCGAAGTTGTTCATGCTTCTACCAACTCGCGGCTCTTGGAGATTCTTCCCGCCGGCCGAACGGCGACAATGGCCCCATGCCCGGATCCTTCAGCACGACGACGCTCCAGATCACCACCGGCGCGACGGAGACGGTCACCGACCTGACCCGCGCCTGCGAACGATTCCTCCTCCAGGCCGCGGACGGCCGCGACGGCCTGCTGAACGTCTTCGTCCCGCACGCCACGGCCGGCATCGCGATCATCGAAACGGGCGCCGGCAGCGACGACGACCTCCTGACCGCGCTCCACACCCTCCTGCCGTCCGACGACCGCTGGCAACACCGCCACGGCACCCCCGGCCACGGCCGCGACCACGTCCTCCCGGCCCTGGTGCCACCGCACGCGACGCTGCCGGTGATCGCAGGCCGGTTGGAATTGGGGACGTGGCAATCGGTCTGCCTCGTCGACACGAACGTGGACAACGTCAACCGTCAGGTTCGGTTGAGCTTCCTCGGCTGATCAAGATCACCCTGGGAGCGGCCGTCATATGTCCGTACTCTGCGCGTTCGAAACGGAGAGACCGTGCGCGGTACGGACCTGGACCTGATCGAACGACCCTGCGACGGATGCGGCAAGTGCCTGCTCGGCGTCCGTCGGCCGTCCCGGATGAAGCTCGCCACGACCTCCCCGGAACGGCAGCGGACGGACGTCCTCACCGCTGCCGCTTCGATCGGTGGACACATCATCGGCTGGGTCGACGACTGGGAGGTCTCGGGCGCCACGGACCCGATGACCCGTCCGAAGTTCGGTCCGTGGCTCCGCGACGAGCGCGGCCCGTATGACGGCCTCGTGGCCGCCGCGGTGGACCGGCTCGGTCGCAACGTCGTCGACTGCCTCAACACCGGTTACAAGATGCGGGACAGCGGGGCGCTTGTGACGACAGTGCGTCACGGCCGGGGCGAGCAACTCAGCGATGCACGCCCTGCCAGGGTGCGGCACTGTTGCCGAACGCACATAGCGTGGCTGCGCAATTGGCTGGCCGAAGGGCTTCGCGTAGGACCAGGATGCGGCTATGCGCCGTACCTGGGACGATCCCGAGTTGCTCGCTCTGATCCGCCGCTATGTCACGCCCGGCCGGCGCTATCTCAAACTCGGCGGCAGCCTCCTGCGCATGTCCCGACGTGAACGTGCCGAGTTCACGAAGAAGCTCGGTCGTGCCGCCGGCGACATCACGTCCAGTGAACTGACCATCCTGCTCGAAGCCGGATGGCGAGAGCGCAAGACCGCGGCCTGGCTCGTCGCCGTCGCGCACAAAGACGAGTTCCGTGAACGCCTCGGCGAACTCCTCCTCGCTAGCGAAGGGCCCTACGCCGGGCAGGCGTACTGCGTCGCCCTGGCCACCTTCGGCACCCCTGCCGACGCCGACCTCCTGGTCGCCTACCTCGACCGATACCTGCGCCGCCCCGACCTCTACTACGACCAGATAGTGGCCATCGGCGCGCTGCTGCACCTCGACACCGAACTCGGCACCGACCATGCGTCCCGGTTTCTCGCTCCCGACGGCCTGTGGCGCCAGTGGATCGAAGGACCACCCAGCAAGGAGCACCTTGACGACCCGGATGACTACGACGAGTTCATCGGGGACCTCTGTGTCCTCGTTGACGAGAGCAGCAGACACTGCGCAGCAAGGAAGCAGTGACGTCGCGTGACCAGTTCGCTCACCGTGCCGAACTGCCGCGACGCGGCTCGTTATGCGGGATGCGGGGCTCCGTCGGGAGACCCGGGGGAGTGACAGCGACGAGGGAGGCGGCCACCGGGCAGGATGCGCTTCGTCAGTCGCGCGCAGGTCTTCAACTCCTGCGGGGTCAACGGGTCGATGAACATCCGCCGCACCGCCTCGACGTGCTTCGGTGCGGCGGCAGTCATCGCCTCCCGGCCCGCCCGAGTGATGGCGATGACTGCCGCCCGGCCGTCCTCGGCGCACTCCTCCCCGGCCACCAGCCTGTGCTTCTCCATCCGCCCGATGTGGTGGGACATGCGACTCTTCTCCCACTCCGCCGCCTTGGCCAGTTCGAGGAAGCGCAGCTTGCCGTCGGGGACGTCTGTCAGGTTGACGAGGACCATGTAGTCGGCGGCGGATAGGCCGGACTCGGCCTGCACGTGGCGGGACAGCCGGGCGCCCAGCTTCTCGTGCAGGCTGACGATCCGCGCCACGCGTCCTGCTCCTCGGGGTTGAGCCAGCGCGGGGTGTCGTTCTTGGTCGCCAGTCCAAGTCGGCCGTTGACATGTCACCTTCCGAGAGCCGGAGCATGCCGTGTGGCCAGCGCCTGAAGGCGCCGGGTCTCAGGGAGTGGGCGGGTGGTGCCGGTCCGTCGGCGGCTCCAGCAGGTGGCGCAGCATCGGGCCGGAGAGCCGCAGTACGTCGTCCAGGTCGGCTTCGGCGAGGTAGGGCATCTTGAGCATTTCCCGCTGGACGGCGATGCCGAACAGGGTCGCGGACAGGAGGGCGGCCCGCAGTTGGGCGTTCGGGCCGTCCATGGCCTCGGCCAGCGGGTCCACCGCGCCTGCGGTCGCCTTCTCGCGGAGGAGTTGCGCGGCTTCCTCGTTGGTCATCGCTGCGCGCAGCAGGGCGAGCATCGGGTCGTGCTGCGGCCCGGCGAAGTCCGCGAGCATGGTCCGGAGGTACTCAGCGCCCTGCCGGTCGGAGACTTCCAGTTCGGACGGGTCGAAGGACGCCTGCCACTCCACGGCTTCGCGGAAGAGGTGCTGCTTGGTGCCGAAGTACTTGATGACCGAGGACTTGTCGCACTCCGCGGCTGTCGCGATGCCGCGGATGGTGGCGCGTTCGTAGCCGTGCCGGGCGAATTCCTGGCGCGCCGCTTCCAGGATGCGCAGGCGGGTGCGCTCGCCCTTGCGGGTCTTCTCCGGCATGTGGTGTTCCTCATTCCTCGGGTGACCGGGGTGGTGATCGTACGTGGACGGCCGGGCCCGGGGTTCTCTCCCGGGCCCGGCCGTCTTCCTAGGTCAGCCCATGTGCACGGGGGCCGGCTGGTCGGCCGTAGCGGGCTGGGGGCGCTTGGCGTTGACGGCGAGCCCGACCACGGCGATGCCCGCGATCATCAGGGCCGCCGAACCCACCAGGGCCGCGGTGTAGCCGTCGGTCAGCGCGCTCGCGGCGCGTTCGAGCAGGCTGGTGTCCTTGGTGGCCAGCGCCTGGTAGTAGGCGCCGTCCGCGTTTGGCAGCTTGTCGTCGGCCATGGTGGTGGAGACCGTCGCCAGGACGGCCAGGCCGATCGCTCCGCCGATCTGCTGGGCGGTGTTGAGCAGCGCCGACGCGATGCCGGCGTCCTGGTGGCCAACGCCGGAGACCGCGCCGAGGGTCATGGGGAGGAAGGCGGTTCCCAGGCCGATGGAGGTGATGACCATGGCGGGCATCAGGTGTGCCCAGTAGGACGAGTCCGGGGTCATCGTGCCGAACCACAGCATCCCCGCGGCGGCCAGCGCCAGACCGGGAATCGTCAAGGTGCGCGGCGCGAACCTCGCCACCAGCTTCGAACCGGTGCTCGTGGCCATGCCCATGCCGAGGCTGAAAGGAATGTAGGCCAGACCGGTCTCCAGGGCGTTGAAGCCGAGGACCTGCTGCATGTAGAGGGAGAGGAAGTAGAACATCGCGAACATGCCGGCACCGATGAACAGCATCGTCACGTACGAGCCGGCCCGGTTCCGGTCGGCCAGCAGGCGCAGCGGCATCATCGGTGCCGCGACCTTGGACTGGAGCAACACGAAGGCGGCCAGGAGGACGGCGGCCACGCCGAAGAGCGCGAGCGTGCTGCTGTTCGTCCAGCCGTGCTCGCCGCCCCGGGTGATCGCGTAGACGAGGGAGACGAGACCGGCGGTCCCGGTCACAGCGCCGGGCACGTCGAGGCGCCCGCGTACCCGCTCGCTCTCGGCGAGGACCTTGGTGCCGAGCAGGACCGCCAGGCCGATCGGGACGTTCACGAAGAACACCCAGCGCCAGTCGAGGTACTCGGTGAGTACGCCGCCGAGCAGCAGGCCGACAGTCGCTCCGATGCCGGACATCCCGGCGTACACCCCCATCGCCTTGTTCCGTGGCGCGCCCTCGGGGAAGGTCGTGGCGATCAGTGACAGCGCGGTCGGGGCCGCCACGGCCGCGCCCACACCCTGGAGCACGCGTGCCGCGATCAGCAGTTCCTGGCTGGTCGCGAAGCCGCCGAGCAGTGACGCGAGGGTGAACAGCGCGATGCCGATTCGGAATATCCGGCGCCGCCCGAACAGGTCGCCGATGCGGCCGCCGAGCAGCAGGAGCCCGCCGAAGGCCAGGACGTAGGAGTTGACGACCCAGGCGAGCCCGGAGGCCGAGATGTCGAGGTCTTCCTTGAGGCTCGGCAGCGCGATGTTGGTGATCGTGCCGTCGAGCACGACCATCAGTTGGGCCGAGGCGATGACGGTGAGGGCCAGCCCCAGGTGCCGGCCGGCTCCTGGGGGTGCTGCGGTGGGTGACGACATGACTACCATCCAGAAAAGTGTACGAGCGTTGCTTTTTCTGGTTCCGGCAACCGGCGGCCTCCCCGTTTGATTCCCCCGGGGGGTATGTGATCCGCGTCACGATGGCTTCGTTCGTCCATCTCTCGGGGGCTCGGGCTTGCGTCGCGGGATCGCCCCGGTCTCGGCCGCCCCAGCCCTCCGGGCTGGCCCCGCGCTCGGGGGCGGGCTCCCGCGACGACGCGCCGTGCGGGGAAATCTCCCTGGCGGAAATACCCCACCTCATCGCGGTCCGCCGCGACGCCACCGGCTTCCAGCACGTGCACCCCGAAAGGGGCCGGAGTGGCGTATGGAGCATCGGGCTGACCCTGACGCCGGGGGGCTGGCGGTTCTTCGCCGGCATCCACCCGGCCGGCCATCACGGGGTCATGACGCTGGGCATCTCCGCCGCGGTCGTCGGGGCGTACGCTCCCCAGCCGCTCCCTGGGGCACCCGCACCGCCCGCGCCGGTGCGTACACCGTCACCCTCGACGGAGACCTCGTACCCCGGCGAGCCGAGCGACCTGACCCTCACCGTCCACCGTGACGGACGGCCCGTCGCCGACCTCCAGTCCTATCTCGGCGACTACGGGCACCTGGTCGCGCTGAGGGCCGGCGACCTCGGTCATGTCCACGTCCACCCGGAGGGCGAACCCGGGGACGGCGCCACCGAACCGGGACCCGGGGCCACCTTCACGGCGGTCGCGCCGACGTGCGGCAACTGCCCCGCCCCTACCTTGACTTCCAGCGCGAGGCCATCGTCCGGACGGCCGAGTTCACGCTACGGGCCACCCCGCCCGCCGTCCCCGTGCACCCGAGCCATCGCCGCGGCCACCACTGACCGGCGTGAACATCATCGACCGGCCTCCGCTGCACAGGGCACGGCCGGGAGGCCCCCGACCCGTCGTGCCCCGCCGTCCTGGGCGGCTACCTCCCGCTGAGCCGTGCCATGGGGCGCGCCAAGCTCGACCGCAGGGTCAGCGAGCGGATCTCGATCGCCGTCCGGACCCGGCAGGACTGCGGGCACGTCGTGCGTCCGCCCCGGACCAAGGAGGACCCATCCAGCCGTCCCGGACGCTCTTGCCCGGCTCCACATGATCCCGATCGTGCGACGGGTGGCCCACAGGGGCCGCGATACCGCCGGTGCGGTCCGCTAAGGGCGCGTTTCGAGTGTGCTGGTCGTCAGCGCGACACGGCCCAAAATCGCATGCGGTCTTCGCCCGGTCATGCTGGGATCAATCGCCATGGGTGATCATTTTCTTGATGAAGCCGACTTGACCGACAGGATGGAACAGAACCTGGCGGAACATGCCTGTCACCTGCACCGGAGTATGGCTGGTGCTGCCGTCGCGGAGGCTGGTGACCTGCTTGTCGCGGACAGCGGCCTGGACGACGACACCTTCAACATCGTTGCCGCGGCCCGATTCACCGCCGCCGACGCTACGGCACGTATCGCCGAGACCGCTGAGTCGCTGGCCCGCACCGGCCGGCGTTTCTCCTGGTGGGTGGGGCCCGCTTCGACGCCGCTGGACCTCACCACCCTCCTGACGGCGGCAGGTCTGCCGGCCTCCGAACGCGAGACGGCGATGTGGGCCGAGTTGGACGACGCCCTGCCGCCACCCACCGTCCAGGGGCTGGACATCCAGACGGTGGCCACGCCCGAACAGCTTGCCGACTACGCCTTGGTTCTTGCCGCGAACTGGGACCCGCCCGCTGACACCGTCCGACGCTTCTTCGCTCAGGCCGCCCCGCAGGCGCTGGCCGCGCACTGCCCGGCCCGGTACCTGGTGGGCTACGTGGAGAACCGTCCGGTCTGCTCCGCTGAAGTGTTTCACCACGCGGGAGTCGCCGGCATCTACAACATCTCCACACTGGCCGCCCACCGTCGACGCGGCTACGGCGGTGCCATCACGCTCGCGGCCCTCCGCACAGCCCGCGAACGAGACCACCACATCGCGGTCTTGCAGGCATCATCTGACGGCGAGCCCGTCTACCGCCGCCTAGGGTTCCGCTCCTGCGGCCAGTTCACCGAACATGCCATCACCCCCTGAACCGCCAGGACTCCACGGGTCGCCCGTCCGCCATCCCTGACTGCGCTGGTCACAGTCACTCATTGATGACCGCTACGAGGGCAGTGGCCTCGTAGCGGCCCGCGACCTTGTCGGATCTCGTGGCCACGGCTCGGTTCCTTTTGAGGCGGTTAATGCCGTTTTATGCCGCACTCGACAGCGTGCCGAGCTTTGTAGTCCTCGGTGTTGAACTTGGGTGGCCGGCCACCGCGGGAGCCTCACTTCTGGCGGTTGCGCACTTGGTCGGCCTTGTCCGGGATGGTGCAGCGGATGCCGCGCCGGCACCCCGGTCGATCGCGCGCCGGCCGGTACCCGGCTCCGGACGGCCCGGTGCACGGTCGACCCGAGGCCCTGCCATGGAGACCGGCCACGACGCGAGCGGCGACGATCCCTCCAGCGGATGCGATATACATGACAGCTAAATACCCCGTCGGGGTATGTTGCCCTGGAGGAAGGTAGTCGTGGGACTGTTCGCGCTGCGTGATTTCCGCCGTCTGTTCAGTGCGCAGATCATCGCCCTTTTCGGTACCGGGCTGGCGACCGTCGCGCTGGGGCTGCTCGCCTATGACCTCGCGGGCCCGAGCGCCGGAGCGGTACTCGCCACCGCTTTGACGATCAAGATGGTCATGTACGTCGTGATCGCACCGTTGGCCGCGGCCTACGTCGACCGTCTGCCGAGGCGGAAGCTGCTCACCGCCCTCGACGTGGTCCGGGCCCTGGTCGTGATCGCGTTGCCGTTCGTCACGGAGATCTGGCAGATCTATGTGCTGATCGGTGTGCTCCAGGCGGCGTCCGCCGCGTTCACGCCCACCTTCCAGGCGGTGATTCCCGACATCGTCACCGATGAGGCCGACTTCACCCGGGCGCTCTCGGCCTCCCAGGTCGCCTACACCATGGAGAGCCTGCTGAGCCCCGTCCTCGCGGGTGTGGCGCTGTCCTTCATGTCCTTCAACTGGCTCTTCGTCGGCACGGCCGTCGGGTTCGCCGTCTCCGCCCTGTTCGTGGTGTCGACACGTATACCTGAGGCCCGGCCCAGCGAGCACACCCGGGCGTGGGACCGCGCCACTTCGGGGATACGGACCTTCGCGGCCACGCCGAGGCTGCGCGGCATCATGGCGCTGAATCTGGTGGTGGCCGCCGCGGGCTCGATCGTCGTGGTCAACACCGTGAACTACGTCCGCGACCGACTCGGCGGAACCCAGACCGACGTCGCCTGGATGCTCGCCGCCTCCGGCGGCGGCACCCTGCTGGTCGCGCTCCTGCTGCCCCGCGTCCTCGACCGGATCGCCGAGCGCACGGTGATGACGACCGGCGCCGCGGTCCTAGTGACGGGCGTCGCCGCCGCCGTCGCGATGAGCGCGGCCGGTCTCACCACCTGGGCGGGTGCGGCAGCCGTCTGGGCGGTCATCGGGGGCGGGATGGCACTGATCGTCACACCGACGGGACGGGTGCTACGCCGTTCGGCCGAACCGAACCGGCTGCCCGGGGTCTTCGCCGCCCAGTTCTCGCTCTCCCATCTGGCGTGGCTGGTCACCTATCCCGTCGCCGGCTGGATAGCCACGGAATCGGGGTTCACCCTCACCTGGACGATCCTCGCCGTCCTCGCCGCGCTGGGCGCCGTCGCCGCACTGGTGCTGTGGCCGCGAGAGGCGAAGGCCGAGGCTCCCCGAACCATCAGCGACGCCGCTGTCCGGGAGGATACCGAGGCGGCGGCGGGCACGCTCGCCGTCTGCCAATGCACCTGCGTACAGACGGTGTGAGGCCGGGGCGGCCCTGCCCGGCGCTGCCGCGTGCCGGAGGTGCCGGAACGGACTCGTACGGCGGGCACCGCCGGAGCCACGACGGCCACCCATGCGCCCGCCCATTCCGCCGTACTCCACGGCGGTGGGTATCCGCGGAAACGTCCGATGTGCTGACAGCTCTCATGTGTGCGGGCGTACGTTGTCAGACGTGAGGGCCGCCGGAAGGACGGCTGTGGAGCGTCCTTCACGGCGGTTCCTGAACGGGGGTCGGGACCACACGGTGGTGTCCCCCGTGAGCACCTCCTCGCGGCAGCCGCGGTACTCGGCCTCGCCCAGCAGATGGCGAGGTGTCCACCGGGCCGGGTGCCACCGCGTCGACCCGCAGCGGTGCCGGCTCGATGGCGGCCCAGCACTGCACGGAGACCACCGTTCAGGCAAACTGTTTGATCTGACGCAAGGTCAGTGCCGTCTCCACGGTGTGGATGCCGTGGAGTGCGCCGATCCGGTCGCTGAGGTAGGCGTAGAGGTCGTCGGTGGTGCGGTGCAGGGTGGTGGCCACCAGGTTGGCCTGGCCGGTGACGGCGCCGGCGAACTGCACCTCGGTGTGGGCCGCCAGGGCGCTCCCGGCGGCCGCGAGCGCTCCCGGTGCCACGGTCAGCCACAGTATGGCCGCCACCTCGTTGCCGAGGGTCTGGCGGTCGTACTGGACGGTGAAGTAGAGCACTCCGGTTGCGCGCAGTTGCTCCAGCCGCTGCTTCACCACCGACTCGGAGAGCCCGGTGCTCGCCTGGAGTTCGGTGAGAGTGGCCCGCCCGTCGCGGTGCAGGGCCGTCAGGAGTCGGACGGCGGGTTCGTCGAGCTCGACGGGTCCGTTCGCGGGTTCGACGGGCGGCGGTCGGAGCGCGGCCTCCTGCTCGGGGTCGAGGGCGTCGATCTTGTCGAGCCAACCGAGGGGGCCGCCGTAGAAGCGGTGGAGCAGGCACTGGGCGCTGACGGAGACCACCCCGCGGGTGCGCTGCAGTCGGCTGAGAAGCAGTTCGTCCCGGTCCTGGACGCTGCGTGGCTGCATGACGCACAGCACCTCGGTCCCGCCCGAGAGCAGGCCGACCCAGGCGGTGTCCGGACGTCGCGCCAGCGCCGCAGCCAGGTCCGCCGCGCCGTCCGAGGCGCAACCCAGGCGCACCAGCCAGTTGGTGCGGCCGAGCCGGGTCTCGTCGGTGACGCCCACGATCCTCAGCCGGGTGGTGGCGTGCAGCCGCCGGAAGCGGCGGGCCACCGTTTGGTCGGAGACGTCGAGCACCTGCGCCAGTCGGCTGAACGGTGCGCGGGCGTCGAGCTGCAGTGCCTGCAGCAGTTTCCGGTCGAGGGGATCCAGCACGAGTGCTCCGCAGGGGTCACGCCCGCCCGGACAGCGGGGGAGGAGGGATGGGCGGGAGGCCGGGGCCATCGTAGGCGGCCCTCGGACTCCCGGACTGGTACGGCGAGTCCGGGCCCTTCGGATGGCCCCGGCACGGCGCCGTCAGTGTTCCCGAGTCCGGCGCGGGCGCAGCAGGAGGACGCTGACGAGGGCGCCGACCAGTGTCAGCGAGGCGGAGACCGCCAGGCAGAGGAAGAGGCCGTCGAGGAAGGCGTCGGAGAGGGCGCCGAGTGCCCGGCCCTCCAGCGGTCCTAGGCCCATCCCGCTGACCGCGCCCAGTCCGCCGGACTCCACGGCACCCGTGATGCGCTGTGTCGTCGCGGGATCGATACCGGCGTCGGCGAGGTGTCCGGGCAGCGTGCTGACGGTCCGGGTGGTCAGCAGCACGCCCATCAGTGCTGGGCCGAGGGCGCCGCCGACCTGGCGGAAGGCGTTGTTCCCGGCGGCGGCCATCCCGGCCAGTCGAAGCGGTACGGAAGCGATGGCGGCGTTGGTCATCGGGGTGATGACCATGCCCATGCCCAGGCCGAGCAGGGCGAGCCGCCAGGACAGCGCGGCGAAGGAGGTGGTCACGCCGACGGCGGTCAGGGACAGCAGCGCGCCCGCGCTGAGCAGCAGACCGGCCGTGATCAGGACATGTGCCGGCACACGGCGCATCAGCGGGGCCACCAGCACCGCGGTCACCAGGCTGACCGCCGTCACCACCAGCATGCGGTACGCCGTGTCGAGGGCGCCGAGCTGCTGCACCATGCCGAAGTAGAGGCTGAGGACGAAGAAGAACCCGATCAGCCCCAGGAAGGTGATCATGGCGATCAGCGCGGTGGCGCTGAACGCCGCGCTGCGGAAGAGCTCGGGAGTGAGCATCGGGCTCGTGCTGCGCCGCTCCACCAGCACGAGGGCGACGAGACTCACCGCGCTCAGCGCGAGAGCGAACACCACCTGCGCCTGCGTGAAGGAGTTCGCACCGCCCTCGATGACGCCGTACACCAGGGCGGTGATGGCCAGGACGGCGGCGAACTGGCCCGGCCAGTCCAGCCGGCGCGCGCCGGGCGCCCGCGAGTCGGTCAGCAACGGCACGGACACTGCCAGGGTGACTACGGCCACGGGTACGGCGGGCAGGAAGATCCAGCGCCAGGAGGCATGGTCGAGGATCACCCCGGCCACCAAGGGGCCGACGGCCAGTGCCGCCATCAACGAGGCGGCCCAGACGCCGACGATCCTGCCGCGCTTGTTCGGGTCCGGTACGGCATGGCTGATCAGCGCCAGAGTGCTCGGCAGCAACGCCGCCGCACCGGTCCCGGCCAGTGCCTGTCCCACCAGCAGCACTCCTGTCGAGTCCGCGGACAGGGCGACCACCGCACCCGCGGTCGCGAACACCAGGCCCGCCTGGAACACCTTCTTGCGGCCGTGGACGTCCCCGATGACACCGGCGGTGAGGATCAGTGCCGCCATCGGCAGCACGAACGCGGCCGAGACCCAGGAGAGCTGGGCGGTCGTCGCCTGGAACGCCTGCTGGATGGCCGGCAGGCTCACGGAGACCGTGGTCACCGGCATGTAGGCCACGAACACGCCGACGCAGGCCATGACCAGCGTGGCCGCCCCTCGCTGTCTTGCTCCGATCGTGGTCGCGGTCGCGGTCGCCTGGACAGTACTCACGTGCTTCCTCGCTGGCGTGGGGTGGGATCTGACGGCCCCACCTTCCGGCCAGCTCCGTTCCAGCCCCCACCAGAACCTGGAAGAGCTCGGAATCCGACATCTCCACCGAGTTCTCGCGGAATTTCCGACCCGCCTCGGGCGCGGTCCCGTCGAGCGGAGCCGGTGGTGACCGGATGTCGCCGACCGAGGGTCCGCCAGGGGGACAGGCGGTGGAGTCGGGTGCTGTGACGGCCCTCTGGCGGCAGCCCGCATCGGTGAGGACGAACCGACCGCGGGAACCCGCCTGACCACGTTCACGGTGCCGAAGCGGCGCAGCACGTGGAAACGTCGTACCGCCGTCTACTCGGACACGCCGACGGCCTCGCCGACGCTCGTGAAGGCGGCCCGCGGAGCCCGCTGCAACGCGTGGAGGACATGGACGTCCACGCGGTCGAGCATGGCGGAAATCAGCACTTCCCGAGCTCTGCCGAGCGGGTTTCTCCGGATTCCGGGAGGTCCGCTTGGAGATCTCATCACTCATCTCTGATTCTTGCGGAGGCGCCGGACGACAGAACGACGCGAGGGGAAGAGCCCGAGGCGGCGGAAACCTCCCCCTGTGATGGTCGTGATGTGACGGACCGTGCGCATGTCACTCGGGACGGCGCGATGGCACCGGAGCGTCCGAGCGGCGGAACGACGAGTCAAGGAGCAGAGATGAGCCGTACGGAGATCGGTCCGCGCGTGGTGGGCGGAAAGCTGATGTACAACCGCGCCGTCCGGATCGACGGGACCCAGAGCCTGTTGTTCGTCGCGGGCCACGAGGCGCGGGACGACCAGGGAACCGTTGTCCACAAGGGGGACATGGCGGGCCAGATGAGGCTCACGATCGAAAGGCTCGGCAACACCGTCACCGAAGCGGGGATGACGATGGCGGACGTGGTGCAGATCCGCGTCTTCACCACCGACCTGGCCGAGTGCAAGGCACAGTACGGGGTTCTCATGGACGAGCTCGCCGCAGTCCACTGCCGGCCGGCCAGCCTCCTGGCCGAGGTCACCGCCCTCTCCGACCCCGACATGCTCATCGAGATCGAAGCCCTCGCCGCGCAGGGCGCCTGACACGACGGATCACCCTCGCACGGCTCGGGGCCGAGACATCCCTCCGTCTCCGGGTTCGCGGACTCCTCCGATCCCGCCGCGGATCGACGTCTTGGCGCTGACGGGGCCGGCGGGGTGGGGGCTCGTCTCGCTGCGGTCGAGGATTCGTGGCGGACGGCGCTTGGGTGGACGGTCGCGCCGTGGCGCGGGTCGCCTGGGCAGGCGGTGCCGGAGCACGTCAGGTTCTCGGCCAACAACTTGCTGTGGGCGTGCTCCGAGTACGAGTCGGTGGGGGACGACGTGGCGGAGCTGCGGCGGCTCGCTGCGGAGCGCCGTGCTGCGCTGGAGGGCTCGGGGCGTCCTGGCCCGGTTCGGGTCGGATCCTGCCCGGCAGTTGTCGAGGGCGCTGAGTGTGGGGAGGTGTTGACGGCGACCGCGGACAGTCTGCGTATCCGGTGTCGTTCCTGTGGAACTGGGCACGAGATCAAGAGCTTCAAGATCGATCAGATCAACGGCAACACAGCCCACGTCACCTATGCCTTCGATGACGCGCCCTTGCTCGACCAGGAGCAGCAGCCATGGATCCGTGAACATGACACGTATAGTCGATGGAAGTACGACGACTGCTAGCCGAATCGACAAGCGAGCCCGCAGTGCGCCGGCGTTACGTGTACGTCTGGCGCAGAGCCGAGCTTCGTCGTGTCACGGTCCGGACACGCTGTCCGCGCCCTGCGCCCACGCCGTGCACGATGATCTCCACGCACTCACCGTGGGGGACCCATGCGCAGCAGACTCATCCCGGCCGCCTTCACCGCGGCGCTCGTCGCCTTCGCACTCACCGCCTGTGGCAGCAGCGACGAAGGCGACAGCAAGTCTGCGGCGGTGGCGTCCTCGACCAGTTCCGCTCCCGAGGCCGACCCGACCGAGGAGTGGCTGACTGCGGCCCGCACCACGGCCGCGGCCGACTGGCCGGAGGACGCGGCGCCCGCAGACCACGAGATCGCCCTGTACCCCGACCTGTGGTGCGCCGAGCTGAGCAAGGGACACAGCGTCGGATACCTCCTCGACACCAAGCAGGGTGAGTTCTACCCGATCGGCGAGACCTGGGGCACTCAGATCGACACGGCCCGAAAGCTCGTAGTCGCAGCCGTGGGCGTTGCCTGTCCCGAACTCAAAGACCAGGTCACTGCCGACCTACGGGAGGCCGGCGTCTACTGACCGAGCAGGAGGTGAGCGCCTGTTGCCGGCAACCCCCGCAACGGGCGCCCCTACCGGCGACTCGCCGCTCTCCGTGGACTCCCTCGCCTACCATGTGCCGCCGAGACCGGTGGCCGGCGAGGCTTCCTCTCGCCAAGCAGCGCAATTCTCGTGTGACTTGTGTGAAGCCTGGATGACCCGCGGGAAGATCCAACCCCTGTTCGGCGCGCCCGGAGCCGAGGTCTTCCACCTCCCCACCGTGCAGGGAGCATCGCGGCCCGCGGCGCCAAGCACACCCCCCGGGACCCAGCTGCGAACAGCCGCGGACCACACCAGCGTCGACGAACCACCCTCCAGACCCCTGCGTTCGACGGTGCGAAGTGCAGGCAGGGCCTCGTAGCGCCCCCGCGGTCGGCCCACCGTCCACCCGGCCCGAGGGCGGCAACCCGGGTGGATCGTCCCGCCGCTCCTCTACTCCCAGGCCAGGAGCGGCGGGACACCAACTCACCGTCACGAAACAGCCACAACCCGCTGTTCGGGCATGGGCATCCTTCGGCTGGACGGACTGCTAGTCCGCATACTGTCGTGGGATTAAACGGACCGTCGGTCCGAATGATGCACGCCTACAGAGAGGCTCCTGGCCATGCGCGCACTCCTCGTTGATCCCGACGCTCAGGGGTCCCTGCGTCTCGGGACGGCCCCAGAACCCCAGGCAGCACCGCATCAGCTGGTGATCGATGTCCAGCACATCTCGCTCAACCGCGGCGAGGTGGCGTTCGCCGGGCGGCTTCCGGCCGGAACCGTTCACGGCTACGACGCCGCCGGTGTCGTAGCTCGTGCCGCGGCGAACGGCACCGGGCCGTCCGTAGGAGCCAGGGTCACGGCGTTCGGTGCCGGCGCGTGGGCCCAGCGGATGGCCGTGGACACCACTGCGGTGGCTGAAGTTCCCGCCCAGGTCGACCTCGCTGACGCCGCCGCGCTGCCGATGGCTGGCATCACTGCGTTACGCACGCTGCGCTCCCGCTCCATCCTGGGCCGACGAGTACTGATCACCGGCGCAGCCGGCGGCGTCGGCCGCTACGCGGTCCAGCTCGCGGCCCTGGGGGGTGCCCATGTGATCGCCTCGGTGGGGTCGTCGGCGCGCGCCGACGGCTTGGCCAAGCTGGGCGCCCACCAAGTGGTGGTCGGCCTGGAAGGCATCGACCGGCCGGTGGACCTCATCATTGACGGCGTCGGCGGTTCACAACTGGCCGCAGCCTGGGAACTCCTCGCCCCCGGTGGGGGCGTGCAGAACATAGGCTGGGCTTCCGGCGAACCGGCGGTGTTCGCGCCGTACTCGCTGGTCTCCATGGGGCCGTCCAAGACGATGAACACATTCGGTGACGTCCATGAGGTCGGCCCGGACCTGTCAACCCTGCTGGAGTTCGTGGCAGCAGGGAGGCTTTCCCCAGAGGTCGACTGGCACGGTCCCTGGGAGCGTGTCACCGAGGCCGCCCAAGCGCTGCTGGACCGGCGCATCGCAGGCAAGGCGGTCTTGGATGTAGAGCCGACGGCGGCCGACTGACCGCAGCCGGGCGGCGTGCCCTCTTGGGCACCCGCCCGGCTGTTCCGATTCGAGGATTGGACAGTCCCGCTGGTACGGCTGCCCGTCGTCCGGCTCCTTTTTGTTGGGCGGATCACACAGAGGGCGCACTCCCGTCACTGCGGGCGTGACGGGAGTGGACCGGCTCACGCTCCGCACGTTCGGCGGCCGACTCCTTATCGCCCGCCGTACGGGGGCTGGGCACCGTGACCGCGGTGAGGCTGAGGCGGGCGTCCATATCGAGGTTGACCTCCCCGTACGGGCGTACGTGAGACCAGAACAGCGGGGTCAGACCGCGCCTATCGGCGGGCGTGAGGAGGATGGCCCACTCCGGTTCGCCCAGGATGTCCTGGAGCATAAGGGTGTTTACGAAGACCAGAGCTGACTGCAAGATTCGCAGGTACAGGACGAACATCTCCTGCTCGTCGCGCCGGTTCGAGGCGATCTCTCCGCCCTTGTCGTAGGCGATCACGGAGTTGGCGCCGTTGGAGGACTCCATCACGTTCAGGCCCTCCTCGATCCCCCGCTGAAGGTCGCGAAGCCTCAGGTAGCGGGCGACGAGGATGGTCTTTTGAGCACGGCCGACCTCCAGCATGGCCGCGTAGGTGGGGTGGGAGGCGTTGCGGGCGAAGCGCCGGGGGATCGGCGTTCGCGATCTGGACGTCGTCCACGGCATCCGATTTCACCAGCTCGCCCAGGGTGGCGACGAGCCTGGCGCTGTCCCTGCGGTCGCCCCAGGTCGGCAACCCGGCGTCACGCAGCCGTCGTAGGACCTGATCGTGGTCCAACAGGGGGCGAAGCTGCCGCAGGACGGTCGGGGCAAGGCCGGCTCCTGCTCAAGGGGCGAGGGGGCATGCCACGCTTCGTCTGGCCGGACGAAGCGGATGGTGCCGCCACGGCCTCGCACCGGGAGCCAGCGCTGGCCACGGATGAAAGCGGACAGGGGGTCGAGACGTGCTGCGTGTCCTTGTTGCCAGTTCGGTCCCGGTTCCAGTTGCTGGTGAGGTGAGTGTTGTTCCATCGGGCCAGGCCGTGAAGGACCAGTCGTGCATAGGCGATCCTGCCCGGTTCACTCAGCCGCGCGGCGACGTCCCGACCCGGTAGCCGGAACGCGGGGGTTCCCGCGTACGGGGTGTACGGATGGGCGACAGGGCTCCGCGTGCGGTCGATGAACGGCCGTGGCTTTGTTCATGTTCAGCGGCAGCGTTTGTCTGCCGGTTTGGGCGTCAGTTGGTGATCACTGCGCCTCGGAATGTTCACGAGAGATGGCGTCAACGCATGGACCAGCGTGGCCTGGATCGTCTACTCGGGTGTCAGGGGGACGTGTCGGAGCCCCGGGGAGACGTTCGCCGTCTGCCGTCTAACCTCTCCTCGGGAGGCGTGGGATTATGGAAAAATCGATCTTGGTCGAGTCCATCAGGTACTCCGCTGTCTGCCAGGGGTGCGGTGCTGAGGCAGAGTGGTGCGGTGTTCAGGCGCTGGTGGGCGAGGCTCTGCGGTGGGATGTTGAGTCGACGTGTCCGACCTGCGGGTTTGCCCTGGCGGTGTGTGGCGGTGACCTGCCGGAGGAACTGCGTGGCCGACTGCTCTCCGAGCACGGGCGGGCAAGCTTGCAGGTAGCCCCGCCGGCGAAGAACGCCGCCGTCATGCGGGTGCTGCGGGCGGAACTCGGCATCGGCCTGGACGGCGTCCGGGCCGTGCTGGAGCAGGTCCTGACCGGGCAGTACTCAGGGACCCTGCCCGAGATGGAGCTCCTGGCCCGGAAGCTGCGGGCGTCAGGCATCGAAGCAGCCGCTTCACGGACAGTGGATTGAGTGGGCCTGTCGCGCGGAACGACTGGGGTCGGTGAGGACGGCCCACCGCCCGGAGGGCGGCGGGCCGTCGAGGCAGGCAGCAGCACAGGTCAGCCAGCCTTGGCCGACTCCTCGGCGCGAGCGCGGGTGCTGGCGAGGCGGTAGGAGTCGGTTCCGGTCTCGATGATCGTGCCGTTGAAGGTGAGGCGGTCGACGAAGGCTGCGCAGAGGCGGGGGTCGGTGAAGGTTTCGAACGCGGTGTCTCTCGCGGCGCTCGGCACGACGCCGACCACGCAGGGCGGGCCCGGCTGAGCTCGCACGGCGCGCGGGTTGCCGTTCCGCCGTCTTCGATGACTGGTCCACCCGCAGAACGGCCAGCCGCCACCCGGAGAATTCCGTTCCGCGCCCCGATCCCCAACCGCACTTGGCCGAGAAGCCACTGTTGCCGAAGCCGACTTGTCTGCCACGGCCAAGTGCCGCGCCCGCGCCCGGAGGTGACGTGGTTCCCGGACGCCGCGCGTCGGGACCGTTTGCTCCACCGCCCGAGTGGTACTCGGGCCCAGGGGCAGGGCTTCGAACGAGTTCCGGTTTCTGAAACCCGCCCGGCCCGGGGTCTTCGTGGCGGTCGTCGCCGCACACCCCCGACGCTGCGGCAGGGCCCGGTCCGAGGATCACCACTGGGTCCGGGGACCCGGGGGGTCGTAGGGGACGGGGGTCGTGGACGACGTAGCGCACGAGTTGGAGCGGCTCTCCTGTGCGGAGGCCGAACCGTTGGGCTACAGAGGGACCTGGCGTACGGGCGGGGAGCTGGGCGCGTGGATCGCCGCGGCCCGCGAGCAGGTGCGGGCGTACGAGCGCGGACTCGCCGGGCTGGTCCGGAGCCCCCTCACTCCCGGTCGGGCGAG
Source organism: Streptomyces sp. NPDC017979 (assembly GCF_044328175.1). Lineage (NCBI taxonomy): Bacteria > Bacillati > Actinomycetota > Actinomycetes > Kitasatosporales > Streptomycetaceae > Streptomyces > Streptomyces sp. NPDC017979. The sequence continues at coordinate 276,654 of NZ_JBIRGU010000004.1, read as the reverse complement.
CGTGACGCAGTTCCTCCGGCTCCCCGGCTCCTCGACGAGCACGCGCCATCGACGCGTTCCGGCTGGTGTCTCCTCCTCGCCGAGGTCAGCTCGCGTTCTCGGCGCGGTAGGACCGGGCGCCAACAACTGCTGCAACGACAGTGAACGCAAGGAATAGTGCTGCTCCAGGCCCGGCCGAGAGGTCGCTCCCGACCAGGGTGTCCACCAGCGGTCGGTCTGTCTGGGGCAGAGTATCGGCACCTTCGGCCATGGCGGCTCGGCCGGCGCCGAAAGGCAGCCAGCCCGCAAGGACATCGAGCCTGGCAACACGGAGAAGTAGTGCGGTGATCCGTTCGCCGAGCAGGGGCCACAGCACCAGCAGCATCGCTGTGGCGGCGCGATTGCGTACTAGGGCTGCCACTGATGTGGCGATCACGGGCCAGCAGATCATGAAGAGTGTGTAGCCGAGGAGGCTGGGGAGCGTCTGCCCCCATACGGGATGAGGTCGTCCGGTCAGGGCCAGTGTGGTGGTCATGGCCAAGGCGGTTAGGGCAGCACCGACCAGTGCACCTGCCCCTCCAAGTGCCGCGCTGATCAGTAGCTTGCCGCAGAAGGCGGTCGGCCGATCAGCCAGCGTGAGCCACGTTGTCCGAGCTGTGCCTCGTGTGAGTTCGGTGGTGATCGGGCCGGTTGCCAGAGGCAGAAGAAGGATTGCACTGAGAGGGATTTGCAGGGTGACGGCGTCCAGCTGGACTGCGGTCACCGTTGCCCATGTCGAAGGTGCCAGGTTGTCGTGCAAGCCGATGGGCGCGGTTGCTCCAGAGGAGGCTCAGTGCCGCGATCGCTCCCAGGAGAATCCAGGTGGAGCGCAGGGCTGAGAGGTGGCGCCATTCGTAGTGGACGGCCCGTCGCAGTGCCGTCGTCCGGGGGTTGGGGGCACGGGTCGTCGGGAGCTCTTTCGTCATGGGATCTGGAACTCCTCGTCGGCGACGGAGAGGTAGTAGTCCTCCAGCGAGGGTGGGCGTTCGTCGAGCCAGTGGAGGGGGATCCCGCGATCGGCAGCGAGGTCGCCGACCTGGAACCGGTTGATGCCTCGGATGGTGGCTCTGCCGTCATCGAGGAGCACGAAGGTGCCATTCAGCCGTTGCACGGGGTCCGCGAGTTCACCGACCCGAGGGCTTTGAAGTGTGACTTCGCCGCCGAGTCGGGCCAGATCATCGATTGCGGTCTCCGCCACCACTCGACCGCGTGCGAGTACGACGACCCGGTCGGCGAGTTGCTGTGTCTCCGCGAGGAGGTGGCTGGAGACGAGGATCGCCTTCCCATTGGCCGCCATGCTCTGGAGGGTGTCGCGCAGCCATCGGATGGAGTGGGGGTCGAGTCCGTTGGTCGGTTCGTCGAGGAAGAACACGGGCGGGTCGGCCAGGAGTGCCTGGGCGATGCCTGCTCGCTGCGCCATTCCGAGCGATAGCGTGGCGAGGTGTTGGTCGGCGGTGCCGGTGAGTCCTACTTGCTCGATGACGTCGGCGACTCGCCGGTCGGGAACTCCGGCGCCTGCGGCAACCATGCGCAGGTGTGCGGTCAGGGTGTGCCGAGGGTGTCCTGCAATCCCGCCCATGACGGCGCTGACGACCCGGGCGGGATCCCGCCACTGTGCCAGGGAGCGCCCGAAGTAGGTGGTGGTTCCCTGCCCGTTGAGCAGTCCGAGCATCAGGCGGAGGGTGGTCGTCTTCCCTGCTCCGTTCGCCCCGAGGAAGCCGGTCACCGTCCCAGCGGGCACGGTCAACATGACGTCGTCCACGATGCGTTTGCCCCGCTGCTGCCAGGTCAGTTTCTCGGCGCGGACGGCGTCAGCCATGGTTGAGCCAGAAGACGCCACCGAAGATGAGGAGGACGCAGAGCGCGAAGATCCCTCCGGTGCCTGGCTTTTCCTTACTGGCCGCGCACGTTACCAGCGCGGCTAGTGGCGGTAACCAGCCAGCCCAGTAGAGGAGCCAACCGATGCTGATGGCCTTATCCGAACGCACCAGAATGAAGGCGATGAAGGCCGCGGTGATGAACAGTGCCGGCGACGCCCAGAGATTACGTACGACCGTTTGGCGGGTCAGGGCCACGGAATCACCTTTCGGATCGGGCAGGGCCCTGCCCGCCGGCGGCTTCCGTCCGGCGGGCAGGGCAAAATCAGCCGCAGTGGCTCTGCGGTGGGTTTTCGGTCAGTAGTTGCGGATGATGTAGTCGATCAGTTCCATGACCATGTAGTTCGGCATCGCCTTGATGGCCCACTTGATCGGGTTGAAGTTCGACAGGCTGTCGACCCACCGCATGAAGCCGGTGTAGCCCTTCTTCGCCAGGCCCGCGTTCTTGATCGCGTTCCAGATCGACCTGATCGACTGCGGTGTCACGTCCGCCGGGGTACTGGGGGACGTCGTCGACTGGTGAGCGTTGACCGGAACCAACACGGCGGTCGAGGTCGGTGCGGCGGTGACGGCGTTGGCGGCCGCGCGGCGATACCGAAGGCCACGGCGGCGGCGCGGCGATACACCGACCGTGCGCAGAGCAGTGCGCTTCACGTACACGCCTAGGTGCGTAGCCGGGGAAGAAGGCATGCAGGAGCGCAGGCGATGTTTCCACGCAAGACCTGTGCTTATGCGGTCTTCTTCCCCGTTTGGTTTCCCGTATGCCGGGCCCGACTGGCCCGGGTGGGGCATGCCTGCGGAACTTATCCCGGCATTCGGGGCCCGATCAATCGGAAGCGCTGGTGAACAACCTCACGGGCGACACGCATTCGAACGCTTTTACCTGGGCCACCCCCGGTCATCTTGAGGTACGGAGCGTCGGAACGCGCCCTCGCCACCACCTCTCTTCCTGCTTCCTGCGCACCTGTTCTGTCCGGCCGTCGTGTGCCGGACGGCCGAAAGGCGTTTCCTTGACCATCTACTCTCAGCACGCCACCCGTGGAAAGACCCAGATCCTGGCGACCTACCTAGGCCCGGACGGCGTCGTGTCCAAGACTGTTACGAGTCTTGCCGAGCCTCGCCTTGCGGTTCCGGTCGTCGACGCCCTCAATCGGATCTCCGCCTTCGCCACCGCCCCCGTCAGCATCCACGACCGCCGGGAACGGCGTGTGGGCTACTACCCGGGCACGCATCTCGCCGCGCTGACCGACCCAGCTGCCCGCACCGCTCTTCTCGGCGGCGCCCACAGTCTGTGGTACGAGTACGTCTGCCTGCGGCTTCACCAGGCGCTTGCCGACCTGGAAAGTGCCGTGGCGGCTCTCCCCGACACGGTCAGCAGGGCGATCCGATCCGAACTGGAGTCAGAGAAGCACGGGTTGCAGGCAGGACTCGCGGACTTTTCGGGAACTTCCTCGGAGGAGGATCCGGAGACCGAGCGCCGCTGGGAATTCGGTCACCCCTTTGTGAAGTACGACGACGGGCTGGACACGCTGAGCGACGAGACGCGCGAGCAGCTCGACCGACGAGAGTCGGGATTCACCTCGGAGGAACGGGAGAATGCGGTCGCTGCCCTCCGGGTGCTGGTCACCGCGCACTCACAGGGCGGTGCCGAGTGGGCTTCACTCGACGACCCCAGCTGTCGTCTCTTCGCGGAGCCGTACGACTCCGACGGCTTCTACCTGACGATCGAAGCGCCGGAACCAGACGACGACGAGACTTCGTGGGAGATCGAGGTCGGCCGTTGGGTGCCGGACGATCCCGAGGAGGAGCCCGGGAACCACACCAGCGCGACAGGCCACGACATGGTCGGCTGTGCCCTTCCGGTCGCGCCGACCGCCGAGGAGATCGCTCACTTGCTGAAGTCCGTGGACGAGAAGCCGCTGCTGCTCGCCGAGTGGGCTGAGGCGCCTGCGGGAGCGGTACTCGCAGGGACGGCGATGGTGGTGACCGAACGCTACGACTCGTGACCGGGTGGCAAGGAAGCCGTGACGCAGGTGTGATGGGCTGGAAACGGCCCGCCACCGCACGCCGAGCGGATGCTTCAGCCGTGCTGGCCGCCCCGCGAGGTGACAGCCACGGCTGGACTGGCGTGCGTTGCCATCCGGATAGGCTGAGGTTGCTCTAACGGAGGTTGGCGGACACGAACGTGGACCACGTCAACCGCCAGGTTCGGTTGAGCTTCCTCGGCTGATCGAGTTGATCAAGAATGTCCTGGGAGCGGCCGTCGTGTCGGGGACGGCGTGCGGGCCGACGGGTCCGGCGGCGGCCGCCGGGCCGTGGAGCAGCCGGTGCGAGGCCCGCGCTGGTAAGGTCGTGGTCACGCTCGCAGTCATCCTGGGCCCGTGCCGGACAAGGTACGGGCCCCGGTCCGTTCAGGGGCGCCGAAACGAGGAAGGACCCCATGAAGGCGAAGCAGTCCGCCTCAGGCCGCTCCGGACCAGGCAGGTCCGACCAGGCGAGGGCCCCGCGGGGCGAGCTCTCGATGCCGGGGGCGCCGGCGCCCGGTCTCCCGCCGGCCGGGTCCTTCGCGGCGCTGGAACTGCCGGTCGAGCTGATGGAGGTGCTGGCGGAGCTCGGGGTGCGGGAGCCGTTCCCGATTCAGGCGGCCACCTTGCCGAGCGCCCTGGCCGGCCGGGACGTCCTCGGCCGCGCGCGGACCGGATCGGGAAAGACCCTCGCCTTCGGGCTGGCCCTCCTCACACGTACGGCGGGCCGGCGCGCCGAACCGAAGCGCCCCCTCGCGCTGGTCCTGGTGCCGACGAGGGAACTCGCGCAGCAGGTGAGCGAGGCACTGGCGCCCTACGCGAAGGCGCTCGGGCTACGCTCGGCGACCGTGGTGGGCGGGCTGGCGATCAGCCGGCAGACGGCGTTGCTCCGGGAGGGCGTCGAGGTCGTGGTGGCGACGCCGGGACGGCTGACCGATCTCGTCGCCCGGCGGGACTGCCACCTGGACCGGGTGCGGATCGCGGTTCTGGACGAGGCCGACCAGATGTGCGACATGGGATTCCTGCCACAGGTCTCGGAGATCCTGGACCGGATGCCCCCCGGCGGGCAGCGGATGCTGTTCTCCGCGACGCTCGACCGCAACGTCGACCAACTGGTCAGGCACTACCTGAGCGAGCCGGTGCTCGCCACGGTCGATCGGGCGGAGTGCTCGGTCGCCACGATGGAGCACCACGTACTGAACGTCCATCCCGCAGACAAGTACGCGACGGCCACCGAGATCGCGGCCCGGGACGGGCGGGTGCTGATGTTCCTGGACACCAAGCACGGTGTGGACCAGTTCACCCGCCACCTGCGGAGCAGCGGCGTACAGGCGGGTGCCCTGCACAGCGGGAAGTCACAGCCGCAGCGCACGCACACGCTGGCCCAGTTCAAGGACGGCAGGATCACGGTGCTGGTGGCCACCAACGTCGCTGCCCGTGGTATCCACGTCGAGCACCTGGACCTCGTCGTCAACGTGGATCCGCCCTCCGACCCCAAGGACTACCTCCACCGCGGCGGGCGCACCGCGCGCGCCGGGGAGTCCGGCAGGGTGGTCACGCTGGTCACGCCCGGCCAGCGCCGGGACGTGAACCGGATGATGTCGGACGCCGGCATCCGGCCCACCGTCACTCAGGTTCGCTCCGGCGAGGAGCGGCTGACCAGCATCACAGGCGCGAAGCGCCCGCCGGTGCAGGACAGGACGAAGAGCGGGAACGCGGCGTTTTTGGGTCTGGGCACCCGCGCGGGCCGCCCCCCGAAGGAATCCCGGAAGGCCGCGGAGGCCCGCATGATGGCGGAGGCCCGCAAGGCCGGCCGAGTGCGCAGGGCCCGCTGACGGGCGGTGCGCGCAGCCGCGGTCGGAAACACCATGAGTCGAGGAGTGCCGGTGGCGAACAGGGTCCATCAACCCCGGGAGGAAGCGGAGTTCGAGTTCATCCTGGCGAGGGCGGACGTTCCGGTGCTCGCGTACTTCCACGGGGTGTGGCCCAAGGCCGCGGCAGCATGCAAGGAAATGGATCCCCTGGTCAGCGAGGTGGCCGACGCCCACCAGGGCCGGCTGATCGTCGTGCGGGCCGACATCGCGAGGTGCCCCGGCCCCGTACGGCGGTACGTTGTCACCGGCGCGCCCTCCCTCGTGCTGATCGACCGGGGAGAGGCGATCGCGGCCACGAGCGGTCCGATGACCAGGACTGCGCTCGGGGAGTTCCTGCAAGCGCACCTGTGACCAGGCCGCATACCGGCCGGCGAGATGGTGCCCGCGGCGACGGCCCGGCGCCATCCTGGCCGGCCCGGCCCCCACCCCGGGCGAGGCGATGAAGACCGTACGGACGAAGGCAATCTCACGGCATCGTCGACGCGCTCGCCGAGGCAGCGTGAAACCGCACCCGACGACCGGCACGGCACGACGGGGTGAGCACCCCGATCGCCCGCAGTCGGGTCCGACCGGTCAGCGGACCCGCGCGGTGCCCTCCGGGTGAACCGACCGGCCTCCAGGTGGTCGCACCAGGCGGCGGAGGTACAGCAAAGGGATGTCCAGCCGCGCCGAGCCGCCGGTGTCACCGTCCGGCCCCACCCCGCCCCGGGGCGTGCCCGATGGCCTGCGGGTCGCCGCCGCGTACGCCTGGCGCGTCGTCGTGGTGGCGGTCGTCGTCCTCGGGGCCTTCTCCGTGCTCGGGCGTTTCCACCAGATCGCCCTCGCCGTGTTCCTGGGGCTCGTGGCCACGGCCGTGTTGCGGCCCGTCGCAGACCTGTTGGACCGGAAGCTGCCCCGCGCGCTCGCCGTGGGTGTGGCCGTGACCGGCAGCGTCGTCCTCGTCCTCGGTGCGTTCGCACTGGTCGGGGAGGTCGTCGCGGGACAGCAGAACACGCTGGCACGGGAGTTCCGCAGCGGGTTCGACCGGATCGTGCACCTGCTGGAGCAGCCGCCGCTCCGGATCTCCCCGCGCTTCCTGGACGACCTCCAGTCCGAACTCGGACACTTCTTCACGACACACCGCTCCGCCATCGTGAGCACCGCTCTCAGCGGTGCCGGCCGGGTGGTCGAGGTGTTGACCGTGCTCGCCCTCGCAGTGTTCTGCGCCGTCTTCTTCATCCACTCCGGCGAGCGGTACTGGGGCTGGTTCTGCGCCGAGCTTCCGTCGCGCTTCCGCCGCCGCACCTCGGTGGCGGCTCGGGCCGCTTGGCGGACCTTCACCGGCTACACCCACGGCGTGCTGCTCGTCGCCACGACCAACGCGATCCTCGTCGGCTTCGCACTCACCCTGCTCGGCGTGCCCCTCGCTCTGCCGCTGGCCCTGCTGGAGTTCTTCGCCGCGTTCGTCCCCCTGATCGGCTCGCCGATCGCGCTGGCCGTCGCGGTGGTGATCGCGCTCGCGTCCAAGGGGCCGCTGGTGGCGGGCATCGTGGTGGTCCTCATCGTGCTCATCGGTCAGATCGAGGGCCATCTGTTGCACCCGCTGATCATGAGTTGGGCCGTCCGGCTGCACCCGGTCGTGGTGGCGCTCTCCGTGGTCGGAGGGGCCATTACGGCAGGCGTGCTCGGCGCGGTCGTGGCCGTACCGCTGGTTGCCGTGCTCTGGTCCGTCCGGCAGGCGCTCCGCGGCCCGAGCGGGGAGCGCGACAGCTCCGCCGCTCCCTGAAGTCCGCCGCTCGCTGAAAGTGGTTCGGCGGCACGTCGCGCGCGGGGTGCGCAAGGAGGGGAGGGGTTTGGAAGGGTGGGGGAGAGGTACAAGTGACTGAAGTGCTTCAGAACGCAGGCACACCGCAGGGCAGGTCCCTTTCCGGACCCGTCTCCAGAGGTGACGAGCCGCGCGTGCTCGCTCCCAGTGGCCCCGTTGAGGCCCCCTGTGCTGAACCGTGAATCCCGATCTTGAGGAGCGGTCTCATGAGCACGCCCACCTGCCGTGCAACTCGCCGTACGCGCACGCATGATGACGCGCCCGACACGTCGGCCGCGTTCCGCCGCCTCGTCGCGCTGCCCGAAGGGAAGGAGCGCGATCGGGTGCGGGAGGAGGTGACGGAGGCGTGGTTGCCCATGGCGCACCGGATCGCGTCGCGGTACCGCGGGAAGGGGGAACCGATGGACGACCTGCGGCAGGTCGCCGCGTTGGCGCTGGTGAAGGCCGTGGACCGGTACGACCCGGATCGAGGGGTGGCCTTCGAGAGCTTCGCGGTGCCGACCATCACGGGTGAGGTCCGGCGCCACTTCCGCGACTTCTCCTGGGCCGTGCACGTCCCCCGGGGCGTTCAGGAGGCGCGCAACAAGGTGCGCGTGGCACGCCAGGAGTTGTCCGCCGACGGCCGCGAGCCCGCTGTGACGGACCTGGCCGATCACACGGACCTGTCCGAGAACGACGTACGGGACGGCCTTCGGGCACTGCACTGCCACAACACGCTCTCCCTCGACGCGCCCCTGAGCGGTACGGCCGACAGCGCGGGCGACCTGGCGGACACCCTTGGGTCACCGGATCCGGGGATGGACGTGGTCGTCGACCGCGAGGCGGTCAGGCCGCTGATCGAGCGTCTGCCCGAACGCGAGCGGCGCGTGCTCTACCTCCGCTTCTTCCACGGCATGACGCAGGAGAACATCGCCGCCGAGTTCGGGGTCTCCCAGGTGCACGTCTCCCGCATTCTCGCCACCACCTGCGCCCACCTGCGCCGACGGGCCCTGGCAGAAGCGTGAACGCGTCCCTGGCTTTCGCTGGTCGTACCTGGCTTTCGCTCGTCGTAGGGAAGCCCGAAACTCCCGAGGCCGGGACGCAAGCCCGTTCCCGGCCCGTCAGCGCTTGAAGGTGTCCTTGACCTTCTCCTTCGCCTGCCGGGCGTGGCCCTTCGCCTCGGTCGCCCTGCCCTCGGCCGCAGCGCTGTCGTCCCCCACCAAGCGGCCGGCCTCCTTCTTGACCTTCCCCTTCACCTGCTGGGCCTTGGCTTTGGCCTTCTCGTCCTTCGCCATGGTGACCGCTCCCTTTCCTGAGTCGTGACGGGCGATCCGAAGCGGGACCGTCGGAAACGTTCACCGAGTGCCCGACCATTGCAGGCGTAAACCCATCGTGATGCCCGGAACCGACCGGTCTACGGGAAGGCCACCACGCGGATCGTCCGCAGTGGTGCGTGGACGCGGGGGCGTCGGGGCCGCACATCGCCAGGACGTCGGAACGGAACACGACACGGCCCTGCCGAGGACGTCCCTCACCCGTGGGTCCGTCCTGCACGTGCGGGAGGACGATGTCCTGCCGGGTACCCCGGGCACCCGCCGTCACACCGCCTCGTTGTCGGGCCCGTGCTCCGCCGGACCGGAAGCACGGGAGACGACGGGGCGGTTACCCGTGGGGGTGGCGGTACGCGGCCGGCCGCGCCCGCGCCGGTTGCGACCTGTGCATCGGTCCGGCCCATGCTGGGTACGTGGCGGCGGACCGTCACCAGCCGTGAAGGAGTGAGGAGGAGCGGAGATGTCGCGAGGTTCCAGTGCCAAGAGGGAACGGCAGTACGAACACGTCAAGGAGTCCGCGCGCAAGCGCGGCGAGTCGCCGCGGCGGGCGGAGGAGATCGCGGCCCGCACCGTCAACAAGGAACGCGCCCGCGCCGGGGAGTCGAAGACGGCGAGCCGGGCGTCGCTGCGCGACCCCGAGTCGGCCTCCCGGCGCGGGGGACAGCGCTCCCACAGCGGGGCGCAGGGCCCCACCAAGGACCAGCTGTACGAGGAGGCGAAGAAGCGGAACGTCGAAGGCCGGTCCACGATGAACAAGCAGCAGCTCGCCCGCGCCCTCGGACGGTAGACGCACGGCCCTCCTCTCCTCTGTGCCCGGGACGTTGCTGCTGGGAGACGACCGCCGCACCTGGCGCGAGGTGTCCGCGCTGCGCCCCGCGACGCGGCCCCGCCCGAAGTGCTCCGCAACCCGAAGACCGCGGATACGGACCGTGGCGCGGGAGGAAAGGCGTAGGAGGAGGACTCTTTGGGGCGGCGCCGAAGCGGGCGGGGGGCCGAGCGCCAACCTGCTCGCACCAAACCCGTCTCGTGTGCTCCGGCTCGACTACCAGTAATGTCGTCGGCCGCCCACGGCATGGCCCAACGCACCGAGCACCCAGAGCAGGACGCCGACGGCGATGAGCACGATGCCGATCGTCCACAGGATGCTCAGGCCGACGATCAGGCCCACGATCAGCAGGATCAATCCAAGGATGATCATGACTGCTCCTTCGTGACACCCCCCTCCGTACCACGGTAGACCCCCGAGGAGGACGAGGCCGGGGGACGCTGGAGGGCACGAGGCGATCCCTCGATGCACGGCCAAGGGCCCCGACCCTCGCCGGTCGGCCCAGCGGTAGCGCACTGCCGTGCCCGGACGAATCCTCGCCCCGGGGGTACCCGGGGACGAAGACGGGCGGCCCACCCCCGGACCGCCCTGGAGGCCACTGAGAGTGACGGAGTCCGTTTACCGGCCGTCTTTCCGGATACCCGCAAGAGACAGATGAGGCGACGAAGCGAAGGGAGGGGCGGGCGTGAGGGCGAATCCCGGAACACGGTTCGTCGAATCCGGTGGACGTGACGCGATGGAGTGGCAGCGGGACGCCGCCTGTGCGGACGTGGCCGATCCCGATCTGTTCTTCCCCATCAGCACCACCGGACCCGGCGCCGAGCAGGTCCGAGCAGCGCGGGAGGTGTGCGGACGCTGTCCGGTGGCGGCGCAGTGCGCCCGCTGGGCCCGTGGCACGGGGCAGACGAACGGAGTCTGGGGCGGCATCGCCGCCGAGCGCGGCGTGGGCGTCCCCGCCGCACGACACGCAGGAGGGTGACGACCGTGACGGAACGTCAGGACGGGAAGAAGCAGGACGAACCGCTGCCCCGGGATCCCCAGGACCTCCAGGCAGGCGACGACGAGGGCGAGGATCCGTTGGCGGTCCCCGTGCCCGGTGCACCGGCCGAGGACGACGAACTGCCGGACACGGACGAGGCCGGCACGCATCCCAGGGGACGGCCCCGTGGACACGACGTCCACCCCGAACACCCCGCCCCCGACGAGCCCACCAGCTGACCCGTCGGTGCTACGACCGGCCCGGCGTCGGGCCGGAGATCGGGCGGCCGATCCCAGGACGATCTCGATCGGCTCGGTCCTGAACGACGCCATCGACGAGAACCGTTTCAACAGGGAGGCGTGGGGCCGTCCTTGCCGTCCTGGTCGATCACCGTGCGCAGCCGGTGCAGCCCCCGGCGGGCGTGGCTCTTGACCGTGCCCAGGGGGACACCGGTGCGTTCTGCGATTTGTACTTGGGTCAGGTCCTCGTAGAAGGTCATGCCCAGCACTTCCCGCTGGGCGCGCGGTAGCCGAGACAGGGCCTGGAAGAGCAGTACGCGGTCCAGTACGTCGTCGGGTGCGGCCTGCACCAGTCGGGTGGGCGTGGCGTCTTGCGCGGCGGAGTCGGCGAGGGCGAGGCGCCTCGTCCTGGCCGCCAGGGCGTCGACGATCTTGCGGCGGGTGATGCCGACCAGCCAGGCGCCGAGCGGGCCCCGCTCCGGCCGGAAGCCGTGCCGACCGCGCCAGGCGCCGACGAAGACCTGCTGGGTCACGTCCTCGGCCTCGTGGGCGTCGCCGAGGGAGCGGGTGGCCATGGTGTGGACGAGTGAGCCCCAGCGCTGGTAAATGGCCGCGAACGCCTCGTCGTCGGCGGCGACGAGGCCCCGGGCCAGATCCTCCTCGTGCCGGGACTCGTCCATGGGCGGGGCGAGGGGGGCGGTCGGTCGCGTGGTCGTGATCATGGCCTGATTCCTCCTGCCGTGTGTCGTGCCGGGGGCGAAAGGTCGTCCGCCGTACGGCAAGTTCGCCGGGCCGCCGGCTGGCCGCCATGCGCGTGCTGGCTAGTCTTGGGCGCACAAATGACGCAGGCAACATGCATCGTTTGTGCGTCGTACGGCGAAGGCGTGGGGGCGGAGATGGGAAACGGCGAGAACCGGGACGGCGAAGGCGGCCCCCGGGCCGGCGGGCTGACCACCGGAGAGGTGGCGCGGCGTCTCGGAGTTGCCCCCACCACGATCCGTACCTGGGACCGCCGCTACGGGCTCGGGCCCGAAGCCCGCGCAGGTGGTCGACACCGGCGCTGGACCGCGAGGGACGTGGCGCGGCTGGAGCTGATGTGCGCATGGACGGCGACCGGTGTGCCGCCGGCCGAAGCCGCACACCTGGCACGCCGGGGGGAGCCACCGACGACGGTCTCGGCCGGGCGTACGGCCGACGGGGCAGCGCGCTCCCCGGCTTCCGGCCGTAGCCGTGCGGGCAGCGGGCTGCGGCTCGGCGACGTACGGCAGGAGTGCAGGGGCATCGCCCGGGCCGCCCTGCGCCTCGACGCTGCCGCACTGGACAAGCTGCTGTGCACCGCGATCGCCCAGCACGGACTGGTCGCCGCCTGGACCGAGGTGATGGTGCCGACGCTCCAGGCCGTCGGCCGCAAGTGGGAGACGTCGGGGGAGAAGTACGTGGAGGTCGAACACTTCCTTTCCTGGCACGTCTCCGGCGCGCTGCGGCGCACCGCGCCCATCGCGGTCGCCGATCGTCCCGGAGCCACCACGGTGCTCGCCTGCCTACCGGGGGAGCACCACACCCTGCCGCTGGAAGTGCTGTCCGCGGCGCTGGCGGAGCGGGGCGTTCCCGTGCGGATGTTCGGCGGTGCCCTGCCCGTCGAGTCGCTCGTCGCCGCGGTGCGCAGGACCGGTCCCGCCGCAGTGGGGCTGTGGGCGCAATCCCGTACCACCGCCAGCAGGCCGTTGGCTCAGCACGTGGCCGGCATGGAGTGGGGCGTGCGGGGCGCCCGTCGCAGACCGGTCGTCCTCACCCTCGGACCGGGCTGGACGGGCCAGACGGTGGCCGGTCTGGCGCGTCCGGCGGGACTCGCCGAGGCCGTCGCCGCCCTGGAATCGGTGGTCGCCCCGTGACGGGTCGTCATCCGAGTCGGCCGTGGCGCCTGGCATTGCCCGACCGAACGTGGTCCGCTGGTCCCTGCGGTCGTGGCTGTGCCACCCGTCGTCGATCGGCCGCCGCTCGGTGTCACGTCGACGGGGTCTGACTCTGACCGAACCGGGTACTGGCCGGGGCGACGGTCCGAGCGAACAGCCCCCGACTTCCGTGCGCCGCGGACAGTGCGTCGAGCGAGGAGCAACATGAGCCACGAACACCGTCAGGCACCGAGCGCCGTCGTCGTCGGTGCGGGTCTGGCCGGCCTCGCGTGCGCACAGGACCTGTGCCGTGCCGGCTGGCGGGTGACTCTGCTGGAGGCGTCCGACGGCGTGGGCGGCAGGATGCGCACGGACCGGAAGGACGGGTTCCTGCTGGACCGTGGGTTCCAGGTGTTCAACACCTCCTACCCGCAGGTGAAGCGACGCCTGGACCTGAAGAGCCTGCGGCTGCGGCCGTTCACAGCGGGCTTCATCGTCCACACACCGAACGGGCCCGTCCGTGTGGCCGATCCGACGAGGGAGCCGGGGGCGGTGGGCGCCCTGTTGCCGGGACGGGTCTTCTCGGCCCGCGACCTGACCGCGCTGGCGGCACTCACCGTGCGGGACGCCGTGCTGCCCGCATCCACCGTCAGACGGCGCCGGGACCGTTCCACCTCCACGGCCCTGACCCGGGCCGGAGTGTCGGACGGCGTGATCGCCGACGTCCTCCGGCCGTTCCTGTCCGGAGTGTTCCTCGAAGACCGACTGGAGACCTCCGCGCGCTACTTCCACCTCGTCTGGCGCAGCATGGTCCGCGGGTCCCTGTGCCTGCCGGCGAGGGGCATCGGCGCCGTACCCGCCCGGCTCGCCGCCGACCTGCCCGACGGCGTCGTGCGCCTGGGCGCCGCCGTCGCGGAGGTCACCGACGCCGGAGTGCTGCTGAGCGACGGCAGTGAGGTTCCGTCCCGCAACGTGGTGGTGGCGACGGACGCGGCGACCGCCGCGCGCCTGCTGCCGGGGCTGACCGTGCCGGACACGCGTACCGTCACCACCTACTACCACGCCACCGACGGTACGCCGACCGCCGAACCGACCCTGATGGTGGACAGCGCCGGAGCGCTCTTGAACACCTGCGCACTCAGTGAGGTGGCTCCCGGCTACGCGCCCCGCGGCACCGGGCTGGTCTCCACCTCCGTGCTGGGAACTGACTTCCCCGGCCGGGCACAGGCGGTACTCCGTCGTCTGGCCGAACTGTACGGCGTCGACACGAGCGACTGGCAGCAGATCGCCGCCTACACCGTCGAGGGCGCGCTACCGGCCATGCTTCCCCCCTGGCCACTGAGCCGTACCACCCGCCTCGGCCCGGGTAGGCACGTGTGCGGGGACTACCGGGCAACCGGCTCCGTGCAGGGCGCCCTGGCGTCGGGCGCGCGCGCCGCGCGGGAGGTGTCCGCCGACTCGGGACGGCGGCGATGACGGTGGCGGGCCATTCGTGATCGACCGCATCCACGGTGGGGTCAGGGCCCGAAGTACACACCGATCGGCGTCGTCAGTTCTGTTCCAGGAGGGCAGTGTGGAGCTCAACGGTGTCCGTACGACGTCGCCGCCGGGCAGCGGCGAAGTCCCGCCTCGGCTGGCCGGTGCCGTCGGTGCACTGCCGGCGGACGCCGAGGTGCTGCGTACGCGGCCGGACGGAACGCCCGTCGTCGGACGGCGAGCACGGTGACCCCCCGCGGCGCCGAAGCGTCCGATGCGGTCGTCGTCGGGGGAGGCGCGGCCGGCCTCAGCCTCGCGCACCGGTTGACGGAATCCGGCGCCGCCACCGTGACCGTGGTCGAGCCGCCGGCCGGACCGCTGCGTCCGGCGGAGCGGACCTGGTGCTACTGGCACGCGGGCGTCGACGGACTCGAAGAGGCCGTCAGCGCCTCCTGGTCCGCACTTCGCGTGCACGGAGCCGACGGCAGCCCGGTCACCGTCGAACCGGCCCCGCTCACCTACCGCATGGTGCGCTCCACCGACTTGGAACGCATGGTCCACGGCCGTCTGGCCAGTTCGGACGGCGGGCGTGTCCTGCGCGCGACGGTGGAGGCCGTGCACGCCGTGCCCGGCGGGGCGGAGGTCCGCTGCACCCTGCCGGGAGGCCGGGGCCTGACGCTGCACGCCCGCCGGGTGTTCGACTCAAGACCGCTGCCTGCCCTGCCGCCGGCACGCACGCATTTGTTGCAGCACTTCCGGGGCTGGTTCGTACGCACCGGAGCCGACCGGTTCGATCCGGCGGTCGCGGATCTGATGGACTTCCGGGTCCCCCAGCCGGCACACGGGCTCGCCTTTGGCTACGTCCTGCCGCTGGCGCCGGACCGAGCGCTCGTGGAGTACACGGAGTTCTCACGCAAGGTGCTGACCACCGAAGCGTACGAATCGGCGCTCGACCACTACTGCCGCCGCACCCTCGGGCTCGGCGCGCTCACGGTGGAGCAGACGGAGCAAGGGGCCATCCCCATGACCGACGCCCGCTTCCCACGACGGAACGGGGCCGTGAACCGCATCGGCACCGCGGGCGGCGCCACTCGTCCGGCCACCGGCTACACCTTCGCCGCGGTGCAACGACAGAGCAGAGCCATCGCCTCCGCCCTGCGCCGGGGACGCCGGACCGTTCCCGCACCCCACGGTCGGCGGGCGCTGGCCATGGACGCGATCCTCCTGCGTGCTCTGGACACCGGGCGCATCAACGGCCCGGACTTCTTCACCGACCTGTTCCGCCGCGTCCCGGCCGAGTGCCTGCTGCGCTTCCTCGACGGCACCACCTCACTGCGGGAGGAGTGGGGCATCGGGCTGTGCACCCCGACCCGGCCGATGCTGCGCACGGCAGCCGAACTGCCCTTCCTGCCCCGCCGCTCCCAGCCCGTCGCACGAATCGGAGAGAGTCACCGATGAGCCTCTTGCGCGACCACGACCTGGCCCGCGCCTTCGACCACGCCTGCCACACCTACGACAACCTGACCTCCCTCAACCCCGGCTACCGCACCGATCTGCTGCGCTCCGCCCGCCGCCTCAGGCTCCCCGACGACGGAGCGGGACTCCACCTGCTCGACCTCGGCTGCGGTACGGGCACTTCCACCCGGGCCCTGCTCACGGCCGCGCCACAGGCCCGGGTCACGGCCGTGGACGCCTCCGCGGGCATGCTGCGCCGCGCACTGTCCAAACCGTGGCCCGCACGCGTGCGCTTCCTCCACCTGACTGCCGAGGAACTCGCAACGGCCGGCGAAGGACCCTTCGACGCGGTCTTCGCCGCCTACCTGTTCCGCAACGTCACCGACCCGGACACGGTCCTGGAGACCGTTCGAAGCGTGCTGCGGCCGGGTGGGCGTTTCGCCGCCCACGAGTACAGCCTCAGCGGTTCTCGGGTGCACCGGGCGCTGTGGACGGCGGTGTGCCAAGGGCTCGTCATCCCCGCGGGCACACTCACCGGCGACCGTGCGCTCTACCGCCATCTCTGGCGCAGCGTCATCGCCTTCGACACCGCCCCCGAATTCGCCGCCCGACTGAACCGCGCCGGCCTGACCTCGGTGCACGTCGCCCCCGTCGCCGGATGGCAGACAGGCATCGTGCACACCTTCCTCGCCCGCAACGGCGGTTCGACCACGACGGGGGAGGGCGCACAGTGACCGCCCGCCGCCCTCCCGCCGCCCGACGAGGCCGCGACCGCAAGGCCGAGACCCTGTTCCCCGCTCCCGGCGCAGCGCGCTTCCGGCACGGGGACGCGCCGTCCGTCGCGGTGATCGGCGGCGGAATCGCGGGTCTGGCCGCGGCCACCCTGCTGGCCGAACGCGGCGCCCGCGTCACCCTGTACGAGAAGGAAGACGCACTCGGCGGCCGACTGGCCGGTCGACGCACCACGCTGGCGGACGGCTCTGGCGCAACCATGACCCGTGGGTTCCACGCCTTCTTCCGCCAGTACTACAACCTTCGCGGCTTGCTCCGCCGCACCGACCCCGCCCTGTCACGCCTCACCCCGCTGCCCGACTACCCCCTGCGGCACAGTGGCGGCCTGACCGACAGCTTCGCCCGCATCCCGCGGACCCCGCCCCTCAGCGCGCTCGGATTCGTCGCCCTGAGCCCCACCTTCGGCTGGCGGGACCTCGCCGCCATGGACGCCCTTGCCGCGCTCCCGCTCCTCGACGTCCGCGTGCCCGACGTGTACGAACGCTTCGACGACGTCACCGCCACCGCCTTCCTGGAAAGCGTTCGCTTCCCCGAAGCCGCGCACCACTTGGCCTTCGAGGTGTTCTCGCGCAGCTTCTTCGCCGACCCGCGGGAGATGTCCGCCGCGGAACTGCAGCTGATGTTCCACATCTACTTCCTCGGATCCGCCGAGGGCCTGCTCTTCGACGTACCGACCGAGCCCTTTCCCCAGGCGCTCTGGGACCCGCTCGGCACCTACCTCCAGCGCCTCGGAGCGAGCGTGCGCACCAGCACCCCCGTGCACGAAGTCCGTCCCCGCGACGGCGGGGGAGCGGACGTGCGCACCGATGCCGGTACCGATCGCCACCAAGCCGTGGTTCTCGCCCTCGACACCGGAGGACTGCGGCAGACCGTCGCCGCCTCACCCGACCTGGGCACCGCCGACTGGCGTGATGGCGTCGCCGCCCTGCGAGCCGCGCCGCCGTTCCTCGTGTCCCGGCTCTGGCTCGACCGACCGGTCCGCGACGACCGGCCCGGGTTCCTTGGAACCAGCGGTTACGGCGGGCTCGACAACGTCAGCGTCCTGGAGCGGTACGAGGGCGAGGCGTCCCGCTGGGCCGCGCGGGCCGGGGGCTCGGTCGTGGAACTGCACGCCTACGCCGTCGATCCCGCGGCCGAACGCAAGGACGTGCAGAACATGCTCGTCGACCGGCTGCACCAGGTGTATCCGGAGACCCGCGAGGCACGCGTCGTCGACGCTCGGCACGAGTGGCGCTCAGACTGCCCGTTCTTCGAGGCCGGCTCCCACCACCGGCGCCCCACCGTGCGCACGCCCCACGCGTGGCTGACCCTGGCCGGTGACGCGATTCGCTGCGACCTGCCCGTCGCCCTCATGGAACGGGCCGCCACCACCGGCTTCCTCGCTGCGAACGCCCTGCTCGCCGACTGGGGGGTGCAGGGACAAGTGCTGTGGACGGTCCCGCGATCGGGCCGTTCCCGCTTGCTCCGGACCCTCGGGGGAATCGCGGGCGATCGTCCGTCCCCCTGACGGGTGGCCTTCCGCGCCCGCAGCGGGTGCGGAAAGCCACGCCGCTCACCCGGGGAACCGGCCGGTGCTGCGCAGGGTCCAGCGCCGTTCGGCGTAGGCCAGGTCGTCGCGCCACAAGCGCCCGGCCGTACGGCGCATCAGCGGGCGCAGCACGGGGGCTGCGGCACGGGCGAGGGCGAAGCCGGGCCGGTCCGAGGTGGCGACGGTCGCCTCGACCACGGCAGTGCGCGGACGTTCGTGGTCCAACCCGGTCAGTGGCGTCGCGTGCGTCTCCACCACGGAGGCGACCCCCTCACCGTCACTGATGCGCATGACGACGGTACGCGGCTCCGGCGCCGTGAACTCGGCCCGCACGGGTACCACCAGGCGCCCGGCCACCCGGAAGGAGACGTCGACGACGAAGGCGTCGTCCTCCTCGCCCTGCGGCTCCCCCACGACCGACAGGTCGACGAACGAGTACGGGTGGAACCACGAGCCGTGCCACGGATCGAGTCGGTTGGCCACCACGTCCTGCGGTTCGCACCGCCCCACCGCCGTGAACACCGCGTCCACCCCGCTGCCCGTCGCCGGCCGCTCGGGCACCACGGGAAGCTCAGTGGGTTCCTCTCCACCCACCTCGTCCAGCCGTACCCAGACCAGTACGCCGTCGTCGTGCACGGGGAACGGCTGCCAGCCGGCGAACGGAGAACCGTCCAGCGCAAGCCCGTGCCAGTGGCAGACCAGCGTGCCGCACACCACCCGGCTGTCGCGCAGGGGAGCGCCCAGATGCGGGCAGACGCCCGGCCCCGCGTGCAGCCCTCCGTCGTCCGAGCGCCACAGCACGACCTCCACACCACCGACCGTCCTGCCGTACGGGCGGTGGCCCGCGCGCATGTTCCGGGAGGGGCCGATGACGAACCAGTTGCCGGACGGGCGGGCAGACGCCCGCTTGAGCGCGTCGGCGATGAGCGACGGTCGCGCCTGACGCCAGGTCGGTGCCTGCGCCGCCCAGTCCGGGTTGCGACGCCGACGCCGCAACGGTGGGACCCAATGCTCGTCGCCCGTCCCCCTGCTCACCGCACGGTTCCCTTCCACTCGACTGCCTGACCGCCTGCAAGAACCACGCGGCCCGGGTTGCGGGCGCGCCACCGGGCACCGGCCACGTGCAGCACGCCGGCCGCCGCCGTGGCCGCACGACGTCGGCGCGACACCACCGCACGACGGTGCAGCACGGTGTAGTCCTGCTCGGCGATCGCGTCGAGGATTCCGCGGTAGAGGGTGAACGCGGCGCGAATGCACGGACGCACCCGCGGATCGAGCATGGCGATGCCCGGCTCCGCCGTCCGGTACACGTTCCGCGTCAGGGCCTCAGCCGCGATGAGAGCGGCGCGGACCCGCGCATCGCGGCGTCCGGTGCGTCGGCTCCACTCCAGGAGCGGCCGATCCACACCGTGGGCGGCGAGCAGGTCCCCGGGCAGGTAGATGCGGCCCCGGTCGAGGTCTTCGCCCACGTCCCGCAGGAAGTTGGTGAGCTGGAACGCCACGCCGAGCGCTGCCGCGTGCGGCGCCGCCTCCTGACGGGGCGTGACGGTACCGAGGACCGGCAGCATCTGTAGGCCGATCACCGCCGCTGAACCGTGTACGTAGCCCTGCAGGTCGGCGTAGGTGGGATAGTCCGTGACGGTCAGGTCGGCCCGCATCGAGGACAGGAAGTCGACGAAGAGCGCGTGGTCGATGTCGTACCGGCTGGCGGTGTCGGCGACGGCTCGGACCACCGGTTCGTCGCCCACGCCGGTGCCCAGCCCGTCCGCGAGGTCGTGCTCCAGCCGGTGCAGCAGCCGGTCACGCTCCTTGGCCGTCCGGTGAGCGTCGAGGTCGTCCACGATGTCGTCGGCCCAGCGGGCGAAGCCGTACAGGGCGTGCACGGCCGCGCGGCGTTCGAGCGGCAGGAGACGGGACGCCAGGAAGTAGGTCTTGCCGTGACGGGCGTTGAGCTGTCGGCAGCGGGTGTAGGCGGTGCGCAGCACGGGGTCGACGATCCCTGCCGCGTCGAGTTCACGACGGGTCATCGGCACCTGCCGAAGCCGGCACGAAGGACTCGTCGGCCCGGGTCAGGGGCGGGCGCGCGCGGGCGGGCCGGGGGCCGATTCCCCCGGTCACGCGTGCGGCGGCGAGCTTGCCGCTGATGAGTACGGTCGGTACGCCGACGCCCGGTGTCGTCCCGCACCCGGCGAGCACCACGTTCTCCACCTCCCGGACGAGATTGCGCGGGCGGAACGGTCCGGTCTGGGCGAACGTGTGGGAGACCGAGAAGGGACTGCCGGCCGCATGCCCCTGCTCCTCCCAGTCGAGCGGGGTCACCAGGAGTTCTTCCTGGACGCTGTCGGCGAACCCGTCCAGGCCCCGGCGTTCCAATTCGGCGACCAAGCGGTCGCGGTAGCGGGGACCGAGGTCTCGCCAGGTGGCGGCCGAGGGGCCGACCGCGGTGTTGGGACAGGGGGCGAGCACGTAGTGCAGGTGTCGTCCCGGCGGTGCCAGGGCGTGGTCGTGTGTCGTGGGACGGGTGATCAGCAGGGAGGGGTCGCTCATCAGCTCGCCCCTGCGGGTGAGCTGGTCGAAGGTGTGCCCCCACGCGGCGCCGAAGGAGATCGTGTGGTGGGCGAGGTGGGACCAGGTGCGGTCGGTGCCCGCGTGCAGGACCACGGCGGACGGTGAATGACGCAGACGGACCGGACGACGGGGCCGACGTCCCAGCAACTCGTAGGCAGCGGGCAGCTCGCACGTCAGCACCACCGCGTCGCAGGGGATCCGTTCGCCGGAGGTCAGGCGGACGGCGCGCACGCGACCGGCCGAGCGCTCCAGCGTGCTCACTTCGGCCGTCCAGCGCAGATCGGCGCCGGCGTCCGCCGCCGCGTCCGCCATGGCGCGGGGGATCGCGTGCATGCCGCCCTTCGGGAACCAGACGCCGGCCACGGTGTCCATGTACGCGATCACCGCGTAGGCCGCGAGCGCCCGGGCCGGGGCCACGCCGGCGTACAGCGACTGGAAGGAGAAGACGCGGCGCAGGCGGTCGTCGGTGATGAAGCGGCCGATGCGGCTGTCCAACCGTCCGAAGCCGCCCAGCGCTGCCAGCCGGGCCAGGTCCGGGTGCAGCAGTTGGAAGGGCGAGTCGAAGTTGGTGTCGATGAAGCGGCGCATCTGCGTCCGGTACAGGCGCTCCAGCCAACGGCGGAGGTCGCGGTAGCCGGCCGCCTCACCCGGTCCGGCGAAGCGCCGGACCGCCGCTTCCATCGCCTCACCGTCGGTGTGCACGTCGAGCGATGACCCGTCCGCGAAGCACGCCCGGTAGGCCGGATGCAGAGCCGTCAGCTCGACCCGGCGGTACAGGCTGTCGCCGACGGCGGCGAACGCCTCGTCGGCCAGCTGCGGCATGGTCAACACCGTGGGGCCGGTGTCGATCCCGTATCCGCCCAAGTGCACCCGGCCGGCCCGGCCGCCGGGACCCGCGTCCCGCTCGACGAGCGTGACCTGACGGCCCGCACCCAGCAAGTGCAGGGCGCAGGCCAGTCCGGACAGCCCGGCACCCACCACGACGACGTGGTCGGTCGGCCCCGGCACCCTCTTCACGCGACCTCCTCCGCACGGCAAGGGGCAACGCCCGTGGCACCGTGGACCAGCGCCGCGAACTCGCGGCGTACGGCCGGGTGTGCGCCAGTGCGTTCGAAGTGGCCGAGGCTGATGTACGTGAGCTCTTCGATCTTCGCCTCCACCAGGTCGTGGGCTCCGGTGCGCCTGAGTGCCGCTCGCACCTGGTCCACGGCGTACGCGGAGGTCGGGGCTGCGTCCGGAGCCAGTCTCGCGGTGGCCTGGTGATCACCGGCGGCGTCGGCGAGTTGCAGGGCGACGGCGAGAAGGTAGGTGAGTTTGCGGGACCGCAGGTCGTCGTCGGCGGGCTTGCCGGTCAGTGCCGGGTCGCCGAAGGCTCCCAGGAGGTCGTCACGGAGCTGGAAGGCCAGCCCGGCGCACCGGCCGGCCGCCCGCAGGGCGTCCAGCACGTGCTCATCGGCTCCCGCCAGCGCGGCACCCAGCGCGAGGGGCCGGGCGACGGTGTACAGAGCGCTCTTCAAGGTGGCGATGGTCAGCGCCTCGTCGGCACCGGACGAACGAGCCGCCTGGGCGTGCAGGTCGCGGTACTGTCCGGCGACCATCTCGGTGCGCATCGCCTTCCACTCCTGATGCAGGTGGAGGCCGTGCGGGGTGCCGAGTGCCGTCTCCGTCAGCAGGTCGTCCGCCCAAGCCAGCGCCAGGTCCCCGGCGAGTACGGCGGCCGAGGCGCCGAACGACTCCGCCGAACCGTGCATGCCTGCGGACCAGTGCCTGCGGGCGAACTGCACCTGCACGGCCGGTGCGCCCCTGCGCTGTACGGATCCGTCCATCACGTCGTCGTGCACGAGGGCGCACGCCTGCAGCAGTTCGAGGGCGGCCCCGGTCCGCAGGACCTCGGTGGTGTCACCCGACCCGCCCGCAGCACGCCATCCGCAGTGCGTGAACGCCGTGCGCAACCGCTTCCCGCCCCGCTGGACCAGCGTGGCCAGCAGGTCGGCCAACTCCCGGGCGAAGACGGGATCGACAGCACGGGACTGACGCAGGCGTGCGTCGAGGACCTGTTCCAGAACGGTGCCGACGGCATGCGCGACGTCGCGCGCGGTGAGGGGGTCTTGGCCCAGGTCGGCCGGTGCGGCCACTATCGACGGCGTTCCAGGCATGCACGACCCTCTCTCGCTCTCGGACATCTGCACATCAGTGCTTCCGCCGAGTGCCCCGACACGGATGCGTTGATTCCTTCCCGAAACGGCCCCGCGCCGAGCAGGCCCACTCCACTGGCCGACCGCCGGGGGTTCGCCCACCCGGAGTCACACGTCGACCGTACGATCACCGCCGTTCGTCACCCGACCGCTGACGGCGACTCGTCACTCGGCGACGACCTGCTCGGCTGCCCGGCTGGAGCGGAGGCGCACGGCCGACAGGGCCACGTCGTCACTGCCGTCGGGTGGGAACCGCTCCAGCAGGTGGGAGCAGGTGGATTTCGGGGTCGTGGGGCGTGGTCGCCGCCTCCGTGAGCAGGGCCGCGAGGGAGACTTCGACGTCCCCGTAGCGGCGTTCGATCAGGCCCTCGGAGACGAGATTGTCGGCCGTGTCCGGCCGGGCACGTGGGGTTCCACCTGCACTCCGGGGCAACCGGAGGTGCGCCTCCTTCAGGACGCGATGCGCGGAGCCGGGCTCCTCACCAATAATGGCGCCGGCCCCCGACCGTCCGCCCCACGGCCCCCAGGACCCACAGCACCGCGCCCACGCCGACGAGAACGGCCCCGACGGTCCACAGGAACCCGATGCCGGTCACCATGCCGACGATCAGCAGAACAAGCCCCAGAAGTATCACGGTCGTTCCTCCCATTCGCTGCGAGAACCGTCTGAGATGCGACTGCCACGGCCCGTCGCGAGGAAACCTGGAGCATGCGTCGATACGTGGTTGATACGGAGTCGCGCGAGCGCCGAAGCACGCCGTCGGCCAGGCAGAAGTCCGTCTCCCCGAGGCTGGTGGCGTACCCGGAACCGGGTGGACGCCAGATGGGGAGACACCGCACGTGCCGAGCGCTCCGACAGCCCTTGAACCCGTTGAGCCCGCTACCGACCCGGCGCCGGAGCAGCGGGGCGCCCCCGCCCGGCCCCGGCCCCGGGGCCGGGTGCTCGCAGCCGTCGGGCTGCTCTGGGCGGGGTTGATGGCGCTGAACGGCCGGATTCCCCACGGGTTCGGCAATCTCGGCAGCCTCTTCCAGACGCTGCTGCCCTGGACGGGCATCGCCGTACCCGTGCTGCTCGGGCTGGCAGCCGTCCGCCGCTCCCGCCTCGCGGCCGTCGCGGCCCTCGTGCCCGCCGTGGTCTGGGCGGTGCTCTTCGGCGGGACCCTCACCGACAAGAGCACCGGCGGCGGCGATCTGACCGTGGTGAGCCACAACGTGGACGAAGGCAACCCGGACCCGGCGGGCACAGCGCGCGCCCTGGCGGCCGTGGACGCGCACGTACTGGCGCTGGAGGAGCTGCCCACGGACTCCGTGGAGGTGTACGAACGCGCACTGGCCGGCGCCTACCCGCACCATGCGGTACGAGGCGGGGTCGGCCTGTGGAGCCGCTATCCGCTGAAGGACGTGGCGGCGGTGCCGATCATGCCGTGGACCCGCGCGGTACGGGCCACGGCCGACACCCCGCGGGGGCCCGTCGCGCTCTACGTCGCCCATCTCGCGTCGGTACGGGTCCATCCCGCCGCCGGATTCACCACCGAGCGCCGCAACGAGGCCGCCCGGGTCCTGGCCGCGGCGCTCCGTTCGGAGCCCCTGCCCCGGATCGTGCTGATGGGCGACTTCAACGGCACCTCCCGGGACACGGCGCTCGCCCCCGTCTTCTCGGCGCTCCGCTCGGCCCAGCAGGAGGCCGGCGACGGCTTCGGCTTCACCTGGCCCGCCGCCTTCCCCGCGGTCCGCATCGACGACGTCCGGGTGAAGGGGATCACCCCGCGCCGGTCCTGGACCCTGCCCGCCACCGGCAGCGACCACCTGCCCGTCGCCGCGTCCCTGAAGCTGTGACCCCCGCTTCCCGGTGCCGAGGAGGTCGGGCGACTGATTACGATACGAGGGTCGGATGAACGAAGGCGGCCAAGTGAGCGGTGTGTCGGAACCCCGGGTCCCGGACCCCCTCAGGGTCCTCCTCGTCGAGGACGACGACGCCATCCGGCGCTCCGTCCAGCTCGCCCTGGAGCGCTACGGCTACCGCGTCACGGTGGCCGCCGACGGACTCGGCGGTCTCGACGCCTTCCGCGAAGGCGACCACGACCTGCTGATCCTCGACGTCATGCTGCCCGAACTCGACGGGATCGGCCTGTGCTGCCGGATCCGCGAGCAGAGCCAGGTGCCCGTGCTGATGATGTCGGCCCGCGGCGACGCCCTCAACGTGGTGGCCGGTCTGGAGGCGGGCGCCGACGACTACGTGGTGAAGCCCGTCGACACCGCGGTGATGGTCGCCCGCATCCGCGCCCTGCTGCGCCGCGCCACCTTCCACCCGCCCGGGCCGGCCGCCCCGCCCGTCCGCGCCGCGGGGCGCGACGGCGCCGGGTGCCTGGTCTTCGGCGACCTCAGCGTCGACACCCGGGGCATGGAGGTGCGCAGGGACGGCGAGATCGTCCCCCTGACCCCCACCGAGCTCCGTCTGCTGCTGGAGTTCGCCGCCGCCCCCGGAGTGGTCCTCGACCGCCGCAAGCTGCTGCGCGAGGTCTGGGACTACGGCTGGGAGGGCGACACCCGCGTCGTGGACCTCTGCGTCCTGCGGCTGCGGAAGAAGATCGGCAGCGGCCGGATCGAGACCGTCCGCGGCTTCGGCTACAAACTCGTCCGCGGCTGATCGCCGTGGGCTTCTTCAACCCCCGCGCCCTGCGCTGGAAGATCGCCGCGCTGACCGCCCTCGCCTGCTGTGCCGTCGCCGTCGTGATCGCCCTCCTGGTCCGGGACGCCAACCGGGACCGGATGGACAGAGTGGGACGCGAGCGGGCCGCGACCCAACTGGAGACGGCGAAGGAGCGGTACCAGCGGCAGGGGAAACGGCTGCCGGGCGTCGACATCCGCACCCCGGACGAGACGCCCGCACCGCTGCTGCGCGATCTGGCCGAACAGCGCCGCCGGGGCGGGGACACCGGCATTTGGTACCAGGTCGACAAGCCCGACGTGCACTGGATGTGGGCGGCGACCGCCGTCGACGACGGCAGGATCCTGACCGCCAGGACGGACATGTTCTTCGAGGAGCGCAGCCTCCAACTCCAGGACCGCTCCATCGTGACCTCGGTCCTCGTCGCCCTCGCCGTCGTCGTCCCGCTCGCCGCGCTGGCCATGGAACCGGTCGTGCGGCGCCTGGGCCACGGTGCCCGCACCGCCCGGGCGATCGCCGACGGCGACCTCGACGCCCGGATCGGCAGCCCCGGGCGCGCCCGCGACGAGGTCACGGAGATGTCGGCCGCCGTCGACGAGATGGCCGCGGCGCTCCAGCGCAGACTGGAGAACGAGCGGCGGTTCACCGCGGATGTCGCGCACGAACTGCGCACCCCACTGATGGGCCTGGTCACCACCGCCGGACTGCTGCCCGAGGACGACGAGGTGGCCCTCCTGCTCCGGGACCGGGTGCGGGCGCTGAACGCGCTGGTCGAGGATCTGCTGGAGGTCTCGCGCCTCGACGCGGGTGTCGAACGGGCCGATCGCGACGCCGTGCCGCTCGGCGAATTCGTCACCGACGTCGTACGGCGTCTGGAAGCGGGCCCCGGAGTCACGGTCACGGTCCCGGCCGGAGACGACGTCCGGGTGGAGACCGATCCGCGCCGGGTGGAACGGATCGTGGTGAACCTCGTCGTCAACGCCCAACGGCACGGCGCCGAGCCCGTCCGGATCACCGTCACCGGGAACCGGATCACGGTCCGCGACCACGGTTCCGGCTTCCCCGCCGCGCTGCTCGACGAGGGGCCGCAGCGGTTCCGCACCGGCGCGAGCGAACGGGGGCGCGGGCACGGGCTCGGACTGACCGTCGCCCAGGGGCAGGCCGGGGTGCTCGGCGCCCGGCTGGCCTTCGCCAACGCCCCGGACGGCGGCGCCGTCGCCACCCTCGACCTGTAGCCCGTATCCGGGTCCGTCCCGCGTGCCCCGTAAGGCCGCACGGCCGTCGGCGCGGAACGAAACCAAACGGCAACGCAGCTACGCGGCGGTGGAAACAGCGCCGCACCGGTACCGAAGAGCGACTCCCCGAAGGTGGTTCCGGGTGCCCGACCGCACCCAGAACCACCGGAGGTGTCCTCTATGTCCGCCGTACGCCGCTCCATCCGACCGGGCCCCGGAGCCCGGCCCCGCCGTCTGCTCCCCGTCCTCCTGGTCGTCGGCGCGCTGCTCGTCGGAGCGTGCGCCCGGCCCGACGACGAAGGGCCTTCCGGCTCCGACGTCGCCGTGGCCATGGATCTGGACTGGCCGAACGAGGGTCAGGCCAGCGTGGCCGTCGAGGGCATCGGCAGCCTCGGCACCAAGGGCAGGCAGACCCCCGTCCCGATCGCCAGCGTCACCAAGGTGATGACCGCCCATGTGATCCTCAAGGACCATCCGATGAAGGCCGGCGGGGCCGGCGCGAGCATCGTCGCCGACCAGCAGGCCGCCGACGAGGCGTTCTCCGCCGTCGAGTCGGCCGCACCCGTCCTGGCCGGACGCTCCTACACCCAGCGTGAACTGCTGGAGATCATGATGGTGTCCTCCGCCAACAACGTGGCCCGGCTGCTGGCCCGCTGGGACGCGGGCAGCCAGGAGGCGTTCGTCGCCAAGATGAACCGGACCGCCGCCGCGCTCGGGATGGACCGCACCACCTACACCGGGGTGAGCGGGATCGAGTCCGACACCCGCAGCACCGCCGACGACCAGATGAAACTGGCCCGCGCCGCCATGAAGGACCCGGCCTTCCGCGCGATCGTGGCCACGCCCGCCGTGACGCCGCCCGGCGGCGTACGGCTCGCCAACACCAACAAGCTGTTGGGCCGGGACGGAGTCGTCGGGCTCAAGACCGGCTCCTCCACCCCGGCGGGCGGCAACCTCGTCTGGGCCGCCACCCAGGAGGTCGCCGGCGTCTCCCGGCTCGTCCTCGGCGTCGTCCTCGGCCAGCGCGCGGGCAGCACGCCCGCCGAGGGCAGCGCCGCCGCGCGCGATGCCAGCCTGGCCCTGATCACCTCGGTCCGCGCGGGTCTGCCGTCTGCGGTCACCCGGGCCGCCGCGGGCGGGGCGTCTCCGGTGGCGCGGTAGCGGGCGCCGGACGGTCCCTTCGACGGGTCAGCCGCCCATCGCGGGGGTGAGCGGGGCGAGGAAGTTCTCGATGTGGGCGAGGAGGGCGAGCGGGGCTTCGTCGATGGCGTAGTGCCCGGCGTCGGGGAGCACGGTGAGGGTGGCGCGGGGGAAGTGCTGGAGCCAGGTGGCGCGCATGACGTCCGGGGAGAGGGCGGGGTCGTGGGCCCCGGCGACGGCGAGTGCGGGCACGGCGCTGCCCCGGACGAGCGGGGACAGGTCCGTCCCGGCCCAGTCGGGGAAGTACCCGGCGAGGGCGTCGCGGGTGGAGTTGGCGAGGGACAGCCGCACCATGTGGTCCAGCCAGGGGCCCGGCAGCCGGTCGCCCGTGGTGGTGCTGATGATCGCGCGCCGGACGGCGGGGTCGTCGGCGGCGGAGGCGAAGAACTCCCAGGTGGCGTCGGAGAGTCCGGCGCCCGAGGCGGGGACGGGGGAGATGCCGACCAGCGCCCGCACCCGGTCCGGAGCGAGGGCGACGACGTGCTGGGCCGCCTTGCCGCCCATGGAGTGTCCGATGACGGAGAAGGTGCTCCAACCCAGGTGGTCGGCGAGGGCGAGGGCGTCGCGGGCGATGCGTTCGGTGGTGTACGGGCCGGGCAGCTCGCGGGCCTCGCCGTAGCCGCGCTGGTCCATCGCAGCCCAGGCGAAGCGTTCGGTGTCCACGTACGGGAAGAGCGGCAGGTAGCTGCTCCGATCGGAGAACCAGCCGTGCAGGGCGAGCACTTTGTGCGGGCCCGAGCCGTGGAGCGCATGCGGTGGGACGACGGTGCTCATGACGTACTCCTGGAGCGTGGGGAGCAGGTGGCCGTGCGGCAGAACGGGTTCGACGGTATCGCCCCGACTGCGCTCGGTCACCGCGCGGACGGCCCCGATCTGCTGGCCGTCCACCGGACCGTGGTGACCGAGCCCTGCCGCGTTTCGAGCCGTCCGTCCGCTCGCCCACGCGTCGTCGACCGCCCGCCGTGCATGCGGACCGGTGACCGCGCGCCCGGCGCTTCGCGGGCGAGCGGACGCCCCGCAGCTCAGGCGATCTTCATCGTGGCCATCATGCCCATCGCGGAGTGGTCGAGCATGTGGCAGTGGTACACGAACTCCCCGGCGTAAGTGTCGAAGGTCGCCTGGAGCTTCACGGTCTCGCCCGGCATGACCGCCACGGTGTCCTTCAGCCCCGCCTCGGCCGGTCCCGGGGCGGCCCCGTTCCGTTCGATCACCCGGAACTGGACCAGGTGCATGTGGAAGTTGTGCGGGGCCCTGGTGTTGGCGTTGGTGACCGTCCAGACCTCGCTGGCGCCGAAGCGGATGTGCTGGTCGATGCGGTTGTGGTCGTAGACCTTGTCGTCCATGAACGCTTGGGGGTTGGGCCGGCCGTCCTCGTCCATCCGCATCACGATGGTGCGCTGGGCGGTGGGCGTGGGCAGCGGGGGCAGGGTGCGTAGCACCGGGGGGATGGAGCTGGGGTCGCTGGCGGTGCGGGTCACGTCGAAGCGCAGGATCTGTTCGGCCGTGCCGTTGCTGGCGACGCTCTCCAGGAAGATCTGGGTGCCGAGGGCGAAGGTGGAGAAGTCGATGACGATGTCGGCGCGTTCGCCGGAGGTGATGAAGAGGGAGGGTGTGGTGTGCGGGGCGGGTAGCAGGCCGCCGTCCGAGCCGATTTGGATCATGTTGGTGTTGCCGGAGAGACGGAGGGTGAAGAAGCGTTGGTTGGAGGTGTTGGCGAGGCGGAAGCGGTACTTGCGGGCGGCGACTTCGAAGTAGGGGTAGGGCACGCCGTTGGTCAGCACGGTGGTGCGGGTGCGGTCGCCCATGGTGTAGACGAGTTGACCGGCGGCGTCGAAGCGCGCGTCCCGCAGTTGGACCACCACGTCGTACGCGTCCTTGGGCAGCGGCAGGGCGTCTTCGACGTCGTCGCCGATGAGGTAGCTGCCCTGGAGGCCGCGGTAGACGTTCTCCGACTCCAGGTGGTGGGCGTGGTCGTGGTACCAGAGCGAGGCGTGCGGCTGCTGGTTGGGATAGGTGTACACCCGCGTGCTGTTGGGCGCGATCAGGTCCATGGGACCGCCGTCGCTGTACGGCTCCACCGAGGCGCCGTGCAGATGGCGCGCCACCGGCACGGTGAGCCCGTTGTGCTGGTGGATGACGACGGGGCGATTCTTCCGCGCCTTGATGGTCGCACCGGGGAACTGGCCGCCGTAGGTGAGCACTTGGGTGTTCAGGCCCGGCAGTATCTGCTTGGTGGCGGTGACCACGCTGATGTCGTACCGGTCCACCCCACCGGTGGTGGACGTCGGCTGCGCCACGGGTATCAGCGGCATGGCCGTCTGGAACGGCACGATGGGCGGCGGCGCGGCCGCCTTGGCCGCGGTGTCGGCCGCGTCCTTGCTGGTGAGCACGGGGACCAGCGCGGCCCCCGTCGAAGCCACGGCAGCGGTGGCGAGCCCTGCGCCGAGCACACGTCTTCTGGTGACCATGATGTGTCCTTAAGAGGCTGTTGATCCGGATGCTCCGGAAGGAACGGCTGAGGAACGGCTCATGCGGCCGTGACTCCGGTGGCACGCGCATGGACACGTGGATCATGACCGCCGCCGTTTGACGCCGAATTGAGGATCGATCGAGGGACGCCGTCCCCGTCGTCCCGGTCGACGGACACGGCGCGGTGCTGGCCTGACTCTCGAACGGCCCCCGAAGGCTCCCCGGCAGACTGCGGGCGCCGGCCCGGGCCCCCGTGGACCCGTCACCGGCGCAGGTCAGAGGAGTCGGAGAACATCAGGAAAAGGGGAGATCACCCATGGCAGGCACCCTCCGCGAGACCGCGGCCCCGCGGCCCGCGGCAGACACCCCGCACGGCGCCGACGCCGGGCACGACCCCGGCTCCGCTGCTGCGGCACAGGCCACGGACGAGCTGCTCGAACTCTCGCTGGGCTACCTCTACTCGGCCGCCCTGAACACCGCCGCCCGCTTCCGCATAGCCGACCACCTGACGGACGGTCCGCGCACGGCCGGAGAACTCGCCGCGGCAGCGGGCGTGGACGGCCCGTACCTCTACCGGGTCCTCAGGCTGCTCGCCGCCAAGGGGGTGTTCCGGGAGGACGAGGCGGGCTGCTTCCACCTCACGCCGTCCGCGCGACTGCTGCGTACGGACGCGGCCCAGTCGTTGCGCGACTACGTCCTGGTCCGCGGCGAGCCGGTCTTCTGGCAGTCGGCGGCCCAGTTGCACGAGGCGGTGCGCACCGGGACCAACGCGTTCGAGTCCATCCGCGGTGTCCCCTTCTACGACCACGTGGCCGCCGACCCGCGGCTCGCCCGGGCGTTCAACTCCAGCATGGCCGCCTTCTCGCAGGTGCTCAGCAACAAGGTGGTCGATGCCTTCGACTTCGCCGGATGCAGGAGCGCCGTGGACGTCGGCGGCGGGCGCGGCGGGCTGCTGCGCACCGTGCTGCTGCGCAACCCCCACATGACGGGGACCCTGGTCGATCTGGAATCCGTGGTCGCCGGACACGAACTCGACCTCCCCGAGCTGGCCGGTCGGTGGACCGCCGTGGCCGGGGACTTCTTCTCCTCGGTGCCGTCCGGCGCCGACGTCTATCTCCTCAAACACGTACTGGCCAGTTGGCGCGACGACGAGTGCGTGCGCATCCTGCGGACGTGCCGCGCGGCCATGCCCGCGCACGGCCGCCTGCTGGTCGTCAACGCGCTGATCCCGCCGGGCAACGAGCCCCACGCCGGCAAGACCGGGGACGTGCTGATGATGACGGTCCTCAACGGGCGGGGCCGCACCCGTGCGGAGTACGAAGCGCTGCTGGCGGCCGCGGGGTTCACGGTCGTCGGGGTGGCGGACACCTCCTCGCACGCCTCGGTCGTCGAGGCGGTGCCCGCCGGCTGAGGGCGAGCCCCCGGGGAGGCCCGGGGGGTCCGCCCGCCTCAGAGCGGTGGTTCACGGCTGGAGCCGGTCGACCCTCCAGCCGTCGGCCGTGCGCTCGTAACGCAGCCGCTCGTGCAGCCGGTCGGTGCCGTTGGCCCAGAACTCCACGGCGGCGGGCACGAGCCGGTAGGCGGCGAACGTCTCGGGGCACGGAAGCGCCCGCTGCGACGCGCCCAGCGCCCGTGCCCTGACGCGTAGTTCGGCCACGTCGGCGGGGCCCTCCAGCGGGCGGCTCTGCCGGGAGGCGGAGCTCATCGCGTGGGTGAAGACGGGCCGCGCCTCCCACAGGGCCCGGGCGTCGGAGTGCGGGAGCCGGTGCACCGGGCCGGCCAGCGTGATCTGCTGGCTGGTCTCCCTCCAGTACAGGACGCCCGACGCCCACGGGTTCTCGGCCAGCTCCCGCCCCTTCCGGCTGTCGGCGTGGCTGACGAAGCCGATGCCGTCCTCGGTCACCGAGCCGAGGACGACGACGCGCGACGAGGTGCGGCCGCGAGCGTCGGCGGTGGCCAGCGACAGCGCGCGCGGCTCCCGAACGCCGAGGGACGCGCTGCGTTCGAGCCAGGCGGCCAGCAGGCCCATCGGTTCGACCGGCGGCACGTGGTACTCGGGGAAGGGCACCTCATGCGTCCCGGTGAGCGACTCCGACCGCGTCGCGTGCGGACGGCCGCCGTCCGGGGCCGCGGGCGGCAGATGGGGCTCAGACATGGAGCACCCCCTCGGCGGTGACGACTCCGTGGCCGCCGACCTCGACGGAATCGACGTGGTCGCCCTGCCCGTGCACCAGCGCCTCCATGAGCGAGGGGCGGCCGATCTCGACGCCCTGGGTGATGCGGGTGTCCTGCCCGTACGGGCTCAGGCCGTGCCGTGCGAGATGGATGGCGATGGGGCCGGCCGCGGACCCGGTGGCCGCGTCCTCCACCACCCCGTAGGCCGGCGAGAACATCCGGTTGCGCCAGGCGCTCCCGCTGCCGGCGTAGCAGTTGACCGCCAGGTCCGCGAAGGACGACAGCGCGCGGTGATCGGGGCTGACCTGCGACAGGGCCGCCACGCTGTCGAGCCCGACGAGGACGTGCCGCGGGCCGTTCACGTAGATCTCGACGGGAAGGGCCGACGCGCCGATGCGCAGCGCGTCCAGCAGTTCGTCGGTCCGGTCGAACGGTTTCCACCAGGGCACCGGCTGGCTCATGCTCGCCCGGGCCACCCGTTCGCCGACGTGCTCCAGGGTGAAGGGAATGACGCCCATGGCGGTCTCCAACCGCAGCCGGTCAGTGCCGGCGCGGCGGCCCAGGGCCACGGCGGTGCCCAGGAGCGGGTGTCCGGCGAAGGGGAGTTCGTTGACCGGGGTGAAGATCCGTATGAGGGCGTCACCGTCGGGGTCGCGGGGACGCAGCACGAACGTGGTCTCGGAGAGGTTCATCTCCCGGGCGATCCGTTGCATCTGCTCGGCGGTCAGGTCGTCGCCCTCCAGAACGACGGCCACGGGGTTGCCGCTCAGGGGGCGGGCGGAGAAGGCGTCGACGACGACGTACTGGTGCATGGGCTCCTCACTCGTCACAGGGGGCGCCGCGGGCGGCGTGGGCGGGACGTCCGATCAGCCCGCCATGACGGACGCCCGATCCAGGACGTCGGCCAGGGCCGTGCCCACGATGCGTGGACCGCCGTGAGTGAGCACGGACTCCGGGTGGAACTGCACGGAGGTGAAGCCCGGGCCGCGCAGCGCGTGGACCTCCCCGCTGACGGCGTCCCTGCTCACCTGGACGGCGCCCACCTCGGCCGCGGCGAACACGTCGTGCTCACAGGCGAGTGCGAAGGTGTTGTAGAAGCCGACGTGCTCGGCGGCGCCGAACAGGTCGATCTCCTGGTGCACCCCCTGGCTGGGTGCCGCTTTGCGGCGCACCGGCAGCCCGAGCCGCAGACCGAGCACCTGGTGGCTGAGACAGACCGCGAGGAACGGGTGACGGCGGCGCAGCAGGGTGTCCACCGTCGCGTGCAGGTGCCGCATCCTCGGGTCCGTCGTGTCCCGGGGGTCGCCGGGCCCGGGGCCCATCACCACGAGGTCGTGGTCCGTCAGCGAGCCGTCCTCGTCGAAGCGGCGGACCGTCACCTCCAGGCCCAGGGACGTGAGCTGCTGCTGGAGCATCGAGGTGAAGGAGTCCTCCGCGTCCACCAGGAGGGCACGGGCGCCGGCCAGCCGCGGGTGCGGACCGGTGCGCCCGGCGTCGCCGGCGAGCCAGAAGGAACCGATCGCCTCGTTGCGCAGCTCCAGCGCTTCGCGGACGCTCGGGTGGCCGGCGAAGCGCCGCGGTTCCTCGTTGAGCGCGGCCAGGAGCCCGGCGGCCTTGGCCCGCGTCTCGGCCGCTTCGGACCCGGGGTCGGAGTGCCGCACGATCGTGGCGCCCACGGAGATGCCGACGCGGCCCGTGGCGGAGATGTCCGCCGTACGGATCAGGATCGTGGAGTCCATCGCGCGGCTGCCGTGCGCGTCCCGTCCGATGAGCGCCGCTGCGCCGCTGTAGTAGCCGCGGCCCTCCGGTTCGTACCGGCGGATGGTCCGGCAGGCGCTCTCCAGCGGGCTCCCGGTCACGGCGGGCGAGAACATCGTCTCGCGCAGGACGTCCCGGACGTCGCGGTCGGTCGTGCCTTCGATCAGGTACTCGGTGTGCGCCACCCGGGCCATCTCCCTCAGCCGCGGGCCGACGACCCGGCCGCCCGCGTCGCAGATGCGGCCCATCATCTTGAGTTCCTCGTCCAGGACCATGTACAGCTCGTCGGTCTCCTTGCCGTCGCGCAGGAACTCCAACACGCCTTCCAACGTGGGACCCGACGGGGGATAGCGGTAGGTGCCGCTGATGGGGTTCATCACGGCGGTGCCGAGTTCGAGGCTCACGTGCCGCTCGGGTGAGGCGCCGACGAGGGTCCGGGTGCCGGTGTGGATCAGGAAGGTCCAGTGCGCACCGGACTCCCGTTCGACGAGCCGGCGAAAGAGCGCGGGGGCGACGTGCGGGCCGTGGTCCGTGATGTCCGCGACGTACGTGCGCTTGATGACGAAGTTCGCCCCCTGGCCCGTACCGATCATCTCCTCGACGATGCTGCGCACCACTTCCTCGTACGCCTCGTCGTCCACGTCGAAGCCGCCGCCCGACAGTCGGGTCGGCACCTGGGGGATGCGCGTCAGCGCTTCGGCCAGCGGCAACCGCTGCTGGTGGGTGATGTCGATGGCCACCAGTGGCGTTCCGTCGTCGACGCAGGCGAATCCGCGCTCGACGAGCTGCCGGTAGGGAAGGAGTACCAGCACGTCGTGCCGTGGCTCAGCGGCCGAGTCCGAGCCGGGGGCCGGCGGCAGGGGAATGTCCGCGAGCGCGGCGGGGAAGGCCACCGTGCCCTCGACGACCTCCATGACGTCCGGGCCGGTGACGCCGGGTCGGTACAGCAGTGCGAACGCGTCCGCCTGCCCGGCCAGCACCCGCTGGAGCACGTCCGTATCCCGCTGGAGCACATCGATCTCCCGGCGGAGCACATCGGTCTCGCGGTGGTCGCCGCCTTCCGCACGGCCGTCGGGCTCGCCGCCCGTCATGTCAGGACCCGTTTCACCGTGGTGACCAGGGCACAGCGCTCGGCCGCGTAGTCGAGGGCCAACCGGTGGTACTCCTGCGAGAAGTCCGCGGTGGCGTCCGCGACGAGGAACGGCTGTACGTCGTGGCTGAAGGCGTCGAGCGCGGTGGCGAGGACGCCGACGTGGGCGTAGACGCCGCACAGGACGAGCTGATCGCGGCCCGCGGTGCGCATGCGCTTGAGGAGATCGGTCCTGAAGAACGCGCTGTAGCGCCGCTTGGTGAACGTCCAGTCGATGTCGGTCGGTGCGAGGGCGTCGACGATCTGACGGTCTTCGGGAGTCGTGCGCATCCCCGGGCCCCAGAAGTCGTGGAGCAGACCGCGTTCGGCCTTGCTCATTCCGCCCGGCTGAGCGGTGTAGGCGACGGGGACGCCCAGAGCGGTGCAGCGGTCGCGCAGTTGCGCCGTGTGGGACACGAGCGGATCGCTCAGGCTTCCGGGCAGCGGCCTGAGGAAGTACCGCTGCATGTCGTGGACCAGCAGGACGGATCGCTCGGGGTCGAGGCTCCAGTCCACTGCGGGGGAAGGGAGATCGCCATCGGTGGGCAGCGGGTACGCGGTCACAGGGGGTATGCCGGTCATCGATCCATTTCCTTGTTTCACACAGGTGCGTCAGGAGTGCGGTGCCGAGCGGGCCGTCGATCCCCGCCGGTCGGGCCGTTCGCCTTTTTGATGTCTCGTCAAATGTGCGCCGCCGCCTTCGATGCCGAATCGACGCCGAATCGACGCGGTGCGCGGGTGCTCACCGAACGGGCACCCGGCCGTCCCCGTCGAGCCGGCGACCTCGATGCGATCCGTGTGACGGCGATGTTGCGGGACGCTTCTTTGTCCAGATTTTGAGATGACCGTCAACGGCATGTACACGACTATCGTTCGGGCGTCGAAGTGGGGGTGCGCAATCTCAAACAATCTGTGGCCGGAAAGGAACTGCGCATGCCCGGGGAGGCTGGCCGGGGCGCGCGCGGCGGCATTGGCGCCGAAGCGGCCCGGGGTGTCTTGAATTCTCCTACGGAACGAACTGTTCCAGCCTCGCAGCAGGGCAGACCGGGAAAGGTCGCGGTGTACTCCGTGGCTGAACTTGAGCGTTCTCTCTCGGATGTTGCACGGCGATACCTCCCTGTTTAGGGGGTGTCGATAGGGGCAGTGTTATGACGTGATCACTACACGTCGATCTTGTCAGGGGGCTGGACGGCGGACTACGGTATGTCACATGCCAGCCAACATGTGATATGGGGGATCAATGGCGGATTCTGTGGCACGGGTGTCAGTGGAAAGCGCAAGTTGCGCCGTCGGCGATGCCATCAAAATGCTGGCGTATGCCTTTGCTCCGAGCCGGCGCGGCGAAAGACGGGCGGCCTCCGGAATTGCTTTGGTTACTTGTGTCAACTTAATCGCGTGCTCCGCGGGGCACGCTCGACTGCTTGCTCGACGCCTACTGGTGCGCCGCGTTGCAGAAATTTCGCCACTGGTGTGGAGAGTCTCCGTGCAGTCGGGGGCGGGCCATGCGGCCTGACCATAGAGGTCGGCTGCGTATAGTCCTGATCGACGGCCATACGCTGCTGCGCGAAGTGATGCGCGAAGTGCTCGAAATGGAAAGCGATATGACCGTCGTCGGCGAAGCCGACAACGGGGCGTGCGGCATCTTGCAATGCAAAATGGAGCAACCCGACGTCGTGTTGCTGGACGCGAACGTCCCCGGCGAGCCGATCGCCGACATCGTGAATTCAATCCACTCGATATCTCCGAACTCCAGAGTGCTGATCGTCAGCATGGACGAAGTGCCGGTGCTGGTGCGCCAACTGCTCGATTGCGGTGTCCGTGGCTATCTGAACAAGTGGGTGAGCCGGGCCGACCTGGTGGCCAGCATCCGCGCGGTGTGCGCAGACGACATTCGCATCGTGCTGCACGTGTCCGCCGAAGTGCTGACCTCCATCGCCTCGGCGTCGAACTACCTGGAGATGCTCACCAGGCGGGAGTTGGAGATCCTGACCCTGGTGAGCGAGGCGATGAGCAATCGCCAGATCTCGCGGCGATTGACCATCGCCGAGGGTACGGTGAAGCGTCATCTGGGGGCCATTTTCACGAAGCTGGGTGCTCGGTCCCGGCTCGACGCGGTCAACAAGGCAGTTTCCATCGGGCTCATCGCCCGTGCTGGATAGGAATGCTGTGCGAGGGGTGTAGTGGGCACCTGCGCGATCGAGGATCGTTCCCCGGCGATCCCCGATCCGGCACCGTCTCCCCCCGGTAGGGCGGGACGTCCCAGCGGGACTCCCACGACTACGACACCGCCCAGTCCGACCAGGAGTCGCGTCCCGCCAGGACCTCTCGATGCAACTCCCTCAACACGTCCGACGGTTCGAGCCCGAGTTCGTTCGACAGCGTGCTGCGCAGGTGCTGGTACGCGATCAGCGATTCGTTCCGTCGGCCGCTGGAGGCAAGCGCCTTGATCAACTGAGCGTGGTACCACTCGTTGAGCGGGTCGGACAGGAGGATGGCCTTCAACTCGCCGACGAGTTCCCGGTGCCGGCCCAGCATCGCATCCGCCTGGATGCGCAGTTCGACGGCGTGCGCCCGTTGCTCCGTGAGGCGCACGACGTGCGCCTGGATCGACGGGCCCGCCGTCACGTCGGCGAGCGGCGGCCCCGACCACAG
Source organism: Streptomyces sp. NPDC017979 (assembly GCF_044328175.1). Classification (NCBI taxonomy): domain Bacteria; kingdom Bacillati; phylum Actinomycetota; class Actinomycetes; order Kitasatosporales; family Streptomycetaceae; genus Streptomyces; species Streptomyces sp. NPDC017979. The sequence goes on along the minus strand of NZ_JBIRGU010000004.1, from coordinate 238,511 downwards.
GTTGAGCGCCTGCCGCAGCAGCCGTCCCGCAGTGGCCGCGTCACCGGCGTCGAGCGCGGTGCGCCCCTGCTTGGTCAGCCGGAGGAACGCCGCCAGGTCCAGCCGGTCCGGGGCCACCCGAAGCATGTAGCCCGCACCGCACGTGGCGAGGACGTCTTCGACCCTGTTCTTGGCCACCCACGGCTCGAACTGTCGTCTGAGCTGGTAGATGTACGTCTGCGCGGTGGGGACGGCGCTCTTCGGCGGCTTGTCACCCCACAGTTCGTCGATGATCGCGTCGAGCATGACGATGTTGTTGGCGTGCAGGAGCAGTTGCGCCAGCACGCGCCGTGCCATGGGTGCGGTCGGTGTGCAGTCGCTCAGCTCGTTGGTGACGGATAGACGGCCGAGTACCTGGAATCGCAGCACGGGCGAATGCCTCCACACGCTGATCGTTGGAACGGGCCCGAACCAGACTCTGCCGATCACTTTGCTCGCCAAGCAATGCTTCGGGGCGAAGGTCCCATGCCGGTGACCGTGTCAGGTCGCGTGGACTACAACCTTCGTCGCATTGCCGTACGCCGGAGGTTTGCCTGCGGTGGCACCGGCGTAGCGTCTGTACCCCCACCGGTGGCAGCGATGAAGGGAGCGTCTTGGAGGAGAGCGAAGCGCGGAGGCTCGCGGAAGACTTCGGCCGGACCCTGACCGACCGTTGGGACGAGTGGGGCTTCCAGCTCCGTCTGTGGGCCACGCCGGCCGTCACCGGCGTCTACGGCTTCAATTGGTACCCCACGGCGAAGGACGAAGAGGGGCGCCAGATCAGGATCGGCGGGAGCTGGCCCATCCTCGTCGACCAGGACACGGGGGCATGCCGAGTCGTGCAGGGGACGAAGGAAATGGCCGCGCTCAGAGGTACGTCGGCGGTCCGCACCGCACTCGCGGGCAAACCACCCGCCAGCCGCGTCCCCAACCTCACAGGGCAATACACCTAGGGCGCGCTGACGCAGCCGCTGTCAGGGGCCGCCTCGTCGCCGGGCTCAGTCCGTCGGTCCGGTCCCGGGGCGCGCAGGGGGCAACGGCGCGCCGCCTCCCGGTGGTCGTCCCCAGCCGGGTGAACCGTGGTGCAGGCCGGGTTGGATCTCGCCCGTGAGCGGTCCGGTGCCTCGGGTGAGGGCTTCGGCCAGGGCGTCGAGGAACTCGGCGAGAGTGCGGTGTCCGGGGGCGACAAGCAGTGCCGGTGGTTCGCCGTTGGCCAGGCTGAATCCGGCGAGCCGGCCGTCGGGGTCGATCGCCAGGCCGCCCCACGGTGCGAGGGAGTAGTCGGCGACGGCGAAGGGCACCCAGGCACCCCAGAAGTCCTCGGGGCCGCCCACGCTTTCGCGGACCGCCGTGATTTCCGCCAAGGGCAGCAGATGGTGCTGCGCGACGAAGAGCCCCGGGTCGTGTTCGTCCGGATCGCGCTCCAGCGCGGAGGCGTCGACCGTTCCGTTGCACACGGCGAGCAGCGCCATCAGATCGGCGGGCAGGGCAACGCCCAGTTCGGCTTCGGCGGTACGGACGTCCGACGGGGTGGCGCCTGGCTGTAGGGCGGCGTGCGAAGCGGGTGCGTGGGCCGCCAGCCAGTCGGTGATGGCGGTCCAGGCAGGGAGGATGCCACTCATCATGTCTTCCATCGTGATAGGCGGGCGGGTCGGGAGCGCGCGTGCCCAATGCTCAGCTCACGCGCTCCGGGTGGGCCGGACCATCGGGTCAGGCTTGCGCTGGGCTTGTCGCCCAATCACGGGTGTTCGGCAGGGACGCAACCATGAGCACCTGGGCGGTCCAGGACCCTGGTTCCCCCGCTGGGTCCCAGATCACGTCGATGTGAGCTCCGTGGAAGTCGTGCGCGAGCCCCGCCACCACGGCCGCTGCTGCGCCCTGCGCCTCGGCTGGGCTGGCGTCGACCGGCACGTCGACCAGGCGCCCGCAGAGCGTTCCGCCTTCCACCGTGCGGACGCTGTGACGCCAGCCTTCTGGCGTCGAGAACAGGGTGATGTCCCTCGGCGTGCCGACGGGAGTTCGCCTCTTCTTGCCCCGCTGTCGCCCGATCATGGTGCCATCCAACCTCGTCGGCTTCTGGACGGTTGAGGCGGGGAGGGCTTCTTGGCCCGTGCGGGCGCGATCCACGAAGTCGCCCCGCGCAGGTGCAGCGAGCTATCCGCCGTTGAGGAGGGTGGTGCCGAGTGCGGTGAGCGTGTGAAGGACGGCGCTGCCGTGGCGAGTGGTGGAGATGACACCGGCGTTGCGCAAGATGGTGGCGTGTTCGCTCGCGTTGGGGAGGGAGACGGAGAGTCGCTCGGCGAGCTGCCCGGTGGTGCACGGACCCCGGCCGATGGCGTCCAGGGCGCGGGCGCGGGTGCGCCCGAGGAGGGCTTCGAGGGCGGCGAGTTCCGCCGTGTCGTCGGCGAGCACGCGTGCCGTGTCGGAGACGTTGCGGACGAGGGGCACGAAGAGCAGGACGGGTATCTGCTCGTCCGAAGCACTGACGTAGGACGTCGGTCGGTTCTGGCAGAAGATCGACGGAACGAGCATCATGCCGCGGCCGCCGAGGCGTGATTCCCCCGTCACCGGGCCCCTTCCGACCTCAAGCACCGGGGGGCGCCAGCGGAATCCCGCCGGGAGTGAGGCCAGCATCGCGTCGATGCCCCTTTCGGCCAGGGTACGAGCGAGGGCGGCTTGCTCTGCCGCGAGTCGTGCGTGCATGCGCTTCCAGTAAGGCAGGACGGCGGTGTCGTGGTACTCGCGGAGAAAGTTGACGAGGTCGTTGCGGTCGCCGCGTTCGCGTGCCGGGTCGCCCCAGCGTGCGCCCGCCCACGACGACGCGGCCGGGAAGTAGAAGGCATGGCTCTCCTCCGCGTCCGCGAGCTCTGCTGCGAAGTGGCGCGGGCGGGCGGAGACGAGGGCTTCGAGCCCTTGGTCCAGGGTGGCTGCGTGGCCGGTGAGGGTGAAGAGGTCGAGGACGCCGCCGCGGAAGAGCGTGGTGGCCGGGTTGCGCAGCGTCCGGTGCGCGAGCGGGTCGTCGAACAGCCGCTCGCGCCACCCCGCGAAGGCGGAACCCATGTGGGACTGCTGCAACGTCATCAGACTGAAGAAGGTCTCGCCCAGCGGGCCCCAGGTGGCGACCACACGGGTGCGAGCCAGGTCCTCCGGGGTGAAGTGGAAACGTAACACGCGTTTTCTCCCTGGCCGTCGTGTGAAGGGTGACTGCGGATTCTCCAGCGGGCGATGGTGGTGACTCCTGCGTCAGGCGGCTTCCGGGACTCCGTCAGCAAACCGTTGCGGGCTTCGGGTGACGGCCCGCGACACGGTGGCCGCGAAGAGGGCGCCCAGGACGAAGGCGAGCAGCGGTCGACGTCCGTGGTCTGCGGCACGCCGGTGGCCGGCCGGTGAGGAGGAGGGCCCGGCGCCGGGGTCGGGGGCAGTAGGTGGTCGGCGGGGCGTCGGGGTGGTACGGAGGGTGAGCGCGTTCCGGGCGCGGGTCCAGGACTGGACCGTCTGCTCGTCGTCGGTGCAGGCGCGGACGAACGCCGCGACCAGCTCTGCGCGCGGCAGGGTGTGCCGTGCGAGGGCACCGGCGAGCGTGCTCGACGGCAGGAAGTCGCCCGCCTCGCGAGCGCGGTCCGAGATCTGTCGGTAGGTCAGCCCCGACGCCACCTTCAGTTGGTGCATCCGGTCCACCAGATCGGCTGGCGTGGCCACGGTCGCCAACTGCGGTGAGGAAGTACGGGACGTAGCGCGGGCCGGAACGAGGAGCACGAGTTCGTTCGGGCGCTCGGAGGTCGAGACGCTCACGCCATTGTGCGGTTCCACGGCCATGTCGGCCCTCCTGTCGTGATCGGGTGCTGCCTCGGCGCTGGACCGGACGGGCACGTACGGCCCCGGCTTCGACGGCCGCAGCCTCCTTTCCCGCGGCGAGCACGAAGGGCGAAGCCGGCCTTGCTTCCGTCGGTGGCGCTCCGCCCCACTCTCCCTGCACCGGCTGGCCGGCTCCGAACCCTTTCGGTGGTGACCGAAGCGCCTGCACGAGGTCGCCGGCGCCCTGCCGGGCCTGATGAAGGCGTCGGCCGGCGGAGGATGAGTCCTTCACGGTGTGCTGCCAGCCGTTGTCGTCGCCCGGCTCGAACCAGCGACCGCGGGACGCGTCGGCGGCGCTGGCGTGCCGGGGCGGTCGACGGGCTGGATTTGGTAGGACGTCCAAACATATAGTCGCCGGCGAGGACCGCGGCGCGGGGAAGCCGGTGAGAATCCGGCACGGTCCCGCCAGTGCGGCCGGGGAGTGCGCCGTCGAGCGGCGCCCTCCTGCGAGCCGTCGTGGCTCGCGGACCGACGGAGGCGTTCGGATGACCGACATCGACAGGCCCGTCCTGCTGAGCACCGCGGGGCGGGCGGCCCGCATCGTCCTCAACCGGCCCCGGGCCCTCAATGCGCTCACCCACGAGATGGTGCGCAGCATCGACCGGGCGCTGACGGAGTGGGAACGGGATCCGGCGGTCGAGACCGTGGTCATCGCCGGGGCGGGGGAGCGCGGCCTGTGCGCCGGTGGTGACATCCGGGCGATCCACGACGACGCCCGCGACGGCGACGGCACCGCGTCCGCCGCCTTCTGGCGGGACGAGTACCGGCTCAACGCCCGGATCGCCCGCTACCCCAAGCCGTACGTCGCCGTCATGGACGGCATCGTGATGGGCGGCGGCGTCGGCGTCTCGGCGCACGGCAGCGTCCGGATCGTCACCGAGCGCTCCCGGGTCGCGATGCCCGAGACCGGAATCGGCTTCGTCCCCGACGTCGGCGGCACCCATCTGCTGGCGCTGGCCCCCGGCGAACTGGGCACCCACCTGGCCCTCACCGGCGCCGCGGTCGGGGCCGGTGACGCCCTGCTGTGCGGACTCGCCGACCACTACGTACCGTCCCGTGCCCTGCCGGAACTTCTCGACGACCTCGCCCACCGGACCGTGCCAGAAGCGCTCGCCCGACACGTCCAGCCACCGCCGCCCGGCGAACTGACCGGGCAGCGGGCATGGATCGACGGGTGTTACGGGGCCGACACCGTGGAGGAGGTCGTCGAGCGGCTGCTCGACCACGGCGAACCGGCGGCGAAGGCGACCGCCGAGACGCTGCTCGCCAAGTCGCCCACCGCGCTCAAGGTGACCCTGGCCGCGCTGCGCCGGGCCCGTGGACTCGGCTCCCTGGAACGGGTCTTGGCACAGGAGTACCGCGTCTCCTGCGCCCTGTTGACCAGCCCCGACCTGGTGGAGGGCATCCGCGCCCAGATCGTCGACAAGGACCGCAACCCGCGCTGGCGCCCCGCCGTGCTGACCGAGGTCACCGACGCCGACGTCGAGCGCTGCTTCCAGCCCCTCGGGGAGCGTGAACTCGGGTCGCCGTGACCGGGCGCCTCAGCGGAGCCGCGATCGGGGCGCGGGATGCGCGGTCACGGCCCAGCGGCCTTCGGTGCGGGTGAGTCGGACCGGGTGATCGAAGCACTTGCTGATCTGGTCGCTGGTCAGGACCTCGTCGACGGGACCGGAGGCCAGGGCGCGGCCGTCGCGCAGCAGCAGGACATGGGTCGTGCCCGGGGGGAGTTCCTCCAGATGGTGGGTGACGAGGACCGATGCCAGGTCCGGGTGGGTGTGCTGCAAGGTGTCGAGCCGTTCGACGAGCTGCTCGCGGCCGGCGACGTCGAGACCGGTCGCGGGTTCGTCCAGCAACAGCAGCCGTGGACTGGGCATCAGCGCCCGGGCGATCAGGGTGCGACCCCGCTCGCCCTGGGACAGGGCCGGCCATCGGGCCTCGCGGCGGTGGCCGAGGCCGAGCAGGTCGATGAGACGGTCGGCGAGGGCGACCTGTTCGGGGGTCGGGGCCCAGCGGGGGACGGGTTCCAGGGTGTTGGTCACGCCGGTCAGCACCACGTCGTGGACCGTGCGGGCCGAGCGCAGGTCGTGTCGCGGATTGACGTGCCCGACGCAGGAGCGCAGCTGCCGCAGGTCGACCCGGCCCAGCCGGTGGCCCAGCACCTCGACCGTGCCGCGAGTGGGGTGGACGAGCGCCCCGAGCAGGGCGAGCAGGGTGGTCTTGCCGGCGCCGTTGGGGCCGAGCAGCGCCCAGTGCTCACCGGTCCGCACGGTCAAGGACACCTCGCTGAGGATCGTGCTGCCGTCGCGGACGACCGCCACGTCCTGCGCCTGGAGCACGGGTGCCGTGGTCATGAGGCGCCCTGCGCACGGCGGTTGACGGCGGCCATGACCGCGTGGACCGAGGCGGTCAGCACGGAGGTGTGCCAGCCGGCGCCCCAGAGGGTCACTCCGTCCACCCGGCACTCGACGTAGGCGACGGCGGGGCTGTCCGGGCCGGTGCCGGTGGCGTGTTCGGCGTAGCCGAGGATGTCGACGGTCACGCCCGTGGTGCCCAGTGCATCGGTGAGGGCGGACAGCGGTCCGTTGCCGGTGCCGCGGCAGGAGCGCTCCACGCCGTCGGTGCGCAGGGTGCCGACGAACCGGTGCTCGCCGGGGGCCGGCTCGGTGGCGCGCCATGACTCCAGGAGGACGGGGCCGTCCAGGGCCGGGGCGATGTAGGCGGTGTGGAAGAGCTCGTACAACTCCTTGTGGCCCAGCTCCCGACCGGTGGAGTCGGTGACGCGCTGCACCGTGCGGGAGAAGTCGGGGCGCAGCGAACGGGGCAGGTCCAGGCCGTGGTGGAGGCGCAGGAGGTGGGCGATGCCGCCCTTGCCGGACTGCGAGTTGATGCGGATGACCTCCTCGTACGTCCGGCCGACGTCGCCCGGATCGATGGGCAGGTACGGCACCTCCCAGGGCGCGTCCTCCGGTGCGACGCCCCGCTCGGCGGCCTGCCGCGCGTGGTGGGCCAGGCCCTTGGCGATGGCGTCCTGGTGGGTGCCGGAGAACGCGGTGTGCACCAGGTCGCCGCCGTAGGGGTGGCGGGGGTGGACCGGTAGCCGGTTGCAGTGCTCCACCACTTCGCGGACCGCGTCGATGTCGGAGAAGTCGACCATCGGGTTCACGCCCTGCGCGTACAGGTTGAGGGCCAGGGTCACCAGGTCCACGTTCCCGGTGCGCTCGCCGTTGCCGAACAGGCAGCCCTCGATGCGCTGCGCCCCCGCGAGTACGGCGAGTTCGGCGCAGGCGACGCCGGTGCCGCGGTCGTTGTGCGGGTGGACGGAGAGGATCACGGAACCGCGGCGCGTCAGATGGCGGTCCATGTACTCGATCTGGTCCGCGTAGACGTTGGGGGTGGCGATCTCGACGGTGGCGGGCAGGTTGTGGACCACCGGACGGTCCGGGCTCGCCTCCCACAGTTCGGTCAGGCCGTTGCAGACCTCCAGGACGAAGTCCGGTTCCGTGAGGTTGAAGACCTCCGGGGAGAACTCGAACCGGATCTGAGCGTCCGGTCGCTCCTCCGCCCTGCGCACCAGTTGGCCGGCGGCGTCCACGATCAGCCGGTGGACCTCGGTGCGGGAGCGGCCCAGGACGACGTTCCGCCAGGTGGGCGCGGTCGCGGTGTAGAGGTGGACGAGGACGCGGGGGAGCCCTACGACGGCGTCGAAGGTCCGGTCGATCAGGTCCCGGCGGGCCGGGGTGAACACGGAGACGGTCACGTCGTCCGGGACGGCGTCGCCGGTGGCGAGGTGCCGCACGAAGTCGAAGTCGGTCTGGCTGGCGGACGGGTAGCCGACTTCGATCTCCTTGAAGCCCATGGTGACCAGGAGGTCGAACATCCGGCGCTTGCGTGCGGTGTCCATCGGTTCGGCCAGCGCCTGGTTGCCGTCGCGCAGGTCGACCGGCACCCACAGCGGGGCGCGCTCGATCTGTCGGGAGGGCCAGGTGCGGTCGGTCAGGGGCACCGCGACCCGGTGGTGCGCGGGCCGGTAGCGGTGGTGCGGCATCGCGCTGGGGCGTTGCGGGTTCCAGTGCGGTGCGTCGGCCGGTACGTCACCGGCGGGGGCGGACGGGGTGGGGAACGCGGTGCGTCGGGAGGGGGCTGCCATGATGTGCGGAACTTCCTTCGGTCTGCCATCGTGCGACCGGCTCGGCCCAGTCCCCCGCTGCGGGGTGCCGGTCGTGCAGGGCCCCGCAGCGGCAGCCGAGGAGAAGGAACTCGTGCACCAGCATGCGAGGTACAGTAGCCACACCTCAGGTCCTCAGACAACCTGAGGAATTCAGGAAGGGTGAACCCCGTATGTCACTCGGCGCCTTGCGGCCGTCCCCCTTGGTCGAGCAGGCCACGGAGCACCTGCGCGACCAGATCACCGGCGGCGAGTGGGCCGTGGGGACGAAGCTCCCCGGTGAGACCACCCTCGCCAAGTCGCTCGGCGTGGGGCGCTCCACCGTCCGCGAGGCCCTGCGCGCACTGGCGGGCGCCGGGCTGGTGCAGGCCCGCCAGGGGTCCGGAGTCTTCGTCATCGCGACCAAGCCCAAGGAGGACTGGTCCACCCAGCTCCGCCGGGCCGCCATCACCGACGTCTACGAAGTGCGGCTGCTCGTCGAGGTGGAGGCGGCGCAATTGGCCGCGCAACGCCGGACCGAGGAGGACGTCACCGCGCTCCACGGGGCCCTCGCCCGGCGCCGCGACGCCGCCAACGACGGCGACGCCGCGTTCGTCGCGGCCGACATCGCCCTCCATCGGGCCGTGGTCGACGCGGCCCACAATCCGGTGCTCACCGGCCTGTTCGCCGAGTTCGTCCCGGTGCTGGAGCGACGGCTGCTCGATCTGGTCGAACTGCTCGGCCTGCGCTCCGCCGACGCGAATCACGGCGACGCGGGCCACGCCGACCTGGTCAGCGCCGTCGAACAGGGGGATCCCGAGGCGGCCGGACGGGCGCTGCGGAACGAGCTCCAACAGACCCTCGCCCTGCTCCACTCCCTCTGATCGGGGCCTTTCCCCCTATCTGGGCCATTCCCCCGATCAGGTCCGATCCCGCTGATCAGGGCCGGCGCGGTGCCGCCGCGCGGGCGTAGCGCGCGGCGAGGGCGGCGAAGGCGGCGGCCAGCTCCGGCGGGCCGATGACGTCGATGTCCGCGTCGAAGCGACCGAAGGCGGCGGCGAGTGCGGTCCACGACCAGGAGCCGAGGGTGAGCCGGCAGCGGTCCGGGCCGAGTTCTACGACGACTCCGTCCTCGGCGAAGGGCGCGACCGAGGCGGCCGGGAGGTGGAGGACCACCTCGCCCCGGCACGGCCAGTCGGTGGCGGCTCCGCGGCCGTCGCCGCCGTCGGTCTCGCCGCTGCCGCGGAACCTGCCGGTGACGAAGGCGGAGACGCTGCCGCCCGGCAGCGGGCGCGGGGTGAAGCGGGGGCCGGTGGGGGTGCGCGGGCGGATGCGGTCGACGCGGAAGGTGCGCCAGTCCGCGCGGTCGAGGTCCCAGGCCACCAAGTACCAGCGGTGGCGCCAGGCAACCAGGTGGTGGGGCTCGACCCGACGGGATTCAGCCGTGGGCGGCACGGTGGTGGGCCCGGATGCAGTGGACTCGGAAGTCGCGGGGCCGGTGGCCGCGGCGTCCGGGGCCCTTGAGTAGCCGGGGCCCCTGGCGTAGGAGAAGCGCAGCTCCTCGTGACCGCGGACGGCGCGGCTGAGGTCCAGCAGGACCCGTGCGTCGACGTCGCCGTCGCCCTGACGCGCGTCGTAGCCCGCGGGCGGCCGGACCGCCGTGATGCGCAGCAGCTCCATGCGGTCGCGCAGCCGCGGCGGCATGACCTGGCGCAGGGTGGCCAGGGCGCGGGCCGCGTCGTCGGCCACCGCGGTGCCGGTGGCCACGGTCTGGAGGGCCACGGCCAGGGCGACGGCCTGCTCGTCGTCGAACAGCAGGGGCGGCATGCGACGGCCGGCCTCCAAGAGGTAACCGCCCGCCGGCCCCTTGACCGTGGTGATCAGATAGCCCAGTTCGCGCAGCCGGTCCACGTCCCGGCGCACGGTGCGCACGGTCACCCCCAGGCGGTCGGCCAGCTCCCCGCCGGACCAGCCGCGGCCCGCCTGGAGCAGGGACAGGAGGGTGAGCAGCCGTGCGGACGTCTTCTGCATGACTCCAGTCTCCCCGCAGTACAGGACAGAACCTGTCCTCTGCCCGTGCGACGGTGGCGAACGAGCCGCCCGGGCCGTCCGGGCCGGCCGACGCCGCTTCGGCCCCACGGGCCGCGGTGCATTCAAGCCAACGACGCAAGGAGTGGAACGTGTCCGTCACGACCACCACCCATCTGAACTTCCGGGGCGCCGCCCGTGCCGCGCTCGACTTCTACCAATCCGTCTTCGGCGGACGCACCGTCGCGGTCAGCTACCGGGACGCGGGCGCGGTCCAGCACGAGGGCGAGGCGGACTGGGTGATGTGGGGCGAGGTGGCCGGCGCCGACGGCTTCCACGTCATGGCCTACGACGTGCCCTCCCACCTGCCCTGGAACCAGGGCGAGAACCCGTTCTTCGTCTCCGTGCGCGGCGACGACGCCGAGGAGATCAGCGCCCTGTGGGGCAGGCTCGGCGAGGGGTCGACCGTCGTGCGTCCGCTGGAGCCCGCGCCGTGGGCGCCGCTGTACGGCATGCTGACCGACCGCTTCGGCGTCACCTGGGTCCTGGACGTCACCGCCCCGTACAACGGCTGAAACCGGCCGAAGGGCCGATGGCGTCCGCGCCCGGCCGGGCCGCCCCGGCACCCGGGGCGGCCCGGCCGGCGCCGGCGCCGCACCCGAACAGCAGCCGTACCCGTATCCGTACCGCAACCGAAGGAGACCGGGCCGCCGTGCCGACGACCGTTCTCGACAGCCGCGCCCTCAACCGCGCCACCCTCGCCCGCCAACACCTGCTCCACCGCAGCGCCCAGTCGGTGCCCGCCGCGGTGGCCCACCTGTGCGGACTCCAGGCGCAGGAACCGCAGGAGCCGTTCATCGGACTCTGGTCCCGGCTGGCCGGCTTCGCGCCCGGACAGTTGGACGCCGCGCTGACCGGCCGCACCGTGGTGCGCACCCACCTCATGCGCCGCACCGTGCACCTCGTCACCGCAGACGACGCGCTCGCGTGGCGCGCCCGCCACGACGCCATGCTGCGCCAGCGGGTGCTGGGCACCTACCGACGCGAACTGGCCGACGTCGACCTGGACGAGGTCGCCGCAGCCGGCCGCGCGATCCTCGCCGACGGCCGGCCCCGCACCATGGCCGAACTCGTACGGGCCCTCGAAGACCGCTGGCCCGGACCGCCGCGCCGGGCGCTGGGCGAACTGCTCGTGGCCGGCCTCGTCCCCATGGCCCAACTCCCGCCCCGCGGCCTGTGGCAACAGAAGGCCGGCGTGCGCAACCTGCCGCTGACGACCTGGCTGGCACGAGACGTCGACCCCCTGCCCGCCGAGGAGGGGGACCCCGTCGGGCAGCAACTGCTGCGCCGCTACCTCGCCGCCTACGGGCCCGCCGCCAGCGCCGACCTCCGCGCCTGGTGCGGCCTCGCCGGTCTGCCCGCCGCCGTCAAGGCCGTCCGTGAAGAACTCGTCGTCTTCCGCGACGAACGCGGACGGGAACTGCTCGACCTGCCCGACGCACCGCGCCCGGACCCCGACACCCCTGCCCCGGTCCGGTTCCTGCCGGCCTTCGACAACGCCGTCCTCGGCTACCACGACCGCAGCCGGATCATCGACGCGCCGCACCTCGGCCTGTCCGTCGAGGGCCACCGGATGGTCCTCGTCGACGGACGCACCACCGCCACCTGGTCCGTGCGCGACCGCCGACTCCGCATCAGCCCGCTGCGCCCCCTCACCGGCCCGGAGCGGGAGGCCGTCCACGCCGAAGCCCGGGCCCTGGTCGACTTCCTGGACGAGGGGGTCGAACACGTACAACTCGACGCCGAGATGTGACGATCGTGCGTCCGTGTGCGGGCGCGGTGTGCTCGAACGGACGCCGGCGCAGGGGTGGTCGAAGGGGCTTCTTCGCAGCTCATGGCCGATGCCGTCGCCGTCGAACGGTCACGGACGACCACGGGGTGGCGGGGCGAGTTTCAAAGCTTGAACACGAATTCCACACATCCCCTCTCCATGTCGGCCTCGATGGTCTAGATTGACCGTGCTTCAGATGTTCGGACACGAGGCGAACAATGGTGATCTATTGGTCTCTCGTTCCGGATGACCAGCAGTTGCGTCCCCCGCGCCGCCGTGGGGGTGATCGATTCTCGGGTCCGCAAGGGGCTTCGGGTGCGGGGAGCGCCCGGGGCCGCGAAGGTCCCTCGTGCACGTTGAGTACCCGGCAGGACGGGCGATCCGCCGCCGGGTGAGTTCGTAGCGCACCACTGAACAGCCGGCACGTCATGCGCGGAAGGCGGGGGCCTTCCGAGGGGAGCAACAGCACGGCGCGGGAGGCGGGGGCCTCCCAGGGGGAGGAAACGGTGTCGGGCGAACACGGAGAACCGCTGATGGCCTGGGGGGGTCTGTGGAGCAGGGGGGATTAGTCAACCCGTTCACGTCGGCGCACGGGAGGCTGGCGGACGGGACGATCAGTCAGGGCGCGATCGACTGGGAAGAGCGGTACCGCCGTACCGTGATCGCCGGCGACACGGTGGCCACCGCCTTGGTGGTGGCCACGATCGGCAACTTATTCGGGGCCCGCGACGCGGCCAACTGGCACGAGAAGTGGGGAATCCTCGCCTTCGGCACCGAACTGCTGGTGCTGGGAGCGCTCGCGGTGAGCCGGGCGTGGGCGCCGGCGGTGCTCGGCCAGGGCGCCGAGGAGTTCCGTCGGCTCGGCCGGGCACTGTCCACGGCGGCCGTCGTGCTGGCGCTCGGCGGAATCGCCCTCACCTCGCGCAACATCAAACTCTGGATCTTCGTCGCGATCCCCGCCCTCGCACTGGTCACCATGACCGGGCGCTATCTGCTGCGACTGTGGCTGCACAAACAGCGCAAGGAAGGGCGGTGCCTAAGACCGGTGCTCGCGGCCGGCAGCCCGGCCACCGTACGTGATCTGATCGGCAGGGCCCGCAAGTTCCCGCACCTCGGCTGGCGGGTGGACGCGGTGTGCACCACCGACGGCCTCGGGCCCGACGGCGACCGACTGGACGGAGTGCCGGTCGTCGGCCGGCTCGCGGACGTCGCCGACCACGTCCGCCGCGACGGCTACCGCGTCGTCGCGGTCACCCCGGACCCGCACTGGTCACCGGACCGGCTGCAACGGCTGGCCTGGAACCTCGAAGGCAGCGACGCCGAGATGGTGGTGGCCCCGGTCCTGATGGAGGTCGCCGGCCCGCGGCTGCACGTCGACGCGGTGCTCGGGATACCGCTGCTGAGGGTCAACATGCCGACCTTCACCGGGGGCCGCCGGGCGGTCAAGGAAGTCGTCGACCGGATGGGCGCGGCGGTCCTGCTGATGCTCTTCGCACCGCTGATGGTGCTGGTGGGCCTGCTCGTGTCGCTGGACAGCCGGGGCGGCGCGTTCTACCGGCAGCGCAGGGTCGGCAAGGACGGCCGCGAGTTCACCATCCTCAAGTTCCGCACCATGGTCTCCGGGGCGGACCGGGCGCGGGCCGCGCTGGCCGACCGCAACGAGGGCGCGGGACTGCTGTTCAAGCTCCGCCGGGACCCCCGGGTGACCCGGGTGGGCGCGGTGCTGCGCCGGTACTCCATCGACGAACTCCCGCAGCTCTTCAACGTGCTCGGCGGATCGATGTCGCTGGTGGGCCCGCGGCCCCCGCTGCCTGAGGAGTCCGCGGCGTACGGCCCGGACATCCGACGGCGGCTGCTGGTCAAACCCGGGCTCACCGGCCTCTGGCAGATCAGCGGGCGCAGCGACCTGCCGTGGGAGGAAGCGGTCCGGCTGGACCTGCGGTACGTGGAGGACTGGTCGCTCGCCCTGGACACGGTGATCTTGTGGAAGACGCTGCGTGCGGTGGTCTACGGGCAGGGGGCCTACTGATGCGCGGGGAGCATCGGCGGGCCGGGGTGCGGACGGCAGGCCGCGAGGGTCTGCCCGGTCGGAGGGACGGGGCATGAAGGTCAGCGTTTTCGGGCTCGGCTACGTGGGCTGCGTGTCGGCCGCGTGCCTGGCCAGCACGGGGCACGAAGTCATCGGGGTGGACGTCAACCAGGTGAAGGTCGACCTGGTCAACGACGGCAAGGCCCCGGTGGTCGAAGAACGGATCGGTGAACTCACCGCCGACGTGGTGCGCACCGGAGCGTTACGGGCCACTCGCGACGTCCGCGAGGCGATCGTGAACAGCGAGGTGTCGCTGATCTGCGTGGGCACCCCGTCGGAGCCCAACGGCAGCCTGTGCACCAGCTACTTGGAGCGGGTCACCGAGCAGATCGGCGCCGCACTGGCCGAACGGGGCGGCTGGCACACCGTCGTCTTCCGCAGCACCATGCTCCCGGGCACCTGCACCGACCTCCTCGTGCCGATCCTGGAGAAGAGCGTCGGCGGCACCGCCGGGGTGGACTTCGGCGTCGCGGTCAACCCCGAGTTCCTGCGCGAGGGCACCAGCGTGCGGGACTTCTTCGACCCGCCCAAGACCGTCGTCGGCGAACTCGACACCCAGAGCGGCGACGCGGTGCTGGCGCTGTACGACGGACTGCCCGGCGAGGTGTTCCGGGTGCCGATCCCCACCGCCGAGGCGATCAAGTACGCGGACAACGCCTTCCACGGCCTCAAGGTCGGCTTCGCCAACGAGTTGGGCGCGGTGTGCCAGGCGCTCGGCGTCGACTCGCACCAGGTGATGGACGTGTTCCTGGCCGACCGCAAGCTGAACATCAGCCCCGCCTACCTGCGGCCCGGCTTCGCCTTCGGCGGCTCCTGCCTGCCGAAGGACTTGCGCAGCCTGGTCCACGCGGCCCAGCGCGCCGACGTCGCGGTGCCGATCCTCTCCCACGTTCTGCCCTCCAACTCCGCACACCTGCAACGCGCGGTGGAGATGGTGGAGCGCACCGGCAAGCGCCGGGCCGGCCTGTTCGGCCTCTCCTTCAAACCCGGCACCGACGACCTCCGCGAAAGCCCCCTCGTCGAGTTGGCGGAACGCCTCTTCGGCAAGGGGTACGACCTGAAGATCTACGACGCCAACGTGAGCCTGTCCCGGCTGCTCGGCGCGAACCGCGAGTACATCGAGACGCGCCTGCCGCACCTCGCGCACCTGCTCGCGGACTCCGTCGACGAAGTGCTCGACCACGCCGAGGTGTGCCTGGTCGGCACCAAGGACCCCGCCGTCCTCTCGGCACTGCCGCACGGCGACGGCCCCGTGCTGATCGATCTCGTCCGCCTTCCCGACGCCGACGTGCGCCGGACCGAACCGGGGTACATGGGCCTTGCTTGGTGACGCAGACGGCGGCGACCGGACGAACCGGCGCGCGCTCATCTTGGTGGAGAACCTGTCGGTGCCCTTCGACCGACGGGTGTGGCAGGAGTGCACGACGCTGCGCGACGCGGGCTGGCAGGTGGACGTCATCTGCCCCCGCGGGCGCAAGCGGGACACGGAAGCGGAGGCGGTCGTCGACGGGGTGCGGATCCACCGCTACCCCCTGCGGGCCGCCACCGGAGGGCCCGCCGGCTACCTGCGGGAGTACGGCACGGCGCTGTGGCACACGGCCCGGCTGGCCCGCAAGGTCGGCCCGGTCGACGTGGTGCACGCCTGCAACCCGCCCGACCTGCTGTTCCTGCCGGCGCTGTGGTTGAAGCGACGCGGCGCCCGGTTCGTCTTCGACCAGCACGACCTGGTGCCCGAGCTGTACCTGTCCCGGTTCGACCGGGGCAAGGACCTGCTGTACCGCGCCGTGTGCGCGCTGGAACGCATGACGTACCGGGCCGCGGACGTCGTGCTCGCCACGAACGAGAGCTACCGGGACGTCGCCGTGCGCCGTGGCGGCCAGCACCCCGACGACGTCTTCGTGGTGCGCAGCGCACCCCAGACCGACCGGTTCCAACCCGTCGATCCGGAAGACGAGTTGAAGAACGGCAAGCAGCACCTGCTGTGCTACCTCGGAGTGATGGGTCCGCAGGACGGCGTCGACTACGCGCTGCGGGCGCTGGCGAAGCTGCGCGACGAGATCGGACGGACCGACTGGCACGCGGTGTTCGTCGGCTCCGGCGACGCCTTCGACGCGATGGTGGAGCTGTCGCAGCGGCTCGGGCTCGCCGACCAGGTGCAGTTCACCGGGCGCATCCCCGATGCCGACCTGGTGCGCTACCTCTCCACCGCCGACGTGTGCCTCTCGCCCGACCCGCGCAATCCGCTCAACGACGTGTCGACGATGAACAAGGTCCTGGAGTACATGGCGATGGGACGGCCCATCGTCTCCTTCGACCTGAAGGAGGCGCGGGTCTCGGCCGGTGACGCTGCGCTCTACGCGCCCGCCAACGACGAGGCCGCGTTCGCCGAGCTCGTCGCGATGCTGCTGGACGACCCGGAGAAGCGGGCCCGGATGGGCGAAATCGGCCAGGAGCGCATCAACGGGCCGCTGGCCTGGCGGAACTCCCAAGCCTCGCTCCTCGCCGGCTACGCCGCCGCCTGCCGCGACCGCGCTCCGGTGTCGGCGGGCGGCCGCCCGATCAGGACAGCGAAGTGGCCGCGTCGTTGAGCGATGACACCATACGGCTGGTCACGATCGGGCTCATCCTCCGTCGGCGCTGGCGGCTCCTCGCCGCCCTCGCCGTCCTGGGCGCACTCGTCGGCTACGGCACCTCGGTGCTCTTTCCCCCGCGCTACACCGCGTCGGCGTCGGTCCTGCTGCCCGGGCAGTGGGAGCAGCGCGAGCTGCTGACCCAGGTGGAGATCGCGACCAGCTCGGCGGTGGTCGACCGCACGGCCGCAGCCCTCGGCTGGCGGGGCGTCAGCGGCGACCGGCTACGGGACCGAGTGAGCGCCAAGACCACGGACGGGAACATCATCAAGATCTCCGGCACGGCGGAAACCCCGGCGCGTGCACAGCAGCTCGCCGACCGGTCCGCCCAGCAGTTCGTCGCCTTCGCCGCGCGGATCGCCGGCGCCGGCACCGATCCCGAAGCGCCCACCGGACCCGAGGCGCTGCGGCAACAGGTGCTGGAGACCAGCCGCCGCATCACCGACCTCGCCAAGGCGGCCGACCCGGGCCGGACCGTGGAGGGCGTGCAGGCCCGCACCGCGCTGGAGAAGCTGCGGACCGCGCTGGAGGAGGCGATGAAGAAGCTCGACGAGGCCGAGGCGGCGACCGCCAAGGCGGGCATGGTCGTCATGGGTCCCGCCGAGCGGCCCACCGGCGCAGCGCCGCCGACGAGGACGCACCTCATCGCCGCGGGGGCGCTGCTGTTCGTCGTCGTCGCGGTCGTCGGCCACCTCGCCGCCGCACGGACGGACCGCCGACTGCGCACCGAAGCGGAGATCGCCGCGGCGCTGGGCTCGACGCTGCTGGGCACCGTCGACGTGCCCGCGCAACGGCGCGTCCAGCAGCCGCAGGACGGTGGCCCGCGAGCCCGGCTGCGCCGGCTGCTGGGCCTCCACGTCCGGTGGGACGTCGCCGTACCGCACGCGTCCGGCGACCGGGCCAGCAGGCGAATCCGCTACCAGCGGGTGTGCGCCCGCCTGCGCGACCAACACCCGTCCGCGCGGGAACTGTTGGTGGTCGTGCCGGACGGCGACGACATCGCCCGGCGGGCCGCGCAACAGCTCGTCACCGAGGCCGAAAGGAAGCCCACGGGCCCCGCGCTGCGGACGGTGGAGGTCTCGGTATCCCAGCCGATGGTGCCGGACCGCGACACCGAGCCCGGCGCCCTGGTCGTCCTCAGCGCGGGCAGTTGGACCGCGGGGGAACTCGCCGGCATCGCCGAGGCGTGCGCGGACGGCGGCCACGAGGTCGTCGGCGCCGTCGTCGCCGGCCCGGTGCGAGCCCTTCCCGCCGAATCCGCCGACCTCCCGCCGGACGGCGCCGGCCCGGCGCTCGCGGCCCGTGGCCCTGCGACGGGGGAGCCGGTGTGACGACGAGCACGACCACGGAGCCGGCGCCCGCCGCTCCGCTGCTGGACCTGCACGCGCTCGTGGTGGCGGTGCGCCGTCGCCGTCGCCTGTGGAGCGCCGTGGCCCTCCTCGGGCTGCTGGCCGGCGTGGCGCTCGCCGTCCTGCTGCCGCCGCCGCCGAGCGCGGTGACCAAGGTGTTGGTCGCCCACCAGGAAGACCAGCCGAACGACACCGGAACCCTGATCCGTACCGACGTCGCACTCTTGGGGACGACCCGGATCGCCGCCGAAGCCCTGCGCACCCTCAACTCCCCGGACAAACCCGAAGACTTCATGCAGGAGTACCGGGGCACCGGCCTGACCAACAACCTGCTCCAGATCGACGTGAGCGCCGACAGCGACGCCCAGGCCGTCGCCCGGGCCAAGGCGCTGGCCGACGCGTTCGTCGCCGACCACGTACGGCGGATGCGGGAAGCCGCCGAGGCCGAGGCCAAGGCCCTGCTCGACCAGCGCGACCGCATGCGCACGGAGCTCGCCGAGGTCAACAAGGCCATCGGCGCCCGGTCGCCGGACAGCGACGCGAAGGCGTCGGCGAGCATCGAGTCCCTCTTCGCCCGCCGCGCCGAACTCAACTCCCGGATCACCGACTTCGACCAGCGCGCGGCGGAGGCACGCACCGGCACGCCCCGGCTCGTCGCCGGCACCCAGATCGTCGACGGCCCGCGCGCCGTGCACCACTCCCTGCCCAAGGCCGTCGTCACCAACGCTGCGATCGGCACCGCACTCGGGCTCGTCGTCGGACTCGTCCTGGCCGCGGTCGGCACCGTGGTGGCGGACCGCCCCGTGCTGCGCCGGGAGATCGCGGCGAACCTGGGCGCCTCGGTCATCGCGGAGGCGCGCCGCCCACCGGCCCGGTGGATCCGGCCGTGGCGGCGCAAGCGGGCCCGGGCGGAACGGGAACGGCTCAAGGTGACCCTCGCCCGCGCCGTGCGCGGCGCCGGCGAAGGGGTGTCGCTGCTGGAACTGGGGTGCGCCCGCAGCACGAGCGCGATCGCCCTGGACGTGGCCGCGACCCTGGCGGAGGAGGGCCCGGTCGTCATCGTCGACGGGCTGCCCGGGGCGCACCTGCGCGCCCGGCCCGACGGCCCGACCGTGATCAGCGGGGACGCCGTCGAGACCGTGCCGCACGACGCGCGTCGGCTCGGCGTCGGCTCGGTGGCGCCCGGCACGGCCTGGACCGACCTCCAGTACCTCGGCGGGCAGACCGTGCTCGTCGTACGCGCCGGGCACGGCAGCGCCGCCTGGCTGCACACCGTGGCCCGCCAACTCGCGGACCAGCGCGTCCCCGTGATCGGCGTGGTGCTGATCGACCCCGACCCGCGCGACCGCACCGACGGCACGCTGTGGGACGGGCAGCGGACCGCGCTGCGCGGCCACCACGAGCGGTCCGCCCGGCGACGCCGAGCCGGGCGGCCGGAGCCGTCCGCCCGGCTCAACGGAGCGGACCGGCCGCGGCCGGAGCCGCAGTCCACGCCGGCCGCAAGCATCCCCGACAGCGACCAGGAGGCGCGGTAGCACATGTGTGGCATCGCAGGGACTTACCGATGGCCGGACGGACGGGTCGTGGCCGACCGGCTCACCGACGTCCTCGCCCACCGCGGCCCGGACGGGGCCGGCCGCTACAGCCACCCGGTGGCCGACGGCGCCGACGGCGACGTGCACCTCGGGCACCGCCGGTTGGCGATCATCGACCTGTCGGAGACCGGCGCCCAGCCCATGGTCTCGGGCGGCCTCGCCCTCACCTACAACGGCGAGCTGTACAACGCGCCCGAGTTGCGGGCCGAACTCGCCGGCGCCGGCGTGCGCTTCCGCGGCACCTCCGACACCGAAGTGCTGCTGGAGGCGTGGCGGCGCTGGGGCACCGACTGCCTGCCCCGGCTGCGCGGCATGTTCGCCTTCGCGGTCTTCGACGAACGGACCGGTGAACTGGTCCTCGCCCGCGACCAACTCGGCATCAAGCCGCTGTTCCTGCTGCGGCGCGGCACGGGCCTGGTGTTCGCCTCCGAACTCAAGGCGCTCGCCGCCGTCACCGGCGGAACCCTCCAGGTCGACCACGCCGCCCTGGTGGCCTCGCTGCTGTACTACTGGGTGCCGGACTCGCGTTGTGCGTTCCGCGAGGCGGAGAAGCTGCCGCCGGGGAGCTGGCTGCGGTGCCGACCCGACGGCCGGGTGGAGCGCGGTCGGTACTGGAACCTCAAGGACGTCGCCCGCGAGGCCCGGGAGCGGGCCCGCAGCGGCGAGGTGCCGGACGTCGCCGCCGTCGTCGCGGAGTCCAGCCGACGGCACCTGCTCTCCGACGTCCCCGTGGCGACGTTCCTCTCCGGCGGGCTCGACTCCAGCTATCTGACCGCGCTGGCGGCCCGGGACCGGCCCGGGATCTCCGCGTACACCATCGGGTTCCGCGCCGAGGACGCCAAGTTCGAGGCGATGCCCGACGACCTGCGCTACGCCCGGCGGGTGGCCGAGCAGTTCGGCGTCGACCTGCACGAGATCGAGATCGCCCCGCGGGTGCTCGACCTGCTGCCGCAGATGACGTACCACCTGGACGAGCCGATCGGCGACCCCGCCGCGATCAACACCTTCCTGATCTGCTCGGCCGCCCGGGAGGCCGGGGTCAAGGTGATGCTCTCGGGCATGGGGGCCGACGAGCTGTTCGCCGGGTACCGCAAGCACCTGGCCAATCTGCTCGCCCTGCGCTACCAGCGCGTCCCGCGGCCCCTGCGGCGCGGTCTGCACCGGGCCGTGGACCGGCTGCCGGTGGCCACTTCGCGCCGGGGGTACCGGTCGGTGCGGTTCGCGAAGCGGTTCCTGTCCTTCGCCGAACTGCCGGAGGAGACCGCGTTCCGTCGCAGCTACACCATGTACGACCGGGCGGAACTGCTCGACCTGGTCGATCCGGACCTGGCCCAGACGGTGGAGGACGTGCTGACCGAGCACGCGGACGTCTACCGGGACAACGACCTCGACGACCACGTCAACCGGATGTGCCTGGGCGATGCGCGGATGTTCCTGCCGGGCCTGAACCTCGCCTACACGGACCGCTCCAGCATGGCCGCGTCGACCGAGGTGCGGGTGCCGTACGTGGACGTCGAAGTCGTCAAGGCGGCGTTCGCGGTCCCCGGCGACCGCAAGATCGTCGGACGGCAGGGCAAGGCCGTGCTCAAGGAGGCGGCCACCTCGATCCTGCCGCGGGAGATCGTGTACCGGCCCAAGGGCCTGTTCAGCGCGCCGCTGCGGGCCTGGATGAGCCGGGACCTGGCGCCGCTGGTGCGCGAGGTGGTGCACGACGGAGTGCTCGTACGGTCCGGATTCCTGCGCCGGGAGGCGCTCCAACGGCTCGTCGCCGAGGACGCCGCCGGACGGCGGGACTTCTCCAAGCACCTGTGGCACGTGCTGACCCTTGAGTACTGGTACCGCAGCGCGACCTCCGGCTCCGGCCGGAGCCAGGCGGCTTGACGACCCGCGGCAGACGGTTCGACGGCAGTGACAGACGGCGTAGGAACAAGAGGAGCTCGGGTGAAGCAGGTCGTGCAGAACTACAAGAGCGGCGAATTGGCGCTGCTCGACGTACCGGTGCCGCGGTGCAAGCCGGACGGCGTGCTGGTGCGCAGCGGCTACTCGCTGATCTCCACCGGCACCGAGCTGATGAAGGTCTCCGAGGCCGGCATGTCGATGCTGGGCAAGGCCCGCTCCCGGCCGGACCAGGTGGCCAAGGTGATGCAGAGCGTGGCCACCAACGGCCTGCCCGCCACCTACCGCAAGGTGATGGGCAAGCTGGACTCCTACACCCCGCTCGGCTACTCGCTGTGCGGGGTGGTCGAGGAGGTCGGCGCCGGAATCGAGGACGTGGCCGTCGGCGACCTGGTGGCCTGCGCCGGCAACGAGCACGCGCTGCACGCCGAGCTGAACTGGGTGCCGAAGAACCTCTACGCCCGGGTGCCGGACGGCCTCGCGCCCCGGCACGCGGCCTTCGGCACCGTCGGCTCGATCGCGATGCAGGGCGTGCGTCAGGGCGAACCGCAACTCGGCGACGTGGCGCTCGTCATCGGCCTCGGGCTGATCGGCCAACTGGTGGTGCAACTGCTGACCGCGTCGGGCGCCACCGTCGTCGGGGTCGACCCCGACCCGGCCCGCTGCGAGCTGGCCGAGCGCCTGGGCGCCGCGGCCTGCGGCGACCCCGCTTCCGCGGCCGTGGTGAACGCCGTCGCCGAACTCACCGGCGGGCACGGCGTGGACCAGGTGTACCTGGCAGCCGGCGGCGGCAGCAACCAGCCCGTGGAGCTGGCTGCCGAGTTGAGCCGCGACCGCGGCCGGGTCGTCGACATCGGCAAGTGCCGCCTGGACCTGCCGTGGAACGCGTACTACGAGAAGGAGCTGGACGTACGGTTCTCCCGCAGCTACGGCCCCGGGCGCTACGACCCGGAGTACGAACTCGCGGGCCGGGACTATCCGATCGGCTACGTGCGCTGGACCGAGCGCCGCAACCTGGCGTGCTTCCTCGATCTGCTGGCCCGCGACCGGATCGACGTGGAGCCCCTGATCTCCCACGTCGCCGACTTCGACGACGCCGTGGAGACGTACCGAAGCCTCAAGGACGGCGACCTGAAGGCCGTGGCCGTGCTGTTCCGCTACCCCGACCACGCGCCGCAGGAAGAGCCGACGGCCCCGGAACTGGCCGTGCCCGCCGTGCGGCGCAGCGCCGCGGCGTCCGCCCCGGCCCGGCCCGCCAAGGGCCGGGTGCGGCTGGCGTTCGTCGGCGCGGGCAACTACGCGACGTCGATGCTGCTGCCGCACCTGACCGGGCGCGACGGCGTGGAGCTGGCCAAGGTCGTCACCACGACGGCGCTGTCCGCGGCCAACGCGAAGCAGAAGTTCGGCTTCGCCGAGGCGAGCTGCGAGCTGGACTCCGTACTGGAAGACCCCTCCGTCGACGCGGTGTTCGTGGTCACCCGGCACAGCTCGCACGCCGAGCTGACCCGCCGGGCGCTGCTGGCCGGCAAGACGGTGTTCGTGGAGAAGCCGCTGGCGCTCGACCAGGACGGGCTGGCCGGTGTGCTCGCAGCCGTCGAGGAGTCCGGCAACGACCGGTTGCAGGTGGGCTTCAACCGCCGGTTCGCCCCGCTGCTGCGGGAGGCCGGCGCACGGTTCGGCCCCCGCACCGGCCCGGCGAACGTGCGCTACCTGGTGAACGCGGGCCGGCTCGGGCACGGGAGCTGGTACCTCCAACAGGCCACCGAGGGCTCCCGGTTCGTGGGCGAGGGCGGCCACTTCATCGACACCGCGAGCTGGCTGCTGGCGGCCGACCCCGTCTCGGTCTACGCGCTCGCCACGCCCGGGGGCGAGGACCTCCAGGTCGTGCTGCGCTACCCGGGCGGGTCCACCGCCACCATCAGCTACGTCACCACCGGCCCGAGCGGCTTCCCCAAGGAGACCCTGGACCTGGTCGCCGACGGCCGGGCGCTACGGCTCGACGACTTCGTCCGCGCGTCCGTCTACGGCCGCAAGCGGTGGGTCAGCTCGCGGCTGCCCAAGGCCCGGGACAAGGGCCAGCGCGCCGAGTTGGACGCCTTCCTCGAAGCCGTGCGGACCGGTGGGCCGATGCCGGTCCCGCTGGAGTCGCTGGTCGCCACCACGGCGGCCACCCTCGCCGTGCAGAGCAGCCTGGCCAGTGGCGCACCGGTGACGCTGGCGGCGACGCGATGACGGTGCGATCGGGAAGTGCGGGCTGGTACCTGCGGCGGCTGTCCCGGATGGGGCCGCAGGAGGTCGGCGGCCGGGTGGGCGACGCGGTGCGCCGACGGCGCTGGCGGTCGGGGGTGCCGGCCGCCCCGACGCCGACCGGCGCCCGGTTCACCGCCGCCCTGCCCGCCGGGACGCTCGCATCGGTGCCGCCGGACGCCGCCAAGCGCCTGGTCGTCGAGGCGGACCGGCTGATGGCGGGACACGTCACGTACTTCGGGGTGGACCGCGCCGACCTGGTGGACCCGGACTGGTGGTACGACCCCAAGACCGGGCGCCGGGCGCCGGGCGGCTACGCCTTCGACGTGCCCTACCGGGACGAGGAGGCGGTCGGGGACGTCAAGCAGATCTGGGAGCTGTCCCGCCACCACCACCTCACCGTGCTGGCCGCCGCGTACGCGGTCACCGGGAACGAGGCGTACGCCGAGCGGGTCGCCGCGCACCTGCGGTCCTGGTGGGCGACGAACGAGCCGCTGCGCGGAGTGCACTGGACCAGCGGCATCGAGCTGGGCATCCGGCTGCTGGCGTGGGTGTGGATCCGTCGACTGCTCGACGGCTGGCCGGGCGCGGCCGGGTTGTTCGAGGACGACCCGGTGGCGGTGCAGCAGATCTGGCACCACCAGCGCTGGCTGGCCGCCTTCCCCAGCCGGGGGTCCTCGGCGAACAACCACGTCATCGCCGAGGCGGCCGGGCAGCTCGCCGCGGCCTGCGCGTTCGACTGGTTCCCCACCTCCGCGCAGTGGCGCGCCGACGCGCTGCGGTCGCTGGAGCGGCACCTGCGCGGCAACACGTTCGCCTCCGGCCTCAACCGCGAACTGGCCAGCGAGTACCACGGACTCGTACTGGAACTCGGGCTGGCCGCGGTCGCGGAGGCGGACGCCGCGGGCGTACCCGTCCCCGACCCCGTCCGACTGGTGCTGCTGCGGATGACCGACGCGCTCGCGGCCGTCGTCGACGGTCGATTACGGCCGCCGCGCCAGGGCGACGCGGACGACGGGCACGGCCTGGTCGTCGACGGCGCCGGCACCGACCGCTGGGGTTCCCTGCTGGCCACCGGGGACGCCGTCTTCGGCCGGCTCTCCTGGTGGCCGGCCGTGACCGGCACCGACGTGCGCACCCCGCTGCTGGCCGCACTCATCCGGCCCGCGCGGCCGACCGCCATCCGACCGGCCCGCAGGCCGGCCCACTTCGCCGACGCGGGGCTCACCATCCTGCGCGGCCCCGAGGAGATCTGGTGCCGCTGTGACGGCGGCCCGCACGGCTTCCTGTCCATCGCCGCACACGCCCACGCGGACGCGCTGTCCGTGGAGGTCCGGCACGACGGGGTGGACGTGCTCGCGGACCCGGGGACGTACTGCTACCACGGCGAGCCGCGGTGGCGGCAGTACTTCCGCTCGACGCTCGGCCACAACACCCTCCAACTGGACGACGCCGACCAGTCCGGTTCCGGCGGCCCCTTCCTGTGGACCCGGCACGCCCGCAGTCGCGTCCTGGTCGCCGACGCGTGCGACACATCTGACGCGTCCGATGCATCCGGCACGTGTGACGCGCCCGACGCGGAAACGGCCCGCTGGAGCGCCGAGCACGACGGCTACGGGAGCACGGTGCACCGCCGCAGCGTGGAACTGACGGCCGCACGCCGCGAGTTGAGGATCGTCGACGCGGTGCGCGGCGGCCCGCGCCGTGCCGCGCGCCTCGCTTTCCACCTCGGGCCGGCGGTCACCGCCGAACTGACGGGCGACCGGGCCGTACTGACCTGGAGCTGCGACGGCGACGAGCGCTCCGCGGTGCTCGAACTCCCCGCAGAGCTCCACTGGCGGGCGCACCGCGGCGAGACCGAACCGCCGCTCGGCTGGTACTCGGCCGGCTTCGGCCGCAAGGAGCCCACCACCACGCTCGTCGGCAGCGGTTTCGTCGACGGCGCGCAGGAGTTCACCACCGTGCTCAGGTTCCGCGACTAGTCCAGAAGAGGGGAAGGGAGAGGGGGCGTGGTGATCAAGTGGCGGAACTGGGCGGTGCCGGTGGCGGCGCCGGCCCTGCTGGCGGGCAGTTGCGTGGGCACCCAGGGCACCCAGGGCGCCCCGACGGAGCCGACCGGCGCGCCGTCCGCGGCCCGGTCCGCGGCCCGGGTGTGCGCCGAGCCCGCGGCCGGGCCGGCGCAGGCGCCCCCGGGCGCGGTGCCGGTGGACCCCTCGGTGGTCGGCGACCTCGCCGCCAAGACCCGCAACAACCCCCCGAACACCACGTTCTGGCTGCGTCCCGGCGCGCACCGGCTCCCGCCGGACCGCTACTCCCAGGTCATCCCCCGACCGGGGAACCGCTACCTCGGCGCGCCGGGCGCGGTGCTCGACGGCCGGCGCACCAACCAGTACGCGTTCGGCGGCAGCGCCCCCGACGTCACCATCCGCCACCTCACCGTGCAGGGCTTCGTCGCACCGCACAACGAGGGCGTGGTCAACCACGACTCGGCCGACGGCTGGACGATCGAGCACACCACCATCCAGCACAACTCCGGCGCCGGGCTGATGGCCGGCGCCCGTCAACGGGTCAGCGCGAGCTGTCTGCGCGGCAACGGCCAGTACGGCATGAACGCGTACAAGGCAACCGGCCCCCTGACGGGCCTGGTCGTCGAGGGCAACGAGATCACCGGCAACAACACCGACGACTGGGAGCGCAAGCGACCGGGCTGCGGCTGCACCGCCGGCATCAAGTTCTGGGCCGTCAACGGCGCCGACGTGCGCCGCAACTGGGTGCACGACAACCGCGGCGCCGGCCTGTGGGCCGACACCAACAACAACGACTTCCGCTTCGAGGACAACCTCATCGAAGCCAACGACGGCGCCGCGTTGATCTACGAGACCAGCTACAACGCGGTCATCGTGAAGAACACCATCCGACGCAACAACTGGGTGGAAGGGCGGCGGCACGCCGACCGCGGCGACAGCTTCCCCTTCGCGACGGTGTACGTGTCCGAGTCCGGCGGCGAACCGCGGATCAAGGCCCGCACCGACCGCATCGAGATCCACCGGAACGTGCTGGAGGACAACTGGTCCGGCATCACCCTGTGGGAGAACGCCGACCGGTTCTGCAACAGCCCCGCCAACACCTCCGCCGGCCACTGCACCCTGCTGGTGCCGCGCGCCGCGCGCTGCGCCCGGCCGGCGATCGCCACCGCGCCGCTGTACGCCGACTGCCGCTGGAAGACCCAGCGGGTGGACGTCCACGACAACCGCTTCGTGCTCGACAAGTCCGTCCTCAAGTGCTCCGTCAAGTGCGACCGGATGGCGGTGCTGGCGAACTACGGCACCTATCCCGACTGGTCGCCCTACCAGGGCGAGCAGGTCGCCGACGCGATCACCCACCGGCAGCGCAACCGCTGGCGCGACAACGTCTACCTGGGACCGTGGACCTTCGTCGCCCACGACCCGAGCCGGGTGCTCGACTTCGGCCAGTGGCAGTCCGCGCCCTACGACCAGGACGCCGGCAGCACCCTCGACCCGCGGGCCGGTGGTTGACGTGGGCGAACTGCGGCCCGGTGGAGCGCCGGACGAAGCGGACGCAACGGAAGGCCGGCCCGCCCGCACGCCCAAGACCGTCGGCGTCGCCTGGGGCCTGCTGGTCCTCAACACCCTCGGCTCCGCCGGGGCGAAGACCGTCATCCCGCTGCCCCGCTCCCTCATCCAGATGGTCACCATGGGCGCGCTGGTCGCCGCGTTCGCCCTGGCGCTCGCACTCAACCTGCGGCTCCGCATCCGACCCAGCGCCTTCCTGCTGCTGCTCACCCTGCTGCTGGTGCCGAGCGTGCTCTCCAGCGTCCAGTTGGAGGCCGGCTTCGGCGCCCTGTTCCGCTGCGCCCGGCTGGCGCTCTTCATCGGGTCCCTGTGGCTGCTCAGCCGCTGGTGGAACGGCGAACTGACCTTCGTCCGGCACCACATACGGATGTACTTCGCGGTGCTCGGTTCGGTCGCGGCCGGTGCGGTCGTCTCTCCCGGTGCCGCCATGCCGGAGCTGTACGGCGGCCGGCTGGTCGGCGCGCTGTGGCCGCTGACCCCGCCGCAGATCGGTCAGTACGCCGCCGTCATCATCGGGCTCACCGTGCTGCTCGCCCTCGGCCGGCGGACCGACCGGAAGAGCGCCGCGCTGGTCATCGTGGCGTCGCTGGTGATGCTCGCGCTCACCCACACCCGCACCGCCACCCTCGGCCTGCTCATCGGGCTGGCGCTGGCCATCGGCTCGCTCGTGCTGACCAGCGCCGCCGCCCGTCGGTTCTTCGCCTGGACGGTGGTGTGCGCCGCGGTGGCCGCGGTCGGGTTCGCCCCCGCGCTGCGGGCGTGGTTCCTACGCGGCCAGAGCCAGGAGAACTTCACCAGCCTCACCGGCCGGGCCAAGGTCTGGGACGCACTGCTGGCCCAGCCGCGGTCGACCGCCAAGGAGGTGTTCGGCGTGGGCCTGGGCGACAAGTCCTTCGGCGGGCTCCCCATCGACAACAGTTGGCTCGCCGTCTACCACGAACAGGGCCTGACGGGCGTGGTGCTGGTGGCGGCGGTCGTCCTCGTGCTGGGCGGCGTCGCCCTGCTGCGGCCGCCGTCGCTGCCCAGGGCCTGCGCGATCTTCCTGATCAGCTACTGCGCGATCGCCTCGTACACCGAAGCCGGGCTGGGCGACGCCTCGCCCTACCTGCTGCACCTGGCGGTGGCCGCGTCCCTGCTGGCGGCGCCCGCAGCGGCCGCGCCCCCGATCGCGTCCGCAACCCCCCGACGAACTCGACCACGCATCCCGCGCCGGGACCAAGAACGGAGGCGTCCTTGAGCATGCACGTCCTCGTGGTGCACAACCGCTACTCGTCGGCGCAGCCGAGCGGTGAGAACAACGTCGTCGACCAGGAGGTGGCGCTGCTGCGCGCGGCCGGCCACCGGGTGGAGGTGTTCGAGCGGCGCAGCGACGACATCGCCGCCCGGTCCCTGCCGGGGAAGGTCGCGGTGCCGCTGCTGGTGCCGTGGAACCCGTCGGTCCGCACCGAACTCGCCGCCCGGCTGCGCCGCGAACGACCCGACGTGGTGCACGTCCACAACGTGTTCCCGCTGCTGTCGCCCGCGGTGCTGGCCGCCTGCGCCGACGCCGGCGTGCCCGCCGTCGCCACGCTGCACAACTACAACCAGGTCTGCCCGCCCGGCACGCTGCAACGCGACGGCCGGCCGTGCACCGAGTGCGTCGGCAGGGCGCCGCTGCCCGCCGTACGACACGGCTGCTACCGGAACTCCCGGCTGGCCGCGGTGCCGCTCGCGGTCAGCCTCGCGGTCAACCGGCGCCGCTGGTGGACCGGCGTGGAGCGGTTCTTCTGCATCTCCGCGGCGCAGCGCGACGTCCTGGTGCGGGCCGGCATGCCGGCCGAACGGCTCCGGGTGAAGCACAACTTCGTGCCAGACCCAGACCTCGACGCCCGCCGATCGGGCGCCGGCGAGCACCTGCTCTACCTCGGCCGGCTCGCCGAGGCGAAGGGCGTACGGCTGCTGATGACCGCGTGGGACGAGATCGCCGCGGACGGCGGAGCGGGCGTACCGCTCGTCATCGCCGGCGCGGGCCCGCTGGAGCGGGAGGTGACCGCCTGGGCGGCGGGCCGGGACGACGTGCGCTACGTCGGCCTGTACGACCCGCAGCAGTGCCGGCAGGTCATCGCCGAGTCGGTCGCCGTGGTGGCTCCCTCGACGTGGCTGGAGGCGTTCGGCCTGGTGGTCGTGGAGGCGATGGCGGCCGGGGTGCCGGCCGTCGCCGCCGGCCACGGCGCCTTCGTCGAACTCGTCGAGGACGGGAAGACCGGGCTGCTGCACCGGCCGGACGACGCCGCATCGCTGGCGTCCTGCCTGCGCCGGATCACGGCCGAACCGGGCCGCAACCGGGAGTTGGGCGAAGCGGCCAGACGCCGCTACGAGCAGGGTTTCAGCCCGGCCGTCGGGCTGGCGCGCCTGGAAGAGGGGTACCGCGCCGCGATCGCGGCGCGGTCCGGCGGCGGGGACGGCCCGCCGCCGAGCAAGGGTGGAAGCACTGGCCCGTCGCGGGCGACCCGCGCGGGCAGGGATGGGGACAGCAGATGACACGATGCCGACTGTGCGGCTCGACGGCGACGGCGAGCGTCGTCGACCTCGGCGCGACCCCGCCGTGCGAGAGCTTTCTCGCCGCGGACGAACTGGACCGGCCGGAGCCGGCGTACCCGCTGCACCTGCGGGTCTGCACCGACTGCTGGCTCGCGCAGATCCCGCCGCTGATCACCCCGGAGGAGACGTTCACGCAGTACGCGTACTTCTCCTCGTACTCGACGTCCTGGGTGGAGCACGCGCGCACCTTCGTCACCGACGCCGTCGGACGGCTCGGGCTCGACCCCGGGGAGCAGGGCGCCTTCGTCGTCGAGGTGGCGAGCAACGACGGCTACCTGCTGAAGCACCTGGTGGACCGCGGCATCCGGTGCCTGGGCATCGAGCCGTCGGTGAACGTCGGCGCCGCGGCCCGGGAAGCGGGCGTACCGACGCTCACCGCCTTCCTGGACCGGGCCACCGGCGCGGGCGTGCGCGCCGAACACGGCCCGGCGGACCTGGTCGTGGCGAACAACGTGTACGCGCACATCCCCGACGTCGTCGGCTTCACCCGGGGCCTGCGCGCCCTGGTCGCCGACGACGGCTGGGTCTCCATCGAGGTGCAGCACCTGCTGACCCTGATCGAGCAGAACCAGTACGACACGATCTACCACGAGCACTTCCAGTACTACACGGTCGCCGCCGCGATCCGTGCGCTGGCCAGCGGCGGACTCTCCCTCGTCGACGTCGAACTGCTGCCCACGCACGGCGGCTCGATCCGGCTGTGGGCCCGGCCGACCGAGGCGGCCGGCGAACCGACCCGTCGGGTTTCCGACGTGCTGGCGCGAGAGAAGGCCGCCGGGCTCCAGGAGCTGTCCGGGTACACCGAGTTCTCCGCCCGGGTCGCCAAGGTCCGTCGGGACCTCCTGCGGTTCCTCGTCGAAGCCGCCGACCGCGGCGAGACGGTCGTCGGCTACGGCGCCCCCGGCAAGGGCAACACCCTGCTCAACCACTGCGGCATCCGGCCCGACCTGCTCCCGTACACCGTCGACCGCAACCCCTACAAGCACGGCCGGTTCACCCCCGGCACCCGCATTCCGATCCTGCCGCCCGAACAGATCAGCACGGACCGACCGGACTACGTGCTCGTCCTGCCCTGGAACCTGCGGGACGAACTGGTCGAGCAGCTCTCCTTCGTCCACGAGTGGGGCGGCCGGCTGGTCTTCCCCATCCCGGAACTGAGCGTCGTCGAGGCCACGTCTTGAAAGAGGTTGCAGCATGAAGGTCGTACTCTTCTGCGGCGGTTACGGGCTGCGCATGCGCAGCGGCGCCGCCGACGACGTGCCCAAGCCGATGGCGATGGTCGGCCCGCGCCCGCTGATCTGGCACGTCATGCGCTACTACGCCTACTACGGGCACACCGAGTTCGTCCTCTGCCTCGGCTACGGCGCCCACCACATCAAGAACTTCTTCCTCAACTACGAGGAGACGACGTCCAACGACTTCGTGCTCTTTGGCGGGCGCACCGAACTGCTCTCCACCGACATCGCCTCCTGGAAGATCACCTTCGTGCAGACCGGCATGGAGTCGCCGATCGGGGAACGGCTGCGCCGGGTGCGCCACCACCTGGACGGCGACGAGATGTTCCTCGCCAACTACGCGGACGTGCTCACCGACGCCCCGCTGCCCGAGATGATCGACCAGTTCACCCGGCGCGACGCCGGTGCGTCGATGATGGTCGTGCCGCCGCAGTCCTCGTTCCACTGCGTGGACCTGGGCGAAGACGGCCTCGTCGGCGGCATCACCGCGGTCAGCGAACTGCCGCTGTGGGAGAACGGCGGCTACTTCGTCCTCCGCCAGGAGATCTTCGACCACATCCCCGAGGGCGGGGACCTCGTCGCCGACGGCTGCGGCCAACTCGCCAAGCGCGGGCGGATGGTGGCGTACCAGCACCGCGGCTTCTGGAAGCCGACGGACACCGTGAAGGAGCGGGCCGCGCTCGACGCCGCCTACGCCCGCGGCGACCGCCCCTGGAGCGTGTGGGAGCGCGCCGGCGCAGAGGCGAGGACCGCGTGATCCGGCTCGGCTCCGACCGCCTGGACCGACTCGTCGCGGTGGGCGCGCACTGCGACGACATCGCCATCGGCGCCGGCGGCACGCTGCTCGCGACCTGTCTCGCCCGCCCCGGCATCCGCGTCGAGGCACTGGTGCTCACCGGCGGCGGCACCGAACGGGAACAGGAGGAACGGGCCGCCCTCGCCGCCTTCTGCCCCGGCGCCGACCTGCGGCTGACCGTCCTCAAACTGGCCGACGGCCGACTGCCGGCCCAGTGGGACGAGGCCAAGACCGCGGTCGAGGAACTGCGCGCCCGGATCGAACCGGACCTCGTGCTGGCCCCCCGCACCGACGACGCGCACCAGGACCACCGGGGCCTCGCGCAGCTCGTCACCACCGCCTTCCGCGACCACCTCGTACTCGGCTACGAGATCGTCAAGTGGGACGGCGACCTCGGCCGCCCCACCGCCTACCAGCCGCTGTCACCGACGACCGCCGAACGCAAGGTGCACCTGCTCCAGGAGCACTACCCCTCGCAGCGCCACCGGCCCTGGTACGACCGGGAGGCGTTCCTCGGGCTCGCGCGGATCCGCGGCATCGAATGCCACGCGCGTTACGCCGAAGCGTTCGCCGTCACCAAACTCACTCTCGACCTGGGGGACTGAACCTTGCGCGTGCTGCTCACCGGACACCAGGGCTACCTGGGCACCGTGATGGCCCCGGTGCTCACCGCCGCCGGCCACGACGTCGTCGGACTCGACTCCGGCCTGTTCGCCGACTGCGTCCTGGGCCCGCCGCCCGTGGACCCGGCGGGCCACCGGGTGGACCTGCGCGACGTCACCGCGGAACACGTCGCCGGGGTGGACGCCGTGATCCACCTCGCCGCGCTCTCCAACGACCCGCTGGGGGCCCTGGCGCCCGACCTCACCTACGACATCAACCACCACGCGTCCGTACGCCTCGCCCGCCTCGCCCGCGACGCCGGAGTGCGGCGCTTCCTGTACGCGTCGACCTGCTCGGTGTACGGCGCCGCCGGCGGCGACGACCTGGTGAGCGAGGACGCCCCGCTGCGCCCCGTCACCCCGTACGCGGAGTCCAAGGTGCGGGTCGAGGACGACCTGCACGCGCTGGCCGACGGCGACTTCAGCCCGGTGTACATGCGCAACGCCACCGCCTTCGGCCACTCGCCCCGGCTGCGCGCCGACATCGTCCTCAACAACCTGGTGGGCCACGCGCTGCTGTCCGGCGAGGTCCTGGTGCTCTCCGACGGCACCCCCTGGCGCCCGCTGGTGCACGCCGAGGACATCGCCCGGGCCTTCACCGCTGCGCTCGACGCACCCCGGGAAGCCGTCCACGACCGGGCGTTCAACATCGGCAGCGAGGCCAACAACGTCACCGTCGCCGAGATCGCCGGGCAGGTCGCCGAGGCCGTCGACGGCTCACGGGTGGTCATCACCGGGGAGACCGGCGCCGACCCCCGCTCGTACCGGGTGGACTTCTCCCGGTTCCGCGCCGCCGTGCCCGGTTTCGACTGCGAGTGGACGGTGCAGCAGGGTGCCGTCGAACTCGCCGACGCCTACCGCAAGCACGGGCTGACCCGCGAGGACTTCGAACGTCGCTTCACCCGGCTGGCCGTGCTGCGCGCCGCCACCGAATCCGACGCCGTCGACGACACCCTGCGGTGGCGCCGATGACCGGGCCGGGCGAGCAGATGCACGCCCTGGTGGAGCGGCTGTACCCGCTGTGCCGCAGCATCACCGGCGACGGCGTCCGCGCCACCTTGGAGATCGTCGACGAGTACGTACCGCTCCAGGTGCACGAGGTGCCGACCGGGACGCAGGTCCTCGACTGGACGGTCCCCAAGGAGTGGAACGTCCGGGACGCCTACGTCGCCGACGCCGCCGGCAACCGGGTCGTCGACTTCGCCGCGTCCAGCCTGCACGTCCTCGGCTACAGCGTCCCCGTGTCGGCGACCATGCCGCTGGCCGAGCTGCGCGGACACCTGCACACCCTGCCGGACCACCCGACCTGGGTGCCCTACCGCACCAGCTACTACCAGCCGCAGTGGGGGTTCTGCCTGGCCCAGGAGACCCTGGACGCGCTGCCGGACGGCGAGTACGAGGTGCGGATCGACTCCACCCTCGCCGACGGCCACCTCACCTACGCCGAGCACGTCGTCCCCGGGCGGGTCCCGGACGAAGTGATCGTCTCCACCCACGTCTGCCACCCCTCGCTGGCCAACGACAACCTCGCCGGCATCGCGGTCGCGACCCACCTGGCCCGGGAGTTGGCGGAGCGCGAGCCCTGGTACACCTACCGGTTCCTGTTCGCCCCCGGCACCATCGGGGCGATCACCTGGCTCGCCCGCAACGCGGAGCGGATCGACCGGGTCAAACACGGGCTGGTGCTGGCCTGCGCCGGCGACCGCGGCGACCTCACGTACAAGAAGAGCCGACGCGGGGACGCGGAGATCGACCGGGTGCTGCGGCACGTGCTGGCCACCTCCGAACGCCCGCACACCATCAAGGAGTTCACCCCCTACGGATACGACGAGCGACAGTTCTGCTCACCCGGTTTCGACCTCGGCGTGGGCTCGCTGAGCCGTACCCCGTACGCCGGCTACCCCGAGTACCACACCTCGGCCGACGATCCGGACTTCGTCTCCCCGGCCGCACTGGCGGACACCCTCGCCGTCTGCCGCGAGGCATGCGCCGTGCTCGACCGCAACCGGCGCTACCTCAACCTCAGCCCCTACGGCGAACCGCAGTTGGGCCGGCGCGGGCTGTACGACTCGCTGGGCGGCCGCAGCGACGCCAAACAGGCCCAGATGGCGATGCTGTGGGTGCTCAACCTCGCCGACGGGCAACACGCCCTGCTGGACGTCGCCGAGCGGTCCGGGCTGCCGTTCGACACCGTCGCGGACGCGGCCGACGCCCTGAGCGCCGCCGGGCTGATCAAGGCGTGACGGCGATGACCACCGGGAAGGAGCAGACGAGCACCGAGGCGGCCGGGGCCGACCGAGCCAGGCCGACCGCCCGACGGGCCGTCGCCGGCCGGCTGTCCTGGGGACTGGCCGACCAGGCGGTGTGCAGCATGACCAACTTCGCGGTGGGGATCTACGTGGCGCGCTCCCTCGGGCTCTCCGCGTTCGGCGCGTTCACCCTGACCTGGGTGACCTACGGCGTGGTGCTCGGCGTCTCCCGGGGGCTCGCCACCGACCCGCTGATGGTCCGCTTCAGCGGGGTGTCGGAGGCGTCCTGGCGGGCGGCGGCGGCCCGGGCGACGGGCACCGCGCTCGGCGTCGGCACCGCCGTCGGCGCGGTCAGCCTCGCCGTCGGACTGGCGCTGGGCGGCAGCGTGGGGCACGCCTTCGCCTGCCTCGGCGTCGTCCTGCCCGCGCTGCTGCTCCAAGACGCCTGGCGGTTCTCGTTCTTCGCCGCCGGCACCGGGCGCAAGGCGTGCGTCAACGACCTCCTGGGGGCCCTCGCGCTCGTCCCCGCCATGGTGCTGGCGGCCCGCGCGGGCAACGTCGCCGCGTTCGTCCTCGCCTGGGGCACCGCCGCCGCGGTCGCCGCGGCGTACGGCTGCCTCCAGTCCGGCATCCGGCCCCGGGCCACCGAAGCACGCGCCTGGCTGCGCGCCCACCGCGACCTCGGCTACCGCTACCTGGTCGAGAACGTCGGCGTCAGCGGCGCGGCCCAACTGCGGGCGTACGGCCTCGGCGCGATCGTCGGCGTCGGCGCGGTGGGCGTGGTCCGGGGCGCCGAACTCCTCCTCGGCCCGTTCCTCGCCGTACTGATGGGGCTGTCCCTGGTCACCGTCGCCGAGGCGGCCCGGGTGCTGCGGCAGGCCCCGCACCGGCTCGGCACGTTCTGCCTGCTGCTCGGCGGCGGGCAGGCCGTCGGCGCACTGCTGTGGGGCGCGGCGCTGCTGCCGGTGCCGGACCGCTTCGGCGAGTTCGTGCTCGGCGACGTCTGGCACGCCGCCGCCGAACTGATCGTGCCCGCCACCCTCGGCGTCGCCGGCGCCGGCCTCGGGGTGGGCGCGGCGGCCGGGCTGCGCGCGCTCGGCGCCGCCCGGCGCAGCCTGCGCTGCCAACTGTTCGCCTCCGCCTGCTACGTCGGCGGCGGACTCGGCGGGGCGGCCGTCGCCGGCACCGTCGGCTCGGCCTGGGGCGTGGCCGCCGCGACGCTCAGCGGCTCCGCCGTGTGGTGGCTGCACCTGCGGTCCGCCCTGCGCGAGCACCACCACAACACCATCCGTGAAGTGAGGACCCCATGACCGGCACTGGTCACCACCCCCGGCTGAGCATCGGTCTGCCGGTGTACAACGGCGAGGAGTACCTCGCCGAATCCCTGGACGCCCTGCTCGGCCAGACCTACGAGGACTTCGAACTGGTCATCTCCGACAACGCGTCGACCGACGGCACCGAGGACATCTGCCGCCGGTACGCCGCCCGGGACCCGCGCATCCGCTACCTCCGGCTGCCCCGGAACATCGGCGCCGCGCCCAACCACAACTACGTCTTCACCGAGTGCCGCGGCGAGCTGTTCAAATGGGCCTCCCACGACGACCTGTACGCCAGGGACCTGCTGCGGGCCTGCGTCGACGCGCTCGACGAGCACCCCGACGTGATCCTCGCCCACACCGGCCAGGCCGTCATCGACGGCGACGGCCGGGTGAAGGTCCCGTACGCGTACGGCCTCGCCACCGACTCGCCGCACGCGCCGGAGCGCTTCCGCAGCCTGCTGTTCGAGCCCGGCGGCGACGACTTCTACGGGGTGATGCGGGCGAACGTGCTGCGCCGGGTGAAGCCGCACGACAGCTACCACCACGCGGACCGCACCTTCGTCGCCGAGATCACCCTGCACGGACGCTTCCACCAGGTGCCGGAGCTGCTGTACTTCCGCCGCGACCACCCCACCCGCGCCGAGCGGGCGAACCCCTCCAAGCGCTCCCGGTGCGTCAACCTGGACCCGCGCCGGGCGGGCCGGCTGCACCCGACGCCCCGACTGCTCGCCGAGTACGTGTGGGGCTTCGTCGCGGCGATCCGGCGCGCGCCGCTGTCCCCGGCCGAACGGCGCGCGTGCCGCCGCCACCTGCTCGCCTGGCTGACCAGCCGGGTCCGCCCGGGCGCCGGCGAGCGCGTCGAGGACCGCGCCCCCGTCGACCCCGGCCGGCTCACCGTCTCCGTGGACGCCCTCGTCGCCGGCCGCGAAGGCAGGCGGGCGTGAAGCCGCCGAACAGGGCGGTGCGCGTCGGAGTGTTCGGCCTGCTCGGCTCCGGGAACCTCGGCAACGACGGATCCTTGGAAGCCGTCCTCGGGTATCTGCGCACCGCGCACCCGGACGCGGCCGTGGACGCCCTGTGCGGCGGACCCGAGGTCGTCGCCGCCCGGTACTCGATCCCCGCGACGCGGCTGCACTGGTACCGCGGCGAGTATCGGACCGCGTCGCGCGTCGGCGCGATCGCCGGCAAGGGCCTGGGCAAGCTCGTCGACGCCTTCCGCACCGCGGCCTGGGTGCGCCGGCACGACGTAGTGATCGTGCCGGGCATGGGCGTCCTGGAGGCCACGCTGCCGCTGCGGCCGTGGGGCTTCCCGTACGCGCTGTTCCTGCTCTGCGCCAGCGGTCGGCTCTTCGGCACCAAGGTCGCGCTGGTCAGCGTGGGCGCCGCGGCGATCGGCAGCAGACCCACCCGGGCCCTGGTGCGCCGCTCCGCGCGGCTGGCCGCCTACCGGTCCTACCGGGACGCGCCGTCCCGTGACGCGATGCGGGCGATGGGCGTGGACACCGCGCACGACGAGGTCTACCCGGACCTCGCCTTCGCGCTGCCGACGCCGGAGGCGGGCGCGCCCGCGGGCCCGTCCGGCACGGTCTGCGTCGGCGTGATGGACTTCCACGGCGGTGACGACGACCGCGCCCGGGCCGAGGAGATCCACCGGCGCTACCTGGCGGGCACGACCCGGTTCGTGCGCGCGCTGGTCGAGGACGGCCGACGGGTGAGGCTGCTCACCGGCGACGAGGTCGACGCTTCGGTGGTCGCCGCGATCCTCCAGGCGGTGGACTCGCCGCTGGTCAGCGCCGCCGAAACGGCTTCCCTGGCCGATCTGATGGCGGAGGCGGCGGCGGCCGACGCGGTGGTGGCGACCCGGTACCACAACCTGGTGTGCGCGCTGAAGGCCGGCACTCCGACGCTCGCGCTGAGCTACGCGGTGAAGAGCGACGCGCTGATGGCCCAGATGGGGCTGGAGGCGTACTGCCACCCCGCCCGCGAGGTCGACGCCGACCGGCTGCTCGAACAGTTCCGGGCGCTCCAGCAGCGGTCCACGGAGCTACGGCGGACCCTCGCCGAGCGGAACGCGGCGGCCGCCCGCCGGCTGGAGCACCAGTTCGCCGCCCTGACCGCGGCCCTGTTCCCGCCGCCCGGCCGCACCGACACCCACCCCGACACCCACGCCCA
Source organism: Streptomyces sp. NPDC017979 (assembly GCF_044328175.1). NCBI lineage: Bacteria > Bacillati > Actinomycetota > Actinomycetes > Kitasatosporales > Streptomycetaceae > Streptomyces > Streptomyces sp. NPDC017979. Next base: position 200,223 of record NZ_JBIRGU010000004.1, on the reverse strand, counting down.
CGCTCTGCGGGAGACCCCATGAAGGCGACCGAAGTCCCGGCGATCGCCGGTGCGTACCTCTTCGAACCGACGCCGTACGCCGACGAACGCGGCTTCTTCTGCCGCACCTTCGACGCCGACGCGGTCCGCTCGATCGGGCTCGACCCGGACGCCTTCGTCCAGGACAGCCTGTCCCGCTCCGTCCGGGGCGTGCTGCGCGGACTGCACCTGCGTTCCGGCGCCGGCGAAGCCAAGCTGGTGCGCTGCTCGTACGGGAAGGTCTTCGACGTCATCGTGGACCTGCGGCCGAACTCCCCGACCTACCTGGGCCGGGCCTCCTTCGAACTGTCCGGCGACACGCAGGTGACGCTGTACGTCCCGGCGGGGTGCGCGCACGGCTTCCAGGCGCTGACCGAGACCGCGGACGTCTCGTACCGGATCGACCGCCCGCACGACCCGGCCGAGGACGTGACGATCGCCTTCGACGACCCTGAGCTGGCCATCGACTGGCCGCTGCCGCCCACCTCGATGTCCCGGCGGGACCGGGGGGCGCCGAGCCTCGCCCAGGTGCTGAAGCAGCAGGAGGACTGAGACCACCGTGGAGAGCGAAGAGTTCAGCCTGCCGCGGTCGCGGGCCGCGAACGAGCGGCTGCACGCCCTGATCCCCGGGGGCGCGCACACCTACGCCAAGGGCGACGACCAGTACCCCGAGGACCTGGCCCCGGTCATCAGCCACGGCCGCGGCGCCCACGTGTGGGACGTCGACGGCAACCGCTACGTCGAGTACGGCTCCGGCCTGCGCTCGGTCAGCCTCGGCCACGCCCACCCGCGCGTCGTCGAGGCGGTCCGGCGCGAACTCGACCGCGGCAGCAACTTCGTGCGGCCCTCCGTCCTGGAGGCGGAGGCCGCGGAACTCCTCCTCGCCACCGTGCCGACCGCCGAGATGGTGAAGTTCGCGAAGAACGGCTCCGACGCCACCACGGCCGCGGTGCGCCTGGCCCGCGCCGTCACCGGCCGCCCCCGGGTGGCCGTCTGCGCCGACCACCCCTTCTTCTCCGTCGACGACTGGTTCATCGCCACCACGCCGATGTCCGCCGGCATTCCGACGACGACCAGCGAACTCACCGTCGCCTTCCCCTACGGGGACCTGGCCGCCACGGAGGAACTCCTCACCCGGTACGCAGGCGAGATCGGCTGTCTGATCCTCGAACCCGCCGCCCACGCCGAACCCCCGCCCGGCTACCTCGCCGGACTGCGCGAACTGGCCGACCGGCACGGCTGCGTCCTGGTCTTCGACGAGATGATCACCGGCTTGCGCTGGTCCGAGGCGGGCGCCCAGGGCCTGTACGGGGTCGTCCCCGACCTCTCCACGTTCGGCAAGGCACTGGGCAACGGGTTCGCCGTCGCCGCCCTGGCCGGCCGCCGCGAACTCATGGAGCGTGGCGGGCTGCGGCACACCGACGACAGGGTCTTCCTGCTGTCCACCACGCACGGCGCGGAGACGCACTCGCTGGCCGCCGCGATGGCCGTGCTCACCACCTACGTCGAAGAGGGCGTCACCGCTCAATTGCACGCCATCGGGGAGCGGTTGGCCGCCGGGGTCCGCGAGGCGGCGGCCGGCGCGGGCGTCGGTGACCACGTCGTCGTACGCGGCCGGGCCAGCAACCTGGTCTTCGCCACCCTCGACGAGAACCGGCAGCCGTCGCAGCCGTACCGCACGCTGTTCCTGCGCCAACTCCTCACGGGCGGGGTGCTCGCGCCGTCGTTCGTGGTGAGCAGCGCGCTCACGGACGCCGACATCGAGCACACCGTCGAGACGGTGGCCCGGGCGTGTGCGGTCTACCGCAAGGCGCTGGACGCGGAGGACCCCACGCCCTGGCTGGGCGGACGACCGGTGAAGCCCGTCTTCCGCCGACTGGCGTGACGCCGGGTCAGCCCGCCTTCCACCGGTCTACCAGCCACCCCGTGGCCGGCACCACCGCCAGGGCGGTGCACCAACCGCCGAGGACGTCGGTCGGGTAGTGAGCGCCCAGGGCGACCTGCGCCCAGCCCATGGCGGCGCCGGCTGCCAGCGCGGCCGCGAGCACCAACAGCGCCCCGGCCCGCGGGCCGAGCCCGATCCGGCCGGCCGCGAGCAGCGCCGCGGTGAGGGCGAACGCGGTCAGGAAGGCGGTGTGCCCGCTCGGATAGGACAGGTTGTCGCCGTGGATGGTGCGTCCCACCAGGGGCTTGAGCAGCTTCGTCGCCGCCACGGCCACACCGGCACCGCCGACGAACTGCACCGCTGCCCGCGGGCTCCGCAGCAGCAGGCAGCCCACTACGGCGGCCCCGACGAGCACCGCCGCTCCGATCGGCTCGCCCAAGAAGTCGATGGCCAGCGCGATGCGCCGGCATGGTGCCCCCGCGTCGTCCACCGCGGGCTGGATCCACGCGTCCACGGCACCGGGCCGGCCGTGGCCCGCGTACCAGCCCCCGACCGCGACGACCACCAGCGCGGCGACCACCGCGACCAGCGCGAGCCCGGCGCGCAGCGCTGGCGGCAGCACCGCGGGCTCCGCCCGGTCGATCACCTGCCCACCGTTTTCCACGGCCCTCTCCCTCCCGAACTCCCTTCGTGCGAAGGCGAATTCACCGTCCCGCTGCGCGTGCGCGCCCGCGATCCTATGCTGACCGGAAGGGGGAGACGACAACGCGGTTTCGCCGTGCGGCGGGCCGTGTCATCGCGTCTGCGGCCCGTCCGTGGCTGCACACCACCACGGCGGGACCGCGACCCCGCTGAAGCAACCCGCACCGGTGGAGACGACCTGGAGGGCCACCCTTCATGAGCGCAGCCGACAGAGCCACATCCGCAGTGAAGTCCGGAGCCAAGCGCCTCCTGGCGCGCACCGGACTCGACATCGTGCGCACCACCCACCGGGGCGGCGTGGACGACTTCATCCCGTTCGAGGCCACGATGCGCGCCGCGCGGGCGGCCGGTCTTTCGGTCGGCGACCACATCGACCAGGTCATGAACGGGACGCCCGGCGCCACCCAGCACACCATCGACGAACTGCGCGCCCTCGGCGTCTACGCCGGTGGGCCGAAGACGGTCCTGGAGATCGGCCCCGGGTCCGGGCGGTACCTGGAGAAGACGCTCAAGGAGTGCACACCGGCCCGCTACGAGATCTACGAGACGGCCGGGCCCTGGGCGAACTACCTGGTGGAGACGTTCGGCGTGGTCGCCCGCCCGACCGAGGGCTCCAGCCTCGCCCCGACGCCGGACGACAGCGTCGACCTCGTCCAGGCCCACAAGGTCTTCAACACCGTGACCTTCCTCTGCGCCGCCCGCTACTTCTTCGAGATGGCGCGCGTCGCGCGCCCCGGCGGGCGGATCGTCTTCGACGTCATGACGGAGGAGTGCCTGGACCCGGACGCGGTGCGCACCTGGGCGATCAAGGGCGGCACGGGCCACGGCTCCTACCCGGCCCCCCTGCCCCGCGGCACCTGCGTCGACCTCTTCGCCACCCTCGGCTGCACCCTCCAGGGCAGCTTCCTGGCACCCTTGGGCGTCGGCTCCACGGAGGTGCTCGTCTTCGGGAAGGACGTCTGACGCGCCGTGCGTCCCGGGACGCACGGCGACGAGGCGCGCGCTGTCCCTCAGCTCTTCCTGGAGTTCTTCCTGGACGCAGCGGTGCGGGACTTCATGAGCGGCTGAATGCGGGTGCCGAAGTCCTCCATGCCCTCGATGAATTCGTCGAAGACGAGGATGACGCCCTTGACGCCGTTGACCTCGCTGATCTGGTCGAGCATCCGCGCGACGGACTCGTAGGAGCCCACCAGCGTTCCCATGTTGAGGTTCACGGCGCCCTCGGGCAGCGCCACGATTCGTGCGGTCGACGCGTCCCCGGCCACCCGGTCCGCCGCCGTCTGCTCCGTCACGTACCCGAGGGCAGTGAGGTCGGCGTTGTCGTGGTAGTCCCGCCACTTCGCTTGCGCCGCTGCGTCCGTATCGGCCGCGATGACCATGAAGAGCGCGAGCGCACCGACGTCGCGGCCCGTCGCCCGCGTCTGTTCGGCGAGCACGGCGGTGGAGCGGGCGAGCGCCAGGGGAGTGTTGACCCCGCTGCCCAGGATGAAGTTCGCGTCGGCGTGTTCGGCGGCGAACTTCATCCCCGTACCGCTCTGCCCCGCGGCGAGGACGTCGATGTGCCCGTTCGCCGGGCGCGGCGACAGCACGCAGCCGTCCATCTGGTAGAAGTCGCCCGTGAAGTCGCTGCTGCCGTCGCTCCACAACTGCCGTAACACGGTGACGTATTCGGCGGCGCGCGCGTAGCGGTTGGCGAAGTGCTCGTCCCCGGGCCACAGCCCCATCTGCGCGTACTCGGCCGGGGCCCAGCCCGTGACGATGTTGACGCCGGCCCGGCCCGGGGCGATCGCGTCGACGGTCACCGCCATCCGGGCGGCGACCGCCGGGGGCAGGGCCAGGACGGGGACGGACGCGTACAGCCTGATCCGCTCCGTCACCGAAGCCAGGGCCGCCGTCAGGGTGAACGAGTCCAGGCAGTGGTCCCAGAACCCCGTCTCACCACCGAAGCCCTTGAACTTGATCATCGACAGGGCGAAGTCCAAGCCGTGCTCCTCGGCCCGCTGCGCGACGGTCTTGTTCAGTTCGAAGGTCGGCATGTACTGCGGAGAACTCTTCGAGATGAGCCAGCCGTTGTTGCCGATGGGGAGGAAGACCCCGATCTCCATACCGCTCTCCTCAGCGCCGGGCGGGCGGCCCCGGGCCGCTCACCGCCGATTCCGTGCGGCGATCCTCCCCGTGTCGCACGGTGGCGCAAACGACGGCGGTGCCCCTTCGTTCCGCCGGCAGCCGGACCGGTGCCGCGGCTGCCGGAGTCGCCCGCGGCGTCAGATCACGCCCTGCGCCAGCATCGCGTCCGCCACCCGCTCGAAGCCCGCGATGTTCGCGCCCGTCACGTAGTCGCCGGGGGCGCCGTAGCGCTCGGCGGTCTCGTGGCAGGTGGCGTGGATGTCGTTCATGATGAGCGTCAACTCGTCCTCGACCCGCTGCGCCGACCAGGACGTACGGGCGTGGTTCTGCGCCATCTCCAGCGCGCTGACCGCGACGCCGCCCGCGTTGGCCGCCTTGCCGGGGCCGAAGGCGACACCCGCCTGCTGGAAGAGTTGGACGGCCGCGGGCGTCGTCGGCATGTTCGCGCCCTCGGAGACCGCCTTCACGCCGTTGCGGACCAGCGTGGCCGCGGCCTTCTCGTCCAACTCGTTCTGCGTGGCGGACGGCAGCGCGACGTCGGCGGGGACGTCCCACACGCTGCCGCCGGGCACGAAGCGGGCCGAAGCGCCCCGACGCTCGGCGTACGCGTCGACGCGGCCCCGCTCGACCTCCTTGACCTGCTTGAGCAGCTCAAGGTCGATGCCCTTCTCGTCCACGACGTAGCCGGAGGAGTCCGAGCAGGTCACGGGGTTGGCACCGAGGGCGTGCAGCTTCTCGATGGTGTGGATGGCGACGTTGCCGGCGCCCGAGACCACCGCCGTCTGCCCCTCCAGGTCCTCACCGCGCTCCAGCAGCATCGCCCCGGCGAACAGCACGTTGCCGTAGCCGGTCGCCTCCGGGCGGATCAGCGAGCCGCCCCAGCCGCTGCCCTTGCCGGTGAGGACCCCGGCCTCCCAGCGGTTGGTGATGCGCCGGTACTGGCCGAAGAGGTAACCGATCTCCCGGCCGCCGACGCCGATGTCACCCGCCGGCACGTCGGTGTGCTCGCCGATGTGCCGGTACAGCTCCGTCATGAAGGACTGACAGAACCGCATGACCTCGGCGTCGCTGCGCCCGTGCGGGTCGAAGTCGCTGCCGCCCTTGCCGCCCCCGATGCCGAGACCGGTCAGCGCGTTCTTGAAGATCTGCTCGAAGCCGAGGAACTTGACGACGCCGAGGTTGACCGACGGATGGAAGCGCAGACCGCCCTTGTACGGACCGAGCGCACTGTTGAACTCGACCCGGAAACCCCGGTTGACCCGCACCCGTCCGCGGTCGTCCTGCCACGGAACCCGGAAGATGACCTGCCGCTCCGGCTCGCACAGCCGCTCGACGAGACCCGCCTCGGCGAACTCGGGGCGCGCCGCGAGCACCGGCGCCAGGGTCTCCAGGACCTCGTGCGCCGCCTGGTGGAACTCGGGTTGGGCGGGGTTGCGCCGCTCGATGTCGGCCAGGATGTCGCCGAGGGTGTGCTGCATGTCGGAACGCGTCGTCACGGAATGCCTTTCTGGCGCGGCCGTCACCGGATCCGGCGCGCCTGCGGCGCACCCGGGCCCGGCCCGTCGATGAGCGCTCGGCGCCATTGCCGCACGCGGGGGCAAAGTAAGTGTGACGCCCATATAAACACCTTGACCAGCCCCCGGGGTCGGGTACCCGCCATGTGAGACCCCGGCCCGCACCGCGCCCCTCGCACCGCGTCCGCCGCGCCGCCGACGCCGCCGTCTGCTGATGGTGAACACCCGCCCGACCAGGCGCGACGGCCATTACAGTGCGGTTCATGACGACGGTCACCACGCGTACGGTCGAATACCAGGCCGACGGCCTCACGATGATCGGGCACCTCGCGCTGCCCGCCGGTGCCGACCGCCGGCCCGCGGTCCTGATCGGCCCCGAGGGCCTGGGGCTCAGCGACGTCGAACGTCGCCGGGCCGACGCCCTGGCCGAGTCGGGGTACGCGGCGTTGGCCTTCGACCTCCACGGCGGGCGCTATCTGAGCGACCCCGAAGAGATGCTGGCCCGCTGCCTGCCGCTGCTCGCCGACCCCGACCGGATGCGCGCCATCGGCCTCGCCGCGCTCGACGTGCTGCGTGCCGAACCGCGCACCGACCCGGACCGGATCGCCGCCGTCGGCTACGGCACCGGGGGAGCGATCGCGGTCGAACTCGGTCGCCACGGCGTCGACCTGCGCGCCATCGGCACGGTCAACGGACTGACCACGGGCCGCCCGGGGGAAGCGGCCGGCATCCGCTGCCCGGTGTGGGCCGGGGTCGGCTCGGAGGACCCGATCATGCCGCCCGCGGTGCGGGCGGCGTTCACCGCCGAGATGCAGGCCGCGGGCGTCGACTGGCGTCTCACGGTCTACGGCGGAGCCCTGCACGCCTTCCACCACCCGCCGGTCGACCACACCGTCCTCCCCGGCGTCGGCCACCACCCCCGGCACGCGGAGCGGGCCTGGCGCGACGTCGTCGACCTGCTCGCCGAGTGCCTGCCCGTCAAGGAGTGACGGCGCCCCGGAAATGCAGATGAATCCCCGTGCCCGCGGACCTAACATCGCGACATGTCGACGCGACTCGTTCAAATTGCGATGAAGGCCGAAGACGACTCCGTGACCGGCAGGTTCTGGGCGGAGGTGCTCGGCTGGGGCATCGACATCGAGGAACCCGGGGTGATCAACCTGGAACCCGAAGGCGTTCCCTACCCCGACCCCAGCACGGTCTTCATCGACGTCATGCGCGTCCCCGACCCCAAGACGGTGAAGAACCGGGTGCACATCGACCTCGCCACCACCTCGCCGGACCACCGGGCGGAGTTGGTCGAGCGCGTCAAGGCGCTCGGTGCCAGGCCCGTGGACGTGGGCCAGGGCGACGTGCCGTGGACGGTGCTCGCCGACCCCGAGGGCAACGAGTTCTGCGTGTTGGAGCCCCGGGAGCTCTACCGGGACACCGGACCGATGGCCGCGGTCGTGGTCGACTGCTTCGACGCCCGGACCATGGCCCGGTTCTGGGGCGAGGCGATGGACTGGACGGTGCACGAGCTGACCGACGACCGCGCCCTGCTGCGCTCCTCGACGGGCACCGGCCCGTATCTGGAGTTCTTCCGCACGCCCGATGCGAAGACCGGACCGAACCGCATCCACTTCGACCTGCGGCCCTACCCCGGCGACGACCAACCGGCGGAGGTGGCGCGGCTGCGGGCGCTGGGCGCCACCGACATCGACGTGGGCCAGGGCGACGTGCCGTGGACGGTGCTCGCCGACCCGGAGGGCAACGAGTTCTGCGTCCTCTCCCCGCGCTGAACCCGACCGCACCGTCCCCGAGTCCTACGAAGGCGCCGCTCGCCGGGTGGACCGGGCCGACGGACGTACGACGGCCGGCTGCCCGCGGCCGCGTTTTCGTCACACGGCCGGCGTGACGTTCGCGTGCCGAGCACGGCGCTCGGACCAGGCACCCCGAGGTGAAGCGCGCCAGCCCCGCCGCCCGCTGCCCTTGAGTTGACATCAAGCGAACTTCAGCAGGGAGGATCCGAACCGGGTCGACCCCCGGTTGCGTGTCCACTCGGCGAAGGGCTTGATCATGGCAGCAGTCGATTACTCGGAGACCGTCGTCATCGGCGCCGGCCAGCAGGGGTGCGGGGTCGCCGCGTCCTTGCAGGAGCTGGGCCGGGAGTCGATCGTGGTGGAGCGGGGGGAGATCGGCCAGTCCTGGGCGCACGAGCGGTGGGACAGCCTGCTCGTCGGCAGCGGCAACCGATCGGTCCGCTTCCCCGGCTGGGAGTACGACGGCGACGACCCCGACGGCTTCATGCCGGGACGCGAGCTCGCCGGCCATCTGCGCAGCTACGCGCAGCAGCGGAAGCTGCGGGTGCTGCGGCACACCACCGTCCACGAGGTCGAGTGCCTCCCGGACGCCGCCGAGCGCGACGACGTGCGGTTCAGGACCCACCTGGGCGGCGGGGGAGTCATCGAGTCCCGCAACCTCGTCGCCGCGCTCGGCGGCTACGCGGCGCCCCGCGTCCCCCGTCTCGCCTCCGACGTGGACCCCGCCGTCACCCAGGTGCACACGCACGACTACCGCAACCCCGCGGCCCTGCCGCCGGGAGCCGTGCTGGTGGTGGGTGCCGGGATCAGCGGGCAGCAGATCGGCGACGAACTCGTGAGCGCCGGCCGCCGCGTGTTCCTGTCCGTCGGCCGACACCACGCCTGGCCGCACCACCACCGCGGCCGCAGCCTCCACGAGTGGATGCACGTCTTCGCGCTGCACGAGGAGTACGACCGGGCGGCCGCCTTCGACGGCGAAGGCGCGGGCGCCGGCGCGCTGCCGGGCCTCCCCGTCGCAGCGACGGTGCAGGACGGCGGCAGCGACCTCAACCTCGGCACCCTGGCCGCGCGGGGAGTCGTGCTCGTCGGCTCCGTACGCGCGGCCGACGGCCGGATCCTCCGGCTGAAGGACAACGTCGTCGCCGTCGCCGAGGCGTCCGCCCGCTCGTACCGCCACATCGTCGACACCATCGACGCCGGCATAAGGGACCGCGGCTTCCCGGTCTCCGCGCAGCGGCCCGCCCCCGGCGTCGACATGGCGCAGATCGCCCCGTACCCGACCGTGCTCGACCTCGGACGCCACGGCATCACGACCATCGTGTGGTGCACCGGATTCGGACCCGACTACCGGATCCTGCCGGCCCGGGTGCTCGACGCCGACGGGGCGCCCCGCCAACGCAACGGCGTCCTCGGCGCGCTCCCCGGCCTGTACTACGCGGGGCTCCCCGACGGGAACTCCCTCTCCGCGGTGGCCATTTCCGCCAGCGTCACCAACGGGCGGTCCATCGCCCGCCAGATCCACGCCGACCACGTCCTACGCTCCGGCTCGACGGCATCGGTCATCACGCCCTAGTGGTGCTGTGACCGGAAGGGTTCACCGGCTCGTGGCGCCCGGCACGGCACTCCCGCTATGCCCTGCGGGCACGGTGGTGCCCCAGGCTGCGTTGTCGCATCACCCGAGTACGTCCAGTACGCGGGAGATCCTCCGCCTTGCGATGCACCGCACCGGACACCGCGAGCCACCCGGCAGACCTTTCCGGTCACAGCACTGGTCGTGTTGCCCGGAGCGGCCGGGGCCGCTCCGGATCGTGCCGGGGCCCCGGCCCTGACGGGTCTTCCCGCCGTCAGGCAGTGCGCGGCGGAGTGCCGCCGCCCCGCGAGCCCGAGCGGGAGGAGCCGCCGCCCCCGGAGGGCCGACGGCCACCGCGCCGGCGGCCGCCGTCACGGCCGGCCGCGCCCGTCGTGTTGCCGCTCGCCCCGCGGGGCCTCGGCGTACGGGCGGCACCGCGCCCCTCGGACGCGGACGGAGCGTCCACCGCTCCGCTCGCTGCGCCGGCCGCGGCCCCCGTGCCGCCGCCGCGGCGCCGGCGCCCGGAGCGCTTGCCGGGCTCGGCACCGGGCTTCCGGTTCGAGCGGCCCGTCTTCGGCGGCGTGGGCTGCGGCACCTCGATGGTGACGGCGACGCCGGACGGCTCGCGCGCACCGGTGATGGCGGCCAGCTCCGGCGCGCTGGAGGTGACGCGGGCCGTACGGGGCCGGATGCCGGCGTCCGACATCAACCGGCTGACGTCCCGCTTCTGGTCGGGCAGGACCAGGGTGACCACGCTGCCCGAGTCACCGGCCCGGGCGGTGCGCCCGCCCCGGTGCAGATAGTCCTTGTGGTCGGTGGGCGGATCGACGTTCACGACCAGGTCGAGGTCGTCGACGTGTATGCCGCGGGCGGCGACGTTCGTCGCCACCAACGCGGTGACCTGCCCGTTCTTGAACTGCTCCAGGGTGCGGTTGCGCTGCGGCTGGGAGCGGCCGCCGTGCAGCGCCGCCGCGCGGACGCCCGCGGCGAGCAGCCGCTTGGCGAGCCGGTCGGCGGACCTCTTGGTGTCCAGGAAGAGGATGACCCGGCCGTCGCGGGCCGCGATGCGCGCCGTGACGGCCTTCTTCTCGGTCTCGTCCTGGACGTGCAGCACGTGGTGCTCCATCGTGGTCACCGCGCCCGCGGACGGGTCCACGGAGTGCACCACGGGGTCGGTCAGGAAGCGCCGCACCAAACGGTCGATGTTGTGGTCCAAGGTGGCCGAGAACAGCAGGCGCTGTCCGTCCGGCCGCACCTGCTGGACCAGCTTGGTGATCTGCGGGAGGAAGCCCATGTCGGTCATCTGGTCGGCTTCGTCCAGCACGGTGATCCGCACCTCGGACAGCACGCAGTCCCCGCGCTCCACCAGGTCGTTCAGCCGACCGGGCGTCGCCACCAGGACCTCGGCGCCCCGGCGGAGCGCCCCGGCCTGCTTGGTGATCGACAGGCCGCCGACCGCGGTCGCCAGTCGGACGCCCACGGCGCTCGCGTAGGGGCTCAGCGCGTCCGCCACCTGCTGGGCGAGTTCACGGGTCGGCACCAGCACGAGGGCGAGCGGCGTCTTGGACTTCGCGCGGACACCGGTCGTCCGGGCGATGAGCGCCAGCCCGAACGCGAGCGTCTTGCCGGACCCGGTCCGGCCGCGGCCCAGCACGTCACGGCCGGCCAGCGAGTTCGGCAGCGTGGCGGCCTGGATGGGGAAGGGGGTGCTCACGCCCTGTGCGGTGAGCGTCTCCAGCAGCTCCGCTGGCATGTCCAGACCGGCGAAATCCGCGACGGCGGGAAGCGCGGGTGTCGTTCCCTCCGGCAGCCGGAATTCCTTGGACGGCGATGCGGACGGCCGCGCGGACGAGCTGCGGCGATGGGATTTCGGGGGCCTGAGGGACATGCGGTTTGGTTTGCCTTCCTGGAAACAGCGCTCACCGGGGTCCGCACCGTGATGGTGCGGACCCCGGTGAGTCGATGAGCGTCCGGCGATCAGGCGGGGACGATGTTCTCCGCCTGCGGGCCCTTCTGGCCCTGCGTGACGTCGAAGGAGACCCGCTGGCCCTCCTGGAGCTCACGGAAGCCCTGCGTCGCGATGTTCGAGTAGTGGGCGAAGACGTCCGGGCCGCCGCCGTCCTGCTCGATGAATCCGAAACCCTTTTCGGAGTTGAACCACTTCACGGTTCCCTGTGCCATGACATTCTCCCTTAGTAGGCAGAGGCCCCATCCGGAAAATGCCGGAAACAAATAATGCGCCTGCAGGAGAGAAATATTCCCGTCAGGCGCACATAGGTTCATGGGTACCAAAACTGCAACTTGAAGATCATAGCACACCGTGCCGGGACCCCTCCGGTGTGACGTCGCACTCACCGGGGGTGCGACCTGCGCCGCGGCTTCAGCCGCCGCTGCCGGGGGAGCGCGCGCCGTCGCGGAACGCTTGGAGGCCGGCGTCGAAGGAGACCGCCGAGCCCACGAAGAGCGTCGTCTCGTCGGGGGCGACGTAGATCTTGCCGCCGCCGCGGACGGCGTGCACCAGACAGACGCCGAGCCCGTCGGGGAGCTCGACGACGTCCAGCACCGGGGCGTCCGCGAACCGGGCGAAGAGAGCGCGGCCGACCTCGACCAGCCTGGCCTCGTCGGGGCCGGGGGAGTGCCGGGCCGCCTCGGGGACGATCACCGGCGTCATCGCCCTGATCTTGTCGAAGTTCGGCGTGAACAGGTCCGCGCGGACCGCGCCGGTGCGCTTGTCGATGAAGATCGCGGTGTTGTCCACCCGGCCGTACGCCGCCTGCCCGTCGACGAAGAACTCCCGAGCGCCCCAGGCCGGCAGGTAGTCCGTGGCGTCCTCGTACCACTCGGGTGCGATGTGCAACTCGCCCGCGATCGGCGGCGGGTGCTCGGCGAAGTACGTCACGAGCAGGTTCCTGGCTTCGTCGGGGGTCAGTTCGCTGGGGCGCGGCATGACGCCAATCTCGCACACGCGCACGATGGAACGGGAGGCGTCGACCGCTGTTCCGCCCGACGGGAGGCGTCGCCCCCGTTCCGCTCGATGGATTACGGTTCCCCCGAACGGCAGCGATATTCCGAGATGCCCGGGACGGGTGCGTCCCCCTCTTCTGCGGCTTCCGAGAGTCCCTGCGCTTTATGCGACAGATGATGCTCCGGAGGACGGCATGCCCATTTCCCCGACGGTGGTCCGATTCGCGGTTGCCGCGACACGGCCGGGACGCGGCCCCCGCCTCCCCCTCTCCGTCGCTCGGAGCCGTCGCGTACACGGGTGACCCCGCGCACCGACGCACGTCCCGCCCCTTCACACCCCTTCACCACGTCACGGAGTCCCACCATGGGTGCATTCCGCCTGGTCTCCCTGCTCGTCGCCACCGGGTCGACCGGTCTCGTCGCGGGAATCGTGCTCGCCTATGCCAATTCGGTCATGCCCGGCCTTGCGAAGGCCGACGACCGCACGTTCGTCGACGCCGCGCAGCGCCTGAACACCGCCATTCACAATCCGCTGTTCATGGCCGTGTCGAACGCGGCCCTGCTGTGCACCGCGCTGGCCGCGGGCCTCCATCTGCCCGCGGACCACCGCGACGTGCTGCCGTGGACGGGGGCCGCCCTCGTCCTGTACGCGGTCACGCTGGTGGTCACCCTCGCGGTGAACGTCCCCCTCAACCATGCGCTCATCGCGGCCGGCGACCCCGACGGCGTCCCCGACCTGGCCGCCGTGCGCGAACGCTTCGAGGCGCGCTGGAACCGGATGAACGCCCTGCGCACCGCCACCACCGTCGCGGCCTTCTGCTGCCTGTTGGGGGCGCTGGCAGTGCGCACGTACTCCTGAGCCCGCCCGCGTACCCGTGCGGCCGGCGCCGCGGTGTGGAGATCATGGGCTGGTCAGCGAGGAGCGAAAGGCTGGGACACCATGACCGAGCAGAACCCACCGCCCCCCGGCAGCACGGCCGGCGCACCGGTCGTCCGGGGCGATGAGCCGGGTTCGTTCGCCCGGGGAGTGCTGGCCGAGCGGCACCCCGCCCTGATCCGGCAGGTCCGTGACGCCTTTCCGTACGGCCGCCGGCAGCAGGACGCGCTCGACGCCCTGGTGACCGAGGCCACCGAAGGCGTCGTCGAGCCGCTGGCCCCCGGGGAGTACGACGCCGAGCGCTGGGCGCAATGGGGGCGTGGCCACTTCGGGCGGTCCTGGTACGACGCGCCGTTCCTCTGGTCCGAGAGCTACTTCTACCGCAGGCTGCTCGGCGCGGTCGGATACTTCGACGCCGGGGCCTGGCGGGGGATCGACCCCTTCGCGCCGTTCAAGCAGGCCGAACTGCGGGGCGACGCGGTGGCCGAGGAGCTACGGGCGCTGGACGCGCTCGTCGACGCGCCGGCCGACGAGCGGGCGGCGGCCCTGCTCGGCGCCTCGCTCTGGGGCAACCGGGCTGACCTCGGCTTCCTGGTCTCGGCGGGAGGGCGGGCCGCCGGCGCCGCCGACACTGCACTGGTCGCCGACGACGGCGCCCTGCTGTGGCGGCTCCTGCCGGCCGGGGCCGGCGCGCGCGTCGCCGTGGTGGCGGACAACGCGGGACGCGAACTGATCCCCGACCTCGTCCTCATCGACCACCTGCTGGCACACCGGCACGCGGCGCGGGTGGTGCTCCACGTCAAGCCCTACCCGTACTACGTCTCCGACGCGATGACGGCCGACGTCGTCGACTGCCTGCGGCGCCTTCGCCGGGCGCCCGGTGAGGCCGGCCGGATCGGTGACCGGCTGTGGCGCGCCACCGCGGCGGGCGGCCTGGAGGTCCGTACCCACGCCTTCTTCTGCGCCCCGCTGCCGTACGAGGAGATGCCCGACGACCTGCGCGAGGAGTTCACGGGTGGAGCCCTCACGATCCTGAAGGGGGACCTCAACTACCGCCGGCTGGTGGGTGACCGGCTGTGGGACGCGACGACGCCGTTCGCCGAGCGCACCGCCAGCTTCCCGGGGGCCGTCGCCGCGCTGCGGACGCTGAAGTCCGACGTCGTCGTCGGCCTGGAGCCGGGGAAGCTGGCCGCCCTCGAAGCCTCGGGTGCCGCCTGGCGCACGAGCGGTACGCACGCACTGATCCAGGTCCGGCCGTGACCGGTGGGCGCGGAGCGTCGCTGCCGTGACGGGTGGGGCCCGGCCCAGGCGCCTGGGCCGGGCCCCACCTTGAGTCAGGAGTCGGGTCAGACGCCGGCGATCGACTGGACCCAGGAGCGGTACGCCGTCACGTTCGTGTACGCCGTCATGGTCTGCCGGTCGCTGGTGGAGGCGACGCCGACCTGGATGCCGTTGGCCATCATCGGGCCGCCCGAGTCGCCGCCCGCGGTGATGCCGTCGCCGCGCCGGGCACAGATCGCGGAGCCGTTGTAGGCGTCGCGGCAGCCGCCGGTCACCACGACGTTGGCGACCTTCAGATAGCGGGACTGGCAGTTGATCTCGGAGCCGCACTGGGACGTGGCGCCCCAGCCGTACACCTGCACGGTCTGGTTCACCGAGACCGAGCCGGGCTGCCCGAGGCGGGCGTAGGTCGCCGAGACCGAGCGGTCGAGCTTGACCAGCGACAGGTCGGAGGAGGCGTGGTTGTAGACGCCGGACGCGTTCGCCACGGTGCCGCCGCTGCTCTGGTCGAGGCTGCCGATGCGGAACGACAGTCCGCCGCCGGTGACGCAGTGCTTCGCGGTGAGGATCCAGGTGGGCGCGATGATCGTGGCGCTGCACGTCTGCCGGCCGTTGGAGAACAGTCGGGCCGCCCAGGGCGCGTCGCTCGCGTAGCCGCCGCCGATGATCGGCAGGGCCTTGGTGCCGATGTCGCCGCTCGGCGCGCTCTGGACGGCCGGTGCCGGTGCCGGTGCCGGTGCCGGTGATTGGGCCGCGGCGGTGGGGGCGAGGGCGACTACGGAGAGCGCGGCGGTCGCGAGCGCGGGTATGAGTCGGGTGATACGCACGTGGTCTTCTCCATCGTGTGGGGGGTGGAGCCCTGCGGGGGTGCGCAGGAGTGAGTGGACGCGACAAGGGGTTACTTGTTGCGTCCATGTCATGTGGGGCTGCGGAGAATCTGGCAGACGCGGCGCCGTCGGCACAAGAGGGCGGCACGGACGACTTGAGGGACGGGCCGGTGAACCCGCCCTCGACGGGCGGCAGACGGCCGGCACGACCTGCGCACGGACGTCCGCGGCGAGCGCCCACCGACCGGAGCACAAGCCTCCGTAACCCCGCTAAACCCCGTGCGACCTGCGAAGTTTCCCTCGGTCGGGGGCCGTTGTCAGTGGCGGGTCCTACGGTCTGGCCCATGACGCGAACAACGCAGGCGCTCGCCTACGCCCGCTCCTCCGCCCTGGAGTCCCGGGCGGACGGCAGCCTCCTCGGCCTGGAGACCTCCGGAGGGCTCACTCCGACCGGAGCCGAGGCCCACCCCACCTTCTTCTCCGGCTTCCTGGCTGCACCGCAGGCCGCGGCCCGCGCCCTGCTGGCCGTCGCCGACGTGGCCGCCGCGCGCTACACGGACCCCACGCCGCGGCCCCTGCTGGACCCGGTGGTGACGGGCAACGGCGACCGGCTGCGGTTCGAGTCCTTCTCCGGCTGCTGTGGGGTGTACGCCCGCCTCGACGTGCTGCGCGACGGCCTCGACGGCGCCGAGACCGGGCACGGCACCACCAACGTGGACGTGAACAACCCGCTGCGCGAGGCGCTCTCCCGGATGACCGGGGACAGCCCGATGCACCTGCGGGTGGGCCCCGACGAGTTGGCGGTCACCACCGAGGACGGGCCGGTCGTGGAGAAGAAGGTCCCGCTGCCGGACCGCTGGCTGCGCGGGTTCGCCGAGGCGCAGGTCGCCACCGCCGGCTTCGACCTGCGCGCCGAGCTGACCGGCCTGGAGGCGGTGCGCTTCCTGCGCACCCTGCCCCGCACGACCGGCCGCGCCTCGCGGAACGCGACCTGGATGGTCCCCACCGGCCGTACCCTGCGGCCGACCACCCGGCCCACCGACGGCGCGGTGCGACTCCCCGGCCCCGAGCGGCTGACCGCGCTGCACCGGGTGTTGCGGCACGCCACCGCCCTCCGGGTGTACGCCCCCGCCGGCACCGGCCACGACCGCACCCCGTCCGCCTGGGAGGTGGAGCTGCCGGGGATGCGGCTGACGCTGACCCTGTCGCCGGACACCGCCCGCGGCTTCTCGGGCGAGGGCGGGGTCCTGGAGGCGCTGGCGACCGAGGAGGCCGCCGGGGACGCGGAGTTGATCTCGGTGCTGCTCGCCTGGGAGCCGACGATCGACCCGACGGAGCTGGCGGAGCGCTCCGGGCTGCCCGTCGGGCGCGTCCGGGCCGCGCTGGTGCGGCTCGGCACCGCCGGCCGGGTGGGCTACGACGTCGCGGACGCCGCGTACTTCCACCGCGAACTGCCCTACGACGCCGGACGCACCGAGAAGCACAACCCCCGGCTGGTGAACGCCCGCGAACTGGTCGCGACCGGCGCGGTCCGCCTCGGCGCCGGCGGCGAGCCGGCTTCGGTCACCTCCGGCGACCGGACCTACCGGGTGGGGGAGCGCGCCGGGCGACTGTGGTGCACCTGCCCCTGGTGGGCCGAGCACCAGGGCGGACGGGGGCCCTGCAAGCACGCGCTGGCGGTACGCATCGCCCGACGCGGCGCCACCGCCCCACCGGACGCCGCCGCCAGGGCCACCGCGTCCACCGGTGCGACCGGCATCGACACGGCGGGAGGCGCCAGATGAACGAGGTGATGGACGCCGTCCGCGGCCACCGGCTGCAGGAGCTGGTGAAACTGCTCGCGCCGCTCACGCCCGCCGAGCGCAAGGAACTGCTGCACGAGCTCAAAACCCTGAGGAACGAACAGCGCAACAGCGACTGGGAGAACTGGGAGGCGTGGAAGAAGCGCGGGAAGATCAGCATGGCGCTGCTGGTCGCGGGCGCCGCCTGCCACCCCGGCGCCGCCGCCGCTGCCGCCTGGATCGGCGCCCGTGACCTGCGGTTGCCCCGTGGCCCGGCCCAAATGCCGGTGCTGCCGCCGCTGGTGCAAGCGCTTTCCGAGCGGGACCCGGCCTGGCTCGCGGACCTGGCCCATCGACTGGCGGCCCGCGCCTCCACCGGCGAGGAGGACTACGCCCTGATCCGCGAGTTGGTGGACCTCGCCGGCTGCCCGGTGCCCACCAGCGACGCCTACGTCCGCGGCTGGGCCGCCCATCTGACGCAGCGCCGACTGCTGATGCGCGGGATCCAGCAGGAGCCGGAGGTCGCCGTCCTGGTGCGCCGGCTGTTCGAGCTGCCCGAAATACCGCCGGACGTACTGGACCTCGCCGAGCCCGACAAGCCGCACCACTGGCCGCAGGCGCTGACCCGGCTTGCCGAGTGCGGCGCGATGGCCCGCCCTGAGCTGGTGGACCACTGCGTCGCCCGACTGCTGCGCGGCGGCAGGCCGCAGGACCTGCGGTTCGCCCTCGCCGTGCTCAGGCAACTCGCCCTCACCCCCGAAGAGGAGGCCGCCCGCATCCCCGACTGGATGGGCATGGCCGCCGACGGCGTCCCCCAGGTCGCCGCCCACGCCCAAGGCGTGCTGGGCCGGCTCGCGCTCGACGGCCGGCTCCCGGACGCCACCTTGGCCGAGGCGTGCGACTCGGTGTTCTTCCGGCCCGAGAAGAAGCTCGTCCGCGACCAGCTCATCCTGCTGGGCAAGGTGCTCACCGCCCGGGCGCGGGCCAAGGACGGGGACGGCCTCAGCACCCTGCTGCCGTCGGTGGGCGGGGCGTTCGGCCACGCGGACGCATCCGCGCAGGAGCGGGCCCTGAAGCTGGTCGCCCGCCATCTGCCCGCCGTCGACACGGCCGCCCGACAGGCGCTCGCGGAAGCCGCGCTGCTCCTCGGCACGGTCCACCGGCAGACCGCGGCGGAGCTGCTCGGCACCCCGCTCGCCGAGGAGTCCACGGCGTACGAGGCACAGACGCTGCCCGCCGTCCCCGCCCGCCGCCGCGCCCAAGCCCCCGCGTCCTCCGTGCCCGAGCTGGTCTCCGAACTGGTGGCCGCCGTCGCCGCACAGCCGACCCCCGTCGTCTTCGAACGGGCCCTGGACGGACTGGTCCGCCTGGCGCACCAGGACCGGCAACTGCTCGTCGCCGCCGTGCGCGAGACCTTCGACGACGAGTGGTGGTTCAGCAGCCCGGGCCGCGGCAACCCCCTCCCGTACGGAGTGACGGGCCTGCGGGAAGTGCTGGCCGCGGGCGTCGGGACCATCCCGCTGGAGACGGTCCGCAAGGCCCACGCCAAGAGCACCGCGTCCGACGTCTGCCCGATCAACGGCATGGGCGCGATCCTGCGCGGCCGGCTCGCCGAAGCGGCCTGGCGGCTGCGCACCGACCCGCTGCCGCTGCTGCTCGCCACTCCGACCTGGGAGACCGGGGCGCTCGACGCCCAAGTGCTGGTGGAGCGCCTGCGCGAGTACCAAAGCCTCGGGGCCCGGCCCGAGCCCATGGACTTCACCCAGGCCCTGCTGCGCGTCGCACCCGGCAGCGGAGGCCCGGCCGCGAAGGAAGCCGCGCTCCTGGGCACCGACGAAGGCGACCGGCTCGCGACCTGGCTGGACGACACCTGGCCGGAGCTGGTCGCGCTGCGCCATCCCGAAGGCGCCCCCGACAGCGCCGAGCAGAAGCCGGCCCCGTCGGACCAGCAGCACCCGACGGCCGGGCTGTTGGAGCAGACCGCGCGCAGCGCCCGCGCCCTGGCGGACCGCGCCCGGGAGCTGCTGACGGCCCGACGGCTGCTGCCCCCGCACGCCCGCTGGCTCGCCCGGCCCGTCGACACCGGCCACCAGCACTCGTACCGCTGCCCCGACGGCCAGTACGACTTCACCCAGCTCACCCCGGGCTGGGTGGCGACCCTGCCGCACCACCGCGACGCGGTCGCCGCCTGGGTGCTCGCCCTGCTGGACCACCTGCGCACCCGGGGCGCCGGCCGCTGGGAGTGGCGCGGCCTGATGGGCTCCCTGCCGCTGCTCGCCGAAGGCGAGGGCGAGGGCCCGGCCGGCCCGGCGCTGCACCGCGCGGTGGCGACCGGTCTGGGCGCGCCCGACCAGGAAGTGCGGTTGGCCGCCGTCGACACCCTGCTGACGCTCGCCGCACGCCGGCAGCTCGATGCACCGCTGCTGGGCCGCCTCGTCGGCGAGGAAGTCGTCCACGGCGGGCTCAAGCCCAACCGGCTCGCCGACGCCGCCCGCACCGCCGCGGCCACCGGGGCGCACGAGACCACCTGGGCGGTCCTCGCGGCGACCCTGCCCGCGCTGCTGCCGGTCCGGCCGCCCGTGCGGGCCCTCGGGGAGTTGCTGGAAGTGGCGGCCGACTGCGCGGAGCGCTGCGCACCCGGTGCGACGCAGGAGGTCCCGGCGGCCCTGCCCGCAGCGCTCGCCGAGGTGGCGGCCCAGCGCGGTTCGTCAGCCCGGGTCACCCAGGCAACCCGCCTCCTGAATGCGGTACGCCGCCTCGCCGCCTGACCCCCGGCCCCGCGGGCTTGCCCGCAAGGTCCTGCGTGCGGTCGCCCCGGCGGGTGTGTCTCAAGGCGCAGCAGTGCGCGCCCTACGACCACGCGCCGGGGCGGCCTTCCAGCTCCAGCTCAGGCCACGGCCGCTCACGCGGGCTTCGCGTAGTCGCCGTACCCGGTCCAGTCGATCACCACGCAGGGTTCGTCGCCCTCCACCCAGGCGTCGTGCCCGGACGGAATCTCGACGAAGTCGCCCGGTCCCGCCTCGGCGCTCTCCCCGTCGTCCATGACCACCTTCATGCGGCCGCTCACCACGTAACCGGTGTGGGCCGACTGACAACTGTCGGTTCCCGCCAGCGGTTTGACGTGCTCCGACCAGCGCCAGCCGGTCTCGAACACGGCCCGGCCGACGGGGCCGCCGGCCGTGTTCAGCACGTCCAGCTTGCCCTTGTCGGCTTCGAAGGGTCGCGTCTCGTCGGCAGCGGCGAAGTTCCGGATCACCAGCCCAGCCATGGTCACTCGCCTCCCGGCCAGGAAACCCCCGAGTCCGTCTCCAGCCTAGTCCGGTACCCGGGGGCTCGCCGTAGCGCCGCGGCCCTACAGCACCACCGCGCCCAGCGCGAGGACGAAGGCGAGCGCCGTGAGGCCCTGGACGAGGGTGGCGGCGGTCTGCGCGCGGTAGGCGGTCTTCACGTCCATGCCGGAGAACTGGGAGACGACCCAGAAGTACGAGTCGTTCACATGGCTCACGACCATCGCGCCGGCGCCGATCGCGAGTACGGCCATGACCTGGCCGATCGGTATGGAGCCCATGGTGCCGTCGAGCCCGAGCGCCGGCAGCAGGGGCTGGGCCAGGGTGGAGGTGATGATCAGCGCGGCGGTGCTGCTGCCCTGCGCGGTCTTCAGCAGCGCCGCGAGCCCGAAGAGGACCAGCAGCGCGGTGACGCCGCTGACCGCGGAGCCGTCGCCGATCAGCGAGGCGATGTAGTCGGCGATCGGGGTGCCCTTGATCACCGCGCCGAACGCGCCGCCGGCGCCGGTGATGACCAGGATGGGCGCCGCGTCCACCAACCCCTCGGCGACCCAGGTGGTCAGGGCCTTGGCGTCGCGCTTCGGCGGCAGCAGGGCCAGCGCCAGCAGGACGCCGATGAGCAGGGCGTTCACCGGGTTGCCCAGGTCGGTGAGGAAGGCGCCGAAGGCGCCGTCGACGAGGGTGCCGCCGCCGGCCGGGAAGGCGGCGACGGAGCCGATCGCCATCAGCACGATCGGGACCAGGATCGGCGCCAGGGCACTGCCCATCGAGGGCAGCCGCTCGAACTGCGCCTTGTACTCGTCGAAGGTCTGGCGCGCGTCCGGCAGCTTGCTCTCCAGGTTGCCGGTGCGACGCAGCGCCCACACCAGGCCCGCGATCGCGGCGACGAGGGAGACCGGGATGCTGAAGAGGATGACCCAGATCAGGCCGTCGGAGCCGATGCCGACGTTGCCCGCGGCGGCTATCGGGCCGGGCGTCGGGGGCACGAAGGTGTGCGACGCGTACAGGCCGGTGGCCAGGGCGGTGCCGAGGACGACGGGGTTCTTGCCGGTCTTGCGGGCGATCGAGCGCTGGAGCGGGGAGAGCACGACGTAACCGGAGTCGCAGAAGACGGGCACCGAGACGACCCAGCCCATCAGGGACATGGCGAGCGCCGGATGGCGTTTGCCGACGACCTTGAGGACCCCCTCGGCGAGGGTGACGGCCGCGCCCGTGCGCTCCAGCACCTTGCCGATGATGGTGCCGAAGAGGATCACCAGACCGATGCTCGCGAGGATCGAGCCGAAGCCCTCGGCGATGGTGCCGGCGAGGTTGTCGACGAACTTCTGGTCGGCACCGGTGGCGGCGCCCACGCCCATCGCCAGCAGTCCGAAGACGTACGTGGACAGCACGATGGCGAGGAAGGGGTGCAGACGGAACCGTCCGCACAGCAGGATGATCAGCCCGATGCTCGCGGCCAGGGCGGCGAGCAGGGCGGGACCGGCGGTGCTCATGGGACTCCTAGCGGGGTGGGACGGCGTGCCCGGGCCGTGGGCCGGTACGGCACGGGCACGGAGGGGGACGGGCGTACACGGGGCTGTGTACGGGGGACGGGGGTGCGGTGGAGGCGGTGCGGGAGTTCGCCCGGCGGACCGGGCAGGGACAACTCAGCCGATGCGCAGCCGTACGACTTGTTCCGCCGTCTGCGTCAGCAGTTCGGCGGCCGATGCGGTCATGGCGTCGAGGGTGCGCGGGCCGTCTGCGATGCTGAACGCCGCGGTGAGGCCCGACGCGTACAACTCGGTCAGGGGCGGGACGACTTGACCGGCGAGCGCCACCGCGGGGACGCCCCGGGCCGCGGCGAGCGCGGCGACGTGGGAGACGACCTTGCCGTCGGCGCTCTGTCGATCGAGCCGTCCCTCCCCGGTCAGCACCAGGTCGGCGCCGGCCAGGGCGGCGGGCAGGCCGACGCTGCGGGCGACGAGTTCGCAGCCGGGCTGGGCGGTGGCGTCGAGGACGGCGAGCATGCCGCCGCAGGTGCCGCCGGCCGCGCCGGCGCCGGGCAGGTGGTGCACGACGGTGCCGAGTTGTTCGGCGAGGACGTCCGCGAGCCGGGCCAGGCCCCGTTCGAGTCGGTGGATATCGGCCGGGCCCGCGCCCTTCTGGGGGCCGAAGACGGCCGCGGCGCCGCGCGGGCCGATCAGCGGGTTCGTCACGTCGCAGGCGATGCCGAACCGGGTGGCGCGCACCTCGGCGGGCACCTGTGAGAAGTCCACCCGGGCGAGGTCGGCGAGGGCGCCGCCGCCGGGCGGCAGTTCGTCGCCGTCGGCGTCGAGGAACCGCACGCCGAGGGCGCGCAGCAGCCCCGTGCCACCGTCGGTGCTGGCGCTGCCGCCGACGCAGACGAGCACGGAGCGGGCGCCCCGGTCGATGGCGTCGGCGATGAGCTGGCCGGTGCCCGCGGTGTCCGCGCGCAGCGGGTCGAGCCGTGCCGGGTCGAGCAGCGGCAGCCCGGAGGCCGAGGCGAGTTCGACGACGGCGGAGGACGCGTCGGGGGCGAGCAGATAGCGGGCGGCGACCGGGGCGCCGAGCGGACCGCTGACGGAGAGCCGGACTTCCGAGCCGCCGGTGACGGCACCGATGCAGTCGAGCGTGCCCTCGCCGCCGTCCGCCATCGGCACGCGGACGACTTCGGCCCCTGGTAGGGCACGGAGCACACCGGCCTCCATCGCGGCACAGACGTCCGCGGCGGACAGGCTGCCCTTGAAGGAGTCGGGAGCGAGGACGACACGCACAGGAAGTGCACCTTTTCCGGAGAAGGGGGTGAAGGGGCGTGATAACGGGCTCTCGATGAGCCGTGTCGGCACTCTAGGCGCTTGCGCCACCGGCGAATACTGGCCCGGTGAACGGATTTCGCCCGCTGTTCACCACCCGTATTTATGCACCGCGCACAATCGCCCATGGAACTTTCCGGGAGGGGCGCTGGCTCAGTCGATGTCGCACAGGTGCAGCGCGACCTGGAGTGCCACGGCGTCCTGGAAGACCCGGGGGTCCTTGCCGGTCAGCTCGGTGATCCGGCGCAGCCGGTAGGCGAGGGTGTTGCGGTGCACCCGGAGCCGTTCGGCGGACTCGGCGGCGTTGCAGTCGCTGGCGAAGTAGACGCGCAGGGTGCGGCGGAGTTCGGTGGAGAGCGGGCCGAGGACGCGCTCGGCGGCGGCGGTGCGGACCTCGGGGTCGAGCCGGGCGAGCAGTACGGGGAGCTCGACGTCGGCGAGGCGTACGGCCCCGGTGAAGCTGCGGCGCACGGCGAAGCGCGCCCGGCCCGCCTGCTGCAACAGGGCCGTGAAGTCGTCCGCGGGCCCGGCTTCGAGGAACCCCGCCGCCCGGTCCGCCTCGCACAGCCGGGCCAGCCGGTGGCGCAGTGCGACGGAGGTGGCGCCACCGGTCACCGCCCAGACCGTGCCGTGTGCGTCGGGTGCGATCAGCGCGGAGCGCTCGTCCAGCTCCAGCAGCCGGTACGGCTCCCTGGGCTCGTCCGCGGTGGCGAGGGCCTCGGCGCGCACGGCGAAGAGCGTGTACGGCGCTTCGACCCGGCAGCCGCCGAGCTGCTGCCCCTGGCGCCAGCCCTCCTCGGTGAGCCGGTCCGCCAGCAGGTCGCGCAGCACCTGCCGGCGGACCTGGTGGCGCCAGCCGACCTCGCCCGCGAAGGTCTCCCGCATCACCATCAGCTCGGCGAGCCGGGCGACGGCCCGGGCGATCTCGCCGACCTCCGCGGGCTCGCCCCGCACCCCGACGACGCCGACGAGCCGCCCCTCCACCCGTAGCGGAAGGTTCACGCCCGCCCGGGTGCCGTCGAGCGCGCTGGCCGCCTCCCGGGTCAGCGACAGGGGCTCGCCGGTGCGCAGCACCCGCAGCGCGCCCTCGTGCACGCTGCCCAGTCGGGTGCGGTCGCTGCTGGCGACGATGACGCCGCGCTCGTCCATGATGTTCACGCTGACCCCGAGACGGGTCACGACGTCGTCGACGATCGACTGGGCCACGGCATCCACGAGCATGTCCGGAATATAGCCCCGTGGCCCCCGGGCGTGCGGTTGCGTCAACCCGCCGTGGCCGGGCCCGTCAGCGGCGTCGCCAGCCGGCCGAGCACCCCGGCGACCAGGGCGGTCTGGGTGGGCACGGTGTCGGGGTAGATGAACTCGCCCTGGGCGTGCGCGCCGTTGCCGACGGCGCCCAGCCCGCACAGCACGGGCAGCCCGAGGGCAGCGACGAAGTTGGCGTCGCTGGCGCCGCCGACGGCGGTGTGGGACAGGGTGCGGCCCTGCTCGCGGGCGACGTCGCGGGCCAGGTCGAGCAGGGGCGCGGAGGCCGCGCCCAGGGTCATCGGCGGCCGGTTCCAGGCGTGGTCGATCTCGATGCGGACGCGCGGGTCGGTGACCGCGATGGCGTCCAGCGCCTCGTCCACGCGGGCCTGCTCGGCCGAGCTGCTGACCCGGATGTCGAGGCTCGCGGTGGCCCGGCCGGCGACCACGTTGGTGGCGGAGCCGCCCTGGATGAGTCCGGTGTTGACCGTGGTGCCCTGGGCGGGCGCCGCGACGGCGGCCGCGGCGACCACGAACTCCGACAGCGCGGTGATGGCGCTCGCCCCGTCCTGCGGTGCGAGCCCGGCGTGCGCCTCGATCCCGGTCGCCGTGACCCGGAAGATCCCGGAACCCTTGCGGGCGGTCTTCACCGCGCCGTGGGCGCTCGGCTCCAGGACGAGCGTGGCGTCGACCCGTCGGGCCACGTCCTCGATCACCGGCCGCGACGCCAGGGAGCCGATCTCCTCGTCACCGTTGAAGAGGAAGGTGACGGTGGGTACCGGCGCGCCGGACTCCCGGGCCAGCTTGAGCGCCCAGACGCCCTGGACCAGCCCGGTCTTCATGTCGAAGATGCCCGGGCCGCTGAGCTTGGCCCGGCCGTCGTCGCCCGGTTCCGGGTGCTGCCACCCGGCGAGGGTGCCGGTCGGCCACACGGTGTCGTAGTGGCCCACCAGCGCGACGTGCCCGGGGCCGGTGCCCGGGTACGTCAGCGTGAGGGTGTCGCCGTACTCGCCGCCCGGGTGGCGCTGTTCGCGCCCGGGCGGGCCGAGCCGGTGGACGGTCAACTCGCGCAGCAGGTCGAGGCCGGCGGCGAGCCGGGACAGGTCGTAGCTGCCGGTCTCGTGGTTCACGAGGGTGAGCACGTCGGCGACGGTCTCCGCCGACGCCTTTTGGGCGCGGGCGGTGAGTTCGGCTGCGGGTACGGCGGTCATGGTCTGCCTTCTCGTACGGGACGCGGAATGCGCGGAATGTGCGGTGGTGAGCGGGGGTCAGCTGATGCCGAACGGGATGCCGAGCAGGTACCAGGCGACGAAGAACGCCATCCAGGCGACCCAGACGACGGCGGCGATCGGGATCGTGAAGGAGGCCAGGGTGCCTATGCCCGCGGACTTGCGGTACTGCTGGATGAAGCCCAGCGCCATCACGAAGTACGGACTCATCGGGGTCACGCAGTTGGTGACGGAGTCGGCGACCCGGTAGACGGCCTGGGTGGTCTCCGGCTCGATGCCGATCAGCATCAGCATGGGGATGAGCACCGGCGCGGCCAGCGCCCACAGTGCGGATCCGCTGGTGATGACGAGGTTCATCACGGTGATCAGCACGGCGATGCCGACCAGCACCGTCCACCCCTGGAGGTCCAGGGCGCGCAGCGTCTCGGCGCCCTTGACGGCGAGGATGTCCCCGATGTTCGTCCACTTGAAGTAGGCGAGGAACTGGGAGATCGCGAAGAAGAGGACGAGGATCGGCGCCATCGACTTGGTGCCCTCGACCATCGCCCCGATGATGTCGCGGGCGGCGGTGAAGGTGCCGGTCATCCGTCCGTAGACGGTGCCGACCACGGCGAAGAACAGCCCGAGGACGAGCGCCATCCCGCCGATCACGGGGGAGTTCACGATCCCGCCGCCCTCACCGCGCAGCGGTGACGACACGGGCACCATCGCCGCCACCAGCAGGGCGACGAAGCCGAGCGCGACCAGCCCGGTGGCGCGCAGCGCGCGCCGCTGCTGCGCGGTGACCTCGATCGCCTCCCGCTCCTCGGCGTCCGGCGCGGTCACCGGCTCGTCGGGCTCCAGGTCCGCGCGGCGGGCGATGACCTTGTCGACGACGAGGGTGATCGCGAGGGCCACCAGGACCGAGGAGCCGATGCCGAAGAAGTAGTTGCCGACCGGGGTGACGACGTAGTCGGCGTCGATGGTCTGGGCGGCGGCGGTCGAGATGCCCGACAGCAGGACGTCGGTGGTGGTCAGGGACGGGGAGGCGTTGTACCCGGCGGAGATCGAGACGTACGCCACGATGCAGCCCAGCACCGGGCTGCGGCCCGCCGCGCGGAAGATCAGCGCGCCGATCGGGACGAGCGTGAAGTACGCGGCGTCCCCCGCGACATGGCTGACCATGGCCGTCAGCGACAGGGCGAAGGTGAGGTACTTGCCCGGCACCCGCTCGACCATGCGGCGCAGCAGGGCGGAGAACAGCCCGCTCTTCTCGGCCACGACGATGCCGAACATCACGGTGAGGATGGTGGCCAGCGGCGGGAAGGCCGCGAAGTTGTCCACCGCCCCCTCGATGGCCATGGTCAGGCCCTCGTGGCTGAGCAGGCTCTGCACCGCGATGGTCTCGCCCTTGCCGGGGTGCACGGCGCTGACGTCGACGGCCGCGAGCACGGCGCTGAGGACGGCGACGACCCCCGCGAGGATCCAGAACAGCCAGAACGGGTGGGGGAGTTTGTTGCCGACCTTCTCGATCGCCGCGAACAGCCGGAACGCGGTGCGCAGGGCTCTCGACTGCGGCTCGGTCGGCCGAGGCTCGGCGGAGGTGACGCTCATCGGTACCTCTTCGTACAAGGGAAGGATGTTCCTGCGAACAATGGCATCCGAATGAGAGATTCTCCAGTCCCAGTAGATAACAGTGGGATTAACTGGCGGGCTAAGGTAAGGCGCCATGACCCGCCCTCTCCTCGACGAGCTCGACCGACGTCTCATCGGCGCGCTGCATCTGGCACCCCGGGCCACCTGGGACGACCTGGGCGGGATCCTGGCCGCCGACGCCAGCACGCTCAAACGCCGTTACGACCGGCTCCACGAGGCCCGGATGGTCCGGGTCATCGGCCAGGCCGACTGGGGCGTGCACTCCACGGCGATGCCCGTGCACGTCTTCCTCGACATCAGCGGCGACACCCCGCTCGCCGTCCTGCACCGCCTGCGCGAACTTCCGCACCTCCAACTCATGGCGCAGATCTCCGGCGACTACCCCCTGTACGCCGTCGTCCACGCCCCCTCCGAGGCGGAGACCAGCCGGGCCATCGACCGGATGTTCTCCGTCCGCGGGGTCCGCCGCGTCAACGCCCTGCCCGCCCTCAGCACCCTGCGCCGCGGCATCACCTGGGACCCCCAGTCCCTCACCGACGCCGAACGCGACGACCTGCTGCACCTCGTCGGCGCGCGCCCCGAGGCCACCGCGACCGCCACCGCCACGCCCCCGGCCAAGCCGCTCGGCGACGCGGACCGCACCGTCGTCGCCCTGCTCCTCCAGGACGGCCGCGCCTCCGCCGCGAGCATCGGACGGGCCGCCGGCCTCGCCACCTCCACCGCCCACCGCGTCGTCCGCCGGGTCCTGGACGAGGGCTGGGTCAGACCGCGCCTGGAAGTCGTGCCGGAGTGGCTCGGCTTCGAGACCCCCTTCATGCTCCGGCTGCGCGTCGCCCCGGGCGACACCCCCGACGTGATGCGCCGCATCGACCGACTTCCCCAGACGCGCCTGGTCGCCCACGTCGCCAGCGACCTGTCCGTCCTCGCCACCGCCCTGGTCGCCGACCGCTCCGCGGTGGCGCACTTCGTCGACCACGAGTTGGCCGCCATCCCCGGCATCCTCGCCGTCAGCGTCGACGTGATGCTCGCCGTACCCCGCCGCTACTGGCTCGATCGCGACCTCGTTGCCGGCCTCGGCGAGTTCCACGCCCCCGCGCTGCTCTGAGCCGCCTCCTCCGGTCGCGGCCGGGAATCGTCGCGACGCGTCGGGGCCGGCCGTGGAACTTCCGACCGCACCCCACCGACTCCTGTGGTGAAGCCGACGAACAGGAGAGGCCCATGGACCGCAGGAACGTGCTCCGCGCCACCACCGCCCTCGGGGTCGCGGGGGCGGTGCCGGGCGTCGCCACCGCAGCCCGCGCGGCGCAACCGGAAGGGCGGGGGCGTTCCGGCCCACTACGGGTGCAGGTCGTGATGTTCGACGGGGTGGAGGAACTCGACTTCGCCGCGCCCTTCGAAGTCTTCGCCGCCGCCGGGCACTTCACGGACCGGAAGGTCGACGTCCGCTACGTCAGCGCCACCGGCCCCGGCACGTTCCGCGCCGCCTACGGGACGCAGGTGAGCGTCGCGCACGGCTGGTCGCCCCGGGACGCGGACGTCCTGGTGGTGCCCGGCGGCGGCTACGGGCGCCGGGACAGCCCCGGCGTGGGGGCGGAGATCCGCCGCGGCGTCCTTCCGCGCGCGCTGGCTTCGGCCGTACGCGACGGCCTGACCGTCGCCGCCGTCTGCACCGGCACCATGCTGCTCTCCGCCGCCGGACTGACGAAGGGCCGCCCCTGCACCACGCACCACCGGGTCCGGGCCGACCTGGAGCGCGAGGGCGGCGTGCTCAAGGACGCCCGGGTGGTGGACGACGGCGACCTGGTGACGGCGGGCGGCATCACCTCCGGCCTGGAACTCGCCCTCTGGCTCGTCCGGCGCGAACTCGGCGCCGATGCGGCCCTCGGCATCGAGGCGATGTTGGAGTACGAGGCCCGCGGCACCGTGTGGGTGCCCGCCGAGTAGCGGTACTCGCCCCCGTTGCGAATGGGGCGGACGTGGCAACCGGTTCTGGAGGGGCGAGATTCAGCCAACGCGTCACGTGGCGACAACGCCAACTCCCGATGATCACTCTCACTCTTCGGGAGTGGGAAGCGGGGCCACCCCCGGCAGCGCGTCGACCACCCCGCCGAGCAGGGAGCCACTTGTTCTCCAGCAAACGTCAGCGCCGTGGCGCGGGGACCGCCGCCGCGGTCCTCACGGCCACGGCGCTCGTCGCCGGACTGACCACCACGACCTCCTTCGCCAACACCGGCGCGAGCACCCCCGCAGGGGAGACCGAGCGCACCGCCGCCGGGCTCCGGTGGGTCACCCTGATCACCGGGGACCGCGTCGGGGTGGACGCCCGGGGCAAGGCCGTCACGGTCGACCGGGCCGAGGGCCGCCAGAAGATACCCGTGCACAGTTGGACCGAGAAGGGCCGTACCTACGTCGTCCCCGCCGACGCCGAACGGCTCCTCGCCCGGGGCACCCTCGACCGCCGCCTCTTCGACGTCACCGGACTCAGCACGCCCGAGAGCCTGCGGTCCTACGGCAAGGGCCTCAAGGCGATCGTCGCGTACAAGGGCGCCTCAGGGGCCGCCGCCCGGGCGGAGGTGCGCGGTGACGCGGAGGTGCGGCGGACGCTGCCGTCGCTGAACGCGGACGCCGTGACCGTCCCGGAGCGGAATCCGGGAGCGCTGTGGGACGCCCTCACCCGTACCGCCGGGGCGGCTGACGCCCGTACGGCGCGGGCCGTCCCGGGCGTCGAGCGCGTCTGGTTGGACGCGGTGCGCACCGCCTCGCTCGACAAGAGCACGGCCCAGATCGGTACCCCCACGGCGTGGCAGGCCGGGTACGACGGGACGGGCGTCACCATCGCCGTCCTCGACACCGGTGTGGACGAGACCCACGAAGACCTGAAGGGCAAGGTCGTCGGGTCGCAGAACTTCTCCGACTCGCCCGACGCCAAGGACCGCGACGGGCACGGCACCCACGTCGCCTCGACCGCCGCGGGCACCGGCGCCCGCTCGGGCGGTGCGCACAAGGGCGTCGCGCCCGGCGCGAAAGTCCTGAACGCCAAGGTGCTCGACGACTCCGGCGTGGGCATCGACTCGCAGATCCTCGCCGGCATGAACTGGGCCGTGGCGCAGGGCGCGGACATCGTCAACATGAGCCTCGGCATGCCCGACACCCCCGAACTGGACCCGCTGGAGGCCCTGGTCAACAAGCTGACCAAGGAGAAGGGCGTCCTGTTCGCCGTCGCCGCCGGCAACAGCGGACCGTCCGCCCGTTCGATCGACTCCCCGGGCAGCGCGGACGCGGCCCTCACCGTCGGGGCCGTGGACGACACCGACAAGGTGGACGATCGCTCCTCGGCCGGGCCGAGGAGCGGTGACGGCGCGGTCAAGCCGGACGTCACCGCGCCCGGCATGGACGTCACCGCGGCCTCGGCCCCCGGCAGCGCCGCCGCGCAGCAGCACGGCGAGAACCCGCCCGGCTACGTCACCCTCTCCGGCACCTCCATGGCCGCACCGCACGCCGCGGGCGCCGCCGCCCTGCTCAAGCAGCGCAATCCCACCTGGACGGGCGAGCGCATCAAGTCCGTGCTCACCGCCTCCGCCAAGGACGGCGGCCACGGCGTCTTCCGGCAGGGCACCGGCCGGCTCGCCGTCGACACCGCCCTGACGCAGACCGTGGTCGCCGACGAGCCCACCGTCACCTTCGGTCGGCAGCAGTGGCCGCACACCGACGACCGGCCCCTCACCAAGGAGATCACCTACCGCAACCTCGGGGACCGGGACGTCGCGCTGGACCTGACGGTCCGCGGCTTCGACCCGAAGGGCGGGCCCGCCCCGGCCGGCTTCTTCGCCCTGGGCGTCGACCGGGTCACCGTGCCCGCCGGCGGCACCGCTGCCGTCCCCGTGACGGTGGACACCCGGATCGGCGGCTCCAACGACGGCGCCTACTCCGCGTCCGTCGTCGCGACCGGCGGTGGCCAGAACGTGCGCACCACGGCCGCGGTGGAACGGGAGGCCGAGTCGTACGACCTGACGCTCAACCACACCGGCTCGGACGGGAATCCCAGCAGGGACTTCGTCAGCCGCATCACCCAACTCTCCGGCGCGGACCACGTCCCCAGCTTCTACGCCGAGGGCAAGAGCACCGCGACGTACCGGCTGCCGAAGGGCGACTACGTCCTGGACGCGAGGCGTTCCGTCCCGTCCCCCGCGGGCGAGTCGTCGGACTGGCTGACCCACCCCAAGCTGGCGCTGACGAAGAACACCACCGTCGAGGTCGACGCCCGGCTCGCCAAGCCCGTGCGGATGAGCATCCCGGACAGCAGGGCCGCGATGACCGGCGCCTACCGGACGCTCTCCGTCGACACCGGCGCGGAGCCCTACGAAGCCTCCCGGAGCGTCGGGTCCTTCGACGGCCTGCGCACGGCGCAGCTCGGCCCCGAGCGGCCCACCGGCGCCGCGCTCACGGAGTCCTTCCTCGCCCAGTGGGAACGAGGCGCCTCGACCCAGTACAACGGCGCCGCGGGCGGGCGGGTCGAACGGCTCTCCACCGGGCACACCACGGCGTTCACGTCCGCCGACTTCGCGAAGGTCTCCGCGACCGCGGGCACCTCGGTGCCGGGCAAGAAGGCGCTCTCCACGGCGGTGAGCACCGTCGACGACTACCACTTCGACTCCGTGTCCCCGTTCGACGTGCCCGGCACCCGGACCCATCACCTGGCCACGGCCGGGAAGACCAACACCTGGTCCCTGCGGGTGGCACAGCTCGACGCCGACGGGGTCGAAGAGACGGTCCACACCTCGCCGGTGCGCGACCACCGCCCGGGCGGCAGCCACCGCGTGACCTTCGGCACCGCAGTCCACTCCCCGCTGATGCACGAGAGGGCCGGCGTCACCAGGAGCGAGGACGTCCTCATCGGCGCCATGTCGCTCTTCTCCGACGGCAGGGGCAACATCGGCGAATCCGTGTACTCCTCGGCGCGGACCGTGCTCCACCGGGGCAGCACCAAGATCGAGGAGAACACGAATCCGCTGGACGGCATGGCCGGATTCGCCGTCGGCGCGGACGACGCCGAGTACACCCTGACGACCTCGGTGCAGCGCGACCCGTCCGTCTCCGCGGTCGGCACCCGCATCGACGGCTCCTGGACCTTCCGCAGCGCCCGGCCGCCGGCGGGTGAGCCCGTCCGGATCCCGCTCTCCACCGTCCGCTTCGACGCCAAGGTCGCGCTCGACGGCACCGTCCCCGCGGGCCGTACGGCGACCTTCCCGGTGACCGTCCAGGGGCCGGCGGCCGGCTCCGGCCTGAAGTCCCTCGCCGTGTCCGTGTCGTACGACGGCGGCACCACCTGGAAGCAGGTGCCCGTGAAGAAGGGCAAGGTCACGATCGAGAGCCCCGCGAAGGGCAAGTCCCTGGCGCTGCGGGGCCAGGTCGCCGACCGGCACGGCGGCAAGGCGAGCGTGACCGTGTACGACGCGTACCTCGGCAAGTAACCGACGGGGAACGCCCTCCGGCGGCTCGAACGCCAGCCCGTGGCCAGCCGTCCACCGCTCGGGTGGGCGGCTGACTACGATGAAGGGTCCCGCCGGGTGCGCGGGGCGCGGCCGGAGGGAGACGAGGTGGGGGAGCAGGAGCGTCCGCGGCGACGCGGTCAGGGCGAGCTGGAGGCCGAGGTGCTGGCGGTGCTTCAGGCGGCGCCGGGCCCGCAGAGCACGGCGTGGGTGCAGGAACGGCTGGGCGGATCCCTCGCCTACACCACCGTGATCACCATCCTCACCCGGCTGCTCGCCAAGGGCGCGGTGACGCGGGAGAAGTCGGGCCGGTCCTTCGTGTGGACCCCGGCCGCGGACGAGGCCGGGCTCGCGGCGCTGCGGATGCGGCGCGTGCTGGACGGGGAGAGCGACCGGGAGGCGGTGCTCGCCCGGTTCGTGACCGCGCTGGCGCCCGATGACGAGCAGGTGCTGCGGGCGCTGTTGGAGCGTGCCGGGGAAGCGCAACCCGAGGGATAGGGGCGTCATGGGGGTCTTCGTCTTCCTGCCGCTGGTGCTGCCCCTGACGGCGTGGCCGATCGCCCGCCTCGCCGAGCAGCATCTGCACCCCAGGTCGGCGACCTGGCTGCTGACGGCGGTCGCCGGGGTGCTCGCGGTGTGCAGCACGCTCTGCCTCGCACTGCTGATGGTGGTCGGCACGGCGCAACTCCCCGGCAATCCGCTGCCGGACGGCTGGTCCGACCCCGAGGTGCGCGCGGCGGTGCCCTACGACGAGGTCGCGGGCCGGGTCGCGATTCCCGCGCTGATCGCCGTGCTCGCGGCGTGCGGCCGGGCGGCGTGGCACCACCACCGGGTGCGCGGCCGGGCCCGGCGCGCCCTGGAGGGGCTGCCTCCCACGTCGGTCGCGGTGCTGGACGACACCGTGCCGTACGCCTACGCCCTGCCCGGCGGGCGCGGGCGGATCGTCGTCACCACCGGGATGCTCGCCGGGCTGAACGCGGGGGAGCGGCGCGCCCTGTTCGCCCACGAGCGGGCGCATCTGGCGCGCCGGCACCACCGGTTCGTGCTGACGGTGCAACTCGCGGCGCGCGCCAACCCGTTCCTGCGTCCGCTGCTGACCACCGTGGCGTACACGACGGAGCGGTGGGCGGACGAGGAGGCGGCCACCGCCGTCGGCAGCCGGCGGACGGTGGCGCTGGCGATCGGCAGGTCCGCGTTGATCTCGCGCGGCGGGCCGGGCGCGGCGCTCGCGGGCTTCGCGGTGGAGGGGCCGGTGCCGCGCCGGGTCGCCGCCCTGCTGGGGCCGGCCCCGGCCGGCGGGTTCTGGCCGTCGGTCTTCACCACCGTGGGCCTGGCCACCTGGGGAGCCGCGGCGGGCACCACCGCTTCGGCGCTGTCCTCGGCGAACTCCGCCGTCACGCTCTTCCTGATCCTGCGTGCGGCGACCCCGGTGTGAGGGGTCTGCGTTTCTGGACCGGCCGGCCGGGTGCCGGGCGGGGTGCTGGTCCGTCGCCAGCACCCCTTTTCCGTCGGCCGTGGGTCAGCCGCGGGTCCTGATGCGTACGAGGACGGTCGTACGGGTGGGCCGCGCGGGCGCCCTGCACGGAGCGGGCGCTCGGGTGGGGGGATTCACTTCTACTCCTCGTCGCCTTCCATGAAGTCGCCTACCTCGTCGACGACTTCGGCCGCGACGAGGCCGCCGGCGACGCCGACCGCGAGGCCGGCCGCGCCCGCGGCGACCACGGTGCCGGTGCTGGGGCCGGAACGCTGGTGCCCGCCGTGGTGCCCGTCATGTGCGCCGTGGGAGCCGTGGGAGTGGTGCCCGTCGTGCCCGTGGCTCGCGTAGGGGGCGCCGTGCTCGTACGGCGCCGGAACGGTGTGGTGGCCGTGCGTGGCGATCAGCTGCCGGAGCCAGGCGTCGACGACCTCCTTCCAGTCGCGGTGGGGCACGCCGTCGTGACTGACGACGTGCCGGTTGATCGCGTCGTGGCCGGCGGAGAAGAACCCGCCGGGCTTGTCGGCCTCCAGGACGACCTCCATGCCGCCGGGGTTGGCGAGGAAGGTCACCTCCAACTCCCGCATGGCGTGGGCGTACTGCGGGCCGGGCGTGAGCTCGATCTCCTGGTAGAAGGGCAGGCGCTGCCCGGTGCCGCCGATGCGGCCGTACTCGAGGTCGGCGGAGCGGAAGCCGAAGCCGAGCTGGCCCAGCGCTTCCAGCACGGCCTCCTGCGCCGGCAGCGGGCGCACCATGAGCTGGTCCAGGTCGCCCTTGTCCTTGGCGCCGGACACCGCCAGTTCGGTGCGCACCCCCAGCACGATGCCGAGCGGCTGCCCGTACAGCTCGGTGATCGGGGTCTCCCACGGCACGGTGAGGCCGAAGGGGACGCTGCGCTGCTCGCCGGCGGCCAGCCGGAAGCCGCCGCCGACGGTGAAGCGGTCGAAGGCGACCGTGCCTTCGCTCTCGCCTCCGTCGTGTTCGACCTCGACGCGGGCGAGGAGTTCCAGGGAGACCTGGTCGATGTCGAAGTCGGCTTCGCCGCCCTTCAGTTCGACCTGTCCGGTCAAGATGGCGCCGGGCAGCACCGCGCCCGGATGGAGGACCGTGTCCACCTTGGGTCCGCCCACGCCGAGCGAGCCAAGCAGCCTTTTGAACACCATCAGGCGTTCACTCCTTCGTCGTTCTGTTCCGGGATGCCCGGTGGTAGGTAGGGAGGGACGGTGCGCGTCGGTGCCGTCGTCGACGTCGGAGCGCGCGACGGCCACCCGCGCATCTTCTACATGCGTGTAGAAGTGTAGGGCGGGTGCGGCCCGTTGAGGACCAACCTCACCCATTGAGGGGGAAGGTGACGCAAACACGCCGTCGGCCGGGGCCCGGACGAGCCGAACGGCGGGAGGGGGGCGATCAGTTTCCGCCGCGCGGTGGGCGGCTGCGTCCGAGGCGTGGTGCCGCGCCGGACGCGCAGGTCATACGATCATCGTCGGACCATCAGCCCGTGCCCTGAGGCCGCGGTGCCCGACCAGCCTGCCGAGGAGACCGAGTGAGCAAGCGCTCGCGCCGTGCCGCACCCGCGCCGGGGGCCGTGCGGCCCACCGTCACCGTGTGTCGGGGCTGCTGCTGCGGCAGCCCGAAGATAGCCGGGGTCGACCACGCCGCCCAACTGCGCGAGCTGCGCACCGAGTTGGCGGGTCGGGCCACCGTTCGGGTGACCGACTGCATCGACGCCTGCGACCAGGCCAACGTGATCGTCGTCCAGCCGTCCGCCGAGGGGCGCAGGGCCGGCGGTCGGCCGGTGTGGCTCGGCCTCGTCAACGACGCCGACGCCACCGGGGACATCAAGGCGTGGATCGAGGACGGCGGGCCCGGTCTCGCCGACCCGCCCGCCGTCCTCGACCTCTACTCCTTCACTCCGTCCCGTCGGGTGCGCGCCGAACTCCCCGAGTAGCCGGACCCGGCCCCGCTTCCGCCCCGACGAACGCCCACAGCGCCAGCCCGATGCCGCTGAAGGCGGCGCCCAGCACGCACACCGCGCCCCAGCCGGCCGCCGTGTAGAGGGCGGTCGCGGCGATGGCGCCGGTGGCGCTGCCGATCGCGTAGCAGACCATGTAGCCGCCGATCAGCCGGCTGCCGGCGGCCGGGTGCAGCGCGTAGATCAGGGCCTGGTTGGTGACGTGCACCGCCTGCACGGCGAGGTCCAGCAGCACCACCCCGACGAACAGCGGCCAGAGCGAACTGCGGGTGAAGGCCAGCGGCAGCCACGAGACGGCGAGCAGCGCCAGCGCGACGCCGGTGGTCCGGTGGGAGTGCCCGCGGTCGTTCAGCCGGCCCGCGGCGGTCGCGGCCAGCGCGCCGACGACGCCGACCAACCCCAGCGCCCCGATCGCGCTGTGCGACAGGGAGTGCGGCGCCTCGCTGAGCGGGAGGGCGACGCTGCTCCACAGGGTGCTGAACGAGGCGAAGACCAGCAGCCCGTACAGCGCCCGCAGCCGCAGCAGTCGTTCCTGGGCGAACAAGGTGACCGTGGAGCGCAGGAGTCGTCCGTAGCGCAGCGGCGCCGACGGCGTCCCGCTCGGGCGCGGCAGCACCCGGTGCAGGACCAGGGCGAGCAGCGCGGTCAGCGCAGCCGATGCGAGGTAGACCGTGCGCCAGCCCGAGAGGTCGGCGATCAGGCCGGACGCGGTGCGGGCGAGCAGGATGCCGACGACCACGCCGCTGGTGACGAGACCGACGGCCCGGCCGCGTTCGGCGGGCGCCGCCAGCGACGCCGCGAAGGCCACCAGGGTCTGCGTGACGACGGCGAGGAGCCCCGTCGCGGCCATGCCCGCGAGCAGGACCGCCGCGGTGGGCGCGGCGGCGACCACGGTCAGCGCCGCCACCAGGAGCAGCAGTTGCACCACGACGAGTCGTCTGCGGTCGACCACGTCGCCCAGCGGTACGAGGAAGAAAAGCCCCAGCCCGTATCCGACGTGCGTGAGGGTGACGACGCTGCCGACGAGGGCCGGGCTCATGGCGAGGTCGTCGCCCATGGTCACCAGCAGCGGCTGGGAGAAGTACACGTTGGCCACCGCGGCGGCGCAGGCGACCGCGAACAGCACGACGACGCCTCGGGACAGGGCGAAGGCGGTGTCCGGCCCGGCCCCGCCCCCTTCGCTCTCGGGTCGCCGCGCCACGACCCCGCACTCGCCTGCCATCGGCCGCCCCCGTCCATCTAGTTTCAACTTGCTACCGGTGGTGACGGTAACCTTGTCGGTGGCATGTTGCAACCAAAGGGGAAGTGAGGGGCGCCGTGGTGACCAGGACGCGCTTCGACGACAGTGAATGTCCCGTCGCCCGCTCGGTCGACGCGATCGGCGACTGGTGGTCGCTGCTGATCGTCCGGGACGCCTTCGACGGCAGTCGGCGCTTCGGGGAGTTCCAACGCAGCCTCGGGGTGGCGAAGAACATCCTCGCCGCGCGTCTGCGCACGCTGGTCGCGGGCGGTGTTCTGGAGTCCGTCCCCGCGTCGGACGGCAGCGCCTACCGCGAGTACGCGCTCACCCCGAAGGGCGAGGCGCTCTTCCCCGTCGTCGTCGCGCTGCGGCAGTGGGGCGAGGAGCACTTCTTCGACCCCGGCGAGCCCCACTCGCAGTTGGTCGACCGTGCGCAGGGGCGACCCCTGCGCGCCCTCGAAGTCCGCTCGGCCGACGGTCGACTGCTGGCGCCCGACGACACCGCGGTCCACAAGCTGTCCGCCCCGTGAAGCCCCGCGGGTGTTCTCGTGCGGCCGGACGGAGCCGCCGTTTCCCTGCGCGACGAGCCCGCCACCGGGCCACAGGTGCCCGCGATGCCGCTCGTCGTACGGCGGGGTCGCGCGGGACTCCACGGGTGCGTCCTAAGACGCGTGGGCCAGCGCGCTCGGGGTGAGGCGGCCGACGATGGCCGGGGCCTCCTGGACGAGGGCGTCGTCAGTGAGCGCTGCCACCATGAACAGCGCGTAGTCCACCCGGCGCGTCAGATTGCTGGCCAGCACCGCATCGCCCACGTGTCGGCTCCACACCGGCAGCCCCTGGCTCTCGCCCTCCTCCAGCGTGCTGCCGCGCACCACGGTCCAGCGGGTGTCGCTGGCGAACACCCGACGGCACGCCTCCACCTGGTCGTCGATCTCCACGGCCCGCACCAGCTTGCCCAGCACGGCCGAGACCCGCAGCGCCGCGGTGAACGTGCGCGAGTAGTGGTCCTTGCCGTCGCGCGTGATGTGCCAGCCGCAGGAGAAGACCAGGCGGGCGTCGGGTGCGGCGTGGTCCAGTACGGCCTGCGCCGTCCCCGACGAGTACTGCTGCACGCCCCAGGGCACCAGCACCGTCAGCACGCCGTCGCAGCCGTCCACCGCGCGCCGGATGACCTCCGGGTCGTTCGTGGGCCCCGGCACCACCGTGATCCGGTCCTCGAACGCGGCGAGCTTCGGCACGCTCCGCTCCCGGCACACCCCGACGACCTCGTAGCCGCGTTCCAGCGCGTGCCGGACCATGTACTGCCCGAGCTTCCCCGAAGCCCCGACGACGCAGACCTTCTTCCCGCGGTCCCTGCTCATGGCGCAGCCCCTTCCCGAGGGCGTCCACCCTCAGCCTTATGGTGTAAGGCAAGGTAGCCTTATGCTGTAAGGCAGTCAACGGGAACGACGGAGGGGGACGGATGCCCCAGGCAGGCAAGGGGCGGCGCCGCGCGTCCGCGCGCACGCCGCTCAGCCGGGACGGCGTGATCCGCACGGCGATGGCGGTGGCCGACGAGAAGGGCCTCGCAGCGCTCAGCATGCGGGCGATCGCCGAACCGCTGGGCGTCGAGGCGATGTCGCTGTACCACCACGTCGGCGGCCGGGAGGACGTGCTCGACGGCATGGTGGACGCGGTCTTCGCCGAGATCGAGCTGCCGCCGCGGGACACGGACTGGAAGCGCGCCGTGCGCCACCGCACGGTCTCCGCGCGCGCCGTGCTCCTACGGCACCCGTGGGCCGTCGCCCTGATGGACTCCCGCAGCCGCCCCGGCCCCGCGACCCTGCGCCACCACGACGCCGTCATCGGCACGCTGCGCGGGGGAGGCTTCTCCGTCGCGATGACCGCGCACGCGGTCTCGCTGATCGACGCCTACGTGTACGGCTTCGTGGTCCAGGAGCTGAGCCTGCCGTTCGGCGCCCCGGGGGAGTTGGAGGAGGCGGCGGACGCGATCGTGCGGGAACTGCCCGCCGACGCCTATCCCCACCTCACGGAACTCGCCACCGAACACGCGCTCAAGCCCGGCTACGACCACGCCGACGAGTTCGACTTCGGCCTCGACCTGATCCTCGACGCCCTGCGGCCCGACGAGGCGGCCTGAGCGGAGCAGGCGGAGCAGCCGCGACCGCCCCGGGTCAGCCGGAGCCGCCGTAGGGCGTGATGCGGCGGTACGCGGCCCGGGCGTGCAGCACGCGCCCGGCGACCGTGCCCACGACGGTCGCGGCCAGCAGGCACAGCATCCAGCCGGGATCCCGGTTCCCGGCCCAGGAGATCTCGCCCGTCGGCTCGGTGCCGAGCACGTTCAGACAGGACCAGCACAACAGCGCGGTCCCGGGGGCGGCGAGAAATTTGCCGCGCATGCCCAGCAGCGCCGCCATCAGCGAGAGCGCCACCAGGGCCAGGCCCGTCCGGTCGAGCACGCCGAGCGCGTCGAGGAGGGCGACGAGGGCGAACGCGCCGCCGTACGCGGCGGCCCACACGAGGGGCGTCGCCCACGGCTCGGGGACCGGTCGCACCTCTCGACCCACCCAACGCCACTCCACCATCGCCGGCTCCCTCCCGCACGCCGCCCCGAGCGGCCCGGGAAGAACTTACCGCCCGGCGCGGCGGCGTACGGCCCACTTCTCGGCCGTACGCCGACCGCTTTCCCCGGAGGCGTCCGCGACGGTGCGAGCGGTCCGGCTCAGCCGCGGGCGAGCAGGTCCAGGGTGTCGATCACCCGGTTGGAGAAGCCCCACTCGTTGTCGTACCAGGCGACCACCTTGACGTGCCGGCCCTCGACCCGGGTCAGGGCCGAGTCGAAGATTGAGGAGGCCGGGTTGCCGACGATGTCGGACGACACCAGCGGGTCCTCCGAGTACTCCAGGACCCCGGCGAGCGGACCCTGCGCCGCCGTGCGGTACGCCGCGAGCACCTCGTCGCGCGTCACGTCTCGGGCGACCGTCGTGTTCAGCTCGACGATCGAACCGACCGGCACCGGGACCCGGATCGAGTCGCCCGACAGCTTGCCGTCGAGGTTCGGCAGGACGTGTCCGATCGCCTTGGCCGCGCCCGTCGTCGTCGGCACGATGTTGACCCCGGCGGCGCGCGCCCGGCGCGGGTCGCGGTGCGGCCCGTCCTGGAGGTTCTGCTCCTGGGTGTAGGCGTGCACCGTGGTCATGAACCCGTGCTCGATGCCGGCGAGTTCGTCGAGGACCGCGGCGAGCGGGGCGAGCGCGTTGGTCGTGCAGGAGGCGTTGGAGACGATCCGGTGCGCGGCCGGGTCGTACGCGTCGGTGTTCACGCCGTACGCGAGGGTGACGTCCGCGCCGTCCGACGGGGCCCCGACGAGCACCTTCCCCGCACCCGCGTCGAGGTGGGCGCGGGCGGCCGTCGCCGCGGTGAAGCGACCGGTGGCCTCCAGCACGATGTCCACGCCGAGTTCGCCCCACGGCAGCTTCGCCGGCTCGCGCTCCGCGAGCACCTTGATGCGCCGGCCGTCGACCACGAGGACGTCGCCGTCGACGGAGACCGGCCGGCCCAGCCGGCCCGACGTGGAGTCGAAGGCGAGCAGCCGGGCGAGGGCGGTCGGCTCGGTCAGGTCGTTGACGGCGACGACCTCCAGCGCGCTGTCCCGTTCCAGCAGGGCGCGCAGCACATTGCGTCCGATGCGGCCGAATCCGTTGATGGCGATGCGAGTCATGTCGGTGTCCCTTCGGTTCCACCCCAGCCTCGCGCGCCGCCCGGATACCGGACAGCGGCATGATCGCCACGATCCGCAAGGATCGCGACACCCCGCCCGCGGCCCGCCGCCGCCCTACTCGCCGCCGGCGAAGGTGCGCCGGTACTCGCTCGGCGTCGTACCGAGGACGCGCTGGAAGTGCAGCCGCAGATTGGCGCCCGTGCCGAGGCCGACCTCGGCCGCGATCTGCTCGACGCCCAACTCCGAGCGCTCCAGCAACTCCCGCGCCCGGTCCACGCGGGCCCGCATCACCCACTGCATCGGCGTGTAACCGGTCTCCTTCACGAAGCGCCGCGAGAAGGTGCGCGCCGACACCGCCGCGTGCCGGGCGAGCACGTCGAGCCCGAGCGGTTCGCCGAGCCGGTGCAGCGCCCACTCGCGGGTGGCCGCGAACCGCTCGCCCTGCGGCTCCGGCACGCTGCGCGGCACGTACTGGGCCTGACCGCCGCTGCGGTAGGGCGCGGCGACCAGCCGGCGCGCCGCGTGGTTCGACGCGGCCACCCCCAGGTCGCGACGGAGCACGTGCAGGCACAGGTCGATGCCCGAGGCGGCGCCGGCGGAGGTCAGCACGCTGCCCTCGTCGACGAAGAGGACGTTCCCGTCGACCCTGATGCGCGGGTACTTCTCGGCGAGCGCCCGGGTGTAGTGCCAGTGCGTCGTGGCGCGCCGCCCGTCGAGCAGCCCGGTGGCGGCCAGCGCGAACGCCCCGGTCGAGATGGCGGCCAGCCGGGCGCCCCGGTCGTGCGCCGCGATCAGCGCCGCCACGACCGCGGGCGGCGGATCCTCCCGGTCCGGGAACCGGTAGCCGGGCACGAACACGAGGTCCGCCCAGGCCACCGCCTCCAGACCGTGCGCGACGTCGTAGGAAAGGCCGTCCCCGCCGGCGACGCGCCCGGGGACCGCGCCGCACACCCGCACCTCGTACGGCATGCTCGCGCGGGTCGTGAACACCTGCGCGGGGATGCCGACGTCCAGGGGTTTCGCTCCTTCGAGGACGAGGACGGCAACGCGGTGAAGGGAGGGTGGGCGCACGACCCCAAGGGTACGCAGCGCGGGCGGCGCCGCCGTTCCGGCGCG
This sequence comes from Streptomyces sp. NPDC017979, assembly GCF_044328175.1. Lineage (NCBI taxonomy): Bacteria > Bacillati > Actinomycetota > Actinomycetes > Kitasatosporales > Streptomycetaceae > Streptomyces > Streptomyces sp. NPDC017979. Next base: position 157,654 of record NZ_JBIRGU010000004.1, on the reverse strand, counting down.
GGGGGCGTCAGTCCTCGTCCCGCAGCCGGCGCCAGACCCGGGTGCGGTGCAGCACGTAGAGCGAGCCGAACAGCACGGCGGTCTGCAGGCCCACGGCGAGGAACCAGAAGTCGTCCCTGGTCTCCAACTTGTCCGTGAGGAAGGTGAAGTTCATCCCGAAGAACCCGGACAGGAACGACAGCGGCAGGAAGATCACCGACACGATGGCCAGCCGGTTGATCACCCCGTTCTGCTCGCCCGCGACGAGGGACGAGTAACTGGCGAACGCGCGCCGCGCGGCGTCCTGGAGGCTCTCGATGGTCGTCAGCACGAGACGGGCCGCCTGTTGGAACTCGCGGGCGAGCCGTTGGCGCTCCCGCGGGAAGTCGGGCCCCATCAGCCTGCGGGTGATCACCTCGTCCACCACGTGGACGTAGGGCAGCAGCGAGTGGTGCAGCAGGGCGGCGCGCCGGCGCAGCTGCGCCAGCCGGTACACCTGCTCGGGGCGGCGCTGCTGGAACATCTCGTCCTCCAACTCCTCCACCTCCAACAGGGCCGCGACAGCCGCCTGCCGGAAGGTCGCCAGGGCCTCCTGAAGCATCAGGAAGAAGACGACCACGGAGTCATGGGGATGCTCCCGGGTCAGATGCCCCATGATGCGCTCGGCCAGGAACGCAGGGCCCCGGTGCGCGGTCACCAGGAAGCGGTCGTTGGCCAGCGCGTGGACGTGGACCACTCGCTCGTCGTGGACCACCGGCACGGCCAGGCAGAGCAGACCGCCCACCAGATCGGCCCGGACCGGCTCGTCCACGCGGCCGAACCAGGACATCTCATCCGTACCCAGCCCGAGCGCGTCGGCCAGGGACTCCGGCTCGGGCTCCGCCGCGCTCGCCGGCGTGCCCTCCTGCGCCAACGCGACGTCGACGAGCAGGAAGCGTGCTTCGTCGAGCCTGCGGCGGGCCTCCGCGAGGGTCACGTGCGCACTGCTCACCTCCGGCATCGAGACCGCCGTCACGATCACGAGCCCCTCACCGCCAGTTCCGCAGCCATGGCGCCGAGTCTCCGGTGGTGCGGGGCCCGCGCAGCCGCGGCCACCCGTACACGCCGGGCAACGACACCCGAAGGGATCAAGGCCGCCACCCGGTGCGAGGGGGCCGGGCCCGGATCGCCCGACGCAGGAATCAGGACACCTTCCGACCCATGCGGCGCCTACGGTTCCACCCGTGAAAGCGACCTCGCAGAGCCCCGCACCCCCACTCCCCGGCGAACGCGGCGAGCTGTTTCAAGTCCTCCCAGAGCAGCGGGAGTTGCTGCTGATCACCGGGCGCGGTCCGACCGACGCCCAGCCGGCGCAGCGCACCACCGCCCATCGCTAGGGCTCGCGCACGCCCGTCGACCGCGCCGCCGCGCGGCGCAGCAGGAGCCACGCGGGGGCGAGCGCCGACACTGCCGCGAGGGCCGCGCAGACGGCCACCACCGCGCTCATCGTTGCCCACGGGAGCCGGATCGACGTCCACACCGACAGCAGGCCCAGCGCGCCCCACATGCCCAGCAGGTTCACCCCGGCGACCAGCGCCCCGAGCACCGCGCCGACCGCCACCACCAACAACGCTTCGGCGCCCACCAGGCGCAGCACCTGCCACCGGGTGGCCCCGGCCAGCCGCAGCACGGTCAGGTCGCGGACCCGGTCGGAGGTCGCCATCACCGTGGTGTTGGCCAGCGAGACACCCGTGTACAGCAGGGCGATCCCGAGGACGAGGAAGAATCCCGTCCGGGTCGTCCGATCGCTCTCGGGGTACGTCGTCCGCACCCACTGCTCCGCGGTGTGGACCCGGCCGCCCGACGGGCCCGCCGCCGCCCGCAGCGCGGTGGCCACCGCGGCGGCGTCGGCGCCTTGCGACAGGCGTACGTCCACTCGGTCGACGGGCGCCGCGGGGGCGTTGCGCGGGGTGACGTAGGCGCCGTTGTCGCCGGTGCCCACGGGCATGACCGCGGCGATCCGCAGGGACCTCCTGGTGCCGTCGCCGAGCCACACGTCCACCCGCTCGCCCACGGCGTGCTGTTCCCACTCCTCGTTGACGACGATCGACCCGTCGTCGAGATCGGCCAACGACCCAGCGGTGAGCGGCAGTCGGGACGTCGCCGCCAGCAGTGCGGGGTCGGCGGCCCGGACGTCGGACCTGACGAGCGCCGTGCCCTCCTCCAGGACGTACACGGCGCTCGACGCGCTGGCGCACACCGCGGCGCCGGGGACCGCACGCAGCCGCTCCAGCGTCGCTTCGTCGAAGCCGCCGCCCGGGGCGTCCACCACGAGGTCCGCCGCCGTCCGCGCCCGCACCTCGGTCGCCCGCGCCTCGTCCAAGGTGGCCGTCGCCCCCAGCAGCGAGCCCGCCAGGGCGACCGTGACCAGCACCGGAGCCGCGACGGCCGCGGTGCGCCGCAGCCCGGCGGCGGCGTTCTCCCGGACGAGCATCCCGACGGCGCCCGGCAGCCGCGCCGGCGCCCACGCCAACAGCCGGGTCAACGGCCGCACCAGCGCCGGCGCGAGCAGCGCGACCCCGGTGATCAGCAGCATGGGCCGACTCACGTACGTCTTGCGGTGCAGCAACTCGCCCGGGTCCGCCACCAGGGCCAGGGCCAGCGTCACCGCGGCGGCCAGCAGCAAGGCCCCGCCCACGAACCAGCGGGCCCGCGTCATCGGCCCGGAGTCCACCGACGCCTCCCGCAGCGCCTGTACGGGACCGGTCCGCCCCGCCCGCCAGGACGCGGCCACCACCCCGCCGAGCGCCACCACCAGGCCGGTGCCGAAAGCCAAGGAGTACGGCCAGCGGTGTGCGCCGAGGGTGAACCAGCCGGGCGCCAGGTCCTGCGCCACCGCCCACGCGGCGAGCTCCGGCGCCGCCACCGAGCCCAGCGCACAGCCCGCGGCGGACGCCAGCACGCCGACCGCCAGCGCTTCGACGACGACCAGCCCGCGGACCTGGCCCGGAGTCGCCCCGACCGCCCGCAACAGACCGAACTCGCGGCGCCGTTGGGCCACCGCGAACGCGAACGTCGAAGCGACCACGAACACCGACACGAAGCCGCTGACGCCACCGGCCGTGCCGAACATCGCGTTCATCGCGGTCAGCGCCTCGGCGTCCCGGTCCGGGTCGGCGTCGGCGTACCGCCGCGCGTCCCCGGTCAACACCCGCACGCCCGGAGCGTCGCCCACCGCCGCGCGCACCGCCGCCGGGTCGGCGTCCACCACGAGCTGACGGCTGGGCGGCGACAACTCGGCCGCGCGGGCGTCGGTGTAGAACACCGCGTCCTCGAAGCCGAGCCCGGCGACGGTTCCCACGACGCGCACCGTGCCGCGGTCCGTCGCCACCGAGGTCCCCGGGTGGGCCCAGCCGCCGCTGACGACGACCTCGTCCGCGGCGCGCGGCGCCCGGCCCGCGTCGAGCGCGTACGGGGCGAACGAGGCCGTCGCCCAGGGGTGGCCCACCAGGCCGGCGGGGCCGCCCACGGCCCGCACGGCGAAGGACCGGTCCTCGACGACGACCCCCAGGCTCCGCAGCCGGGCGACCACCGCGCCCGGCACGGCGCGCGGCTGCGCCAACGCGTGACTACGGGTCCCGAGCGGGGTGGACACCTCAAGAACGTCCTGGCCCTTGACGACGACCGGCGCCGCGGCGAACCGCTCCGGGCCCCGCGCGGGCGCGTCCAGCGAGGACGCCAGGACCAGCCCCATGACGGCGATCAGCGCCACCCCCAGACCGAGGGCGACGAAGCTGCCGACGAAGGTGACCCAGCGGGCGCGCAGGGTGTGCAGGGCGCAGCTCAGCACGGCACGGCCTCCAGCGCGGCCAGCCCGCCCGCGACGTCCTCGGCGCCGGCGCCGACGAGTTCGCCGTGCACGCGGCCGTCGACGAGGAAGACGACGCGGTCGGCGTAGGACGCGGCGACCGGGTCGTGGGTGACCATGACGACGGTGCGCCCCTCGTCGTCGACCGCGCCGCGCAGCAACGCCAGGACCTCGCGGCCGGTCCGCGAGTCGAGCGCACCCGTCGGCTCGTCCGCGAACAGCACGTCGGGCCGGGTCATCAGGGCCCGCGCCAGGGCGACGCGCTGCTGTTGCCCGCCGGACAGCTCCGTCGGCCGGTGCCGTGCCCGGTCGCCGAGGCCGACCTGCGCCAGCACCGCACGCACCCGGGCCTTCTGCGGGCGGCGGCCCGCCAGCCGCAGCGGCAGCGCCACGTTCTGCTCGGCCGTCAGCGCCGGCAGGAGGTTGAACGCCTGGAAGACGAAGCCGATGCGTTCGCGGCGCAGCAGGGTGAGCCGCCGTTCGCTCAAGCCGGTCAGCTCGGTGCCGGCGATTGTGACCGAGCCCGACGTGGGCCGGTCCAGCCCCGCGGCGCACTGCAACAGAGTCGACTTGCCCGAACCGGACGGGCCCATCACGGCGTTGAACGAACCCCGGGGGAAGTCCAGCGACACCTGGTCGAGGGCGGTCACGGACGTGTCGGCAGTGCCGTACCTCCGGGTGATGCAGCGCAGTTGGATCACGTCGTCGCTCATGGGTCCCCACTCGGGTCTGGGACCGCGGGCCAGGGCCGCGGTCGGTGCAGGGCGTCCACGAAACTCCAACGGGGCGGGGCGACGCAGTGCGGCAGGACCGAGATCCGGGGGTATGGCCAGCCATACCCCACGGCGGGCCCTGGCCCGATGGCAGCCGGCCGGTGCCGCCGCCTACGGTGTTTTCCATGCACCCTGGGAACGTGTGGCAGGCACTGGCCCGACCCGGCTTCCTGCTGTCCGGGTGGCCTTGGCGCTCCGTCGGGTACCTGGCCACCGGAGCGGTCACCGGCGCCTTGACGCTGCTGGCGCTCGTGACGCTGGCGGCGGTCTGCGGGGTGCTCGCACTGACCGTGGTGGGGCTGCCCCTGTTGGCCGTGGTCGCGCTGAGCGGCGTCCCCGTGGCGGCGGCGGAGCGGCTGCGACTGCGGCTGGTCGACCGCGCCCCGGTGGTCGATCAGCACCGGCAGCCGGCCCTGCCGGGGCTGTGGGCCTGGCTCAGCACCCGGCTGCGGGAGCGGGCGACGTGGCGGGAGTTCGGGCACGCGCTGCTGTTCGCCGTGGTGCTGTGGCCGATCGACGCCCTGCTGCTCACCGCCGCCCTCTTCGTCCCGCTGTCCGTCGTCGCCACCCCGCTGCTGCTGGCCACCGTCGGCGACGGACGGGAGACCAAGGTGCTCAAGCAGTGGGTGGTCACCACCTGGCCGGGCGCGTTCGCCGCCGCCGCCATCGGGGTGTTCCTGCTGGCCGTCGGGGCGTACGCGCTGGGCGTCGCGGCGGGGGCCCGCGCCGGGCTGGCCCGGCTGCTGATAGCCCCCCCGCGAAGGCGAACTGGACGCCAAGGTGGTCGAACTGGCCCGCTCCCGCGTCCGGTTGGTCGACGCCTTCGAGGCGGAGCGGCGCCGCATCGAGCGCGATCTGCACGACGGTGCCCAACAACGCCTGGTGGGGCTGACGATGACGCTGGGCCTGGCCCGGCTCGACGCACCGCCGGGACCGCTCGCCGACCAACTCGCCAAGGCGCACGAGGAGGCCGGCAGGGCCCTCGCCGAACTGCGCGAACTGATCCGCGGCGTCCATCCCAAGATCCTTGCGGACTACGGACTCGAAGCCGCCGTCACCGACGCCGCGGAACGCTCCCCGGTCCCCGTCGACGTCGACCTCGACCTGCCGGGCCGGCCGCCCCAGGCGGTCGAGTCCGCCGCGTACTTCGTCGTCTGCGAGGCGTTGGCGAACGTCGCCAAGCACAGCGGGGCCGACCGGGCGCGGGTCCGCGGCGGCCACCGCGACGGTCGGCTCTTCCTCCAGGTGGGCGACGACGGCCGGGGCGGCGCCGACGCCGCCGCGGGCAGCGGGCTCACCGGCCTCGCGGACCGGGTGTCGGTGCTGGATGGCAGACTCTCCCTGTCCTCTCCACCGGGTGGACCGACCTTGCTACGTGTGGAGTTCCCGTGCGCGTTGACCGAAGCGGCCGACCGTTGCGGGTAGTCCTGGCGGAGGACGGCGTGCTGCTGCGGGAGGGCCTCATCGGCCTGCTGCACCGCTGCGGCAACGAGGTCGTCGCCGCCGTCGGGGACGCGCAGGCGCTGCTCACCGCGGTCGCCGAGCACGCCCCCGACGTCGTCGTGACGGACGTGCGGATGCCGCCCGGGTTCCAGTACGAAGGGCTGCACGCGGCGGTCCGGCTGCGCGAGGAGCGGCCCGCGCTGCCGGTCCTCGTCCTCAGCCAGTACGTCCAGCGGACCTACGCCGCCGAACTGCTGGACTCCGGCGACGGCACCGGCGTCGGCTACCTCCTGAAGGACCGGGTCGGCCAGGTGGAGGAGTTCGTCCACGCGTTGCACGAGGTGGCGGACGGCGGGACGGTGGTCGACCCCGAGGTGGTCCGCCAACTCCTGTGCCGCCGCCGGGACCCGCTGGAGCGGCTGAGCCCGCGCGAGCGGGAGGTGCTGGCGCTGATCGCGGAGGGCCGGTCGAACGGTGCGATCGCCAAGGAACTGGTGGTCTCCGAAGCAGCGATCGGCAAGCACATCGGCAGCATCTTCACCAAGCTGGACCTGCCCCCGGCCGACGAGACCCACCGCAGGGTGCTCGCCGTCCTCGCCTATCTGCGAGCCTGAGCAGCCCCCGCCCCGCTGACGAACGGGGGTTCAGGGGCGCTGAGATCCCCCTACGAGGCGGCGGAACTGCGCGAACGGCCCACCACCGGCCAGTGGGGGCCGAGGCTCCCGCAGGGGCACGGCGGCTTCGTCCAAGCGGCACGAGGGGGGGCGCGACTCACGCGCGCCGGCCGCCCCGAGCGCAGTCACGGGCACGGCTGGCGGGCGGGGCACCGCGGACACGACCCAGGGTGCGTCCGGATCCGTGTCCCCGGATCCGTGTCCCCGGATCCGGGAGAGCGCCGCACGAATCGGGTAGCCCTTTCCGACGCCGGCCCGCAGCCCTGAGCGCTCGCCGGCAACGACAGCGAGGAGCACACCTTGAGCAGCGACGTCATCCCCGCCGGCTCCGTCGGCCTGAACATCGACCCGTCCGCGGCCGACGCCGCCGCGGCCCACCGGCTCGCACACCTCGCCGACGAGGGCGGGGTGGACTTCGTCGGCGTCCAGGACCACCTGTACCACCCGGAGTTCCTGGACGCCTGGACCCTAATCACCGCCCTCGCGGCCCGGACCGAACGCCTGACGTTGATGCCGAACGTCGCCAACACCGTCCTGAGGGCCCCCGCGCCCCTGATCAAGGCGGCCCATTCGCTGAGCATCCTCACCGGCGGCCGGGTCGCCCTCGGGGTGGGCGCCGGGGCCGCGCCGCCGGCGACCGCCGCGTACGGCGGCCCCGAGCGCACCCCGGGGCAGGCCGTCACCGCCTTCGAGGAGGCCCTTCGGGTGATGCGCGCCATGAACGGGCCCGGCACGGACGCCGTCCGGTTCGACGGCGAGCACCACCACGTGCGCGGCGCCCGCCCCGGCCCCTTCGCCGAGCGGCCCGTGCCGCTCCTGGTCGGCGCGTACCGCCCCCGGATGCTGCGGATCACCGGCCGGCTGGGCGACGGCTGGCTGCCCTCCAACGGCTTCGCACCGCCGGAGACGATCGCCGCCATGCAGCGCGAGATCGACGCCGCTGCCGTGGCCGCGGGCCGCGACCCGCGCGAGGTGCGGCGCGTCTACAACGTGATGGGCACCATCACCGACGGCAGCGCCCCCGCCGCCGAGGGCCGTCGGCTGACCGGCCCGCCCGACTTCTGGGTGGAGACGCTGCTCCGCTACCGCGCCGACCTCGGCTTCGACTCGTTCCTCTTCTGGCCCGTCGACGCCGACCCCGAAGAGCAGGCCACCCGCTTCATCGTCGAGGTCGCACCCCGCGTCCGCATCGCAACCGGACAGGGCGGCTCCTGAGCTCGAACGTGTGGTGCCGGCCGGCCGTGATCAGCCCGGTTGCGGTCATCCCGCCTGGGACCGCGCCGGTGCGGACCGTAGACGGGTGATCTGGTCGCGGTTGAGGGCCCGCAGGGACAGGCGTTCCCCGGCCTCGGTGAGCACCGCGGCCCTGGCTTCCGCTGCGGCGTCGAACGCCGCCGGAGAGAAGTGGCCGCTGGCTTCGACGTGCCGTTCCCATTCGTCCTGCCAGAACTCCACCGTCCAGCCCGGCCACAACTCCGGCACCTGGTACGCCCGTGGCGAGGAGTAGAGGGACCACCAGCCCAGACGGCGGCGTTCCGGGTCGAGATGGATGCCGGCGTTGACGTGCAGGTGGCAGCGTCCGTGCTCGGGGGCGTCCGCCAGGCGGGCGAGCAGGGCGGTGCCCTCGCGGACGGGGTGGTCGAAGGCGTCAGAGGCGACGTGGCAGCGGCCGGTGCTGACCGTGATCACCACACCGCCCGGGTCGGGCCCGGCCAAGTCCTCGTCGTCGGGGGCGAGGAACGGGGCCAAGGAAGCGTCCGCATCGTGGCAGCGGACGTGGTCCGGGTCCAGCCCGACGTACTCACGCAGTTCGGCCGGACCGTCGTACAGCCAGCGGATCTCCCAGCCCGGCCACGCGGCTCGGATCAGCTCGAACATGGCCGCGCGGTGGCGGAGCTCGGTGCTGGGCCCCTCCCAGGCGAAGAACAGGAGCACCTTCCGGCCGAGGTCGAGCAGGATTCCACCCTGGGCCATGGCGTCGTCCAGCCACCAGCCGTCCTGGCGGAGGTCGGGAAGCATGGCGAGAACCGGCGTCGGCCCTTCCAGCAGGTCGAGGTCGATTCCGACCGCCCAGCCGGTCCGGTACAGCTCATGCGTGCCGTTCTCGCGGACCACGATGACGTTGGCTCTGTTTCCCATGGGGTCATGATGACCGAGGCGGGAAGCTGTCGGCCAACTGTTTCGGCGGCATCGAGGTTCCAGCGTCCGGAGGGTGCAGGCGTGCCGACAGGTTGGAGGCCGAGGTCGTGGCCGTGCCCCTCGGAGTGGTGCAGTGATCATGTTTGAACGCCCGCCCGGGATTACGGGACACCTCTTAGGCCCGGGCGCTGCTGGAACAACAGCCACGCGCCCTCTTCCGTGGCCGGTGTCCGAAATCCGTACGGCCCCGCGCGCCGCCCCCGGTTCGGGCCGGCTGCGGGGCCGCGGCAGTCCCGTACGGCATATGCGCCCGTCCGCCCGTGGAAAAGGGCCGCGGCCCGCGGGAAACGGACCTGGCACATCCACATGTCCGCGTACGGATGGGACTCCTGATGCCCACCGGATTTCCCGGAAAGCCCTTGCCGTGCCGCGTTCTGGACATTCGCCAAGTCCGGGTTGACGCTGGGGGCCGCAAGGCCGGAACATGAATCGCGCCACAGGGAAACACGACAATTCCCGGTGGGTGACCGGAACTGAGTCCGCCGCTTTCCTACAGGGCATGCGGTGTGCGCAGGTCGGGCCGACTGCGTAATTCCGGCCCAATTAACAGAAGTCATCAGGGGTTTCGCTCCTTCGGTGCGACCAAGGGGAAGGTCGCGTTCCCGTCCCACTGCGCCAAAGCCCCTTTTCTCGCGCCGCAGTGGTGAATCGAAGCAATGGCGAATCCACCCATGTCCTTTCGCGTGAAGGAGAGATCCATGGCCGTGAACCGAAGAACGTCCCTGTCCCGCTCCGCCGCCGCGGTCTTCGCCGTCGGCACGATGGCCGCGGGCACCCTCGCAGCGGGCGGCACCGCACAAGCCGCACCGGCCGCCTCCGGCAGCTCCGCAGGGCTGGCTCCCAGCGTCGCCGCCCAGCACACGTTCACCCTCCCCAAGGGCGTCACCAGCTATCGGACGGGCACCGGCGCGGCCCGGACCAGCATCGTGCGCACCCCGGCGCAGGCCCAGCTCAACATCAACTGCACCCTCACCGCGAGCAACCCCTTCCGCTACTGGGGCGGCCCCTACGGCGGTGGCGTGCAGGGCATCGCCAGCGTGAGCTGCACCGGGGCCGTGCAGCAGATCAGCGTCACCGTCGGCCTGTACCGGTACAACAGTTTGGTCAGCGTTCGGACCCGCTCCACGTACGGCAACACCATCGGCGGCGCGACCACGGAGTACCCGTACAGCGCCGGCCAGTACCAGACCGGCGCCGTCGGAACGGTCTACTTCCCCGCCGGCTACAACCCGCCGAGCGGAAGCTTCCCGCAGGTCAACAGCGCGGTCGTGACCATCCTTTAGCGTCCGTGCCCCGCTGCCGCGGCGGCGTCGGGGCCTCCCAGTGCGGCGGTGGTTCCCCGTGCCGGGCCAGCCAGTCCGCCGCCAGGCGTTCGGCGGGCTCGCGTCGGGGCGGATCGAGGTCCGGCAGGGCGAGCAGTTCCCGGACGACGCGGTACGCCTTGCGCAGCGCGCCGTGCGCGTCGAGCCAGGCCAGGGCGTAGTCCACCGCCCGGTCCCGGCACCGGGCGTCGAGCGCCGGATGGCGGAGCACCCCGGCGAAGAGGGAGTCGGACTTGGTGGACCGGTCGGTGGCCAGCCGGTCCAGGGCGATGTCGAGGCCGATGCGCGCCTGGTCGACGGGGAGGTCGGTGCGGGTGAGGAAGGAGGCGAGCACCGAGCGCTGCGGCTTGCCCTCGTGGCGGGCGAGCCAACCCAGGCTGACCTCGGCGACCGACTGCACCTGACGGGACGTCAACCCCGAGGTGAGGCTGAGCAGTACGGCCATCAGCGCGTGGTCCTCCGCACGGGCCGGCAGCGCCGCGCACCCGAGGTCGACCACCTGCCGGTACTGTTCCGGCGGCAGGTCGGGCACGCTCAGCAAGGGGGCGAAGAGCGCACCGAACGACTCGTGCTCCGGATGGTCGGCGAGCCAGACGAGCGCGTGCCCGACGGCGGAGTGCACCTGCTCACCGTCGAGTTGCGCGTGGTTGACGAGCAGCCGCAGGAGGACGGCCGGGGTCGCCGGCGCTTCGGGCGAGGCGTCGAGGTGCGCCAGGAGGGTGCCGGCGACCTCAGGGGCGTCCTCCTCGGTCAGCAGCGTGTGCAGCACCCGGGCGAGCGTCTGGGACTCCTCGGGCGTCTCGGCCACCCACTGCCGGGCGAAGGCGAGCAGCCGTGGACGCAACTCCCGCGGACAGTCCTCCAGGGCCAGCAGCGCCCGCAGCACCCGCCCCCTGCTGGAGTGCGTCCAGCTCTCCTCCAACCAGTCCAGCGCCCGGCGGACCAGCACCGCGCGGTCCGCGCCCGGTGCGTCGCCGATCTCCAGCAGCACGCTCAGCGTCGGCCCGATGTTCGGGTCCGCGCGCACGTCGGCGCGCAGCCAGCCGAGCACCCGCGCCACGAACGCCCGACGCGTCGCCGGCTCGACGCCCGGGCGCTGCAAGAAGGCGCGGGCCACCGACGCGACCTTGACGGAGCGGTACGGGGTGAGCCACGCCACCACGCCGGCGGCGACCCGCTCCCACCGCTCCTCGGGGTGCTCCGCGCCGAGCAGCCGCTTCCACAGGAGTGGGGTGTGGCGCCAAGAGGGCCGGGCCAGGACCCAGTCGAGCGCGGCTTCGACCACCAGGTCCGCCGTGCGTGCGGAGAGGTCGGGGCGCTCCAACAGGGCCAGCAGCAGGTGCTCGGTGTCGGTCTGTCCGCCCCGGCGCACCAGCCAGCCGACCGCCGCTTCGACCAGCCGCGGGGGAGGGGCGTCCATGCTGTGCAGCGCCGCGGTCAGGAACGGCCGCGCCGTGTGGTCGGCCTCGGCGCGGGCGAGCCAGGGCGCGACGAGCGCGTCCCACGTGGCGGGGCCGAACCCCCGCCACGGCCCGCTCGTCACCATCGCGAGCAGCGCCTGACCGCCGTCCTCGCCCGTGTCCGCCAGCAACTGCCCGAGCTGCTCCGCCCGGGCCGTCAACCACTCCCCGCAGAAGCGCTCCAAGGCGGCGCTGCGGTGGCCGGGGCCATGGGCCGTCAGATCGGCCCCGATCCGCCGCAGATGGCCCGTGAACACGGAGAACGTGTGCGCGTGCCGGGCCAGCGCGGTGAACAGCGCCCCGGCGGTGGCGGTGTCCGTGCTCCACCCGGGCGGGGGCATCAGCGAGTGCAGGAGGAGTTCGTCGGTGACGATGTCGTGCACGGCGATCACCCGGTCGCCGACCTCGTCCAACCACCCGAGGGACAGCAACGTGTCGACGACCCGTCGCCCGTCGAACGGCACGGACGGGCCGACGGCGGAGCCGGTGAGGACCGCGAGGAAGTCGTCCACGGTGCGCTCCACCGTCCGCCGCGGCTGGGGGCTCGCCGCGACGGCGACGGTGAAGGCGAGCTGCCCCACGTCCGGGGCGGCGAAGGACAAGGGGGAGCCGCCCGGGTCGGCGTCCGTGGTGAGCGCATCGCGCCGGATGCCCTCGCGCAGCCAGTCCAGCAGCTCACCGGGCCGCACCCCGGCCGCCGTCGCCGGGGAGCGACGGGCCAGGCCCTGTTCCTCGATCGCCCGCGCGATCAGCAGCGCCGTCACCGGCCGCCGCCCGCAGAGCCGGGTCAGGGCCGCGTCGCCCCAACGGCGCACCGTCTCGGGCGCCGCGCACCGCACCACCTGGGCGATGACCGCGGACTGGTGCGCCCAGTCCTCCCGTACGAACACCTCGTCGAAGACGAGGGAGCTGCCGCGGCGCTGCACCGTGCGCAGGGACCCGGGACGCACCGACGCCAGGCACGCCAACTCCACGCCGCGCCGCTGCGCCTGCGGAAGCAGCTCGTCGGCGAGGGCCCGCAGGTCCACCTGCGGGCAGGCGTCCAGGTAGTCCATCACCAGCAGGACCCGGCGGTGGCCCCCGGCGAGCGCGGCGGCCGCCACGTCGTCGACGGTCACCGCGCTGTCGGACTGCACGTGCAGCACGTGCCACCCGGCGCGCACCGCCCGCTGCGCCACCTCGAAGCAGGTCCGCGTCTTGCCCGAGCCGGCCGGTCCGATCAGGAGCGCGCCGCGCGCGCCGGGGATCCCCAGCCGGGCGAACAGCCGGTCCGGGTGGGACGCGTGGTCCGCTCCCGGGTGGACGAACGGCAGCCGCTCCTGGTCGAGGTAGCTGCGTCGCCCCAGCAGACCGCGCACGACGTCGGCGTGGGTGCGTATCCGACCGCGGCCGACGGGTACGGGTGTGTGCGCCGACGCCGGCAGGTGGTCCAGCGGCACCCGTGCCACCGCGTGCTCGGCGAGCAGCCGGGCGAGGTCGGGGTCGCGGTCGAGCCGGGCGAAGCCGGTCGCGGTCAAACTGGCCGCCCCGGACGGCACGTGATGACTCGTGCACACGCCGACGAGGACGCCGTCGGGTGCGACGACGCCCGCGCCCGACACGCCCTGCCACGGGGAGCCGTCCGCCTGGCGCGGGGCGGGGCTGCTGAGCGACAGCTCCATCTCCTCGCTCCCGAGGAAGGAGCCGAGCAGGATCTCCCCGGTCAGCTGACGCGTGGTCGGCACCTGCCGGCGCGCGGCGTGGTCGGGGAAGCCGACGGCGACGAACGGCACCGCGCCCACGGCGTCCGGGAGGACGCCCCACCGCGCGGGGGCGACGGCGGGCCCGTCCGCGCCGAGGACCAGCAGCGCCAGGTCCACGTCCGGCTCCCGGTGCCGCACCACGGCGGCGACGGGCAGCCGTTCGCCGGGGAGCCCCGGCAGCCGCACCTCGTAGCGGGCGCCGGGGCCCTCGCCGTCGGGGGGCGCGGGGAAGCCGTGACCGGCGCAGACCACCAGGCGCGGGGCCAGGAGCCAGCCGGACGCGCTGAACCGGGGAGCGCCGTCGACGTCGCGACGGACGACCATCGCCACCCGCTCCAGGGCCCGTTCCCCGTAGTCGGAACTCAGCTCGGACACGGCGAAGGACCCGGCTGCGGGCCGGAACGGGTGCTCGACGGGCGGCGCCCCTCGTGGGCCGACTCAGCCACGGCGTCAGTCCTCCAGGACGGCCCCGTGCGCCGACCCCGTCAGTACCGGAGTGCCGTCGGAGGTCTCGGCGGTCAGCTCCAACGACACCGTGTGCGCGGTGGAGGCGTCCTCGCTCGCGCCGGCACCGGCGGACAGCACCCAGAACTTCACCCCGCCCTGCGCCTCCTTCGACGTGGTCACCGCCACCTGGACGTCCAACCGCACCGACTGCACCCGAAACCGGATCGGCTGTCCTTCGCCGTCCGCCACGGCCTGCGCCAACTCGCCCCGGAGCGCCTTGATGGTCTGCGCGAGCCCGATCTCCACCCGTCCCCCTCTTTCCGGCCCTGCCCGCCTCGACCCGGTGCGTACGACCGCGCGGCGGGAACGGCCCCCTGATCACCGGACCATCGTAAAGGTCGACCGCCGAACGCCGGGCGCCCGTTCTGCCGGGTGAGGGAAGGCGTGCTGTGCTGGTTCGCCCTCCCGCTGTGGGCCCGGGCCCACCACGTGCTGCCGGAGGACGGCGGTCGGCGCGCCGATCCCCGCCAAGGGGTGTCCCGTAGGTCTGCGGCCGCTGCGTTTGCGGGGCGGTGGCGCGGTTTCCCGCGGGTGCGTTGGTCCCTGCGGCCAGCCGTCCACCGGGCCGCAGGGACCAGCGCACCCCGCAGGGAAACGGCGGCTCCGTCCAGAGGCACCAGGGCGAGCCCGGCCTGACCGCGGCAGTCGGCGCGTCCATGAACGGTGGGTGAATGACGCGCCCATGGTGCTGCTGTGGCCGCTGGGGACGAGCCATGCTGTCTCGGATCCGGGTCGCGGTGACGCCCGTCGGCCCGGGAGCGCTCCACCCCGGCCGGGTCCGCCACTGACCGGGTTCACCTCTGACGAGGAGAGTGACCATGCGCATGGAACACGACACCGGCAGCAACGCCCTGTCCCGCCGCGGACTGCTCGCCGGCGCGGGCACCGTCGGCGCCGCGCTCGCCGCCGGTTCCGCCGTCGCGGCGATCCCCGCCTCCGCCAGCGCCGCCGAAGTCCGACCCGCCAGGACGCGGCGGCTGGTGCTCACCGCCGCCACCAACGGCTCCGCGAGCCCGTCGCCCACCGGGGGAGGGCTGATCGCCGAAGTGCAGAGCGTGCTGTGGTCGGTGCCGCCCGACGGCGGCAAGGCCGTGCCGCTGACACCGGCCGGGCTGGAGCCCAACCGCCCCGTGCACTCCCCGGACGGCCGGTCGGTCGCCTTCGCCGCGTACCGGGGCGGCGGCTTCCACCTGTGGACCGTACGGACCGACGGCTCGGGACTCACCCGCCGCACCGAAGGGCCCTTCGACGACCGGGGCCCGGCCTGGTCGCCCGACGGCACCCGCATCGCCTTCGCGTCCGAGCGCGGCGGCGACCCGGTCACCGGCAGCCCGTACCGCATCCACGTCCTGGACCTGCGCAGCGGAAGGGTCACCCGGCTCACCGGACTGCCCGGCCAGGACGGGCCGCACCAAGGCGGCGCCTGGGAGGACTTCGACCCCACCTGGTCGCCGGACGGGCGGCGGATCTGGTTCGTCCGGGCCCGGGGCGCCACCACGGCCACCGGCGTCACCCTGGACGCGCGCACCGTCGCCTCGGTCCCCGCCGACGCGCCCGGTCCCGTCGTCGTCGAGCACACCGAGACCACGGCCGGGCAGATCGTCGCCCCGACGCTCGCCCCGGGCCGCGGCACCGACGGCCCGCGCCTGGCCTATCTGCGCACCACGCCGCAGCCCGCGGGCTCGTGCACCCTCGTGGTCGCGGGGCGGCCGGTCGCGGTGGCCGGGGACGTCGCGCCCGTACCCCCGCGCTGGACGGCCGCGGGGGAGCTGCTGCTCACCGTGGACGGCCAGTTCACCTTCCTGCGGCCGACGGAGCCCGAGCGCCCGCGGACCATCCCGTTCGCGGGCGTGCTGCCCGTCGCCCGGCCCGCGTACCGGACCAAGAAGTACGACCTGGGCGAGGCGAGGACGCGACCGGTGCGCGGGATCCACCTGCCGGCGCTCTCGCCCGACGGCCGGCAGGTCGCCTTCGCCGCGCTGGGCGCGCTCTGGCTCGGCCGCACCTCGGGCGGCCCGCCGACGAAGCTCCGTCAATCGCCCGCCGGCCGCTACCTCCTGGGGCCGGTGTGGGCGCGCGACGGCCGCTCCCTGCTGTACGCCGACGACCGCGACGGACTCCTCGGGATCTACCGGCGCGACCTGGCCACCGGCGCCGAACGCGCCCTCGCCACCGGCGGCCGGCTCTTCCCGGCCCTCTCGCCCGACGGGACGCGCCTCGCCTGCCTCGACACCACCGGCCGGCTGCTGGTGCGGGACCTCGCGACCGGCGCCGAACGCGTCGTCGCCGACCCCCTGGGCGGCGGCGGGCTGCCCGGCCGGCCCAGTTGGTCACCCGACGGACGCCACATCGCGCTCTGCGACCGCAACCGGCTGAACCTCCGCTTCCGCGAGGGGTACAACCTCGTCCGGGTCGTCGACACCGCGGACGGCACGCACCGGCTGCACGCCGTCGCACCCCACACCTCGGTCTCCGACCGGTACGACTCCGGCCCCGTCTGGTCCCCCGACGGCCGGTGGATGGCCGTCGTCGTCGAATCCGCGCTCGCCCTGCTGCCGGTGACGCCCGACGGCACCCCGCGAGGCCCGCTGCGCACCCTGACCACCGAACCCGCCGACAACCCGTCCTGGTCCGGGGACTCCACCACCCTGCTCTACCTCTCCGGCAGCCGACTGCGGCTGATCGGCGTCGACGGCGGCGCCGCACGGACCGTGCGCCTGCCGCTGGACCGGCGCCGGGCCGCCCTCACCGACACGGTCGTCCACGCCGGGCAACTGTGGGACGGCACCGGCGACACCGTGCGGGAGGACGTCGACGTGCTCGTACGAGGCGGGCGCATCGCCGCGGTCGAACCGCACCGGGCCGGCCGCCGCACCGGCTTCGACCCGATCGACGCCTCCGGACGGACCGTCCTGCCCGGGCTGTGGGACGCCCACACCCACCCCTGGACGAGCTACGGCGCACGCCAAGGCGCGGCCCAACTCGCGTACGGCATCACCACCGCGGTCTCCTTCGGCGGCGTCGCCCACGAGCAGGCACGGCTGCGGGAGGCCGTGGCGTCCGGGCAGCTCGCCGGCCCCCGGTTGCTGACCACCGGCGAACTCCTCGACGGCACCCGCGTCGCCTACAGCATGGGCCGCGCCCACCGCACCCCCGAGGCGCTGCGCCGGACCCTGGAGCGCGGCGCCGCCCTCGACTGGGACCTCGTCAAGACCTACGTACGGGCCCCGGGCTGGATCATGGAGGAGGCCGCGCGCTTCGCCCAGGAACGGCTCGGAGTGCGCACCGGCAGCCATCTGCTCAGCCCCGGAATCCAACTCGGGCACGATCTGACCACGCACCTCCAGGCCACCCAACGCGGCGAGGTCGGACGCGCGGTGACCGCGACCGGGCGCGCCTACGACGACGTGTTCTCGATCTACGGCGGACGCGGCGGGCGCCTCTCGCTCGTCGCCACGCCCTTCACCGCCACGCCCCTGCTGGGTGCCGACCCGGCGCTCGCGGACGACCCCCGGGTGACCGCGGTCATGCCGCCCTGGGACGTCGCGACGGCGCGCAAGGCGGCGGCCGCGCCGCCGACGGCCGACCAACTCGGCGCGCTCGACCGGGAGATCGGCGTCTACCGGCAGGTGCTCGCCGACGGCGGACTGGTCGCCCTCGGCACGGACGCGCCGATCGCCCTGGTCGGCCTCGCCCTGCACCTGGGGCTGCGGGCCCTGCACCGCGGCGGGCTCTCCCCGGCGGAGGCCCTGCGCACCGTCACCGTGCTGCCCGCCCGCCTGTTGGGGGCGGAGGCGGACCTCGGCACCGTGCAGCGGGGCAAGGTCGCCGACCTGACCGTGGTGGACGGCGATCCGTTCACCGACTTCGACTCCCTGGTGCGCACGGCCGCGGTGGTCCGCGGCGGCACCCCCTACGCCGTCCCGGACCTCGTCGCCTCCTGGGCGGACGTGCGCCGGGGCGCGGCGGGCGAGGACGAGGAGCACTGGCGGGAGGTGGGGCGGCTGATGCGGCGGGACGCCTGCTGCGGCCCGTGAGGAGTGCCGTCGAGCGGCCGGGTGGGAACGCTCCCGCCCGGCCGCCCGCGCAGGTCAGTCCCGCCGCTGGGCGGGAGGCGCCCCGAAGGTCAGCGACCCGAGGTCGCCGGCGACCTGTACCACCGGGCCGTGCTGCACGCCCCCGCTGATGGTGTTGTGCACCTCTTGCCCGGGCCCGCGGGCCGCCTCGGGCGCGAACTCGGCGAGCACCGCGCGCAGTTCTGCCGCCGCGGTCGGGTCGGCCGCGAGCGCGTGCCGCAGCCGGTCGCGCCACTGGGCCTCGACGTCGACCGCGGTTTGCTCGTCACCGGCCTGCACGGCCAGGGAGAGCGCTCCGCGCGAGGTCTCCAACTCGCCCTCGATCAGGTCGGCGCCCTGCGCGGTCCCCGCGTCTTGCGTCTGTCCTTCCTCGTCCCCCTCGGCGCCCCCGCGCGAGAAGAACGACACGAGGCGGTCGCGGGCCTGCACCCACGATTCCGCCACCATCTGCTGGACGAGCGCGGTTGCACCTGCGGCCGCGAGCGCCATCAACTCCGCCTCCACCGGACCCCCTTGGTCACGCCCCCCGAGCGACGAACGGGCCCATCACCCTACCGTCCGTAGCGGGTCCGTCGCAGCGGGGCGGCGCGATCGCACTGGTCGCCCGATAGATCTCGCAGCGCTGTTATATTAGCGCTGTGACATCTTCCGATCCCACCGTTCTGCCCGACCCCTGGCAGTCCCTGCACCAACTGCTCGCCCACCTGGACGCCGAGATCGAGCAGATCTATCGCGCCCGCGGCATCGAAGGGGTGCGTCCGCGGTTCGCGTATCCGCTCATCCGGCTCGCGCACACCGGGCCGCTGACCATCCGCGCACTCGCCGGCTCCCTGGACCGTTCGCACTCCGCGGTCAGCCAGACCGTCGCCGCGATGCGCAAGGAAGGGCTGGTCACCTCCGAGCCGGGGCCGGGTGACGCCCGTACGCGCCTGATCGACCTGACCGAACGGGGGCGGGCGCTCGTGCCGTTCCTGGAGGCCGAGTGGCGGGCCACCCACGCGACCGTCGCCGAACTCGACGCCGAGGTCCCGCACGCACTGACCGGGGTCGTCGAAGAGTTGCGCAGCGCACTGGAGCGCCGGCCCATGCAGCAGCGGATCCTCGACCACCTCGAAGAGCCGAAGTGAGCAGGCGGATACGGCTCCTCGACCTCCGCCCGCTGCGCGGCAGCCGCCCCTTCCGTGACCTGTGGATCGGGACCTCGGCCTCGCAACTCGGCGCGCAGATCACCACCGTGGCGGTGCTGGCGCAGGTTTGGGAGCTGACCGGCAGCCCGGTGGGCACCGGTGCCATCGGGCTCGCCGTCGGAGTGCCGATGATGGTGTTCGGGCTGGTCGGCGGCGCGCTGGCGGACGCCGTCGACCGCCGTGCGGTGGTCCGGGCGACCACCGTCGGCCAATTGCTGGTCGCCGCCGGGCTCTGCGCACAGGCGGCGACGGACAACCGCAACGTCCTGGTGCTGTTCGCCCTCGTCGCCCTGAGCAGCACGTGCAGCGGGCTCGGCGCGGCGGCCCGGCGCACCTTCCCCGTCCGGCTGTTGCCGGCCGATCAAGTCGCCGCCGGAATCGCGCTGTCGAACGTCTCCTTCCAGGCGGCCATGCTCGTCGGGCCGGCACTGGCCGGGGTGATCATCGCCCACTGGGGCTTCTCCGCCGCCTACGCCGCACAGGCCGGGGCCGTCGCGCTCGCGGTGCTCTCGCTGCTCCGGCTGCCGGCCATGCGCCCGGAAGGAGCCGGCGGCGACGAAGCGCACAGCCGGCGGCGGCCGGAGCGCGGCGGCTGGCGAATCCTGCGCACCAAACCGACGCTGTGGGGATCGCTGGCGACCGATCTGTCCGCGACCCTGCTCGCCATGCCGATCGCGCTCTTCCCCCTCGTCAACGAAGTCCGCTTCGACGGCGATCCGCAGACCCTCGGCCTGTTCCTGACGGCCGTCGCGGTCGGCGGCATCACGGCCGGGCTGTTCTCCGGCACGGTCACCCGCTGGCACCGCGCCGGCGCGGTCCAATTGACCGCGGCCGGCGTCTGGGGCCTGGCGCTCGCCGGCTTCGGTCTCGCCGCACCGCTGTGGCTGGCGCTCGGCTGCCTCGCCGTCGCCGGCGCCGCGGACACGGTCTCGGTGATCACCCGCGGCGCGCTGGTCCAGTTGGAGACCCCCGACGCCTACCGGGGGCGGGTTTCCTCGGCGGAACACGTCATCGGCGTCGCGGGCCCCGAGCTGGGCAACTTCCGCGGCGGCCTGCTGGCGTCGGTCACCTCCGCCCCCTTCGCCCTGGTGACCGGTGGACTGTCCGCCGCGCTCGCCGTCGCCTTGGTGGCCGCCGCCAACAAGCCCCTGCGGGCCTACCGCACGCCGTCCGATGAGGCGTCACCGGCCGTGCCCGACCAGACAGTTCCCGCCGCGACCTCGCCCTGACGGTCGAACACGGCCGCGGTTTCCCTGCGGGTGCGTTGGTTGCCACCGGCCGTCTGTGGCTTGTCGCGCAGTTCCGCCCCCTCGGCCCCAGGGGTGCTAGGGACCCCCAGCACCCCTGACAACCCCGCCGTAGCGCTGCGGGCAGCATTGGCTTCTACCGGCCGTCTGTGGCTTGTCGCGGCGGTGCCCCCCCCCCGCCCCCCGGGGGGGGGGGGGGGGCCCGGGGGGGACCCCCCCCCAAGGGGCGGGGGGAGCCGCGGTTCCGCCCACGAAACGGGGCGAGGGGCGGACGGCGCA
>NZ_JBIRGU010000004.1:27898-136909 GCF_044328175.1 Streptomyces sp. NPDC017979 | reverse complement strand
TTCTCCGGGGGGGGGGGGGGGTGGGCCGCGGCCCCCCCCCCCCCCCCCGGGGGGGCGCCCCCCCGCGACAAGCCACCCACCAGGCCGTGGAGACCAACGCTCCCGCAGGGAAACCACGGCTGCGTCCACACGCACAGGGAAGCGCACGGGACCTCGCGGGTGCGGGCTAGCGGACCACCGCGTACGCCTGTTCCCCGCGGGGACTCGCCGCGGCCACCACGCCGCCGTGCGCGTCCACGCCGGTGGCGCACACCTTGCCCAGCGACAGGGGCGCCACCTCCTTCGGTTCGTGCCCGCGCCGCCGCAGCTCCGCCAGCGTCCCGGGCGCGAAGCCCTCCTCCACCACCAGCGTCAACGGGTCCGCCTGGCGCGGCGTGAACGACGTCGGCACGTGGTCCGTGTGGAAGGTCCGCGCCTCCACCGCGGCCTGGAGGCCCATCCCGAAGTCGACGTGGTGCAGGAAGAAGTTCAGCGTCCACTGGTCCTGCTGGTCACCGCCGGGCGTGCCGAAGGCCAGCAGGGGCCGCCCGTCGCGCAGCACCAGCGTCGGACTCAACGTCGTACGGGGCCGTTTGCCCGGCGCGAGCGTGTTGGGGTGCCCCTCCTCCAGCCACGCCATCTGCCCCCGGGTGCCCAGCGGGAAGCCCAGCCCCGGCACCACCGGGGAACTCTTCAGCCAGCCGCCGCTGGGAGTGGCGACGATCATGTTGCCGTCCCGGTCGGTCGCGCTGACGCAGGTGGTGTCGCCCTTGGCCGCGGTGCGCCGCAGCACCGCGGGGATGCCGTCGCCCAGTTGGGCGAGCCACTCCGGCTCGTCCGGCACCGGCGGCAGGTCGAGGACC
Organism: Streptomyces sp. NPDC017979; assembly: GCF_044328175.1. Lineage (NCBI taxonomy): Bacteria > Bacillati > Actinomycetota > Actinomycetes > Kitasatosporales > Streptomycetaceae > Streptomyces > Streptomyces sp. NPDC017979. Next base: position 136,067 of record NZ_JBIRGU010000004.1, on the reverse strand, counting down.
GGCGGAATCCACGGCTCGCGCCCGCCGGGTGAGCCGGGCCGCAGCTCCGCCGAGGCGCGCGGGCCGATCAGCGCCCGACGGGCCGCCGCGTAGGCGGGGTCCAGGAGGTCCCGTACGGGTACGTCGGCGTGGTCCGGGTCGCCGTACCACGCCTCCCGGTCGGCGAAGGCGAGCTTCGCGGACTCCACCACCGTGTGCAGGTGGTCCGCGCTCCCGTACTCCGTCGCACCGAGGTCGAAGCCCTCCAGCAGGGCCAACTGCTGGAGGAACACCGGGCCCTGCGACCAGGGGCCGGCCTTGTGGACCTGGTGGCCGCGGTAGTCGACGGTGAGCGTGGGCTCGCTGCCGGCCCGCCAGGACGCCAGGTCGGCGCCGGTGAGCAGTCCGCGGTGGCGCCGGCCGGTGGAGTCGATCGCCGCGGTGCCGGCCACGAAGCGGTCGATCGCCTCGGCGACGAAGCCCTCGTAGAACGCGGCGGTCGCGGCCTCCGCCTGCCCCGCGCGATCCGCGGTGGCGGCCTTGGCCTCGGCCAGGATGCGCTGGAAGACCGCGGCCAGCGCCGGATTGCGCATCCGCGCCCCGGCCGCCGGCGCCTTGCCCCCGGCGAGCAGGAAAGTGCGCCCGGACTCGGTCCACTCGTCCCGGAAGAGCGGCGCCATCGTCTCGATCATGGCCGCAGCCTTCGGCAGCAGCGGATATCCGTCGGCCGCGTACCCGATCGCGGGCTCCAGGACGTCCTCGACCCGCAGCCGACCGTAGTCCCGCAGCACGCGCATCCAGGCGCCGAACGCACCGGGGACGCAGGCCGCCAGCAGGCCGGAGCCGGGGACGGCGGCCAGCCCGAGCCGCCGGTACGCGGCGGGGGTGGCGGCCCGCGGCATCGGGCCCTGGCCGCAGATGACCCGGGTCCGCCCGCTCGCCGCCTCGTACACCAGGATCGGCACGTCCCCGGCCGGCCCGTTCAGATGGGGCTCGACGACCTGGCACACCAGCGCGGCGGCGACGGCGGCGTCGAACGCGTTGCCGCCGCGGTCGAGCATCGCCGTCCCGGTCGCGGAGGCCAGCCAGTGGGTGGCGGCGACGGCGCCTCGGGTGCCGTGGAGTTCGGGGCGGTGCAGCACGAAGGGTCCTCCCGGGTGGTGGTCAGACGGGCGGTGCGGGCGGGACGGCGATCGTTCCGGCGGCGACCGGGGTGACGTCGCCGGTCGCGGTGCCTTCGACGGGGCGGCCGTGCACCAGGGTGATCGTGCACCCCAGCAGGGCGTCCCGGGGCGTTTCGACACCCTGGTGCACGGTGTACGCATGGGTGCCGTCGCGCGCCGGCAGCCGCCCGGTCGCGGTCAGCCACAGGCCCAGCGCGGTGGCGACCGGCCCGCACGCCGGGTCCTCGGGAATCCCGAAGCCGGGGGCGAACAGCCGGGCCCGTACGGTCCGGTGGCCCTCGTCCCAGGCGAAGACGCACAGCGCGCCCAGGCCGTCGGCCGCCATCCGCGGCAGGTCGGCGCGGGCCCGGGCGAGCGCCCCGTCCGGTACGGGCAGCAGGGCGAAGCCCGCGCCGAAACCCGTGGCGAGCGCCGGTTCGTCGGCGCCGTCGCCGCCGTCGAGGCCCGCGGCGGCCAGCAACGGCCGCGGATCGAGGGCCCGGGTCGTCACCGTGCCGCGGCTGACGAGGGTGGCGCCCGTGGCGGTGGCCGACAGGGTCTGGAGCCCGCTTCCGCACCCCTGGACCAGGTCCCCGGCCGGCAGCAGCCCCAGCCGGACCAGGGTCGCCGCGGTGCCCACCGCGCTGTGGCTGCCGCGCGGGTACTCGCCACCGGGCTGGAACACCCGTACCCGGTAGTCCTCCCGGGCATCGGCGGCGGGCAGGACGAAGGCGGTCTCGACGGTGCCGAACTCGGCGGCGAGCACCGCCATGGCCCGCCCGTCCAGCCCGGTGGCGTCCGGCACGACCGCGAGCGCGCTGCCCGCGAACGGGCGGCTGGTGAACATGTGGACGACCTCGTACGGGATCATCCGCGGCCCTCCGGCTTCAACACGGCGCCGGCGATCCCTTCGAGGACCTCCGGGCGCCCCTGGTAGGGGAAGTCGGGCCGCGGCCAGTGCACGACGACGTCGGTGAAGCCGAGTTCGGCGAACCAGCCGCAGGCGTCGACGTAGGAGTCCACCGACTCGGACACCCCGCTGATCATCGCGCCGGTGACGACCAGCCGGCGCAGCGTCGAGGGGTCCCGTCCGGCGGCGGCGCAGGCCGCGTCCACCGCATCGACCTGTCGCGCGAGGTCCGGCAGGGCCTGCTCGTACGGCAGGGGCTCCCCCCACCCGGGCCGGCCCGCGGTGATCCAGACGTCGGCGTGCCGGGCGGCCAGTCGCAGTCCCCGCGGGCCGGTTGCCGCGACCGCCAGCGGCACCCGGGGCCGCTGCACGCAGCCGGGGTTCATGACCGCGTCGCGGCAGCCGAAGTAGGTGCCCGCATAGCTCGTGGTGGGCTGCGTCAGCAGCAGGTCCGTGAGGTGGACGAACTCGGCGAAGCGGTCGGCGCGTTCGGACGGCGTCGGCGGGCGGGCGCCGAGCACCTCCTCGTCGTGACCGCCGGCGCCGGCGCCGAGGCCGCACACCAGCCGGCCCCCGGCGATGTCGTCCAGCGTCATGACCTCCTTAGCGAAGGGGACCGGGTGGCGGTGGGCGGGGGTGGCGACCAACGTGCCCAGGGTGATGCGGGTGGTGACCGCGGCGGCCGCGGCCAGCAGGGGGACCGTGCCGAACCAGGGCCCGTCCCGCAGCCAGCGCCAGCTGAGGTGGTCGTACGTCCAGGCGTGGTCGAAGCCGAGCTCCTCGGCGCGCACCCAGTGCTGCCGGGCCGTCTCCCAGCGGTGTTCGGGCAGCAGGACGACGCCGTGGCGCAGGCCCTTCACCGCGCCCGCCCCGCGGCGCCCGGGACCGGGGCGCGGCCGGTGGCCAGCGCCGCCGTGCGCACGAGGGCGGCGACGAGGTCCTGCTCGCACCGCGCCACCGCGGGGTCGCACAGCTCCTCCGGCACCGGGTCGGGCGGCTCGCCGACGTCCGGGTACAGGCCGTTGGTCGCCAGATCGATCGCGATCGCCTTGTACCGGCGCAGCAGTTGCGCCGTCACCTCCAGCTCAGTCACCGGTGCGCGCAGCGTCAGGAAGTAGCAGTCGAAGACGGCGCCCCAGGTGCGGTGGCTGCCGATGTCGCCCTCCAGGACGGCGTGTTGCAGCAGCGAGCGGCCCTGCTCCACCAGCTTGGACGCCACCCCCAGGTGGATCTGGTTGGTCAGCGCGACCTCCCGGAGCAGGGCGGGCGCCCGGGCGGGGACGACCGGCGGCGGTCTGCGGCCCCGGAACAGGCTGCGCACGGCCGGGTAGTCCGGCGCCCAGGTGCCGCTGAACTTGCTGTGCTGGCGGTACATGCTGGGGCGGATCGTGCGCTGGTAGACGGCCCGGCTGCTGGAGCCGGTGTAGAGGAGCATCCCGCAGTACGCCCGGACGTACTCGGTCAGCCGCACGGCGGCCGCGTCCTGGTCGCCGGTGCCGCCGGTCACGTCGGCGAGGGCGTCGGCGAGCAGCCGCCAGATGACGAAGGACACGTGGTGCCCGACCATCCAGCGGAACCAGAAGAGCTGCTCCAACGAGTCGGCGTCCACCCGCTCCGTCGTGCCGAAGCCGGAGCGGGCCTCGTCGAAGAAGCGGGTCACCGCCTCCTCGGCGGCGGCCGGCAGGGCGCCGGCGGCCAGGGTGACGGGGTGCTCGGGGTCGGGGAGCGCGAGGGGCTCCAACGCGTACGGGTAGTCGCCGAAGTCCCAGCCCGAGCGGTCGGAGAAGCCCAGGGCGGCCCGTGCTGACGAGGTCTTCACCGCGCGCCTCCCGGGACGTGGGTGAACTCGAATTCAAGGCCGTTGACGTCGTAGAAGTAGAAGCTCTCGACGCCTTCCTCGTCGACGACGACGTCCGTGGGGCCCTCGCTGCGGGCGAAGTCGAAGCGACCCGAGTCGAAGACGTCCCACCAGCGCCGGCGCCGGGCGCGCAACTCGGCCGATGAGGACGCGACGAGGCAGACGTGTTGGAACCGGGGGCCGACGGGCGGCGGCGCACTCGCCCCGCCGGCGCGGTCGCCTCCCGGGTCGTCGTACTCGAAGAGGTGGAACCGCATGCCGTCCGCCTCCAGTTCGGCCATCGCGACGATGCCGGGGAGCCTGCTGCGGGTCAGCGGCGAGAAGACGTCCGTCGACCAGGTCGGCCGGCAGCCGAAGTACTCCCGGTACCAGGCGACGCAGTTGGCCAGGTCGGCGGTCTGTACGGCGATGTGGTGCAGTCGAGGCGCGGCGGGCGGGGGCACGGGCATCCCTTCGGTTCGGTCGGCGTGCGACGGATCAGAGCTGTTCGAGCTCGTAGATCACTTCTCCGACCGCGACGTCGATCGAGTGCTTCCTGCGCAGGCGCCAGCCACCTTCGGCGAAGACCGACTCCCAGTCGGCGGCCTGCGGAATGAAGGTGCCCATCAGGTCGTGCGCGACCTCGAACCCCAGGGTGAAGACGGGCAGGTCGCGGTCGGCGACGCCCACCGTGCGGGTGGCGTCGCCCAGCAGGAACCGGCGGGTGCCGGGGAAGAGGTCGCGCAGCCGCCGCAGCGTCCGCACGCAGCGGTCCCTGGGCCAGAAGTCGTGCCCCATCATGAAGCAGGTCAGCAGTTCCACGTCGGCGAAGCCGTCGCGCGGCGGCATCTCCCGGACGTCCGCCCGGACGAAGGAGACCCGGTCGGCGAGCCCCGCGCCGTCCGCGGCGGCGGCGGCCACCTCCAAGGTGGGTGCGGCGACGTCGATGCCGATGCCGCGGGCACCGGGATGGCGGCGCAACACCTGTAACAGACGCTCGCCGCTGCCGCAGCCCAGGTCAGCCACCGCGCCCGGTGCGAAGTCGAGCCCGGCGAGCGCCTCGTCGAACCAGGGGTCGTAGCAGAACGAGCTGATCTCCCGGCAGGCGCGGGCGATCGCGGCGCTGTCGCGCTGGTAGAAGTCGCCCGTGCGGTTGCGCTCGGGCAGCAGCTCCGGCATCCGGCGGAAGAGGTCGCCGCACCCCCGGGAGAGCCAGTGGAAGAACGAGCGCGTACGGTACGCCTCGTCGAAGTTCCGTGCCGGGGTGACCTTGTCGTCGACGCGCTCGACGATGTCCACCGCGGCCAGCGCGCGGAAGAGGCCGGCCGTCGCCGTCACGTCGAGCCGGTGCGCACCGGCGAACGCCCGCACGTCGAGCGCTCCCGCGGACTTCAGCTCGTCCAGGGCGCCCAGCTCCCATGCGGCGCTGATCGCCGACGCCGCCACGGCCGAGTTGTAGATGTGGGCCACTGATCTTCTTTCGCTGCCTTCGATCGCCATGCCCGCTCGCTCCCCCAAAGGTCACCGTGCAGAGATACGGTTTCAGAGAAATCGCTGCACGAAGTAGCCGTCGTGCAGCGGGAACAGAGAAATTAACGAAGCAGAAAAATCGTGCCGTGCGGCAGAACTTCCGTGCAGCGGAACGAGGATCGCGGACGGCCGCAGTCGCAGAACTCCGGCGCCGGAAAAACCGAAAAGAGGCGGCCGGACTTCTTCCCCCGCGGTACGGCAGTCGCTTCATACTCCCCACCCGACCTCCCGACGGCAAGGGGCCTGATCCGGGCGGTCGATGGAGTGACAGGATGCCCACGGCACGTGCCCTTGTCGAGGGGGCGGCCCGGTCCGCCCGCGCCGGAGCGCTTCGACGATCACGGTCAACCCGGGGGTTGCCCTTCGTGGGACCTCAGGTCACACTATGTCGACTTCTTCACCCGCGACCGCCTCAGACGGACGGCTACCGCCGTCGTCAGAACGGGGAACGCAGTGAACCGCGAAACACCGCATCGAGGTGAGCGCGCACGGAGCGGGGCCTCGCCGTGGCGGGCCCGACCGGACCACCGCACCGACTGTCGTCGCCGGCCCCGCGGCCGGCCCGCCGTCGCCCTGCGGTAGCACCGGCGGCGCGGCGCGATCCGGGCGTACGCCGCCCCGCACCGCCGCCCGCACCACGCTCGGATAAAGCGCCCCGACTTCCTTGCCCGGCTGCGTTCTTCGCCCTGGTGCCGAGCGCCGGGAGTGCTTCCGCGCCGCCGTCACCGCTGTCATGGATATGAGGTGTGAGATGCCGGATCGTCGAATGGCCCGCCTGGACCTCCTGGCCGGCCAGCGCAGCATGTGGTACGCCCAGAAATTCGATCCGGACAGCGCCATCCTCAACGTCGCCGAATACCTGGACATCGCCGCACCCCTGGACGTGGACGTCTTTCGCACGGCCCTGGACCGGGTCATCGACGAGGCCGACGTCCTGCGGCTGGTCTTCGTCGAAGGCGACGGCGGACCCGAGCAGTACGTCGACCGGGAGGCGGCGCGCCCCCTGGAGGTCGTCGACGTCCGGGCCGAGGCCGACCCCGGGGCGGCGGCCCACGAGTGGATGCGGACCGACCTGAGCCGATTACGCGACCTGCGCAGCGGTCCGGCGACCACCCACGCGCTCTTCGTGCTGGCACCCGACCGGTACTACTTCTACCTGGGGTGTCACCACATCCTCTACGACGGCTACAGCTTCGCCCAGTTGGCCGGGCGCCTGGCGCAGACCTACGCCGCGGTGGCCGAGGGCCGCGCCGACGCCGGCCCCGCCTTCGCCCCCTTTCGCACCCTCGTCGACGACGAGGCCGGCTACCGCAGCTCCCAGCGACACGCCGACGACCGGGCCTACTGGATGTCGGAGTTGGCCGACCGACCCGACCCGCGCAGCCCGAGCGGACTGCGCCCGCAGGGCCCGGCCCGCGAAGGGCGCCGGGAGCGCCGGCCGGTCACCGCGGCGGACACCGAACGCCTGCGGGCCGCGGCCGCGTCCCTGGGCACCAGCCTGTCCGGGCTGGTCACGGCGGCCACCGCGCTCTACGTCAGCCGGGTCACCGGCGCCGCGGACGTGGTCCTGGGCTTCGCCGTCGCCGGCCGGGGCCGCAGCGCCGTGCGCCGCGGTCCGGCGGCCGGCGGACCGCCGGTGGTGCCGGCCATGATGTCGAACGTGGTGCCCCTGCGGCTGACGGTCCGCCCCCGCGCGCCGCTCGGTGAGCTGACCGACCAGGTGTCCCGGCAGATCCGCACCGCCCTGCGCCACCAGCGCTACCGCTCCGAGGACCTGTGCCGGGAACTGGGCGTGGTGCCCGGCGACTCCCTGTGGCCGATGACCGTGAACGTCATCCCGTTCGCCTGCCACGGCACCTTCGGCGACGGCACGTACACCACGCACAACGTGGCCGCCGGCCCCTTCCACGACCTCTCTCTGCTGCTGTGGGACGACGTTCCCGAAGGCGGCCTGCGCCTCGCGCTCGACGCCGACCCCCGCCTCTACGACCAGCCGGCGCACCGCGGCCACCTGGCCCGGCTCGCGGCGCTCTGCCAGCGCCTGACCGAGGTCGGCGGTCACACGCCGACGGGCCGGGTCGGGCTGCTGACCGAGCAGGAGCGGAGCCGGGCGTTCCGTGCCGGCCGGGGCACCGAGGCCCTCGTACCCGAACACGACGTCCTGCCGGCGGTTTTCGCGGCACAGGCGGCCCGCACCCCGCACCGCACGGCGCTGGTGCTGGGCCGCGCGGCCATGACCTACGCCGAACTGGACGCGCGCGCCGACCGGCTGGCCCGTGCGCTACGGGCCCGCGGGGCGGCTCCCGAGCGGTTCGTGGCCCTGCTGATGCCCCGTTCGCTGGAGGCGGTGGTGGCGATGGTGGCCGTGCAGAAGGCGGGCGCGGCGCATGTTCCCGTCGACCCCGAGCATCCGCGCGAACGCATCGCCTACGTCCTCGCCGACTGCGCGCCCGCGCTGGTGGTGACCGTCGCCGCACTCGCCGAACAGGCCGCCGCCGCCTGGCCCGACGGACCGCTACTGGTCCTCGACGACCTCGACGACCTCGACGACCTCGACGACGGCCCCGGCCGGGCTCCCGGCGACGGCCCCGGCGAAGCGCTCCCCGCCGAAGCGGGCCCACCGCCGGCACTGAGACCGGAGCACCCCGCGTACGCCCTGTACACCTCCGGCTCCACCGGCCGCCCCAAAGCGGTCGTCGTCGAACACCGGGCGGTCACCCTCTTCGTGCACAACTCCGCCGCGGACCAGGAGATCCGCCCGGGCGACCGGGTGCTCGCCTGGCACTCCTTCGGCTTCGACGCCGCGGTCCTCGACCTGTACGTGCCCCTGGCCGTCGGCGCGACGGCGGTGATCGCCGACGAGACCCAGCGCATCGACCCCCACGCCCTCCAAGCCGTCCTCGCCGAGCAGCGGGTGACCGTGGCCCACCTCAGCCCCGGGGTGATGCCCCCGCTGCGGCCCGCCGAACTGCCCGACCTGCGCATGGTCACCGCGGGCGGCGAACGCATGCCGGCGGACACGGTGGACCGGTGGGCCACCGAAGACCGGGAGCTGTGGAACGCGTACGGCCCCACCGAGACCACGGTGGAAGCGACCCGGCAGCGGTGCACCGGGCCCGCGTTCGGCGTGGACCCGCCCATCGGCACGCCGGTGGCGGGCACCACGGCCCACGTCCTCGACGACGGACTCCAACCGGTGCCGGACGGCGTCGTGGGGGAGCTGTACCTGTCCGGCGTCGGGCTGGCCCGCGGCTACCTCAGACGGCCCGCACTGACCTCGGAACGCTTCGTGGCCGACCCCTTCGGCCCGGTCGGCACCCGGATGTACCGCACCGGGGACCTGGTCCGCCGCCGCGCCGGGGGCGCCCTGGACTTCGTCGGCCGCGCCGACGGCCAGGTCAAGGTGCGCGGCTTCCGCATCGAACTGGGCGAGGTGGAGTCGGCGCTCGCCCGGTGCTCGGGCGTCGCACAGGCCGCGGCCCTGGTCGCGGACGGCGGCGGGGCCGGCGGGCGGCTCGTCGGGTTCGTCGTGCCGACAGCGGGAGCGGCGCCGGACCTGGACGCCGTACGCCGGGAGGCCGCCGCCTTCCTGCCGCCCCACATGGTCCCCGCCCAACTCGTGCCCGTCGACGAACTGCCGCTGAACGCACACGGCAAGGTCGACCGACGGGCCCTGACCGCACCGCCGCCGCAGCCCGCCGACGCCGCACGCCCGCCGCGGACCGCGGTGGAGGAGACCCTGTGCGCGCTCTTCGCCGAAGTGCTCGGCATCGACGCGGCACGGGTGGGCCGCGACGGCGACTTCTTCGCCCTGGGCGGCCACTCCCTGTCCGCGGCCCGGCTCCTCGGCCACGTCAGGGCCGAGTTCGGCCGGGAGATCGGCATCCGCACCGTGTACGAGGCCCCCACCGTCGCGGCCCTCGCACCCCGCCTCGACCCGAGCGCCGCACCGCACCCGGCCGCGCCGCCGCCGTCCGGACCGGTGCGCACGGCCCGCCCCGAGCGGATCCCGCTGTCGTACGCCCAGTCACGGCTGTGGTTCCTGCACCAGTTGCAGCAGGCCGCCGCCACCTACCACCATCCGCTCGCGCTGCGGCTGAGCGGCCCCTTGGACGTCGCGGCGCTCCGCGCGGCGCTCCGGGACCTGGTGGCCCGGCACGAAGCGCTGCGCACGGTCTTCCCCACCGTCGACGGCCGGCCCCATCAGCGGGTGCTGCCGCCCGACGCGGTGGACACCGCGCTGCCCCTCACCCCGGCCCCCGTCGACCTCTCGGCCGAACTGACCCGGCTCGCGCTGCTGCCCTTCGCCCTCGACCGCCACGCACCGCTGCGGGTGACGCTCATCGCCCAAGGCCCCGACGAGCACGTCCTGCTGATGGTGATGCACCACATCGCCGGCGACGGCTCGTCGATGCGGCCGCTGATGCGGGACCTGTCCGCGGCGTACGCCGCACGCCGGGCGGGCCGCGCCCCGGCCCTCGCCCCGCTGACGGTGCAGTACTCCGACTACGCGCTGTGGCAGCGGGCCGCCCTGGGCGCCGTCGACGACCCGACGAGCGCGCTGGCACGCCAGTTGACGTACTGGAAGACGGCGCTCGCGGAGCTGCCGGAGGAGATCGACCTCCCCGTCGACCGGCCCAGGCCCGCCGACGCCTCCCCCCGCGGCGCGGCGGTCCCCCTCACCGTCCCCGCCGCCCTCCACCGGGACCTCGACGCCCTCGCCAGGTCCCGCGGCGCCAGCCTCTTCATGGTGATGCAGTCGGCGCTCGCCGCCCTGCTCGGCAAACTCGGCGCCGGCGACGACGTCCCCATCGGCTTCCCCACCGCCGGGCGGTCCCACGTCGCCCTGGAAGACCTCGTCGGATTCTTCAGCAACACCCTGGTGCTGCGGGCCGACCTCTCCGGCGACCCCTCCTTCGCCGAACTGCTGGAGCGGGTGCGGGAGAGGTCCCTCGACGCCCTCACCCACCAGGACCTCCCCTTCGAGCAGCTCGTCGAAGAGCTGGTCCCGGACCGCTCGCTCGCCCGCCACCCGCTGTTCCAGGTGATGCTGGCGCTCCAGAACACCCGCACCGGCCGGCTGGAGCTGCCCGGCATCGCCGTGCGCCAGGAGCCGGTGGCCACCGGCACGGCCCACTTCGACCTGATCGTCGAGTTGGACGACACCTCACCCGCGGCCCGCGAGCCCGCCGGGCTCAGCGGCCACGTGCACTACAGCGCCGACCTGTTCGTCCGGCCCACCGTGGAACGCACCGCCCAGCGGCTGCTGCACCTCCTGCACGCGGTGGTCGCCCGCCCCGACGCGCCGCTCAGCGCACTCGACGTGTTCCTGCCCGGCGAGCGGGACCGCGTCGTCGAGCAGTGGAACGCCACCGGACACGAGATCGCCCACGTCACGCTGCCGCAGATGCTGGAGTCCTGGGCGGCCCGCGAGCCGCAGCGCACGGCCGTCACCGCCGACGGCGAACACCTGACGTACGCCGAACTCAACGCCCGGGCGAACCGGCTGGCGCGCGAGCTGATCGCACACGGCGCGGGGCCCGAACGGGTCGTGGCGCTCGCGCTGCCCCGCACCGTCGACCTGGTGGCCACCGTCTGGGCGGTCCTCAAGGCGGGCGCCGCCTATCTGCCGCTCGACCCCGGATACCCGGCCGACCGCATCGCGTTCCTGCTGGCCGACGTGCGCCCCGCGGTGCTGGTGGCCACCGCGGAGACCGCGGCCGGGCTGCCCGCCGGGGCGCCCCGCGTCCTCCTGGACGACCCCGCGGTGCGCACCCGACTGGCCGGCCACCGGGACGACGACGTCCACGACAAGGAGCGCACCGCGCCCCTGCTGCCGCACTCCCCGGTGTACGTCATCCACACCTCGGGTTCCACCGGCACCCCCAAGGGGGTGGTGATGACCGCGGGACCGCTGGTGAACCTGGTGCAGTGCCACACCCGGTGGATCGCCGACGGACTGCCCAACCCGCCCAGCGGGCCGGTCGCACAGTTCTCCGCCTTCAGCTTCGACGTCTCCGCCTGGGAGATCGTCGAACCGCTCACCGCGGGCAAACAGGTCGCCGTGCCCGGCGCCGACGTCCGCAGGGACCCGGCGGCGCTGGTGCGCTGGCTGGACGAGCACCGCGTCGAGGAGATCTGCGCGCCGCAGGTGATGGTGGAGGCCATCGCCGACGCGGCGCTGGAGCAGGGCCTCGCGCTGCCCGCGCTGCGCGACGTCAACCAGGGCGGGGAGCCGCTGCGACTGCCCCCGCGGCTGCGGGAGTTCCTGGCGCTCGCCCCCGGGCGTCGACTGCACAACCTCTACGGACCCACCGAGACCCATCTGGTGACCGCGTTCGCCCTGACGAACGCGGACCTCGCCCGGTGGGACGCGCCCACCGCACCGATCGGCGCGGCCATCTGGAACACCCGGCTCCACGTGCTGGACCGCCGGCTGCGACCGGTGCCCCCGGGGGTGCGGGGAGAGCTGTACATCGCCGGCGCCGCACTGTCCCGCGGCTACTGGGCCCGGCCCGCGCTGACCTCGGAACGCTTCGTTGCCGACCCGTCCGGCCCACCGGGCACGCGCATGTACCGCACCGGGGACCTGGTGCGCTGGACCGAGGACGGCCGACTCTCCTTCGCCGGCCGCACCGACGACCAGGTCAAGGTGCGGGGCTTCAGGGTCGAGCCGGGCGAGGTCGAGTCCGTGCTCGCCCGCCACCCCCAGGTGGCCCAGGTCGCCGTGGTCGTCCGCGACGACGGCTCCGCCACCGCCGCCGGCCGGCGCCTGGTCGGTTACGTCGTGCCCCACCCCGGCGCCGAGGTGAGCGAACGGACGCTGCGCGGGTACGCCGCCGAAGCGCTCCCGGACTTCATGGTGCCCGCGGCCCTGGTGCTCCTCGACCGGATGCCGCTGACGCTCAGCGGCAAGGTGCACCGCAGGGCGCTGCCGGCACCCGACTTCTCCCGCGACGTGGAGGTCAGCGCGCCGCGCACGCCGCAGGAGGAGACCCTGTGCCGGCTCTTCGCCGAACTGCTCGGCCTGGAGCGGGTCGGCACCGACGAGTCCTTCTTCGACCTGGGCGGGCACTCCCTGCTGGCGACCCGGCTCACCAGCCGCGTCCGCACCGCGCTCGGCGTGGACCTGTCCGTACGCGCCGTCTTCGAGTCGCCGACGCCGGCCGGGCTGGCCGCCACCCTGCCCGAACCGGACGGCGTCGGCCGGCGCCGGCCCGCGCTGCGCCGGATGCCGCGGGGGGAGTGACGTCGTGATCCCCCTCTCGTACGCGCAGGCCCGCATCCTCTTCCTCGACGGACTCGACGGCGGCACGAACTACCGCATCGCCCTGGCCTACCGACTGCGCGGCGCCCTGGACCGGGCCGCCCTGCGAGCCGCCTTCGCGGACCTGGTCGCACGGCACGAGAGCCTGCGGACCGTGTTCCCCGCCCCCGGCGGCGTCCCGCGCCAGACCGTGCTCGACGCCGAGGACGCGCGCCCGCCGCTGCGGATCAGCGCCGTGCGCGAACCGGAGCTGACGGCGGCCCTGGACGCCGCGATCCACCGCCCCGTCGACCCGTCCCGCGAACCACCCCTGCACACCGACCTGTTCGCACTCGGCGAGCGGGACCACGTGCTGCTCGTCCTGGTGCACCACATCGCGGCCGACGGCTGGTCGCTGGCCCCGCTGCTGCGCGACCTGGCCGAGGCGTACGGCGCCCGCGCCCGCGGCAGCGCCCCGAACTGGCAGCCCCTGCCGGTGCAGTACGTCGACTACACGCTCTGGCAGCGCGAACTCCTCGGCAGCGACGACGACCCCGACAGCCTCGTCACCGAGCAACTGGCCTACTGGCGCCGAGCCCTGGTCGACCTCCCCGAATGCCTCCCGCTACCCACCGACCGGCCGCGGCCGGCGGCCGCCTCCTACCGCGGCGGCGCCGTGCCCCTGAACGTCGACCCCGCGCTCCACCGCGCCGTACTGGAGCTGGCCCGCCGCGAGCGCGCCACCCTCCACATGGTCCTCCAAGCGGCCCTGGCCGCGCTGCTGACCCGGCTGGGCGCCGGCACCGACGTCCCCATCGGCGCGGACGTCGCCGGCCGCACCGACGAAGGTCTGGACGACCTCATCGGCATGTTCGTCAACACCCTGGTGCTGCGCACCGACACCGGCGGCGACCCCACCTTCCGGGAGCTGCTGGCCCGGGTGCGCGAGCGCGACCTGTCCGCGTACGCCCATCAGGACCTGCCCTTCGAGCGGCTGGTGGAAGAAGTGCGCCCGGCGCGCTCAGCGTCCTGGAACCCGCTCTTCCAAGTGGCGCTCAGCCTGGTGGACGACGTGTACGCGCTCCCTGCGCTGCCCGGCGTGGAAGCGTCCCTCGTCCCGGTGAGCGGGCACCACGCCAAGGTCGACCTCGCCGTGCAGCTCACGGAGCGCCGGGCCGGGCGGCAGCAGGCCGCGGCCGGGCTGGTGGGCGCGGTGGAGTACGCCAGCGACCTGTTCGACCCGGGCACCGTCGAGATCCTCGCCGAGCGGTACGTGCGGCTGCTGACGGCCGCGACCGCCGAACCGGACCTGCGCATCGGCCGGTTGGAGCTGTTGACCTCGGCGGAGCGGGCGGAGCTGACCGCCGGCGGGACGTCGACGCCCGGCGACGGGGACCTGCTGCCGGAGCTGTTCGCGGCGCAGGTGGCGCGCACCCCGGACGCCGTCGCGGTGGAGTGCGCACAGCACCAGCTCACCTACGCGGAGTTGGACGCCCGGTCGAACCGGCTCGCCCGCGCGCTGATCGGCCGGGGCGTCGGCCCCGAAGACCGGGTGGCCGTCCTGCTGCGCCCCGGGTCCGACCTGGTGGTGGCGCTGCTGGCGGTGGTGAAGTCGGGCGCGGCCTACGTACCGCTCGATCCCAAGTACCCCGGGCGGCGCCGCGCGTACATGATCGAGGACGCGGCGCCCCGGCTGCTGCTGACCGAACCCGGGCCGGCCGCCGACGCCGCCCCCTGCCCCGTGCTGCACGTCTTCGACGACACGCCAGGGGACCCGGCCCCGGTGACGGACGCGGACCGGGTGACCGCGCTGCGCCCGGCGCACCCCGCGTACGTCATCTACACCTCGGGCTCCACCGGCCGCCCCAAGGGCGTCGTCGTCCCCCACAGCGCACTCGCCGCCTACGTCCGCGACAGCCGCGCCCGCCACCCGAGCGCCGCGGGTGTGAGCCTGCTGACCGCGTCGATCGCCTTCGACGCCGCGGTCACCGCGCTCTACCCGCCGCTGGTCAGCGGCGGACGGGTGCGGGTCGCGGCCGGGTCGACCCCCACCGCCGGGCAGGGCACGCCGCCCACCCAGATGGGCGTGACCCCCAGCCACCTGGAGCTGATGAACACCCTGCCCGGGGCCGCCCACCCCGGCCACTGCCTGATGGTCGGCGGCGAGGCGCTGCACGGCCCCGCGCTGGAACGCTGGCGCCGCCGCCACCCCGACGTGACGGTGCACAACCTCTACGGCCCGACCGAGGTCACGGTCAACTGCACGGACCACCGGATCGCCCCCGGCGACCCCGCCCCACCCGGCCCGGTGCCCATCGGCCGCCCCCTCGACGGGGTGCGCCTCTTCGTCCTCGACGCCGCCCTCGGACTCCTGCCGCCGGGCGCGGTGGGGGAGTTGTACGTCGCCGGGTGGGGGCTGGCCCGCGGCTACCTGCGGCGCCCCGGGCTCACCGCCGAACGCTTCGTCGCCGACCCCTTCGGCCCGCCCGGCACCCGGCTGTACCGCACCGGCGACCTGGCCCGCCGGCTGCCCGACGGCTCCCTGGAGCACGTCGGCCGGGTCGACGACCAGGTCAAAATCCGTGGCCACCGGATCGAACTCGGCGAGGTGGAGGCCGCGTTGGAAGCGCTGCCGGACGTCGCCCGGTGCGCGGTCGTCGTCCAGGAGCGCTCCGCCGACGACCGTCGCCTGCTGGCCTACGTGGTGCCCGCCGACGGCACCCGGCAGCTCGACCCGGTGAGCATCAGAAGGGCGCTCGGCGACACCCTGCCGGAGCCCATGGTGCCCTCGACCGTCGTGGCGCTCGACGCGCTGCCGATGACCCGCAACGGCAAGCTCGACCGGGCGGCCCTGCCCCCGCCGCCGACCCCGCACACCGCGTCGGACGGCGGCGACGCGCCCCTCACCGCGGCCCAGTCGGCGCTCCGCGCGGTCTTCGCCGAAGTGTTGGGGATCGACGCGGAAGCCGTCGGCGTCGACGACGGCTTCTTCGAACTGGGCGGACACTCGCTGCTCGTCCCCCGGCTGATCCAACGGGCCCGGGACGCGGCCGGCGTCCACGTCTCCGTCCAACAGGTCTTCCTCCGGCCCACGATCGCCGGACTCCTCGGGGCGCACGAGGCCGGTCCCGCGGCGTTCGCCCCGCTGCTACGGCTGCGGGAGGGCGACGGCACGCCCCTGTGGTGCGTCCACCCGGGCAGCGGGGTCGGGTGGAGCTACACGGGCCTGCTGCCGTACGTCCCCCGTCGGCACCCGGTCCTCGCCCTCCAGTCCCGCGGGCTCGACGGCGCGGCCCCGCTCGCCGAGAGCTACCCGGACCTCGTCGCCGACTACTGCCGGCAGATCACCGAGGAGCAGCCGCACGGCCCCTACCTCCTGACCGGCTGGTCCTTCGGCGGCACGATCGCGCACTCCCTCGCCGTACGACTGCGCGCGCTCGGCCACCGGGTGGGGCTGGTCGCGGCGATCGACGCCTGGCCCGCCGGCGTGGACACCGATCGGGCGCCGGCCGGCCCCCGGGACGTCCGTGCGGTGGCGCTCGACGGCCGGCACACGTGGCAGCTCCCCGAAGCGACCGCCGCGCACACGCAGGCGCGGCTGCTGGAGGTGACCCGGAACAACATCCGACTGCTGGACGCGGCGTCGGAGCCCGGTGCGTACGACGGCGCCCTCACCGTCTTCACCTCGGCCGAGGGCGATCGCGGGCCCGGCATGGCGCACCGCTGGCGCCCCCACGTCCGAGGGGACCTCACGGTCGTGCCGGTGGCCGCCGAACACCTGCGGATGATGGAGCCCGACGCCCTCGCCGTCATCGGCCCGCACCTGGGGAAGGCGCTGCGCGCGCTCCCCGCCGGGCCGCCGGAGGCGTAGCGGCGGCAGCATAGGGTCGACGGATGCGATCGCCCTGCCGGGGCCGACCGGTGGCGAGTTCATCGACCCCGGGAGGCCGAGGACCATGTTGGACAACCCCGTCGAAAGCGGTGCTCCGGGCCCACTCAGCTACTTCTTCGAGTGGCTGGACGACCAGTTCACCCGGGCCGAGCCGCGCCGGCACGCGCAGGACTACCTCCAAGGGCTGCTCTCCCCGCCGGATCCGCAGCGGCCCGGCGCCGGGGCCGAGGACGGACGCAATCGGCTGCTGACCACGGCCCGGTGGAGCGAGGACGGGGTCCGGGACCGGACCCGGGACATGGTGCTGGCGTGCATGGGCTCCGAGGATTCCGTCCTCGTCGTCGCGGAGGACGGCTTCCTGAAGAAGGGGCACGACTCGGCGGGCGTCGCACGGCAGTACAGCGCCTCGTCCGGCCGGATGGACAACTACCAGATCGGGCTCTTCCTCCTGCACGTGGATCCGCGGGGGGTGAGCTGCGCCATCGACCGGGAACTGCTCGTACCGCCGCAGCGGGCGAAGGACCCGGTGCACCGCGCGCGGGCGGGCATCCCGGCGGAGGCGGGGACCTCCCGCGAGGACCTCGCCCTCGCCATGGTGGAACGCGCACTCGACGCCGGGGCGCCGGCCCGCTGGGTCGTCGCCGACACCCCGTACTACGGGGACAGCGCGGCCTTCCGCGCGGCCCTGGAGACCAGGCGCACGCCCTACGTGCTGGCCAGCGTGATGAGCGGGCCGCCGGTGACGAAGGAGCCGACCGACGACGGCTTCGTGCGGTGGCGCATCGGTCGCGCGGGCGGCGGTTCCTACCAGTGCTACGCGCCGCCCGGCACCGAACTCGACGAGCTCACCGCGGTCGCGGCCCAGGAGACGACCGTCCGGTCCCACTTCGCCTCCGCGCGCCGCGAAGCGGGCCTCGACCGCTACGCGGTGCGCAAATGGCGGGCCTGGTACCGCCACATGACCCTCGCCATGTTCGCCCACGCATTTCTCCGAGTGACCCAGGCATCGGGAATCAACGAGAAATTGCGCTGACTTGGCTTCGGCAGTAAAGGGAAAATACGGAACAAGGAGCCATTCGATCGAATGGCTCCTTGTTCCGCACTTAGATGACTGCCGGCGGCTTCGACGATGGTTTCGCACTTAACTCCTCATCTGCGTTTTCGCACCTCAGGCGGGCTTTTCGCTCTTCTTTTGAGGGAATTGACGGGCCGCAATATGCTTTACACTCGGCGTTCAGGAAAAGGCATTCACTGTGCCTTTCGCGGGAGCGTGCAGCCCAAGGCGGGACCTAGCTGCCACATTTCCCGTTCCCGTTCTCTTCAGGGAGGAATGACCGAGGGATGACGCACGTGAAACGTGAGGCACCTGCCCGGGCCGGACGGCGGGAGTGGATCGGGCTGGGGGTGCTGGCGCTACCGACGATGGTCCTGTCCATGGACCTGACGGTGCTGCACGTCGCCGCCCCCAGCCTCAGCGCCGAACTCGCCCCCACCGGAAGCCAGTTGCTATGGATCCTGGACGTGTACGGATTCCTCGTCGCCGGCTTCCTGATGACGATGGGCACCCTGGGGGACCGGATCGGCCGTCGACGACTGCTCCTCGTGGGCGCCGCGGCGTTCGCCGCCGCGTCCGTGCTGGCGGCCTTCGCCAACGGCGCCGAACTGCTGATCCTGGCACGCGGGTTGCTCGGGGTGGCCGGGGCGACCCTGATGCCGTCCACGCTGGCCCTGCTGACGACCATGTTCCGCGACCCGGCGCAACGCACCTTCGCCTTCGCCCTCTGGATGACCTGCTTCACCGCCGGCGAGGCGATCGGCCCCCTGGTCGGCGGCGCCATGCTCCAGCACTTCTGGTGGGGCTCGGTCTTCTTGATCGGCGTGCCGGTGATGCTTCTGCTGCTGGTCACCGGACCGCTGCTGCTGCCCGAGCAGCGCGGGGCGACGGCCGGCAGGTTCGACCTGACGAGCGCCCTGCTCTCGCTGGTGGCCGTGTTGTCGGTGGTGTACGGGGCGAAGCGGCTGGCCGGCGCGGGCGCGGGCCTTGAGGTGCTGGCCTGGGTGGTCGGCGGGTTGTTGGTGGGCGCGGTGTTCCTGCGTCGCCAGAGCCGCTCGGCCGAGCCGTTGGTGGACCTGGGGCTGTTCCGGCTGCCCGCGTTCAGCGCGGCGCTCGGGACCCAGACCCTCGCGGTGTGCGCGATGGCCGGCTCCCAACTGCTGGTGATGCAGTACCTCCAGACCGCCATCGGACTCACCCCGCTCCAGGCGGGGCTGTGGACCCTGCCGTCCGTCCTGAGCGGCATCGCGGCGACGCTGCTGGTGCCGGCCCTGGTCCGGCGGGTGCGCCCGGCCGCGGTGATCGTCTGCGGGCTCGCGGCGGCCGGCGCGGGCGCCGTGGCCGTCGCCGGTACGGCCACCGAGACGAGCCTCGCGTGGACCGTGGCCGGCTTCACCGTCCTCTACACCGGGGTGACCCCGACGCTCGCGCTCACCACCGAGGCGATCGTGGGCTCGGCCCCGCCCGAGCGCGCGGGCCTGGCCTCCGGAATCTCCCAGAGCGGGGCGGAGTTGGGGCTCGCCGCGGGCATGGCCTTCCTGGGCAGCGTCTCCATGGCCGTCTACCAGGGCCGGTTGGACGAGACGGCGCCCGCTTCCCTCGACGCCGCGGCGCTCGGGGAGGCGAAGGAGACGGCCGGCGGCGCGCTGGCCGTCGCCGAACGGCTGCCGGAAGGGACGGGCGCGGCACTGCGCGAGGCGGCGCGGTTCGCCGTCGCCGACGGGCTGCGGACGGCCGCGGTGCTCAGCGCGATCGGGCTGCTCGGCGCGGCCCTGCTCGCCGCGGTCTTCCTCCGGTCCGCCGCTGCGGTCACCGGGAAGTCCGGGGTGGCTTCTGACGGCGGGCCGGACGATCAGCAGCGTCCGGCCGGCGTCGCGGAGTCGTCGGTCGAACCCGAGGCCGAACCCGAGGTCGAATCCGAGCCGTCCATCGGTGCGCACTGCGCGGAGGGTTCGCGCGGGCGGGCGTGATGGCGCGGCGGGCTTTCGTCAGGCGGCGCCGGCGCCGGCGCCCAAGAAGGCGGTGATGTCGGTGCGCAGGGCGGCCGCGTCCAGTCGGTGGGCCGCCAGGTGCTCGTCCATCTGCCCGTAGCGGCGCAACTCCTTGCGCCCCACCCCGAGCCCCAGCACCCGGTGGGGCACGTCGGACAGGGCGTCGTTCGCGGCGCCGGTGGAGGTGCCGGCCAGATACGGCTCGACGAGCACCACGTCGGCGCCGGCCCCGTCGACCGCCCGCCGCAGCGCAGCGCCGTCGAACGGGCGCACGGTCGTGGCGTACAGCAGCGTCACGTCCAGGTCCGCGACCGCCTCGGTCACCGCGTCCAGCATCGGGCCCACCGCGACCACGACGCCCGCGCGGCCCTCGCGCACGGTGTGAAAGCCGTTGCCGGTGACGGGGAGCGGCTGCTCGTTGTGCTGGAGCGAGAGTCGTACGTACACCCGGTCGTCCCCCCGGAACGCGGTGCGCAGCAGCGCCTCCGCCTCGTCCGGGTGGCCCGGCACGTGGATCGTCCAGCCGTCGAGCGTGTCCAGCAGGGCCACGTCGCCCGGTGACATGTGGGTGAAGCCGCCGGCCGGCCAATCGTACGAGCCGCCGGCGCTGACCAGCACGGCGCCGACGTCCTGGTGGCCGAGGTCCAGCTTCACCTGCTCGAAGGGGCGCTCGACCAGGAAGCTGGCGAAGGTGTGCACGACGGGCCGCAGGCCGGCCAGCGCCAGGCCGCCCCCGACGCCGACCAACAACTGTTCGCGGATGCCCACGTTGAGGACCCGGTCCGGGTGGGCCTGCTGGGCGGGGGCGAAGCCGTCGGCGCTGATGTCCGCGAGGACGACGGCGAGGCGCGGATCCTCGTCGAGCAGTTCGGAGGTGGTGGCGATGAAGCGGTCACGCATGGTGTCCATGGCGGAAGTCCCTAGGGTCGGGTCGGGCGGTAAGGGGGGAGTGCGGGGCATCGGGCCGGGCGGCGGGCGCGCTTACGCGGCCTTCGGCTCGCCGGTGTGCTCCTTGGGATGGACCACGGCGACCACCACGTGCGGCCGCCCGGGGTGGGGCTCGGTGTACGCGGCGTACAGGGCGTCGTGGTCGCGGCCGTCCACCGTCGCAGTGGACCAGCCCGCGGCCTCGAAGCGGGACGCGATGCCGCCGGGCCAACCGTGCGTGGCCGATTGGTTGTCGATGACCAGGGCGTGCAGCGCGGAGAGCCCGGCCGGGCCGGCGTACGCGATGGCCTCGTGGTTGCTGCCCTCGTCCAACTCGGCGTCCCCGATCAGCACCCACACCCGGGAGTCGGTGTGGCCCTGGGCCCGCAGCCCGAGGGCCGTGCCGACGCCGAGCGGCAGCCCGTGCCCGAGGGAGCCGCTGCCGATCTCCGCGCCGGGCACCAGCACCCGGTCCGGGTGGTGGCCGAGCGGGGACTCGTAACCGCCGAAGCCGGGCAGCAGCGACTCGGGGAAGAAGCCCTTGGCGGCCAGCACTGCGTAATAGGCCATCGGCCCGTGTCCCTTGGAGAGCAGGAAGCGGTCCCGGTCGGGGTCGTCGGCGGTGGCGGGGGTCACCCGCAGCACCCGGTCGTAGAGGACCCACAGCGCGTCGAGGGTGGAGGTCGCGGCGGGGCCGTGCTTCTCGTCCCCGGTCATCAGGGACATCAGCCGCCCGAGGTCGTCGAAGTCGGCGGGGGTCGTGGAAGGGTCGTGCGCCGTTGTGGTCTGCGTCATGACCCCAGGATGCAACCTCAACTTGACTTGAAGTCAAGGCGTTCCGAACCCCTGCAGAAAAGATTTAATTCTCAATATGTGGCCGGCCAAGAAAAGGGGTGGGGGGAGTGCCCCGGCGGTCAGGGGGCGGCGGCGCCGCGCCGTCGGTGCGCCCGCTGCCGGCAGGCGGGGGAGCAGTACGTCCGAGGGCGGCCGGTGGTGCTGTGCTCGACGGGCTTCCCGCACGCTGCACACCTTGTTACGTTACGACTTTCGTTACGATCGGGCTGGCGGCCCGCTTCGGCCACCAGGGCTTCCACG
This sequence comes from Streptomyces sp. NPDC017979, assembly GCF_044328175.1. Classification (NCBI taxonomy): domain Bacteria; kingdom Bacillati; phylum Actinomycetota; class Actinomycetes; order Kitasatosporales; family Streptomycetaceae; genus Streptomyces; species Streptomyces sp. NPDC017979. The sequence continues at coordinate 114,443 of NZ_JBIRGU010000004.1, read as the reverse complement.
CCGTCCAGCACTCGCCGCAGCCCGAACTCGAAGGGGTCGAGCGGGGCGTCGTACCCCCCTTCCTCGTACAGCCTGGTCAAGGTCGGGTACCGCTCGTCCAGTTGGTCGTACAGCGACGAGCGCGCCCCCCACCACTCCTCGTCGCTGACGCCGGTGCGCTGCTCGGTGCGGGCGGCGAGCGCGAGCTTGCGGGCGGCGCCGTCGACGAAGTCGCCCACCAGCGTCACCACCGCGATGACCTGGGCGGGCGGCAGGCCCGTGCGGGCCGCCACGCTCAGCGCGCGCTCGAACGACGCGACCCCGTGCGGGCCGGGGATCTGGCGCTCCTCGCCCAGGTCGGCCAGCCAGGGGTGGCGCTGCTGGAGCTCGATGCAGGCGCGCGCCCACGCCTCCAGGTCCGCGCGCCATCCGCGGGATTCGCTGCCCGTGGCGGCGGACGCGACTTCGGCTGAAATTTCGGTCGGGGCTTCGGTCGAGGCTTCGGCCCGGGCTTCGGTCGGGGTGAGTTCGGCCATGACGGCGTCGCGCATCAGGGCCAGCAGATCGGCCTTCCCCGGTACGTGCCGGTACAGCGCCATGGTGGTGAAGCCGAGCCGCTCGGCCAGCCGTCGCATCGACACCGCGGGCAGCCCCTCCGCGTCCGCCAACTCGACCGCGCAGCGCACGATCCGCTCCAGGCTGAGCCCGCGCCGGGTGCCGGTGCCCCACAGCAGAGCGGTACTGCGCTCCACATCCGCCATGGCGCACCCTCCCTCGTCATTCGTGTGTATGTTGTCTACCAGAAGTGTACGCCGTACACATGACAGGGGAGGGCTCTGATGCTTTTCGTAGACCCCGCGGGCGACGACACGGGACCGGGCACCGCGGAGCGGCCGTTCGCCACGCTGGAGCGGGCCCGCGACGCCGCAGGACCCGGCACCGTGGTCGAACTCCGCGGCGGCACCTACCGGCTGACCGACACCTTCCGGCTCACCGCCGCCCACTCCGGCGTCGTCTACCGGGCCCACGGCCACGGCACCCCGGCCCAAGAAGAGGTGGTGCTCAGCGGCGGACGCGAGATCGAGCGGTGGAGCACCGGGGACGACGGCACCCACCGCGCCGAGCTCCCCGGCCCCGCACCCCGCCAGCTCTACGCCGACGGCCGCCGCGTCGAGCGCGCCGCGACACCGCTGACCGACGTCCCGCTCGTCCGCACCGCCGACGGCTACACCGTCGAGGACGCCGGCCCCGGCGCCTGGACGGGCGACGTCGAGTTCGTCTACCGCGGCGCCTACCCCTGGTCCGAGGGGCGCTGCCGGGTCGCGGCCGTCACCGGCGACGCGCACTCCACCACCATCACCATGGCCGCACCCGCCTTCGCACGGGCGACGCGCCTCTACCACTCGATCCTGAGCTGGGAGGGGCCGGACGCCGGTGAGTTCCACGGCGTGGACGCCCCCACCTCGGCCGAGAACAGCCCCGCCTTCCTCACCGACGGCACCTTTGCCACGACCGGCACCGTGCTGCACTACCGCCCGCACCGCGGCGACGGTGCTTCCCCGTCGTCGACCGAAGGACCGAAGGGCGTGGTCGCACCCGTCCTGGAGACGCTGCTGCACGCCCAAGGCGTCAGCGACGTCACCTTCCAGGGCGTCACCTTCGCCGACGCCACCTGGCTGCGCCCCAGCACCCCCCAAGGCTTCCTGCACTACCACGGCAACGGCTACGACAACGGCGGCGAACTGAACACCGTCACCTTCGCCGAAGGGCAGGGGCAGGTCACCGTCCCCGGGGACGTGGCCGGCATCCCGGGGAACCTCCTCTTCGAGGACTGCCGCGGCATCACCCTGCAAGGGTGCCGCTTCACCCGACTCGGCGGCGTCGGCGTGGAGTTCAAGGGCGCCGGCGCCCACAACACCGTGCGCGACGGCGAGTTCGTCGACATCGCCGGCGGCGGCCTCACCATCGGCGACGGCGCCCGGGACCACCGCGTCGAGAACAACCACGTCCACCGCATCGGACTCGACTACCACGGCTCGCCCGCCGTCCTGGTCACCGGCACCACCGCCACCGTCATCGCCCACAACGAGGTCGACGACGTGCCGCACAACGGGATCGTGGTGTACGAGGGGCGCGGCACCCACGTGCTGAACAACCTCGTCCACCACACCATGAAGGTGCTCGCCGACGGCGGCGGCATCTACGTGTCCGGCCCCCAGGGCGACTCGTACGAGAGCGGCGCGGTGCTGCGCGGCAACGTCGTCCGGTCCACGATCACCCCGTGGAACTGGGGCATCTACACCGACTACGGCGCCGCCCACGTCACCGTCGAGGCCAACGTCGTCCACACCTCGCACGCCCCGGTCGTCCTGACGGTCTGGCCGCCGCTGGACCAGGTGACCTTCACCGGCAACATCTGGGACGCCGACCCGGGCGAGGCCCCGGACGGCGTGGTGCTCGCCGCCAACACCGTCCTCGCGCCCTCCGAACTCGCCGAGGACGCGCGGGCTTCCGCGATCATCGAAGCAGCGGGGCGCCGCGCGACGTAGGGGTGGGCCGTCCGCGGCGCGCCGGGTTTGCCAGCGCGGCGCGCGTGGTACGGGTGATCGGCGCGGCGGCCGGCCCGCAGCCCCCGGGGGCCGGCGCCCGGTCGGGAGGCAACGGCGATGACCCAGCAGGAGCGTGACGCCACGGGCACCGTCACCACCGCGGTGCCCGAGCGCCTGGACCGGCTGCCGTGGTCGCGGTGGCACTGGATGGTGGTCGTCGGCCTCGGCACCGTGTGGATCCTCGACGGTCTGGAGGTGACCGTCGTCGGCTCCATCGCGAGTCGCATCTCCCAGGACGGCAGCGGGCTGACGATCACCGACGCCCAGGTCACCGGGGTCGCCGCGGCCCTGTACGTGGCGGGCGCCTGCTCCGGCGCGCTCTTCTTCGGCCGGCTCACCGACCGCTACGGCCGCAAGAAGCTCTTCCTCGTCACCCTCGCGGTGTACCTGGGCGCCACCGCGATGACCGCGCTCTCCTTCTCCGTCTGGTGGTTCTTCCTCTTCCGCTTCCTCACCGGCTTCGGCATCGGCGGCGAGTACGCGGCCATCAACTCCGCCATCGACGAACTGATCCCCCGCAAGTACCGCGGCCGGGTGGACCTCATCATCAACGGCAGCTACTGGCTGGGCGCCATGGGCGGCGCCCTGCTGTCCGTCGTCGCGCTCAACACCGCACTCTTCCCCGCGGACGTCGGCTGGCGCCTCGCCTTCGGCCTCGGCGTCGTCCTCGGCCTGGTGATCCTGCTGGTCCGCCGCAACGTGCCCGAGAGCCCCCGGTGGATGCTGATCCACGGCCGCGCGCCCGACGCCGAACGACTCGTCGACGACGTCGAGCACCGGATCGAACGGGAGCGCGGACAGCCGCTGCCGCCCGCCACGGCCACGATGACGATCCACCAGCGCGGCACCATCGGCTTCGGCGAGATCACCCGCACCGTCTTCCGCCGCTACCCCCGGCGCGCCGTCCTCGGGTTCGCGCTCTTCATCGGCCAGGCGTTCCTCTACAACGCCATCACCTTCGGCTTCGGCTCCATCCTGGTGCGCTTCTTCGACGTGCCGAGCGGCAGCACCGGCTACTACTTCGCCGTGATCGCCCTCGGGAACTTCCTCGGCCCGCTGCTGCTCGGCCACCTCTTCGACACCTGGGGCAGACGGCCGATGATCGCCGGCACCTACCTGCTCTCCGGGCTGCTGCTCTTCGGCACGGCAGCGCTGTTCGGCGCCGGCGCGCTGAACGCCGTCACGATGTCGCTGTGCTGGTGCGTGGTGCTCTTCTTCGCCTCCGCCGGGGCCAGTTCGGCGTACCTGACCGTCAGCGAGGTCTTCCCGATGGAGACCCGGGCGATGTCCATCGCCTTCTTCTACGCCGTCGGCACGGCGGCGGGCGGCATCACCGGGCCGCTGGTCTTCGCCGGGCTGACGGAGAGCGGCGTCGTCTCCGACGCCGTGCTCGCCTTCGGCATCGGCGCGGCCCTGATGGTCGCGGCGGGACTCGTCGCCGCCTTCTTCGCCGTGGCCGCAGAGGGCCGCGCCCTGGAGGACGTCGCCCGACCGCTGTCCGTCGTACCCGACGACGACCGGCCGGCGGACGGATCCACCGGCCGGCCGATCACGTCGCGCTGAGGGCGACCGCGGGCCGCAGCCGCGAAGCCCGCACCGCCGGATACAGCCCCGCCAGCACCCCGATGACCAGCGTCGCCGCGAAGCCGCCGGCGACGGACCACGCCGGCACCACCGGGGTCCAGCCCCGCGCCAGGGCGAAGCCGAACGTGGCCCCTGCACCGAGCACCGCGCCGCCCGCGCCGCCGAGCGCCGACAACAGCAGGGACTCCGTCAGGAACTGGAGCCGGACCGCGCCCCGGGTCGCCCCGATCGCACGGCGGAGCCCGATCTCCTGACGTCGCTCCAACACCGAGATCACCATCGTGTTCGCCACTCCCACCCCGCCGACCAGCAGCGCCACCGCGCCCAGCCCCAGCATCAGCGCGGTGAGGCCCTCGTCGGCGGCCGCCTTCGCCGCGAGCGCGTCGGAGGGCCGCGACACCTTCACCGACCCCTCGTCGCCCGGGTTGACCGTACGGGGCAGGACAGCGCGCACGTCCTCCACCGTGGCGTCCGGGGAGCGCTCGAAGAGCATCGTGGGGTGGCCGTCGAAGCCCAGGTACCGCTGCGCCGCGGGGAAGCCCACCAGCGCCACCCGGTCCAGGGCGGGAACCAGCTCGACGGGTTCGAGGACGCCGATCACCACGACGTGCTCGTCGTTCATCACGATCTTCCCGCCCGGCTCGGTCACGCCCAGGCGCCGGGCGGCGACCGAACCGAGGACCGTGACCGGCAGCCGCTCGTTCGCCGCGCTCAGCCACGTGCCCTGCGCCACCTCGGCGTTCAGCGCCGTCAGCAGGTCGGTGCGGGCCGCCTGGACACCGACGCCCGCGGTCCGCTCCACCGGGACCACGTCGCTGCGCCGGACCCGGGCGGGCACGTCGCCGGTCGCCGTCGCGTGCTGGACCGGGCCGATGCGCTCGACCATGGCCACCGCCGACTTCGGCAGCTTCGCGTCGTTGCCCTCGGCGTCCTTGCCGGCCTCCACGGTGAGCAGATTGGTGCCCAGCCGGTCGAGCCGGGCCATCAGGTCCGCCTTGCTGGAGTGCGAGAGGCCGACGACCGCGACCATCGTCGCGATGCCGATGGCGATGCCGAGTGCGGACAGCACGACCCGGGTGCGCCGGGCGCCGAGCCCGACCGCCCCGAGCCGGAGCACGTCCACCGGAGAAAGCCGGGCGGGCCGCAGCCGCGCCGGCCGACCGTCGCGGGCACTCATCGTGCACCCACCGCCGGATTGCGGGAGTCGGCGACGACCTCGCCGTCCCGGAACCGGACCCGGCGCGGCAGCGCGTCCGCGATGTCGTGGTCGTGGGTGATCACGCAGACCGTGGTGCCCGTCGCGTTCAACTCGTGCAAGAGGTCCACCACGACCTCGCCGGACGCCGTGTCCAGGGCGCCCGTCGGTTCGTCGGCGAGCAACAGGTCCGGCTCGCCGACCAGCGCGCGGGCGATGGCGACGCGCTGCTTCTCCCCGCCGGAGAGCTCCGCCGGCCGGTGGCCGAGGCGATGACCGAGGCGTACCCGCTCCAACGCGGCGCGGGCGCGTGCCCGACGCTCCCTGCGCGGCACCCCCGCGTACAGCAGTCCGTCCGCGACGTTGTCGACCGCGTCGCGGCCCGCCGCCAAGTGGAAGTGCTGGAACACGAAGCCGATGTGGCGGGCGCGCAACGCCGACAGTTGGGCGTCGGACAGCCGGGCCACGTCGTGCCCGGCGACCCGGACGGTGCCCGAGGTGGGCGCGTCGAGCGTGCCGACGACGTTGAGCACGGTCGACTTGCCCGAGCCCGACGGGCCGACGATCGCGACGAGTTCACCCGCGTGCACGGTGAGGCTCACCCCGCGCAGCGCGTGCACACCGCCCGGGTACGACTTGCCGACGTCGCGCAGTTCGACGACGGGGACGGCTCCGGGCGCGGTGACCGTCTCGAAGGGAGAGCCGGCGTCCGCGGCGGCGGGGGAGTGCGGGGTCGTCATTCCGCGGCCACCCCGACCTCCTGGCCCTCCGCGAGCTGTGCGCCGCTGACCTCGATCCGGCCGTCCGCCGTCATCCCCGTCTCCACCCGCACCATCCGGGCGGCGCCGCCCTCGACGATCTGGAGGCCGTAGCCGCCGTCCGCGCCGCGCAGCGCGACGACCGCCTCCACCGGGACGGTGAGGACGCCCTTGCGGCTCTCCCGGACGAACCGCACGCTCACGGTCGCCTTGGCGTCCTCCTTGGCGATCGCCGAAGCGGCGCCGTCCAAGGAGACCTCGACGACGATGGAGTCCTGCGCCGCCCCGGCGCCCGGCTCGCCCGAATCCTCCGGGCGGAGCGTGCCGGTGACCTTGCCCCGGGCGGTCGTGCCGCCGGGCAGGGTCACCTCGACCCGGGTGCCGGGCGCGGTCAGCGACACGTCGCCGCGGTCCAACTCGGCGCGGACCACGGGCCGGGTGGACGCGACCGTGAGGACGGCCGTCTCCGGCCCCACCTGGTCGGCGAGCGCCGCGTCCGCGCGTACGACGGTGACCTCCGCGGGCTGGAAGACGACGTCCCCCTTGCCGACCGCGCCCGACGGAGTGCGGTTGAGCGACTTCTGCCACCGCTTGACCGCGGCCTCGGTCGCCTCGTCGAAGCGCGGGTCGACGTGGAGCCCGCCGCCGTACCCGAGCGCGACGAGATTGCGCTCCAGTTGCAGCACGTCGCTGCCGCGCGCACCCGTCTTCATCTCGCGGAACGCGGGGACCGGCCCGTACAGCAGGGTGACGGGCTTGTCGTCCAGCTCGTACAGCGCCTGGCCGCGGGTGACCTGCCCGCCCTCCCGCGCGGCAACCGTCACGGTGCCCGGGACGGCCGACTTCACCGTACGGCGCTGGGCGAAGTCGATCCTGCCGTCCACGGTGGTGGACCGCACCAGGTCGGCCCGGGTGACGGGGGCGGTCGCCGGCGGCAGCCCACCGCCGCCGTTCGCGGTCTCCGCGCCCCCGCCGTCGTACACCAGGGCGCCCGTGCCGATGGCGGCGGCGAGTGCGGCACCGCCGACGAGGAATCCGGTACGGCGCTTCATCTACTGCATCCCGTCCAGACCTTCGAGCAGCTTGCCCTTGCACGCCTCGCGGGCCTTCTTGTACACGGGCGACTCCTCGTCGAGCACCGGGGACACCGGGTTCGGCTCGCCGCCCGGCATGACCCCGCCGCCGGACAGGGTGGGGTTGGCGAACCGGGAGACGCCCTCGTCGCGCATGCACGTGGCGTGCGCCATCATCGACTCGTAGTCCTGCTGCTTGTCGCGCTTGGGCTCCAGATTGCTGGCCGCGCGCAGCTCCGGACCGCACACGCCGTCCTTGCCGCCCTTGTGGCCCTGGCCGCTGCCGACCCGGTCGGGCATCGCGTTGATCGCGTCCCAGTCCAGATGGCCGCTGAGCTTGGGATCCGGGTAGTCCTTCGAGCCGCCCTTGGCACGCATGCAGCGGACGTATTCCATCTGCGCGTCGTAGAAGGCGCTCTTGCCCGCGGAGGCGCCCTTCGCGGACTCCTGCCCCTTGCCCTTGCCGTCGCCGGCGGCGCCCGCGGTCGGCTCGTCGGCGACCGAGGCGATCTCGCTGCCCCCTCCGGCGCGTACGCCCTCGCCGTCGGAGCCGCAGGCGACCGAGAAGGCGAGCAGGGGAGCGGTGACGACCGCGACGAGCCGGAGCCGGGCGGTGCCGCGGGACGAAGTGTGGATGGTCATGGGAGGACCGTCGGCTGCCCAGATGGTGATCCGGCCATCGCCACATGATGAGCAGGTAACAATGTGCGAGTTCGCCGCTGCGGCCGCTGCAACCGGCTCTGAACAGCGAAAACCGTCCCGCATAATCGCTCCATGGCCCGTGTACTGCTCATCGAGGACGACGTGTCCGTGCGCGACGGCATGGAACTGGTGCTGCGCCGGCACGGCTACGACGTCGATACGGCCGCCACCGGCGAAGCCGCGCTCGCCCTGCTGGCGGGCCCGGCCGGCGCCGCCGTCGAACTCGCCGTGCTCGACCTCATGCTGCCCGGCATCGACGGCTTCGAGGTCTGCCGACGGCTGCGGGAGGGCGGCTCCACCCTGCCCGTGATCATGCTGACGGCGCGCGGTGACGACGGCGACGTGGTGCGCGGCCTGGAGGCCGGCGCCGACGACTACGTGGTCAAGCCGGTGACCGCGCCGGTCCTGGAGGCCAGGATCCGTGCCGCGCTGCGCCGCGCCGAGCCCGTGCGATCGGCCCGCGGCGAGAACCACGCCGGCCTGGTCATCGACCGCGCCGGGCTCACCGTCAGCAAGCGCGGCGCCCCGATCACCCTGCCGCCCACGGAACTGCGGCTGCTGCTCGAACTCTCCGCGTCGCCGGCGCGCGTCTTCAGCCGCGAGCAGTTGCTCCAAGCCGTGTGGGAACACGGCTTCCTCGGCGACTCCCGGCTGGTGGACGCGGCGGTCGGCCGGTTGCGCGCGAAGATCGAGGACACCCCCGCCCAGCCCCGGTACGTCCAGACCGTCCGGGGCTTCGGCTACCGCTTCGGACCGGTGTGAGCGCGCGCCGCCTTCGCCCGGGCCGCTCCTCGCGGCGCGGCCCCGGCGCCCGCCGCTCGCTCGGGCGCGCCCTGCGCGGGCTCGGCGGGCTGCGCGCCCGCCTCGTCGTCGCCTTCGTGCTCGTCGCCCTCGTCAGCGGCGTGACCGCGACCGCCCTCGCCTACCGCGAGTCGCGCACCGCGGTCCTGGAGCGCAAGCAGGACGCCGTCCGCAACGACCTGCGCAACCGCGTCGGACAGGCCGCGGCCGACTTCGACACCCCGCCCGACGAGGTCTCCCTCACCGCACTGGCGAGCCGCCTCGCGGGCGGGCTCGGCGACGACGCCGTGGTGCTGGCCCAGTACGGCTCGATGACGGGCACCTCCGACGTGTCCGCCGACCTCTCCCGCATCACCCCGGCGCTGCGCGAGGCCGTCAGCAGCCGCAACCGGATGAGCTTCCAACGGGTCGAGTGGAAGGGCAGCCCGTACCTGGTGGTGGGCACCCCCGTCACCGCCGACGCGGGCGTGCCGTCCGGCCTCGACGTCTTCGCCATGACCTCACTGCGGGCGGAGTTGGAGGACACCACGGGCGTCGTCGACGCGGTCCGCACCGGCCTCGTGCCGGTGGTGCTGCTCACCGCGGTCCTCGCCCTGCTGGCCGCCGGCACCGTGCTGCGCCCGGTACGCGAACTCGGGCGCGCCACCCGCCGGCACGCCGCCGGTGACCTGAGCATCCGGGTCAGGGTCCGCGGCCGGGACGAACTGGCCGACCTGGCGCGGGACTTCAACGAGACGGCCGACGCCCTGGAGGTGTCCGTGGCGGAGCTGCGCGAGCAGGACGCCCGGGCGAAGCGGTTCGTCGCCGACGTCTCGCACGAACTGCGCACCCCGCTGGCGGCGATGACGATGGTGGCCACCGTGCTGGAGGAGGACGCGGACCAACTGCCGCCGGACGCGGCCCGCGCCGCCCGCACGGTGAGCGCGGAGACCGCCCGGCTGGCCCGGCTGGTGGAAGACCTGATGGAGATGTCCCGCTTCGACTCGGGCGCGGCCCGGCTCAACCTGACCGACACCGACCTCGCGGAAGCCGTTCGCGCCACGCTCTCCCTGCGCGGCTGGACCGGGCAGGTGGACGTCGAACTGCCCGACGGCGTCGTGGCCGCGGTGGACCGGCGCCGCATCGACGTCGTCGTCGCCAACCTCGTGGGCAACGCCCTGCGGCACGGCGCGGAGCCGGTCACCCTCACCCTGGCCGCCGACCGGGCCGCCGGCCGGATCGCCGTCGAGGTCGCCGACCGGGGCCCCGGACTGCCGCCCGAGGTCCTGGCGCACGTCTTCGACCGCTTCTACAAGGCGGACAGCGCCCGCACCCGCTCGGAGGGCAGCGGGCTGGGCACGGCCATCGCGCTGGAGAACGCCCGGCTCCACGGCGGCACCGTGGAAGCGGCCAACGGGCCCGACGGCGGCGCGGTGTTCACCCTGCACCTGCCGTGGCGGTCGACCTGCGAGGAGGGGCAGTGAGGAAGGGCAAGGGGGCGGCCGTGGCCGTAGCGGCGCTGGCCGTACTGCTGGCGGGGTGCGGAGTGCGCCCCACCGGCGTCGTCGACGGCGGCGAGTCCGCCGGCGGACTGACCAAGGGGCTGCGCCTGTACTTCGTGTCCCAGACGGGCCGCCTGGAGGCGGTCGCCCGCTCCGACGTCCCCCTGGAGAGGTTCGCCGAGCCCGTCACCGTCCTCAAACTCCTCGGCCAGGGGCCGACGCGGGCGGAACGCGAAGCCGGGCTCACCACGCTGGTGGGGGCGGACCAGTACGGCGGGGGCTACGGCGTGACCCTGCGCGCCGGCAAGATCACGGTCGACGTGCCGCTGACGCACCTCGACGACATCGCGGTGGAGGACCGCAACATGGTCGGCCAACTGGTGTGCAGCATGGCCCGGGCCCGCGCCATCCTGGACACCAGTGGCACCAAGCGCACCGACGACGTCCCCATCACGGTCCGCCCGCAGGAGGGCGACCGCGCCACGTACGTCTGCTCCGACTTCCGCGACTAAGGGGTGTCCCGTAATCCCTGGCGGGCGTGCGACGACAGCTACGGCTCCTCGCTGCGTTGTCGGAGTGTCCACATACGTCCAGTATGCGAACACCCCGACGCCTTGCGATGCACCGCATCTGACGCCGCACGCTGATCCGCCAGGGATTACGGGACACCCCTTAGGGTCTCGGCGAGCGCGTCCTGACGGGCCCGTCACGGCGGTCAGTTCGTGGACTGGACCACGGCGCGGCCGTGGACCGCGGTGATGGTGACGCCGGAGAGGTCGAGCGCGAAGTCGCCGACGTGCACCGCGTCCGCGCCCTGCCCCGCCGCGCTGATGCCGCCCCGCGCCGTCAAGCTGTCGAGTTCGCCGTCGACCTCGACGGTGGTCAGCCGGTCGCCTTCGCTGGCGATCCGGCCGCCGACGGTGACCCGGCCGATCCGCCCGCCCGGCTTGACGCTGAGCGCGGTGGCGGCCAACTCCGTCTGCACGCCGCGCACCAGGCTGCTGCCCGTGCCGCCGCTGGTGGTCAGGTCGCCCCGGATGTCCAGTTGCGGCAGGTCCCGGCTGACCTGGACGCCGATCGCGCCGTCCCCCGTGGTGGTGATGGAGTCGAACTCGGCGTGCTGCAGCGTCCCGTCGTAGACGTTGAAGCCGCGCGCGCCGACTCCGTGCGTCGTCAGCGGGGCGCGCACGTCGAGGTGGTCGAGGTCGCCGAAGTTGACGAAGCCGATGCCGCTCGGACCCACTGACGTGATCGGCGCGGTGGCTTCCCAGGAGATCACCCGGCCCCAGTTGTCGAGGACCATGTCGTTCTGTCCGTAGCTGGTCACCGGGCCCGCGGTGTGCACCTTCTCGACCCGGGCGCCGGAGATCACGAACACTCCGCCGGAGATCAGGTCGGGGGTGCCGGGCGGGATGCCGCCGTCGGTGTGGATCTCCCCGGTGCGCAGCAGTCCGACGCGCACGGTGCCGCCGTCCCCGCGGCCGTCTTCGTCGCCGTGTCCGCCGACGAACACCCCGCTGCCGCGCACCGGCGCGCCGTCGGAGCCCGCGGCCAGGTCGAGGAGTTCGGCGGTGATCACGCTCCCCGGGTCCGGCTGGCGGTTCCAGAGCGTGAACGCGCCCTGGAGGGCGTCGACGCCGAAGCCGTGCGGCCGTTCGGCCCGACCCCGCACGTCGGCCGACTCCACCGTCAGGTCCTCCACCTGGACGTGACCGAAGCGCACCGCGTCCCGGGCCACCAGCAGCACTTGGCCGCGGGTGCGGACGCGGCGCAGGGTGAGGGTGCCCAACTCCTCGACGGCGGTGTCGTTGCAGATCGCGGTCTCGTGGTCGGGGCAGTGGACGGTCACGTCCTCAAGGGTGTTGTCGCTGGTGAGCCGGATGCCCCGGGCGCCGAAGACGAGAGTGCCGCCGCGCAGCCGCACCCCGGGGGGCAGGGTGAGCATCGGCATGCCGCGCAGGACGCCGCTGACGTCGATCGCCGGCACTTCGCTGCGCACGGCGTCCATCAACTCCCCGGCCGTCGTCACGCGCGTCCACTGCGCCTGCTGTGTCATGGCCGAACCTCCCGGGCGGTTCGGGCCGGCGCCGTGCACGAAGCGGATGTTCACGTACAGGCACCGACACCGTTCGATGCCCCGCCCCTACCACCGTACGGGCGCCTCGGGGCGGTCGCGACCGGGGCGCGGAGCGGCGGGAATTCCTCGCAGCGGAACTCCGCACAGATACGCAAAGAGCATGATGCGCATTATATGACTTAGTGCGGCATTCGTTTGAATGCCATGGATATCAGGAAATTCTCTCTTTGGAAAGGAACGTCAGCCCGCGGCGCGGCGGAAAGGGGGAGTGGTGGACAAGTCTCCTTATCCCGAGGCGAGTTGGGTGCAGCTCAATATGACGCCCCGTCAGTCGTCGTGGGTGGACCTTTACGGCAGGCTCGCCGACACCGCCCGCGACGTGCTGTCGGCACGGGCCGGCGCCTTCTTCTTCATGCACAAGCCGCCCGGGCTCCGGGTCCGCTTCCAGGCCACGGACGCGGTGGAAGTCGCCGAGCTGCGGGCCGAGCTGCTGGAGCGCACCGCGGCCTTCGAGGAGCTCGCGGCGCCCCCGGTGGCCGCGGTGTACGAGCCGGAGAGCTACCTCTTCGGCGGCGAAGCCGCCATGCCGTGGGTGCACGAGCTGTTCACGGCGGACTCCCTGGCCTGGCTGGACCTGCACACCGGACGCGGCGGCGAGCCGGCGCCGACGCCCTGGCGGGTCTCCCTGCTGTTGGTGCGCGAGCTGTTGGCCGGGCTCGACGTCGTCGGATGGGAGCACCGGGGCGTGTGGGAAGCGGTCCGCTCCGAGACCGGGCGGGCGCTCCCCGCCGGCTGGGCGGACGCCGACGGCCGCCGCGCCGCCGAAGGGATCCGGCAGTGGTGGGCCCGGCCGCGCGAGGACGCCCTCGCCGCCCTGCCCGGCCAGTGGCCCGTGCTGCTCGCGGAGCACCGGGCCGCGGTGGCCCGGGCCGCCGAAGGCTGGCACCGCGGCTACTTCACCTCCGGCGAAGCCGTGCGCGGCCCCCGCCGCGCCGCCGCGTACGCCGTCATCTTCCACTGGAACCGGGGCCGGATCCCGACCGCCCGGCAGCGCCTGCTGACCGAAGCACTCGCCGACGACGGGACAACGTGACATGGTCGACGTCGGCTCCGTTCGCAGGGTGCCCTTCCCGCAACTGGGGACCGCGGCGTTGGCAAGGGTCGCCGCGGTGCCCTGCTCGCTGTGGGCCGGCGCGGGCAATCCGCTGCTCTTCGCCCGGCTCGCCGCGCACGCCGACGCCGCCGTCCGGCAGTCCGGGCGCGCCCGGCGGCTGGCCGAGAAGGTGGGCGAAGTCGTCCCCGACGCCCGACTGTCCGACCCCGAGCGGCACGCGCTGCTGGCGCTGCGCCGGCGGCTGCACTCCGGCGCGGCTCCCCGGCCGGAGGAGTGTCGACTGCTGGACCGGCTGACCGCGGCGCCCGCCCGGCTGGCCAGGGAGGCCACCGCCCTGGTGCGGGCCGCCCGCCAAGCGGACGCCGTGCAGGCCGACATCGAGCGGGCGCTGCTCGACGAGCGGCAGCGGATCGGCGCCCTGTCGTGGGCCCTGCTGGACCAAAGCCCCGTGCTGCGCACCTTCGTCGACGCGGCGACGCCCGGGCTGACCCGGGAAGTGGCGGCCTATCTGGCCCGCGGCGAGACGTGGACCGGCAAGCGGCTGCGCAAACGCAGCGGATACCTGTGGCGCGCCGTCGCCCGGGCCGCGGTGAAGACGACGCCCCGCGGGTGGGCCTGTCACGTCGCGCTCGTCCCGGTCGGCGGGGTCAACGGGTGGGCGGGCACCCGGCTGCTGCCCCCGGGGGCGGTCGTCGGCGCGCTCGCCGCCACGACCGCGGAGAACGTGCACGGGGTGCGCGCCCGGCTCACCGCGGCCGATCCGTGGGACACCGAAGCCCCCATCGCGTACGCCCCGGCCGCCCTGCACGTCACCGACCCCGACGGACGCCTGCGCTGCTACGGCGTCGACCCCGACGACCTCGGCCGGATGCGGCAGGTCGCCGTGCGCCGCACCGCGCCGCTGGACGCGGTGCTCGCCCTGCTGGCCGACGGACCGCGCCCCCTCGCCGAGGTGGAGCGCGCCCTTGTCGGATCTGCCGGCCCCGGCGGCTCCGCGGCGCTCCGCGCCTTCCTCAGCCACCTCGTCCGCCTCGGGGTGCTCCAGCCCTGCGGCACCCCGCGCCACCACGCCAGCGCCTGGGTCCCGCCCGTGCACGTCACCGGACCCGAAGCCCTGCCCCAGCCGCGGCCCGCCCCGTCCTCGCGTACCCACCCCGCCCCGGAGGCGCGGCCCGGGGCCCGCTCCCGCGCCGACGACGAGGGCTGGTTCGTCGACTCGTACCGCGCCGTGGACGCCACCGTCCCGGACGCCGGCGTCGCCCGGGTCGAGCGCGCGCTCGCCGTGGCCGCCCGCGTGGTGGCGCTGCGCCAGGCCGACCAACTCGCCCGGCCCGCCCCCGCGCCCCCGCCGGGCACCCGGGTCCTCGACGACCACCCCCGTCCCCTGAGCGCCCTGCTCGCCCAACTGCTCTCCGTGCAGGGCCCCGAGACCGCGGCGCCCCACCCGAGCCGCTACGCGGGCTGGCACCCCGCCCACGTCACCGGCTCCGGCTACGACCGGCTGCTGACCCACATCGGGCGCCACCGCGGTGACGAAACGATCGACCTCGACCACGCCCTGCTGGACTCGATGGGCGCGCCGTCCACCGCCGAAGCCCTGCCCGCCTGGCCGCTCGACTGCCTGCTGCGCCCGCTCGTCGGCGCCACCGGCCCCGTCGCCGTCCTGGAGACCGCGTCCGCCGCCGGCGTCCTCGACGCCCGGTTCGCCGACGGGCTGAAAGCCCTGCACGGCCGCTACGGCCCCGTCGAGAGCTACCGCTCCTTCCTCGCCGCCGTGGAGCGCCGGGCCGGCGTCCGCTTCGTCGAACTCCTGGTGCCCCCGGTCGGCGAGCGGGCGGCGAACGCGGTGCGACGGCCCGTCACCACGCGCTGGTGGACCGGCGACCCGCACCACGCCGCGTACTGCACCCCCGGCGGCCCGCCCCAGCGCTACCTACCGCTCGACCGGATCACCCTGCGCCGCGCCCCCGCCGGCGCCGCGCCCGGCACCCGAGCCGTCGCGGAGGCCGACGGCGAGCGGATCGTGCCCGTCTACCACGCCACCCGCGCCCCCATGCCGCCGTACAACCTGCTCGTCGGGCTGCTGCTGCGGGCCAGCCACCCGGCGGCGAACACCGTCATCCGGCTCGACTGCCCGGCGACGGCCTTCGACCGCACGCCCGACGAGGTCACGCGGACGCCCCGGCTGACCGTGGGCGGCGAACTCGTCGTCGCCCCGGCCACCTGGCGGGTGCCCCGCGCGCTGCTGTGGTCGCCCCGCGTCGGGGACTTCGCCAAGGCCCGCGCGCTGGCCGCGCTGCGGCACTCGGCCCGGCTGCCGCGCTTCGTCTTCGTACGGCCCGCGCAGGACTCCAAGCCCATGCCCGTCGACCTGGAAGCACTGCCCACGCTGACGCTGATCGAGCGGATGTGCGCCAGCCGGCCCGGCGAGGAGCTGCTGCTCGAAGAGATGCTGCCCGGCCCGGACCAACTGACGCTGCGCGACCCCACGCACCAGGGCGCCGCCGTCGCCGGACAGCTCCTGCTGCGGGTCTCCCGCACCAGGGACCCCGTGGCGCTCGCGGCCCTGGCCGCGGCCGCGCTCACCCAAGGCGTTCCCGCCCCGTCCTCCGCGCGGGGGACGGCGGCCGGGACGGTCACCGCCCATCCACCCGAAAGGAGAGAGGTTCCATGCCCACCGACGAACTGATCAAGATGGCGGACCTCGACGAACTGATCGACCAGCTCGACGAGCGCGTCACCAGCACGGAGCTGCCCAACACCGCCGACCAGGCCATCACGGCCGGCGGGGCCTGCAGCGGCCTGTGTTCCGCAGTGATCGGGTGCAGCGTCATCGGCGTCTGCTGATCCGCTCGCACCTACCGAGCCGCCCGGACACGGTTCCCGGGCGGCTCACCCCACACCCCTCGACCGCCCCTCCACAGCGACAGAAGAGTTCATGGCGCCCACGGTCCAGCACCCCTACGCCCTCGACCCCCACCCCCTCGACCTGGCCGTGGAGTACCTCGACGGCTTCCGGGCCGTGCCGGAGTCCTTCGCCGACGCCGGCGTCCCCGTACTCGCCCGCCTCGTCGCCGAGACCGGCGGGTCCCGAGCGGTCGCCGTCGCACAACGAGCGGTCGCGCAGTGGACCCGGACCGTCGGCCGGGGACCCGCGCACCACGGGCTGTACGACGTCGGGTTGACCGGCACCCTCGTCGGACTGGACCACGCGGCCCTGCTGCACCCACCGCTGCAACGCGTCGCCGACGGCCTCCGCGACCGGCTCGTGGACGCCGCCGAACGCCGCCCGTGGCGCACCGAGTCCGTCGCCTTCCGCGACTACGACCTGATCTCCGGCCCGGCCGGCACCCTCCTCGCCCTGTCCGCCGGCACCTCCGACACCGCGCCGCTGCTGCCGTTCGCCCAACACCTCGCGGCGCTCTGCGACGACGCGGACCTGCCGCGGCTGCGCACCTCGTACGCGGAACACCCCACCCTCTCCTGGCTCCACGGCCGGATCAACACCGGCATGGGCCACGGGGTGGCCGGCGTCGCGACCGCGCTGACCGCCGCCGTACGGCGCCTGGGTCCCGAGCCGCACCTGACGGGCGCCCTGCACCACACCGTGCGCTGGCTGACCCGCCAGTCCTTCGACGACGACCGGGGCATCCGCAGTTGGGACGGCGCCGGGCTGGACGGCCGGCCGCAGACCGGGGCCCGCGCCCGCCAGGCGTGGTGCTACGGAAACCCCGGCGTCGCCTGGGCGGTCTGGGACGGCGCCCGCACCCTCGACGACCAGGAGTCCGCGGAGTGGGCGTTGGACGCCTTCACCACCTTCGCCGACGGATTCGACGAGGACTTCCACCTCTTCGGGGCCGAGCCCACGGACCTCCTCGGGCTCTGCCACGGCGCGGCGGGCGTCCTCGCCGTCACCGACGCCTTCGCCCGGCACGCCCGCCTGCCCGTCGCCGTGCTCCTGCGCACCCGACTCCTGCACCTGCTGGAGCGGCGCCTGTCGGACGCCTCCGCATGGGCCGAACTGCACCCGGGGCTGCTGGGCGGTGCCACGGGCGTGTTGAGCGCCCTGCTCACGGCCGCCCACGACGGCGACCGCGGCTGGCTCCCCTGCCTGGGCCTGCGCTGAGCGCCCGCCCTCCGGAGGGGTGTCACTCCCCGGGCAGTTGGAAGTGCCACACGACCACCCCGGGTACGTCCGCCGACGCCGCCTCCGTCGCGTCGGGCACCAACGCGGCGAGGGACCACGGCCACAGCTCCCACGGCCCGTCCGCGACCGCCGCACCGAGACCGCCCGGTGCTTCGGGGATCCGGGGCCGGGCCGCGACCGGGCGGGGCTCCTCGCAGCGCCGCACGGCGAACCCGGCGGCGAGCGCGGCCCGTACGTAGTCCCCGATCCGGTGGACGTGGCTCGCCAGCCGACCCGGTCGGCCGTCCCCGTCCCGTACGGTCGGCACCGCGCTGCGCGCCACCTGTTCGGGGTGGACGTCCGAGGTCACCAGGTGTCCGCCGGGGCGCAGCACCCGGGCGAACTCCGCCAGCACCGGCCCCAGATCGGGTACGTGGGTCAGCGCCAGCGCGCAGACCACCAGGTCCACCGAACCGTCCGCGACCGGCAGCGAGTGCAGGTCGCCGGGGCGGAACTCGCCGCCGGCGACGCGCTCGCGGGCCCGGGCGAGCATCTCGGGGGAGCCGTCCACGCCGATGACCGCGTGCCCCCGCTCGGCGAGCAGGACGGAGACCCGGCCGGTGCCGCAGGCGGCGTCCAGCGCGGTGCCGGCCGGTAGCCCGTCGAGGACGTCCCGGAGCGCGGGACCGTCCGTGTCGAATGCGGAGTTGGGGGAGTCGTACGTCTGCGCCCAGATCCGGTACCCCTCGCGGGGGTCCAGCCGGTCGACCTCCACGCCCGTGTGCGCCAGCCGCTCGTCGTCGAGCATTCTGCGCACCTCGGCGATCCTGGCCTCGGCGAACTCCCGGTCGTACTCCCCGGTGAAGGTGCGCAGCAGCGCGAGCCCTTCGAGGCCCAACAGATAGGCGAGCGGCATCTCATGGGTCATCGCCGCACGCTAGCGGCGCCCGCGCGCGGACCGCCAACGGTTTTGCCACCGCTGCCGGTCGGCGGACCGCCCCGGGGCGGCGATGCCGACCCCGGGCCCCGGCCGGTCGCGGGCCCCGCCTCCCGTGCTCCGCACGCCGTACGCCTCGTTCCCCCGCCTCGTTCACCGGCGCGTCGGCACCCGGTCACGACGGCGCCGGCGGACATTCGTTTCTCCGTACGTACATGTTCGGGCGCATTCCGTAGGGTGCCGGCCATGTCGCTCAGAACTCGCCTCGCACCGCGCAGCCGCCGCCCCTTCGGCGCCCGCCGCGCCCGGCGCACCCCGTCCCTGCTGCTGGCGACCGCCGCCGTCGTCTCCCTGTCGACCGCAGCGCCCACCTCCGCAGCGCCCGCCACCGCGCCCGCCGAAGGCGCGGACGCCGCCCGGGTCGTGCTCTCCGCCGACTTCTCCGGCACCTCCCTGCCGGCCGGCTTCCGCGCGGTGGAGGGCGCCTGGCAGGTCAAGGACGGCCGGCTGCACGGCACCTCCGCCGACTCCGGCCAGCAGAGCCGGATCACCTTCGGGGAGCACCTCGACAACTTCCGCATCGACGTCACCGCCCGCTTCGAGTCCGTCAAGGACCCGGCCCGCTGGGCCGCCCTCGGCCTCGACGTGCCCGCCGACGGCACCGTGCCCTGGTCC
This sequence comes from Streptomyces sp. NPDC017979, assembly GCF_044328175.1. Taxonomy (NCBI): domain Bacteria; kingdom Bacillati; phylum Actinomycetota; class Actinomycetes; order Kitasatosporales; family Streptomycetaceae; genus Streptomyces; species Streptomyces sp. NPDC017979. Next base: position 95,332 of record NZ_JBIRGU010000004.1, on the reverse strand, counting down.
ATCGCCACCGTGCGCAGCAACAGCACCGCCGCCAACGGCCTGGAGTTCGCCGAACGCACCGCCGCCGGCGCCTGGAACGTCACCGACACCGCCGCCGCGCCCACGGCCGCCGGCACCGGCCGGGACGTCAAGCTCGCCGTCGAAGTCCACGGCACCAAGGCCCGCTGGTTCTTCGACGGCAAGGAGGCGCTGCGCACCACCCGCCTCGCCCGCTCCGAGAAGGGCGTCGAGGCCCTCGTCGTCAACGGCGCCACCGTCTCCTTCGACGACCTCAAGGTCACCGAACTGCCGGGCCGCGGATATCTGCGCCCCGAAGGCTCCCCGCTGACCGTGATCGCCCACCGTGGCGCGTCGTCCGCGGCTCCCGAGAACACCCTCGTCTCCGACGAGGCCGCCCGCCGCGGCGGCGCCGAGTACATCGAGAACGACGTCCAGCCGAGCAAGGACGGCGTCCCGTACGTCCTGCACGACTCCACCGTGGACCGCACCACCGACGGCACCGGCGCCATCCGCCAGTTGACCGCGGCCCAACTGGACCGCCTCGACGCCGGGTCCTGGTTCGCCCCCGCCTACGCCGGGGCGCGGGTGCCCACCCTCGCCGCGCAACTGGACGACCTGCGCACCCGCGGCGGCGACATGCTCCTGGAGATCAAGGGGCGGCACACCCGCGACGAGGTCGCCGACGTCGTCGCCACGGTTCGCGACCGCAAGATGGCCGACCGGGTCTTCGTGCAGAGCTTCGACGTCGAGACGCTGAAGCACGTCCGCGAACTGGCCCCGGAACTCCCGCTGGGCCTGCTGCGCGGCGGCCTGGACGCCGACCCGGTCGCCCTCGCCCGCGAACTGGGACTCGCCTCGTACAACCCCTCCGACGACGCGCTGCGCCAGCGCCCCGGCATCGTCGCCGACCTGCACGCCGCGGGCGTGGCCGTGTGGGTCTGGACGGTCGACAGCCCCGAGCGCTGGCGGGCCCTGGAGAAGGCCGGCGTGGACGGCATCATCACCAACCGGCCCGCGGAGCTGACCGGGTGGAACGCCGCCCACCAGCAGAACCGGCCCGCCGCGCCCGCGGTCGCGATCACCTCGCCCGCGCCGGACGCCGTCCTGGACCGCGCCCAGGCCCCCGTCGCGGCCGTCCAGTCCACCGGCGCGGAGAAGGTCACCCTCACCGTGGACGGCACCCCCGTGTCCGTCGGCGAGCCGCTGGACCTCAGCGCCCTCGCCGCCGGTGAACACCGGCTGCGGGCCACCGCCACCGGTCCCGGCGGCACCACCGCCGTTGACGCGACCTTCACCGTCCGCGCCAGCCGCACCGGCCTCGCCCATCTGGTGCTCACCTCCGGCGCCGACGCCAACCGCATCGCCACCATGACGACGATGCTGGGGCACGGACACCACGTCCAACTCGCCCGCTGGGCCGAGAACCAGTCCGGCCGGGGCGTGCCCGCGGCCCGCGCCGCCCTGATCGCCACGGAGGCGCGCGCCCTCGCCGCCGGCTGATCCGGTTCGCCCCGGGCCGCCGACGCGCTCGCCGTGGGCGGCGCCTGCGGCGGCCCGGGGCACGAGCCCGCGGCGAGCGGCGGCACGTCGTGCCAGCCGGCACCGGTTGACGAAAGGCAGGCAACTGCAACCGCATCGCACCTGGTCAGCCCCGGTAGGACGACAGTGGCTGCAAGGAGATTCACCTGTCATGGTGGTGTCATGGCAGCCCCTCGCAGCCCGGCCCAGCACCATCGGACGCGACACCGGCTGGCGCACCTCTTCGCGCCGCACGGGCACGGCACGGCAGACCGCGTCGACCCGGCCATGGAGACCTCGCGCGAAGGGCTGCGCACGCTGTGGCTCTCGCTCGCCGTCCTCGGCGTGACGGCGGCCCTCCAAGCCGCCGTCGTGGCGCTGTCCGGCTCGGTCGCCCTGCTCGGCGACACCATCCACAACGCCGCCGACGCCCTGACCGCGGTCCCGCTCGGCGTCGCCTTCCTGCTCGGGCGCCGGGTGGCCACCCGCAGCCACACCTACGGATACGGCCGCGCCGAAGACATCGCGGGCGTCGTGATCGTGCTGGTGATCGCGGCGTCCGCGGCGCTCGCCGCCCTCCAGGCGCTGGACCGGCTGTTCAACCCCCGGGACGTCAGCCACCTTGCCGCGGTCGCCGCCGCGGCCCTGATCGGCTTCGTGGGCAACGAGTGGGTGGCCCGCTACCGCATCCGCACCGGACGCAAGATCGGCTCGGCCGCCCTCGTCGCCGACGGGCTGCACGCCCGCTCCGACGGCTTCACCTCCCTCGCCGTCCTGCTCGGCGCCGGCGGCGCGGCCCTCGGCTGGCGCTGGGCGGACCCCGTCGTCGGCCTGCTGATCACCCTGGCGATCCTGTTCGTGCTGCGGGACGCCGCCCGCGAGGTCTTCCACCGGCTGATGGACCGCGTCGACCCCCGTCTCGTGGCCGACGCGGAGCAGGCGCTGCGCCGCGTGGCCGGCGTGCGCGACGTGGGGTGCGTCCGGCTGCGCTGGGTCGGCCACGGACTGCGCGGCGAGGTGGAGATCGTCGTCGACCCGCAGTTGACCGTCGTCCGGGCCCACGCCCTCGCGGTCGCCGCCGAGCACGCCCTGATCCACGCGGTGCCCCGGCTGACCGCGGCCACCGTCCACGTCGACCACACCCCCGTCACGGGCGACCCCCACGCCCCGCTGGCCCACCACCACCACGACGGTGCGAAGCCCCGTGCGCCGCACCCGCCGTCCGACGATCGGCACGATGCGCCCGCACACCGGGAGCCGGTGTGACAGGCTCGACGCAGCCGGCCGCGCGGACGGGCCGAAAGCGCTCAAGGGGGCTTGGGGATGCTGCTGACGATCGAGGTGCTCGACCCGGACGACGGTCCGGTGCTGCGGGACCTCTTCCGCTGGCTCAGGGACGACGAGGACGTCCACGCAGAGGTGAGCTTGACCGCCGAGCCGGTGCCGGGCGCGATGAGCGGCGGCCTGGACATCGTCAACGTCGTCCTGACGCACTCCATCGGAGCGGCCAACCTGGCCCTCGCGTACGCCGGTTGGCGCACCGCCCGCCGCAGCCGGGCCGTCCTCACCTTCACCCGGCCCTCCGACGGGCTCACCGTGACCGTGGACGGCGGCTCGGACGAGGCGGTCCGTGCGCTCGCCGGGTTCATCGACGACCTGACCGTCCCGCCGGAAGGAGCACCGGCACCGGGCCCCGGCGATCCGGGTGACCCCGACGGGTCGGCTCCCGGGGCGGCCTGACCGATGGAACTCGCCGACCCGCAGGGCTCGTACGCCGTACTCATCGGCTCCGCCTCCTATGCCGCGCCCGACCTCGAAGACCTGCCCGCGGTTGCGCACAACCTCGACGGCCTCGGACGGCTGCTGGAGGACCCCACCGTGTGGGGCCTGCCGCCCGACCACTGCACCCGGCTGGTCGACCCCTCCTCGTCCCGGGAGTTCCTGGACACGGTGCGCACGGCCGCCCAACGGGTCACTGACACCCTGATCGTGTACTACGCGGGACACGGGCTGCGCGGCCCCGACGTCGACGGCCTGCTGCTCGCCCTGCCCTCCACCGACCCCGAACGCCCCTACACCTCGGTCGACTTCGACGCCGTGCGCCGGGAGGTGTTGGAAGCCGGCCGACGGGTGAACAAGGTCGTCATCCTCGACTGCTGCTACGGCGGGGCGGCGATGACCGGCGGCATGGGCGGCACCGTCGGCGGTGAGGGCAGCGGCGGGGTGACCGTCGCCGAACAGACCCGCATCGCCGGCAGCTACCTGCTCACCGCGTGCGCGGCCAACCGCCAGGCGCTGTCGCCGCCCGGCGAGCGGCACACCGCCTTCACCGGCGAACTCATCCGCCTGCTGGACCGGGGCCTGCCCGGCGCAGGGCCCGTGATCGGCGCTCCCGCCCTCTACGAGCACCTGCTCGGCGAACTGCGCGCCAAGGGACGCCCGCTGCCGCAGCAGCGGCTGAGCAACACCGGCCGCTCCCTCGCCTTCGTCCGCAACCGGCACGGCCTGGTCGAACCGCACCGCACGTCCATGCAGTCACCGGCCCGGGCGGCGGTGCCCGAGGGACTGCGGGCCGCGCTGCGCACCAGGCCCAGGGCGCTCGCCGAACACGCGGCCCGGCTGCGGGAGACGGCCCCGGACGCCGCCGCCGAACTGCTGGAGCTGGCCGCCGCCACCCGACCCGCGCAGGAGGTGGCGACGTTGGTGTGGGTGCTGCGGGAGCAGCGGCGTACGGACGAGGCGGACGCGGTGCTCGCCGGCGCCGCCGCAGAGCGGGCCCCGGACGACCTCGCCGCCGGCCTCGGCGCGCTGCACGCCCTGGACGCCGCCGAGGACGCGGCACGGCTGCGGCGCGCGATCGCCAGCCGGGCCCCCGAGGACGTCGCCGGCGTGGTCCGTGCCCTGCGGGCGGCCGAGCAGGGCGTCGAAGCGCACGCCGTACTGACCGCAGCCATCGACGAACTGCGCACGACGGAGCAGATCCTCGGCCTCGCCGGCGCACTGTGGTCGACCCAGTTGGACGAGGAGGCCCAACGGGTCCTCGCCGCCGCGCCGACGCCCTCGCCGCGAGAGGCGGTCCGGCTGGCGCAAGCGCTGCTCGCCATCGAACGCGTCGCGGAAGCCCTCGACATCTACGGCCGGCACTCCGTCCTGGTCACCCTGAGCCCCGAGGACCTGGTGCGGGTGCTGGTCGTCATGGAGCGTTCGGGCCGCCGCTCCGCCACCAGCGAACTGCTGCGGGCCGCCGTCGACGCGTACACGACGGTCGAGGAGATCGCCGCGCTGTGCGAGGCGCTGTGGGCGGCCGGCATGGACGACCGCGCCAACGGGACGCTGGAGGGGGCGGCGGAAACCCTCTCCGTCGACGGAGTCGGCGACCTCGCCGGGGCGCTGCACGCCCAGGGGCACGAGGAGGCGCTACTGCGGCTGTTCACCACCGCCGCGCTCGGCCACCCCGTGGCCCGCACGCCCGAGCTGGTCCTCGTCCTACGCGCGATGGGCCGCCCCCTGGACGCGGAACGCCTGCTGGGAGCCGCCGCCTCCCGCCCGGTCTCGGAAGTGGTGGAGCTGCTGGCCCTGCTGACGGGCCGGGAAGCCGCTCGGGACCGAGCGCGCGTACTGGACGCCCTGAGGCACGCCCCGTTCCCCACGCTCGCCCGGGCGGCCCTGGCCCTGCGCGCTGCCGACCTGCCCGTCGACGGTGTGCTGGACCCGCTGGTGCGGCTCAGCGGGGCGGACTTCCGCGACGCGTTGGACTCGCTGCGGTTCGAGGGCGTCGGCACGGCGGTGCCGTTGGTGCTCGCGCACTTGGTGCGGACGGCCCCGGGCGACGCAGTGGACGCACTCCGTTTCCTCGACGCGTCGCGGGCCGTGCTCGACGGTGCACTGCTGCGGACCCTCCTCGGCAGACACCGCGACCCCGTGCCCGACGGCGTCCAGGAACCCTCGCCCGAGGTCATCCAAAGGCTCGTCGCCGACCCCGAGCGCCCCCTGGACGAACGGATCGTCGCCATCGTCGGCCTGTGCGAGGTGGGGGCGGAGTACCGGGTCGCGAGCGCCCTGGCGGACAGCACCCGGTGGATGAAGCAGCCCGACGTCGTCGAACTGCTCGTCCGCCTGGACGCGCTCGGTCTCACCACCTGCGCGCACGGGGTCATCAGTGGTGCTGACTGGATGTTCTCCGAGCTGTACCGGGACCTCGTCCGCGCGTTGATGGGCCGTGGCCTGAAGGAGTTCGCGACCTACGCCGTCGTGCAGCACGGACACCGGCTGACCCCGGTCCAACGCGGTGCGCTGGCGGCGGACTTGGAGATCCCGCTACCCGCGGTGGAGCCGCCGCCGCGCGCCCGCGGCTGGTCGCGCCTGCGCAAGCGCGGGAGTTGAGCCCCCGCGGACTCGGCTCACCGGCCCACCGGATCGTCCGCCGACCCGTCGCCCGGCGCCACCATCGCCAGGTGGCCCCCGTCGTCCAGCGGGGTCGGTACGTGCAGCGTGCCGAGCACGGTGGCGCCGACCGCGTGGACGAGGTGGATCTCGCCGTGGCCGCCGCGGGAGACGGCCACCAGGTCGTGGGCCGGTGACGCCGCGATCGCCCGGCGCTGCACCCCGTCCCAGGGCGTGCCGCCCGGGCGCGGCGCCCCGGCCATCGACGGCAGCGGCACCCGGGCCGTGACGCGCGCCGCCGCCGGGTCGACGAGGACGACTTCGTCGCCGTCGGGGTGCACCCGGGCGAAGGCGATGCGGCGGGCGGTGACCGCGAGGCGGAAGACGAGCCCGGGGCCGAGGGGGATGCGGCCGCCGCGCCCGGTGTCCAAGTGGTGCCACCAGGCGCAGTTGGACCACTGCGGCCAGGCGCCGGGGTCGACGGGGCCGCCGCGCACGCACGACCACAGCGTGCGCCGCACCGGGTCCAGCCGCAGGTAGTAGCCGCGGCCCGGACCGCGCCAGGACAGCGGGGGCTCAAGCGAGAGCCCGTTCGGCGTCCGGTGGGCGCGGTGCACGCCGGAGCCGGCCGCCGCGAACAGCAGACCCGTCACCGGGTCGTGGGCGTCCCCGTGGCCGTCGTCGTCGGACAGCGTCACCTCGTCGAGGGGTGAAACGGGCGGGCAGGAGGGGACCGCCGTCAGTAGGTCGCCGAAACGGTACGCGGCCAATGCGCCCGGTTCGCGGTGCCGCAGGACGACGAGGGCGTCCGGCGCGGTCGACGGAGCGGGCGAGGCCAGCAGCGTGACGCCCGGCTCCCCGACCCGGGTGCGCACCCGGGTCGCCCGGGGGCCGCCGTCGGCACCGAGGTCCACCGCGGTCAGCAGATCGCTCCACGGCCCTTCGTTGTGGCCGAGTCCGGTGGTGACGGCGACGAGCCGGCCCGAAGGGTCGACGGCCAGGTGCTCGGCGGGCGTGGCGACCGGCGCGGTGGCCGCGACGAGGGGCCGGCCGCGGTCGGGGCCGTACGGATCGAGGACGACGAGTTCCCCGGCCCGGTCGTCGACGAAGGCGCTGCGGTCCCCGGGCAGGGCGAGGAATCCGGCGTGCTCCGCGAGGTGCCGCCCCGGCACGCAGCCGGTCGTCACCCCGCTGGGGAGGTCCAACACCCGTATGCCTCCGGCGCGTTGGTCGGCGACGAGCAGTCGGGGCGGCAGGGCTTCGATGCGGGTCACGGTGAGTCTCCCAAGGGCTGATGAACACAGATTTATTGGAAATGATTATCATGTGGCGCATTGTCGTGCCGACGGTCGACCCGACGCGTCGCGGCGAAGGAAAACCGACAAAAGACACAAAAGACTTCTAAGGGGATGGATCGCGATGTTGCGTACACGCGCCTGGACGGTGCGCCGTTGGCTGGCCACCGCCGTCATCGGGGGCCTGCTGGTGGGCTGCGGAACCACCGACGACGAGGACGGCAAGGGCGAGGCGGGCAAGAAGACCGAGGTGCGCGTCGCCCCCATAGCCGCGGCGCGCAGCGTCACCGACGTCCACAAGGTGACCGTGAGCACGCCCGAGCCACCCGAACGCGTGGTGTGCCTGGTGGCGCTCTGCGACGACATGCTCGCCGAGTTGGGCATCACCCCCGTCGCCACCAACTCGGACCTGCTCGCCCACCCCGGCTTCCTCGGGGAGGAAGCGGCGGCGAAGATCCCCGAGGTCCCCGGCGGCTTCCTCAGCCCCGAGGTCGAAGCGGTCCTCAAGCACCGGCCCGACCTCGTCATCGGCCTCACGGACACCCACGGAAAGCTCGCCCCGGCACTGAAGGGCGCCACCGTCTTCTGGCCGGTGCGGCCCGGCAGTTGGGAGGAGAGCGTGCGCTACCTGCGGGACCTCGCCGCCCTCACCGGCCGCACCGAGCAGGGCGAGCGCGCGGAGCGGAAGTTCCGGGAGAAGTTGGCCGCGGCCGAGCAGAACCCCAGCGACCGCACCAGCCTGATCATCTTCGGCAGCGACGAGAACTTCGGCGTCGCCGCCCCCGGAACCGACGTCACCGCCGGACTCTTCCCCAAGCTGTCGCACTACCCCTGGAAGAGCCGCGGCGTCGAGGGCAGCTACAGCCTGGAGGAGATCCTCGCCCGCGAGGTCGACGTGCTCTTCGTGGAGACGCTCTCCTTCGGCGGCCCCGCCGGCGCCGACGACTCCCTGGCGAAGAAGCTCGCCGCCAACCCGCTGTGGAAGCGCATCCCCGCGGTCGAGAACGGCGAGGTCCACGAGGTCGACGCGGAGGTCTGGGCCAAGGGCCGGGGCACCCGCTCCCTCGGCATCGTCCTCGACGAGGCCACGGCGAAGCTGCGGTGAGCCGCGCCCTCGCCCTGGTCGGCGGGGCGCTGCTGCTGGCCTGCTACGGACTCACCCTCGGCACGCCGCAGGTCCCGGTGACCGAACTGGCCGAAGAGTTCGTGGTGACCGAGTTGCGGCTGCCCCGGCTCGTCCTCGCGCTCGTCGCCGGCGCCTGCCTCGGCGCCGCCGGGCTCGTCCTCCAAGAAGCGCTGCGCAACCCGCTCGCCGTACCGGAGTTGCTCGGCGTCTCCTCCGGCGCCGCACTCGGCGTCGCCGCGCCGCTCGTGCTCGCCCTCTCGGTGCCGTTGGCCCTCCAGCCGTTCCTCGCGATCGGCGGCGCGGCCCTGGGCGGGGCGCTCACCCTGCTGGCGGCCGGCGCCGCCCGCAGCCCGTCCGCGGTGCTGCTCGGCGGCGCCGCGATCACCGCGGCACTCCAGTCCGCGCTGCTGGTGCTGATGGTCCTCGCCGACCAACTCGACCTCCAACTCATCTACCGGTACCTGCTCGGCAGCCTGTCCGCGCGCACCTGGGACGACGTCACCGGGCTCGCGCCGTGGCTGGTGGTCGCCGTGCCCGCGCTGGTGCTCACCGCGCCCGTGCTGTCGGTGCTGCGGCTCGGCGACGACGACGCGCGCGCCCTCGGCGTCCGGGTGCACCGTGCCCGGATCGCCGCGCTCGCCGTGGCGGTCGTCCTGATCGCCCCGGTGGTCGCGGTCTGCGGGCCGGTCGCCTGGGTCGGCTTCCTCGCCCCGGCGCTCGCCCGCAGGCTGCGGCCCACCGCCGACGCGGTGCGACTGCTGCCCTGGTCGGTGGCGTTCGGCGGGTCGGTGGTGGCCCTGGCCGATCTGCCGGCACGCCTCGCGCTCGCCCCGGTGGAGACCCCGGTCGGCGCCTGGACGGCGCTCCTCGGCGTCCCCACCGGCGTCCTCCTGCTCAAGCGCCGTGCCCCGCGCGGTGCGAAGCGCGCGGAAGGGGCCGCCGTATGAAGCGGCTGGCGCTGCTCGGCGCCCTGGTCGTCGTCGTGGGGTGCGCCGATCTGGTGGTGGGCCGCGCCGCCGGCCCGGCCCAGGTGTGGGAGGTGCTGACGGGCGGCGGCGACGCGCTGACCCGCCACGTGGTGTGGGAGTTGCGGCTGCCGCGCGCGCTGGTGGCGCTCGGCGCCGGGGCCTGCCTCGGGGTTGCCGGGATCGTCCTCCAGTCCGCGCTGCGCAACGCACTCGCCGGACCCGAGGTCACCGGCGTCACCCCGGGCGCGGTGCTCGGCGCGGTCGCCGCCACCGGCGCCGGTCTCGCCGGCTGGTCGTCACCGGCCTCCGTGGTGATCGCCGCCGTCGCCGGCGGCTTCGCCGGCGCTGGCCTGCTGTGGCTGCTCGCCGGCCGGCGGCAGACCGATCCGCACGACGCCGCCGTCCACGGCGTGCTGGTCTCCGCGGCGCTCAGCGGGCTCACCGCGATGGTGCTGCTGGTCGCCCCGGGTGAGTTGGGCAGCGTGGTGCAGTGGCTCGTCGGCTCCACGGAAGGCCGGGTCTGGGACCACTGGACGCTGCTGTGGCCGTGGGCCGCGCTGTGGCTGCTCGCCGCCTGGTCGCTGGCGGCGCCGCTGAACCTGCTGCGGCTGGGCGAGGACCAGGCCGCGGCCTGCGGGCTGCGGCTCGGTCGCGCCCGACTGGCCGCCCTGGCCTGCGCGGTGGCCCTCACCGCGGGCGCGGTCGCCGCCGTCGGAGCGCTCGGCTTCGTCGGACTGCTCGTGCCGCACCTGGCGTTCGCGCTGTTCGGCGCGGACCTGCGGACCGCGCTGCCCGGTGCGGCACTGCTGGGCGCCGCCGTCGTGACCGGTGCGGACGCCGTCGCACAGGGGTTGTCGCGGGTGCTGACCCACGCCCTGGACGCGGACCGGCTGAGCGTGCCGACGGGTGCGTTGACGACGTTCGCGGGCGCACTGGTGCTGCTGGTGGTCGCCCGCCGCACGACGGGGGAGGGGACGTGAACGAACGCAGGGCCCTTGAGACGCGGGCCGCGACGAATCGGCCGAAGACCGTACGGAAGAACGTGACGATGGACCAGCAAGTGCCGGACGTGGACGGGCCGCACGAGTCGGACGCAACCGCGGTGATCCGCGCGCAGGACGTGGAGTTCGGCTACCCGGGCCGCGCCGTCCTGCGCGGTGTGGACCTGTCCGTACGGACCGGCGAGTCCGTCGCCCTCGTCGGGCTCAACGGCTGCGGCAAGAGCACCCTGCTGCGGCTGTGCGCGGGGCTGCTGCGCCCCACCGGCGGCCGGATCCTGCTGGGCGGCGACGACCTCGCCCGGCTCTCCCGGCGCACGGCGGCCCGCCGCGTCGCGCTGCTCCACCAGTCGTCCCCGCCGGTGGCCGGGATGACGGTGCGCCAACTGGTGCGCCAGGGGCGGTACGCGGACCGCGGGCCGCTCGGGATGCTGCGCGACGGCGACGACGGGGTGTGCGCCCGGGCGCTGGCCGACGTCGGGGTGGCCGACTGGTCGGAGCGGCTGGTGGAGTCCCTGTCGGGCGGCGAGCGCCAGCGCGTACGGCTCGCCATGGCGTTGGCCCAGGACACCCGGGTGCTGCTGCTCGACGAGCCCACCACCTATCTCGACCTGCGCCATCAACTCGACGTGCTGTCGACGGTGGCCCGGCTGCGCCGGGAGCGGGACCTCACGGTGGTGATGGTCCTCCATGACCTCGGCCAGGCGGCGCGGTTCTCCGATCGGATCGTGGCCCTGCGCGACGGCCGGGTGCACGCCGACGGGCCCCCGGCGCAGGTCGTCACCCCCGAGTTGTTGGCCGAAGTCTTCGGCGTCGTGGGCCGGGTGGGCACGGACCCCGGCGGTGGGTGGCCGGTGTGTTACCCGGATCACGCCGTCGAGCCCTCGACAGCTATTGCGGAATGAAAATCATATTCATTAATGTCTGAGGGGTGCTCGCAACCGCGGGCACCCGAACTACGGAAAGGGATCCATCTCATGGACCAGCACAAGGTGTTCGCCCCGGTCGCCGACCCGGCCCAGCTCGCCCACCTGTCCGCCACCCACTCCAACGCGCTCGTGGAGAACCCGTTCGGCGACGCGGTGGACGGTGTCGACGCGGCGGACGCGGCCGTCGAGGCGAACGCCGCCAAGTAACGGCCGCCGGGCCGGGACGCCTTCGAGGCCAGCCGGATGACCTCGGACCCCACCGACGTCGGTGACGGCGTCCCGGCCCGCACCCACCGGGGCCGCCCCTGCTCGTGCTTCCCCCCGGGCGGCCCCGGTTCCCCCGCCCCGCCCCTACGTACGCCGTCGAGTTCCGCCCCGCCGTCAGTTGAGGAGTCCCGAGTTGAACACGCCCCGTCTCGTCCCCGGTGCCGCCCTGGTCGCCGTGCCCGGTCGGGGTCTCGCGCTGCGGACGCCCGAGGGGGCGTTCTTGCGGGTGGACACCGGCGAGGTGCCCGCGGCGGAGCTGCTGCGGCTGTTCGACGGCGGCGCCGCCGTGGACCCCGGCGCGCGGCGCGCCGCGACCGGCGCCCTCAAGGATCTCGTCCGAGCCTTCCAGGACGCCGGGTACGCCACGGCGCACCCGCCCCGCGAGCCCACCGCGCCCCGACCGCCGCTCGCCGGCACCACCGTCCTGCTGCTGGGCGACCGGGTGTTGACCGAGCCCGTCGCCCGGCTCGCGGCCGACGCCGGAGCGCGATCGGAGGCCGTCGACGCCGAACGGCTCACCGAACGCGCCCGCGCGGCCGGCTCCCGTAGCGCCGTCGTCTGGTGCCTGGACCGGCCCGTGCCTCCCGGCCTGTGGGACGCCGCGGACGCGCTCGCCCGCAACGGCGTCGCCTGGCTGCGCTGCCACCGGGAGGGCGCCCACGCCTGGGTGGAGCCACCGGCCCTGGACGCCGACGGGGTGACCTCCGCCGACGTACGCCTGCGCAGGCTCGCGGCGACGCCCGCGCACCGTGAACTGAACGCCTACTGGGCCGCGCGGCACGGGGGCGACGCGGCCGGGCACAGCGCGGTCACCGCGGCGTACACGGCCGCCCTGCTCGTCGGGGACCTCGTCGACGGCCTCGGCGACCGGGCGCGGCGCACGATGGGACCGCACCGGTTCCTGCTGCGCCGGCTGGACTTGCGGGACCTCGCCCTCACCACCCACCCGATCCTCCCGGTGCCCGCCTGCACCCCGATGCCCACCCCAGCGGCGGCGCCGTGATGCGCACCGTCCACCTGCCCGTGCACGGCAGCCGGCTCGCCACCGACGTCCACCTGCCGCCGGCAGGGCGGGCGCGCCGGCACCCCGCCGTCGTGATCCGCACTCCCTACGGCCGCGGCAGTCACACCGCGGAGGCGTGCGCCTGGGCGGCGCGCGGCTTCGCCGTCGTCGTCCAGGACGTCCGGGGCCGACACGGCTCCGCCCGTCGCGGCGCCCCCGAGGAGTGGCGCCCGTACGCACACGAGGCGGCCGACGGCGCTGCCACCGTGCGCTGGGTGCGCGAACGCCCCTGGAGCGACGGCCGGGTCGTCGCCGTCGGGGCGTCGTACGCCGCCTACTGCGCGCTCGTCGCCGTCACCGGGGACCGGGCCGCGCCCGCCCCGCCGCCCGCGGAGGCGCCCGACGCGGTCATCGCGGCCGTGCCCGCGCTCGGCACCGCCGAGGTCGCCCGCGAACGCTCCGGCGTGGAACGGCTGCTCGGGCGCGCCGGCTGGTGGGCGGCGCACGGCGACCGCAGCGACTCCGACCCCACCGCGCTGGACGCACGGCTGGCCCGCGCCCCGGAGCTGCTGGCGCACCTGCCGGTGGCGACGCTGCCCGACCGGCTCGGCCGGCCCCTGCCGTCCTGGCGCGGCGTGTGGCACGCCCCCCGCGAAGACCTCGTGATCGCCCGCGCCGGCGTCGCCCGCGTCCCCCTGCTCGCCGTCGGCGGCACCCACGACCCGTTCGCCGTCGACACCCTCGCCCTGTGGCGCCGTTGGGGCGGGCCCGCGCGGCTGCTCGTCGGCCCCTGGGGGCACGCGCTGACCGCCGATCCGGGGCCCGGCGCACAGCACCACATCGCGGTGGGGCAGACGTACGCGCGCTGGGCGCGGGCCGCGTGCGACGGGACCCTGGAGCACACCGCCCGCGGCGTCGTCGCGCTCGCCGGCACCCCCCGCTGGCACCGGGTCGACAGCGCCGTACCGGCGGGCGAAGCCCGGGCGTACCGCTTCGACGACGACCGCTGCGTACGCCTGCTGCACGGCGCCGAGTTCGTCGCCGACCCCGACCGCCCGGTCCGCTCCGACGACCTGCGGATCGACCCCGACCGCGCCGACCGGACCCTGCTCCTCACCGAACCGCTCGCCCGGCCCCTGGACCTGCTCGGGCCCGCGTCCGCGACGCTGCGCGCCGAGGCCACCACGGCGTGCGCCGACTGGTTCGTCCGCCTCGTCGCCCTCGACGCCGACGGCCGGGCCGAACCGGTCGCCGTGGGCAGCGCCCGCACCGCACGCCCCGTGCGCGACGACGCCGCGCTCCGCGTCGACCTGGGGTTCCTCGCCCGCCGGCTGCCGATCGGCACCCGGCTGCGGATCGAGGTCACCGGACACCACTTCCCGGCCCACGCCCGCAACCCGCACACCGGGGAGGACCCCGTGACCGCCGTCCGGCTCGCTCCCTCCCGGCGCACCGTGCACACCGGCGGCAGCGCGCTGCTGCTGCCCGCCGCGCGACTGCACCGCACCGACGCCGTAGCCGACCCCATCGAAGAGATATGCACATGACGACGACCACGCCCGTGCCCCCGCCGCTGCCCGTCGACCACCTGGTGGACCCCGTCTGCGGCATCGTCCGCGACGTCGCCCCCGTACCGCACCCGGACGGCGCGCCGCCCCGCTACACCGCGATGACCGCGAACGTCTCCGACGCGCGCCGCTTCGGCGGCTGGCCCGCCGACCGGGTGTCCCTCGGCACCACCTTCGGCGACCCCGACGGCGCCCGGCTCGCCGCCGTCGCGGAGGCCGTGGAGCGCTACTGCGGCAACCGCCTGGCACCACCGGGCCACCCGGCCGCACCCCGGCTCGCCACCGCCGCCGAACTCGCCGCCGAAGGGGCCCGGGTGTACGGGCCCGGCGAGGTCCCCGGGTACGCCGACTGGCAACACCGCAGGCCCGGCTTCCCCTACCGCCCCCTCACCTCCGACACGCAGGCCCTGTGGGCGCTCGCGGACGACGCCGGGGAGCCCTGCTGGGCGCCGGTCTCCCTCACCCACCTCAACTGGCGCCAGGGCCAGTGGCGCAGCCTGCCGCGCACCCACCACCTCAACTACGCCGGCATCGCCACCGGAGCCGGCTTCGCCGACGCCGTCGAACGCGGCCTCCTCGAAGTCGTCGAGCGGGACGCGCTGGAGCTGTGGTGGCACCTGGACGGACCCACCCGCGGCATCGACCTCGCCTCGGTCCCCGGGCTCCTCGACGACCTCGCGGGGTGCGACCTCGACGTGCACGCCGTCGAAATGCCGTCCGAGTACGCGCCCTGCATGGCAGCCCTCGTCCACGACCGGGAACGCGGCCTGTACGCGGCCGGGTTCGCCTGCCGCTACGACCCCGCCGAAGCCGTCCGCAAGGCCGTCCTCGAAGCCGTCCACACCTGGGTGTTCACCCAGGGCACCACCGAACCCGACGGCTGGGTCTTCCAGGCCGTCGAAGCCGGGCTGCTCGCCCGCGGCCTGTACCTCGACCACCGGCCCGACCGGCGCTACCTCGACGCGTGCGGCGACGACTTCGGTGCCGTCCGCGACCTCGGCGCCCACGTACAGGTGTGGCTCGACCCGCGGACCGCGCCGCTCGCCCGCCGCTTCACCGCGCCCGCCCTCGGCACCGTGCCCGTGGACGCCGTGCAGCCCGGCAGCCGCGCCCGGCTGGACGCCCGACTCGCCGACGCCGGACACCGCGTCCTCACCCTCGACCTGACCACCGAGGACGTCGCCCTGACCGAACTGCGGGTGGCCCGGGTCCTGGTCACCGGGCTGGTGCCCAACGCCCCGGCCGCGTTCGGGTACTTCGGCTGCCCGCGCTTCGCCACCGCCGCACGGGACCGCGGCTGGCGCACCGAAGGCCCCATCGCACCCGCGGACTTCACCCTCGTACCACCGCCCCACATGTGAGGTGACGACGATGCCGACGCCGCTCGCCGCCGCGCTGCTGCGGGCCCGCTCCGACGAGGCACCCGGACCGGACCTGCCGCACCGCCCCGCGGCCGGGCCCGCCCTGCGCGGGCTGCCCGTGCCCCTCGCCCTGGACCCGCTGCTGCGGCACTCCCTGGCCGGCGGCCGGCGGCGGCCCGTGCCGTCGGCGGGCGCGCTGCACCCCGTCCGCGTAAGGCTGTTGGCCGGCACCGGATCCGGAGTGCCGCCCGGGCAGTACGCGTACGACCCGCGCACCCACCGCCTGCACCCCATCGGGCCGGCACCCCGGCCCGCGCCCCCGGGCGCCTTCGCGGTCGTCGGCGTCGCACCGGAGGCCACCGTCGCGCACTACCGCCACCGGGCCTGGCCGCTGACGCTGCTCGACGCCGGGCACGCGGTCGCCTCGCTCGTCGCCGCCGGAGCCCCCGCGTACTGCCTCGACCTGGCCGCCGACGGCCTGCCGGCCGCCGATCCGCCCCGGGCCGTCGGAGCCGGTGACGTCCTGGCGGAGACCGCAGGTGCCGTACCGCTGGCCGTCGTACGCCTCACCCGCACCGGAATCCTCAGCGCCTGGCCGCGCCGGGCCGCGCACGGGCGCGCCGGCGCCGCGCACCATCCGGCCGACCCCCGCCACCCGGACCTCGCCCAGGCCCGGCACGCCCTGTCGCTGGTGGCCGCGGCCGGCAGCCGGCACGGCACCTGGCGCACCGTGCCGTCGCGGGCGCCGCTCTCGGTCGTCCTGCGCCGCCGCAGCGCCCCGCTGACCACCCTCGCCGCCGCCACCCGGCCCGACGACGACGCCCTCGGGCAGGTACTCGCGACCGCCCGGGCCGCCGCCGCGGGCGGGCCGCGGTGGTACGTAGCCGTCGGCGGCGACCGACCCGGGCTGCTGACGGCCCGCACCAGGGGAGCGGCCGGGCTGCGCACCGTCGCCACCGGCCCCGTCCTGCCGACGCTCGCCGCCTGGGCCGCAGGACAGGGGTGGCTCGCGCGGACCGGCGCCGTGCTGCTGGCCGTCGGCTGCCCCACTGGCGCACCGCCCGCCCGCATCCGCCGGGACCACCTGCTCGCCGGCTACGGCGTCGGTCACGCCCAACTGGCCGCCACCGCACTCGGCCTGTCCGCCCGCCCCGTCGGATCGTGGCAGTGCGCCGACCTCGGCGCGGCCATCGGCGGGCCCGCCGGCGACGGCTGGGTGCTGCACGCCCTCGCCGTCGGCGCGCCCCCGCCGCGGCGCCGGCCCGCGCCCGCCCCAGACACCAGCCGGCGCGACGGCCCCGTCGTGCCCGGCCCCCGGACCGCAGAGGAACACCACGCCGCATGATGCTCCACCCAGAACTCGTCCGCGCCGCCCGCACCGCGGGCCGCCCGCTCGCCCGGGCCACGGCGCTGCTGGTGGCGGTCGTCGCCACCCACGTCGCCCAGGCCGTGCTGCTCGCCCTCGCGCTCGCCGACATCGCCCGCGGCGGCGGCGGACGCCTGCCCGTCCTGCTGGCCGGCGTCGGGGCGAGCGTGCTGCTGCGGGCCCTGCTCACCCAGGCGCAGCGGCACCTGGCGCTGACCGCCGGCGCGGCCGTACGGACCACCCTGCGCGACCAGTTGCTGCAACGCCTCGGCGCGCTCGGCCCGGCGCGCACGGCCGACGACCGGGCCGGGGCGCTGCGCGCCGTCCTCGTCGACGGCGTCGAAGGCGTCGACGCGTACGTCTCCCGCTACCTGCCGCAACTGGCCGTCACCCTCGCCGTGCCGCCGCTGCTGCTGATCGCCGTCGCCGCCGTGGAGCCGTGGGCCGCCCTCGCACTCGGCCCCGCCCTCGTCCTCGCGCTCTTCGCGCCCCGCTGGTGGGACGGCCTCCTCGCGCGCCGCGGCCAGCAGCACTGGGGGGCGTACGAGGCGCTCTCCGCCGACTACTTGGAAGCCCTCCAGGGCATGCCCACGCTGCGGGCGGCCGGCGCCGTCGAGCGGACCCGCGCCCGGCTCGCCCGCCGCTCGGACGCCCTGCACCGGGCCACCGTCGCCAAACTCCGGGTCTCCCTCGTCGACACCGGCATCACGGACCTCGCGGTGCAGGGCGGCACCGTGGCCGCCGCCCTCGTCGCCTGCTGGTCCGCCGCCGCCGGGCAGACCACGGCGACCGCCACCTACCTACTGCTGATGCTGGCGTCCGAGTGCTTCCGACCGGTGCGCGACCTCACCCGCGAATGGCACTCCGGCTACCTCGGCGTCTCCGCCGCCGACGGCATCGCGGCGCTGCGCACCGCCACCGCCGAAGTGCCCGACGCCGGCACCCGACCCGCCACTTGGACCGGCGCACCGGCCGTCCGCTTCGAGGACGTGCACGTCACCCACCCGGGCGCGGCCCGCCCCGCCCTGGCCGGCGTCAGCTTCACCGCCCCCGCCGGGCGCACCACCGCGATCGTCGGACCCTCCGGGGCAGGCAAGTCCACCCTCCTCGGCCTGCTGGTGCGCCACCGCGACCCGGACCGCGGCCGCGTCCTGGTCGGCTCCGCGCCCACCACTGCCTACCGCCTCGACGAACTGCGCCGCGGCATCGCCGTGGTCTCCCAGGACACCTACCTCTTCCACGCCTCCGTCGCCGACAACCTCCGCCTGGCGCGGCCCTTCGCCGGCGACGACGAACTGCACGCGGCGGCCCGCGCCGCCGGCGTCCACGAAGAGATCCTGCGCCTGCCCGACGGGTACGCGACCGTGGTCGGCGAACGCGGCGCCACGCTCTCCGGCGGGCAGCGCCAACGCGTCGCGCTCGCCCGCGCCCTGCTCGCCGACGCGCCGGTCCTGGTGCTCGACGAGGCCACCAGCGCCGTCGACGAGCGCCGGGAGGCCGGGATCGTCAGGGAGTTGCTGACCGCGGCCCGGGGCCGCACCTGCTTGGTCGTCGCCCACCGGCTGGCGTCGGTGCGCCACGCGGACCGCATCGTCGTCCTCGACGAGGGCACCGTGGAGGCCACCGGCGAGCACACCGGGCTGCTGGCGGCCGGCGGCGTGTACGCCCGGCTGGCGAAGGCGGGGCAGGCGGCATGACGCACCCGATCGCCCCCGCCGAGGCTCCGGCGACGAACTCGGCGGATCCGGTTCCGCAGCGCGGCTCGCTCCGCTTCCTGCTGCCCGTCCTGCTCGCCCACCGGGCCACCACCGCCCGCACCGCGCTGGCCGCCCTGCTCGGCCAAGCGGCGCTCGTCGCCCTGGTCACCCTCGCCGCCCACACCGTGGGCACCGCCGTGGCCCACCGGGAGCCGCCCGCCGCCGCCACCGTGCTCGCCCTGATCGGCCTGGTCCTCCTGCGGGCCGTGGCGACCTGGTGGGAGATGGACCTCTCGCACGACCTCGCCTACCGCGTCCTCGCCGAACTGCGCATCCGGGTCTTCGACGGGCTCGCCCGCAGCGCCCCGGCGCGGGTCGACGGGCGCGACAGCGGCGACCTGGCGTCGGCCGCGCTCGCCGACGTGGAGGCGCTGGAGTTCTTCTACGCCCACGCCGTCGCCCAACTCGCGGCAACCGTCGCCGTGTTCGGCGGGGGAGTGGGCGTGATCGCCGCCGTCGAACCGGGCCTGGTGCCGCCCGTCCTGCTCGCCGCCGCGGTGCTGGCGCTCCTGCCGCTCGTCGACGAGCGCGCCGGGCGGGCCGCCCGCGCCGCCCGCACCCGGGCCGCGGCGGCCCGGCTCTCCGCCCGGGCCGTCGAGGCCGTCGACGGCCTGCGGGAACTCCTCGCCTTCGGTGCGTTCGGACGGATGCGGGACGGGCTGCGCGCCGACGGCACCGCCCTCGGCGCGGCCCAGCGCTCCGAACAGTCCTGGGAGGCGAAGGCGGGCGCCGTGCGCGACCTGCTGGTGGTGGCCGCGGTCGTCGCGGTCGTGGCCGTCGCCGCCGATGCCCGTGCCGGCACCGCCTGGGCGCCGGCCGCGATGGCGCTCGCCCTGGGCTGCCTCGCGCCGGTCGCCGACGCGAGCGCCGCACTCGGCCAGGCGAGCGGACTGCGCGCCGCCGCCAGCAGGGTGCGGGCGGCGGTCAGCGCGCCCGCGCTGGCCCCCGAGGCGCCGCGGCCCCGTCCCGTACCCGCCGGACCGCTCGGCGTACGGCTGCGCGGGGTGCACTTCGGGTACGGCACGGGCACGGTCCTCGACGGCGTCGACCTGCACGTGCCCGCGGGGCAGCGGCTCGCCCTGGTCGGGGCGTCCGGCGCCGGCAAGTCGACCTGTGCGCACCTGCTGGCCCGGTTCTGGGACCCGGCGCGCGGCCGCGTCGAACTCGTCGCCGCCGACGGCACCGCCGTCGACGTGCGCGAGCTGGCCGACGCCGACCTGCGGCGCACGGTCGCCGTCGTGGGGCAGGACGCCCCGCTCTTCCACGGCACCCTCGCCGAGAACCTACGGCTCGCCGCCCCCGGAGCGGACGACGCGGAGCTGCGCGCCGTCGCCGTCGCCACCGGTGTCGACCGGATCGCCCGGGAGCTGCCGCAGCGCTACGACACGGTCGTCGGCGAGCGCGGCGCCACCCTCTCCGGGGGCCAGCGGGCCCGGGTCGCCCTCGCCCGCGCCCTGCTCACCCGGCCCCGGGTGCTCGTCCTGGACGAGACCACGGCCATGCTCGACGGGGTGGGCGACGCGGAGGTCCTGGCGGCGCTGCCGCACTGCACGGTACTGCTGATCGCCCACCGGCCCGCCACCATTCGACGGGCCGAGCGGATCGCGGTCCTCGCCGACGGCCGGGTGGTGCAGCAGGGCACCTGGAGCGAACTCGCGGCCCGCCCGGGCCCGTTCACCAACGTCGTCAACCGGGGCTGACGGGTGGCCGGCCCGGTGGGGTGCCTGGTGGGGTGCCCGGGTGGGGGTCCGGTGGGGGGTCCGGCCACACCAACAGGACGGCCGACGGCGCGTGGTCGACCACGAACCGGGTGGCGGGGCCGAGGCTGTGCGGACCGGGCCGGTCCCGGCCGCCGTCCCGCGCGCAGACGAGCAGGTCGGCCTCCTCGGCCGCGGCCACCACCTCCCGCTCGGGCCGGCCGGTGCGGGACACCAAGGCGCAGGGCACGCCCAGTCGTTCCCGCGCCGCTGCCAGCAACCGCCGCGACGAGGCCAGCGCCAACTCCGCGACCTCCTCGGCGGGCCCCGGCGGCAGATGCCCCGGCGGTGGGGTGCGACCCAGCAGACCGGCGTACGCACCGCGGGCCGCCCCCGCCGTCTGCGCATCGGTGACGTGCAGCAACACCGTCCGCTCCGCGGCACCCGCGGGCGTCCGCGCGGCGTCCACGCACGCCGGCCAGGTGCCCTCCACGACCCAGACGAGGACGACGGTCACACCAGGCTCCGATCAGCTTCCGGTCACCGATCACGGGCCGAGCACGGCCAGCGACGCCCACAGGGCCACGGTCGACAGTACGAGCGCGGCGGGGACCGTGAGCAGCCCCAGTCGGGTGAACTCCCCGAGGCCCGCGTCGGCCGGCACCCCGCTCGCCGCGGAGTGCGCCTGGACGATCCGCCGCCACAGCAGGGTCGCCAACGACCCGGCATAGGTGAGGTTGGGGCCGATGTTCACCCCCAGCAGCACCGCGAGGACCGCGGCCGGGCCCGCGGGCGCCACCAACGGCAGCAGGACCAGCGTCGCCGGCAGGTTGTTCAGCACGTTCGCGAGGACGGCGGCGAGGGCGGCGAGGCCGAGGAGCGCGGCAAGACCCGTGCCCGAAGGGACCAGCCGGCCCAGTACGTCCCCGAGCCCGCTCTCCACCGCGCCGCGCACCACCACGCCCAGCGCGAGGACGAACGCGAGGAACGGCAGGGCCGCGGCCCCCACCAGCGCGCGCGGGGTGGTGCGGCGCCGGACGAGCGCCCGGACGGCGAGCACCGCGGCCCCGGCCGCCGCCGCCCACACCGGCTCGACGCCCAGCGCCGAGAAGACCACGAAGCCGGCCAGCGTGGCGACCACGGTCAACAGCGCGAAGCGCGGCACCGGCACCTGCTCGTCCGCCACCGACGCGGGGCCCGTCAGGGGAGCGCCCAGGTCCGCGGCGAAGAACCGGCGGAAGACCGCGTACTCCACCGCGATCGCCACCAGCCACGGCAACAGCATCAGCGCGGCGAACCGGGTGAAGGACAGCCCGCTCGCGGTGAACGCCAACAGGTTCGTCAGATTCGACACCGGCAACAGCAGGGACGCGGTGTTCGCCAGGTGCGTGCAGGCGTACACGTGCGGCTTCGGCCGGGCGCCCAGCCGGGCGGCGGTGGCGAACACCACCGGCGTCAGCAACACCACCGTCGCGTCCAGACTGAGCACCGCCGTCACCGCCGACGCCAGCACGAACACCTGCCCGAGCAAGGACCCCCGCCGCCGCGAGGCACGCGCCGCCCACGCCCCGCACGCCCGGAACAACCCCTCCTCGTCGCACAGGTGCGCCAGCACCAGCACGGCGGCGAGGAAGCCCACCACCGGCCCCAACTCCGCCACCTCCGCGGCGGCTTCGGCCGGCGAGAGCGCCCCGACCGCGATCACCACACCCGCCGCGGGCACGGCGACCACCGCCTCCGGCCACCCCCGAGGGCGCACCACGGCCCAGCCGAGGACCACGGCCAGCAGCACCACGGACACGGCACACGCGAAGCCGTCGCTCATCGGCCCGCTCTCCCTCGGCCCGCCGCCACCTGCGACGACGGCAGAAATGTTCCCGTCACGCGGTGACCCTAAGGGCTGCACCGCCCGCCGTCGCGGCGCCGGTCGCGAAATTCGTTCGCCCCGGTGGAACGTCCGCTGGCAAGGTGCGGCGCATGGTGTCACAGCGTCAGATACGAGCCGACTTCGATGCCCGGACGATCGTCGTCTACCAGGCGTACGCGCCGGCCGTCGCGGAGCCCGCGGTGCGGGCCCAGCGGTTCGTGCCCCCGTTCTCGTTCTCCCGGATGACCTGGATCAAGCCCTCCTTCCGCTGGCTGATGCACCGCAGCAACTGGGCCGGCAAGTCAGGGCAGACCCGCATCCTCGCGGTGCGCATCACCCGCAAGGGCTGGGAGGAGGCCCTCGCCCGGGCCGCACTGACCACGGGAGACCCGGCCCGCCTCGCCGACGCCGAGGTGCACGTCCAGTGGGACCCGGAGCGGTCCCTGCGCGGGGCCGCGCTGAACCACTACAGCATCCAGGTCGGCGTGGGCCGCTCCCTGGTGCGCACCTACGCCGAGGAGTGGGTCACCGAGATCACCGACATCACCGCGCAGGCCGTCAAGATCGGTCGACTGGTGCAGTCGGGCCAGTCCGCGAAGGCCCAGCGCCTCCTCCCGCCGGAGCGGATCTATCCCCTCCCGGCGAGCATCGGCGCGCCCCTCTCCGCGGACCCGGTTGCTTGAGCGGGCCCGGTGGTGTGCTTGTCGCGCAGTTCCCCGCGCCCCTAAACATCCGCCCGCAGATAAGTGACGGGCGAAGCGAAACAGGGGCGCGGGGAACTGCGCGCCAAGCCACAGACGGCCCGCAGCCGCCAACGTTGCCACACCGCACGGTGCAACCGCGTTGGCGACGGGTGAAGCGGGCGCGTTGACGGTTCGTTGAGCGTTCGCTGACGCGGCCGTCCTACGGTTCCCAGCGGCGCGGCGGCAGCAGCAGCCCGCTGCGGACGAGGCAACGTAGGAAGGCGTCACCCATGCGATGCGCAACACCCCTGTTCGCCCTCGACGGTGCACGGGCGGCGGCCACGGCCACGGCCGCCGCCGATGCGTTCCGGAAGGAGAACGAACACGGCGGCAGCGGTGGCCCGGCGTCCTCGCCGTCAGCGAACGGCGGCGGGGAAGCCGCGGGCATCTCACCCCGGCCGGGCGTCGGGCACTTCGCGCCCGCCTCCCGCGGATTCAGGGCGTGGATCGAGGGGTGACGGCGGTCCCGTCCGGCCGTCGAGCCGCACGGGACCGCCGTCACCCTGCGGCGCGGTCAGCCCTTGTCGGGCCGGTCCGTCACCCGTAGCGCGTTGACGATCGGCTTGCCGTAGCCGGCGCGTGCGACGAAGCGCACGTTCAGCGTCCCGTCGGTGACGGTCACCTGGTACGAGCGCTGCACCGCCGCGTACGAGCCGGCCTCCAGGGCGACGTCCAGCGCGGGAAGCACCTGCGTGCCCTCCGCGATGACGTCGAAGACCCGTTTGTTCGGGCGGGTGGTCGAGACCTCGGCGAAGCCGAGTTCGACCGTGTAGACCCCGTTCGGCACCTGGTCGAAGCGGTACTCGTACATGCCCTCCCGGGCCGTGCGGAACAGCGCCTGGTCGCTCGTGCCGGCGATCGTGCGACCGGTGGAGCGCACCCCGGACGAGCCCTGGTGGCCGTAGGAGCCGCTGGCGTACTTGCGGTCCGGGACCCAGGAGTCGCCCAGCGCGTCCACCGAGGCGGCGCTCGCGCCGATGTCCAACGCCGCCTGGTAACGCGGCACCACGACCGTCACCGGCACCGACAGCACCGGGGTGCGCCCGCTGCGGGACTCGACGCGCACGTCCGTCTTCAGCACGGTGCCGGGGGCGAGCCCCGCGGTGTCCACCGTGAGCGACAGGGGCTGCTTCGCACCGGTCGCCAGCTCACCGGACGCCGGGCTGACGGACAGCCAGGGCGCGTCCTCGGCGACCGCGAAGGAGGTCGCGGCGCCCGGGTTGATCAGCTCCAGCGAGCGGGTGCGCCGCTGCTCCCCGGGGGCGACGACGTCGAGCGCCGGCAGCGCCGGGGTGACCTTGCCGGTGCGCAGGGAGCGGGTGTCCCGGACGATCGCGTCCGGGGCGACCGTGACCGTGCCCTGCGCGGGCTCGTAGGCGGGTGCGCTCACCGCGAGGGGCTGGGCGCCCTGCGGGGCCTGGGCGAGGTACCCGCCGTCGGACCCGGTGGTGACGGTGACCGCCGAAGCGCCCGTGCCCACGGTGACGTCGGCGCCGCCGACGCCCTTGCCGTCGTTGGCGTCCAACACCTGGCCGCGCACCACGCCGTGCTTGGTGGTGCGGAAGGAGATCGACAGGCCGTCGGTGACGACGGGGGCGTTGAAGGAGTAGAGGAACGCGTCGGTGCCGGTGGCGTTCTCCACCCCGACGGTGGCGCTGGCCCCGTTCTTGAAGCCGGCGCCACCGGTGCCCTTGTAGTGGAAGGAGACCCTGCCGTCCTCGCCGATGACCGCGGAGAACGAGAACTTCTCGCCCGGTGCGGACCAGTGCACGACGTTGCGCCACTCCACCACGTACGCGCGGTTCGGCGCGGTGCCGATGACGCCGGTGTGCACGGCGGAGTCCCCGCCGTTGACCACCAGGTCGTCCCAGAAGGGGTACAGCGTCGCGTTCGGGGTGGCCGCGTTCGGGATCGAGGTGTTGCCGTCCGCGGTGTGCGGGCCGCCGAAGCTGAGGGTGCCGTTGGTGCCCACGTGGGCGACGGTGTGGTTCTTCCCGTACAGCGGTACGGGGAAGGGCAACTCCACCCGCTCGGTGGTGTTGTCGCCGGTCAGCGCGAGCGCCGTGGTGCCGGCGACGAAGGCGCGGTCACCGGTGGTGCAGGCGTGGCCGAAGGCGTCGGTGCGCTCCGGCAGCGTCACGGTCGCGGTGGTGTCCCCGGCCACGGCGAGCCGGCTGGTGCCCTCGGTGAGGCAGCGGGAGGGGTGGCTCGCGCGCAGGTCGTAGGCGCCGTGCGGCAGGGTGACCTCGAAGCGTCCCGCGGCGTCCGTCGTCGCGGTCACGGGGGTGTCCACGACGGTGACGGCGGCGCCGGCGGCCGGCCCGGCGGGGCCGACGACCGTGCCGGTGACCTTCGCCGATGCGGCCTGGTCGAGGCCGAAGTCCCGGGTGACGGTGGCGTTCTCGGTGACCGTGGCGGTGCCGGTGGCCGACGTGTACCCGAACTTGCCTACGGTGAGCGCGTAGTCGCCCGCGGACAGCGCGGGGAAGGAGAAGCGTCCGTCGGCCGCGGTCACCGCGCTCCGGTCGATCGGGCCCTTGGCGACGACCCGGGCGCCGGCGACGGGCGCGCCGGCCGAGGTGACCGTGCCGTCGAGGGCGCCGACCGGACCCCGCGGGGCCGCGCGCACGGCGGCCAGCGCATCGAGCCGGCCCTCGCCGAAGACGTTGTTGTCGGCGGGCGTGCCGCCGCAGTTCGTGGCGTCGACGTCGATCGCGCTCTGGTCGAGCAGCGCCTCGGTCTGCGCGATGTCGCCGCGGATCGCCGGGGCGGCGGACCAGACGAGGGCGACGGTGGCCGCGGTGTGCGGCGAGGCCATGGAGGTGCCGGAGAGGGAGCCGTAGCCGCCGGCCCGGATCGCGGAGCGCACGTTGACGCCGGGCGCGGCCAGGTTCGGCTTGATGCCGCCCTCGTCGCCGGCGCCGCGCGAGGAGAAGTTCGCGATGGCGTTGTTGGCGTCGAACGCGCCGGAGCTGTACGAGGAGACGTAGTTGCCCGGCGAACCGCTGCTGGCGCAGGCCGGGCCGTTGTTGCCGTTGGAGAACGCGGGGAAGATCCCGGCCGCCCGCCAGGTGGCGACGATCTCCTTGTACCAGGGGTTGTGGGCGGCGCTGCCCCAGGAGTTGTTGACGACGTCGGGCGCGAGGTCGGGGCGCGGATTGGCCCCGGCGGCGTCGGTGGGCGCCACGATCCACTGGCCGGAGGCGATCAGCGACGCCTGGGAGCAGGAACTGGTCTCGCAGCCCTTGGCGGCGATCCAGCGGGCCGCGGGCGCCACGCCGATCTTGTTCTCGCCGCCGTCGTCGCCGACCATCGTGCCCATCGTGTGGGTGCCGTGGTTGTTGTTGTCGCACGGCGCCTCGGTCGGGCAGACGTTCGCCGGGTCGAACCAGTTGTAGTCGTGGGTGACGCTGCCGTCGGCGGCCCGGCCCCGGTACTGGTTGGCGACCGCGGGGTGCTGGAAGTCCACGCCGCTGTCGATGTTGGCGACGACGACGCCCTCGCCGCGCACCCCGAGTTCGGACCAGACCTGCGGTGCACCGATCCGGTCGACGTTCCACTCGACGGCGTTCACCGTGTTCTCGGGCCCGCCCGGCGCGGGCTTCGGCAGCGCGAGCCGGTCCTCGGCGTCGATCCGGGTGACGTCGGAGCGCTCGGCGAGGGACTCGGCCACCTTGCGGTCGGCGACCACGCGCACCGCGTTCACGATCCAGTACGGGGTGTGCTCCACCCGCAGGGATTCGAGGGCCTTGACGACCCCCGCCTGGCTGCGGTCGGCGTGCTCGCGCTTGGCGGTGAGGACGGCCGCGGCCTTGGCGGTCTTGGTGCGGGCCCGGGAGGCGGCGGTCAAGTCGGCGGCGCCGTCGAGCTGGACCCAGAAGGCGGCCTTGCCGCTGTCGAGCCGCGCCCTGAGCTCGGGCTCGATCTTGCGTTCGGCTGCCGCCCGGCTGTCCGGCGGCGAGGGGTCGGCTGCCGGGAGGGCCGCAGCCGTCCCCTGGCCGACGGGTAACAGGACGAGTGCGGTGAGGGCGGCGCCCAGCAGCCGCAGCGAACGCGCGGCCGCACTGCGACCGGTTCGAGGGGTGCGTCTGGCGCGTCTGGTGCCCTTGGTCCGTTGTGCCACGAAGTCTCCCTAGCGCTGGCGGCGCCCGGCCGCGGAGTAAAGGTGCAGGGAACGTGCGTGGAGCAGAAGGAAGCCCCGCCCATGCGACATGGACGGGTCAAGAACCGTTAGTCATCGTGGGGGACCGGTGCGTGAGGCAACAAGAGGGCATCCGTGTCACGCCCTGCCCTTTGTCCCCCTTCTTCGGCATCTGTCCCGCGAGGCTTCACGCATGGGACATCTGACGCAGCATCAAGCGTGCTGGCGTGGGCCCGCAACCGGCCGGGGGGCGACGCTCAGGACAGCACGCGGCGGCGGAAGTTGCGCAGCCCGAGCCCCAGGAAGAGTGCGCAGAACGCCAGCAGCACGGGGTAGATGACGTACAGCGGCAGATGGGACAGATCGGTGAACCCGGCCCGCATGCCCTCGCTGATGTAGATCAGCGGATTCAGCAGCACCAGCGACTGCAACCAGGGGAATCCTCCGATGTTTACGGGCGCGAGCGCGGTCCACTGGTAGTACGTGCCGCCGAGGAAGACCAACGGCAGGATCACGAAGCCGAACATCACCCCGATGTTCCGCGGCTCGAACGTGGTGCCCAGCAGCAGCCCCAGCGAGGTCATCGCCACGCACGCCAGCGGGATCAGGGTGAGCACGATCCACCAGTGGATGTGCAGGTCCGGACGGACCCCCGGCGCGTGCACCACGGCCGCGATCGGCAGCACGATGACCGCCGAGATCACCCCCTGCACGGCCCCGGACAGCACCCGGGCCACCGCCACCAGCCAGATGGGGCAGGGGGCCTGCACCCGGTCCTCGATCTCCCGGGTGTAGCCGAACTCCTGCGACATCTGGATGGCCACCGACTGGATGCCTTGGAACATCACCGCGATGGACACCACGCCCGGCACCAGCACGGTCGCGAACGCCGACTCGCCGGCCGTGCCGCCCGCCGAACCGACGCCCTGCCCGATGACGGGGAAGACGTACAGGAAGACGAAGACGAGCAGGAACGGCTGCATCACGGTCCGGCCCACGAACTCGCCGAAGTTCTTCCGCAACACCAAAAGGTCGCGACGGATCAGCGCGGACAGCGCGCTGCGGGCCGCCGCGGCGGTGGACCGCGGCGGCACGACGTCGATCACCACGCCATCACTCCCTCAACTCCTTGCCCGTGAGGCTGATGAAGACCGTCTCCAAGCTGCTCTGCGCCAGCGACAGGTCCACCAGGTCGAAACCGGCCGCCTCCGCGCTCGCCACCACCCGGGCCAACAGCCGCTCGCCACCCTTGACCTGGAGCTCCACCCCGCCGTCGGTGAGCCGGCTGCGCACCACCCCCGGCACGTCGCGGCAGAGCACCGCCGCCAGGTCGGCGGCCGACCCCTTCGCGACCACCGTGACCGTGGTGTCGGCGCCCAGCCCCCGCTTCAGGGCGGCCGGGGTGTCCAGCGCCAGGATCCGACCGTGGTCGATGATCGCGACCCGGTCGCAGAGACGGTCCGCCTCCTCCATGTTGTGCGTCGTCAACAAGATGGTCTGGCCGTCGGCCATCAACTGCGCCAACGACTCCCACAAGGCCAGCCGGCCCTGCGGGTCGAGCCCGGCCGTCGGCTCGTCGAGGAAGAGGACCGCGGGCCGGTGGAAGACGGCGCGCGCCAGCATCAACCGCTGCGCCATGCCGCCCGACAGCGCGTACACCGAGGACCGCGCCCAGCGCGCCAGCCGGAACTCGTCGAGCAGCTCGTCGGCCCGCTCGCGCGAGGCGCGGGCCGGGATGCCGAACAGCAGCCCGTGGAAGTACAGGTTCTCCCGCACGTTCAGTGCCCGGTCCAGGGTGTTCTCCTGGGTCACCGCGGCGATGATCTGCTTCGCCCGCGCCGGCTGCGCCACCACGTCGACCACGCCGATCAGCGCACTCCCGGAGGTGGGCACCACGCGCCCCGTCAGCATGCCCACGGTCGTGGTCTTGCCGGCGCCGTTCGGCCCGAGCAGGCCGAAGATCTCGCCGCGCCGCACCCGCAGGTCGATCCCGTCCACCGCGGCGAAGTCCGCACCCGGGTACACCTTGCGCAGCCCGGAGGTGCGGATGACGTCGATCGCGTCGCGAGGTGCGTCCGCGGTGTCCGGTGCGGGCGGACGCGTCATCCCCCGCCCCGCTTCAACCAGTGGGCCCGGCGCTGGTAGCGGGCGACCGGCGGCTCCGGCGGCTGGACGGGCCTCGACGGAGCGGGGGACGGCGCCGCGTCCGCCGGCGGGTGCAGCCCCTCCGCGTCGTACCGCGTCGTCGCGATGGCCTCGACGAGTTGTTCGTCGCTGAACCCCTCCGACCCGGGCACGTGCGGCACGAAGCCGATCAGCACCCCGTCGCTGACGATCTCCGCGTCCAGCCCCGCCGCCCCGTCGACGTCCCACAGCGCTTCGACGTCCTGGTCGAGCACCACCCGGATGCCGAACTCGTACACCCCCGCGTCGACGACGTGGGCCATCACTCGACGGTTGCGCAGCGCCGTCACCAGACGGCGGGCGCGGTCCTGGTCCATGACCGGGCGCACCTCCTTCTCCGGGGCGCCCGGGGCGACCCCGGCTCCCTTCACCGTACTCCGCCCCGTCCGGGGCCGCGCGGCCCCGGACGGGCGCCGAGTCAGCAGATGCGGGGGAGCTGTTCGCCGAGCGGCAGGTCGACCACCCGCGTCCCCCCGAGCGGGGTGCGGGCGACCACCATGCCCGGGTGCTGCGCCACGCACTCGCCGATCACCGCGGCGTCCGCGCCGAGCGGGTGCGCCCGCATCGCCGCCAGGACCGCATCGGCGTCCTCGCGGGCGACGAACGCCACCAGCTTGCCCTCGTTCGCCACGTACATCGGGTCGAGCCCGAGCACCGCGCACGCGTTCGCGACCTGCGGCGGCACCGGAACGGCGGACTCCTGCACCACGACCCCGGTACCGGACGCCGCGGCGATCTCGTTGAGCGAGGCCGCGAGACCGCCGCGGGTCGGATCGCGCAGCGCGTGCAGATCGGGGGCGACCGCGAGCATCGCTTCGACCAGCCCGCCGAGCGCCGCGCAGTCGCTCTCCACCTCCACGCCGAACTCCAAGCCCTCGCGCATGCTCATGATCGCCACGCCGTGCAGTCCGATGCCGCCGCTGACGAGGACCACGTCGCCCGGCCGGGCGCGCTGCGGGCGGATGTCCACCCCGTCCGGGACGAGCCCGATGCCCGCGGTGTTCAGATAGACGCCGTCGCCGTGGCCCGCCTCCACCACTTTGGTGTCCCCGGTGACCACCTCCACCCCCGCGGTGCGCGCCGCCGCCCCGAGGGCTTCGGCGATCCGGCCGACGACGGCGGTCTCCACGCCCTCCTCCAAGATGAACCCGCACGACAGGTACGCGGCCCGGGCCCCGCTCATCGCCAGGTCGTTGACGGTGCCGTTGACGGCGAGGTCCCCGATGCTGCCCCCGGGGAAGAACAGCGGGCGGACCACGAAGGAGTCCGTCGAGAAGGCGATCCGCGCCCCGCCCACGCGGAGCACCGCCGAGTCCCCGAGGCCGGCGAGCGCACCGCCGCCGAAGGCCGGGAGGAAGACGTTCTCGATCAGCTCGGCGGAGATCGCGCCGCCGCCGCCGTGCCCCATGACCACCCGTGGGTGGTCGCGCAGCGGCAGCGGGCAGCTCCAGCCGGAGAAGTCCGGCGCGGCGCCGGTGAGGGTGTCAGCCAACGGGGTTCGCCTCCAGGGGAGCGGCCGGTGCGCCGAGCCGGCGGTAGAGGTAGTACGCGGCGCAGGCGCCCTCGGTGGAGACCATCGTGGCGCCGAGCGGGGTGCGGGGGGTGCACGAGGTCCCGAAGGCCGCGCACTCGTGGGGCTTGATCAGGCCCTGGAGCACTTCGCCGCTGCGGCACTCGGCGGGCTCCCGGGTGGTGATGTCGGTGACGGAGAAGCGGTGTTCGGCGTCGTGGTCCCGGTAGCGCTCGGACAGCCGCCAGCCGCTCATCGGGATCACTCCGATGCCGCGCCACGCGCGGTCGCTGACCTCGAAGACGTCGGCCAGCATGGCGCGCGCGGCCGGGTTGCCCTCGGGCCGCACCGCACGCGGGTACGCGTTGTCGACGGCGTGCTCGCCCCGCTCCAACTGCCGCACCGTGCGCCGGATCCCCTCCAGGATGTCCAGCGGCTCGAAGCCGGTCACCACGATCGGCACCCGGTGCCGGGCCGCGAGCGCCGGGTACTCGTCGGTGCCCATCACGCTGCACACGTGCCCGGCGGCCAAGAAGCCCTGCACCCGGCAGTCCGGCGAGGTCATGATGGCCTCGATCGCCGGTGGCACCCGCACGTGCGACACCAGCATGCTGAAGTTGTGCACCCCCTGCCGACGGGCCTGGTGGACCGCCATGGCGTTGGGCGGCGCGGTGGTCTCGAAGCCGATGCCGAAGAACACCACCTCGCGGTCCGGGTTCTGCCGGGCGATCCGCAGTGCGTCCAGCGGCGAGTACACCACCCGCACGTCACCGCCTTCGCTGCGGACCCGGAACAGGTCCCGGTCGCTGCCGGGCACCCGCAGCATGTCCCCGAAGGAGCAGAAGACCACTCCGGGCCGGGCCGCGATCTCCAGCGCCTTGTCGATGACCTCCAGCGGGGTGACGCACACCGGGCACCCCGGGCCGTGGATCAACTCGATCCCTTCGGGCAACAGTTGGTCGATGCCGTGCCGGATGATGGTGTGCGTCTGGCCGCCGCACACCTCCATCAGCGCCCAGGGCCGCGTCACCGTCGCCCGGATGTCGTCCAGCAGCCGGCACGCCAGCGCCGGGTCGCGGAACTCCTCCAAGTACTTCACCGCCGCGCCTCCGATCCCGACTGCGGATCCGAGGCGTCCGCCTGCTCCGCCGCCGCTTCCCACGGATCCCCGAACTCCTCCTGCAAGAGGCCGAGTTCACCGAAGAGCTCCAACGTCTTGCGGGCCGACTCCTCGTCCAGCCGCTGGAGGGCGAACCCGACGTGCACGATGGCGTACTCGCCGACCCGCAGGTCCGGCAGGTACTCCAGGCACACGTCCTTCACCACCCCGCCGAAGTCCACGACGGCCATCCTGGTGCCGTCCCGCTCGCCGATCTCCATCACCCTGCCGGGCACTGCCAGGCACATGGCGCGCTCTCCTCTCGGTCCGCGGCGTGCGCGGCCACCATCAGCTGACCGAGGGCCAGCCCTCCGTCATTGGGCGGCACCCGGTGGTGCCGCAGCACGGTGAAGCCGTCGGCCGCGAGCCCGCGGGCGCAGCCGGACAGCAGGACGGCGTTGGCGAAGACGCCGCCCGTCAGGGCGACCTCGGCCAGCCCGTGCCGCTCGCGGGCGAGCGCGCACAGCCGTCGTACGAGGTCGACGACCGCCGCGTGGAAGCGGGCCGCGACCAGCCCGGCGTCCGCCCCGGCCCGCAGGTCGGCCACGGCCGCAGCGAGCACCGGACCGGGGTCGGCACACACGACGCCCGCACTCCCGTCCCGCGCGTCACCGCCTTCGGCGTGCAGCGCGAAGCGGTAGCCCTGCGCGGCCGGGCCGTGGGTCCGTGCCGCGCCCTCCAACTCGACGGCCGCCTGGGCTTCGTAGCCGGCCCGGTGACAGATCCCGACGAGCGAGGACACCGCGTCGAAGAGCCGTCCCATGCTGGACGTCGGCACGCAGTGCAGCCCCGACGCCAACTGGTGCTCCAGCGCGAGCCGTTCGTCCGCCGGGCAGGCCGTGACGCAGGCCAGCCGGGGCGACCAGGCGATGCCCGCGGCCCGCAGGTGGGCCAGGGCCATCCGGTAGGGGCGGGCCACCGCCGCGTCCCCGCCGGGCAGCGGCACGTACGCCAGCCGCGCGAAGCGCTCGTAGCCGGCGTAGTCGGCGAGCAGCACTTCGCCGCCCCACACCGCGCCGTCGTCGCCGTACCCCGTGCCGTCGAAGGCGACCCCGATGACCGGCCGGGAGCCGTCGCGCCGGTGTTCCGCCATCGCCGCCGCGACGTGCGCGTGGTGGTGCTGCACGCGGATCGGGTCCGCTCCGGCGCCGAGTCCCGCGGCGCGGCGCGCGGACCGGTAGCCGGGGTGCCGGTCGGTGGCCACCAGCCGGGGCCGCACCCCGCAGACCGCCCGCAGATGGTCCACCGCCCGGTCGAAGGCGTCCAGCGTCGCCAGGTCGTCCATGTCGCCGACGTGGCCGGAGAGCCAGGCGCGCCGGCCCTCGGCGATCGCGAACGCGTTCTTCAGGTCGCCGCCGGCCGCGAGCACCGGCGGCACCGACGCCGGCAGCGGTACCGGGGTCGGCACGAGCCCGCGCGAGCGCCGCAGCGGCAGCGGTGCGCCGTCCACGACGCGCACGACCGAGTCGTCGCACGGCACCCGGATCGGCCGGTCGTGCGTCAGCCAGGCGTCCACCAGGCCCGCGAGCCGCACCAGCGCTTCGGCGTCGTCCGTGACGATCGGCTCGCCGGCGAGGTTGGCGCTGGTCATCACGAGCAGCGCGGGCCCCGGCGGATCGCCGGGCAGCCCGAACAGCAGGTGGTGCAGCGGGGCGTACGGCAACAGCACTCCGAGGTCGGGTGCGTTCGGGGCGACGGCGTCGAGGGCCGCGGCGACCCGCGGCGAGGGGCCCCCGTCGCCGCCGGCCCGTCGCCGCAGCAGCACGATCGGTCGGGCCGGGCCCGTCAGCACCTCCCGCTCCGCCGCGTCGAGGTGCACCAGTTCCGCCGCGCCCGCCACGTCCCGCGCCATCACCGCGAACGGCTTGTCGCCACGGTTCTTGCGCCGCCGCAACAGGGTCACGGCCGCCGCGTCGAGGGCGTCGCACACCAGGTGGTAGCCGCCGATGCCCTTCACCGCGACGACCGCACCGCCGGCCAGCAGGCGCCGGGCACCCGCCAGGGCCGCGGCGCCGTCGAGCGCCGGCGCGCCCGGCACGACCAGGGCGAGTTGCGGGCCGCAGGCGTGACAGGAGACGGGCTGTGCGTGGAACCTGCGGTCGGTCGGGTCGGCGTACTCCCCGGCGCAGTCGGCGCACATCGGGAAGTCCGCCATCGTGGTGTGCGCCCGGTCGTAGGGCAGGGCCGTGACGATGGTGAAGCGCGGACCGCAGTCGGTGCAGGTGATGAAGGGGTGGCGGTAGCGGCGGTCCTTCGGGTCCGCCAGCTCGGCCAGGCACCGCGCGCAGGTCGCGACGTCGGGCGGGATCAGCGCCCCGCCGACCGGGGACGCCCCGGCGCCGGGGCGCGACGGCGCGATGGCGAAGCCGGTCGTTCCGGTCGCGGCGACGTCCTCCTGGTGGACGGCGGCCACGTCCGCGAGCGGGGGAGCCTCGGCGGCCAGCCGGCGGCAGAAGCCGTCCACCGCGGCCGGCGCCCCCTCCACCTCCACGAGGACGCCCTCCCCGGTGTTGGTGACGTGGCCCGCCAGGGCCAACTCGGCGGCGAGCGCATGGACGTACGGCCGGAAGCCGACGCCCTGGACGAGCCCCTGCACCGAAACCCGGCGCCGCAGCAGGGGCGCCGCACCCTGATGGACCGTCACGGGCCGTCCACGGCTGGATGCTCGTGGGCGCCGGCGCCCAGGAGATCGCGCGTCGGTGCGCGGTCGGGGGCGTGGTCGTGGTGGTGACCCGGCTCCGGTACGGGGGAGTGCTCGTGCGGGACCTCGTGCCGGTGGTGGACGTGGTCGGACACCCCGTCCACGGCCAGGTCACCGGCGTCGACGGAGGCGGGGGGCGCGGCGGCCATCACCGGCCGGTGCACCTGCCCGCCGGCGCGCACGGCGAGGGCCCGCTCCAGCAGCACCCCCGCGCCCAGGCCGCTGCGGGCCGAGGTGAACACCACCTCCACGCCCGGGTTGACCTGCGCGACGTTCGCCAGGAAGACGTCCTCGTCGAAGTCGACGGCCTCCGCGATGTCCGCCTTCGTCACCAGCACGAGTTGCGCGAGCCCGAAGGCCGTCGGGTACTTCAGCGGCTTGTCCTCGCCCTCCGTCACCGACGCCAGGGTCACCCGCAGCGACTCCCCGAGGTCGTACGCGGCCGGACACACCAGGTTGCCCACGTTCTCCACGAACAGCACCTGTGTGTCCTGCGGCAGCCAGCCCGCCAGATAGCCGCGGAGCATCACGGCCTCCAGATGGCACAGGCCGTCGGTGAGCACCTGCTGCACCGGCGCCCCCGAGCGCGCCAGCCGCCTGGCGTCGTTCTCGGTCGCCAGGTCCGCGGTGAGCGCGGCCACCGGCACCCCGCGCTCACGGGCGAGCGTCAACTCGCCCTCCAACAGCGCCGTCTTCCCGCTACCAGGGCTGGAGAGCAGATTCACCGCGACCGTGCCGCGGGCGGCCAGTGCGGCCCGCAGCGCCCGGGCGCTGTCGTCGTTGTGGGCGAGGACCGCCCGTCGGAGATCGGCCGTACGGCACATGGGACCCGTTCCTTGAAACCTCGTCGATCAGCCGTCGGCGCCCGTGGGTCGCTCGGCCCACTCGACGCCGCGGATGTGCAGCTCACGCCCCGTCAGCAGGGCGACCCCGGTGCCGCCCGCGCACCGCGGGCAGCCCAGGTCGGGCGGTATGCCGGGGGACCACTCGACGTCGCAGGGCGCGCACCGGGCGCGCGCCGGCACCGTCCGGGTCCGCAGCACGGAACCCGCCAGTGCGGTGCCCTCGCAGGCGAGCGCGAAGCAGAAGTCCAGCGCGTCGGGCACCACGCCGGCGAGTTCGCCGACGTCCAGGCGCACCGTTCGCACGGACGTGGCGCCGTGTTCCTCCGCGGCCTGCGTCACCTGCTCGACCACGGCCGCCGCGATCGACATCTCGTGCATCGGCGCGCCTCATTCCACGGCAGTTCGACGGCGGTTGGACGGCGGTTCCACGGCGGAGGTGCGGGGGGTTTCCCAGCGGCCGTGGTGCTCGACGGGCCCGGCCGGCGCGGACGTACGGCGCGGGCGCGGGCTCCATTGGACGCGGACGCGCCGGCCCGGGCGGGGTGCCACGCCGGCGCGACACCGGAGCGCACCCCGTTCGCAGCAGTGCCGTATGCAGCAGTGCCGTCCGCACGGCTCACATGCGGGAGATGCGCAGATAGCGCTTTAGGTCCGGCAGCGTCTGCCAGATCACCACGCCGACGGCCGCCCCGGCGGCCGTGACGAGCAGGGTCTTCAACATGACGACGCCTTTCTCTCGTACTTCTCGCGACTCCCGGAACTCCCGGAACTCCCGGAACTCTTCGAACCCGCCC
Organism: Streptomyces sp. NPDC017979; assembly: GCF_044328175.1. Lineage (NCBI taxonomy): Bacteria > Bacillati > Actinomycetota > Actinomycetes > Kitasatosporales > Streptomycetaceae > Streptomyces > Streptomyces sp. NPDC017979. The sequence goes on along the minus strand of NZ_JBIRGU010000004.1, from coordinate 59,152 downwards.
GGGCACCGGACGACGTGGTCGAACCGACCTGCTCCGGTGGTGCGTTCGCCCCGGTCGCATCGGCCAGCAGGCCGAGGACCAGCCGGACCGCCTCCGGCACGGCGGACGCCACCGGCGGGGACAGCCCGATGCCCTCCGCGAGCGAAGCCGGCTCGCACCCCACCACGAAGACCCGCTCCGGCACCGTGCCACCGGTGCCCGCGCTCAGGGCGCCGAGCAGCCCCAGCACCGCGTCCGGCCCCATCCCGTGGCCGTCGAGGGCCGGCGGCCCGCCCGGCTCCACCGGGCCACCGCCCGCGTCCCCGTCCGCGTACGGCTCGATCAGGTACACCGTGCCCGGCTCGCCCCCGCGCGAGACCGCGTCGACGAGCACCAAGGTGCGGTAGCCGTCCAGGAGTTGGTACGCCAGATGGACCCCCCGCACCCCGAAGTCGACGACCTCCACGCCCTCGAAGCCCGCGACGCCGTCGGGCGGCCGAAGCCGCAGCAGGTGGCGTACGGTCTCCACCCCGAACCCGTCGTCGCCGAGGAAGACGTTGCCGACCCCGGCGACCAGCACCGGGCGGGGCGTCACGCCTCCCCCAGCGGGGTGAGCTCATCGGGCTGGAAGTAGCGGAACCGGCCCTGGACGCGCCACAGGTCGGCGCCGGGGTCGCCGTCCACGGTGACCGCCAGGTGCACCGAACCGTCGACGTCGTGCAGCACCGCCTCCACCACCCCCGTACGGCCGTGCAGGAACAGGTCCTGGGCGTCCGTGCGGCGCCGCCCGGGGCCGAGCCGCACCCGGCTGCCGGCCCCGACCGACCGGCCGTCGATCACCACCCGGTCCCGCGCCGGATCCACGTCCCGGTCCGCACCCGGATCCCACCACGGCAGCGCCCCGCCGTCGCCGCCCGCCGCGTCCTCGCCGGTGACCTCGCGCAGCGCCCGCACCGCGCCGTGCAGCCGCTCCCACACCTCCGCCGGCAGCGAGTCCGCGAGGTCGACCGCCGCGCCCGCCCGCTCGTCAGTGCCGCGGGCCTCCCGCTTCTCCCGGTCGGTGAGGGCGGTGGTGCGCAGCGCCAGGATCTCGTCGATCTCGGTGGCGTCGTACAGCGCGCCCGGGCTCTCCGGCGCCAGCCGTGGATGGTCCGCGAGGACGATCGGGGAGGAGAGCACCGCGTCGGCCCGGCCGTCCGCGCCCGCCAGCACCGGCCACACGTGTTCGTTGCGCAACTCGGCAACCGTGCCGGCCGCCCACTGCGGCGGATCGGTCACCGACACGAAGGCGCCCCGGTCCACGGCGAGCAGGAGGTGCGCCGACACCAGCGCGTACGGCAGGGCGTCCGCGCGGCGGGCGCCGGCAGCGGGGCGCCACGCCGAGGCGTTCTCCACCACGGCGGTCAGGCGCAGCGCGCCGTACGGCCCCGGGAGCGGACGGGCGGTCAGCCGCACCGTTGCGCGCACCTCCTGCCGCTCGCGCGCCAGCCGGCCCACGACGCGGCCCGCGCCGTCGGTGACGTCCTGCTCGCTGTGGGACGCGGGCAGCACGAAGGCGTGGCGCACGCCGTCCCCGTCGGTCAACCGCTCCACCGGCACCAGCAGCCGTACCCGCTCCACCACGCCCTCGTCCCACGGCACGAGGATCCGGTCGGGCAGTTCCAACTCCGGCACGGTCTCGAACGTCCGGCCCGCCCCCTCGCCCGAGGCCCGCTGCACCGTCCGGTGCTGGACGCGCAGGAACCGCACTTCGACGGCGAGCCGGGCCCCGGCCCGCGGCTCGACCAGGCACTCGGTCCGCTGGTGCGCGGGCTCCGCGGCGTCCGCCGCGTACCCGGGCGGCACCAGGACCCCGAACTGCCAGCGCAGCTGGTTCTTCGCGGCGGACGCCCGGTACGGGTAGAGCACGTAGCCCTCGAAGAGGACGGCGTCGGCGACCTGCCGCGCGGTGGTGAACCGCTCCGCCAACTCCGGCGGGAAGTCCACCACGGCGAATGCGTCGGCGTCGGCGGGGCCCGCGGGGGCGTCGACCGCGGCGTCCGTCATCGCACGCCCTCCGCGATCTCCCGCACGCCCGCCGCCCCGGCCTCCTCCTGCGAGTCCGCGGCCTCCAGCAGCGCACACACCGTCGCTTCCCAGGACGGCAGCGCCCGCCGCTCGCGGAAGGCGAGCAACTCGTCCATCAGATCGCCCGGCAGCCGCAGCCAGCCGCACCCGGGGAAGTGCTGCTCGATCATCTCCCGCCACACCCGCACCGGCAGCCGTACGGTGGCCTCCCGGTCCCAGGGCACCGGGGTGACCTGGAAGCCGGCCGGCCCGCTGAACGCCGTGCCCGAGAAGAGCAGCCGCAGCGGCACCTCCCCGTCGTCCAGGGCCCGGAAGTAGCGGGCGGCGGCGATCTCCAGGTCGTACGTGCAGGGCACCGCGAGTTCGACGTCCATCTCGCCGGTGAAGCCCGGCACCATCGTCGAGACCTCGGCGAACTGCACCGGGTTGAGGGTGGTCGCCCACCGCTCGCGCTCCCCGAACAGCCCGGTCAGCCGCTTCGACTCGGCCGGCGCGTACTCCCGCCCCGCCGGTTCGATGCGCAGTTGGCAGCGGAGGGCGAGCGCGTGCACCCGGACGTGTTCGGGGCCGGTGATCCGCAGCCGGAACAGCAGCGTGGGTCCCGCGGCGTGCCGGTCGGCCCGTACTTCCGTGCAGGCGAAGGCGAGTTCGGTCATGGCGACAACTCCTCGTTCAGGGGTCGGGCCCGCTCGTCGACGGCGGCGAAGAAGGCGTCGAGCTCGGCGTGCGCCTCGGCGCCGCCGTCGAACCCCTGCCAGGTGCGCCGCATCCGGCCGACCAACTCGTAACAGAGGTCGACGGGGACCAGGAAGCACTGGATCCGCTCAGGTCCGCTGCCGCCCTTGCTGCGGCGCAGCAACAGCGCCTCCACGTCCGGCTCCAGCGCGGCGGCCAGGCGATTGGCGCCGAAGACCGCATCGTAGGTCGCGGGGGACAGCTCGCTCTCGGTCGCCCCGGCGGGGCTCGGGTAGCACAGCACCGGCTGCGCCCGATCGGCGTTGTGCAGCAGGAAGGCGGTGCTGACCGGGATCCGCAGCCGGGCCCAGGCGTCCGGGCCCGGCGCGCCCTCGGGGTCGTACAGCAGCCGGTTCGGCACGGGACGGTAGCGTCCGCCGGCCGCGCCGGGCCGCTGGAACAGCAGGGCGCACGGCGTGCAGGCACAGGCCAGGGAGCGTTCGGCGGTGTCCGCGAGGTGCCGGTGCACCCCCGAGAGCCCCGCTCCGCACAGGGCGCAGTGCTCGGGGCGGACCGTCGGTTCGGCCGGCCGGCGCAGCGCGCGCAGCAACGCCGCCCCGGGGCCGGACGGTTGCCGGGTGCTCACCGGACCGCCGCGCGGGGACGGCTGCCGATCTGGAGCAGCGGCGGTTCGGCCGGCGCGGTGCGCCAGGCGATCGAGGTGACCTCGGGGGCGTGGCAGGACAGTGCGTCCGTCACCGCGGACTCGCCCGTGCCGCCGCAGCCGCACCCGCCGCCGCCCGCGGGCTTGCGTAGGGTCAGCGCACCGGTCGCGGCGTCGAAGTCGATTCGTTCGGCGCGCAGTTGCGGTACCGAGGCGAGCGCCCGCTCGATGCGGCCGGCCACGTCCTGCGGGTGCAGGTCGTGCAGGACCAGCAGGCCGGCCGCCGACGCGTCGTCGAGCGCCGCGGTGAGCGCGCCCGCGGGCAGCTTGGCCAGCAGCGCGGACAGCCCCTCGGTGTGCAGCGCCATCAGCTCGCGGGCCAGCGCCTCGCCCGCGGCCAGGGCGTCCTCGCCCTGCTCGGCCAGCCGGTCCAGGGCCTCTTGGACCGCCGCCCCGCAGGTCTCGGCGGTCATCCGCCCAGTCCGCTCAGCCCGGTGGGGACGTGCAGTTGCTTCAGGGTGCGGCCACCGCCGACGTACATGTGCACCCCGCAGGGCAGACAGGGGTCGAAGCTGCGCACGGCCCGCATGATGTCGATGCCCTTGAAGTTCTCCGGGGAGTTCTCCTCGAAGATGGGGGTGTTCTGCACCGCGTCCTCGTAGGGGCCGGGGGTGCCGTAGCTGTCGCGGACGCTGGCGTTCCACGGGGTCGGCGGGTACGGGTGGTAGTTGGCGATCTTCCCGTCCCGGATCACCATGTGGTGCGAGAGCACCCCGCGCACCGCCTCGGTGAAGCCGCAGCCGATGGACTCGTCCGGCACTTCGAACTTCTCCCAGGTCTGGCTGCGGCCGGCGCGCACCTCGTCGAGTGCCTTCTCCGCGAAGTGGAGGGCGGCGGCTGCGGCGTACGCCTGGAAGTAGGTGCGGGCCCGGTTGCGCTCCAGGGCGTTGCTCCACCGGGGGATCTTCCACTCGAAGGTGGTCTCCGGCTTGGTCATGGAGCGGGGCAGGGTGATCTTGACGCTGTGGCCGGTGGCCTTGACGTAGCCGATGTCGACGAGTCCGGACAGCGCGGTCGACCACAGCCGGGCGATGGGGCCGCCGCCGGTGTCCAGGGCCAGGTGCTCCTTGCCGTCGAACCAGCGCGGGGACATCACCCAGCTGTACTTGTCGTCGAAGTCCCGCTTCTGCGGCGCCGGGATGGTGTGCTGGTTCCAGGGGTGGCGCGGGTCGACCGGGTTGCCCAGCGGGTCGTGGGTGACGAAGAGGTCCCGGCCCTCCCAGTCCTCGTAGTAGGAGGAGCCGAGCAGGATCCGGATGCCCAGGTTGATCTCGGTGAGGTCGTTGGTGACCAGCTTGCCGTCGACCACGATGCCCGGGGTGACGAACATCTTGCGGCCCCAGTCCGTCATGTTGCGGTACGTGAAGTCGCAGTGGTCCGGGTCGTTCAGGCTGCCCCAGCAGCCGAGCAGCACCCGCCGCCGGCCGACCTCCTCGTACCCGGGCAGGGCCTCGTAGAAGAAGTCGAAGAGGTCGTCGTGGAGGGGGACGACCTTCTTCATGAACTCCACGTACCGCATCAGCCGGGTGAGGTAGTCGGTGAAGAGCTGCACGGTGGCCACCGTGCCGACGCCGCCGGCGTAGAGGGTGGAGGGGTGGACGTGCCGCCCCTCCATCAGACAGAACATCTCCCGGGTGTACCGGCTGACCTGGAGCGCCTCGCGGTAGAACTCGCCCTCGATGGGGTTGAGCGCGCGCATGATGTCGGCGATGGTGCGGTACCCGTGGTCCCCGGCGTGCGGCGCCTCGGTGCGTTCGGCCTGCTCCAGCACCCCGGGGTTGGTCTCGCGGACCATCTTCTCGCAGTAGTCGACCCCGACCAGGTTCTCCTGGAAGATGTTGTGGTCGAACATGTACTCCGCGGCCTCGCCGAGGTTGATGATCCACTCGCCCAGGTGCGGCGGCTTCACCCCGTAGGCCATGTTCTGGGCGTACACGGAACAGGTGGCGTGGTTGTCGCCGCAGATGCCGCAGATCCGACTGGTGATGAAGTGGGCGTCGCGCGGGTCCTTGCCGCGCATGAAGACGCTGTAGCCGCGGAAGACCGACGAGGTGCTGTAGCACTCCGCGACCCGCTTCTGCTTGAAGTCGATCTTGGTGTGGATGCCGAGGCTGCCCACGATCCTGGTGATCGGGTCCCAGGACATCTCCACCAGGCCGCTGGTGTCGCCGGCCGCCTTCGTCGTCGGTGCCATCTGTCAGTCGTGCCCTTTCGCGTACGGGGGTGGTGGCGGGCGGTGGCGGCGGCCGGCGCCGGTCACCAGGGGGAGCGGTATCCGGTGGTCAGCTCCCGGCCCGGGTGCCGCCACTTCGGTTCCTTGTCGACCGTCTTCGTGGTGATGGCGCGCAGCCGACGGATCGCGGCGCCGTAGGCCGAGCTGGCGTTCGCGGAGAGGTGGGAGCCGGGCGGGGCGTCCATGAACGGCATGAACTTGTCCGGGAAGCCGGGCATCGTGCAGGCGATGCAGATGCCGCCGACGTTGGGGCAGCCGCCGATGCCGTTGATCCAGCCGCGCTTGGCGACGTTGCACTTGACGACCGGCCCCCAGCAGCCGAGCCGCACCAGGCATTCGGGGGTGCCGTACTCGGTGGCGAACTGGCCCTGCTCGTAGTAGCCGCCCCGGTCGCAGCCCTCGTGGACGGTCGCCCCGAACAGCCAGGTCGGACGGAGCCGGTCGTCGAGCGGGATCATCGGTGCCGCGCCCGCGAGTTGGTACAGCAGGTACGTCAGGGTTTCCGCGAAGTTGTCCGGCTGGATGGGGCAGCCCGGGACGCAGACGATGGGCAGCCCGGCCTTGGACTTCCAGTCCCAGCCGAGGTAGTCCGGCACGCCCATCGCGCCGGTGGGGTTGCCGGCCATGGCGTGGATGCCGCCGTAGGTGGCGCAGGTGCCGATGGCGACGACCGCGGTGGCCTTGGGCGCCAGCCGGTCCAGCCACTCGCTGGTGGTGATGGGCTGGCCGGTCTCCGGGTCGTCGCCGAAGCCGCACCAGTAGCCCTCCTGCTTGATCTGCTCGTTGGGGATCGACCCCTCCACGACCAGCACGAACGGGTCCAGCTCGCCCCGGTCGGCCTTGAAGAACCACTCGACGAAGTTGTCCGCGCCCTGGACCGGGCCGCACTCGAAGTCGATCAGCGGCCAGTGCACGGCGACCTGCGGCAGCCCGGGCAGCGCACCGGTCACGATCTCCTCGATGCTGGGCTGCATCGCGGCGGTGAGGGCGACGGAGTCGCCGTCGCAGCTCAGCCCCGCGTTGATCCAGAGGATGTGGACCGGTCCGGGCTCGGTGTCCGTGCCGCCGGCCGAGCCGGTGTCGGCGGTAGCTGTCCCGCTCATGAGGATGCCTCCGTGGGAAGGGACGATTCACGCAAAATGTCCCACGCAGGTCATATCACTGCACGGCGGGGCCGAGCCGTCGAAGGGCCGCCCCGGTCGTCCGGAAGGCGGTGCGGTACGGGGCCGGGGGAGTGGCGCGGCCCCTGCACGGGACGGCGGACGAGGCTTCCTGATCCACCCCCGCCGTGGCCTCCATCGGGGTGTTCTGCGGAGCGCGATGCGGCTGCGGGGCGCGGTAACGCCGTGGTGCGTGAGCGGCGACGGCGGCTGCGGGCCGTGGGTGGCTGGTCGCGCAGTTCCCCGCGCCCCTGCAACGCCCTGCCGGGCGTTCAGGGCGCGTGGGCGGTGGGCCCGCGTCCGCAGGGGACAGGGGCCGGAACTGTGCATCAGCCAGCAGCCGTGAGCGCCCCCGGTCCATGACGGCGCGCCCGCGTATGGCACCCGTGTGGGCATCAGGGCGTGGGGAAGGCGGAGCGCCGGGGCTTGCCCGACGCCCGCAGGGCGCGGGAATGAGGGGCGCGGGGAACTGCGCGACCAGCGACCGACGGCCCGCAGCCGCGGTCTCTGCTCGCGCACCACGGCGCAACCGCGCCCGCTCCGCCCACCCGCACGGGTGCTACGCGGAGACCACCGCGGGCTCCCCAGGCGCCGTCTCCGGTCCCCGTGCACGGCGGGCCAGCAGCTTGCCCAGCTCCCACGCGCACAGCAGCACGAGCGCCGCCAGCAGTGCCCAGCCGAACTGGCGCAGATCGATCTGCGTGGTGCCGAGGATCCGTCGGAAGCCGTCCACCTGGGTCACCACCACCGCGAGCACGAACTCCCCGAGCGCCGCCCAGTTCATCTGCTTGCTGTCGAACGTGGACGCCCGCAGGATCGACTCCGTCTCGCTGCGGCACTCGAACGCGGCCACGATCAAGCAGAGCGCGAACGCGGTGAACGCCGTCGACTGCCCGACCGCGACGCTGTCGAACTGCCGCTCGCCCAACTCGATCAGCCCGAGTAGCAGCACCGTGAGGGCCAGCCCGCTCAGCCCCACGGTCGTGAGCAGGGACGGGGTGAGCACCGACTCGCCGCGCGGGCGCGGGCGGCGGCGCATCAGCCCGGGGCTCTCCCGGTCGAAGCCGAGCGCGAAGCCGAAGGGCGCGTTCACGATGAAGTGCACCCACAGCACCTGCGGCGGGGTGAACGGTTCGCCCGCGGCGATGTTGAGGACGGTCGCGCCCAGGAACGTCAGCACGAAGGTCACCAGCAGGAGCAGCACGAAGCGGATGTACTTGGTGAGGTTGTCGTAGAGCTTGCGGCCCTCCTCCACGGCGAACACGATCGTCGCGAAGTTGTCGTCGGAGAGGATCATCCGCCCGGCGTTCTTCGCCACGTCCGTGCCGCTGCCCATGGCGATGCCGATGTCCGCCGCCTTGATCGCGGGCGCGTCGTTGACGCCGTCGCCGGTCATCGCGACCACGTCGCCCTTCTTCTTCAACGTCTGCGCCAGCAGCACCTTGTGCTCCGGCGCGACCCGGCCGACCACCCCGACGGAGTCGATGCGGTCGAGCTGCTCCCGCTCCGGCAGCGCCGCGAAGTCCGCGCCGAGCACGGCTTCGCCGGGGATGCCGAGTTGGCGGGCGATCGCCGCGCCCGTGGTGACGTCGTCGCCGGTGACCATCCGGACCCGGATGTGCGCCTTCTGGGCGCTCGCCACCGCGGCCCGGGACTCCTCGCGCGGCGGGTCGACCATGCCGACCAGGGCCGTCATCCGCAGCCCGGTGACGTAGCCGAGCAGGTTCCCGTCGGCGTCGAAGTCCCCGGGGGCCAGGTCCCGCGTCGCCGCCGCCATCACCCGGTGGCCCTCGCCGCCCATGCGCTCCATCGCCTGCCGGGCGCGCTCGGCCGACTCCTCGGTCCACGGCACCGTGCGGCCGTCGGCCAGCGCCGTCGCGGCCCGCGACAGCACCGCGGGCGCAGCGCCCTTCACGTAGCAGCGCACCACCTCCCGGCCCGCTTCGTCGCGCGCCGCATGGAAGGTGGCCATGAGCTTGTAGTCCGGGTCGAACGGCAAGGTGGCCAGGCGCGGCAGGGCCGCCCGGGTGGCGGCGACGTCGAGGCCCGCCTTGTGACCGAGGACGAGGAGGGCGCCCTCCGTGGGGTCGCCCACCACCTTGCCGTCCACCAACTCGGCGTCGCTCGCGACCAGGAACGGCACGATCGCGTCCTCGACGCTGGCGGTGGAGCCCGCGGCCCGGTGCACCTGGCCCTGGAGGTCGTACCCGGTGCCGGAGACGGTGTACCGGTCCGTCGGACTGAGCACCTCGACCACGGTCATCTGGTTCATGGTCAGGGTGCCGGTCTTGTCGGAGTTGATCGCCGAGGTGAAGCCGAGGGTCTCCACGGACGGCAGGTCCTTCACGATGGCGTTGCGCCGGGCGAGGTTGAGGCTGCCGACGGAGAGGATCACCTGAGTCACCGTCGGCAGCGCCTCGGGGATGGCCGCGATGGCGAGCGAGACGGCGCTGACGAAGAGCGTGTCCCACGCCTGCCCCCGGGTGCGGCCCAGCGCGAACATCACGATCATCGTCAGCCCCGCCGCGCCGGCGATCCACAGCGTCAGGTTGTCGAGCTGACGGGTGAGCGGCGACTGCTCGGCGCGCGTGGTGGTCAGCATTCCGGAGATCCGGCCCAGTTCGGTGCCGGCACCGGTGCCGGTGATCACCAGCACTCCGCTGCCGTGGGTGACCGGGGTGTTCATGAAGGCCATGTTCGACTGCTCGCCCGGGCCGAGGTCGCCCGCCAGGGTCCCGGCGTCCTTGGGCGCCGGCACGCTCTCCCCGGTGAGGGCGGACTCGTCGATCTGGAGGGCGCTGGCGGCGACGATCCGCCCGTCCGCCGGCACCTGGTCGCCGGCCGCGAGCAGCACGACGTCCCCGGGGACCAACTCCTCGGCCGCGACCTCGGACTCCCGCCCGTCGCGCCGCACCCGGGCGGTCGCCTTCATCATCGACTTCAGCGCGTTCATCGCGCTCTCCGCCTTGCCCTGCTGGCGCAGCCCGACGACCGCGTTGAGCAGGGTGAGCAGCACCAGCAGGATGCCGGTGCTCCATTCGCCGATCGCCAGCGAGACGGCCGCGGCGGCGACCAGGATCAACTGCATGTAGCTGCGGTACTGGTCGAGGAAGCGGCGCCAGGTGGGCTGCGGCTTCTCCTCGGGCAGCGCGTTCGGCCCGTGCTGTCGCAGCAGCTCGGCCGCCCGGGCCGCCGACAGCCCGGTGGCGGGATCCACCGAGAACGCCGCCGCGACGTCGGCCGGCTCGCGCGCGTACCAGGCGGGCGCGGCCGTGCCGTCGCCTCCCGCCGGCTCAGCCGCGGTCACGGCCGTGCCTCCGCTTCCCGCCGCCCTTCTTCTTGCCCCGCGCGCCCCCGTCGTCGCCCGGGGCCACGGAGTCCGGGTGCCCGGCCGCGTACGGGTCGGCGGACGCTCCCTCCGGCGCCTCCTCCTCCAACTCGCGGCGCACGGCGAGCAGGTCCTCCCGGGCCCGTTTGCCGACCGTGGGGTACTGCGGGTCGATCTCCATCAGGGTGTGCACCAGCACCGCGGACGCACAGATGCGGGCGAACCACTTGCGGTCCGCCGGCACGACGTACCAGGGCGCCCAGGGGGTGCTGGTCGCCGACAGCATCTCGGAGAACGCCTGCTGGTAGTCGTCCCAGAAGCGGCGCTCGTGCACGTCGGCCGCGGAGAACTTCCAGTTCTTCTCGGGCAGGTCGATCCGCTTCAGGAAGCGGATGCGCTGCTCCTCCTTGGAGAGGTTCAGGAAGATCTTGACGACCTTGAAGCCGTTGTCGGTGAGGTAGCGCTCCCAGTTGTTGATCTCCCGGTAGCGGCGCTTCCAGATCCCGCCGCGCCGAGCGGGAGCCGGCAGCTTCTGCCGGTCCAGCACGTCCTGGTGCACCCGGACGACCAGCACCTCTTCGTAGTGGGAGCGGTTGAAGACGGCGATGCCGCCGCGCTCGGGCAACTGCTTGCCGTACCGCCACAGGTAGTCGTGGTCCAACTCCTCCGCGGACGGCACCTTGAAGCTGCTGACCCGCACGCCCTGCGGGTTCATCCCGCTCATCACGTGCCGGATGGTGCCGTCCTTGCCGCCGGCGTCCAGCGCCTGGAGGCACAGCAGCACGCCGTACGTGTCCTGTGCCGCCAGGCGTGCCTGGTACTCGGTCAGCAACTCGACCCCGGTGCGCAGCAGCTCCAGGCCCTGGCTCTTCTGGAGGTGCGCCCGGTAGCGGGGGTCGAAGTCCTCCGCGAGGTCGACCTCCGAACCGGGGTCGACCCGCAGTGGCTCGATGAAGTCCGCGATGCGCTTGGCTCTCTTGTCCGCCATGGCCGACCAGCCCTCCTCCCCGCACAGGGGTATCCGCCAGCATCCGCGCGGGTGCGTGACCCGGCAAGCGCGGCGGACCGTTCGGGTGGGCGGGCCGGTGCGGCCCGGGCTCAGTCGACCGTCAGCACCAGCTTGCCGAACTGGCGGCCCTGCGCCAGCGCTGCCAGCGCCTGCGGCCCTTCGGCCAGCGGGAAGGCTCCGTGCACCACCGGGCGGATCCGGTGCTCGGCGACCAGCCGCAGCATGTCCGAGAACTCCTCGGCGCTGCCCATCGAGGTGCCGATCACGCTGATCTGCCGGAAGAACAGCTCCCGCAGCGAGAGCGCGACGTCCGGGCCCGTCGTGGCGCCCAGGGTGACCAGCCGGCCCCCGGCGCGCAGCGTGCCGAGGGCGGTGTCGAAGGTCGCGGAGCCCACGCTGTCGACGACCAGGTCCACGGACCGACCCAGCTCCGCACCCCAGTCGGCCCCGCTGCCCACGGCCCGGTCCGCGCCCAGGTCACGGGCGCGCCGCAGCTTGTCCTCGCTGCGGGAGGTGACGGTCACCTCGGCGCCGACCGCCTTCGCCATGGCCAGCGCGAACGTCGCGACCCCGCCGCCGATGCCGGGCAGCAGCACGTGCTCCCCGCTGCGCAGCCCGCCCCGGGTGAACAGTGCCCGGTAGGCGGTGACCGCGGCGAGCGGCAGCGCCGCCGCCTCTGCCCAGTCGAGGTGCCCGGGCTTCGGCAGGGCGTTGCGCGCCGGTACGACCACGTACTGGGCGAACGTGCCGTCGCGCGGCCCGCCCAGGATCTCCGGCAGCTCCGGCACCTCGGCCGCGCGCTCCCAGCCGACGGTGGGGTCGACGATCACCTCGTCGCCCACCGACAGCTCCGTGCCGGTGCCGACGGCCGCCACGATTCCGGCGCCGTCGGCACCCAGCACCAGGGGTGCGTCACCCGGAGAGCGGCCCTCCGCCACGAACAGGTCGCGGTGGTTGAGCCCGGCCGCCCGCAGTCGGATGAGCGCTTCGCCCGGGCCGACCGACGGAACGGGTCGTTCCGCGACCGTCACCCCGGAGAGCCCGCTCGTCCCCGCATGCAGCACAGCGTGCATCCGCTCCATCGTTGGCCTCGCCCTTCTTCGGTGCTTCCACGGCAGTGATCGAACGATCACCTCCGTTGCAACCGGGCGAGGACCAGCATTGATTCCCTTGGGCCGGGCCGTGCGGCCGGGGCGCTTCACCCCGGTGCCTGCCGCGCCGCACGACCGACCGGCGGCCGTCGTCGGCTGCCACCGCCAGACAAGCGGCTATCAGCACCACGTTCTTGATGATGTATTGGCCCTCCATGGTCGGGGCCGGGACCTCGGCGCTCCACATCTGGTCCGGGAGGATGAGCAGGGCGGAGAAGACTCCGCCCATGTGCAGGAAGAAGGCCGCCAACACCAGCCGCAACAACACTCCGGTGATCAGCCCGAGGCCGATCGCGGTCTCGAAGAGCGCCAGCAGGGGACGGGAGGTCCCCGGGGGCACCATGCCGAAGGCCAGGACGTCCATCGTCTGAGTGGCGACGTCCTGTGCCGGACTGGCGCCCGGGACGAACTTCATGACGCCGAACCAGACGAAGACCAGTCCGACCGAGACCCGGAGGATGGTGGTGCTGTGCCGTCGGTAACGACACAGGGCGGCATCGAGGATGCCAGTCAACGCATAACTCCTTGTGGGGGGTTGATGAAACTTGTGGGGGATGTTTCACCAGCGAACACGCTATAAGGCGATCGGCGCCCTCGTAAAGGTCTGGACCAATAATCCATCAGGAAAGAACGTCCTGGCCACCCGCCTACCCGGCCCGTCGAGACCTACCCGAGACCGACCCGAGTCCGGTCCTAGGGTCCTACGGCGTGTCCGTAAGGCCCCGCGGGTGTCCCCAACGCGTCCGAATGCAACCGTCCTTCCCGCCGGGTCGCAGAGCCAACGCTCCCGCAGGGCAACGGCGGTTGCGTCCACACCCGCAGGGAAACGCACCGGACTTCGCGGACACTCCTAGGGGATCTTCAGCAGCGCCAGCACGGGGCCTCCCGCGACGCCCAGCGCGACGGATCCGGCTGCCGCGGCGTACGCGACGACCGCGGCAGACCGTACGCGGTCCAAGGGCCCCGGCGCGTCGGAGGGCGCCACCGTCGGGGCGATCCACCGCAGGTAGTAGAAGAGCGACGCCACCGTGTTCGCCGCGGCCACCACCGCGAGCCACGCGAAGCCGCCGTCCACCGCCGCGCTGAACGCGGTCACCTTGCCGAGGAACACCGCGGTCGGCGGCGTCCCCACCAGTCCCAACAGACAGACCGCCAGCGCGCCCGCCAGCGCCGGGCTGTGCCGCCCGAGCCCCCGGTACGCGTCGATCGTGCGCAGCCCCGGCAGCGCGCACACCACGGCGAACGCCCCGAGGTTCGTCAGCGCGTACGCCGCCAGGTAGAACAGCAGCGCCGGCTGCGCCAACTCGGTGCGCCCCACCACCGCCACCGGCAGCAGCAGATAACCGACCTGACTGATCGTCGAGTACGCCAGCAGCCGCCGGACGTCCTGCTGGAAGAAGGCCGCCAGATTGCCGAGGGTCATCGACGCCGCCGAGACCACCGCCACCAGCGCCGCCCAGGGCACCCCCGCGCCCGCCACCGCCTCCGCCCCCAGCCGGTACAGCGCCGCGAGCGCCGCGACCTTCGGCACCGTGGTCAAGAACGCGGCCACCGGCGCCGCGCTGCCCTGCACCGCGTCCGGCACCCAGAAGTGCCCCGGCACGCCCCCGGCCTTGAACAGCAGCCCCGCCGACACCGCGACGACGCCCCCGGTCGCCAGCGCCAGCGGCCCGCCCGGCAACTCCGCCCGCAGGGCCGGGTAGCCCACCCCGCGCGCGGCCGCGTACAGCAGCACGATCCCGCCCAGCATCACGATCCCGAGCAGCGCTCCCACCACGTAGTACTTCATCGCCGCCTCGGTGCCCGCCGCGTCCTTGCCGAAGCCGGCGAGTACGTACGAGGGGACGCTCGCCAGCAGGTACGCGGCGGCGAGCAGCAACAGGTCCGCGCTGCCCGCCAGCAACAGGGCACCGAGGGAGGCGAGTTGCAGCAGCACCGCGTGCTCGCTCTGCCGCGGGTGCGCGGCCAGCGGCCGGACGCTGAGCGCCAGGACGACCAGCAGGCCGCCGAGGACGACGACCCGGCTCGCCGAGGTGACGCCGTCCACCACGAACGCGCCGCCGAAGGCGGGGCCCGGCGGCTGGAGCGCCGCGGCCGCGATCCCCGCCGCAGCGGCCCCGCAGCCCAGCGCCGCCACCGGCCACTGCCGGGCCCGCGGCAGCCAACACCCCAGCAGCAGACCCCCGACGGCGGACGCTGCCAACAGCACCTCCGGCAGCAGGTCGAGCGGGTTCTCCGCCATGCCCGCCATCGCGATCGGGCCCGCAGCCCCCAGCGCGTCGAGGGCGCCGCTCACCGCGCCACCAACGTCAACACGGCCCGGGACGCCGGCTCCACCACGTCCAACAAGAAGCGCGGCGCCACCCCGATGACCACCGCCAGCACCAACAGCGGCGCGATCGCCCCCGCCTCGTGCGCCCGCAGGTCCGGAAAGGGCCGGGCAGCGCCGGGCGCACGCGGCAGCCGCAGCGGCCCCAACAGGATCTTCTGTACCGCCCGCAACAGCAGCCCCGCGGTCAGCGCGATCCCCAGGGCCGCGAGCACGGTCGCCACCGGCCGCGGCCCCAGACTGCCCGCCAGGATCTGGAACTCCGCGATGAAACCGGAGAACCCGGGCAGCCCGAGCGAGGCGAAGGCCGCCGCGCCCGTCAGCGCGGCGAACACCGGCGCCGGGCCCGCGAGCCCCGAGTACGCGGCCATGTCATGGGTGCGCCCCCGCTCGTACAGCACCCCCGCGAGCAGGAACAGCGCACCGGTGAGCAGCCCGTGGCTGACCATCTGCACCACCGACCCGGTGACCGCGAGGTGCCGGGCGCCGCGCCCGGGGGACGAGACGGCCGCCGCCGCACCGACCGCCAGCACGACGTACCCCATGTGGTTGACCGAGGTGTACGCCACCATCCGCTTGAAGTCCCGCTGCGCCAGCGCCACCAGCGCCCCGTACAGCACCGACACCACGCCCACCGCGACGAAGACGAGCGCGTACGCCCGCAGGGCCCCCGGCAGCAGCGGCACCAGGATCCGCAGGAAGCCGTACGTGCCCATCTTCAGCAGCACCCCCGCGAGGATCGCCGATCCCGCTGCGGGCGCCTCGGTGTGCGCCGGCGGCAGCCAGGTGTGGAACGGCACCGTCGGCGTCTTGACCGCGAGCCCCACCCCGACCGCCAGCAGCACCAGCGTGGCGTACGCCCCCGCGCCCGGCAGCGGGTTCTGCCGGGTCAGGTCCACGATGTCGAAGGTGTGCGGCGCCGCCGCCAGGTACAGCCCGATGAACCCCAGCAGCAGCGCCAGCGACCCGACGAACGTGTACAGGAAGAACTGGAGCGCGGCCCGGGCCGCGCCCCGGTGTCCCCAGCCCGCGATGACGAAGTACATCGCCACGATCGACAGGTCGAAGAAGACGAAGAACAGGATGAGGTCCAGGGCGGCGAAGAGCCCGAGGCAGGTCGTCTGGAGGAAGAGGAAGAGCGCGGCGAACTCCCGCGCCCGCCGCCGCTCGCGCAGCGCGTACACCGCGCACGCCAGGAACAGCACGCACGTCAGCGCCACCAGCGGCAGCGAGAGCCCGTCGAGCCCGACGTGGTAGCCGATGCCGACGCTCGGGATCCACCGCACCCGCGTCTCGTGCTGGATGCCGCCGCCCGGGCCGTACCCCGCCCACAGGACGAGGGCCAGCGCCGACTCGACCGCGGCGGTGGCCGTCCACACCAGCGGGAACACCCGCGGGGGAGTGCGGCGCGGCAGACACAGCAGGGCCGCCGCGACGGCGGTCGGCAACAGGACGAGGACGGTGAGCACGCGCATCACCCCGAACCGGTGAGGACGACGAAGAGGACGAGGACGACGGAGAGCACCGCGAACGCGGAGACCGCCTGGGCGAGGTACTGGTGGACCTCACCGGTCTGCGGCCGACGGGCGAGGCGGCCGAGCCGGGCGGTCGCGCCCGCAACGCCGTGGACGGCCCCGTCCACCCGCCGCTCCACGGCCGCGTCGACCCAGCGGGCCAGCCGCACCGCACCTCGTACCGACGCCGTGACCGCCCGGTCCAGCACCCGGTCGTCGAACGCGGCGAGCGCACCGGCCGTCGCCAGCACCGGCCGCACCACCAGCACGCGCACCGCCATCGCGAGCCCCAGCCAGTCGGCGAACCAGGCGCGCACCGGACGCGGCAGCGGCGCACCGGCCGCCCCCCACCGCCAGCAGACGGCGGAGGCGAGAAGGGCCAGCGCGGCGGAGAGCACGAACTCCGCGCCGTGCGGCTCGACCTGCGGACCGGCGCCCAGCACCCGGACGAACGCGTCGCGCAGCGGCGGGAAGGCGACGAACGTCAGCAGCGGACACGCCGCCGCGAGCGGCACCAGCGCGAGCCGGGCGAAGAGCGGCGGATTCCCGGCCCGCTCGCGCTCCCCGACCAGGACGAACCACAGCGCCCTGGTCGCGTACACCGCGGAGACCACGGCCGCCGCCAGCCCCGTCGCGTACAACCACGGCCCGTGCTGTGCCGCCGCCGCGAGCACCAGGTCCTTCGCCGCCCACAGGGCGAGCGGCGGCAGCCCGGCCAGCGTCAGCGCCGCGACGACGAAGGCCGCACCCGTGGTGCGATCCGCTCGCGCCGCGCCCCGCAGCGCCAGCAGCACCTGCGTGCCGAGCAGCGTCAACCACGCGCCCGCGACGAGGAACGCGAGGCTCTTGGCCGCGGCGTGCGCCATCAGTTGCAAGGTGCCCCCGGCAAGGCCACCGGCCCCCGCCGCCAGCACCATGAAACCGATCTGGGCACAACTGGACGCGGCCAGCAACTGCTTGAGGTCGCGCTGCGCCACCGCCACCAGCCCCAGGGCGAGGGCGGTCACCGCACCGGTCCAGGCGACGAGCGGCGCACCCCAGCCCGACGCGCGGAGCAGCGGCTCCAGCCGCAGCAGCAGATACGCGCCCGCCACCACCATCGTCGCGGAGTGCAGCAGCGCGGAGACCGGGCTCGGTCCCTGCATGGCGCGCGAGAGCCAGTGGCTGAAGGGGAGTTGGGCCGACTTGCCGAGTGCGGCCACCACCACCCCGGCGCAGACCACCGACAGCCAGGGCTCGTCCGCTGTGTGCAGCCGGTCCAGCGCGAGCGAGCCGGACGGCACACCGGCGAGCGCCGCGCCCGCCGCCACGTACAGCCCGACGTCGGCCGTCCGGGTGGTGAGGAACGCCGTGCCGGCGGCCCGCACCCGCCGCGGCTCCCGCCACCAGTAGCCGATCAGCGCCCAGGACACCGCGCCCATCACCTCCCACCCCATCAGCAGGGTGAGCAGGTCGGCCGCGGTGACCGTGGTCAGCATCGCGCCGCTGAAGAGCAGCATCAGCCCGAAGAACCGGGCCCGGGCCTCGCCGGGGCCGATGCTCCAGACGCTGAACAGCAGGACGACGGCGGCCACCGCGGTGACCGTCACCACGAGCAGCGCGGACAGTCCGTCGATCCGCAGCTGGAACGGCAGCCCTGCCAGCAGCGGGGCCTTCGCCGCGGGCCGGACGACCGCAGCCACGCAGCCGAGGGCGAGGTCGACGGCGCCGAGCGCCACGGCGACGGGGGCGGCGAGCCGGTCGGCACGGCGCCCCGCGCACGCCAACAGCACCCCGCCGCCCAGCGGCAGGAGGACCAGCGCCCACAGGAGCCCGCTCACCCCCGCAACTCCGTCGCACCGTCGGTGACGTCGACCTCGCGGGCCCGGAAGAGCGCGGTGACCACGGCGAAGCCGATCGCCATCTCCACGGCCATCACGGTCACCGCGAGCACCACCAGCACCTGACCGTCCGCGGACGCCGGGGCGACGTGGCGCCAGACGCCGGCGGCGGCCACGATCACCCCGCCCAACATCAGCTCCAGCCCCATCATCAACATCACCACCGACTGCTGGGTCAGCGCGCCGAACAGCCCCACCGCGAGCAGCGCGGCGGCGAGCAGCAGAACGGCTGCCAAGCTCATCGGCCCACCCCGCCCCGCACGGGGTCCGCCGCCCGGGCCGCGGACAGGTCGTCGCCGTAGCGGTCGTACCGGCCGCGTCGGGTCGCCAGCACCACCGTGCCGACGATGGCGGCGAACAGCGCCATCCCGAGCGTCATCATCGTCAACATCTGCGGGCCCATCAGGGAGAGCCCCAACTGCTCGGTCGCATCGGCCGGGGGCCGGCCGCGCCGCTCGGGCCAGGGGACGAGCAGGACGGCGGCGGCGAGCGCGGCGAACAGCGCCGTGCAGATCACGGCGGCGCCCCGGGTGTTGTGCACCATCGTCATCGGCATCAGACCGGCCGGGTTCATCATGAACATCACCATGAACACCGCCATCAGGGCCATCTCGACGGTCATCATCAGCACGATCACCACGCCCAGGTAGTCCAGGCCCAGCAGCACCACCACACCGCCCGTGCACAGCAGGGAGGTCAGCAGCGCGTACGTGGCGCGGGCCATCGAGTCGAAGCGGAACACCCACACCGCGGCGACGACCGCGACGACCGCGAGCGCCCAGAAGATCCCGTCGGTCATCGACTCCGCACCGCGCTCCCCGGGTTCGGGCTCAGGTCCGGGGGCGGGGTCACGGGATCAGCACCAGGACGGCGACCACCAGGGCCTGGAGCAGCACCAGCGGCACCAGCACCAACCAGGCCAACTCCACGTACCGGTCCATCCGCAGCGCCGGCAGCCGCTCCCGCACCGCGCCCAGCACCGCGAGGACGACCGCCGTCTTCACCAGCGTCCAGGCCCACGGCGGCAGCCAGGGCCCGTGGCCGCCGCCGAGGAACAGCGGCACCGAGAACGCCGCGGTGACCACCAGCAGCAGCCACCGGCCGCCCAGCAGCGCCAACCGGTCCACCCCGGACAGCTCGGCCGCGACGCCGCCCGCCACGTCGCCCCCGGTCGGCCGGTCGAACGGCCCCCAGAACGACATCGCGAGGGCGCTGGCGAGGTAGACCGCGAACGCCACCGGCATCCAGACCACGAACCACAGCGACTCCTGGGCGTCGACGACGTCCCCCACGCGCAGCGACTGTGCGCCGAGCGCGGCGGTGGTGAGGGCGAACATGTGCGGCAGTTCGTACGCCAGCCCCTGCGCCAGGAACCGGTAGCCGCCGATCAGCGCCAGCGCCGAGTTCGGGCCCCACCCCGCCAGCCACACCGCGGCCCAGGCAAGGGCCTCCATCGCGTTGAACCACACCACGCCGACGGAAGGGTCGGCGACGGCGGTGAAGCCCAGCGGCAGGACCGCGCCCGCGAGCACGGCCGCCACCGGCACCAACACCACGCCGACCCGCAACAAGGCGGTGTCGGCGGCCGGCGTGCGGCGCGGCTGCTGCACGAGCAGCCGCAGCACCTCCCGCACGGGGGCGGCCGCGTGGCGTGCCAGGGCCCGCGGCGAGGTCGGGCGGCCGGCGAGCACCGCGTGGCAGGCGGCGGTGGCCAGTGCGGCGCCCGTCAGGGCGAAGGGCAGGACTGCGGTGGCCCACAGGGGCGCGACGTCAGCCACGGGCGGCCCTCGACGCCGGCGCCAACTCGTCGACGTCCGGGTCCAGGCTGGCCACGATCAGCCGGGCGGCGGCGAACTCCGTCCCGGGCAGCAACTGTTCCAGTGCCAGCAGCAGCGCGGCGGACGGCGGCTGCGCGCGGTCCACCCTGCCCCGGGGCCCTTGCGCTTCGGTGTGCGACAGCGGCCGGAGGTCGCCGAAGTCGGCGGCGCTGCGGACGACGTCGTCGAGCCAGACGTGGACGCGGTCCAGGGCGTCCCCGTCGGCCACCAGGGCCGGTCCCGTCACCCCCAGTTCATGGGCGCGCGAAGACGGCAACGGGCCGAGTCCGGCGGTCAGCCAGCGCAGCGTCCGGGAGCGGGAGACCCGACGGACGAACGGCCCCGGGTCCGGTGCGGCGCCCGCGACGACGCCGTCCCGCAGTCGGCGGGCGCTGACGGCGGCGGCCGGCCAACCGCTGACGGCGAGGAAGCGGCCGAGGCTGTCGAGGTGCGCGGCGCAGCGGCGCCGGGCCGCCTCGTCCCGGGTCACGGCCCGTCCGCGCAGCGCCCGCAACCAGGGCTCGTTCCAGTACGGCTGCGTTCCCTCGGGCGCGGGGAGGCAGCGCACGTCGGCGCGCTGGACGACGTCGCCCTGGAGCGCGGTGTCCAGCACCAGCCCGCACGGCCAGTCGGCGAGCGCGGGCCCGAGGGGGAGGTGGAGCACGTCCAGCCGCAGTCCGTCGCGGTCGGCGGCACGGTCGGCCATCACCCGCTCGGCGGCATGGAGGTCTGCGGGGTCTGCGGGGTCTCTGGGGGCGTACGGGGCGGACGGCACCGGTTCCCGGGTCAGCAGCGCCGCTCCCGCGTCCAACCGCGCCGCGACCGATGAGGGCGCCGGGAGGGTGACCCTGGCCCGTGGCGCGGGCACCTGTCGCCACACCGCCTCCACCCAGCCGTCCTCGCCCGCGCCGTCGCCCGCGACCACCAGCAGATTGGCCGCGGCCGGCGCCGACACCTGCGGCCAGCCGCGCCGGCGGACCTCGGCCTCCGCAGCCAACCGCACGGCGGTCCCGCCGGGCCGGGCCACCAACAGCACGCCCGGCCGGGCCACGGCCGCCCGCCGCAGCGCCGCCCTCAGGCCCATCGGAACGCCCCCTCGCGCCAGGCGTAGCCGACGGCGGCGAACAGGATCCCGAGGAAGAGGAACATCTCCACCACCGCGCTCGTCCCCACGTCGACGACGACCGTCGCCCACGGGTACATGAACAACATCTCCATGTCGAAGGCGAGGAAGACCATCGTGATCGGGTACCAGCGCGCGTGGTAGCGCGAGAAGGCGTGCTCACGCGGCGCGAGCCCTCCGCTGAAGGGTTCCGCGACCAGGGGCCGGCGCACGACGGCGAGCCAGGCGCCCCCGCCGTACAGGAGCGCGACGCCCGCCGCGACGACGCCGAGCAGGACCAGCACCGGTTCCCATGCACTCATCGCGCCCATGGTGCGGCCTGGGGGCGCCGGGCCGCGGCAGGCGCGCCCGTGGACGCGGCCGCCTGGAACGGCGGGGGAGTGCGGCGGTCGGGAGAGCGGTGGGCCGCCCGGCCCCCAGAGCGAAGGCGGCCCACCGGTTCATCGGGGCGTCAGCGGCCCTGGAGCGCCTTGACGTTGTTGCCGAAGGTCCAGTTCCGCGATCCGTCCCAGTTCAGGGACCAGGTCATCAGGCCCTTGAGGGACCCGCCGTAGCTGTTCCACGCCTGGGAGACCAGGCTCGGCGGCATGTATCCGCCGCCCGCGCCCTGCTGGGCCGGCAACCCCGGGACCTGCTTGTCGTACGGCACCCGGATCGTGGTGCCCTGGATCACCAGCCCGCGGTTGAGGCAGTCGGTCTGCGCCCGGAAGCCCTCGACCGTGCCGGCCTGGTAGGAGTCGCCCGAGCAGCCGTAGTAACTCCCGTTGTAGTACTGCATGTTGAGCCACCAGAGCCGGCCGTTGTCCGCGTACTTCTTGATGATCGGCAGGTACGAGCCCCAGATCGAGCCGTACACGACGCTGCCGCCGGTGACGTACGCGGTCTCCGGCGCCATGGTCAGGCCGAAGTTCGGCGGCATCTGGGCGAGCACGCCGTCGATGATGCGGATCAGGTTCGCCTGGGAGGCGGAGAGCTGGTTGATGTTGCCGCTGCCGACGAGACCGGTCTCGATGTCGATGTCGATCCCGTCGAAGTTGTACTTCTTCAACAGGGGGACGACGGTGGCCACGAACCGGTCGGCGACCGCGCTGGAGCTCAGGTCGATGCCGGCCGCGGCGCCGCCGATGGACATCAGGATCGTCATGCCGTCGGCCTTGGCCTGACACATCTCGGCGGGGGTGGCGACCTTGACGGTGCTGTCCATGCCGTCCTCCCACAGGACGGTGCCGTCCGAGCGGATGACGGGGAAGGCCGCGTTGAGCACGTTGTACCCGTTGGCCCGGATGCGGGAGTCGGTGATCGGGATCCAGCCGAGCGGCGGATGGACGCCGTTGGCGGCGCCGTCCCAGTTCTCCCAGTACCCGTGCAGCACCTTGCCGGCGGGCTTGGACTTCACCGGGCAGGTCTCCGCCGCCGAAGTCCGCGGCGCGGCCCGCACCCCGGTCTGCGGCAGCACGTCGGCTGCGCTCTGCTGTGCGGTCCAGGATGCGCCCTGTCGGTCGCGCAGGACGGTGGCGCGCTCC
This sequence comes from Streptomyces sp. NPDC017979, assembly GCF_044328175.1. Lineage (NCBI taxonomy): Bacteria > Bacillati > Actinomycetota > Actinomycetes > Kitasatosporales > Streptomycetaceae > Streptomyces > Streptomyces sp. NPDC017979. The sequence continues at coordinate 36,640 of NZ_JBIRGU010000004.1, read as the reverse complement.
GTGACACCGGCGCCGGAAGCCTGACCGGGGGACACCGCGGCCAGCAGTGGTACGGCGATCGCAGCGGCCAGGCCGGCTCCGAGCAGCCGGGACAGACGACCTCTCATGCTGTGCTCCCTTCCTGTCCGCACAGGTCGCCCGCAGCGGTTGGTCGGCGACGGTCGACCGGGGACAGGGGGCGGCGCGCGGCGAAGGGGGGTGTGGGGGGAATGCGGCCGAGCACGCTCACCTCCTGGGACTGTGGGGGACCTGGAGACGTACGTGGGGGTGTTGGGCACAACGTAGGTTGGTCCAGACCTATCGTCAAGAGGTCTGGACCAACTGGGAGTTGAGGTCGCAGACGGTGCCTCAGGGCCCTGTCGACCGGCCGAACGTCGCCCCCTGGACCCGCGCGGTCCACCAGCGGGTGTCCGTCACCGATGGTGGTGGAACACCACCTCGGGATGCTGGGCCGACGGCCCCGCCAGCGCCGGCTGCTCCACCCCCTTCAAGTGCTGGTCGAAGAAGGCCGCGAGATAGGTGCGCACCAGGTCCGCGGCGCGCGCGGCGGGCAGCGGCGGTTGCGGCAGCCCGAAGTGCGCCAGGATCAGCGGGAAGTCGGAGAAGGAGCCGTGGTCCGAACCGGCCACCGTCAGCCAGCGCTTCCAGCCGTCCAGCGTGGGCCACATCCGGTCCCACGTGGTGTCCTTGCCGCCGGGCCGGTGCACGTCGTCGTCGGTGCCCAGCAACATGAACGGCCGGCCGTCGAGCCCCTGCGGGGGCAGGTCCTCCCAGAACGCCCCGTCCATGTTGACGCCGGCGAGCACCCGTCGGTCCCCCGCCATCGTCGACGCGGCGCTGGCGCCGCCGATCGAGTGCCCGGCCATGCCTATTCGCCGGCGGTCGATCAGCCGGGACAACTCCGGGTGCTGCCGCTCGGCCTTGCGCCCGGTCAGCCGGTCCAGCAGGAACGACACGTCCTTGGCGCGCGTGGAGGTGACCACGCTGGCGGGCACCCCCTCCACGTCCAGCGCCTTGCACGCCACGCAGGACAACGTCCGTCCGCCCGGCATCGACATGCCGAAGGACTCGTAGGCATGGTCCACCAGGGCGACGACATAGCCCCGGCTGGCGAGATCCTCGGCGGCGTTGGTGAGCGTGAACCGGGACGCGCTGAAGCCCGGCGAGAGCACCACCAGCGGGAACTTCCCCGCCGCGGGCCGCGCCCCGACCCGGCTGTGCGTACGCGTCGCGCTCAACACCTCCGGCGGCACTCCCCGGACCCCGAACCCCTCGATCAGGGCCTTGGCCTCCGCCGTGGTCGCATACCGGGCGGGGGCGCCGCCACCGCCCCGGCGCGCCGCGGGATAGTGCATCGTCACCATCAACTCGCGCCCGTCGGCCGTCGGCACCCACGGGTCCTTGCGGGAGCGGTCGACGAGGTGGAAGACGGAGCTGCCGACCCCGTACTGACCGGTGGGGCGCGGCAGTTGCAGGGCCTGCTTGCGGGGGGCCTCCGCCGCCGGGGCGGCAGGCGGCGCATCGGCGGCGGACGCCGAGGACGCCACCGCGACCGGCAGCGCGAGGCTCAAGGCGAGGGCGACCGCCGTGGCGGTGCGGGTGAGTCGCATCATGCGATAGACGCTAGGCCGTCCAACTCCCGCTCCGCGTCAGACCGTGGGAGGTCGCTTCGTGCATCTTCCGGAGGTGCTGGGGGAGGGCGGCGTACGACCGTGGGTGGTTGTGGCCGTGCCCCATGGCCAACCGTGGGCGGATGCGCAAGGACGGAGGGTGTACGGCTCGCGGGCCGTCGCCTCAAAGGCTACGGCCCGCGAAGAAGTTCCGCCCGGCGTACGGGCGTTGAGGCTGCGATTACGGCTTGCGGGCCACTCCGCAGTACGCGTCCACGTCCTCGGGCGCCGCGCCCTCCTCCGCCCGCCAGCGGGTGACCTGGGCGACTCCCGGCTCCACCAGCTCCAGGCCGTCGAAGAAACCGGCGATCTCCGCCACGCTGCGCACGTAGTAGGGCACCGCCCCGCTGTCGTTGTACGCCTTCGACGCGGCGACCATGCCGTCGCTGGTGGAGGTCGAGTCGCTGATCACCAGGAAGCTGCCGGACGGCAGGCCCGCCATCAACGACGACACCAGCTCCTTGGCGCGCTCGTGGTCGGCGACGTGCCCGAGCACGTTGAGGAGCATCAGCGCCACCGGCTGCGAGAGGTCCAGGGTGCCGCCCGCCTCCTGGAGGATCTTCTCCGGCGAGTACAGGTCCGCGTCGATGTACGCCGTCTTCCCCTCCGGCGTGCTGGTCAGCAGCGCGCGGGCGTGCGCGAGGACGAGCGGGTCGTTGTCGACGTAGACGATGTGCGCGTCCGGCGCGACGCGCTGTGCGACCTCGTGGGTGTTGTCGGCGGTCGGCAGCCCGGTGCCGATGTCGAGGAAGTTGCGGACGCCCTGCTCCGTCGCCAGATGGCGCACCGCGCGCCCCAGGAAGTGCCGGCTGGTGCGCGCCACGTCCACCAGACCCGGGAAGATCTGCTTGATGTGGTCCCCGATCTCCCGGTCCACCTCGTAGTTGTCCTTGCCGCCCACGAAGTAGTTCCAGAAGCGGGCCGAGTGCGGCTTACCCGTGTCAATTCGGGCGCGCACGTCGGCGGTGGAAGCGAACCGGGGGTCACGGTCGGGCATGGAAGCGCCTCCTGCAGCGAGCCAAAAGCTTTTCTTGATCAGTGAACCATGAAGCTATCTCCATCGGGAGACCCAGCTCACGTCTTGCTCCGCCGCATGCAGGGCAGGGGCCTGCTGGGGTCGGATGGCGGGGGCCCGTCGGGAGGTGGCCGACCACCAGATATCTTGACGTCGAGCAATCGGATATCTTGACATCGAGCAATGTTGCAGACGTGGAGTGGAGCGGAGCACCCGGTGACTGATTCAACGATCATCTACACGCACACCGACGAGGCCCCGGCCTTGGCGACGTATTCGTTCCTGCCGGTGATCAAGGCGTACGCCGCCACCGCCGGGGTCGCCGTGGAGAGCCGTGACATCTCCCTGGCGGGCCGCATCATCGCCCACTTCCCGGAGCACCTGGAGGAGGGCCAGCGGATCGAGGACGCCCTCGCCGAGCTGGGCGAGCTGGCCAAGACGCCGGACGCCAACATCATCAAGCTGCCGAACATCTCCGCCTCGATCCCGCAGCTCAAGGCCGCGGTCGCCGAGCTCCAGGAGAAGGGCTACGCCCTCCCCGACTACCCGGACGACCCCAAGACCGACGAGGAGCGCGACGTACGCGCCCGTTACGACAAGGTCAAGGGCAGCGCCGTGAACCCGGTGCTGCGCGAGGGCAACTCCGACCGTCGCGCCCCCGCGTCGGTGAAGAACTACGCCAAGGCCCACCCGCACCGCATGGGCGCCTGGTCCGCGGAGTCGAAGACCAACGTCGCGCACATGACCGCCGACGACTTCCGCTCCACGGAGAAGTCCGCCGTCGTCGCCGAGGCGGGCTCGCTCCGCATCGAGCTGGTCGGCGAGGACGGCACCACCACCGTGCTGCGCGAGTCGGTCCCCGTGCTCGCCGGTGAGGTCGTCGACGCCTCCGTGATGCGGGTCGCGGCGCTGCGCGAGTTCCTCACGGCCCAGGTCGCCCGCGCCAAGGCCGAGGACGTCCTCTTCTCCGTGCACCTCAAGGCCACGATGATGAAGGTCTCCGACCCGATCGTCTTCGGCCACGTGCTGCGCGCCTTCTTCCCGAACACCTTCGCGGAGCACGGCGCCGCCCTCGCCGCAGCCGGCCTGAGCCCGAACGACGGCCTCGGCACCATCTTCAAGGGCCTGGAGTCGCTGCCGGAGGGCGCCGCGATCAAGGCGTCCTTCGACGCCGAGATCGCCGCCGGCCCCGAGCTGGCCATGGTCGACTCGGACCGCGGCATCACCAACCTCCACGTGCCCAGCGACGTCATCGTGGACGCCTCCATGCCGGCGATGATCCGCACCTCCGGCCACATGTGGGGCCCCGACGGCCAGGAGGCCGACACCCTCGCCGTCCTCCCGGACAGCAGCTACGCCGGCGTCTACCAGGTCGTCATCGACGACTGCCGGGCCAACGGCGCCTTCGACCCCGCCACCATGGGCTCCGTGCCGAACGTCGGCCTGATGGCCCAGAAGGCCGAGGAGTACGGCAGCCACGACAAGACCTTCGAGGTCGCCTCCGCCGGCACCGTGCGCGTCGTCGACGCCGCCGGCAACGCGGTCCTGGAGCAGCCGGTCGCCGCCGGCGACGTCTTCCGGATGTGCCAGACCAAGGACCTGCCGATCCAGGACTGGGTCAAGCTCGCCGTCACCCGCGCCCGTGCCACCGGCGTCCCGGCCGTCTTCTGGCTGGACGAGGGCCGCGCCCACGACGCGCAGCTCATCGAGAAGGTCAAGCAGTACCTGCCGGAGCACGACACCGACGGGCTCACCATCGAGATCCTGGCGCCGGTCGACGCGACGAGCTACTCCCTGGAGCGCATCCGCCGCGGCGAGGACACCATCTCCGTCACCGGCAACGTGCTGCGCGACTACCTGACCGACCTGTTCCCCATCCTGGAGCTGGGCACCAGCGCCAAGATGCTGTCGGTCGTCCCGCTGATGGCGGGCGGCGGCCTCTTCGAGACCGGCGCCGGCGGCTCCGCGCCCAAGCACGTCCAGCAGCTCGTCAAGGAGAACTACCTCCGCTGGGACAGCCTGGGCGAGTTCCTGGCCCTCGCGGTCAGCTTCGAGCACCTGGCCACCTCGACGGGCAACGCCCGTGCGAAGGTGCTCGCCGAGACCCTGGACCGGGCCACCGGCACCTTCCTCAACGAGGACAAGTCGCCGACCCGCCGCGTCGGCGGCATCGACAACCGCGGCAGCCACTTCTACCTGTCGCTGTACTGGGCGCAGGAGCTGGCCCAGCAGACCGACGACGCGCAGCTCGCGGAGGCGTTCGCGGCGCTCGCCAAGACGCTGTCCGAGCAGGAGGAGACCATCGTCTCCGAGCTGCTCGGCGTCCAGGGCGCGTCGGTGGACATCGGCGGCTACTACCAGCCCGACCCGGCGAAGGCGGCGGCCGTGATGCGTCCGTCCCGGACCTTCAACGAGGCGATCGCGGCCCTCGGCTGACGATCGGTGACGGGACCGCGGGGCGCGCCCCGCGGTCCCTCCCCGTGCACGTCCCCGCCCCGCCCCCGGCAGCCCGTTGCCGGAGGCGGGGCGGACCCGTTCACGCCCCCGGCGCCCCGCGCCCGTACCCGTCGTCCTCGCGCATCCGACCGTCCGTGGTCAGCGGCGGGTCGTCCAGCCGCGGCAGGTAGCAGCGTTGGAACAGCTCCCCGCTGAAGTCCCGGCGGCTGCGCACCCCCGCCTTGTCGAAGACCTTCCGCAGATGGTCCTGGACGGTGTACTCGGCGATGTGCAGCCGGGCCGACATCTCGGCCGTCGAGTGGCCGAGGAGCACGTGCTGGGCGACCTGGCGCTCCCGCGGCGTCAGTCCGTACGCGTCGAGCACGATGGCCGTGAGCTCCCGCGGATGGCTGGCGGCCAGCGACACGTAGGTCAGGGCTTCGCCGTCGGCCGCGTCCGCCTCGCGCCCGGCGTCGTACGACGCTTCGCGCCAGGCGCTGAGCGTGACCCAGTGTCCGGTCAGACTGATGGCCCGGGACCGCACTTGCACTCCGAGCCCCGCCGTACGGGCCCGGTTGACCAGCGCCGTCAGGGCGTACGGGAAGCGCTGCCCCGGCGGCGGATGGGCCTCCTGGATCAGCGCGAGCCAGCGCTCGGCGGTGGCCGTGCACAGCCGGGTGCGCCCCGCGTCGTCGACCACCAACAGCCCCGCCGCGTCCGGAACGTCCGCGCGGTCGATCCCCGTCAGCAGCAGGGAGCGACGCAGCGCGACCGTGACCGGTGCGCTGACCGCCGACGCCAGCCGGACTTCGGCGGCCGTGAAGGGCGGTGCGTCGGCGCCCCGGCACAGCACGAACAGGCCCCAGGTGCGCGCGCCGTCCCGCAGCACCACCCGCAATTCGTCCGCGAGCCCCACCGGACGCAGGACGTCCCGCCAGTACACGCTGCGCGTCACCCGGCCCTGCATGGAGGCGCTCAGGAGACTGGCCGGGGCGCTGCGGCGGGCCAGCGCCCGGACGTTGTCCACCCCCGCCTGATCGGCGTGCTCGATCTCGAAGAGGCGCGGCATCACGCTCTGCGGGAACCCGTGCTCGTGCAACCCGCCGGTGTCGAGGAGCGTCGCGGGGTCGAGGGCCACGGCGCACCACACGTCCGCCGGTACGGCGTGCAGCAGCGCTCCTGCGGCGGCCCGCAACACGTCGAGGAAGACCGGTGCGCCGCCCTCGGAGCCGGGGCCGAGGGCGCGCAACGACCGGTCGAGGGAGCCGAGGAGCGAGCGCCGTGCCACCGCGGGATCGGGGGCGGCGGCACGTTGGGGGCGGGGAGCCGAGGTCACCCGCGCAGGCTAGGACGTACCCCCAGATCCCGGGGATGGGAACCGGACGGATCCACGCATACTTTGGTACTCGCGTGGGCGGGGCACACCGCAGTTGACGGACCGCCCTCGGCGGGTCCGCACGCGTCGGGGGCCGGGTGCGGACCCGCGCCCAGCGCGTGCGCCGTGCCGGGCGTCGCGCACTCACTTCCCGCGCGCCCGTCCCCGGCGCGCCTGCCAGAACGCCCCGGTGGCCACCGAGAGCAGCACCAGCGCCATGGTCACCACCGGCCACCGGGAGTGCTCGATGCGCACCCCCGCCACCAGCACGAGGAACGTCGCCAGGACCGGCAGCGCCATCGAGCCCAGCGCCTTGACGTACGAGAGGGCGAGCCCCGGCACGCTGCGGTCGCCCCGCCGCTGCGGCGCCGGCTCCCTGAAGTAGAAGAGCGCGGCCCGGTCGGTGAGCCGTCCGGTCGCCGCGTGGTACGACACCGCCATGTACGGCAACCAGACCAACGGCGCCACCAGCCCCACCACGAACACCAGCCCCACCGTCACCGACCGTGTGAGGACCACGGCCCACTGGCGCCACCGGACCCGCTGGTGACCGTCCTCGCCCGGCGGGTCGAGCAGCCCGAGCAGTCGGGCCATGCGCACCGTGAGGCGCCACAGCGCCCCCGGCCGCAGCACCGCCCGGCGGGCCCCCGCCCGCGCCGAGGCCGGGGCCGCCAGCGCGGTGCGCGCGCTCGCGGTGTCCGGGTGCACCCCCATCAGCACCAGCAGCTCCGCCGCCCGCTCGGGCGACGTCGGGTCCCGACCGTCGAGACCGGCCAGTTCCAGCACCGTACGGGCCTGGTTCAGCAGCGCCGCGCAGAACGCCACCGGGATCAGCAGCAGGAAGGGCCCGCCGACGAAGGCGCCCTCGGTGACGGTGTTGCGCCGGCCGCGCGCCACGACGAGGGCGCGCAGCTCCGCCGGATCGGCCCCGGGGTGCTGCTCCCGGGTCCTGGCCACCGCGCGGTCCGCGACCGGCCCCATGTGTCGCAGCGCGAACCGGGCCAGGTGCTCGGGCAGGTGCTCGGGGTCGGCGAGACCCGCCCGGAGCAGCGAGCGCGGCAGGTCGAGCTCCGGTTCGGCCACCTTGGGTCGTCATCCTTCGAAGCGGGCGCCGGGGGTGCGACGGGCGAGGGGCGCCACGCTCCCAGTCAACGCCCGGCGCAACCGCCCCGCATCCGCGCGGCCCGTCCGACGCCCCGTCTCGGGCCCCTGCTCAGTGCCCGCCACCCGACGTGACGTCGAGGCGCTTGGTGAAGGTGGCGCCGCCGTCCTGCGACTCGTACACGCCGTCGCCGGTCGCCGCGATCAGCCGCTGCGCGCCGATCGCGGTCAGCGCCTGCGGCTGGCCGCCCGGCGCCGTGCCCGTCTGCTTCCAGGTCTTTCCGCCGTCGGGGCTGACGCTGATCTTGCCCGCGGGGTCGATGCCGTACAGCGCCTTCGCGTCCGACCACGACAGGAACGCCATCACCGGCTCGGCTCCGGGCCCGAAGGTCATTCCGCCGTCGGTGCTGCGGACGACCCCGGACTCGGTGGTGGCGAGGACGGTTTCGGGGTCGGTGGGGCTGACGGCGAGGTCGAGCGCCTTCAGCTCGCTCCGGGTCTCCCAGGTGGAGCCGTCCTTGCTGACGCGCAGCAGTCCGTTGGTGCTGTCGTAGCCGTAGATGGTGGAGTGCGCGTATTCGAGGGAGTGGAAGTCGACCTCGCCGGTGAGGGACCTGTCCTTCCAGGTCTTGCCGGTGTCGGCGCTCTCGATCAGACCGAGGTTGGCGGGGGCGTCCCGGCCGGGCGCGGGGTGCCCGCTGGCGAGGAACGCGCCGTCGCCGGTGATGGTGAACCCCATGAAGTCGTCCTTGCGGTCGCCCACGAGGACGGGCGCGTTCTTGTCGCCCGGGGTGTACACGCCGTTGTGCGTGGCGACGTAGAGCTTGCCGTCGGTGGGGTGGACGCCGACGCCGTGGATGTGGCTGATGTCGACGGACGCGGCGGACTTCCCGCCGTCGTCGCCGTCGCCGCCGCAGGCGGTGAGCGTCAGGGCGAGGGCGAGGGTGGACGCGGACAGGGCGATGAGGCGCTTCTTCATGGGGTCCTGATCAAGTTGTGGAGTGCGGGAGGAGGAAGGGGGAGGGGCGCCCGTCGGCGGGGGGGGGGGGGGGGCGCCCCCCCGGCGCCCCCCCCCCCCCCCCCCCCCGCCGCCCCCCCCCCCCCCCCGTAAGAGGGATGATGTCGAGACCAACACCGGCCGCCCC
>NZ_JBIRGU010000004.1:0-27888 GCF_044328175.1 Streptomyces sp. NPDC017979 | reverse complement strand
CGCGGCGGCCGTCTCGCCGGGGGGGGTTGGTTTCTTTTTTTTTTGGGGGGGGGGGGGGGGGGGGGGGGGGGGGCCGGCGGGGGGGGGGGGGGGGGGGGCGGGCGGGCCCCCCCCCCCCACGCCGGTGCGCCCGTGCGGTCAGAGCCGCTTGAGGATCGCGTTGAACTCGTCGACCTCGGCCTGCTGGCCCTGGACGATCTCGCCGGCGAGCTTCTTCGCCGTGGCGTTCTTGCCGTTCTTCTGCTCGTCCTCGGCCATGGTGATCGCACCCTTGTGGTGCTTGACCATGAGCTGTGCGAACAGCGTGTCGAAGTTCTTGCCCTTCGCGGCCTTGAGGGCGGCCATGTCCTCGTCGGTCATCATGCCGTCCATGCCGGCGTCGCCGGACGAGCCCGAGCCGTGGTCCATGCCCGGCATGGAGCCGCCGGACTCCGGCTTGCCCCAGGCCGCGAGCCAGGACTTCATCTTCTGGATCTCGGGGTCCTGAGCCTTGGCGATCTGCTCGGCGAGCTTGACGACCTGCGCGTCCTGCGCCCGGTCCTTCGCCAGCGCGGACATCTCCAGGGCCTGCTCGTGGTGCGGGATCATCATCTGCGCGAACATCACGTCGGCGTCGTTGAAGGCGCCCGGGGCGGGGTTGTCGCCCGGCTGCGCGCCCGCGGAGGCGGCGGCGTCCTTCTTGCCGTGGTCCATGTCGCCCATGTCGTCGTCGTTGCCGCAGGCGGCGAGCAGCAGCCCGGCCGCCGCGACGGCGGCGACCAGCGCGCCCCGCCGGACCGCCCGGCGCCCCCGGGCGGGGGACGGCGACGGCGTCGTGTCGGCGTGCTTCTCTTCGTGCTGTGCAGCGTGCTTCTCAGCGGTCACGTCACTTACCTCGTGCTGTGATCTGCGATCGGCCATTCCCTCGGGAAGGGCGATCGACTGTCGGAAGGGGTCGTACGAACGCGGTGTGCGGGCACGCCACAGCGGCCCGCGGCGGGTACGGCCTAGATCCGCAGGATCGACAGCGAGGAGAGGTCGGGGCCGCGCGGCGGCGGACCCCGCAAAGGAGCGGCGAGGACGTCGGCGCGCAGCCGCGGGGAACGGTTTCCGCGGCGGGCGAGGGCGGCCTTGAGGAGGGCGGCGAGGATCCAGGTCGCGAGCACCGCCATGCACAGCGAGAGCATGTCCATCGCCATGCCGGAGCCGGCCGCGTCGTGGTCGCCACCGGCGTCCTCCGCGGCCGGCACCTGGGGCGCGGCGGCGTGGGCCGCTTCGAGGTCGGCCGACACCGCGAGCACGGCGGACGTGCTGGACGTGGCCGCCATCCGGTCGCCCCCGTGGGACGCGCCGGAGTCCTGGTGTCCCACGGTGTGCATCGCGAAGACGCCTAGCGCGAGCACGACCAGCAGCAGATGTCCCCAGACACCCGCTGTCTTGATCGTCTTGCTCGTACGCACCACGTGACCTCCGCGCCCGACGATACAGAAGGGATCCCACCCGTGCTGCGGCCACCCAGGGTCTACTAAGCTTCTTGGCGTTGTCGATGAAGGAGGGCGCGATGAGCTCGGGAGCCGCGATGGGCTTGGGGGCGTGGAAGCCGCGGCAGTGGGCCGTGGCGGTGGTCGTGGCCGTGCTCGCGGCGGTCGCGATCGGGGTGCCGACCGGGGTCGTCCCGTCGTCCCTCTACACCCGGATGACCCCCGTCGTGTGGTGGAACTACCCGGTGTGGGCGGGCAGCTCGATCCTGATGGGCCTGCTCGTCGCCACCTACGCGGGCGGCGCGACCTCCCGGGCCGCGCCCCGGCCGCGCGGAGCCCGGGCGATCGCGGCGGGCGTGCTCTCGGTCTTCGCGGTCGGCTGCCCCGTCTGCAACAAGCTCGTGGTGCTGGCGCTCGGCATGAGCGGGGCGATGACGTACTGGGCGCCCGCACAGCCGGTCCTCGCGGTGGCCTCCCTCGCGCTGCTGGCCCACGCGCTGGTGCGCCGGCTGCGCACCGCGAACGCCTGTGCCGTCCCGGAACGGGCCCCCGCCCCCTCCGACGGCCCGGCCGCCACCGGTCCGACCACTACGATGAGCAGCCTGGACGGCGGGGGTGTCGAGGCCGCCGACGAAGGGAGTGGGCGTGCGACAGCTGGGTGACCTGGAGGCGGAGATCATGGACCGCCTCTGGAACTGGGGGCGTCCGGCCACCGCCCGGGAGGTCCGCGACGACCTCAACAGGAAGCGCCCCATCGCCTACAGCACCGTGAAGACGGTCGCCGACATCCTCTTCAACAAGGGCATGCTCACCCGCGAGAAGGAAGGCCGGGCCTGGCTGTACCGGGCCACCTGCACCCGTCAGCAGTACGCCGCCGCCCGGATGCAGGACGCCCTGGACGGCAACCCCGACCCGGCCGGCGTGCTCCTCAGCTTCGTGGAACAGATCTCCGCCGACGAGGTCCAGGCGCTGCGCTCCGCGCTGCGCGCCGCCAAGCGGCGGAGCGGTTCGTGATCACGGCCGCTGCGCTCGCCGGGTACGCGGTGTTGGTCGGGGCCGCCGTCCCGTACGCACTCGCCGGTGCCCGATGGGCGCACCGCGCCCCGACGGTCGCCGTACTGGCCTGGCAGGGCCTGATGCTCACCTTCGTGGTGGCGACCGCGCTGTCCGTGTACCACCTGGTGCTGGTCGAGCAGCACGTGCACGAGGGCCTGGTGGGGCTGCTGACGGCCTGCGGGCTGGCTGCGGACGCCCAGCCCGTGAACTCGCCGGCCTCCCTCGCCGACGTCGGTCTGCTGATGGCCCCGCTGACGGTCCTGGCGCTGCCGTTCGGCTGGCTGGCGTGGACGGCTTGGCAGGCCGGCCGGGAGCGGCGGCGCCACGCCGACCTGCTGAGCGTGATCGGCTCGGACGTGTCGGAGTACGGGGTGACGGTCGTCGAGCACGAGGCGCCCGCGGTCTACTGCCTGCCCGGGCGCGCGCGTCGGATCGTCGTCACCCGCGGCGCGCTGGAGCGGCTGACCGAGGAGCAGTTGCAGGCCGTACTGGAACACGAGAAGGCCCACATCCGCGGCCGGCACCACCTCGCCCAGGTCGCCACGAAGGCGTTCGCCCGCGCCTTCCCCGGACTGCCGCTCGCCCGGCACGCCCACCAGCAGACCGCGCTGCTGCTGGAGATGATCGCGGACGACCGGGCGCTGCGGCTGCACTCGCGCGACGCCCTGGCCACCGCCATGTGCGAGGTCGCGGCGGGGCGGGCGCCGCGGACGGCGCTGGGGGCCGGCGGCTCGGGAGCCCTGATCAGGCTGCGCCGCATCCTCACCCCGCAGGACCGCCCCCGTCGACTGACCTGGATCGGGGTGCTCGTCGCCTCGGTGGCGGCGCCGTTCCTGCCGCTGCTGGTGGCCTGCGGCCCCGTCTGAGTCGGTGGCCGGAGGTGGGCCGGGGACAGGCCGGGGGCCCTCCCGCTTCCTGTTGGCCGGGCACGGGGCTTGCTGCGGCCCGGGAGGGTCCCCGGTGGCGAGGTGCCACGGAGATCCTAGCGTTAAACCGCTAAGTGGCATAGCAGTTAGTTGGAGTCGTAGGGCCTCGGCGCTTGGGCGGGGCCCGCACCATCAGGCGCGGCCCGCCCCCGACTTCACGTAGTGATGGGGGAGCGGGCTTCGAGGGTCGGTCGTGCGGCTCGTCCGTCGGGGTGGTGCGGGGGCTCGCGCGGTTAGTGCGCCGCCACCACCGCCCACACGACCGAACCGGGCCCGTGTTCCCGGCGCCGCATCCCCCAGTCCTTGGACAGTCGGGCCACCAGGTGCAGCCCCCGGCCGCACTCGTCGTCGTGCGAAGCGGCGCGGGGCCGGATCCGCGCCGGGGCGTGGCCGCGGTCCTCCACCTCGATGCGCACCGCGTTCTGCTCCAACCGCACCCGACAGCGGAACTGGATCCCCTCGGTGTGCCGGATCGCATTGGTGGCCAACTCGCTGACCAGCAGCTTCACTGAGTGCCGAACGTCGTCGTCGCACTGGATGCGGCTGTCCAGATACGTCGCGGCCAGGCGTCGGGCGATGGAGACCGAGCGGTGGTCGGACGGCAGGTCGAACAGGCACGTGCTGACGGTGTCGTCGTTCGGTGGGCGCAGGGACGAGAAGTCTGCGGCGAGCGTCACGGGCAGTCCTATCGGGTGGGGGCACTCCCAGCCCAGGTCGACGACCGGAGAGGGTGGACGCCGTCCTCGCGGTGTCTTCGCGCGCACCGCGAAGGAGTAGGGGACCGCTCCGGAGCCACGCCCCGGTCGCGGTGGGCGGCCGGGTGCGTCGCCGCGTCTCGTACACGTCGGCCGGTCAGCCGCGTGAGCCGAGTCACTGCGCCAACTATGGCCCGGGTAAGGAGAGTTGGCAAGCCGCACTCTGCACGGTGCACTATGGGGTGTGTGTCCTGTGCAGGCTCTTGCTCGCATGGCACACTGCACCCCGTGAACCGGTGTTCGAGAGGGGCCGTGAAGGTGAGTGAGCCGAGGTCAGCCCCCACGGTGTTGCAGATGGTCCTGGGCAGACGGCTGTTGCAACTCCGTCAGGCGTCGGGGCTGTCGGCGCAGGAGGTGGGCACGCGGCTGCGGCAGTCCCACACCACGATCACGCGCATGGAGCGCGCCGAGGTCGCCCTGAAGTGGCTGACCGTCAAGGCGCTGCTGGAGATCTACGGCGTGGTGGAGGAGGAGGCCGGCGAGTTCCTGGAGCTGACCGAGAAGGCCAACGTCTCCGGCTGGTGGCAGGGCTACCGCGACGTGCTGCCGAGCTGGTTCGGCGTCCACGTCAGCCTGGAGAGCGGGGCCCGCCGGATCCGCGCGTACGAGCCGCACGTCGTGCCCGGACTGCTCCAGACCCCCGAGTACGCGCGTTGCGTGCTGAGCCTCGGACTGCCCCGGTCCGCACCGGAGGTGGTGGAGCGCCAGATCGAACTGCGCCGGGAGAGACAGGCGCTGCTGACCCGAACCGATCCCGAGCCCCCGCAGTTCTGGGCCATCGTCGATGAAACGGTTCTTCGGCGTCCGGTCGGACCGACGGAGGTGCTGCGCGCCCAACTCGAACACCTCCTCGACGTGGCGGAACTCCCCTCCGTGACCCTCCAGGTGGCGCCGTTCGCCGCGGGTCTGCACCCCGGCGGGTTCGGCCCGTTCTCCGTCTTCCGGTTCGAGATCCCCGAACTCCCCGACGTCGTGGGCATCGACGGCCTCAGCAGGGCGACGTACAGCGAGGACCCGGTGGAGGTCGCCCTCTACCGCGAGGTCCTCGACCAGATGAGCACACACGCACTGTCGCGGAAGGACACCCTGCGCTTCCTCGACGTCACTCGCAAGGAGCTTGACCCATGAGCCACGTCAGCCAGGCGGACGTCACCCTCGGCGCCCACGCGTGGAGGAAGCCCTGGAGCGGCAGCAACGGCGGCAACTGCGTGGAGGTGAAGCAACTCGGGAACGGCCGGGTGGCCGTGCGCCACTCCCAGCACCCCGACGGGCCGGCCCTGATCTTCGCCGCCCGCGACATCGCCGAACTCGTCGAAGGCGCGAAGGGCGGCGCCGCGGACTTCCTGCTCGTCTGACCGGCGGCGGCGCGGGCGAGCGCGCCCGGGCACGGCCACGAACGAAGCACCAAGCACCCGCGGGCCCCCGCCCGCACTTCCACAGCCACGAGCGACCACGGAGGACAGCGCGATGACCGACACCGGGCACGGCCACGGCACGGACGGCGTGCACACCGGGAAGGCCCACTCGGCCCGGATGTACGACTACTTCCTCAACGGCAAGGACCACTACCCCGTGGACGCCGAGGCCGCCGAACAGGTGCTGAAGGTGCTGCCCGACGCCCGGCGCCTGGCCCGGGCCAACCGGGGCTTCATGCGCCGCGCGGCCCGGCACCTCGCCCGCCAGGGGATCCGCCAGTTCCTCGACGTCGGCACCGGCATCCCCACCGAGCCCAACCTCCACCAGGTCGTCCAGGAGATCGCCCCCGACGCGCGCATCGTGTACGTCGACAACGACCCGGTGGTGCTCCGGCACGCCGAGGCGCTGCTGCGCGGCACCCGGGCCGGCCGCACCGAGTACGTCCAGGCGGACGTGCGGGAGCCGGCCAAGATCGTGGCCGAGGCCCGGGAGGTGCTGGACTTCCGGGAGCCGGTCGCGCTCTCCCTCGTCGCCCTGCTGCACTTCCTGCCCGACGAGGCCGAGCCCCAGGAGGTGTTGCGCACCCTGCTGGAGCCGCTGCCGTCCGGCAGCGTGCTGATGCTCGCCCACGGGACGGGGGACTTCGACCCGGAGGCACTCGGACGCGTCACCGAGATCTACCGCGCCAGCGGCATGTCGCTCCGGCTGCGCGACCGCACCGAGGTCTCCGCGCTGTTCCAGGGGCTGGAACTGGCCGCACCCGGCGTGGTGCCGTTGGAGGAGTGGGACTTCGAGCCCGAAGGCGCCGAAGTCGAGACCGCGGGGGTGCCGGTGTACGTCGGATTGGCGCGCAAGCCCTGACGCTCCGGGCCGCCGGGTCGCCGGCGCCCCGCCGTCAGGGGCGCTGCCCGCGCAGCCAGTCGTACGCCGCCCGGGCCGTGAACTCGCCCTGGCCGCCCCGGTACAGCAGGCTCGCCGTGCCGAACGCCGGGTCGTCCGCTGTCGCCGCCACGTACGGGACGGCGATGCAGCGCATCCCCGCGGCGTGCGCGGCGGCGGCGCCGGGCGGCGCGTCCTCCAGCACCACGCACTGCCCCGGCGCGGCCCCCAGCCGGCGCGCCGCCTCCAGGAAGACGTCCGGTTCGGGCTTGCCCCGCGCCACCTCCTCGGCGGAGACGACCGTCGGGATCAGGGCGTCGAGCCCCGTTCCGGTCAGGACCGCATCGATCGCGGCGGGCGAGGAGCCGGACGCCACCGCCATCGGCACCCCGTCCCCGGCCAACAACTCCACGAACGCCCGCATCTGCGGATACACCTCGGTCGCGGTCCGGGCCAACTCCACGTAGTGCCGGTTCTTGCCCGCCAGCAACTCGTCGACCGGCGCCTCGATCCCGTGCTCCGCACGCAGCGTCTGGAGCGTCTCGCGCGTCCCGATGCCGATGAAGTCCGTGTGCCGCTCCCAGGTGAACCCCGTGACGCCGTACTCGGCCAGGACCCTGCGCCCCGCCTCGTAATAGTTGGGCTCGCTGTCCACCAGCGTGCCGTCCAGATCGAAGATGACCGACAGGGTGCGTGCATGGCTCATTCATCCAGGATGCCAGCCGCGGCCCCGCCGCGCGGCGGGCTGTGTCGTGGGGCACGCCCCAGGGGCTTTCCCACCGGCACCACCCGCCCATCTCCGCCGCAGCGTTCACACTGGTCAGCGCGTGATCGCCAGCGTGCGCCCCCGGCGCAATACGCCCCGGAGCCCGCTCTCCACCCCGCTGACCAGCATCGCGCCGCTGCTACCCGAGGTAGCCCGTAGACAACTCGCTACCGGAGGGTAGATCCCCGCTTCCGCGGGGTAAGCACTGCGAATCCGCCGGCGTGCGCCGCCACATACAGACAGTTGGTCTAGACCGCTGCTACCGTCGGCCCGGGCAACAACAGCATCAGTGGGAGGGACACCGCCGTGGGCGAGAAGAGCGCGGGACGGGCATTCATCGGATCGTTCACCTCGGCGGGAGGCCGCGGCGTGCTCGCCGTCAGCGTCGACGGCCCGACCGGTGCGCTGACCGAGACCGGGGCGAGCGACGCCGTCGCCGACCCCTCCTACCTCGCCCTCGCCCGGATCGCCGGCAAGCCCGTCCTGTACGCGGTGTCCGAGACCGCGGAAGGCGCCGTCGCGGCCTTCGACGTCCGCGGCGCCTCCCCGCGCCAGCACGGCGCCCGCGTCCCCGTCTGCGGCGCCGGACCCACGCACCTGACCGTCGTCGACGGCCACCTGCTGACGGCGAACTACGGCTCCGGCAGCATCAGCGTGCTCCCCCTCGACGACGAGGGCCGGCCCGAGCCCGTCAGCGGAGTGCTCCAGCACGAGGGCTCCGGCCCCGACCCGGACCGCCAGCGCGGACCGCACGCCCACCAGGTCCTCGCGGACCCCACCGGCCGCTGGGTCCTCGGCGTGGACCTCGGAACGGACACCGTGCACGTGTGCGCCCTCGACGCGAAGGCGGGGGAGTTGACCGTGCACGCCGCCACCTCGCTGCGCCCCGGCACCGGCCCCCGCCACCTCGCCTTCCACCCGGCCGGGACCCACGCCTACGTGCTCAACGAACTCCAGCCCACGCTCACCGTGTGCCGCTGGGACGGCGCCACGGGCCGGCTCGACCCGATCGGGGAGGTCCCGGTGGTGCCCGAGGGCGTCACCCCGCGCACGTACCCCTCCGAGGTCGTCGTCTCGCCCGACGGATCCCACCTGTGGGTCGCCAACCGCGGCCACGACAGCATCGCCGTCCTCGCGGTGGACCCGAACCGGGAGCGGGTGACCCTGACCACCACGGTCCCCTGCGGCGGGCACTGGCCGCGGGACCTGAAGCTCGACCCCGCGGGCCGACGGTTGTACGTCGCCAACGAACGTTCGGGGAACGTCACCTGGTTCGACGTCGACCCCGCCAGCGGGGTGCCGCGGCGGGCGGGCTCCCTGGACGCCCCCGCGGCCTCCTGCGTCGTCTTCGCCTGAGCAGTGCGCCCGCACGGCACGCGCTGCGGTGCGGCGCGTGCCGCGGACCCGGCCGGTCGGCGGAGATGACCGACCGGCAGGTTGCGCGGCGGACACTCGCCGAAGCCGGCGCCCGCCCCCTTGCTCAGCGCAGGGGCGAGCCCTGCGGCTGGGGCGTGATGCCCAGCGTCGTCGTGTACTGCGACAGCACCAGCTTGCCGATCGCCGGATAGGCGCCCAGCGCCTCGGACGCGGGCGCACCCGCCTCCTTGAGCGCCGTCTCCAGCAGGCCGTCGGGCAACTCGGGGCCGATCAGATACGGGGCGACCGCCAGTTGGGTCGAGCCGGAGGCGCGCAACTGGTCGGCCGTCGCGGCGACCGAGCCCGGCCCGTCGAGCGCGGCGGCCATCACCGGCACCGCCAGCCGGGCGGCGAGCAGCATGCCGGTGATCCCGGCGGCCCGCACGGCCTCGTCGCCGCCGACGGTGGCCAGGATGATGCCGTCCGCGGCCGTGGCGACGGTGAACAGCCGCGCGCGGTCCGCCCGGGCCAGCCCCGCCTCCGACAGCCGTACGTGCACGGCTTCGGCGAGCAGCGGGTGCGGCCCCAGCACGTCGGTGAGCTCCACCGCGGCACCGCTGGCGTCCACGGCCTGCTGGATCCGCGCCATCAGGGCCGCGTCCGGGCCGGCGAGCAGCGGGACGACGACGGCGGACGGCCCCTGCGGCGCCGGCACCTCGCGGCCGGCGGCCGTGGCGATCTCGTACCGCTCGGTGCGCAGCGCGGCCGTACGCGCCAACACGCTCGCCAGGGACGGGCCGTCGACGGCCCCTGAAGCGCCCGGGGCATCGACGGAGTTTGCGTCAGCAACGGCCGCGTCGACGCCGTCGGCCCCCTCGACGGGAGCGCCGACGGACTCGGGGGCGGGCGGCTGCGGGTCGACGCCGTCCAGGTAGCCGATGCCGACTTCCAGGCCGGGAAGCTCCGAACGGGCGATGCTTATGATCTCTTCGGCCAGGCCCCGCGTCGCGGGTGTGGGAGCGCCGGGTACGGCGAGCACCAGCGCGGGTGCGCCCTCGGGAGCCGCCACGGGCTCCGGGCGGCGGTGCCGTCCGGACTGGCGGGGACGCGGCATTCGTACAGGCAGGCCGGGTGCTGGCCCAGTGGGGGAGCTCATGGCGCCGCATGCTACTGGTTTTGTCGGCGCGGCTGTTCGGGGAGGGGGGCGTCCGGTGTCATCTGTCCGCTTTTATCCGATGAGGCGGGCGAAAAGACGGCGCGTCTCATCTGCCCCGCTCTGCCGGTGCGGCCAGCGGTACGTGCAGCAGCGCCGGATCCGTCGGGAGCCGCAGCGAGTCGTCGGCGAGCGCGGCGGCGATGGACACGGCACCGGCCAACGGGTCGCCGACGGCCGGAACCAGCCGTGCCGCGGGCAACTGAGCCGCCATCTGCTCCCGCACCGGTACGAGAAGGGGATCGCCCATCGCAAACAGACCGCCCGTCAGGGCGACGTCCACACCGGCGCCCCGTGCGACGCCCTGCTGCGCGGGCGGGCACACGGCCGCAGCCGCCTCCACGAGGTGCCCGGCCGCCCGCCCGAGGACCTCCTCCGCCACCGGGTCGCCCTCGATCGCACACCGCGCGACGTGCGGCGCGAAAGACGCCAACACGGCCGGCCGGTCCGTACGCGGGTACAACTGCCCCGGCAGCCCGGTCACCGGACCCCACAGGGACTCGGCCGCGGACAACAGGGCCGTCGAACCGCCCCTGCGGCCGTCATGGGCGCGTAGCGCCGCCTCCAGCCCCGCACGGCCGATCCACGCACCGCTGCCGCAGTCGCCCAGCAGATGGCCCCACCCGTCCGCCCGGCGCCAACCGGCCAGATCCGTGCCGAGGGCGATCACTCCCGTGCCCGCCGCGACGACCGCGCCGGGGCGCTGGCCGAGCGCGCCCGCGTACGCCGTCACGGCGTCCGCGGCGAGCGCGAGACGGCGCACCCCCAACTCGGTGGCGAGCGCCCCGGGCAACTCGGCGCGCAACTGTCCGCCCAGCGTCGCCATCCCGGCCGCGCCGACCGCCACCGCCGCCACCTCGGCACCGGTGCCCGACGCCCCGTGCCCGGTCCGTACGAACAGGGCACGCACCATCGGCAGCATCAGCTCCAACAGATGCCGCGCATCGATGCCCGCGGGGCCGGTGCGCACGGGGGTGCGCGCGTCGACGACCTCCGGCGCACCGGCACCCGCCGCGTCGGCGAGGGCCACCCGCAGCCCGGAGCCACCGGAGTCCACCCCGACGACCCAGCGGACGGAGGGCGTGCTCACGGCAACTGCCACTCGATCGGCTGGGCGCCCTGCCGCTCCAACAACTCGTTCACCTTGCTGAACGGGCGCGAGCCGAAGAACCCGCGGTCCGCCGACATGGGGGAGGGGTGGGCCGACTCGATCGCCGGGAAGTCGCCCAGCAGCGGGCGCAGATTGCGGGCGTCACGGCCCCACAGCACCGACACCAGGGGCGTGCCGCGGGCCACCAGCGACCGGATCGCCTGCTCGGTGACCTCCTCCCAGCCCTTGCCGCGGTGTGCGGCCGGCTTGCGCGGCGCGGTGGTCAAGGAACGGTTGAGCAACAGCACGCCCTGGCGCGCCCAGGGCGTCAGGTCACCGTTCGAAGGCCGCGGGTGTCCCAGGTCCTTGTGCATCTCCCAGAAGATGTTGTCCAGGCTCTTGGGCACCGGCTGGACGTCGGGCGCCACGGAGAAGCTCAGCCCCACCGCGTGCCCCGGCGTGGGATAGGGGTCCTGACCGACGATCAGGACGCGCACCTCCTCGAAGGGCTGCTGGAAGGCGCGCAGGACGTGCTGTCCCGCCGGGAGGTACGTGCGTCCCGCCCCGATCTCCGCACGGAGGAAGTCCCCCATTGCGGCGATGCGTTCCTCCACCGGCTCCAGGGCCTGCGCCCAGCCGGGTTCGACAATGTCCTTCAAAGGCCGTCGCGCTGTCACGAAGCGTCACTCTACTGGTCCAACGGGGGCGGCTGGCACGTCTCCCGACGATCACCGCCGACGGACCCGGGACCGCCGTTGACGCGGCCCGCCGGGCCCCTGCACACCCCGCTCACGCCACGACCGCCGCCCGCACGCAGAGCACGTCCGGCAGATGGGATGCGATCAGCCGCCAGGAGTCGCCGTCGTCGGCGCTGGCGTACACCTCGCCGTTGCGATTGCCGAAGTAGACGCCGGCGGGGTCGGCGTCGTCCGTGCGCAGGGCGTCCCGCAGCACCGTCCCGAAGTGGTCGCCCTGCGGCAGTCCGTGGGACAGGCCCTCCCAACTGGCGCCGGCGTCCTCGGTGCGGAAGACCCGGCAGCGGCGCCCGGCCGGCACCCGGTCGCTGTCCGCGGTGATCGGGAAGACGTAGGCGGTGTCGGGGCGGTGCGGATGGGCGGCGACCGCGAAGCCGAAGTCCGACGGCAGCCCTGCGCCGATGTCCGTCCAGTGCGCACCTGCGTCGTCACTGCGGTAGACCCCCCAGTGGTTCTGGAGGTAGAGCCGGTCGAGGTTACCGGCGTCCTGGGCGATCTTGTGGACGCACTGCCCGAACTCGGGGTGCGGATCGGGCAGGAAGACGGCCGACACCCCGTCGTTCGACGGGGCCCAACTCTCCCCGCCGTCCTGCGAGCGGAACACCCCGGCCGTCGACACCGCGACCGTCACCGCGCTCGGATCGCGACGGTCCGTCACCACCGTGTGCACCGCCTCCCCGCCGCCGCCGGGCTCCCACCGCGACCGCGTCGGGTGCTCCCACAGGGGCCGTACGAAGTCGAAGCTCTCGCCGCCGTCGGAGGAGCGGAACAGGGCCGCCGGCTCGGTCCCCGCGTACACCACGTCCGGATCGGCGGCGGAGGCCGGATGGAGCTGCCACACCCGCTCCAAGGAAGCGCCCGTGTCCTTGGGGAAGGCGACCGCCGGGCGCGCCGGCTCGACCCAGGTGGCCCCCAGGTCGTCGGAGTGGAAGACGGACGGGCCCCAGTGCGCGCTGTCCCCGCCCACGAGCAGCCGGGGCACCTTCCGCCGTCGGTCGATCGCGACGGAGTACACGGCCTGGGCGGGGAAGTGAGGTCCGTCGAACTCCCACGCGCCACCTCTGCGGCGGCCGATGAAGAGTCCCTTGCGCGTGCCGACGGTCAGCAGTACGGCAGTCATGGCCCCAACCTCCAGGACGTCCTTGTCGCGGATACGGGCCAGTCTGCACCCGACCACTGACAACGGCCTGCGGGCCCACGTCGTCGCAGGTCACAGCGTTGCGGCGGGGCACGCCACAGCCCTCAACCGGCCGCCGCGGCGAGCAGCCCCGCCCAGTCCGGGATCTTCACCGGCCCCCGCCCCAGCGAGAGCCCGAGCGCCGACTCGGCAGCCTCGATGGCGAGCCAGCCGGGCCACTCGACGGGTCGGTGCCCGCCCGCCCGCAACTCCGCCACCGGGTCGTCCGCCACCCGTCGCGCCGAGAGCGCCGGCGCGTCCTGGAGCAGCGAGGCCACCGTCTCCTTGGCGCACGGCCGGTTCGTCCCGATCACCCCGGTCGGCCCCCGCTTGATCCACCCCGCCACGTACTCGCCGGGCGACGGCGCCCCGTCGCGCAGCACCCGCCCCGCCGCGTGCGGCATCGTGCCGCTGCGGGCGTCGAACGGCAGGCCGGGCAGCGCCACGCCGCGGTACCCGACGGCCCGCAGCACCAACTGCGCGGGCACGTCCTCGTACGTCCCGGTGCCCCGCACGCCGCCGTCGCCGTCCGGCACGGTCCGCTCGAACCGCACGGCCCCCACCCGTCCGCCGTCCGCGAGCAGCTCGACCGGGCGCAGGAAGAAGCGCACGTGGAGCCGTCGCACACCGTCTCGGGCCGCCGGTCTGTCGGGCGTCCGCTCGGCCCAGGTCCGCACGACGTCCAGATTCCGCCGGTTCGCCGCCGGCAGCGCGGCAGCGGCGTCCGGTGACCCGTACGCCGGGTCCCGCGCCAGCTCCGCCGGGTCGACCACGACCTCCGCCGACGTCAGCGCGCCCAGCTCGCGCAGCTCCTTGGTGGTGAACTTGGCCTGCGAGGGGCCGCGGCGGCCCACCATGTGCACCTCGCGCACGCCGCTCGCGGCCAGCGCGCCGAGTGCGCCCTGCGGCACGTCCGTGCGGCGCAGGTCGTCGGCCGCGCGCGCCAGGATCCGCGCCACGTCGACGGCCACGTTGCCGACCCCGATCACCACGGCGGAACGCGCCGCCAGGGCGGGCCCGCCGAAGTCGTGCGGCGCGTCCGGGTGCGCGCTGTACCAGGAGACGAAGTCGGTGGCCGAATGGCTGCCGGGCAGGTCCTCGCCGGGCACGCCGAGCCTGCGGTCACGCGCGGCACCCACGCAGTACACGACCGCGTGGTACAGCTCCAGCAGCCGCTCGGGCCCGAGCCCGTGCGCCCCGACCTCCACGTTCCCGAGGAAGCCGATCCGGTCGTCCTCCAGCACCGTGCGGAGGTTGTTCTGCAGGGACTTGATCTTCTCGTGGTCGGGCGCGACCCCGTACCGCACCAGGCCGTACGGGCAGGGCAGCCGGTCCAGGACGTGCACCCGCACGTCCGGGACCTGGCTCTGCCGGACGAGGTCCGAGGCCGCGTAGACCCCACTGGGTCCCGAGCCGACGACGGCGACGCGAAGCACGTGGGCGCTCCTTCCCGCGGTGAACTCCAGCATCGCACCGGAGCCGGGCACCGGGGAGGTTCCGGACGTGCGTCGTCACTCCGTCGCCGCGCTCCGTCACATCTTCTGCATCCGGCCGATCTCGGCGGACTGCTGGGAGATCACGTCGTTCGCCATCTCCTGGACCAGGGTGTTCCGGCCGTCGGACAGCGCGTCGGCGGCCATGCTGACGGCTCCCTGGTGGTGGGTGATCATCAACTTGAGGAAGAGGTCGTCGAACGCCTCGCCCTTCGCCGCCCGCAACTGGTCGAGCTGGGCTTCGGTGGCCATGCCGGGCATCGCCATCGCGCCGTGGTCGTGGCCGCCCTCCTTGGGCTTCTTGGCGGCGAACCGTTTCAGCCAGCCGTTCATCGCGTCGATCTCCGGCTTCTGGGCGGCGGAGATCCGCTCCGCCACGCCCTTGACCTGCGCGGCGGCCGCGCGCTCGGGCACCAGCGCGGTCATGGTGAGCGCCTGGGCGTGGTGCTTGACCATCATCTCGGCGTACGCGAAGTCGGCGGCGTTGGGCGAATCGTCCGGCACGGCTTTCGCGGCCTGCTCGGGGGAGAGCGTCTTCGCGGCCTCACCGGGCTTGCCCGGGGCCACGACCGAGCCCTGCGCCGCGTTGGAGCCGGCAGCGCCGGAGTCCGAATCCGAGTCGCAGGCGCTCAGGGCGAGCGCTGCGACCAGGGCGAGGACGGCCAAGGCGGCCGGTCCACGGGTGCCGGCGGTCGGGGGTTGGCGGAACACGGTGACCTCCTGGGGCACTTGGCTGAGAGCGACCGTTGTAAGCAGTTCCCCGGCATGGAGATCAAAAACTTTCATGACGGGCGTGTTGCGCTCTATTGAAATGCGCATGCTAAGCAAGATACTTCCGTGGTGTGTGAACCGTTCGACCAGAACGGACACGAGGGAGGACGCAGTGACCCTGTTGCACACCACCCGAGCGCGGCGCAGACGACTGGGCGTGGCGGCAGCCGCGGCTGGCCTGTTCGCGACCCTGCTCACGGCCGCACCGGCGGCCGCGATACCCGACCCCGGGGACGGTCCCGTCCAGCAGAAGGAGGTCAGCTCCGGCCAAGTGGCCGAGGCCCGCACCGCCATCAAGAGCGGCGAGATACCCGGCGTGGACGAGATCGTCCGCAGCGACAACGTCGAACACCTCGCCAACATCCCCAAGGACGCCCTCAAGGGCACCAACTCCGACCTCGCGTTCCAGGGCAAGTACGCCTACGCGGGGAACTACGACGGCTTCCGGATCTTCGACATCTCCAACCCGAAGTCCCCGAAGACCGTCTCCCAGGTGCTCTGCCCCGGCTCCCAGAACGACATCTCCGTCTCCGGGAACCTGCTCTTCCTGTCCACCGACTCGTCCCGCAGCGACGACTCGTGCGCCAGCAAGTCGCAGTCGGCGACGGTGAAGGACTCCTGGGAGGGCATGAAGGTCTTCGACATCAGCGACAAGCGCAACCCGAAGTACGTCGCTGCCGTCGAGACGCCGTGCGGCTCGCACACCCACACGCTGGTGCCCGAGCGCCGCAACGTCTACGTGTACGTCTCCTCGTACGCGCCGAACGCGGCCTTCCCGGACTGCCAGCCGCCGCACGACGGCATCTCCATCATCAAGGTGCCGCGCAAGGCGCCCGAGCAGGCGAAGATGATCGGCTTCCCGGTGCTCTTCCCGGGTGACGGCCCCGACGGCGGCGGCAACCCGGGTGGGCCCACCAACCCGGGCGTGTCCAAGACCACGGGCTGCCACGACATCACCGTGCTCCCCTCGAAGGACCTGGCGGCCGGCGCCTGCATGGGCGACGGCATCCTGTTCTCCATCAAGGACCCGGAGCGGCCGAAGGTCATCGACCAGGTGCAGGACAACGTGAACTTCGCGTTCTGGCACTCGGCGACCTTCAACCAGGACACCAACAAGATCGTCTTCACCGACGAGCTCGGCGGCGGCGGCGCGGCGACCTGCAACGCGGAGATCGGTCCCAACCGCGGTGCCAACGGCATCTACGACCTCGTCGGCAAGGGCGACAAGCGCGAGCTCGTCTTCCGCAGCTACTTCAAGATCCCGCGCCACCAGGCCGACACCGAGAACTGCGTGGCGCACAACGGCTCGATCATCCCGGTCAAGGGCCGCGACATCATGGTCCAGTCGTGGTACCAGGGCGGGGTGTCCTTCTGGGACTTCACCGACTCGTCCAAGCCCAAGGAGATCGGCTACTTCGAGCGCGGCCCCATCTCCGTCACCGACTTCATCGGCGGCGGGACCTGGTCCGCGTACTACTACAACGGATACGTCTACTCCAACGACATGGTGAAGGGCCTGGACATCCTGAAGATCAACGACAGGCGTACGGACCCGGCGAAGAAGGTGCGGTTGGACGAGCTGAACGTCCAGACGCAGCCGGACTACTTCGACCGTGACGAGGACGACGACGAGGACGACGACTAGCGCGTCCGACGCGCCTGACGCGGCGGGGGAGCCTGCTCCTTGAGCCGGCCCTGCGGGGCCGGCCCCGCGCCGAGGGGCGTCAGCGGGTGTTCCGCCGGGTGGACCGCACCACCCGGCGGAACGCCGAGTTGCCAGTCCAGCCCGTAGCGCTGGAACAGGTCCGCCCGCAGCAGCTCCCGGGGCATCGGGGCCCCCGGCAGCACGATCGCGAAGACGGCCCCCATCAGCCGGGCGCGCAGCATCGGATAGTCCACCTCGACCGCGTCCGAGCCGTACCGCTGCACCGCCTCGCCCAGCAGGGCGGCCAGCCGCTGCTGCTCGGGGCACTGCACGAAGCCCTCCGCCTGGAGCACCCCCGACATGTGCGCGCGCATCAGCACGGGGCGGTCCACGCCGAGGCCGAGCACGGCGTCGATCGCCCGGGCGAGGACGTCCCGACCGTCGTCCGACCGCGGCTCGCGGTTGAGCGCCTCCTCCAGCGTGCGGTGCATCAGCCGGTGGACGGCGGACTGCAACAGCTGGCGCTTGCCCGGGAAGTAGTACGAGACGAGGCCGCGCGCGGAGCCGGCCCGGTCCGCGATGTCGGCGAGGGTCGTGGTGTCGTAGCCCCGCTCGTCGACCAACTCGACCGTCGCCTGGAGCAGTCGGTCCCGGGAACGCCGGCGAAGCTCTTCATTGACCGATGGGCTCCGCGGGGACATGCTGGACTCCTGCGTTGACTGGCTCACAGCCAATATACTCAGCGCAGGCCCCCGCACGACCGCGAGGTCGGTTCGACGGGGGTGTCGACCGGACCGGGCGACGCGGGGGATCGCCCGGTCCGGAAGACGTGCCAGTTGTCAATGGCGAGACGCGACGGAAGCGAAGTCGGCGCGTTGTCGACGCTCCGAAGGGCCGTCAGAGGGCCGGGTCCCGGCCCGTCCGGCGTGCCACCCGCTCGTACGCGCCGATCGACAGCGCCACCCAAGCGGCTCCCAGCAACCAGCCGCCGAGCACGTCCGTGGGCCAGTGGACCCCGAGGTAGAGCCGGGTCGCCCCCACTCCGATGACAGACACGACCGCGACCGCCACGCACACGGACCACCACGCGCCGCGCAGCCCGTGCCGCCGCAGCAACCACAGCAGCAGACCGCAGACGACGGTCGCCACCATCGCGTGGCCGGACGGGAAGGCCGCGTAGTGCGCCGAGTCGACGGGATCCGGCCACTGCGGGCGCTCGCGGCCCACTGCCGCCTTCAGCGACTGCTGGATGACGGCCCCCAGCGCCACCGTCCCCGCCACCCACAGGCCGAGCAGCCATTCGCGCCGCCACCACAGCCACAGCACGGCCACCGTGATCAGGGCGCGCATCGTCCATGGATCCCAGACCCAGTCGGAGAGGATCCGGTTCGCCTGGACGAGGTTGGGCTCGGTCACCGCCCTGCGGTGCAGGGCCCGCGCGATCGACCGGTCGAAGGACATCAGGGGGGACCAGGCGGCGGCGACCAGCCAGAGTAGGACGCCCGACAGCAGCGCCAACACCGCTCCGAGCTGGGCCGGCCGGCCTAAGGCGAGCCGTTGCCGGCCGCGGCCGGGGGGAGGGGGCGGCGGGGAGCCGGGAGTCTCAGGTGGCCCATGCGATCCGGGGGGACCAGGAGGGCCAGGAGGGCCAGGAGGTCCAGGGGGCCCAGAGGAACCAGGAGGCCCGGGAGACGGGTCATACGGGGGATGCATGGGCCGATCTTCCCCGTTGGCCGAGCCCCGGGCCATCCCCGTGCAGGGCCGGTGTGGCGCGGCGTCGGTGGGCGTCGTCGACCGGCGTGCAGGGCCGAAGGGGTCAGCCCAGCGCGCGCAGCGCGGGCACGAACGCCACCAGCACCGGCACCACCGGCACCAGCGCCGCGGCCGCGGTCAGCTTGAGCCGGCGGAACGGAGCCAGCCGCGGCGTGGCCGCCAGCAGCCGGTGCACCCGCTGCGGCAGGTGGTCGTGTTGCGGCGGGCAGGGCCCGAACACCCCGCGGTCCTCGTTCAGTTCGACCAGCGCCAGCGCGATCGTCAACCGTCCGAACCGCTTGGACGCCACGTCGTCGGCGGCCAACTCCACCAGCCGGTGCATCTCGTCGCGGAACGCGGCGAACACCGGGACCTGGGGAAAGCCGTTGGCCAGCGCACCGGAGGTGTGCAGCAGCCAATCGTGCCGGGCCCGGGCGTGCCCCTGCTCGTGCGCCAGCACCGCATCGATTTGGCGCCCCTTCAGCCGGCGCAACGCGGCCGTGGTGATGACGAGTTGGGGCGTCGCCCCCGGCAACCACCAAGCGCCCGGGCGAGCGCCCTCCAGCACCACGAGCCGTTCGCCTTCGGTCTGCTCGCCCGGCATCAGCGGAGCCCGCACCAGCAAATCCCGGCGACGGCGGCGGCGCTGCCCCCGGGCGATGCGCACCTCACGCGTCAGCATCGCCAACGACCACAGCCCGCCGCAGGCCAGGACGACCGCGAGCCCAGCGGCCCAGGGCCCTTCCGTGCCGAGTGCGTACGCCTCCACCACGCCCTGCGGCGCAGGCGCGAACACGTGTCCCCGGACGAGCTGCCACGCCGCGGCGGCGCTGAAGGTCATCGACAGCGCGAACGAGAGCAGCACCGCGGCCACCACGCACTGCCACACCCACAAGGCCACGATCGGTTCTCGCTCCGACCAATCTGCGCGCGACACCAGACGGGGCGCCGCCACAGCGGCCAGCGCGCCGAGCAACAGCAGCACGAGGGGGACCAGCATGGCACCAGCCTATGAGTGCCGTACCACCTGCGGATATGATCTCGCCCGCCAAGTGACGTACGCCACGGTTTCCCGCCCGGTGCGCCGGGGTCACCGGCACACCCCCCGCCTCACATCGCGCTCAACATCGCGAGCATCCCGAGCCCCATCGCCAGCCGGCACGCCGGCAGCAGCTCCGGCAGCGGCGCGGCCGCCGCCGGCCCCGTGGCGCCGGCCGGCACCAGTCGGATCCCCGAACGAACCACGTACACCGCGTAGTACGCCAGCAGCACGCCCGTCAGCAGCGGCAGCCCCGTCGAGGCGTCCGGCGCGTGCCCGCCGTGCCCCGCCGCCCCGCCGGCCGGCCGGGCCATCGCCACCGCCATGTACACCATCGCGAGCGAGCCGACGAGGTGGTGCAGATGGTGGGCGCCGCGCCGGGCCGCCCACAGGGACGCCAGCGCCGCGCACCCGAAGACCGCCGCGTACCCCGTCCACGTCCAGCGGGGCGGCGCCAGTACGGCGGCGGGCACCGCCATCACGGCCATCCCCAACCCCATCAGCGCCTCGTCGCCCGCGGCCCGCCGGGCGTCCCCGGAGCAGTCCCGCAACCGCAGCAGGCAGTACGCGCCGGTGGTCCCGCCCAGTGCGACGAGCAGCCAACCGGGCAGCACGGCTCCGTGCACGGGTGCCTCCCCCCCCTCGTGACGGTGTCGAACGCGACCGCGTCGAAGGTGCGATGCCCGCGGGAGCCGGAGCGCACCCGAGCGCACAGAGGTGTACGGGGGTGCGTAGGGGAGCGCACCACCGCGCCACGCTCCCCTTACGTCGACGACGTAGTCTGTGCGGCGCCCCGTGCCCGACCGTCGAGGTCCCGCCGTTGAGAGGAAGAGCCACGCCCATGAGCAGCGCACCGCCCCGGAACCTCGCGCACCTCACCTTCCGCGCAGCGCAGGAGGAGGACGTGCCCGCGCTGGTCGCGCTGGTCCAGTCCGCCTACCGGGGCGAGGAGAGCAAGCTCGGCTGGTCGTCCGAGGCCGATCTGATCGCCGGCATCCGCATCGACGCCGAGGGCGTCCGCACGATCATCCGGGCTCCCGACAGCCGGCTCGTCGTGGTGGCCGACGGCAGCGAGACGGTCTCCTGCTTCCACCTCGAACGCCGCGGG
Organism: Streptomyces sp. NPDC017979; assembly: GCF_044328175.1. Taxonomy (NCBI): domain Bacteria; kingdom Bacillati; phylum Actinomycetota; class Actinomycetes; order Kitasatosporales; family Streptomycetaceae; genus Streptomyces; species Streptomyces sp. NPDC017979. Next base: position 7,231 of record NZ_JBIRGU010000004.1, on the reverse strand, counting down.
GAGTGGGCGTACTTCGGCCTGTTCGCCGTGCGCCCCGGACTCCAGGGCGTCGGTGTCGGCCGCCGCGTCATCGGCGCGGCCGAAGAGATGGCCCGGGCGGAGTGGTCCGCGCGCGAGGTGCGGATGACGGTGATCGCGCAGCGGGTGGAGCTGATCGCCTGGTACGAGCGGTGCGGATACCGCCGTACCGGACGGCTGTCGCCCTTCCCCTACGGCGACGAGCGCGTGGGCACCCCGCTGCGCGACGACCTGGTCTTCGAGGAACTGGTCAAGGAGCTGGGCTGACGCACCGGTGCGGTCGGACCACGAGGGGGTGCGGGTTACGCCGTGAACCGGCCGGTGCGCCGGATCTCGGGGAAGTCGGTGGTCACCCCGTCGAGTTCGAGGGCGCGCGCCAGCTTCAGCTGCTCCTGGGTGTTCACCACCCAGCCGATCACCCGCAGCCCCTCCTCGTGCGCCCGCTCCGTGGTTTCCAGGGTGAGCCGGCGGATGTTCAGCGCGAGCCAGTCGGCGCCGACGGCGGTCGCGCGGTCCACGACGTCGTTGCCCCAACGGCTGGCGATCAGCACGGTCCGCACCCCCGGCACCAGCGCGGCGATCTCGGCCACGGCGTCGTCGTGGAAGGAGGAGACCGTCACGCGCCCGGCGAGGTCGTGGCGGAGCATCACGTCGGCGAGCGCCTGCGCCGCCGCCACGTCCTTGATCTCCGCCTGGAGGGGCGCCTTGACCGCCTCCAGGACCTCCTCGAACACGGGCACCCGCTCCCCCCGGCCCGCGTCCAGGCCGCGCAGCTCCGCCAGGGTCTTGTCGGCCACCGGGCCGGACCCGTCGGTCGTGCGGTCCACGTCGGCGTCGTGCATGACGACGAGTGCGCCGTCCTTGCTCAGGTGGAGGTCGAGTTCGATGGAGTCCATGCCGGTGCGTTCCGCCCGGATGAAGGAGCGCAGGGTGTTCTCCGGCTCGACGCCCATGACCCCGCGATGACCGATGGTGAGGAAAGTCAAGATTCTCTCGCTTCCGTCGACGGCGGCTCCCGCGCGGCAGCCTGACGACGCCGCCCGGCATGGCGCAGCCTAACCGTCCGTCGCCGCATGGGAACCGTTCGTGCGCCCACCTCTGGGGCAGACCGCTCCTGTGGGTGATTCGACCGAGGGAAGAGCGTGTTCCCGCCGGCCTGGACCGTAAACCTTCCTGCGATCAAGGGGGCTGCGCAGGATAATTTCCGTAGGGGTCACTTGTCCGGAAGAACGCCACATGGATACGGTGTCTTGACGCAAGGTTCTCCTGTGGAGGAAGTGACATGACGGAAATTCTTGTGAAGGGCGCAGACGCGGCCGCCATATCCACCGCCCAGTCGGTTGCCGAGCACCCGGCGTGGCCGAGGCTCAAGAATGCCGTCGAGCAGATCCGGCCCTGGCAGTCCAAGGACGGCTCGATCGACTTCGACGCCGACGGCGCGCCCATCCGGGCCGCCGCCGAAGCCGTCGTCGAGACGGTCGTCGAGGCCGTCGAAGAGCTGTCGCCGCTGCTGCCGCACGACGCCGCGTACCACCGCGCGCTCGTCGCGGACCTGCGCGCCTGGGCCGACGGCGCCTTCGGCGTGCCGGACTTCTTGGACTCGCTGCTCGCCTTCCACCCCGCCGCCAACCGGGTCGACGGCCTCCAGCACCTCGTCGTCTTCCCCATGTACACCCAGAACGGCAACCCGGACCGCAACCTGGAAGCCGTCGTGCTGCGCATGGTGTGGCCGGAGTGGCTGGCCGAGCTGGAGCGCACCCGCTACGACAACCCCCTCTTCTGCGGCATCACCTTCGAGGACTTCACCGCCGGGTACGACACCAACTCCGCGGTCCTCTTCCCGGAGACCATCGCCGTGCGGGAGGCCCCCGAGCGCTTCACCTGGGGCGGCATCTTCTGCGACCGCGAGGCCGCCCGCTTCCGCGCCGTCACCACGGCCGCCGTCGACGTCCTGGGCCTGGAGCTGCCCGAGGACATCCGCGCCATGGTCGAGGACCAGCAGCGCTGCCAGGAGGCGTTCGTGCTGTGGGACATGGTCCACGACCGCACCCACAGCCACGGCGACCTGCCCTTCGACCCCTTCATGATCAAGCAGCGCCAGCCGTTCTGGATGTACGGCCTGGAGGAGCTGCGCTGCGACCTGACCGCCTTCAAGGCGGCCGTGCAGCTGGAGGCCGACGGCGTCGCGCAGGGGCGCGACGTGCAGTACGCGGTCCTCTTCGACCGCATGTTCCGCTTCCCGGTCACCGGCGAGCGCGTGCGCAACTACGACGGCCTCGGCGGCCAGCTCCTCTTCGCCTACCTCCACCAGCACGACGTGGTGCGCTGGACCGACAACACCCTGAAGATCGACTGGGAGCGCGCACCGCAGGTCACCAACCAGCTCTGCGCCGAGATCGAGAAGCTCTACCGCGACGGCATCGACCGCCCCAAGCTGGTCCACTGGTTCGCCGCGTACGATCTGGTCTCCACCTACCTCGCGCCGCACCCGGGCTCCCGCTGGGCCAAGGGCCCCGACGCCCTCGACCTGTCGCAGCCGCCCCGCAAGCTCGTGGACGACGTGCTTCCCGACGAGTTTCCGCTCAGCATGTTCTATGAGGCCCTGGGCAAGAAGCTCAAGAAGGTGATCGCCGGAACCAAGGGGATTCGTGCGAACGGCCCCGCGGTGGACGGCGCTGCCTCGGGGGCTGCCGCGTGACCGTGCGCAACGAGGAGGCGACCGAGATGAAGAACTCCAACGGCCCGCTGGAAGGAGCCGTCGTCGCGGTCGCCGGAGCGGCGGGCCCGGCGGGGCGCGCCGCCCTGCTGCGGCTCGCCGAAGCCGGCGCCACCGTCGTCGGCGCCGACGCCGACCCCGAGCGGCTCGCGGAGGCCGTCGACGCGGCCCGGTACGCCCACGGCGGCGCGACCGTCACCGGCGACACCGTCGACCTGCTCGACCTCGCCGCGACCCGCGAGTGGGCGGACAAGACCGAGAAGGAGTTCGGCCGGATCGACGGCCTGGTGCACCTGGTCGGCGGCTGGCGCGGCAGCGCCTCCTTCGCCGAGACCAAGATGTCCGACTGGGACCTCCTGGAACGACTGCTGATCCGCACCGTGCAGCACACCTCCCTCGCCTTCCACGACGGGCTGCTGCGCAGCGACCGCGGGCGGTTCCTGCTGATCAGCGCGGCCGGCGCCAGCAAGCCCACCGCGGGCAACGCGGCGTACTCCGCGGCCAAGGCCGCCGCCGAGGCGTGGACGCTGGCCCTCGGCGACGCCTTCCGCAAGGAAGGGGGCGACGGCGGCCCGAGCGCCGCTGCTGCGATCCTGGTGGTGAAGGCTCTGGTGCACGACGCGATGCGTGCCGAGCGACCGAACGCCAAGTTCGCGGGCTTCACGGACGTCACGGAGCTGGCCGATGCCATCGCCGGCGTCTGGGACCGGCCCGCCACGGAAGTGAATGGACAGCGCCTGTGGCTGACGCCCCAACCGTGAGGACGACCCCCGCACCGACGGCCGCCCGCCGCCATCACGACCCCGACGTCCGCGGGTTCGCCAGCGACAACTACGCGGGCGTGCACCCCGAAGTCCTCGCGGCGCTCGCCCTCGCCAACGGCGGCCACCAGGTCGCCTACGGCGAGGACGAGTACACCGAACACCTCCAGCGCATCATGCACAGCCACTTCGGCCCCACCGCCGAAGCGTTCCCCGTCTTCAACGGCACCGGCGCCAACGTCACCGCGCTGCAGGCGCTCACCGACCGGTGGGGCGCGGTGATCTGCGCCCAGACCGCCCACATCAACGTGGACGAGGGCGGCGCCCCCGAACGCATGGGCGGACTGAAGCTGCTGACCGTGCCGACGCCCGACGGCAAGCTCACCCCCGAGCTGATCGACCGGGAGGCGTACGGCTGGGACGACGAGCACCGGGCGATGCCGCAGGTCGTGTCGATCACCCAGAACACCGAGCTGGGTACGGTCTACACGCCGGCCGAGATCCGCGCGATCGTCGAGCACTCCCACGAGCGCGGGATGAAGGTGCACCTCGACGGCGCCCGGATATCCAACGCCGCGGCCTCCTTGGACGTCCCCATGCGGACGTTCACCAACGCCGTCGGCGTCGACGTCATCACCTTCGGCGGCACGAAGAACGGCATGATGTTCGGCGAAGCCGTCGTCGTGCTGAACCCGGACGCCGTCAGCCACATGAAGCACCTGCGCAAGCTGTCCATGCAGCTCGCGTCCAAGATGCGGTTCGTCTCTGTACAGCTCGAAGCGCTGCTCGCGCGCGACCTGTGGCTGCGCAACGCCCGGCACGCCAACGCCATGGCGCAGCGGCTCGCCGAAGGCGTGCGCCAGGTCGACGGGGTGCAGATCCTGCACCCCGTCCAGGCCAACGCGGTCTTCGCCCGGCTGCCGCACGACGTCAGCGTGCGCCTGCAACAGCGCTTCCGCTTCTACTTCTGGGACGAAGCGGCGGGCGACGTGCGCTGGATGTGCTCCTTCGACACCACCGAGGACGACGTCGACGCCTTCGTCCAGGCGCTGAAGGAGGAGTCGGCCCGCGGCTGACCCCGGACACCCCTGCATGAGTATGCGGCCGACCGTAAATCGATTGATTGCGGTCGGCCGGCTGCCTAGGGTGGTCCGTCATGGAGCTGATGCAGCAGACCGCCGACCTGTCCGCCTACCTCGTCGCCGACGAAGCCGTGGACCACGAGCACCCGCTCGTCCGCGAGACCGCCGCCCGCCTGCGCGCCACCGCTCCGGACGCGTACGGCTACGCCCGATCGGCCTTCGAACACGTCCGGGACACGATCCCGCACTCCGCCGACGCCGGGGACGACCGCGTGACCTGGCGCGCCTCGGACGTGCTGCGGCTGCGGACCGGCATCTGCTACGCCAAGGCCCACGCCCTGGCCGCACTGCTGCGCGCCGAAGCCATTCCCGCCGCGCTCTGCTACCAGAACCTCGGCGTGGTCCACGGCCTCGTCGCCCTCAGGCTGCCGGGGCGCACGACCTGGTCGCGGGTGGACCCCAGGGGCAACAAGCCCGGCGTCGACGCCCGGTTCTCGCTCGACGAGGAGCGGTTGGCCTTCCCGGTCCGTCCGGAGTCCAATGAGGTGGACTATCCAGAGCTGTATGCTGCACCCCATCCGGTCGTCCTCGCAGCCCTGAAGGCCGCGCCCGACCGGGAGCACCTGCTTGCGCACCTTCCCACCGCACTGTGATGAGGCACTTCGGCATGGCGATCACCATCACCGTCTCCGACGACGTCAGGCACCTCGCGCCCGGCTACACCCACCTGGCGATCGAGGCGTACGGCCTGGTCAACGGGGACAGCACCGAGGACAGTTCCGCCCTCCTCGACGACGCCGCGCGCCGGCTCGCCCGGCGCCTCGACGCCCGCGCCCCGCACGAGGACCCGCACATGGTCGCCTGGCGCTCGGCCTTCACCGGCTTCGGCGCCAAGCCCTCCCGCACCCGCAACTCCGCGGAGGCGCTGGCGAAGCGGGCCCTGGCCGACGGCGGACTCCCGCGGATCAACCTCCTCGTCGACCTCTACAACGCCATCAGCGTCGCCCATCTGCTCCCCGTCGGCGGCGAGGACCTCGACCGGATCCAGGGCGGCATGCACCTGATCCGTGCCGTCGGCGACGAGCCCTTCGGCACCGTCGCCGCGGGCGAGGAGAGCGTGGAGAACCCGGAGCCGGGCGAGGTCGTGTGGCGGGACGACGCGGGCGTCACCTGCCGCCGCTGGTGCTGGCGCCAGGGGGTGCGCACCCGCCTCACCGAGGAGACGACGAACGCGCTCTTCCTGCTGGAGGCGATGGCCCCCACGGGCGCCGCCGAGCTGGAGGCCGCCGGCGCCGAACTGGTCGAGTCGCTGGAGAAGTTCAGCCCGGGCGCGCGGGTCGTGCTCCACGCGCCGGCCTGACGCTCCCCGAGGTCAGTGGACCCCGCGGAGCTCCTCCGGGGTCGGCGCCGTGCCCCCGAGGTGCGCGGGCATCCACCAGGTGTCCGAGGCGTCCCGGGGGCGTACCGGGTAGGCGCGCTGCGCCGCTTCCAGCAGCTCCTGCACGCGCTCGCGCAGCCGGCGGGTGATCGCGCCCGCGTACTGGTCCGCGGGCGCCTCGACCGGCTCGCCCACCCGGATCGTCACCGGGATGTGGCTGCGCTTGAGGTTCCGCGGACGCCCCTTGGTCCACAGCCGCTGCGTACCCCACAGGGCCATCGGGATCAGCGGCACCCCGGCCTCCTGCGCCAGTCGCGCGGCACCGGACTTGAACGACTTCAGCGTGAACGACTGCGAGATGGTCGCCTCGGGGAAGACGCCGACGATCTCGCCCGAACGCAGCGATTCGAGGGCGTGGCGGTAGGCCGCGTCGCCCTGGGCCCGGTCGACCGGGATGTGCTTCATCCCGCGCATCAGCGGGCCGCCGATCCGGTGCCGGAAGACCGACTCCTTGGCCATGAAGCGCACCAGGCGCTTCTGGGGGAGGGCACCGAGGCCGGTGAAGATGAAGTCCAGATAGCTGATGTGGTTGCTGACCAGCACGGCGCCGCCCGAACGCGGGATGTTCTGCGACCCCTGAATGTCGATCTTGAGGTCCAGCGCCTTGAACATCGTGCGCGCCGCGCCGATGACCGGCGGGTAGACGAGCTCTGCCATGCGGGGAGGATCCTTTAGTCGTGCCCGGGGAGGGTTCTCCCGGCGGAAGTTACGCAGCCGTAGGTATTCGGTGCTGGGCAGATCGTGCCCCATGTGGCGCCCGCTGGCCAGTCCTGGGGTGCGGACCGGGCGAGATTCTCATCACGTCGCCCTTTTCCGTCCATCGGCTCATATGCGGGGGCGCCGCCCTGACGTCGGCAAGGTCACAGATCCAAGCGCTTGCTCAGGAGCCCGTTCAATGGCGTACTGGTAAGTAATATTTTGACCGGAGCCCCGGTCGATTCGACCGGAAACCCCGACTGTGGGCACTTATGCTGCCTCACAGCGCTGTCCCCAGGCTTCCGGGCCAGGGGTGCCACGGATTTGGCCACTGCGAGTAGGCAAAGAGGAGTCGGCGTGAGCTTGAAGATTGTTGTGTGTGTGAAGTACGTGCCTGACGCGAGTGGTGACCGGGGTTTCGGTGGGGATTTGACGGTGGATCGTGAGGGTGTGGACGGTCTGTTGTCGGAGTTGGATGAGTATGCGGTGGAGCAGGCGTTGCGGGTTGCTGAGGCGTCGG
>NZ_JBIRGU010000003.1:0-782546 GCF_044328175.1 Streptomyces sp. NPDC017979 | reverse complement strand
TCACGCTTCTGATGCGGCTGACCCCACTGCACCTTCCGCTTGTTCCGCCGCGAATCAGGCGCCACATACGCCTCGATACCGATGATCGGCGTCACATCCGCCTTCACCGCCGAATGGAAGAAGTCATACGCCCCGTGCAGATTCCCGTGATCGGTCATCGCGATGTGCGTCATGCCCATCTCGTTGCACGCGGCGAACATGTCCTTCAACCGCGCCGCACCGTCCAGCAGCGAATACTGCGTGTGCACGTGCAGATGCGTGAAGGGCGGCTTTGTCACGGCTGGGGCCTCCAGAGGGGCGCGGGACGTCTGGGGTGACAGCGACGAAGTCTACGACTTGCCGACGACAGCCGCGGGCCCCCGCGCACCTCCCCGCGCCTCCGCCCGCGCCCCCTTCCGGGACCCCGACCGACCGCCGCCCCGGACCTCCGCGGGTCGCCCCGCGACCTTCCTCGTACGGGCACTCGAACGCCGCCCCGGACGTTGGGAGGGCTAGGGCCCGTACGGCGGGCCCGCTCCCGGCCGCGGTGGCCGGGTCCTTTCGTTCCACCCTTGCAGCAGGAGGCACACAGCGATGCCGGTACCGCACCCCGCCGAGGTCACGGCCGACGAGCGCGGCGAGGAGATCCTCGCCGTCTTCGGGACCGCCTTCGGCGAGCTCCTGGCCGCCGATCCGGCCGCCTTCCGGGTCAAGTTCCGGAAGATGGCGGCCTCGGCGTTCGCCTTCTACCGGGGCACGGCCTGCCTGTTCTACCGCGACCTGGAGCGGGAGCACACCGCCCGCGGCGACCGCGCCATCGGCACCGGGCCGTACCTGGACGAGCGGACCAGCCGCGTGTGGATCCACGGCGACCTCCACGCGGAGAACTTCGGCACCTACATGGATTCGAACGGCCGCCTGGTCTTCAACGTCAACGACTTCGACGAGGCGTACGTCGGCCCCTTCACCTGGGACCTGAAGCGGCTCGCCGCCTCGCTCGCCCTCATCGGCTACACCAAGGCCCTCAGCGACGAGCAGATCAGCGAGCTGGTCCGGATCTACGCCGCCGCCTACCGCGAGCGGATCCACGCCCTGGCGACCGGCGCCGCGGACGACGACGTGCCGCCCTTCACCCTGGACACCGCCCAGGGCCCGCTGCTCGACGCCCTGCGCGACGCCCGTTCGCTGACCCGCTTCTCGCTGCTGGACTCCATGACGGAGATCCGGGAGTTCGAGCGGCGCTTCGCCGCCGGCGGCGGCTCCATCGAGCTGGACGCGGCCACCCGCTACAAGGTCCTCGCCGCCTTCGACGGCTATCTGGAGACCCTGCCGGAGGCGAGCCTCGCCCGCCCCGACTCGTACCGGGTCAAGGACGTCGTCGGCCGGCGCGGCATCGGCATCGGATCGGCCGGCCTCCCGTCGTACAACATCCTCCTGGAGGGCAACAGCGACGCCCTGGAGAACGACGTGGTGATCTACATGAAGCAGGCGCAGACCCCGGCCGTCTCCCGCCACATCGACGACGAGGCCGTCCGGAAGTACTTCCACCACGAGGGCCACCGCACGGTGATCTCGCAGCGCGCCCTCCAGGACCACGCCGACCCGTGGCTGGGCTGGACCGAGCTGGACGGCGCCGGCCAGCTCGTCGCCGAGGTCTCGCCGTACGCCGTGGACCTGGACTGGTCCGACATCGACGACCCGCAGGAGATCGCGGCCGTCGTCGCCGACCTCGGCCGGGCCACCGCCACGATGCACGGCGCGGCGGACGACGAGAGCGGCCACTCCCTGGTGCCGTTCTCCACCGAGCGCGCCATCGACGCCGCGATCGCCGCCGACGAGGACGGCTTCCCGGAGCTGCTGGTGGACTTCGCCCACGCCTACGGAAACCGCGCCCGGGTGGACCACCAGATCTTCGTGGACCTCTTCCGCAACGGACGCATACCGGGCCTCTGACGGACCCGGCACATCGGCCGGGGCCCGCAGCCAGCGGGCCCCGGCCGCCTCCTCAGACTCCTCTCAGCAAGTCATGGCACACTCGGCAGACGATGGACGTATCGGGAATGCAGCTCAGAGCGCTGCGGGCAGCGATCTTCACGGCACTGGTCGTGACGCTGTCCACGGCGTCCCACGTGCTGCTCTCCCAGGCGCCGCTGCCCTGGTCCACCGTGGCCGCGCTGACCGCCGGCGTCTTCCTCGTCGCGTACGCCCTGTCGGGGCGCGAGCGGGGCTTCTGGCGGATCGCGGGGCTTCTGGTCCCGCTGGAGCTGGCCGCCGACACCGTCTTCAACGGCAGCCAGGACGTCTGTTACGGCCCCGCCGGCGGCCCGGTCACCGGATCGCTGCGGGCCCTCGGGTTCGACGTGCTGTGCGGGGGCGGGGTGGGCGCCCAGCTCCCCGGCGTCGCCGTCACGGGCGACGGCACCACGGCCCTGCTGCCGGCCACCGACCCCGCGCTGCCCTGGCTGCTGCTCGCCGCGCACGTCTCGGTGGGGCTCTTCGCCTCGCTCTGGCTGTGGCGCGGCGAGGAGGCGCTGGCCCGGCTGGTGCGGTCGGTGGGCGCGCTCGCCTTCCGTCCGCTGCTGCTGGCGGTGGCCGCCGCGGTGGCGGTGCACCGTCCCGTGCGACGCCCGGCCCGCCCCGCCCCGCGGCACACCTCCTTCCGCACCCTCCTGCTGGTGCACGCGCTCGGCCTGCGGGGCCCGCCGCGGACCGCGGCGCCCTTCGCCCTCGCCGCCTAGCACCTCCGCCGTAGCTCCCGCGCCCCTGCCGGCCCTTCCTGGCCGCGGTCGGGGTCGCCGGTGCACGGCGTCCAGGTGTGCGGCGTGACGTAGCCGCGCCCCCCTCCGCCGTACCCCCCTCACCTTCCCTTGACCTCGTATCTCCCGATACGTCCCCATGGAGTGATCCCACATGAGTGCACGCAACAACAAGGCCAACAAGGCAGCGGCCCGTGAGCGGCTGCGGCTGGAGCGCGAGCGGCAGGCCAAGAAGGACCGCGTCCGGCGTCAGTTGATCGTCGCCGGTTCCACGGTCGGCGTGCTCGCGCTCGCCGCCGGCGTCGGCTTCGCCGTGATGCAGGCGAACAAGCCGGACCACTGGGAGGCCGCGAAGGACGAGAAGAACGTCACCGCGCCCAAGAACACCAGCGGTGAGAACGGCACCACCGTCGTCATCGGCAAGCCGGAGGCGAAGAAGACGCTGGAGGTCTACGAGGACCCCCGCTGCCCCTCCTGCGCCGCCTTCGAGCAGGGCGTCGGCGAGACGATGAAGAAGGACGTCGCCGAGGGCAAGTACAAGGTGCAGTTCGTCGGCGCCACCTTCCTCGACAACGCGGACCAGGGCCAGGGCTCGAAGAACGCCATGAGCGCGCTGGGGGCCGCGCTCGACGTCAGCCCGGAGGCGTTCTCCGCGTACAAGGCCGCGCTGTACTCGAAGGAGTTCCACCCCCAGGGCAGCGACAAGTTCGCCAAGGACTCCTACCTGCTGGAGATCGCGGAAACCGTGCCGGCGCTCAAGGACAACGCCGCGTTCAAGAAGAACGTCGAGGACGGGACGTTCGACGCCTGGGCGATGAAGATGTCCGCGAAGTTCGACAAGAGCGGGATGGGCGGCACCCCGGCGCTGAAGATGGACGGCAAGAGGGTCACCGTCGAAGGCGGGAAGAACCCGCCCATGACGGCGGAGGAGTACCGCACGACCGTCGACAAGGCGCTGGCCGGCTGACCCGACCGCGAGCCGGCACCGGCCCCGGGGCTCCCAAGCCCCGGGGCCTTCGCACGTCCCGCCCCGTACGCCTCCCTCGCATCTCCAGGCCCTCGCGCACCGGCCCGTGCGTCGTGGCTCCGTCCCGGTTCCGTCTCGATCCGGGCGAGGCCCGATGAGCTGGTATCCATCGGCCCTACCGGCAAGTAGTGTGCGGGCCCGTGACCAGTCGATCTCCGTCAACTCCCAGCCGCCGCACGGTCGTCAAGGCCGCTGCCGCCACCGCCGCCGTCGCCGCCCCGACCGTCGCGGGCACCGCCACGGCCGCCCCGGCTGCGGCCGGTGTCTCGCTGTTCCACCACGGCGTCGCCTCCGGCGACCCGCTCCCCGACGGCGTCCTGCTGTGGACCCGCGTCACCCCGACCCCCGAAGCCCGGCCCGGCTCCGGCCTCGGCCCGGACACCCCGGTCGGGTGGGAGGTCGCCGAGGACCGGGAGTTCGACCGCGTCACCGCCCGCGGCGAGACCACCGCCACGGCCGCCACCGACCACACCGTCAAGGTCGACGTCCGCGGGCTGCACCCGCGCACCGACTACTACTTCCGCTTCACCGTCGGCGCGACCGCCTCCCCGGTGGGCCGCACCCGCACCGCACCGGCCGCGGACGCCGACGCCGCCGGGGCGCGCATCCGCTTCGGCGTGGTCTCCTGCGCCAACTGGGAGGCCGGCTACTTCTCGGCGTACCGCCACCTCGCCGCCCGCGCGGACCTGGACGCGGTGCTGCACCTCGGCGACTACATCTACGAGTACGCCACCGGGACCTATCCCAAGCCGGACGAGGTGGTGCGCAAGCACGCGCCGGAGCACGAGATCGTCACCCTGGCCGACTACCGGCTGCGGCACGCCACGTACAAGACGGACCCGGACCTGCGGGCCCTGCACGCCGCCCATCCGGTGGTCGCGATCTGGGACGACCACGAGATCGCCAACGACGCCTGGGCGGGCGGGGCGGAGAACCACACGCCGGGCGCCGAGGGCGACTTCGCCGTCCGGGCCGCCGCCGCCCGGCGCGCGTACTTCGAGTGGATGCCCGTCCGGGCGTCCACCGAGGGCACGGTCTACCGTCGGCTGCGCTTCGGCAAGTTGGCCGATCTGCACCTGCTCGACCTGCGGACCTTCCGCTCGGAGCAGTCGCGGATCGGCAGCGGCGCGGTGGACGACCCGGACCGTACGATCACCGGCCGGGCACAGCTCGACTGGCTGAAGGCGGGGCTCGCCGGGTCCGACGCGGCGTGGAAGCTGGTCGGGACGTCGGTGATGATCTCCCCGGTCGCCTTCGGCGCGCTGCCGGCGCACCTGCTGGCGCCCGTCGCCAAGCTGTTGGGCCTGCCGGAGGGCGGCGTCGCGATCAGCACGGACCAGTGGGACGGGTACACGGACGACCGGGGTGAACTGCTGGAGCACTTGGCGCGGCGGTCCGTCAGCAACACGGTCTTCCTCACCGGGGACATCCACATGGCCTGGGCCAACGACGTCCCGACGAGGGCCGCGACGTACCCGCTGTCGGGGTCGGTGGCGACCGAGTTCGTGGTGACGTCGGTGTCCTCGGACAATCTGAACGACCTGCTGAACGTGGCGCCGCGCACGGTTTCGCTGGTCGCCGGCGCGGCCATCAAGGGCGCCAACCGCCATGTGAAGTGGCTGGACATGGACGGCCACGGCTACGGCGTCCTGGACGTCACCGCCGAGCGCGCCCAGATGGACTACTACGTGCTGTCGGACCGCACGGCGCCGGACGCCACGGCCGCGTGGGCGCGCTCGTACCGCACGCTCAACGGCACGCAGAAGGTCGAACGCGTACGGGAGCCGGCGCGGTGACGCGGTGGCGGTGCGGTGGACACGGTGGCGGTGCGGTGACGCGGTGACGCCGTAGCGGGTACGCGGTGATGGCGTCTGCGGGCCGCCTGTGGCTGGTCGCGCAGTTCCGCCCCCTCAGCCCCGGGGGCCTGGGGGACCCCCAGCGCCCCTGTTTCGCTCACCTTGTCCTTTACCTGCGGGACAGGGGGTTTTAGGGGCGCGGGGAACTGCGCGAGTAACCACAGACGGCCCGCAGAGACCAGAGCACCCGCAGGGCTGCGGCGGCTCCGTCCACCGCCTGCCTAGACGCTGTCCAGGAAAGCGAGCGCGATCCGCCAGGTCTGCTCGGCCGCCTCCTCGTCGTAGTCCGGCAGGTCCGGGTCGGTGAAGATGTGGCCGGCGCCGGGGTAGCGGTAGACCTCGACGTCCGCCCCCGCCCGCCCCATCCGCAGGTACCACGCGGTCAGCCAGTCGTGCGGCTCGAAGGGGTCGGGGTCGGCGAGGTGGAGTTGCACCGGGAGTTCGTCGACGGTCGCGTCGTCGGCGATGTCGGACGTGCCGTGCAGGAGTAGCAGCCCGCGGGCCCGCTCGTCGCCGAGCGCCAGGTTCTGCGCCACGGAGGCGCCGAGCGAGAAGCCGGCGTAGACCAGCCCGGAGTCGGAGTGCGGCGCGGACGCGGCGATGCCCCGGCGCAGCAGCTCTTCGTGGCCCAGCTCCTCCTTGAAGGCCATGCCCTCCTCGGCCGTCTCGAAGGTCCTGCCTTCGAAGAGGTCCGGGGTCCACACCTGGTGACCTGCGGCTTCGAGGCGCTCGGCGGCCGAGTGCACGGCCGGTCGCAGACCGTAGGCGGAATGAAAGAGCATGATGTTCATGCCGCCAGGTTACGTTCCCCTGCATGGAGAACACGCTGCGTCCCTTGCTCGTCTTCGGCGGCACGCTGGTGCTCACGTTCCTGGTGGGCTGGCTGGTCGACCGATTGCTGCGGCGTGCCGACTCCCGGCACGCCGAGACCCCGCTGTGGGGCCTGTTGCGCCGCTGCCGCCCGCCGTTGCAGGTGGTGCTGGCGGCCGGGCTGCTCAGAGGCGCGTACCGACAGACCGGCATCGGAGTGGTCGACGACCACGAGGAGGGGTTCGGACAACTGCTGACCCTGGTGCTGATCGGGGCCTCGGCCTGGCTGGTGGTGCGGATCGCACAGGCGGTGGTGGAGTCCACGTACAGCCGGTACGCGGCAACGACCCGTGATCCGGCCCGGGTGCGCCGGGTCCGTACCCAGGTCACGCTGATCCAACGGGTCGTGGTCGCCGTGGTGGGCGTGGTCGCGGTCGCGGCGATGCTGCTGACCTTCCCGGCGATGCGGACGGTCGGCACGTCCATGCTGGCGTCGGCCGGTGTCCTCGGCATCGTCGCCGGCGTGGCCGCGCAGTCCACCCTCGGCAACCTCTTCGCCGGGCTCCAGATCGCCTTCGGCGACATGGTCCGCATCGGGGACACGGTGGTCGTGGAGGGCGAGTGGGGCACGGTCGAGGAGATCACCCTGACCTCGCTGACCGTGCGCACCTGGGACGAGCGGCGGATCACGATGCCGGTCTCGTACTTCACCGGGAAGCCGTTCGAGAACTGGTCGCGCGGTGGCGCGCAGATGACCGGCTCGGTCTTCTTCCACCTGGACCACTCGGCACCGGTGGAGCTGATGCGGCAGAAGCTGCGCGAGGTCGTCGAGGCCCACCCGGCGTGGGACCGGCGGGACTGGTCGCTGGCGGTCACCGACACCACCCCGTCGACGATCCAGGTGCGGGCGGTGATGACGGCGAAGGACGCCGACGACATCTGGACGGTGCGGTGCGCGGTGCGGGAGCAGATGGTGACGTGGCTGCACGAGCACCATCCGTACGCGCTGCCGCGGATCGCGACGGCGCCTGCGGCGGCCCTGGAGAAGGGGCGCGAGGAGGTACGGGACGAGGTACGGATTCCGGGCGCGAGCCGACCCGACACCGGTCGGGGCTGACGGCCGGGTCGAGCCGGCGTCGACGACGCGACGGGGCCGAGCGCGGTTCAGTGGCCGCGTTCCGCCCCGCCGTTGACCTGGATGACCTGCGCGGTGATGTGTCCCGCCGCGGAGGAGGCCAGGAAGTGCAGGGTCCGGGCGATGTCCCCGGGGTGCCCGATGCGTCCGGTGGCCGTCTCCTCGATCAGCTCCGCCAGGTGGTCCGCCGGGAAGTCGCCGCCGAAGAAGTCGGTCTCCTCCACGTAGCCGGGCGACACCACGTTCACGGTGATCCCGCGCGGCCCGAGGACCCGGGCGAGCCGGAAGGCGTACGGGTGGAGCGCCGCCTTCGCCGCGGCGTACGCCGGCCGGCCGGAGCCGCGGGCGGCGGCGATGGAGCTGAGGAAGAGCACCCGGCCTCCGGGCGTGGCCAGATGGCCCTGGAGCGCTTCGGTCAGCAGTACGGCGGTGAGGGTGTTGAGCCGGAAGTTGACCGTCCACTCCTGGTGCAGGTCCTCCAAGGGGTCCTCGTGGCCGTCCGGCACGGCTCCGCCGGTGCCGCCGGCGCTGTGCACGAGGACGTCCACGGTGCCGTACTCCCGCTCCACGAAGTCGGCGACGCGGCGCACGTCGACGGGGTCGCCGAGGTCGCCCGCGCAGTGCGCGGCGCCCGGCAGCGAGGCCGCGGCCCGCTCCAGCACGTCCGCGCGCCGGCCGAGCAGCACCACCCGGTCCCCGCCCTCGGCGAACGTCTCCGCCGCCGCCAGCCCGATGCCCGTTCCTCCGCCACTGATCACCACGGTGCGCGCCATGGTGCGGATCCTACGAGCCCCGCGGGGCGGCCGGGGCTCAGCGCAGGCTGCGTACGTCCAGATGTCGCAGCACCCGGTCGACGACCTCCGGGTCGGCGCCCGGCTCGCTGCGCGCGGCGAGCACTTCGTGCCGGGCGGCCGACAGCATCTCGCGCTGGATGCGCTGGACGGTGCGCGCCCGCTCGGTGCGCCGGGCGAACCACTCGCGCCGGTCCTCGTCGACGATGTCGGGGCTGATCCGGGCGCCCACCTCGTACGCGCCCCGGTGCAGCCGCTCGCTGACCTCCTCCGGCAACTCCTCGACCTCCTCGATCTCCTTCAGCCGGTGCCGGGCGGCGCGGGCCGCGCGCAGTGCCAAGTCGTGCTCCAGGCCCCGCTCGGCGTCCACGTCGGCGCGCACGCCGAGCCGCTTCACCAGCCAGGGCAGGGTCAGCCCCTGGAGCAGCAGGGTGGCGAGGATCACCACGAAGGCGATGAAGACGATCTCGTCGCGGCCGGGGAAGGGGGAGCCGTCGTCCGTGGTCAGCGGGATGGCGAGGGCGAGCGCGACGGAGGCGACGCCGCGCATGCCGGACCACCACATGACGACGGTCTCCCGCCAGGTCATCGGGATGTCCTCGTCGTAGTCCCGCTTGCCGTGCAGCCGCTTGGCGAGCCAGGTGGCCGGAAGCAGCCACAGCAGCCGTACCCCGATCACCACGGCGGTGACGGTCGCGCCCCAGCCGAGCATCCGCAGCACGTGACCGTCGGCGGTGCCGAAGACGCTGCGCAGTTCCAGCCCGATGAGGCCGAACGCGACGCCGGTGACCAGGGTGTCCACCACGCCCCAGAAGGTGTTCCCGGCCAGCCGGCCCAGGACGTCGTCGGCGTCGGCGGCGTGCTCGGCCAGGAAGAGCGCGGTGACGAGCACCGCGAGCACGCCGGAGCCGTGCAGTTCCTCGGCGACGGCGTAGCTGACGAACGGGACCATCAGGGTGAGCCCCACCTGGAGGATGGCGTCCCCCAGGAACCCCATCAGCTTGTTCGACAGCCAGCCGACCACCACCCCCACGACCACCGCCACGACGGCGGAGAGCAGCAGTTGGACGGCGGCGGCGGACCAGGAGAAGCTGCCGCTGACGGCCGCGGCGATCGCCACGTGGTACAGCACGATGGCGGTGACGTCGTTGAAGAGCCCCTCCCCCTCCAGGATCGACACCAGCCGCCGCGGCAGCCCGAGCCGCCCGGCCACCGCGGTCGCCGCGACCGGGTCCGGCGGCGCGACGAGCGCCCCGAGCGCGACGGCGGCGGCGATCGGCAGGCCGGGCACGACGGCGTTGACGACGAACGCGACGGCCGCGGTGGTGACGAAGACCAGCGCGACCGCGAGGAGGAGGATGGGCCGCACGTGGGCCGTGAACTGCCGCCAGGAGGTGCGCTGCACGGCGGCGTACAGCAGGGGCGGCAGCACCAGCGGCAGAATGAACTCCGGCGGAATCGCCACGTCCGGCACGACGGGCAGGAAGGCGACCCCCGCCCCCGCGAGCGTCATCAACACCGGCGCCGGCAAGTCCAGCCGCTCCCCCAACGGCACGCTCACCACGGCCCCGAGCACCAGCCCCAACAAGAGCGCAACCTGATCCACGCGCCCCTATATACCCCGTACGCCTACTTTTGCCGCAGGGCGAACGTGGTTGCCATGGCGGGCGCGGTCGCGCGCCGTGACGCTACACGCTCTCCGCCGCGATGCGGTCCAGCGCCGTCTGCAAGTCCTCCGGGTACCCGCTCTCGAACTCGACCCACCGCCCGTCCGACGGATGCTCGAACCCCAGCCGCACCGCGTGCAGCCACTGCCGCGTCAGCCCCAGCCGCTTCGCCAGCGTCGGATCCGCCCCGTACGTCAGGTCCCCCACGCAAGGGTGCCGGTGCGCCGACATGTGCACCCGGATCTGGTGGGTGCGGCCCGTCTCCAGCTTGATGTCCAGCAGGGACGCCGCCCGGAACGCCTCCAGCAGGTCGTAGTGGGTGACCGAGGGCTTGCCCTCGGCGGTGACGGCCCACTTGTAGTCGTGGTTCGGGTGCCGCCCGATCGGCGCGTCGATCGTCCCGCTCAGCGGGTCGGGGTGGCCCTGCACCAGCGCGTGGTAGCGCTTGTCGACCGTACGCTCCCGGAACTGCTGCTTCAGCAGGGTGTACGCACGCTCCGACTTCGCGACGACCATCAGCCCGCTGGTCCCGACGTCCAGCCGGTGGACGACGCCCTGCCGCTCGGCCGCGCCGGACGTGGAGATCCGGTACCCCGCCGCGGCGAGGCCGCCGATCACGGTCGTGCCGGTCCACCCGGGGCTGGGGTGCGCGGCCACGCCGACCGGCTTCACGATCACCACGATGTCGTCGTCGTCGTGGATGATCTCCATGCCTTCGACGGGCTCGGCGACGATCTGCACCGGCGCGGGCGCCTGCGGCATCTCCACTTCGAGCCACGCCCCGCCGTGCACCCGCTCGGACTTTCCGACGACCGCGCCGTCGACCTGCACCTTCCCCAGCGCGGCCAGCTCCGCCGCCTTCGTACGGGAGAAGCCGAACATGCGGGAGATGGCGGCGTCGACGCGCTCGCCCTCCAGGCCGTCGGGTACGGGCAGGGTGCGGATCTCGGGAAGCGTACTCACCCGTCCGAGTATGCCTTGCCCACATGCATGACTTGCACGCGAGCAAGCAGGCCGAGGCGGGCGGAGGCGGCGGGCCCGGGCACCCTGACCCCGCCGGGAAGGGGCGTCAGTCCTTGTGAACGGTCCCGTCCGGGTCCAGCCCCCGGAAGGAGAGGATGACGATCAGGAAGCCGCCGCACACGATCGCGGTGTCCGCGAGGTTGAAGACCGCGAAGTGCGCCGGCGCGATGAAGTCGACGACGGCGCCCTCGAAGACGCCCGGGGAACGGAAGATCCGGTCCGTGAGGTTGCCGAGCGCCCCGCCCAGCAGCAGCCCCAGCGCGATGGCCCACGGCAGGCTGTAGAGCTTGCGGGCCAGCCGGACGATCACGACGATCACCGTGGCCGCGATCACCGTGAAGATCACGGTGAACGCCTCGCCGATCCCGAAGGCCGCCCCGGGGTTGCGCACCGCGGTGAACTTCAGCAGGTCCCCGACGACCTCGATCGACGGCCGGTGCTCCAGCTTGGCCACCACGATCATCTTGCTGACCAGGTCGATCAGGTAGGCGACCACGGCGACGCCCACCAGCACGGCGATCTTGCGTTTGCCCCTGGGCCGCTCCGCGGGGGCCTCCGCCTCGCCGCCCTCGGCTCCGTCCTCCGGCGTACCGATGATGCGCTCCGCCTCTGCCACGTGAGTCCCTCAACCTAGGTGCCTGACTGAGCACGAGGGTACGTCACACGTCCGGGCTCAGCCCCGGCGCTCCTGCTTCTGCTTGCACTCCACGCACAGGGTGGCGCGCGGGAACGCCTGCATCCTGGCCTTGCCGATCGGCTTCCCGCAGTTCTCGCAGATGCCGTACGTGCCGGCCTCCAGCCGCAGCAGGGCGCGCTCGGTCTGCGCCAGCATCTCGCGGGCGTTCGCGGCCAGCGACAGCTCGTGCTCGCGGGTGATGTTCTTCGTGCCCGTGTCGGCGTCGTCGTCACCGGCGCCGTCGCCGGAGTCGCGCATGAGTCCGGCGAGCGCCTCCTCGGATGCGGTGAGCTCGGCGGTGAGCCGGGCGACGTCGTCCGCCAGCTCGGCCCGGGCCGCCGCGACCTCCTCCGGAGTCCAGGGCTCCTCGCCCGGACGTACGGCGAGCTCCTCCGCGGGGGCCGCTGCGTCGCGCGCGGTGGGCACCGCAGTGGGGCCCCCGTCGAGGGCCACGGTCTTCTTCGCTCCCACTTTCCCGGCTCCTGTCTGCCTCGGGGACTTCTTGGCTGCCTTCTTCACGGTCTTCTTCGCCGGCGCGGTCTTCTTCGCGGGCGCCTTCTTGGCCGCGGCCTTCTTCGCCGGTGCCGCCTTCGCAGCGACCTTCTTCGCCGCCGTCTTCTTGGCCGGGGCCTTCTTCGCAGGGGTCTTCTCGGCCGCCGGCGCAGCCGACTCGGCTGTCTTCTCGGCCGCCTTCTTGGTCGCCTTCTTCGCCGGCGCCTTCTTGGTGGCCTTCGCCGCCGCCTTTCGGGCTACGGGCTCCTTCCCCGCGGACCCTTCCGCGCCGGCGCCGTCCGCAGCGTCCTCCCGCGGGGCGCCGGCCGCCGCCCCGGCCACGGCCTCCTGGGCAGCGCTCTTCTTCGCAGCGGTCTTCTTCGCCACCATGGCCGCGGCCCCTTCACATATTGTGATCTTGCTCGCGAATCGTGCTGGGACGATAAATCGACACCAGCTCCGCGGCAAACGGGGCACGCCGCCACATATCGACCACCTCGGTCTCGCACCTGGGTCTCGGTGAATCGGGCCTTCATCCGTTGTGCCCGGTCCCCCGCCCCGTAATCCGCCCCTTGACGGCACCCGCACATCCCGCGTGAAGACGCCCGTGCGGACCGCCGCACGCACTCCTCCCCCGTCCGGGTCACGCCGGCCGTGGGTCACCCGCCCCGATCCGACCGCCCGTAAACCGGTCGGCCGGCCCCCTCCACGGCGCTTACACTGGGCTGAGCGAAAGGCGTCGATGGGGCCGAGTAGCGTCGTGAGCAGCCATGAGCGACCCGGGGACGGTGCGAGCCCGGGGGACCGGCGCGACGTGAAGCATCACCCCGGAGCCGTCGGAAGAAAGCCGCGGACCGATCCGCCCGCGGCGATTAGACCCGGCATCGCGACCCAATGAGGGGACGGCGCACCGCGCGCCGTCAAGGAGGGTGGTACCGCGGGAGCCGACCGCTCTCGTCCCTCCGACGGAAGAGAGTCTGTCCGCCGGAGGAGTTCGCCCATGACACCCCCCCAGTACCGCCAGGTCCCCGCCCAGGTGGACCTGCCCGCGCTGGAGCACGCCGTGCTCGACTTCTGGCGCGAGAACAAGGTCTTCGCCAAGAGCCTCGCCCAGTCCGACGGCCGCCCCGAGTGGGTCTTCTACGAGGGCCCGCCGACCGCCAACGGCATGCCCGGCGCCCACCACATCGAGGCGCGCGTCTTCAAGGACGTCTTCCCCCGCTTCCGCACCATGCGCGGCTACCACGTCGCCCGCAAGGCCGGCTGGGACTGCCACGGGCTGCCGGTCGAGCTCGCCGTCGAGAAGGAGCTCGGCTTCTCCGGCAAGCAGGACATCGAGGCGTACGGCATCGCCGAGTTCAACGAGAAGTGCCGCGAGTCGGTGACCCGGCACACCGACGCCTTCGCCGAGCTGACCGAGCGCATGGGTTACTGGGTCGACCTGGACGAGGCGTACTGGACCATGAAGCCGGAGTACATCGACTCCGTCTGGTGGTCGCTGAAGGAGATCTTCGCCAAGGGCCTGCTCGTCCAGGACCACCGCGTCGCCCCCTGGTGCCCCCGCTGCGGCACCGGCCTGTCGGACCACGAGCTGGCGCAGGGCTACGAGACGGTCGTGGACCCGTCGGTGTACGTGCGCTTCCCGCTCACCTCCGGCCCGCTCGCCGGCGAGGCGTCGCTGCTGGTGTGGACGACGACCCCGTGGACCCTGGTGTCGAACACCGCCGTCGCCGCCCACCCCGACGTGACCTACGTCGTCGCGACCGACGGCACCGAGCGGATCGTCGTCGCCGAACCCCTGCTGGAGAAGGCCCTCGGCGAAGGTTGGGAGGCCATCGGCCGCTCCTTCACCGGCGCCGAGATGGAGCGCTGGACCTACGAGCGCCCCTTCGACCTGATCGAGTTCCCCGCCCCGGCGCACTACGTCGTCAACGCCGACTACGTCACCACCGAGGACGGCACCGGTCTGGTCCACCAGTCCCCCGCCTTCGGCGAGGACGACCTCAAGGTCTGCCGCGCCTACGGCCTCCCGGTGGTCAACCCGATCCGCCCCGACGGCACCTTCGAAGAAGACGTGCCGCTCGTCGGCGGCGTCTTCTTCAAGAAGGCCGACGAGGCGCTGACCGCGGACCTCGACGCCCGCGGCAAGCTCTTCCGCCACATCCCGTACGAGCACAGCTATCCGCACTGCTGGCGCTGCCACACCGCGCTGCTGTACTACGCGCAGCCGTCCTGGTACATCCGCACGACCGCCGTCAAGGACCGGTTGATCGAGGAGAACGAGCGGACGAACTGGTTCCCGGACTCCGTCAAGCACGGCCGGTTCGGCGACTGGCTCAACAACAACGTCGACTGGGCCCTGTCCCGCAACCGCTACTGGGGCACCCCGCTGCCGATCTGGCGCTGCGCGGACGACCACCTCACCTGCGTCGGCTCGCGCGCCGAGCTGACCGAGCTGACCGGCACGGACCAGACCGCGCTGGACCCGCACCGCCCCTTCATCGACGACGTCACCTTCGACTGCCCCGAGTGCGGCGGCACCGCGACCCGCGTCCCCGAGGTCATCGACGCCTGGTACGACGCCGGTTCGATGCCCTTCGCCCAGTGGGGCTACCCGTACAAGAACAAGGAGCTGTTCGAGAAGCGCTACCCGGCGCAGTTCATCTCGGAGGCCATCGACCAGACCCGCGGCTGGTTCTACACCCTGATGGCGGTCGGCACGCTGGTCTTCGACAAGTCGTCGTACGAGAACGTGGTCTGCCTCGGCCACATCCTCGCCGAGGACGGTCGGAAGATGTCCAAGCACTTGGGGAACATCCTCCAGCCGATCCCGCTGATGGACCAGCACGGCGCGGACGCCGTCCGCTGGTTCATGGCGGCCGGCGGCTCCCCCTGGTCCGCCCGTCGCGTCGGGCACGGCACGATCCAGGAGGTCGTCCGCAAGACGCTGCTGACCTACTGGAACACGGTCGCCTTCCAGTCCCTGTACGCCCGCACGTCGAACTGGTCCCCCTCCGCCGCCGATCCGGCGCCCGCCGACCGCCCGGTCCTGGACCGCTGGCTGCTGGGCGAGCTGAACACGCTGGTGGACCAGGTCACCGACGCCATGGAGGCGTACGACACCCAGCGCGCCGGCAAGCTGCTGTCCGCGTTCGTCGACGACCTCTCCAACTGGTACGTACGACGGTCCCGGCGCCGCTTCTGGCAGGGCGACGCGGCGGCGCTGCGCACCCTGCACGAGGTGGTCGAGACGGTCACCCGGCTGCTGGCCCCGCTCGTCCCGTTCATCACCGAGCGGGTCTGGCAGGACCTCGTCGTCCCGGTCACCCCGGACGCCCCGGAGTCGGTGCACCTGAGCGAGTGGCCGAAGGCCGATGCCTCGCTGGTCGACGGGACCCTGTCACAGCAGATGGCGGTGGTGCGGCGGCTGGTCGAGCTGGGCCGGGCGACGCGTGCGGAGTCCGGGGTCAAGACCCGGCAGCCGCTGTCCCGCGCACTGGTGGCGGCGGCCGGTTTCGACGCCCTCTCCCCCGAACTGCACGCGCAGATCACGGAGGAGCTGAACGTCTCCTCGCTGGCGTCCCTGTCCGAGGTCGGCGGCTCGCTGGTGGACACCACCGCGAAGGCCAACTTCCGGGCGCTGGGCAAGCGGTTCGGCAAGGGCGTCCAGGCGGTCGCGAAGGCGGTCGCCGAGGCGGACGCCGCCGCGCTGGCGCTGGCGCTGCGCGACGGGGAGGCCAGCCTGGAGGTCGACGGCGAGACCGTGCTGCTCGCCCCGGACGAGGTCATCATCACCGAGACCCCGCGCGAGGGCTGGTCCGTGGCGTCCGACTCCGGTGCGACGGTCGCCCTCGATCTGGAGATCACCCCCGAGCTGCGGCTCGCGGGGCTGGCCCGGGACGCGATCCGGCTCATCCAGGAAGCCCGCAAGAACAGCGGGTTGGACGTCGCCGACCGCATCGCCGTCGTCTGGTCCGCCGACGACGCGTCGACCGCGCAGGCCCTCACGGAGCACAGCGCGCTGATCTCGGACGAGGTGCTGGCCAACGACTTCGCGCAGTCGGCCGCGGACGACTCGTACGGCCCGGCCTTCACCGACGAACCGCTGTCCCTCACCTTCCACCTGCGCAAGGTCTGAGGCACCGCTCCGACACCGAGGCCCCGCCCCCTTCGAGAGGGGCGGGGCCTTCGTCGTCCGGCAGCAGTCGGTTCCGCCGGGCCACGGCAAAAGGGCCGGGCCCGGACAGAGTGTGTCCGGGCCCGGCCCTTGGGACTGACTGCCGACGACTAGATCGTCATCGTACGGCTGTCAGTTGTCGTCCTCGTCGATCAGGAACCCGCGCATCGGCGACGGCGCCTGCTGCATCGGCTGCGGCGCCTGCGGGCGGACCGGAGCCATCGGCTGGGTCATCGCGGGAGCCATCTGCTGCTGCCCGCCGTACGACGGGCTGCCGCCCATCGGCGAACCCATGGACGGGGCGCCGCCCATGGAGTGACCCATGGAAGGAGCACCGGCCGAAGCCATCGACGGCGACGGCGGCAGCGAAGCCGCAGCCGGCGTGCGCGGCGGGGCCAGCGAGTCGTCCGCCTGGGTCTCCAACTGGCGGAGCTGGCTCTCCAGGTAGGACTTCAGACGGGTGCGGTACTCGCGCTCGAAGCCCCGCAGGTCCTCGACCTTGCGCTCCAGCGTGGCGCGGGCCGACTCCAGCGAGCCCATCGCGACGCGGTGCTTCTCCTGGGCGTCCCGCTCCAGGGCGTCGGCCTTGGCACGGGCGTCCCGCTCCAGGCCCTCGGCGCGCGAACGCGCCTCGCCGACGATCTTGTTGGCCTCGGAACGGGCCTCCGCGATCGCCTGGTCCGCGGTCTGCTGCGCCAGCGAGAGGACCCGGGCGGCGCTGTCGCCACCGGGACCGCCCTGACCGGGCATCTGCTGCGGGTGGCCGCCCATGGGACCGCCCTGCATCTGGCCCATCGGACCGCCCATGGGGCCGCCCTGCATCGGACCGGGACCGCCCTGCATCGGGCCGGGGCCGCCCATCGGGCCGCCGTGGCTGGGACCGGCCGGCAGCTGCGGCGCTCCGCCGGGCAGTTGGGGCGGACCCATCTGCTGCGGGGGCTGCTGCTGGACGGGGGGGCCCGATATGGCAGCGGGCACCGGGGCCCCGGGCCGTTGGTCCTGCGGCTCCGGTCCCTTGCGCATGCCCTGCTGCTGGTTCTGCGCCGCCGCTCGGGTCGCCGCGGCCAACTTGGCGCGCAGGTCCTCGTTCTCGCGAAGCAGGCGGGTCAGTTCGGACTCGACCTCGTCGAGAAAGGCATCGACCTCGTCCTCGTCATAGCCTTCTCGGAGGCGGACGGTCGTGAACTGCTTGTTCCGCACGTCCTCGGGGGTCAGCGGCATCTCTTCTTCACCTCTACGTAGTCGTCGGCAGTCGGCAAGACCGTATCGTCCACAGTTACCCCGCTCATCCGGCGAACTTCCCCACGATGGAGATCAGGATGTAGACGATGATCATCAGAACGAAGAAGGACAGGTCTAGTGCCACGCCCCCGAGACGCAACGGCGGGATGAACCGCCGAAGAAGCTTGAGCGGTGGATCGGTGACAGTGTAGGTGGCCTCAAGGATGACCACCATCACCTTCCCGGGTTGCCATGAACGGGCGAACTGGAAGACATAGTCCATGACTAGCCGGAAGACCAGCACGACCAGGAAGCACACCAGCGCGATGTAGACCACCTCTAGTGCGACGCCCATTCCGCGCTTCCCTCTCCCCTGTGCTCACATGCCCCCGACCTGCGCGGTCGGGTTCGTCCCGATGTCGTGTCTCAGCTCTGGTTGAAGAATCCGCCCTCTGCGATACGGGCCTTGTCCTCCGCCGTGACATCGACGTTAGCAGGCGAGAGGAGGAAGACCTTCTGAGTCACCCGTTCAATACTCCCGTGGAGACCGAAGACCAGTCCCGCGGCAAAGTCGACAAGTCGCTTTGCGTCGGTGTCATCCATCTCGGTCAGATTCATGATCACCGGGGTGCCCTCGCGGAAGTGTTCCCCGATGGTACGGGCTTCGTTGTAGGTCCGCGGGTGCAGCGTGGTGATGCGGTACGGCTCCCGCTCGGACACGACCTTGGGCATGATCACCGGTGCGTTCTTCTCCAGGCTCGGACGTTCTGGTGTGATGGATGCCACGGGGGCGATACGCGCCGGGCGTCCGGATTCCGCGGGGAGCGAAGGGGCGTGCGCCACCGGCTCGCGCGGCGCCGGGGGTTGCACCGAGCGCACCGGTTCCTCCCGCTCCAACTGGTGCGGCGGCTGGTGCCGCCGGTGGTCCCGCTCGGGCTCCGGCTCGGGTTCGAAGTCGTCGTCGGGGTCGAAGCCCCGGCCGTCGTAGCCATCGTCCTCCACGAGGCCGAGGTAGACCGCCATCTTGCGCATCGCGCCGGCCATGCTCTGAGTCCTCCGCTCTGAGGTGGATCGCCGTCTCGCCGTTGTTGCAGTGTCACCAAGTGTCCGCGATCCACGTGGCATGCCCGCTTCTTGGCGGGAATGACCATATTTTCTGCTGTGGTCCGACCTGCTTCGCGACGTTACCCGAGCCGGGGACGGACTCCGAGTACCGCAGTGCCGACGCGCACATGTGTCGCCCCCGCAGCCACGGCATCTTCGAGGTCACCGCTCATCCCCGCGGACACCATCGTTGCAGCAGGATGCCCCGCGCGCAGGCGTGATGAGAATTCCACCAGCTGCTCGAAGGCGGCCCGCGGCCGGCCCGCGAGGGGTCCGACCAGCGGCGCGACGGTCATCAGCCCGCCGAGGCGCAGCCCCGGCGCGGCCTCGACCGCGGCCGCCAACTCCCCGATGCCGTCCGGTGCGACGCCGCCGCGCTCCCCGCGGACGGCGCCCTCCTCGGCGTCGAGGGCGACCTGGATCAGACAGCCGACCTCGCGGCCGGCCCGCTCCGCCGCCGCGGAGAGCGCTGTGACAAGTCTTACTCGATCGACCGACTGCACCAGATCGGCATAACGCACGACGGAGCGGACCTTGTTGGTCTGCAACTGTCCGACGAAGTGCCAGGTGAGGTCGAGGTCCGCGCATTCGGCCGCCTTGGGCGCCGCGTCCTGGTCGCGGTTCTCCGCCACATGGCGTACACCGAGTTCGTGGAGGATCCGCACATCGCTCGCGGGATAGGTCTTGGTGACGACGATCAGCGTCACGTCCTCCCGCTTCCGCCCGGCTGACGCACAGGCAGCGGCGATACGTTCCTCCACCGATGCGAGGTTTGCGGCGAGTTCGCTGCGACGGTCCGTCATGCCTCTCCTGCCCCAGGGGCGTCCGACTCCGCGAGCCAGACATAGCCGGCCAGTCGCCCGGTGACGCGGTCGCGGCGGTACGAGTAGTGGTCCCGGGACTCCAGGGTGCAGACGCCGGACTGCTGACGGTCCGTTACCCCGACCGCGGCGAGTTGGGCGTGCACCGCCGCGGTGACGTCCACGGCCGGGGTGCCCCAGCTCGTCTCGGACCAGGCGGCCGGTTCGACCTCGGCCACCTGCGCGCGCATCGGGGCCGGCACCTCGTAGCAACGGCCGCAGACCGCGGGGCCGGTGCGGGCTGCGATCCGCTCGGGCCGCGCGCCCAGGGACACCATGGCCTCGACGGCGGCGGGCACCACGCCCGCGACCATGCCGGGCCGGCCCGCGTGGGCGGCGCCGACGACGCCGGCGACGGGGTCGGCCAGCAGTACGGGGGTGCAGTCCGCGGTCAACACGGCGAGGGCGAGCCCGCGTCGGGCGGTGACCACCGCGTCGACCGAGGGGATCGGGCCCTCGCCCCACGGGCCGTCGACCACGGCGACGTCCCGGCCGTGGACCTGGTTCATCCAGACCACCGCCGCGGGGTCGAGCCCCAGTTCCCGGGCGGCGATCGCCCGGTTGGTGCGGACGGCTTCGGGGTCGTCGCCCACCGCGCCGCCGAGGTTCAGCTCTTCGTACGGAACGGCGCTCACCCCGCCCCACCGGTCGGTGAAGGCGTAGTGCGCGCCGCTCTGGTCTATCGCGTCGTGCCGCA
This sequence comes from Streptomyces sp. NPDC017979, assembly GCF_044328175.1. Classification (NCBI taxonomy): domain Bacteria; kingdom Bacillati; phylum Actinomycetota; class Actinomycetes; order Kitasatosporales; family Streptomycetaceae; genus Streptomyces; species Streptomyces sp. NPDC017979. The sequence goes on along the minus strand of NZ_JBIRGU010000003.1, from coordinate 762,275 downwards.
CGGTCACTTCAAGAAGTCCGGTACGTCCAGCTCCTCGGCCGAGGTGTCGCTGTAGGTGCGGGTCGGCGGGACCTGGGGCGCCTGCGAGCTGGCCTCGGAGACCGGCGCGGGCTCGACCGGGGGCTCCTCGCGGACCGGCACCGCGCCCAGGGAGGAGGCGGGGCGGGGGGTCTCCACCGGGCGGGACGGCGCGGGCGCCGGCTCCTCGCGCTTGGCGGAGGACGAGCCGAGGACGTTGTCGCGGCGGGCGGGCGGCTGACCGCCGTCGAAGCCGGCGGCGATGACCGTGACCCGCACCTCGTCGCCCAGCGCGTCGTCGATGACCGCACCGAAGATGATGTTCGCCTCGGGGTGGGCGGCCTCGCTCACCAGCTGCGCGGCCTCGTTGATCTCGAAGAGACCGAGGTCGGAGCCGCCGGAGATGGAGAGCAGCACCCCGCGGGCGCCGTCGATGGACGCCTCCAGCAGCGGCGAGGAGATCGCCATCTCGGCGGCGGCCACCGCGCGGTCGTCGCCGCGGGCCGAGCCGATGCCCATCAGCGCCGAGCCGGCCTCGGACATCACGGACTTGACGTCGGCGAAGTCGAGGTTGATCAGACCGGGGGTGGTGATGAGGTCGGTGATGCCCTGGACGCCGGAGAGCAGGACCTGGTCCGCGGACTTGAACGCGTCCAACACGCTGACCTGGCGGTCCGAGATGGACAGCAGCCGGTCGTTCGGGATGACGATGAGGGTGTCGACCTCTTCGCGCAGCTCGGCGATGCCGTCCTCGGCCTGGTTGGCGCGGCGGCGGCCCTCGAAGGTGAAGGGGCGGGTGACCACACCGATCGTCAGGGCGCCCAGCGAACGGGCGATGTTGGCGACGACGGGGGCGCCGCCGGTGCCGGTGCCGCCGCCCTCGCCCGCGGTGACGAAGACCATGTCGGCCCCCTTGAGGACCTCCTCGATCTCCTCGCGGTGGTCCTCGGCGGCCTTGCGGCCGACGGCGGGGTTGGCGCCGGCGCCGAGACCCCGGGTGAGTTCGCGGCCGACGTCGAGCTTGACGTCGGCGTCGCTCATCAACAGGGCCTGCGCATCGGTGTTGATCGCGATGAACTCAACGCCCTTGAGGCCGACCTCGATCATTCGGTTGATGGCATTGACACCACCGCCGCCGACACCGATGACCTTGATGACTGCGAGGTAGTTCTGCGGTGCTGCCACGTCGAAGGCCTCTCGCCTCGAAATACGTGTCGTCGTGGTCTGCTTCGCGCGCCGCGACGACGGATGCCGATGGGACGGTCCGTAACGCCGACCCGAACCCTAACGTTGAAGTTTAGGGTTACCAGAGTGTCTGTCCGCTGGACTCTTCCGAACAGGACACTAAGTCGGCGAGTGGCGCACGTTCAACGAACACGCCGAACCTCCCGTTTTTCTTTTCACCCTATGTGATCAGCCGTTGCGCGCACCACCCAGGGGGCCGGGGCAGGGCAGGTGTGCGTCAACTCCCGGCCACGGACGGCGCGGTGGGAGCGCTGACGTCGAAGTCGCGGGACTTCGGCGCGGCCTTCATGAGCGCGGTCAGTGCACGGGCCTTGAGCTCGCCTTCTTCGGGGCTGCCCCACACGACGGTCCGCCCCTCCGTCAACTCCACGGTGATGTAGTCGTATGAACGGACTGCAACTTTGCGGGCGTCGGCAGCGACCGCCTTCGGCAGGTCGCCCCGGACCCGGACCGCGGCGGCGATCAGCCGGTCCGGGCCGAACCGGCCCAGGCTGGGTGCGGCGGCGACGTCCATGGTGAGCCGGGGAACGCCCTTCGGCGGCTCGGTCACGGTCGCGAACCGGACGCCCTTCGCGTCCACTTCGACGAATTCCGCCCCCTGTTCGAGGAGGAGGACCGGCTTGCGCTCGGTGACGTCGAGCACGACGCCGTCCGGCCAGGAGCGGGACACCTCCACCGAGTCGATCCGCGGCAGCCGCTTCTTCAGCCGCCCCTCGATCCCGTCCGTGTCGACGGAGACCAGGGGCGAGCCCAGCGGCACCCGGGCGGCCTCGTTGACCTGTTCCGGGGTGAGCACGGAGACGCCGGCGACCTCCACCCGCTCCGCCCGCAGCCAGGACGAGCCGTAGAGCGCCCAGACGGTCCCCCCGCCGAGCACGAGGGCGGCGACGAGCAGCAGCACCGTACGGGTGCCGAGCCGGCCGCGGAGGCGACCGATGCCGCCGAAGCGGCGCCCGGGCGGCGGACCGGACGAGCCCGCTGACGGTTTGCTCACACCGCGGTCGGCGGTGGTGGGTCCGGCCACGCTCCGGGTCTCCTTCCGACCCGGGCCCGGGTCGCCCCGGGCCCGATCCACGAGCGAGGCCCTAGCGGCGGGCCGCGATCGCCTCGTACACCATGCCGACGAGGAGCTCGTCGGCGTCCCTGCGGCCGAACTCGGCGGCTGCACGGGACATCTCGTACAGCCGGTGCGGGTCGGCCAGCACCGGAAGGACGTTGCCCTGGACCCACTCGGGGGTCAGCTCGGCGTCGTCGACCAGCACGCCCCCGCCGGCCTTGACCACCGGCTGGGCGTTCAGTCGCTGCTCGCCGTTGCCGATCGGCAGCGGGACGTACGCGGCGGGGAGCCCGACGGCGGAGAGTTCGGCGACGGTCATCGCGCCCGCGCGGCAGAGCATCATGTCGGCAGCGGCGTACGCGAGGTCCATCCGGTCCACGTACGGTACCGGGATGTACGGCGGCATTCCGGGCATGTTGTCGGCGCGCGGCAGTTCGTTCTTCGGGCCGACGGCGTGCAGGATCTGGATCCCGGAGCGCTGGAGGACCGGCGCGACCTGCTGGACGACCTCGTTGAGGCGGCGGGCGCCCTGGGAGCCGCCGGAGACCAGCAGGGTGGGCAGGTTGGGGTCGAGGCCGAAGGCGGCGCGCGCCTCGGGCCGCACCCGGGCGCGGTCCAGCGTGGCGATGGAGTGCCGCAGCGGGATGCCGATGTAGCGGGAGCCGCGCAGCTTGCTGTCCGGGGTGGCGACGGCGACCGCGGCGGCGTACCGGGAGCCGATCTTGTTGGCCAGGCCGGGGCGGGCGTTGGCCTCGTGGATCACGATCGGCACCCCGCGGCGCTTGGCGGCCAGGTACCCGGGCAGGGCGACGTATCCGCCGAAGCCGACGACGCAGTCGGCCTTGGTGCGCTCCAGGACCTGCTCGGCGGCCTTGATGGTGCCGCGCAGCCGGCCCGGGACGGTGATCAGCTCCGGGGTGGGCTTCCGGGGCAGCGGTACGGCCGGGATCAGGGCCAACTCGTAACCGCGCTCGGGCACGAGCCTGGTCTCCAGGCCGCGTTCCGTGCCCAGGGCCGTGATGCCCACGGTCGGGTCCTGCCTGCGCAGGGCGTCAGCGAGCGCGAGCGCGGGCTCGATGTGGCCGGCGGTCCCCCCGCCGGCGAGTACGACATGCACCGAATTTCACCGCTCTCCGGACGGACGCTTGGTGACGCGCCGTCTCATCGTCTTCCATCTCACGCCTGGCGTACGCACCGCCAGGGCGGCCTTCGCGGCGGGCTCGTCGCGCGCGAAGGCGATCAGCAACCCGATCGCGAACATGGTCGGCAGCAGGGCGGACCCTCCGTAGGAGAACAGCGGGAGCGGGACCCCGGCGATCGGCAGCAGACCGAGCACCGCACCGATGTTGACCACGGCCTGGGCCGTGATCCAGGTGGTCACGCCTCCCGCGGCGTACCTCACGAAGGGGTCCTCCGTGCGTCCGGCCACGCGGATACCCGCATAGCCTAGAGCCGCGAACAGGGCGAGCACCGACAGCGTCCCCGCCAGGCCCAGTTCCTCGCCGGCGATGGCGAAGATGAAGTCCGTGTGCGGTTCCGGGAGTTGTCCCCATTTTTCCACACTCGCCCCGAGGCCGGAACCGAACCATCCGCCGGAGGCGAGGGCGTAGATCCCGTGCACCGCCTGCCAGCACTCCCCCTTGGGTCCCAGATCGATGGCGCCGATGCACTCCAGCCGGGACATCCGGTTCGCACTGGTCTTGATCAGGAAGAAGCCGACGAGGACCACGGCCCCCAGGACGCCGGCGAAGAGCCGGGTGGGCGCCCCGGCGAGCCACAGCAGCCCGAAGAGGACCGCGGAGACGATGATCGCGGTGCCCATGTCACCGCCGAGCATGATCAGCCCGAGCAGCATGAACGCCACCGGCACCAGCGGCACCAGCAGGTGCTTCCACTGCGCCAACAGCCGCTTGTCCTGCTTGCGCGCCAACAGGTCGGCGCCCCACAGGATCAGCGCCAGCTTGGCGAACTCGCTGGGCTGGAGCTGGAACGAGCCGCCGAGCGCCAACCAGTTCTGGTTGCCGCCGACCGACACCCCTATCCCCGGCACCTGCACCAGCACCATCAAGAACACGGTGACCATCAGCAGGGGGTACGCCAGGGCCCGGTGCAGCTTGATCGGCATCCGGGAGGCGAGCAGCAGCAGCCCGGCCCCGATGACGGCGGCGAGGAACTGCTTGCGGAAGAAGTACGAGCCCGGGAGCGACAGCTCCAGCGCCTTGATCATCGACGCCGAGTACACCATCACCAGCCCGAGGACGGTGATCAGCAGGCTGCTCCCGAGGATGACGTAGTACGCGGTGAGCGGCCGGTCCCAGGCCCGGCGCGCCCGCTCGTACAACCGTCGGGGCCCGCGCCAGCGAGGGGGCCGCTGCGTCCCCGACGGGCGTCCGGGACGGCCGGTGCCGCCGGCCCGCGGGCCGCGCACGGCCCCGGTCGTACGGCTCCGCAGGGCGGTGCCCGCAGGCCGGCCGGCGGGCGCTCCCGCGGCGGCGGGCGCGGGCCCGCCGTACCACCGCGTCAGGTCCGGCATACGCATCGGCGCAGTCCCCTCCAGTCGGGCCCGGCGCGCCGCCGGGGCGCGGCGCGGAGGTCGGGCCGGTCAGGCGCGCTCGGCGGCGAGGGTACGGACCGCAGCCGCGAACGCCTCGCCCCGCTTGTTGTAATTGGCGAACATGTCCATCGAGGCACAGGCCGGGGCCAACAGGACGGTGTCTCCCGGCTCCGCCAGCCGCGCCGCTTCGCGGACCGCCGCCGCCATCGCCCCAGTGTCCGTCCGGTCGAGGTCCACGACCGGCACATCGGGTGCGTGTCGCGCCAGGGCCGCGGCGATCAGGGCGCGGTCGGCGCCCATGAGGACGACCCCGCGCAACCGGCCCGCGGCGCGCGCCGCCAACTCGTCGAAGGCCGCGCCCTTGGCGAGCCCCCCGGCGATCCACACGATCGGGTCGTAGGCCGCGAGCGACGCCTCGGCCGCGTGGGTGTTGGTGGCCTTGGAGTCGTCGACGTAGGCGACGCCGGCGACGTCCGCGACCTTCTCGATGCGGTGCGGATCGGGCCGGAAGGCGCGCAGCCCGTCCCGTACCGCCGTCGCCGGTACGCCGTAGGCCCGGGCCAGCGCCGCCGCGGCCAGCGCGTTGGCGACGTTGTGCGGGGCCGGCGGGTCGACGTCGGAGACCTCGGCGAGCTCCTGCGCCTGCTGGTGGCGGTCCGGGACGAAGGCCCGGTCGACGAGGATGCCGTCGACCACGCCGAGCTGCGAGGGGCCGGGGGTGCCGAGGGTGAAGCCGACGGCGCGGCAGCCCTCCACCACGTCCGCCTCGCGCACCAGGTCCTCGGTCGCCGGGTCGGCGACGTTGTAGACGCAGGCGACCTCGTTGCCCTCGTAGATCCGGCCCTTGTCCGTGGCGTACGCCGCCATGGAGCCGTGCCAGTCGAGGTGGTCGGGGGCGAGGTTGAGCACCGCGGCGGAGTGGGCGCGCAGCGAGGGCGCCCAGTGGAGCTGGTAGCTGGAGAGCTCCACGGCGAGGACGTCGTACTCCTCCTCGCCGAGGACGGCGTCGAGGAGCGAGACGCCGATGTTGCCGACGGCGGCCGTCTTCAGGCCAGCGGCTTCGAGGATGGCGGCGAGCATGCGCACGGTGGTGGTCTTGCCGTTGGTGCCGGTGACCGCGAGCCAGGGGGCCGGGGGCCGTCCCGAACCGGTCTCCCGCAGCCGCCACGCCAGTTCGACGTCGCCCCAGACCTCCACGCCGGCCTTCTCGGCCGCGGCGAACAGCGGCTTGTCGGGCCGCCAGCCGGGGGCCGTGACGATCAGCTCGGTGCCGTCGGGCAGGGTGTCCCCGTCGCCGAGGCGGACGGAGATCCCGCCCGCCCGTCCGGAGGCGCTGCGCGCCGCAGCCCAATCCGCCAGCTCCGCGGCCTGGGCCCGGGCGCGCTCGTCGTCGCCGTCGTTGACGACCGTGACGTGCGCCCCGAGGCCGTGCAGGACCTTCGCCGCGGGGATCCCGGAGACCCCCAGGCCGGCGACGGTGACCCGCTTGCCCGACAGCTCCTCGCGCGTGCTCACTTGTCCGCCGCCCAGCCCGCGTAGAAGAGTCCGAGACCGACGATCACGCACATGCCCTGGATGATCCAGAACCGGACCACCACAAGGACTTCGGACCACCCCTTTAGTTCGAAGTGGTGTTGCAGTGGCGCCATGCGGAAGACCCGCTTGCCGGTCATCTTGAACGAGCCGACCTGGATGACCACGGACATGGTGATCAGGACGAAGAGGCCGCCGAGGATGGCGAGCAGCAGCTCGGTGCGGGAGCAGATCGCCAGACCGGCCAGGGCGCCGCCCAGGGCCAGCGAGCCGGTGTCGCCCATGAAGATCTTGGCGGGTGAGGTGTTCCACCACAGGAAGCCGAAGCAGGAGCCCATCAGCGCGGAGGCCACCACGGCGAGGTCGAGCGGATCTCGCACCTCGAAACAGGCTTCCGGGTTGGTCAGCGACAGCGCGTTGGCGCAGGACTCCTGGAACTGCCAGAGCCCGATGAAGGTGTACGCACCGAAGACCATCACGGAAGCGCCGGTGGCCAGGCCGTCCAGACCGTCGGTCAGGTTCACGCCGTTCGACATCGCGAGGATCATGAACAGCGCCCAGACGACGAACAGCACCGGTCCGATCGCCCAGCCGAAGTCCGTGATGAACGACAGCTTGGTGGAGGCCGGGGTGTTGCCGCGCTGGTCGGCGAATTGCAGCGAGAGCACCGCGAAGGCGATGCCGACGATGAGCTGTCCCGCCATCTTCGCCTTGGCCCGCAGGCCCAGCGAACGCTGCTTGACGATCTTGATGTAGTCGTCCAGGAAGCCCACCAGGCCCATGCCGGCCATCAGGAAGAGGACGAGCAGACCGGAGAAGGTGACCGGTTCCCCGGTGATCACCTTGGCGAGCGCGTAGGCGATCAGGGTCGCCAGGATGAAGGAGATGCCGCCCATGGTGGGCGTGCCCTTCTTGCTGCCGTGGGTGCGCGGGCCGTCGTCCCGGATGAACTGCCCGTACCCCTTGCGCGCCAACAGCTTGATCAGCAGTGGCGTGCCGATGAGCGTGAGGAAGAGCCCGATGGCCCCCGCGAAGAGGATCTGCCTCATCGAGCGGCACCCTGCCCATCCGAAGGAGCTGCCCCGTCATCGACCAGCGTCTGGGCAAGCCGCTCAAGCCCGACCGACCTGGATGCCTTCACCAGCACGACGTCTCCCGGGCGCAACTCTCTGCGCAACAGGTCGACCGCCGCCTCAGCGTCGGACACGTGCACCGACTCCTCACCCCACGAACCCTCGTTATATGCGCCCAGTTGCAACCAGGACGCTTCCCTGCCCCCGACTGCGACGAGCTTGCTGACGTTGAGTCGGACGGCGAGCCGTCCCACCGCGTCGTGCTCGGCGAGTGCTTCGTCACCGAGCTCGGCCATCAGGCCGAGCACCGCCCACGTCCGTCCCCCCCGGCTCCGTGCGTCCTTGCCCATGGCGGCAAGCGCGCGCAGCGCCGCCCTCATGGATTCGGGGTTCGCGTTGTAGGCGTCGTTGACGATCGTCACGCCGTCCGGACGCTCGGTGACCTCCATGCGCCAGCGGGAGAGGTTACCTGCCTCGGAGAGCGCGCTGGCGATCTCGTCGACGGGCAGGCCCAACTCGTGGGCGACGGCGGTCGCGGCGAGCGCGTTCGACACGTGGTGCTCACCGTACAGCCGCATCGTCACATCGCTGCACCCGGTGGGGGTGTGAAGCGTGAACGCGGGCTGCCCCTGCGGGGTGAGACGCACGTTCTCGGCCCGGATGTCGGCGTTGTCCGACTCCCCGAAGGTCACCACGCGGGCCTTGGTGCGGTCGGCCATGGCGCGTACGAGGGGGTCGTCCGCGTTGAGCACGGCCACGCCGTCCTCGGGCAGCGCCTCCACGATCTCGCCCTTGGCCCGGGCGATCTGCTCCCGGCCGCCGAACTCGCCGATGTGGGCGGTGCCGACGTTCAGCACGAGGGAGATCCGCGGCGGTACGAGCTCGGTGAGGTAGCGGATGTCGCCCACGTAGCGGGCGCCCATCTCCAGCACCAGGTGCTCGGTGGTGGCGTCGGCGCGCAGCGCGGTGAGCGGCAGCCCGATCTCGTTGTTGAGGTTGCCCGCCGGGTAGACCGTCGGGCCCTTGCGCGACAGGAGTTGGGCGATGAGGTCCTTGGTGCCGGTCTTGCCGACCGAACCGGTCAGCGCGACGGTGGTGGCGCCCAGTCGCTCCACGACGTGGCGCGCGAGGGCGCCCAGGGCCGCGGTGACGTCGGGCACCACGACGGCGGGCACGCCGACGGGGCGGGTGGCGAGGACGCCGACGGCGCCGTCGGCCACGGCCCGTGCGGCGTAGTCGTGGCCGTCGACGTTCGCACCGGCGAAGGCGACGAAGAGGGCGCCGGGGGCCACGGCCCGGGAGTCGGTGACGACGGGGCCGGTGACCTCGGCGGTCGGATCCGGTATGTCGTGCGACTGCCCGCCGACGATTTCGGCGACCTCGGCGAGGGAGAGGGTGATCACAGGGTCATCCCCGGGGCTTCTCGTGCGATGGGTGCGGTGGGACGGGGGCGGCTGCCGCCGTACGGGAGGCGCGGATGGCTTCGCGCAGGACCTGGCGGTCGTCGAAGGAGCGGACGACTCCGGCCACGTCCTGGCCCTGCTCGTGGCCCTTGCCGGCGATCAGGACGGTGTCGCCGGGCTCGGCGCGGGCCACCGCGGCGGCGATGGCCGCGGCCCGGTCGCCCTCGACGAGCACGTGGCCGCGCTCGTGGGCGGGCACCTGGGCGGCGCCGGCGAGCATGGTGGCGAGGATCGCGAGGGGGTCCTCGGAGCGGGGGTTGTCGGAGGTGAGCACGGCGGTGTCGGCGAGCCGGGCGGCCGCCGCGCCCATCGGGCCGCGTTTGGTGGTGTCGCGGTCCCCGCCGCAGCCGAGCACGATGTGCAGCCGGCCCTCGGTGACCTTGCGCAGCGAGCGCAGCACGGACTCGACGGCGTCGGTCTTGTGCGCGTAGTCGACGACGGCGAGGTAGGGCTGGCCCTCGTCGACGCGCTCCAGCCGGCCGGGGACGCCCGGGACGGCGGCGACGCCTTCGGCGGCCGTCTGCGGGTCGATCCCGGCCACGGCGAGGGTCACCACGGCAGCGAGGGTGTTCGCGACGTTGAAGGCGCCCGGGAGCGGTGCCTCGGCCCGTACGCGCTGCCCGGCGGGGCCGACGATGGTGAAGGCGGAGCGCACGGCGCCGAGTTCGACGTCCTCGGCACGCCAGTCGGCGTCCGGGTCGCCCTCCGCGGAGAAGGTGGTGACCGGTACGGACGCCTCCTTGGCGAGCCGGCGGCCCCACTCGTCGTCCAGGTTGACCACCCCGCTGCGGCTGCGGGCCGGTGTGAACAGCCGCGCCTTCGCCTGGAAGTAGTCCTCCATGTCGGAGTGGAACTCCATGTGCTCCGGGCTGAGGTTGTTGAAGACGGCGACGTCGAAGATGCAGCCGTCGACCCGGCCGAGCACCAGGGCGTGGCTGGAGACCTCCATGGCGACCGCTTCGACGCCCCGCTCGCGCATCACGGCGAAGAGCGCCTGGAGGTCGGTGGCCTCCGGGGTGGTGCGCTCCGACTTGACGCTCTCGCCGCCGATCCGGGTCTCGACCGTGCCGATCAGGCCGGCGGCGCGACCGGCGGCGCGCAGGCCGCCCTCGACGAGGTAGACGGAGGTCGTCTTGCCGGAGGTGCCGGTGATGCCGAATTGCAGCAGGGACTCGCCGGGGTGTCCGTAGATCTCGGCGGCGAGTTCGCCCATGTGTCCGCGGGGGTCGTCGGCGACGAGGACCGGCAGACCGGTGACGGCGGCCCGTTCGGCGCCCGTGGGGTCGGTGAGGACGGCCACCGCGCCGAGGTCGGCGGCCTGGGCCGCGAAGTCGGCGCCGTGCAGTCGGGCGCCCGGCAGGGCCGCGTACAGGTCGCCGGGGCGCACCGCGCGGGAGTCGTGGGTGATGCCGGTGACGCGGGCCTGATCCGGCGCCGCTCCCCCCGGTGGGGCCGTCAGCCCCGCTCGGGCCGCCAGGTCCCCGAGCGGGGTCGGGTGGAGGCTGCGGGGGCGGGGGGCTCCCGGCTGTCGGGCCGACTCGGCCGCGCCTTCGGAGGTCGTTCCGTACTGATCAGGGTGTGGCACGGCGGTGAGCGTACCGGGCGTGGTGCGGGCGGGGCCAAAAGAGGTCCGCCCGGGTCCGTGGTTCCCGGAATCGGGGGTGATCGTCGTCACTGGTGGTTCCTTGGATCAGGGGATGTGCGTCGGGCGGCCGGTGGGCTCGCCGCGCCGGCGGCCCGGCGGGACGGGTGCCCCGGTGGCCACCGGTCAACCGCCCGGTTTGAAGGTCACGGGCAGTCCGGCGGGCTCCGCGCCCGTCGGCGGGACCTGGAGGGTCTTCAGTGCGAAGGCCATCACCTTCTGGTAGATCGGGCCGCAGATCTGGCCGCCGAAGTAGCTGCCCTTGGTCGGGTTCTGGATGGCGCAGTAGACGGTGACGCGGGGCTTGTCGGCGGGGGCGAATCCGGCGAAGGAGGCGGTGTAGCCGCGGTAGCGGCCCAGTTCGGGGTCGACGCGGTTGGCCGTGCCCGTCTTGCCGGCGACGCGGTAGCCGTCGATGCGGGCCTTGGTGCCGGTGCCCTCCTCGTTGCCGACGACGGACTCCAGCATGGCGGCCAGGGTGGTGGCGGTCTTCTCGCTGACGACCCGGGTCTTCTGCGGCGCGGGCGCCGCGGCGAACCGGCCGTCCGGGCCCTTGGAGCCGCGGACGAGGGTGGGTTCGATGCGGACGCCGCCGTTGGCGATGGTCGAGTAGACGGACGCCGCCTGCATGGCGTTGATGGACATGCCCTGGCCGAAGGGGATCGTGTACTGCTGCGAGGTCGACCACTTCGACGGCGGGGCGAGGATGCCCGGCGTCTCGCCCGGGTACTTCAGGCCGGTGGGGCTGCCGAGGCCGAACTTCTTCAGGTACGAGTGGAGCACCTGGTTGGCCTGGGCCTGGGTCTTGCCGAGCTGGCCGGTGGCCAGGATGGTGCCGATGTTGCTCGACTTGGCCAGGACGCCGTTGAGGGTGAGGTACCAGGTCGGGTGGTCGACGTCGTCCTTGAAGAGGCGGTCGCCGCGGTGCAGCCGGTTGGGGACCACCACGTGGGTGTCGGGGGTCGCCGCGCCCTCCTCCAGGACGGCGGCCATGGACACCACCTTGGCGGTGGAGCCGGGCTCGAACGCGTCCTGGAGCGCCGCGTTGCCCAGCCCCGACGCGTCCGCCCGGTTGAGGTCGTTGGGGTCGAAGCCGGGCGAGTTCGCCATCGCGAGGACCTCGCCGGTGCGGGTGTCCTGCACGATCACGTAGCCGCGGTCGGCCTTGGACTTCTCCACCTGCTCGGAGATCGCCTGCTGGGCCGCCCACTGGATGTCCCGGTCGATGGTGAGCTCGATGTCGGAGCCGGGGACGGCCGGGGTCTCGCGGGTGCCGCCGGCGGTGGGCACCCGGCGCCCGCCGGACTGGGCGTAGGTGACCTCGCCGTCCTGGCCGGCGAGCTGCTTGTCGAGCATCGACTCGATGCCGCCGCCGCCGCGGCCGTCGGCGTTCACGTAGCCCAGTATCCCGGCGGCCAGCTCGCCGTTCGGGTACACCCGCTTGCTGCTGGGCTCCTGGAAGACGCCGCTGAGGACGTTGGCGCCGGGGCCGCCGTTGGCCTTGTCCTCGCGGGCCTTCTCCGCGAAGACGCCCTTGAGGTCCTTGATCTGGTTCCACACCTGGGGGGTCTGGCGGCGGGCGAGGACGGCGTAGCGGGACTTGGGCTTCTTGAGCTTGGCGACCATGTCGTCGGCGGGCACGTTCAGGATGGGCGCGAGGAGCGCCGCGGCCTGTTCGGGTGCGTCGGGGGCCTTGCTCTCCTCGGGGGTGAACATCTTCGGGTCGGCGGTGATGTCGTACGCGTCGACGCTGCTCGCCAGCGCGATGCCGGTCCGGTCGGTGATCTCACCGCGCTCGGCGGCGAGCTTGACGCTCAGGTAGCGGCTCTTGTCGGCCTTGGCCGCGTACGCCTCGGCGTCCACCGCCTGGACCTGGAGGAGGCGGACCACGAAGGCCAGCATCACCAGGGTGAGTCCGAAACCGACCAGGCGCAGTCGGGGGCGCGGGCTGCCGAGCCGCAGGGGGCCGGTGCCGCGCGGGCCGCGGGGTCCGCCGGGGCCGCCGGACGGGCGGCGGGCGGGGCGGGCCGACGGGCGTGGTGACGGTCCCGGGACCCGGCCGCGCGAGGGGGCTCCCCGGTCCCGGGGGGCGGGGCGCCGGCGTGGTTCCTGAGGGGGCACTGCGTCACCTGCCGGGGGGCGTCTGGGGCGGTTGCGCGGGCGTGTGGGACCGGAGGGCGGGCTGCGGGCCGGACTGGGGCTCGGGCAGCTCGCTCTGGCTCTGGCCTTGGGCCCCGGACTGGGTTCGGCTCTGCGTCTGGGGCTGGCCCTGGGTTGAACCCTGGTTCTGACCCGGGCCCTGATCCTGGTTCGTGGTCTGGTCCTGGCCTGAGGTCCGGTCCTGGTGCGGGGGCGTGTCCTGCTGCGCCTGGCGGCCCGCGGCCGCGGGCGACGACGACGGGCCCAGCGTGGGCTGTCCCGTGGAGTCGGCCGGCGGCGGCACCGTCGGCGGCTCCTGCCCGGCGCCCGGCGACGGGTCCGCGTCGGGCTTCTCGGCCTTCTCCGGCTTCCCCTTGACGGAGCCGTCGGTGTCGATGAAGGCGGGCCCGCCGCCGGGCACCATGCCCAACTCCCTGGCCCGTCGCTCCAGCGCATCCGGCGCGGAGCGGTCGTCGACGTCCCGTTGGAGGGCCTGCTGCTCGTCGGTGAGTTCGGTGGTCTTCCGCTTCAGCTCGCTCAGCTCGAAGGAGCCCTCGTTGAGCGAGGAGTTCAGCATCAGCAGGGTGATGAGGCCGCCGCCGAGGAGGACCACGATCAGGAAGACGAAGGGGGTGCGGGCCGCGTTGCTGGGGCCCGCGGGCATCAGCCGGGCGAGTCTCGCGGCGCGTCCCTTGAGCTGTTTGCCCGCTGTGCTCACCGCATCCTCCCGCTCGCTCCGCCGTGCGTGTGTCCACTGCCCCTAAGACTCACCGCGCGTCCTCACGGATGCGCTGTGCTCCCCTCAGACGCGCCGGGGCGGCCCGCCGGTTCTCGGCGACCTCTTCCTCGGTCGGCAGTTCGGCGCCCCGGGTCAGCAGCTTCAGCCGGGGCTGGAACTCCTCGGGGACGACGGGCAGCCCGGGCGGCGCCGTGTTGCTGGCGCCTGCCGCGAAGACCTGCTTGACCAGCCGGTCCTCCAGCGAGTGGTACGAGAGCACGGCGATCCGGCCGCCGACGTCCAGGGCCCCCACGGCCGCCGGGATCGCCCGCTCCAGGACCCGCAGCTCCCCGTTCACCTCGATGCGCAGGGCCTGGAAGGTGCGCTTGGCGGGGTTGCCGCCGGTGCGCTTGGCGGCCTGCGGCAGGGCGTCGCGGATCAGTTGGACGAGCCGGGCGCTGTTGCTGAAGGGCTCCTGGTCCCGCTCGCGCACCACTGCGGAAACGATCCGTTTGGCCTGCTTCTCCTCGCCGTAGGTCCGCAGGATCCGCACCAGTTCGCCCGGCGGGTAGGTGTTGAGCACCTCCGCGGCCGAGATGCCGGTCGTCTGGTCCATCCGCATGTCCAGCGGTGCGTCCTGGGCGTAGGCGAAGCCGCGGTCGGCCTCGTCGAGCTGCATGGACGAGACGCCGAGGTCGAACAGAATGCCCTGGACGCGCGGGAGCGCGAGCCGGTCGAGCACCTCGGGCAGTTCGTCGTACACCGCGTGGACGAGGGTGGCGCGCTCCTCGAAGGGCGCGAGGCGCTCGGCCGACAGCCGCAGCGCCTCCTTGTCCCGGTCGAGCGCCACGAGACGGGCCTCGGGGAACCGGGTCAGCAGGGCCTCGCTGTGCCCGCCGAGTCCGAGGGTGCAGTCGACGACGACGGCTCCGGGGCGCTCCAGGGCGGGGGCCAACAGGTCCAGGCACCGCTGGAGCATCACCGGGACGTGTCGGGTATTGCTCACGGGGCCCTCTCAGGTTCCGGCGCGGGGCTGGAGCGACCGGCGAGCTGAGAAGGAAGGCCGAGCCGTGCGTATGCCGCACACGCGGGGAAGACGATCTGGAAAATCTACGGAACGTACTGGACGTACTGGACGGCGTACTGGACGTACTGGTCGCGCTGGTGGAACGACTGACCGTACGGGACGCGGCCGGACGTGTTCGGCCTGCCGGGTCCCGCCCCGGTGCAGCACGGGCCGCGCCAGTGGACTGCGCGTCACTTTAGTCCACGGTCCAGCCCGGTCAATCAACCGGTCGACGGCGTGGCGGGCGGGGGAATGGTTCCGCCGATTCACTCGAACGGATGTCGACGCATCGCCCCTGTGGGTTACCTCACAACAAGCCTCGTTGATGTTCTTTGTCCGCTCTCACAGCAGGCCGGAGCGGTGCCTTCCCGCTACCGTCGTCGACATGACGACTTCCGCGCACCTCCCCGCCGACAGCGCGCGCTCCGACGGCACGGTCACCGATCGCCTGGTCTCGGCGAACCGGAGCTACGCGGCTGACTTCCAGGACCCCGGGATGGACGCCCGTCCCGTGCTGCGGGTGGCGGTCGTCGCCTGCATGGACGCCCGGCTCGACCTGCACGCCGCCCTCGGCCTGGAGCTGGGCGACTGCCACACGATCCGCAACGCGGGCGGCGTGGTGACGGACGACGTGATCCGCTCCCTCACCATCAGCCAGCGCGCCCTCGGCACCCGGAGCGTCATCCTGATCCACCACACCGGCTGCGGCCTGGAGTCGCTGACGGAGGACTTCCGGCACGAGTTGGAGGACGAGGTGGGGCAGCGTCCGCCGTGGGCGGTGGAGGCGTTCCGCGACGTGGACCAGGACGTGCGGCAGTCGATGCAGCGGGTGCGCACCTCCCCGTTCCTGCTCCACACCGACGACGTGCGCGGCTTCGTCTTCGACGTGAAGGACGGGCTGCTGCGGGAGATCGACCCGAGCGCCTGACGTCGTCACCGGCCCGGACCCGCGCCTTTCCGCCACCGGATTCCACCGAATTCCGCTGGACATGTCCGACCAACCCGCCCAAACCCGCCAGGGTTATCCACAGGCGAGTGACACGAAGCGGTAACGGCAACAAGAATGCGGGGAGAGGCACGCCCCTCGAACCGACGAGGGGCGGCGCCCGTGTTTCGGGGTGGGCCGGGCATCTCAGTCCCGGCCTGGAGAACGGGCCGAGGAGGGCCGTGTGACGACCTATGACGATCGAGCTAGCCTCACAGATCTGACCGCCACAGCGGATCGCGTCCGCAGGTCGGTGGAGGGTGTGATCGAGGGCAAGCCCGAGGTCGTACGGCTCACGCTGACGGTAATGCTCGCCGAAGGACACCTCCTGATCGAGGACGTGCCGGGCGTGGGCAAGACGATGCTGGCGAAGGCGCTGGCGCGGTCCGTGGACTGTTCCGTCAGACGCATCCAGTTCACGCCGGACCTGTTGCCGTCCGACATCACCGGCGTGTCGGTCTTCGACCAGCACGAGCGGGACTTCGAGTTCAAACCGGGCGCCATCTTCGCCCAGATCGTCATCGGTGACGAGATCAACCGCGCCTCGCCCAAGACCCAGTCGGCGCTGCTGGAGTCCATGGAGGAGCGCCAGGTCACCGTCGACGGCAGCACGTACGCGCTGCCCAGCCCCTTCATGGTGGTGGCCACCCAGAACCCGGTGGAGATGGAGGGCACCTATCCGCTGCCGGAGGCCCAGCGGGACCGCTTCATGGCACGGGTGTCCATCGGCTACCCGAGCGCCGACGCCGAGTTGCGGATGCTCGACGTGCACGGCGGGCCCTCGCCGCTGGACGACATCCAGCCGGTGGCCCACGCGCACGACATCGTGAAGCTGATCGAGGCCGTCCGCGGGGTGCACGTCGCCGAGGCCGTCCAGCGGTACGCGGTCGAGTTGGTCGCCGCCACCCGCAGCCATCCGGACCTGCGGCTGGGCGCCTCGCCCCGGGCCACGCTGCACCTGCTGCGCGCCGCGAAGGCCGCCGCCGCACTGAACGGCCGGGACTACGCCCTGCCGGACGATGTCCAGGCACTGGTGGTGCAGGTGCTGGCGCACCGGCTGCTGCCCACCGCGCAGGCCCAGTTGAACCGCCGTACGGCCGAGCAGGTCGTGCTGGAGATCCTCCAGCGCACCCCGGTGCCCACGGCCGGCGGCAGCCAGGCGGCGTACGTCCCCGGCCACCAACCCCCGCAGTACTACGGCCGGCAGCACGACGCCCGGCGGTTGTGATGCCCGCCGCGGACACCACCGCCGGTGCACCCGTCGATGCCGCCGGCGGCGCCCCCGCTTCGGCGCTCGCCGAGCGGGGGCAGGGCGGCCTGCGGGTGGCGCTGAGCGGACTGACCACCCGGGGCCGCTCGTTCGTGGCCGCCGGAGTGGCGGCCACGGCCTGCGCGTACGTCCTGGGCCAGGACGACCTGCTGCGGGTGGGGCTGCTGCTCACGGCGCTGCCGCTGGTGTGCACCGCCGTCCTGTACGGCACGCGCCATCGGGTCGCGGGCAGTCGCCGGCTCTCGCCCGCGCGGGTCGCGGCCGGCGCCGAGGCCCGGGTCCACCTGCGGATGGACAACGTCTCCCGGCTGCCCACCGGTCTGCTGATGCTCCAGGACCACGTGCCGTACGTGCTGGGGCCCCGCCCCCGGTTCGTACTGGACCGGGTGGAGGCGGCCGGGCGGCGGGAGGTGTCGTACCGGGTCCGCTCCGACCTGCGGGGGCGCTATCCCCTCGGTCCGCTTCAGCTCCGCCTCACCGACCCCTTCGGCATGTGCGAACTGACCCGTTCCTTCAGCGCGTTCGACGTGCTCACCGTCATCCCGCACACCGAGCAGTTGCCGCCCGTGCAGCTCGCGGGCGAGTCCGCGGGGTACGGCGAGGGGCACCGCCGCTCCCTGGCGCTCGCCGGCGACGACGACATCATCCCCCGCGCCTACCGCTACGGCGACGACCTGCGCCGGGTGCACTGGCGCTCCACCGCGCGCTTCGGCGAGTTGATGGTGCGCCGCGAGGAGCAGCCCCAGCGGGCCCGGTGCACCGTCCTGTTGGACACCCGCTGGGTGGCCTACGAGGGCACCGGCCCGGACGCGGCCTTCGAGTGGGCGGTGTCGGGCGCCGCGTCGGTCCTGCTGCACATGATCGCCCAGGGGTACTCGGTCCGGCTGCTGACGGACACGGGCAGTTCGGTGCCCGCGGAGGGCGCCGACGGCTTCGGCGGCGCGTCCCAGGAGTCCGCGGACGCCGCGGGCCTGCTGATGGACGCGCTCGCCGTGGTCGACCACTCCGACGGGGTGGACTTCTCCCCGTCGTACGACACGGCGCGGGGTTCGGGCGAGGGGCTGTTGGTGGCCTTCCTCGGCGACCTCGACGAGGAACAGGTGACGCGCGTGGCGCGGATGCGGCAGCGCGGAGCGGGCGCGGTGGCCTTCGTGCTGGACAGTGAGGCGTGGGTGACGGGCGGGGCGGCGGTCGGGCCGGTGGAGGCCCGGCTGAGGGTGCTGCGCGAGGCCGGTTGGACGGCGCTCGCGGTGTCGCCCGGCGCGGCGCTGCCCGCCGTGTGGCAGCAGGCCGGCCGACAGCGCGCCGATTCCCTCGGACACGGCGCGAGCGGCGCTTCGGGGGGCTGGTCATGAGCGGACGCACCCGGATCGCGCTCTGCGCGTACGCCGCGACGCTGATGGCGGCGAGCGCGCTGACGCCCCTGCTGGACTCGGCGGGCTGGCTGGCCCTGGCCGCGCTGCTGCTCGCGGTGCAGTTCGGGGCGGGCGCGGTGGGCCGGCGGGTGTCGCTGGCCCGGCCGCTCACCCTGGCCTTCCAGGCCCTCGTCGGCCTGATGCTGCTCACCGTGGCCTTCGCCCGGCAGGAGGCGCTGTTGGGCGTGGTGCCGGGCCCCGACGTGCTGGCCCGGTTCGGGGAGCTGCTCTCCCAGGGCGGCCAGGACATCGAGCGGTACGCGATCCCGGCGCCGTCGTCCCCCGGCATAGAGCTGATGGTGATCGGCGGGGTGCTCACGGTCGGCCTGATGGTGGACGCCCTCGCGGTGACGTACCGCAGCGCCGCCCCGGCCGGGCTGCCGCTGCTCGCCCTCTACTCGGTCGCCGCGGGTCTCGCCGGCGACTCGGCGAGCGTGCTGTGGTTCCTGCTGGCCGCGATCGGCTATCTGCTGCTCCTGCTGGCGGAGGGGCGCGACCGGCTCTCCCAGTGGGGCCGGGTCTTCGGCGGTGCGTCGGCGCTGCGCGGGGCGCAGACCGCCCGGTCGGCGGGTGCGCCGCTGGCCCCGGTCCGCACCGGGCGGCGCATCGGCGTGCTGGCGCTGGGCGTCGCGCTGGTGGTCCCGGCCGCCCTGCCGGCGCTCGACGGCGGCCTGCTGTCCGACTCGCGCTCCGGCAGCGGCTCCGGCTCGGGCGGCAGCACGATCAACGCGGTCAACCCCCTGGTCTCGCTCCAGGACAGCCTGAACCAGCCCGAGGACGTCGAAGTCCTGCGCTACCGGACGAGCGCACAGGACAAGGACGGCATGTACCTGCGGTTCGTGGCGCTCGACCAGTTCGACGGCACGACGTGGAAGACCTCGGAGCGCGGCGTCAAGGACGTGCCGGACCGGCTGCCGCAGCCGACGGGCCTGAGTTCGTCGATCGCGACGGAGGAGGTCCAGACGAACATCACCGCATCCGACGGCTACCGCCAGGACTGGCTGCCGATGCCCTACCCGGCGACCAAGGTGGACATCGACGGCCGCTGGCGCTTCGAGCCGGAGGGCCGCACCCTCGTCGGCGACCGCGGGCAGAACACCCGCGGCGTCCAGTACTCCGTCAGCAGCCTGCTGGTGAAGCCCACGTCGGACGACCTGGCGTCGGCGCCACGGCCGCCGGCGGACATCGTCGCGGAGTACACGAAGGTGCCCGCGTCGCTGCCGGACGTGGTCAAGGAGACCGCGGAGAACATCACCGTCGGTGCCCGCAACGACTACGAGTCCGCGGTCCGCCTCCAGGACTGGTTCGCGGTGAACGGCGGCTTCACCTACGACACCGACGTGCGGTCCGGCACGGGCGTCTCGGCGATCACCCGCTTCCTGACGGACAAGCGGGGCTTCTGCGTCCACTTCTCCTTCTCGATGGCCGCGATGGCCCGCACCCTGGGCATACCGGCCCGGGTCGCGGTCGGATTCACCCCGGGCACGCAGAGCGCCGACGACACGATGTCGGTGAGCATCCGCAACGCCCACGCCTGGCCCGAGCTGTACTTCGAGGGCGTGGGGTGGACCCGCTTCGAGCCGACGCCCAGCATCGGCAGCGTGCCGGACTACGCCCTGCCGGAGGCTCCCGCCTCGGACCCGTCGGACCCGGCCGCGCCGCGGCCGTCCGCGTCGCAGGCGCCGTCGGAGGCGACGTCCACCTTGGACACCTGCCCGGCCGACCAGCGGCAGCGCGGGGAGTGCGAGAGCTCGGCACCGGTGCAGGCGATCACGCCCACCGGGTCCGGGGGCTCCTCGTGGCAGCTTCCGCTGGTCGTGCTCGCCGCGCTGGTCGTGGTCGTGTTGCCGCTGCTACCGGTGTTGTGGCGGATGCGGTTGACCGCGCGCCGGCTGGGCTCCCGGGGGCGTACGGCCGAAGACGCCCGGGCCCGGACGCTCCAGGCGTGGCTGGAGGTGCTGGACACGGCGTGGGACCACGGCGTCCCGCCCGACGACGCCCTCACGGCCCGCAAGTCGGCCGAGCGGATCGTGCTGCTGGGCCGTTTGGAGGGCGAGGCGGCCGATGCCGTCCACCGGATCGCCGGTGCGGTGGAGCAGGTGCTGTACGCGCCGCGGCCGCAGACGGCCACGGGCCTGGTCGACGATGTCGGCCGGGTGCGTGCCGGGCTGTCCGCTGCGGCGGGCCGCTGGGAGCGACTGCGGGCGCGGGTGTTCCCCCGTTCCGCCGTTCGGGTGGTCTGGGCCGCTTCGGCCCGTTGGGGAGCGCTCGTGGACCGGGCGCGTACCGCGGTGCGGTCCCGGCTGCCGCGCGGGCTGCCCGGCCTGCGGCGCCCGTCCCGTCAGCGCGGCTGAACGGGTGCGCCCGGGGGCCTACCCCGGGCGCACCGCACCGTGTCCGCGCGGCTCCGCCCCGTCCCGAACGGTTCTGAACGGTTCCCAGTGGTCCTGAATGGGCTCTGGAACGTTCTGGACGGACGGCGGGCGCGCGGGCACTCCCGGTCGCCCGGCTGAGGCCCGCGTCGGAGCGGGCCGTGGGCACAGCACAATGCCCCGTGCCCGCCGATGAGGGCGGGCACGGGGCATTGGGAGACTCGCGCTGTGAGAGACGGGGGCCGGTGTCAGAGTCGGCTACGGCTGCGGGCTGTTCGCCCACGGGCCGCGGGTGACTCAGTGTCCTTGCTCGTCACGGCGGCGCTGCCACCGTTCTTCGATGCGGTTCATCATCGACTTGCGCTGACGTGATTGCTGGGGCTGGCGACGGGTGCCGCCCACCGCGTCCTGCGGGGTCCGCTGCTCACCCGGCTTGGGCGCCTGGCGCCAGCCGGTGACCGCGAGCACCGCACAGCCCAGCATGATGAGGAAGCCCACCACGCTGATCCACCAGTATTGCCCCGCCCCTGCGGCCACTCCGGCCACCAGGAGCGCAATACCCACCAGGAAGCCTGCAACCGCTTGGTAAACCCGTCGTCGGGTGTACGTACGCAGCCCGCTTCCCTCAAGCGCTGTCGCGAATTTGGGATCTTCGGCGTACAGCGCTCGCTCCATCTGCTCGAGCATTCGCTGCTCGTGCTCCGAGAGCGGCACGGAGTCCTCCTAGTCGTCGGCCGCGGGGGCGACCGGATGCGGCCCTTTCAGGATAGGCAGGGAATCGCCCCCGTGAAACCCGCCCTCTATGTCGTTACGTCAATTCGCTGGTCGGGCCGCCACGGCGGCTCGGCTGCTGAGGCGTAGATTCCCCAACCTCCGATCCGTCATGCCGGACGGTGTCCTTCGATCATACGGGGCGAACGACACGTTCGGGTGGTATGTGTCGTAGTCCATCTGCTGCTACGCCGCTGATCAGCGATGCTTCTGGGCCAGCACGTGCAGCTGGGTCGCGATGGAGCGGAAGGCCGGAAGTTCGGCCGCCGCGGCCTCCAGCTTCAGCAGGGCGTCCAGCGCACCGGGCTCGGTGTCCACCAGGACCCCGGGGACGAGGTCGGTGAAGACCCGTACGCCGTGCACCGCGCCCGCCTCGGCGCCGGCGCCCGCGACGAGGGCGGTGAGCTGGTCGGCGGTGAAGCGGCGGGGCACCGGGTCGCCGTCGCCCCAGCGTCCCGCGGGGTCGTCCAGGGCGTGCCGCGCCTCGGTGAAGTGCCCCGCCAGGGCGCGGGCGAGCACCGCGCCGCCCAGGCCGGCCGCGAGCAGGCTGAGGGCACCCGCGGGCCGCAGCGCGTCGACCGCGTTCCGTACGCCCTCGGCGGGGTCGTCCACGTACTCCAGCACGCCGTGGCACAGCACCACGTCGTAGCCGTCGCGCTCGACGACGTCGAAGAGGCCGTGCACATCGCCCTGGACGGCCTTCACCTGGTCGGCCACGCCGGCTTCGGCGGCCCGTCGCTCCAGCGCGAACAGCGCGTTGGGGCTGGGGTCGACGACGGTGACCCGGTGCCCGAGCTGGGCGAGGGGCACGGCGAAGGAGCCGCTGCCGCCGCCGGTGTCGAGCACGTCCAGGGCGTCCGCCCCGGTGTCCTTGACCCGCTGGTCGATGGCGTCCTTCAGGACCTCCCAGACCACGGAGGTACGCAGGGCGGCGCGGGGCGGGCGCGAAGTGGTCTCCCCACGGGGGGCCTGGTCCGGCACGGCAGTTGACTCCTCGGACGGTGCCGCCCCGACCGCGCGGACGCGGACCGGGCGGGCGGATGGTGTGCATGCGACCGCGGTCGGTTCAACCTCGGTCGTTCAACCTCGGTCGTTCGACCTCGGCGGGTTGACCTCGGTCGGTCGACCTCGGTCGGTCGACCTCGGTCGGCGTCGGCCGCGGTCGCGGGATCTCGGGATCTCGTCGGGGGGTGACGACGCTGCCCACCCTATTGCCTCCGCCCGGATTGCCTCCGTTCGACGGGTCCGCGCCCGCCGTGCACCCGCGGCGCACCGGAACGCCGCTCCCCCGGCCCCGGACTCACCCCGCCCTCTCGTCAACCGGCTCCCTCACCTCCCCTGCCGGAGGCAGTTCCTCCGTCGGCTGCGGCTGCTCCGCCCTCGGCTGCGGCAGGACGGGCTGGAGCAGCAGCATCCGCTCGACCAAGCGGAGGAACATCCCGGCGTTCCTCAGCAGTTCGTCCGCGTCGCCGCTGCTGGCGGCGCCGCGTATGCCCGCTTCGGCGCGGGCCCGGCGGCCGGCGCCCGCGGCGAAATGGGCGCTCCACTCGGACAGTTCGGGAGCGGTCTCGGGCAGCAGGTCCCAGGCGCTGCGTATGCCGGCGCGCCGACCGCGCCGGGGGGCGGTGCCCCGGCCGCCGGCGGCGGGCTGCGGGGCGTCCGGATATCCGCGGGCCGCGAGCACGGCCGCAGCGGTGCGCAGGGCCGCGAGGTGCGCCATCGCGTACCGCTCGTTCGGAGTCTCGAAGGCGGCGGCCTCGTCCAGCCCGGCGCGGGCCTGGGCGAGGAGGTCGAGGGCGGCGGGCGGTGCGGAGGCGCGCCGCAGTACGGGGTGCACATCGCTCGCGGGCCCGGTCAGTGAGGGGACAGGGCCGGTGGCACGGCGCCGGTGCGCGGCTGCCGCGTGGTGACTGGCCATGACGAACCTCCTGTCGTCGTGTGACGGCACGGTGGCCGTATGTGTCCATCGTGCAGGCCACCACTGACAATGGGCTCTGACCTGGCCTTTTGGCCAACATTCGGGTGAAGCGGGCGCCTCGGTTCAGCCCGGGCGCGGACTTCCCGTCACCGGCCGCCGTCGGCGTTCCGCGGGGCCGTCCAGACCATCGCCAGGGCGAAGCCGAGGTCGTCGAACCGGGCTCCGGGGAAGACGTCCCCGTACAGCTCGCGGAACTGCCCGCGCGACAGGTAGCGGTCGCTGAGGAGGTGGGCCAGCCACGGCCGGCTGTGCCAGAAGCGCAGTTGGAACCAGGCGTCGCGCGGCCCCACGCGGAGCACTTCGCGGGGGAAGGCCAACCGCGCTCCCCAGGTGTACGCCCAGCGCGGCGGCGTCGGCCGCCGGTCGCTCACGTTGTCGATCAGCGCGACCGTGCCCCCGGGCCGTACGAGCCCCTTCAGGTGCTCCAGACCCGCCCGGTAGTCGTCCAGGTGGTGCAGCATCGTGTGGCTGTAGACCAGGTCGAAGCCGTCGTCGTCCGCGAGTTCGAACAGGTCCTGCACCACGTAACGCACGTGGGGGCGCGCCCGCTCGGCCCGGGCGATCTCGATCAGCGGAGCGCTCAGATCCAGGCCGACGACCTCGTCGAAGGCGTCCGCCAACGCCGCGACGGCGTGCCCCGATCCGCAGCCGGCATCCAGGGCGCGCCCGCCCTTCAGGTCGAGCGCCGTCAGCCATGCGGTGTTCTGTCCCGGGAGCAAGCTCACGAAGCGGTCGTAGTCGAGGGCGAAGCGGTCGAAGGACCGGGGGTCGGTTGCCTGGGTCATGCCTCTGCTTACACGGCGCGGGTGCGATCACGCGAGAAAGGGTCGAACTCCCGCACCGGCGCACCCGACTTGACGTGCGCTTTTGCCGCACCGGACACCTTCGGGATAGTTTTTGCACTGACCAGTCAGTTTAAAAGTGCAGAGACGTAAGACGCAGGACGCGGAGACGCGCGATCGTCGTGCAGGGGAGGACTCGTGGACAGCCCTTCAGGGGCGGCCGTATTCGCCGAGGGCTTCGGGGTGAAGGGGCCGCGCGGCTGGGCCTTCCGTTCGGTGGATGTCG
The DNA here is from genome assembly GCF_044328175.1 of Streptomyces sp. NPDC017979. Lineage (NCBI taxonomy): Bacteria > Bacillati > Actinomycetota > Actinomycetes > Kitasatosporales > Streptomycetaceae > Streptomyces > Streptomyces sp. NPDC017979. Next base: position 737,908 of record NZ_JBIRGU010000003.1, on the reverse strand, counting down.
ACGCCGCACCCGGTTCGCTCATCGGCATCCAGGGCCCCTCGGGCTCCGGTCGGACGTGCCTCCTGCTGGCGCTCACCGGCCGGATGCGCCCGGCGGCGGGCCGCGCCGAGGTGGGCGGGCTGGCGCTGCCGCGCGAGATGGCCGCCGTGCGCCGGATCAGCGCGCTCGCCCACGTACCGGGGGTGAGCGACCTCGACCCGGCCCTCACCGTCGACGAGCACCTGAAGGAACGGGCCCTGCTCCGGAGCCGCTACGACGGCTCGCTGCGCGAACTGCTGCGTCCGCGCGCCGAACGCGCCGGGGCCCTGCGGCAGCGGATCGACGCGGCACTGGAGTCGGCCGGCTTGGACCGCGGCGGACTGCCCAAGGAGGGCCGCACCTCGGTGCGCGACCTGGAACGGCTCGAAGCGCTGCGGCTGTCGATCGCCCTCGCGCTGATCGGCCGCCCGCGGCTGCTCGCCGTCGACGACTCCGACCTGAAGCTCTCGGACGCCGACCGCGCCGCGGCGTGGGACCTGCTGCGGTCCGTGGCCGACGCGGGCACCACGGTCCTCGCCGTGTGCGGCCGGGCCCAGGAGTGCACCAGCGTCATTCGTACGGACGTCACGAACGTCACAGATGCCATAGACACCACCGACACCACTGACGTCGCTGACGTCACCGATGGGGAGGGAACGGCCGATGCGCTCGCCGAAGCTGGCCGCGCTTGAGCTCAAGCGGTTCGGCCGGGGGAAGCTGCCCCGCGCCGCGATCGTCGCGATCGTGCTGCTGCCGCTGCTGTACGGGGCCCTGTACCTGTGGTCCTTCTGGGACCCGTACGGACAGCTCGACCGCGTCCCCGTCGCCCTGGTCAACGACGACGAGGGCGCCACCGCCGACGGCGAGGAGCTGTCGGCGGGCGACGACATCGTCAAGGGCCTGCGCGACAGCGAGGTCTTCGCCTGGCACGAGGTCAGCGCCGCCGAGGCCCGCAAGGGCGTCGAGGACGGCACGTACTACCTGTCCCTGACGATGCCCGAGGACTTCAGCGCCCGCATCGCGTCGAGTTCGGGCGACTCCCCGGAGACCGGCGCCCTGAAGGTGGAGACCAACGACGCCAACAACTACATCGTCGGCCAGGTCTCCCGGACCGTCTTCTCCGAGGTCCGCACCGCCGCGTCGACGAAGGCGTCCCGCTCCTTCCTGGACAAGATCTTCATCTCGTTCTCAGACATCCACGACCGCACCGCCGAGGCGGCCAAGGGCGCGGACGACCTCAAGGGCGGCATCGGCGACGCGAAGAAGGGCTCCGCGGACCTCGCGGACGGCCTCAAGAGCGCCAAGGACAACAGCAGCAAGCTCTCCGGCGGCCTGAGCAAGCTCAACAAGGGCGCCAGCGACCTGGAATCGGGCACCCGCAGCATCTCCGAGGGCACCCAGGCGCTCGCCGACAAGGTCAACGGCATCGCCGGTGACGTACGCCCGTACCTCAAGGACAACGGCAAGACCATCGGCAGCACGGCCCGGCTGGTCGCCGACGGCTCCGGCGCCCTGCGCACCCAACTGGACACCCTGGTCAAGGCGGCCCCGGGCACCGCGTCCCTGGCCCAGACCTCGTCGGGCGAGCTGAAGCGGATCCACACCCAGCAGTGCACGAAGGCCGCCACCGCCGACTCCGCCGCCACCGCCGCCGACCCGGCGCTCTGCCCGGCTCTGGAGCGCGCCGCGACCACGGCGTCCGACGTCGCGAAGGTCGCCGCGGACGTCAACACCCTCGTCGCGGGCAACCGGGGCGACCTGAAGAAGCTCGACGGCCACCTCGCCGACCTCCAGAAGAAGGCCGCGGACCTCGCCGAGCGCGCACCGAACCTGGACGAGGACCTGGAGTCCGCGGTCGCCAGGATCAACACCCTCAACTCGGGCGCGAAGAAGGCCGCCGCGGGCGCCGACGCCCTGCACACCGGGCTGGCGAACGCCGCGTCGGGCTCCGTCGACCTCGACACCGGCGTGGGCAAGCTGCGGACCGGCGCGAACGACCTCGACGGCGGCATCTTCAAGCTCGTCGACGGCTCGGCGCAGTTGGCCGGCGGGCTCAACGAGGGCGTCGCCGAGATCCCCGACTACGACGAGCAGGACCGCGACGCCCGTACGGAGGTGATGGCCGACCCCGTGAAGCTGGCGTCCTCCTCGCTCCACCAGGCCCCCAACTACGGGACCGGCTTCGCCCCGTACTTCATCCCGCTCTCCCTCTGGGTGGGCGCGATGGTCGCGTACATGATCATCCAACCGCTCAACCGGCGTGCACTCGCCGCCGGCGCCTCCGCCTGGCGGATCGCGCTGGCGGGCTGGCTGCCGGTGGTCGCCATCGGCCTGGTGCAGGTCGCGGCGCTGATGTCCGTCCTCCACTTCGGCCTGGGGCTCGACGCCGCCAACGGGGCCGCCACGGTCGCCTTCCTCGCCCTGGTGATCGGCTGCTTCGCCGCGATCATCCAGTGGTTGAACGCCCGCTTCGGCGCGGCCGGCCGCATCCTGGTCCTCGCGGTGCTGATGCTCCAGTTGACGTCCGCGGGCGGCACGTATCCGGTGCAGACCAGCCCCGGGTTCTTCAACGCGATCCACCCGTTCCTGCCGATGAGCTACGTCGTGGAGGCCCTGCGCCGGCTGATCACCGGTGGCGGACTGGAGCCCGTGTGGCAGGCGACCGCGGTGCTCGTGGCGTTCACCGCGGCCGCCCTCGCCCTCACCGCGCTGTCGGCCCGGCAGAAGCAGGTCTGGACGCTCGACCGGCTGCACCCGGAGCTGAGCCTGTGACGCCCCGACCGGCGGGCGGGCCCGCGCACGGCGCCCGCCCGCCGGTCCGGGGGAACGGGTGCCGTACGAGATGAGAGCCGGCGCGACCGGGCCCGCACCCCGAGGGAGACCTGTGAGAATCGACGCCATGGACGCCATGGACAGCACCAGCACGAGACGACGGGCGACCCGGGCGAAGCTCTACGAGGCCGCGGTGACGCTCATCGCCGAGCAGGGCTTCTCCGCCACCACCGTGGACGAGATCGCCGAACGGGCCGGAGTGGCGAAGGGCACCGTCTATTACAACTTCCGCAGCAAGACCGATCTGTTCGAGGAACTGCTGCGGTACGGCGTCGGACTGCTGACCTCCTCGCTCCAGACGGCCGCCGACGAGACCGCCGCCCGGGGCGGCACCAAGGTCGAGGCCCTGGACGCGATGATCCGCGCGGGACTGGTCTTCATCGACCGCTATCCGGCCTTCACCCAGCTCTACGTGGCCGAGCTGTGGCGGACGAACCGTGCCTGGCAGCAGACGCTGCTGGTGGTGCGGCAGCAGGCGGTGGCCGTGGTGGAGACCGTGCTCAGAGAGGCGGTCGAGGGCGGCGAGCTGAGCGAGGAGATCGACATTCCGCTCACGGCAGCGGCGCTGGTGGGGATGGTGCTGGTGGCGGCGCTCGACTGGCAGTCCTTCCAGCGGGAACGCTCGCTGGACGACGTGCACGCGGCGCTCTCGCGGCTGCTGCACGGGCGGGTCAGCGGACGCTGAGCGCACCCTCTTCCCGCTCGGGGTTCCGCTTTCGCGGCGGGGGTTCCGTGGCCCGGGGGCCGGATCACCGGTCCCTGCGGTGATCCGGACCTCCCGGTCACGGTCGTTCCCCCGTGGTCCCGGAACGCCTTCGGCCAATCCCCCGATCCCGAAGGCCGTTCCGTACTGCACCCCGTTCCTTCCGGGGCGCAGTGCCCGTTCCGCCGCCCCGTGTCGGCGGTACCGGCGCTGCGTCCCCTTCCGTGCCCACCACTCTTCCGTCCGCGCAGGTGGGAGCCCATCCGCGCGGCTACTCATCTCGGCGACTAGGTACGGGTACTCAGCCGTACGCACTGGCCCCCAGGTCGTCGCCGGAAGTCCCGCGCACGTCCCTGCGCGTGTGGAGGTAGCCGCCGTCTCCCCGCGGGAGCGTTGGTCACCACCGGCCGGTGGCGGGACCAGCGCCGTCGGGGGGTGTCAGTGGGGCCGGATAAAGTCGTCGGCATGGCACGGATTGCAGTGATCGGCGCCGGGATGGGCGCCATGGCGGCTGCCGCCCGGCTGGCCGTGGCTGGCCACCGGGTGGCGGTGTACGAGCGCGCGCAGACGTACGGGGGCGCCCTGGGCGCCGTCGAGCGCGAGGGCTTCCGCTTCGACACCGGCCCCGGGCTGCTGCACCTGCCCGCCGTCTGGCGCGACCTCTTCTTGAAGACGGGCCGGGAGCCCCTGGAGAAGTGCGTCGACCTCGCGCCGGTCTCCCCCGCGAGCCGGCACGTCTTCGCCGACGGCACCGACGTCTCGCTGCCCGACGCGTCGCGCGCGGGCATCGTCTCCGCCTTGGAGTCCGCGCTCGGCGCGGGCGCCGGCGAGCGCTGGGGCGAGTTCCTGGGCCGCGCCCGGGACGCCTGGGACCGCTCCCGGCGCCCCCTCCTGGAGGAGCCCCTGTGGTCCGACTGGCGGGTGCTGGAGCGCGACCCCTACCCGGCTCCCCGGCGCCGCGCCTTCCTGCGGAGCCGCCAGGCGTCGACGGTCGCCGAGGTCGGCGCCTGGGAGCTGACCGACCCGCGCCTGGCCGCCCTCTTCGAGGCGTACGCGCTGGCGTACGGGCTCGATCCGCGGCACGCCCCGGCCGGCGCCGCCCTGCTGCCGTACATGGAGCAGACCTTCGGCACCTGGTACGTCGCGGGCGGCATGCGCGAGTTGGCCCGCGCGGTGTACGAGCGGTGCCTGGCCCGTCGGGTCGCGTTCCACTTCGACGCCGAGGTGACCTCGATCCTGGAGAAGGACGGCAGGGCCGCCGGGGTGGAACTCGCCGACGGGACCGCCGTCGCGGCGGACCACGTCGTGGTCGGCGGCTCCGCCACGGCCGCGGCGCGGCTGGCCGGGCGCGACCTCTGGCAGGACGACGACGTACAACCCCAGGACGACGGCCGGGCGCTGCCGGGCCGGTTCACCGTCCTGCTGGCACTGCGCGGTGCGCCGGGCAGCGGCACGCCGGGCGAGGGGGTGGCGCACCGCACCGTGGTGCACTCGCCCGACCCGGCCGCGGAGGCGGCCGCTATCTTCTCCGGTCGGCCCGCCGAGCGGCCCACGGTCACGGTGCTGCGCCCGTGCGACCCGCGCACCGTCCCCGACGAGGCCCACGAGGCGGTCACGGTCACCGCCACCGTCCCCGGCCACGGCGCCGACCGTCCCGGTGGCGTCGACTGGACGGACCCCGCGCTGCGCGAGCGGTACGCGAAGGTGCTGCTGGACGCCGCGGGCGCGGCCTTCGGCCGCCCCTCCGAGATACGTGAGCGGCTGCTGTGGCAGGAGGTGCTGACGCCCGCGGAGACGGGGTCGCTGCCGGCGCCGTCGCTCGCCGGTCCGGGCGGTCGCCGGCTGCACCCCGCGAACACCACCCGGCTGCCGGGGCTCCACCTCGTGGGCGGCCACGCCCACCCCGGCGGCGGGCTCGCCCACAGCGGCATGTCGGGCGCGCTGGTCGCGGGGCTGATCGTGGAGGGCCCGGGCTTCCGCGGCTCCCAGTGAGCCGTATCCCCCCGGGACTTCGCAGACGCTCCTGGGGCAAGCAGAGTCCTAGGGCGAGCAGAGAGGGCGCCCAGCGTGCCAGCCGGGCGCCCGTGACCTGCTGAGTGGCGCCCGGTCAGTAGCGGTACTGGTGCGGCTCGTTGCCGTAGCCCTGGTCGTACGGGAGTCCGTCGGGCCCGGGCTGCCCGGGCGTCTCGGGGTCGCGCGGCTGGGGCACCCACACCCCGCCGGGCGGCGTGTCCGTGTAGGGCTGCTGCTGGCCGTAGTACGGATCGCCGCCGTACTGCCGGGGGTTGCCGAAGCTGTCGTAACCGTCGTGCTCGTTGTCGTAGCCGGTGGGGGCGTACTGCTGCCCGCCCACGTACGGGTCGGAGTACGCCGGGTACTGCTGCGGGGGCTGCCCGTAGTCGTAGCCGCCGTCGGGGACGGCGCCGGGCTGCTGGGCGTAGCCGGGGTCGTAACCCCCGTCGAACGGCGGGTAGTCCTGGCTCGCGCCCGGCTGGTCCGCGTACTCCTGGCGGGGCGGCGCCCCCGCGGGGGCGAAGGACGGGTCGTCGTACACGCCGTACTGCCCGGTGTCGTCCGGCATCGGCTGCGGTTCGTAGACGCCGGACGGGTCGCCCGGCACTCCGTCGGCGAGCATCGCCGTGGTCTCGGCGGGAGATCCGTCCGGGCCCTGCGCCGGCACCGCCGGCATGACGGCCGTGCCGTCGTGCGCGAGGTCGTCGTCCCGGCGCCGCCCGTCCGGGGCCTCGGCCTCGAACGGGAACTCGGCGCCGTCCGCGACGGCCGGCGGGGCGTCCTTGGCGCCGCCCCTGCGGCGCCGGCTGGCGCCGGGCCGACCGCCCAGCGCCCAGCCGGTCGAGAAGCCGCGGCGGAAGGAGAGCGTGACGTAGGTCTGCCCCACCGCGAAGGTGATCGCCCCCAGGGCGATCACCACCGTGGAGGCGACCAGTACCCCGAGGACGACCGTCAGGAAGCCGCCGAAGGCGAGGATTCTCCAGCGCAGGCGCGCCTTGTACTGCAGCAGCACCTCACCCAGCAGCCACAGCGCGACGACACCGAACGCGATATAGAGGACCGTAAGACCCATCCCCGCCCCTCTCCTTCGGCCGTCGACGAGTACGGCCGATCACGACTGCTTGTGCAGTCCGAGACTTTCGTAGATCTCAAGCGTCGCGGTGGAGTTGTTGAGGGTGATGAAGTGCAGCCCCGGTACGCCTTCCGAGAGCAGCTCCGCGCAGAACTCCGTTGCGAACTCGATACCCATGGAGCGTACAGCGGCGGGATCGTCCTTGACCGAGAGGATCCTGTCTTTCAGCTCCGCGGGGAAGGCGGCGTTGCTGAGCTGGGCGAAACGTTCGAGCTGTTTGACGCTGGTGACCGGCATGATCTCCGGAATGATGGGGGTGTCGCAGCCGGCGGCGTCGACCCGGTCGCGCAGTCGGAGGTAGTCCTCCGGCTGGAAGAACATCTGGGTGATGGCGTAGTCGGCGCCCGCGCGGCACTTGTCGACGAAGTGCCGGACGTCGGTGTCCCAGTCCGTGGAACGCGGGTGCATCTCGGGGAAGGCGGCCACGCCGACGCAGAAGTCGCCCGATTCCTTGATCAGGCTGACCAGTTCGGCGGCGTACGTCACCCCCTCGGGGTGCTTGACCCACTCGCCCATGGGGTCGCCGGGCGGGTCGCCGCGGACGGCCAGGATGTTGCGGATCCCGGCGTCGGCGTACTGGCCGATCATGTTGCGCAGTTCCGCGATGGAGTGGTTGACCGCGGTGAGATGGGCGACGGGGGTGAGGGTGGTGTCGGCGGCGATCTGCTGGGTCGCCTTCACCGTGCCCGCCCGGGTGGAGCCGCCGGCGCCGTACGTCACGGAGACGAAGCTCGGAGCCACCGCCTCCACCCGTCGCAGGGCGTTCCAGAGGTTCCGTTCGCCCTTCTCCGTCTTGGGAGCCCAGAACTCGAAGGAGTAGGTGGTCCCGTCGGTCGCGAGCAACTCGCGCACCGTGCGTGCGCGGTCCGTCCTGGTCGAAGGTGTGCCAAGGGCCATACCCGCAGGTTATCGGGGGTGGCAAGGTCACCCAACCGATGTCCACCCACCGGACTGGGTCGTATCACGTTTGCCCACGTCACAGCGCGCCCGTATCCGCTGTGCGAGACGGAAGGCGGCTTCGGCGGGGTCGTCGGCCTCGGTGACGGCACGGACGACGACCACCCGGCGGGCGCCGGCGTCTAGTACCTCGTCCAGGTTTCCGGCGTCGATCCCGCCGATGGCGAACCAGGGGCGGTCGGTGGCCAGCGCGGCGGTGTGGCGCACCAGGTCGAGCCCGGGCGCGTGGCGGCCGGGCTTGGTGGGGGTGGGCCAGCAGGGGCCGGTGCAGAAGTAGTCGACGCCCGGCTGGACGGCGGCGGCGGACGCCTCGGCCGCGCTGTGGGTGGAGCGGCCGACGAGCACGTCCTCGCCGAGGATCGCCCGGGCGGCGGGGACGGGCAGGTCGCCCTGGCCCAGGTGGAGCACGTCGGAGCCGATGGCGTGGGCGACGTCGGCCCGGTCGTTCACCGCGAGCAGGGTGCCGTGGCGGCGGCAGGCGTCGGCGAAGACCTCCAGGTGGGCCAGTTCTTCGGCGGCCTCCATGCCCTTGTCGCGGAGTTGGACGACGTCGACTCCGGAGCTGAGGACGGCGTCGAGGAAGTCGGGGAGGTCGCCTTGGCGCTTGCGGGCGTCCGTGCAGAGGTAGAGCCGGGCGTCGGACAGCCGGGCGCGGAGCGTGGACATGACGGATTCCCCCGGTGGGTCGGCGGTGTGCGGGTGGCGTGCGCGGGCGCTGACGGCGGGACGGGCCGGTGGCCCGTGGGCCGCCGCCGGCAGCGCGTGCCGTCGGTCCGCGCAGTACGGCGGGCGCGCCGCGGGGACGCTCCCGCACACCGCGGATGGCTGAGTAGTTGAGCACTAGCCCCTTCGACACCCGGCGCGCGCCTCGGAAGTGTGCGCGCGGGGTGCACGGGGCGGCGGCTACCGCGGCAGCCGCCGGGCCGCGGACGTCAGACGGCGAGCGCCTGCGCCCTGCGCTTCACTTCCGTGCCGCGGTTCTCCCCGAGGGCCTGCGCCGGGGTGCCCGGCAGGCTCGGATCCGGCGTGAAGAGCCACTCCAGCATCTCTTGGTCCGTGAAGCCGTCGTCCTTCAGGAGCGTCAGGGTGCCGCTGAGGCCCTTGACCACCTTCGAGCCGCTGATGAAAGCGGCAGGGACCTGGAGTACGCGCCGCTCCCCACGGCGCACGGCGATCAGCTGGCCCTCCTTCACCAACTGGCGCACGCGCGTCACCTCGACGTCCAACATTTCGGCGATGTCGGGCAGGGTGAGCCAGTCGGGGACGAGGGCATCGATCTTTGCGTCAATCTCGGTCACGGGACAAGCCTGCCATCTGGGACCGACAGTGGGTAGCGGGAGCCCCCCGGTCGACTGCCGCCATCCGGGCGCCCCGCGGGGCGGACCACCTGGTCAGCGGCGTGGCACCGGGGCGGGCGCGCCCTAGCTGGACGCGGCCTTCAGGGGGACCGAGGGGTCCGCGGCGAGCCGCGGATCCAGCCGTCCGCCGGCCTGGACGACGCGTCGGCCCTGGGCCAGGTCGCGCGGTCGGCCGACGGCGAGCAGGGCGACGAGCACGCCGTCCCGCAGCCACAGCACCGACCAGGCGGGGTCGGCGGGGCTGCCGCGCCACACGAGCGCGTCGGCGTCCGCGTGGTTGCCGACGTACTGCACGAACCGGCCGAACTGCTCGGACCAGAAGTACGGCACGGGGTCGTAGACCTCCGGCGGCTCGGCCGCCGCAGCCGTGGCACCGGCCGGGCCCGCGCCGGCCAATTCGGCGATGACGTTGACGGCGACGGTGCGCGGCCCCTGGAGCGCGTTGTCCCAGTGGTGCACCAGCAGGCGCCGGCCGTAGCGGGCCGAGGGGAAGGACGCGCAGTCCCCCACCGCGTACACGCCGGTCAGCGAGGTCCGCAGATGCGCGTCGGCGGTGACGGCACCGTCCGGGTCGGTGGCGATCCCGGAGCCGGCGAGCCAGCCGGTGGCGGGGCGGGCGCCGATGCCGACGACGACGGCGTCGGCGGGGAAGCGCCGCCCGTCGGCCAGGACGACGCTCCCGGGCTCGACCCCGGCCACGCGCGCGCCGGTGACCAGGTCGACGCCGGCTTCGGCGTACCACTGCGCCATGGGGGCGGTGACCTCGGCGGGCAGCGCTTCGGCGAGGGGCCGGTCGGCGGCCTCGACGACGGTGACGGCGCAGCCGGCCTCCCGGGCCGCGGTGGCGAACTCGGCGCCGATCCAGCCGGCGCCCACCACGACGATGTCGTGCTGCCGGCTGAGGACGGGCTTGAGCCGCTCGGCGTCGTCGAGCGTGCGCAGCAGGTGGACGCCGGGGACGGCGGCCGTCCCGGGCAGGGTGACGGGTTCGGCGCCGCTGGCGATGACCAGGACGTCGTACGGGACGGGCCCGGCTTCGGTGTCCAGCTCGCGTGCGGAGTGGCGCAGCCCGGTCACCTCGCAGCCGAGCCGGAGCTCGACGGCGAGCGCCTCGAAGTCGACGTCGAAGGCGGAGTCCTCGGCCTTGCCGAGCAGGACGGCCTTGGAGAGCGGGGGGCGGTCGTAGGGCTGGTGGGGTTCGGCGCCGATCAGGGTGACGGGGCCGACGAAGCCGCCCTCCCGCAGGGCGACGGCGGTCTGCACACCCGCCATGCCCGCACCGACGATGACCACGCCTCGCGCCTGCTGCTGTGTCTGCTGCTCGCTCACCCGTCAACCTTACGCACCTGACGAACCGTCAGAACAGTGGGGTGTCGCACACCGGCCCGGCGCCCGCGCCTGGCGCGCACCCGACGCCCGCGCCCGGGCTCGCAACCCCTACGGCACCTGCTCCACGACGCTCGTCCCGTTGCCCTCCTGCGACTCCCACTCCCAGCTCTCCTCCAGCCGGATGCGCCCGTCGGGCAGCTCCACCACGGTCGAGACGCAGTGCCCCGCCGAGGTGCTGCCGTCGGTGCGCAACTGGACGTAGCGGAAGTCCAGCCGGTCGCCTTCGCGGGTGCCGACCAGATGGCCGCGGACCACGTCCCCGCCCTCGTAATGGGCCCAGACCCGGCCGTCCTGCTCGTGGTACGCAAAGCGGGTGCGCACCCCGACCTGACCCGGCGCCTGATCGGCGACGGGCGACAGCACGAGTCCGTCCAGCGAGCCTGCCACGGTGAACCGTCCTTTCGCGCTCATGCGCCCCGGACGCGCCCGGAGCACGGTGTCCCACCGGCCCCGACCGCCCTTACGGCACGTCACGGGCTGGGGTTAGGGTGGCCACCGTAAAGCACCCGCGGGAGCCCGGACGCACCGGGCTGAGAGGGAGGCTGGGCGGCCTCCGACCGTACGAACCTGATCCGGGTCATGCCGGCGAAGGGAGGAGCTGAAGACCCATGCCGCACGCTCTTTGGCCATCGGGGAGCCCCGAACCACCGCGGACGACGGGGCCACCGCCCGCACCGTCACCCACGACACCGCCGGCACCGCTGCCCGCACCGACCACGCGCCCCGCCGACGTCCTCGTCATCGGCGGCGGCATCATCGGGCTCGTCACGGCCTGGCGCACCGCCCAGCGCGGCCTGCGCGTCACCGTGCTGGACCCGGCGCCCGGCGGCGGCGCCGCGCAGGTCGCGGCCGGCATGCTCGCCGCGGTCACCGAACTCCACTACGGGGAACAGGCGTTGCTCGCCCTCAACCTGGAGTCGGCCCGCCGCTACCCGGACTTCGCCGCCGAACTCGAAGAAGCCAGCGGATCGGACATCGGATACCGCGCCTGCGGCACGCTCGCCGTCGCGCTCGACGCCGACGACCGCGCCCATCTGCGGGAGCTGCACGCACTCCAGCAGCGCTCCGGGCTGGAGTCCGAATGGCTCACCGGCCGTGAGTGCCGCCGGCTGGAACCGATGCTGGCGCCGGGCGTACGCGGCGGGCTACGGGTCGACGGGGACCACCAGGTCGATCCTCGGCGGCTCGCGTCCGCGCTGCTCACCGCCTGCCAACGGGCCGGCGTCACCTTCCACCGGGACCGGGCGGCCCGGCTGCTGGTGGACCGCGACCGGGCCGTGGGCGTCGCCCTCGCGGACGGCACCCGGCTGGCCGCCGGCCAGACCGTGCTCGCCGCGGGCAGCCTCAGTGGCCGGCTCGACGGGCTGCCTCCTTCCGTACGCCCACCGGTGCGGCCGGTGAAGGGGCAGGTCATCCGCCTCCGGGTGCCCGCGCCCTACGCCCCCTTCCTGTCCCGGACCGTGCGCGCCGTCGTCCGCGGCAGCCACGTCTATCTGGTGCCCCGCGAGAGCGGGGAGCTCGTCATCGGCGCGACCAGCGAGGAGCTGGGCTGGGACACCACCGTCACCGCCGGCGGGGTCTACGAACTGCTGCGGGACGCCCATGAACTCGTCCCCGGCATCACGGAACTCCCGCTCACGGAGACCCGCGCCGGACTGCGGCCCGGCTCGCCCGACAACGCACCGCTGCTCGGCCCGACCGAGCTGCCGGGCCTGCTGCTGGCCACCGGCCACTACCGCAACGGCGTCCTCCTGACCCCGCTGACCGGCGACGTGCTCGCCGCGGCCCTGACCGACGGCGCCCTGCCCGAAGAAGCCCATCCCTTCACCCCCGCTCGCTTCACCCCCGTCCCTCAGGAGCAGCCCGTATGAACAGTTTTCCCCTGGTTGTCTCCGTCAACGGCGAACGGCGTGAACTCGCCACGCCCACCACGCTCGCCGCCCTCGTCGCCGAGCTGACCGCGGCCCCCGCCGGCGTCGCCGCCGCCGTCAACGAGACCGTCGTCCCGCGCAGCGCCTGGCCCGGCACGCTCCTGGGCGACGGCGACCGCGTCGAAGTCCTCACCGCCGTGCAGGGAGGGTGAGCGACGTGGCCGACGACCTGCTGACCATCGGCGACACCACCTTCACGTCCCGACTGATCATGGGGACGGGCGGGGCGCCCAGCCTCGACGTCCTCGAACGCTCCCTCGTCGCCAGCGGCACCCAGCTCACCACCGTCGCGATGCGCCGCGTCGACCCCACCGTGCAGGGCTCCGTGCTCTCCGTGCTGACCCGCCTGGGCATCCGGGTCCTGCCCAACACCGCCGGCTGCTTCACCGCAGGCGAGGCGGTGCTGACCGCCCGCCTGGCCCGCGAGGCCCTGGGCACCGACTGGGTCAAGCTGGAGGTCGTCGCCGACGAGCGGACCCTGCTGCCCGACCCGGTCGAGCTGCTGGACGCCGCGGAGACCCTGGTCGACGACGGTTTCACGGTCCTGCCGTACACCAACGACGACCCCGTGCTCGCGCGCCGGCTGGAGGACGTCGGCTGTGCCGCGGTCATGCCGCTGGGCTCCCCCATCGGCTCCGGCCTCGGCATCCGCAATCCGCACAACTTCCGGCTGATCGTCGAGCAGGCTGGCGTGCCGGTGGTGCTGGACGCCGGGGCGGGCACCGCGTCGGACGCCGCGCTCGCGATGGAGCTGGGGTGCGACGCGGTGATGCTCGCCTCCGCGGTCACCCGGGCGCAGGAGCCGGCGCGGATGGCGGAGGCGATGCGGTACGGAGTGGAGGCGGGCCGGCTGGCGTACCGGGCCGGCCGCATCCCCCGCCGCCACTTCGCCGAGGCGTCGTCGCCAGCCGACGGCCTGGCCGCGCTAGACCCGGAACGCCCTGCGTTCTGACGACGCCCGGCCCTTGGTCCGCCCACGGCCGGGGCCGTTGGGCTGGACGTGGCCGCGGTTTCCCCGCGGGCCGGTGGGGCTTGTCCCACAGTTCCTCCCGCCCCTGTGCCCTGCGAGCACGGGGGCACCCCCACCTCAGCCCACCAGAGGGCCTGGCGGGACCCAGTGCCCCACATGCCCTCGCCGATTCCCGCGGGAATCGAGACCACTGCGGGCCGTCCGTGGCTTGTCACGCAGTTCCGCCCCCTCGGCCCCAGAGGGCCTGGGTGACCTCCAGCGCCCCTAAAACCCTCCGCCTCGGCCCGCAGGGCATGGGGGCGGAGCTGCGCGACAAGCCCATCACCGGGCCGCAGGTGAGACGGCACGGCCCGTCCGCACGGCGATACCGCAACGGGGCCGGGACGTGGTCGGGCGGGGGTGTCGGTGGCGGCTCGTAGAATCGGTGCGTGGACACGACCCTCCAGGACCCGCTCGTCGGGCAGCTGCTCGACGGCCGCTACCGCGTCGACGCGCGGATCGCCGTCGGCGGGATGGCCACGGTCTACCGGGCCGTGGACACCCGGCTGGACCGGGAGCTGGCGCTCAAGGTGATGCATCCGGCGCTGGCCACGGACGCGACGTTCGTGGAGCGCTTCATCCGCGAGGCCAAGTCCGTCGCCCGGCTCTCGCACCCGAACGTGGTCGGCGTGTTCGACCAGGGCGCCGAGGGGGCGTACGTCTATCTGGCGATGGAGTACGTGGCCGGCTGCACCCTGCGGGACGTGCTGCGCGAGCGCGGTGCGCTCCAGCCCAGGGCCGCGCTCGACATCCTGGAGCCGGTCCTCGCGGCGCTCGGCGCTGCGCACCGGGCCGGCTTCGTCCACCGCGACATCAAGCCGGAGAACGTCCTCATAGGCGACGACGGCCGCGTCAAGGTCGCCGACTTCGGCCTCGTACGGGCCGTGGGGTCGGTCACGAACACCACCGGCAGCCTCCTGGGCACGGTCTCCTACCTGGCGCCCGAGCAGATCGAGGACGGCACCGCCGACACGCGCACGGACGTGTACGCCTGCGGCGTGGTGCTCTACGAAATGCTCACGGGCGACAAGCCGCGCTCCGGCGGCACCCCCGCCCAGGTGCTCTACCAGCACCTGAACGAAGACGTGCCGCCCCCGTCGGCGGCCGTCCCGGGCCTCGCCGTGGAGCTGGACGAACTGGTCGCCACCGCGACCGCCCGCAATCCGGAGGTCCGCCCCTACGACGCGGTGGCGCTGCTCGCCCAGACGCGCACCGCGCGCGCGGCGCTGACCGAAGAGCAGCTCGACCTGGTGCCGCCGACGGCGCTCACGGACCCGGACTCCACCGCTCAGACCACGGGCGGGCGCAAGGGCAAGGCCGCGAAGACCGGAGCCGTCGCCCGGCGCAGCGGTGCCGAGGAGCGTACGGACGTCCTGCCCCGGCTGCTGCCCCCCGAGGTCGGCCGCGTCGAGCACACGGCCCGGCTGGTGACGCCCCCCGGGCCGCCGTCCGACGGGCCGGCGCGCCGCGCCTTCGGTGCGGGGCTGCCGCGCCGCGGGGTGCTCACGATCGTGCTGGCGGTGCTCGCCGCGTTCGTCATCGGCGCCGGCGTCTGGTACATCAACTCCGGCCAGTTCACCCGGGTGCCCGCCGTCATCGGCAAGACCGAGGCCGACGCCCGCAAGCAGATCGAGGACGCCGGGCTGGACGTGAAGGGCGTGCGGCGCGAGTTCAGCGAGACCGTCGACCGGGGCACGGTCATCGACTCCGACCCCGGGACGAACGAGCGGATACGGGGCAACGGCTCGGTGACGCTCGTCGTCTCGCGCGGCCCGGAGGTCGTCCGGGTCCCCACGGTCACGGGGGACCCCCTCGCCACCGCCGAGGACAAGCTCCGCAAGGTGGGGCTGGCGCCCGGCGCGGTGAAGAAGGAGTTCAGCGCGGAGGTCCCGCAGGGTTCGGTGATCCGTACGGATCCGGCCGCGGGCGCCGGCCGCAGCCCGGACTCCGCGGTGGCGCTCTTCGTCAGCAAGGGCGCGCCGATCGAGGTGCCGGACGTCACGGGCGCCTCCGTCGCGGAGGCCACCGAGGAGTTGGAGGGCGCTGGCTTCACGGTCGTCGTCGCCCCCGAGCAGGTGAACGCGCCGCAGGCGGCGGGCACCGTGGCCCGGCAGTCCGCGGCCGAAGGCACCCAGCTCGCCACCGGCGACACGGTCACGCTGACGGTCTCCAAGGGGCCGCGGATGGTCGTGGTGCCGGACGTGGGCGGCCGTTCCGAGTCCGAGGCGAGGAAGGCCCTGGAGGCCGCGGGCTTCGAGGTCGAGGTCGAGAAGACCTTCCCGTTCCTCGGGGACAAGGTCGGCGGCCAGTCGCCGTCGGCGAACGAGCGCGCCCCCGAGGGCAGCTCGGTCACCATCAAGATCAAGGGACTGTAGGCAGCAGCATGCGCAACCCCGTCGGCGGCCACGTACCGGTGGCGGGTGGCCTCGCCACGACCGGACTCGGCTACGCGAGCGAGCTGGCGGCCGAGGCCGTCCAGGTCTTCGTGGCCAATCCGCGCGGCTGGGCGACCCCGCCCGGCAATCCGGCGCAGGACGAGACCTTCCGCGAGCAGTGCGCCGAGCGCGGCATCTCGCCGTGGGTGCACGCCCCCTACCTGATCAACTTCGGTTCGCACACCGAGGCGACCGCGGAGCGCTCGGTGGAGTCGATGCGGCACTCGCTGCGCCGGGGCCGGGAGATCGGGGCGCTGGGCGTGGTGGTGCACACCGGCTCGGCGACCGGGGGCCGGCCGCGCGAGGTGGCGCTCGCCCAGGTGCGGGAGCTGGTGCTGCCGCTGCTGGACGAGCTGACGCACGAGGACGACCCGTTCCTGCTGCTGGAGGGCACGGCCGGGCAGGGCGCCTCGCTCTGCTCCCGGGTGGCGGACTTCGGCCCGTACTTCGAGGCGCTGGAGCACCACCCCAAGCTGGGCGTCTGTCTGGACACCTGCCACGTGCACGCGGCCGGGCACGACCTCGCGGCGCCGGGCGGGATGGCCGCCGCGCTGGATGCGCTGGTGGAGACCGTGGGGGAAGGTCGGCTGAAACTGGTCCACGCCAACGACTCGAAGGAAGCCGCCGGCGCGCACAAGGACCGGCACGAGAACATCGGCGTCGGCCACATCGGCGCGGAACCGTTTCGGGAGCTGCTGCGGCACCCGGCGACGGAGGGCGTGCCGCTGGTCATCGAGACGCCCGGCGGCAAGGAGAAGTACGCGGCTGACGTGGCACTCCTGAAGGAGCTGCGGGACGCGGCGTCCGCCCCTCGGGCGGATCACGAGGTCGCTTCCGCCCTCCCGTAGCGCCCCACGGGAACGGGAGTGTGCACCCCGGACGCGCCCCCAGAACCCGGGCCGAATGACCCGGGTCCTAGAACTCGGGCCCCTCCCCCGGCTCCTCCTGGTACGAGTAGCGCTGCTCGCGCCAGGGGTCCCCGACGTTGTGGTAGCCCCGCTCCTCCCAGAAGCCGCGGCGGTCCGCCGTCATGTACTCCACGCCCCGGACCCACTTCGGCCCCTTCCAGGCGTACAGGTGGGGCACCACGAGCCGCAGCGGAAAGCCGTGTTCCGCGGTCAGCAGCTCGCCGTCCTTGTGGGTGGCGAAGATGGTGCGCTCCGCGGTGAAGTCCGCGAGCCGCAGGTTGGAGCTGAATCCGTACTCGGCCCACACCATGACGTGGGTGGCGTCGGGGGCGGGCGGCGCGAGTTCGACGATCGTGCGGGCGGGCACCCCGCCCCACTCGGCGCCCAGCATGCTGAACTTGGTCACGCAGTGCAGATCGGCCACGACCGTCGAGTACGGCAGCGCGGAGAACTCCTCGTGGTTCCAGCAGTGCTTGTCCCCGTCGGCGGTGGCGCCGAAGACCCGGAACTCCCAGCGCTCCGGCCGGAACTTGGGCACCGGTCCGTAGTGGGTCACCGGCCATCCGCGCTGTAGTCGCTGCCCCGGCGGAAGCACGGACTCCGCTGGTTCCCGGTGTTCCCGGCTCTCCGGCTGACCCATGTCCCCAATGGTGACAGACCGGGAGAGCCGGTCACGACCGGGCCCGTACCGATTCGGGCAACTCCTACTAAGGAGGCACTTACTGGACGGTCCTCTACGGCGGTGCGAGGATGCGCGCACCTGCCCCACACCGTCCGACGCATGGAAGGAGCCGCTGCGATGCAGGGCGACCCCGAGGTCATCGAGTTCCTCAACGAACAGCTCACGGGCGAGCTGACGGCCATCAACCAGTACTGGCTGCACTACCGGATCCAGGAGAACAACGGCTGGACCAAGCTCGCCGCGTACACCCGGACCGAGTCCATCGACGAGATGAAGCACGCGGACCGGCTGACCGAGCGCATCCTCTTCCTGGACGCGCTGCCGAACTACCAGCGGTTGTTCCACGTCCGGGTCGGGCAGACGGTCACCGAGATGTTCCAGGCGGACCGGCAGATCGAGGTGGAGGCGATCGACCGCCTCAAGCGCGGCATCGACCTGATGAGGGCGAAGAACGACGTCACCTCGGCGCGGATCTTCGAAGAGATCCTGGAGGACGAGGAGCACCACATCGACTACCTCGACACGCAGCTCGACCTGATCGAGAAGCTGGGCGAGCCGCTGTACCTGGCCCAACAGATCGAGCAGCCGAGCAGCTGATCGGGGGGCGTGCGGAACGATCTCGTACGCGAAGCTCCACGGCCGTGCGGAAACGGTCCTGCCGGGCCGTGCGGCCCCGCCCCGTCGCTACGCCGCTTCGCCGAGCTCCTGCACGGCCGCGGCGGCGGCGACCTCGTCCGGCACGGCGGTCAGCGCGGGCCTGCCCTGGTCGAGCAGCTCGCGCCGGGGGCAGCCGCCCCGGCCGAGGAGGGACTGGATCCGGCGCACGCACGATCCGCAGTCCGTGCCCGCCTTACTGGCGGAGGCTATCTGGCGGGGAGTGCAGGCACCCGCTGCCGCGTGCTCCTTGACCTGCTGCTCCGTGATGCCGAAGCACGAGCAGACGTACACGCGGTTCACCTCCTGACGGGGTCTTCGACGGGTCCGTGAGGACCTCGGGCCGTGCCATTGCCGACGTATCGACGCCTTTGCCGACGCATCGACCGATCCATCAGTGAGGCTAACCTAACCTTACCCGGCGGGGCGAGGCCGCAAAAGCCGGATGGGGTGCGGATCACAAGGATCCACACCCCATCCGGGCAATTCACACCACGACGGACGGCACCGCCGCCGTCAGCGTCCGGCCGTCGACCTCACTGGTCCCGGTACATCTCGGCGACCAGGAACGCCAGGTCCAGGGACTGGCTGCGGTTCAGTCGCGGGTCGCAGGCCGTCTCGTACCGCTGGTGCAGGTCGTCGACGAAGATCTCGTCGCCGCCGCCCACGCACTCCGTGACGTCGTCGCCGGTCAGCTCCACGTGGATGCCGCCCGGGTGGGTGCCCAGCGCCTTGTGCACCTCGAAGAAGCCCTTGACCTCGTCGAGCACGTCGTCGAAGCGACGCGTCTTGTGGCCGGAGGCCGCCTCGAAGGTGTTGCCGTGCATCGGGTCGGTCACCCACGCCACGGTCGTGCCGGACGCGGTCACCTTCTCCACCAGCTCGGGGAGCTTGTCGCGGACCTTGTCCGCGCCCATGCGCACCACGAAGGTCAGCCGACCGGGCTCGCGGTCCGGGTCCAGCCGGTCGATGTACGTCAGCGCCTCGTCGACCGTGGTCGTCGGGCCCAGCTTGATCCCGATCGGGTTGCTGATCCGGGAGGCGAACTCGATGTGCGCCCCGTCGAGCTGCCGGGTGCGCTCACCGATCCAGACCATGTGCCCGGAGGTGTCGTACAGCCGTCCCGTGCGGGAGTCGGTACGGGTCAGGGCGCCCTCGTAGTCGAGCAGCAGCGCCTCGTGGGAGGCGAAGAACTCGACCGCGCGGAACTCGGCCGGGTCCGTGCCGCACGCCTCCATGAAGTTCAGCGCGTTGTCGATCTCCCGGGCGAGCTGCTCGTAGCGCTGGCCGGAGGGGGAGGACTTCACGAAGTCCTGGTTCCAGGCGTGCACCTGCCGCAGATCGGCGTAGCCGCCGGTGGTGAAGGCGCGCACCAGGTTCAGGGTGGACGCGGACGCGTTGTACATCCGCTTCAGCCGCTGCGGGTCCGGGATCCGGGCCGCCTCGGTGAAGTCGAAGCCGTTGACCGAGTCGCCCCGGTACGTGGGCAAGGTCACGCCGTCGCGGGTCTCGGTCGGCTTGGAGCGCGGCTTGGAGTACTGGCCGGCGATCCGCCCCACCTTGACGACGGGGACGGACGCCGCGTACGTCAGCACGGCGCTCATCTGGAGCAGGGTCTTGAGCTTGGCCCGGATGTGGTCCGCCGACACGGCGTCGAACGCCTCCGCGCAGTCGCCGCCCTGGAGCAGGAACGCCTCGCCCCTGGCGACGGCCCCCATCCGGGCGCGCAGCTGGTCGCACTCGCCCGCGAAGACGAGCGGCGGATAGCTTTCGAGCTCGGCGATCACATCGCGCAGAGCCTCGGCATCCGGGTACTCGGGCTGCTGCGCCGCGGGCAGGTCTCGCCAGGTGTTGCCACCGGAAAGGGTGGTCTTAGCGTTCACGGTCACACCGCCAATAGTACGGGGTCGCGGCGCGCCCTTCGGAGGCCGCCCAGTACGTGAGACATGCAGTCCAGCATCTTGTCGCTTTTCGGCCGCCCGGCCGGCCCCCCGGCGCCGCCCCGGGGCGTACCGCCGGGCGATCGGCGTGCGCTACAGTTCGCCGCATGTACGCGCACTCGATCAACCGCCAGTGGTGGTGGCCCGCTCATCCGGCGGCCCGCTGATCGCGCGTACCCACGTGTTCCGAAGGCCGCCCGAGGGGCGGCCTTCTACTTTTCCCCCGCGACCCGGTGGCACCGGGACCCCGGGACCCGGCCGTTCCTCTCCCCGCCCCGATTGGGAAGGAATCCGGATGTCCAACGCTTCCAGAACCGAGTCCGCCGGCCCCGTGCTCGCCCGGCTGCTCGACGGCGACACCCCCTTCGCCCTGCTGCGCCGCCGCACCCCGGGCCGCGACCACGACGCCGTCGAAGTGCTCCTGGGCTCGGTCCACACCTGTGCGACCCTCGCCGAGCTGCCCGTCTTCACCGACCTCCCGACGTTGGCGCTGGTGCCGTTCCGGCAGATCCGGGAGCGGGGCTTCGACGTGCGGGACGACGGCACCCCGCTGAGCGCGCTGGTCGCCCACGCGTCGTACGAGCTGCCGCTCGCCGAGGTCGTCGCGGCGCTGCCCGAGCGGGCCGTGCGCGTCGAGGACGGCGGTTTCGACGTGCCCGACGAGCGCTACGAGGAGATCGTCCGCCGGGTCGTGACCGACGAGATCGGCGCCGGCGAGGGCGCGAACTTCGTGATCCGCCGCACCTACACCGGCACCGTCCCCGGCTTCGGGCGGGCCGACGCGCTCGCGCTGTTCCGCCGGCTGCTCACCGACGAGCGGGGCGCGTACTGGACGTTCGTCGTGCACACCGGCGAGCGCACGCTGATCGGGGCGAGCCCCGAGGTGCACGTGCGGATGAGCGGCGGCACGGTCGTGATGAATCCGATCAGCGGCACCTTCCGCTATCCCCCGCAGGGCCCCGACATCGACTCGCTGCTGACCTTCCTCGCCGACGGCAAGGAGCGCGACGAGCTGTCGATGGTGGTCGACGAGGAGCTGAAGATGATGTGCACCGTCGGCGACCGCGGCGGGGTGGTCGTCGGCCCGCGGCTCAAGGAGATGGCGCACCTGGCCCACACCGAGTACGAGCTGCGCGGCCGGTCCACGCTCGACGTGCGGGAGGTGCTGAAGGAGACCATGTTCGCCGCGACCGTCACCGGCTCGCCGGTGCAGAACGCCTGCCGGGTCATCGAACGGCACGAGCCGACCGGGCGCGGCTACTACGCGGGCGCGCTGGCGCTGCTCGGACGGGACGCGCAGGGCGGGCAGACGCTGGACTCCCCCATCGTGATCCGTACGGCCGACGTCGACGCGCACGGCCGGCTGCGGGTGGCGGTGGGCGCGACCCTGGTGCGCCACTCGGACCCGGCGGCGGAGGTCGCGGAGACCCATGCCAAGGCGGCCGGGGTGCTGGCGGCGCTCGGGGTGCGACCGGGCCGGGCCGTGGCGCCGGGTGGGGCGCCGCGGCTGGCGGACGACCCGCGGGTGCGGGCGGCCCTGGACGCGCGCCGGGCCGGGCTCGCGCCGTTCTGGCTGCGGATGCAGGAGCGCAGCGACGAACCGGGCGGGTTGCGCGGACACGCGCTGGTGATCGACTGCGAGGACACCTTCACCGCCATGCTGGCGCACCTGCTGCGCGCCACCGGACTCGCGGTGACCGTGCGGCGGTACGACGAGCCCGGGTTGCGGTCGGCGGCGCTCGCGCACCACGGCCCGGTGGTGCTGGGCCCGGGGCCCGGCGATCCGTCCGACCCCGACGACCCCAAGATGCGGCTGCTGCGCCCGCTCGCCGCCGAGTTGCTGACGGGGCACCCGCACGGCGTGCTGGGGGTGTGCCTGGGCCACGAGTTGATCGCGGCGCGGCTGGGCCTGGAAGTGGTCCGCAAGGCGGCGCCGTACCAGGGCGCGCAGGAGCGGATCGACCTCTTCGGCCGGGCGCGGACCGTCGGCTTCTACAACAGCTTCTCGGCGCGCTGCGACGCCGCGGCGCAGGCCCGGCTGGCGGCCCGGGCGGTGGACGTGGCGCGGGACGGGGCGACGGGCGAGGTCCACGCCCTGCGCGCGCCGCGCTTCGCGTCCGTCCAGTTCCACCCGGAGTCCGTCCTGACGTTGGACGGCCCGGCGCTGCTGACGGAACTGCTGCGCGACAGCGTGCTGCTGGACGTCTGAGACGGGCCCCGCGGGACGGCCGTCAGGAACCGGCCGCCGGGACGAGGAAGTTCTCGCTCCGGCGGCCGGCCGCGTAGTCGGTCACGTTCTGCACGGTGGCGTCGACGATCTGGCCGACGGCGTCGTGCGTGTAGTACGCCTGGTGGGAGCTGACCAGCACGTGGGGGAAGGTGAGCAGCCGGGCCAGGGTGTCGTCGGTGATCGCCTCCAGCGACTTGTCGAGGAAGAAGAGCCCGGCCTCCGCCTCGTACACGTCGAGCCCCACGCCGCGGAACCGGCCCCGGCGCAACTCCCCGACCAGCGCTTCGGTGTCGACCAGCCCGCCGCGGCTGGAGTTCACCAGGATCGCGTCGTCCTTCATGGCGCGCAGCGCCTTCGCGTCGATGAGGTGGTGGGTGGCCGGCAGCAACGGTACGTGCAGGCTGACGAGGTCGGCCTCGGCGAGCAGTTCGTCCTTCTCGACGTACTGCATGCCCAGCGCCGTGCAGGCGGGGTTCTCGGCGATGTCCCAGCCGAGCAGTCGCATGCCGAAGCCGTGGGCGATGCGGGTGAACGCCTCGCCGATCTTGCCGGTGCCCAGCACGCCGACGGTGCGGCCGTGGAAGTCCCGGCCCATCAGCCCGTCGAGGCGGAAGTCGAAGTCGCGGGTGCGGGCGGCGGCCCGGACGACGCGGCGGTTGACGGCCAGGGCCAGGGCCCAGGCGAACTCGGCGACCGAGTACGGCGAGTAGTACGAGACCCGGGCGACCGTGAGGCCGAGTTCCTCGGCCACGTCCAGGTCGATGTTGTTGAAGCCGGTGGAGCGCTGGGCGACCATCCGGGTGCCCCCGGCGGCCAGGATCCGCAGCACCCGTGCGTTCAGGTCGGCGTTGACGCTGGTGGAGATGGCTTCGTGGCCGGCGGCGATGGGGGCGGTGTCCTCGTTGAGGAAGACCTCAAGGCAGTGGACGTCGTGGAGCCCCCGGAAGGCGGCTTCGATCAGCGGCTTCTCGTCCGCCTGGACTCCGAAGGCGAGGATCTCCACGAACGCTCTCCCTCGTACGTGAGCTGTGGGCCGAGTACATGAGCTGTGGGCCGAATATACGACCCACAGCCCGAGTGCGCCGGTCAGAGCGGGAGCAGTCGGTGTGCGGCGGGGACGGCCCCGCGACGGTCAGCCGAAGAAGACGCCGGCCTCTTCGTAGAGCGCGGGGTCGACGGTCTTCAGCTTGGCGGTGGCGTCCCCGATCGGCACGCGCACGATGTCCGTGCCCTGGAGTGCGACCATGACGCCGAAGTCGCCGTCCCGTACGGCCTCGATGGCGTGCAGCCCGAAGCGGGTGGCGAGCCAGCGGTCGAAGGCGCTGGGCGTGCCGCCCCGCTGGACGTGGCCGAGGACGGTGGTGCGGGCCTCCTTGCCGGTGCGCTTCTCGATCTCCTTGGCCAGCCACTCGCCGACGCCGGAGAGCCGGACGTGCCCGAAGGAGTCCAGGGTGCCGTCCTTGAGGACGACGTCGCCGTCCTTGGGCATGGCGCCCTCGGCGACGACGACGATCGGGGCGTACGTGGCCTTGAAGCGCGAGGTGACCCAGGCGCAGACCTGGTCCACGTCGAAGCGCTGCTCGGGGATGAGGATGACGTTGGCGCCGCCGGCGAGCCCGGAGTGCAGCGCGATCCAGCCCGCGTGTCGGCCCATGACCTCCACGACCAGGACGCGCATGTGGGACTCGGCGGTGGTGTGCAGCCGGTCGATCGCCTCGGTGGCGATGCCGACGGCGGTGTCGAAGCCGAAGGTGTAGTCGGTGGCGGACAGGTCGTTGTCGATGGTCTTGGGGACGCCGACGCACGGGACGCCGTACTCCCCGTGGAGCCGGGCGGCGACGCCGAGGGTGTCCTCGCCGCCGATCGCGATCAGCGCCCCGACTTCGGTCTTGGCCAGGTTCTCCTTGATGCGGCGGATGCCGTCCTCGGCCTTGAGGGGGTTGGTGCGCGAGGAGCCGAGGATGGTGCCGCCGCGGGGCAGGATGCCGCGGACGGCGGGGATGCCGAGCGGGATGGTGTCGCCTTCCAGCGGTCCGCGCCAGCCGTCGCGGAAGCCGAGGAACTCGTACCCGTACTCCTGGACGCCCTTGCGGACGATCCCGCGGATCACAGCGTTGAGGCCGGGGCAGTCGCCGCCCCCGGTCAGTACTCCGACGCGCATGGAAAGAATTCCCTTCGCCAGACGTGCCCATGGAAGAGTGGTGACCGTCACGCTAATGGTGATCCAGGTCACTACGAGCGGGCCGGCGAGGTCAATCCCCCTGTCGGACGGGCCGCTTTCCGCGCTGGTCAGCGGGGTGCGACGAATCCGCGTCCGACGACGCGTTCACTCGTACGAGCGGGGTGGCGCGGCTCGTGCGCCCCGTACGCCCTGTGGGCAACGCGCGCCCCGGGCGCACCCGGCGCACTGCGCGCACCAGGCGCCCCCCGGTGCACCACGAGGGCTCAGACCGTGCCGGCGCCCTCGGGCTCGTCCGGCCGGTCGATGCCCTGCTCTATCGCGTACCGCACCAGTTCCACGCGGTTGTGCAGTTGGAGCTTGCCGAGGGTGTTCTGCACGTGGTTCTGCACGGTGCGGTGGGAGATCACCAGCCGCTCGGCGATCTGCTTGTACGAAAGGCCCTTGGCGACCAGGCGCAGCACCTCGGTCTCCCGGTCGGTCAGCCGGGGCGCCTTGGGCTGGTCCGGGCCGGCCGTCGGGGCGGGGTCGGTGGCCAGCCTGCGGTACTCGCCGAGGACGAGTCCGGCGAGGCCCGGGGTGAAGACCGGGTCGCCGACGGCCGTGCGCCGCACCGCGTCCGTCAGCTCCTCCGTACTGGCCGACTTCAGCAGATAGCCCGTCGCGCCGGACTTCACCGCCTCCAGGACGTCCGCGTGCTCACCGCTGGCGGACAGCACGAGGACCCGCAGCCCGGGCAGCGCGCCGACGAGTTCCTTGCAGACCTGGACGCCGGGCTTCAGCGGCAGGTTCAGATCGAGGACGAGGACGTCGGGCGCCACGGCCTTGGCGCGGCGGACGGCCTGCTGGCCGTCGCCGGCGGTGGCGACGACGTCGAACCCGGCGGCGGCCAGGTCCCGGGCGACCGCGTCCCGCCACATCGGGTGGTCGTCGACGACCATCACGCGGGTCGCCCCCGCGCCGTCCGCCGGCTCCGTCCCGCCCTGCGCCTGCTCCGTCATGTCCTGTCCTTCCCCCCGGGGCCCGCTGCGGCCCGTGGAACCTTCAATTCGACTTCGGTGCCCTGGCCCGGCACCGAGATCAGCTCGGCGGTGCCGCCGAGGTCCCGCAGCCGGCCGCGGATCGAGAGGGCGACCCCCATGCGCCCCTCGCCCTCGGCCTGCGCGAGCCGGCCGTCCGGGATGCCCGGGCCGTCGTCCCGTACGGTCACGACGACCTCGTCCGGCCAGTCCTCGACCAGGATCCAGGCGTGTGCCCCCGGGCCCGCGTGCCGGTCCACATTGTCCAGCGCGGCACTGACGGCGGCGGCCAGTTCCCGCGCCGCCGCGGGCGGCAGCAGCACCGGGGCGCCCGGCTCCGAGAGCGTGACCTTGGCGCCGGCGTGCCGGGCGAGCAGCGAACGCAGGTCCTGCTCCCCGGCTCCTCCGTCGGCCTCTTCGGTGCCGTCCGCGTCATCGACGTCGACGAGCCGTACGACCGCGCCCTGCGACACGTCCTCGGACGCACGGGTCGTGGGCACCAGGCCGCTGGAGACCAGGGTGCGCAGCGCGATCTCCTGCTCCCCGGCCATCCGCCCGAGCTCAGCCGCCTCGCCGCCGACCTCGGCGCCGCGCCGCTGCACCATCGCGAGCACCTGGAGGACGCCGTCGTGGATGTCGCGGGCCAGCCGCTCGCGCTCCCGCGTCGCCGCCTCGATCTCCAGGGCGCGCGCCAGGGTGCGCTCGGAGGCGCGGGCGACCTCGACGACGTAGCCGATGGCGATGGACGCCACCCACACCAGCACCACGTTGTGGAAGGTGTCGCCGCTCGGCTCGCCGCGCTCGACCATGTTGGCGACGGCGACCAGGGAGGACGCGAAGCCGGCCCAGCGCCAGCCGCCCTTGAGGGCGAAGGCGAGGACGGAGCCCGCGGTCCATATCGACGGCAGCGTCGGGCCGTCCGTCTCCTGCGCCTGCGCGTCGGCGAGCGGGGTGATCAGGATGCCGGTGAGGGCGATCGTCAGGTCGACGGCGAGGAAGGGGCGGGTGCAGCGGGCGGCGGAGCGCACCTTGGGCAGGGTGGCCAGGGTCCACACCGCGAGCACCGCGAGGTAGCCGAGGGCCACCGCCTGGCGCTCTATGTACTGCTTGTTCAGGACGAACAGCAGGAGGGCGTAGAGCATGGTGAGGACGCGGTAGCCGGCGAGGGCGCGCCACAGCGGCAGCTCCACCGACATCCGTACGACCCGTTCGCGCCGCGCCATGCGTTCCGTTCCCCCCGTGCCCCGTGCTGCGTCCTCAGTCGCGTCTGTCGCCCTCGGCGGCGTCGGACCCGCCCGCGGCCTTCTTCTGCTGCTCGGCCTTCTGCTCGGCTTTGAGCTCCGCCTTCTGTTCGGCCTTCTGCTCGGCGAGTTGGCGCTTGGCCACGGTCGCGTAGATGTCCACGTACTCCTGGCCGGAGAGCTTCATGATCTCGTACATCACCTCGTCGGTGACCGAGCGCAGGATGAAGCGGTCGCCCTCCAGCCCCTGGTAGCGGCGGAAGTCCAGCGGCTTGCCGATCCGGATGCCGGGGCGCATCAGCTTGGGGACGACCTTGCCCGGGGGCTGGATCTTCTCGGTGTCGATCATCGCTACGGGGATGACCGGGGCGCCGGTCGCCAGCGCCACCCGGGCGAGCGCACCGGGCTTGCCGCGGTAGAGCCGGCCGTCCGGCGAGCGGGTGCCCTCCGGGTAGATGCCGAACAGCCCGCCGCCCTCCACGACCTTGATCCCCGCCTGGATCGCCGCCTCGGCCGCACCGCGCGCGCCGGAGCGGTCCACCGGGAGCTGTCCGACGCCCTTGAAGAAGGCAGCCGTCAGCTTTCCCTTGACGCCGGGGGAGGTGAAGTACTCCGCCTTCGCGATGAAGGTGACCTTGCGGTCGAGGACGGCCGGCAGGAAGAACGAGTCCGAGAAGGAGAGGTGGTTGCTCGCGAGGATCGCGGGCCCCTCCGCGGGGATGTTCTCCAAACCCTCCACCCAGGGCCTGAAGGCAAGCTTCAGACTGCCCCCGAGGGAGAACTTCATTGCGCCGTAGATCAACTCGGGTGCCTCCTGTTGCCGTCGGTCAGACCTTAACCCGTGGTGGGCGCCGGCTCGCCGTGGCGGGCCGGCGCGCGGACCCGGGCGCCCCTCGGGATGCGCCGGAGCGGGGCCGCGGCCCGGCTGCGGACCTGGTCGGTGCCAGCCCCGTCGCGTACCGTGAAGTAGACCTTCACAGCCGTGCCCTGTCGCCTGATCGCCGCCGTCGTGAGACGGCGGCGCAGCGGGCCCCCACCCCGAAAGGAGACCCCGGTGCCGGTCCTTCCCGGAGCCGAGCCGTACCGCCACGAGGGCGGCGACATCGGCGTCCTGTTGTGTCACGGTTTCACCGGTTCCCCGCAGTCGTTGCGCCCCTGGGCCGAGTACCTGGCGGAGCGCGGCCTCACGGTCTCCCTGCCGCTGCTGCCCGGGCACGGCACCCGCTGGCAGGACATGCAGATCACCGGCTGGCAGGACTGGTACGCGGAGGTGGACCGGGCGCTGCGGGAGCTGACCGAGCGGTGCTCCCGGGTCTTCGTCTTCGGCCTCTCCATGGGGGGCGCGCTCACGCTGCGGCTCGCCGCGAAGCACGGCGACGCGATCAGCGGGCTGGTCCTGGTCAACCCGCTGAACAAGCTCCACGGCGTCGCGCCGCACCTGCTCCCCGTGCTGCGGCACTTCGTGCGGTCCACGCCCGGCATCGCGAGCGACATCGCGAAGGAGGACGCGGTGGAGGTGGGGTACGAGCGGGTGCCGCTCCAAGCGGCGTACTCCCTGCGGAACTTCACCCGGCTCGTGGACGGCGACCTGCCGCAGGTCACCCAGCCCCTGGTGCTGTTGCACAGCCCGCAGGACCACGTGGTGCGCCCGGCGGACTCGGCGCGGATCCTCAGCCGCATCTCGTCCACGGACGTCACCGAGGTCCTGCTGGAACAGAGCCACCACGTCGCGACGTTGGACCATGATGCGGAGCGCATCTTCGAGGAGAGTTACGCGCTGATCGGCCGGCTGGCTCCGCACGCGGATCTGAAGGGGAGCATGACCGGTGGCTGAGCAGCACGATGCGGACCGCGAACGACCCATCGACGAAGAGGCGGCCTGGGCGGCGATCGTCGCCGGTTACGGCGAGGAGCCGCCGGACCCGCCGGGCGCGAAGCCGTTCAAGTCGGTGGAGGACCTGGCCCGGTTGGAGGGCCAGGTGAACGAGGCGCCGCAGGCCCTGCGGAAGAAGAAGCCGGAGGGGGACGACGGGCCGCCGCCGGCCGAGCCGGCGGGGTCGGACGGATCGGACGGCCCGGGCGATGACGGCGGGTCGAAGCTGGGCAGCTCGATCACCTTCGCGCCGGGCGTGGGCGGCGCCGGCCCGCGTGACTACTCCGTCGCCGAACCCAAGGACGACGACCTCGACGACACCGACGAGGGCCACTTCGTCCCGCCGGAGCCCCCGCCGCTGCCGGAGGCCGACGTCACGGCGAAGTTCGCCTGGCTCGCGGTGGTCGGTGGGCCCGTCCTGATGCTCCTCGCGGTGCTGCTGCGCTGGGAGATGACGTGGTGGCTCACGACGCTGTCGGTGGGCGGCTTCCTGGGCGGCTTCGTCACGTTGGTCGCCCGCATGGCGAACGGCGACGAGGACGAGGACGACGACCCGGGCCGGGGAGCGGTGGTCTGAGCCGGTTGCGCTTGACTGCGCGACGGCCCGCGCCCCTGCGGGTCTGCGGTCGCGGCGGCCCGGTGGTCGCGCAGTTGTGCCCCCCTGTGCCCAGAGGGCACGGGGGCACCCCCACCTACGCCTGAGACTCCAGCGCGCCAAAGCCCCCCTGCCATGCGGGCGCGATGGGCCCACCCCCACCTGGACGCCATCGCCGTTTCCCTGCGAACGCGTTGGTCTCTGCGGCCCGGTGGGTGGCTGGTCGCGCAGTTGTGCCCCCTGTGCCCAGAGGGCGTGGTGGTACCCCCAGCGCCCCTAAACCCCCACGCCCTGCGGGCGTAGGGATAAATCCGTGCCCCGCCGCAGGTGACCGACAGGCTGCGGTGAAACAGGGGCGCTGGGGGTACCGCCACGCCCGGCGGGCGTAGGGGGCGGAACTGCGCGAACAGGCCGCAGAGGCCAGCGCACCCGCAGTGGCGCGGCGGTGATGTCCACGGGCCCGGGCGCCGCCTAGCCCGCCGGGATCGTCAGGGCCGCCAGGACCGGGAGGTGGTCGCTCGCGGACGTCAGGTCGCGAGGGGAGACGCCCACCAGCCCGGAGGGCACACCGCAGGCGTGGACCTCGACGCCCCTCGTCGCGAACACCGCGTCGATCCGCTTGCGCGGCGCGGACTGCGGGAACGTGTGCTCGCCGCCCCACCGCGCAGCGGACCAGCAGTCCTGGAGGTCCGCCGCGAGCAGGCGGAACGCGGCGCCGGTCGGCTCCTCGTTCAGGTCGCCCGCGGCGATCGCGTGCCGGGTGGGGAGCCCGGCCAGCCGGTCCAGCAGCATCCCCGCCTGCGCCCGGCGCTCCACCGCGTCCAGGCTCAGGTGACAGCTGATGGCGCCGACCCGCGCCGACGCCCCGAAGCGTACGACCGCGGTCGCGAAGCCCCGCCGCGGCAGCCCCGGGCTGATCGGCAGCAGGACGTCCTCGGTGCGCTCCACGGTCGCCCGCAGCGAGCAGAGCAGCAGCGGCCCCGCCGCGGTCGCGCCGCCGGTGAGCACGAAGAGGTCCGCCTTCGCGGCGAGGCGTGCGGCGTGCTTGCGCCAGCGGAAGAAGCGGGGCGCCTCCTGGACGAACACCAGGTCCGGGTCGGTCGCCTTGATCACTCGGGCGAGCGCGTCCTCGTCGTCGCGCATCGAGCGGACGTTGTAGCTGAGCACCCTGACGACGGCCGAGCCGTCGGGATTCGTACGGGAGTCGGGCAGCGTCTGGTTCACGGACATGCGCCCATCTTTGTGGCACGGGCCGTTCGACGGGCCCTCTTTTCACCAGGGCGCACGGGACGCACCGGTCAGGTGCGCCCCGTGGGACCAGTCAGCCCTGGCGCGCCAGGTCCGCCGCGCCGACGAGCCCGGCCTTGTTGCCCAGTTGGGCGACGAGGACCTGGGCGTGCGGACGCCACTGCGCGCCGATCAGCCGGCGGCGGAAGGACTTCCGGATCGGTTCGAGCACCAGCTCGCCCTCGTCGGACACGCCGCCGCCGATGATGAACGCGGACGGGTCGAAGAGGGACGCGAGGTCGGCGAGGCCGGCGCCGGCCCAGCGGGCGAGTTCGCGGAAGGAGTCGACGGCGACCGGGTCGCCCTGCCGGGCCGCGGTGCTGACGTGCTTGCCCTCGATCCCTTCGACGGTGCCGTCGCCGAGTTCGAGCAGGACGCGCGCCTGGTCGGGGGTGGCGGCAGCGCGCTGGCGGGCGTAGCGCACCAGCGCGCGCCCGGAGGCGTACTGCTCCCAACAGCCCTGGCCGCCGCAGCCGCAGAGCAGGCCGTCGGGGACGATGCGGACGTGGCCGAACTCGGCGGCGACGCCGAAACGTCCGCGGCGCAGCTTGTTGCCGATGATGATGCCGCCGCCCAGGCCGGTGCCGAGGGTGATGCAGATGACGTCGTGGTGGCCCTGGCCGGCGCCGAAGCGGTACTCGCCCCACGCGGCGGCGTTCGCGTCGTTCTCCACCACGACGGGGAGGCCGACGCGCTGCTCGACCTTGTCCTTCAACGGCTCGTGCCGCCAGTCGATGTTGGGCGCGAAGATGACCGTGGCGCGCTTGTCGTCGACGTAGCCGGCGGCGCCGATGCCGACGGCCTCGACGTCCCGGCCCGTGCTGGCGCCGGCGACGGCGGAGCAGATCGCGTCGACGATGGCGTCGGGCGTCGACGGGGTGGGCACGGTGTGGGTTTCGAGGATGGTGCCCTCCTCGTCGACCACACCCGCAGCGATCTTGGTACCGCCGATGTCAACACCGATGGTGAGTCCCATTTGTCCCTCAATTTCGGTCGAGCCCCGCTAGGGAGAACCGTACCGGAGGGACTGGTCGGCGTCGGGCGCCGTCGAGCGGCCCACGGGCGCCCCGGGCGGCCTCAGTCGAGGTCGATCTGCTCGCCCGGCCCCTGGTCGCCGTCCGTCTTCCCGTCCGTCTTCCCACCCGACTTGCCGTCCGGCTGCTGCCCGCGGGACTGCTCCGGGTCGGCCGCCCGCTGCGTCCAACGGTGCTCGTGGCCCTGGACCGCGGAGCGGTAGGCAGCGAGCAGTTCGCCGCCGGCCGCCGCGAGGTGGTCGAAGACCTGCGGGTTGCGCTCGATGACCGGCTCCACGGCGGACTTCGCCTGGTTCACGATCTGCTGCACCGCGCTCTGCGCCGCCGCCCCGGGCAGCGACGTCTGGAACTCGGAGACCTTGTCCGCGACCGCGCCCAGGAGCTTGCGCAGCTCCTCGGTGGCGGAGCCGGGCGGCGTCCCGTACTCGGCTCGGCGGCGGGCCTTCTCCTCTTCGAGGTCCTCGGCGCAGGCGTCGGCCCAGGCGTCGGCGTCGAGGTCGGGACGCTCGGTGGCATCGCTCATGGCGTACTCCTGCACGGGGCTTCGGCTGCGGTCTGTCCGTACGTTCGACGGTACCCGAAGGCTCGCCGGCGATTCAGCCCCGCTGGGGCCAGAGTCCGGGGTCCGGGGTGAAGCGGAGGGTGAGCACGCCGTCCGCGAGGGCCGCGCCGGAGACCGTGCAGCGGCGGAGCGCCGACGGCAGGGGAAGGATCCTTCGGAACGGCCCCACGGTGAGGACGAGTTCGTCGCCGCGGCGCACCAGGCCCAGCCCCTCCTTCGTCGCGCCGGGCAGCCGGATCGACCAGACGAGGATGCCCTCCTCGTCCCGCCGGTCCGCTATGTCCGCGTCGAGGGCCCCGGGCGCCTCGGGCAGGTCGACGACCTCGGGCACGTCGAGCAGCGCGAGGTCGTCGAGGCCGCGGACCTCGCGGCCGGCGTGCGCGACCCGGTGGACGTCCGTGCCGCTCCCCCACCCGTCCGCACCCCACGCGCCGTACCACTCGTCGAGGCACTTGGTCTGCTGCGCCGCGAGGCCGGCGAGCCAGGTGTCCGGGGAGTGCGCGGGCAGGATCCGGTTGGCGATGACCGCCTCGACCCGCAGGCCGTGCAGGGCGAGCCCGGCGCGCGCGGCGTCCAGGGCGTCGTTCGCGGTCGGCCCCGGCTCGGCGACCAGGCGCAGCGCGGTGCCGGGGTCGGCGATCAGCGCCTCGACGGCGGCCAGTTCCCGGTCCCAGCGCGCAGCCGTCTCGTACAGCCACTCCGCGGGCATGGGCACCCCGGCGAGCTGGGCGAGTACGGGGCGCAGGGCGCGGGCCGCCTGCCGCTCGGGCGGCAGCAGCCGGCGCAGATAGCGGCGCAGTTGCTCGGGCAGGGCGAGCAGCGGGACGGTCTGGGCCAGCGGCGGCAGATCGACGACGACCACGTCATACGGGCCGTCCGCCGAGCCGTCCGCCGCCCGCGCGACCGCCCTCAGCAGGGCGAACTGCTCGCTGCCGGGCAGCGGCGTCAGCTCCTCCTCGGCGAGCCTGGTGGCGCCGAGGAGGTCGAGCAGGGCCGCACCCCGGTCCTGGAACGCCAGGAACTCGGCCCGGAAGTCCACCGCGGCGTCGATCCGGGCGGCCCACAGCCCGGGCGCGCGCTCCTCGGGTGCACGGCCGAGCGGCGCCCCCAGGACGTCCCCGGGCTCCGGCGACAGCAACAGCGCCCGGCGTCCGCTGCTGGCCGCGGCCAGCGCGGTCGCCGCGGCGATCGTGGTACGGCCCGCGCCGCCGAGGCCGGTGACGAGGACCGTGCGCATCAGAGCGCGGATCCGCTCTCGACGCGCTTCTTCAGACCGTCGAGCGCACGGTCGATGATGACCTTCTCGGCCTTGCGCTTGATCATCCCGAGCATGGGGATCTTGACGTCCACGGTGAGTTGGTACGTCACTTCGGTGCGGTCGCCGCCGCCGACCGGCCGCAGCGTGTACGAGCCGTCCAGGGCGCGCAGCATCTGGGACTTCACCAGCGTCCAGCTCACCTGGTCGGGACCGCTCCAGGTGTACGCGAGGGTGTGGTCGTCCTTGATCGCTCCGGCGTCCAGGACCAGCCTGACCTGCTCGGCGCGGCCCTGGTCGTCCCGGGAGACGACCTCGGCCTGCTTGACCTCGCCGGTCCACTCGGGATAGCGGTCGAAGTCGGCGATCACTCCCATGACGTCGGCCGGCGCCGCCTCGATGGTGATGCTAGAGCTGGTGTGTTCCGCCATCGCAGCGGCTCCTTCAGTGCGGTACCGACCCGGGGTGAATGTAGGTGTGAAGGCTATCGCGCCCGGGCGGGGGCCCGGTCCAGCCCCCGGGCCGGGGTGCCGCACCGCCGGCCGGTCACCAGCTCAGCGTCCAGGGCCGCCCGGAGGAGGCGAAGTGCCCCACGTTCACGCACTCGGTGGCGCCGATCCGCATCCGCGGCACCAACGGCTGGTGGACGTGGCCGAAGAGGGCGTAGCGGGGCCGCACCCGGTGGATCGCGGCGAGGAGGGCGCTGCTGCCGCGTTCGAAGCGGCGGGCGACGGTGTCGTACGTCAACTCGGGCACGTCCGGCGGGATGTGGGAGCACAGCACGTCGACGTCGCCGACCGCCTCGACCTTGGCCGCGTACTCCTCGTCGGAGATCTCGTACGGGGTGCGCATCGGGGTCCGCAGCCCGCCGCCGACGAAGCCGAAGACCCGGCCGCCGATCTCGACCCGCTCGCCGTCGAGGACGGTGACGCCGGGCCGGGCGTACTCCGGCCAGAGGGTGGGTATGTCGACGTTTCCGTAGGTGGCGTACGTCGGGGTGGGGAAGGCGGCGAACAGCTCCGCGTACTGGCGGCGCACGGCCTGCTCGATGGCGGTGTCGCGGTCGGCGTCGAGTTCGGCCCAGAGCCGGCGGCCCAGCTCGCGGGCCTCGTCGAAGCGGCGGGCGGTGCGCAGGGAGACGAGCAGGTCGGCGTTCTCGACGCCGAAGAGGTCGGGGAAGATGCCGCGCGAGTGGTCGGCGTAGTCGAGGAAGAGGACGAGGTCTCCGAGGCAGATCAGGGCGTCCGCGCCGTCCCCCGCGGCGGCGAGGTCGGCGGCGTTGCCGTGGACGTCGCTGACCACGTTCACCCGCGTCCCCGGCCGCGTACCCACTCGTGCAGCCACCCGTGCGTCGTCCACTCGCGCCTCCCCGTGCGATCAGCTCCGATCACCTGCGATCACCCTAGGGCGTGCCCGGAAAGCCTCGCGCACGTTCCCGTGCGGGTGGACGCACGCGGGACTTCCGGGCACGCCCCAGAACGCTGGTGTCGCCCCGGACGGGGGCGGGGGCAGGCGCAGCGCGGGGCACCGTCCCCGCCGACCCTTCGCACGGGTGTCCGCGACCGCGGGCCCGGTCGTTCTTCCGGGTCGTGCCACCCGTGGACTACCGTGGGACTGCTCTGCGCGGAGCACGGTCAACCGTGTGACGCACGGAACATCTGGCCGGAACCCCCTATCCGGAACTGAGTACTGGTGGGTAACGTCCGGGCAGTCCAGTCGTGCTCACCACCCATGAGCACCCTGCCCGATCAGGCCGGCGCACCCCACAGAGCCGTGGCACCGGCGCCCGATGAGGAGCAGCAGTCTTGCGCGAGTTCAGTCTTCCGGCCCTGTACGAGGTCCCCTCCGACGGCAATCTGACCGACCTCGTCCACCGCAACGCGGCTCAGCACCCCGACGTCGTCGTGATGGGCCGCAAGGTCCCGGACGGCTGGGTCGACGTCACCGCCACGGAGTTCCTGGCGGACGTGCGGGCCGCCGCCAAGGGCCTGATCGCCGCGGGCGTGGAGCCCGGCGACCGGGTCGCCCTGATGTCGCGCACCCGCTACGAGTGGGTGCTGCTGGACTTCGCGATCTGGTGCGCGGGCGCCGTCGTCGTCCCGGTGTACGAGACCAGCTCGCCCGAGCAGGTGTCGTGGATCCTCTCCGACTCGGGCGCGGTCGCGCTGGTCGTGGAGAGCGGTGCGCACACCGCCGCGGTGGAGTCCGTACGGGACGGGCTGCCGCAGCTCCGGGAGGTCTGGCAGCTCTCGGCCGGCGGCCTCGACGCGCTGGTGGCGCTGGGCGCGGAGATCGACGACGCGACCGTGGACGCGCGCGCTGCGAGCGCCAAGGCGGACGACGTGGCGACGATCGTCTACACCTCGGGCACCACCGGCCGCCCCAAGGGCTCGATCCTCACCCACCGGGCGTTCTTCGCGGAGTGCGGCAACGTGGTGGAGCGGCTGAAGCCGCTGTTCCGCACGGGCGAGAGTTCCGTGCTCCTCTTCCTGCCCGCGGCGCACGTCTTCGGCCGGATGGTCGAGGTGGCGGCCGTGATGGCGCCGATCAAGCTGGGCACCCTGCCGGACATCAAGCACCTCACCGACGACCTGGCGACCTTCCGGCCCACCCTGATCCTCGGGGTGCCGCGGGTCTTCGAGAAGGTCTACAACGGGGCGCGCGCCAAGGCGCAGGCCGACGGCAAGGGGAAGATCTTCGACCGGGCGTCGCAGACGGCGATCGCCTACAGCCGCTCGCTCGACACCCCGCAGGGCCCTTCGCTGGGGCTCCGCCTCAAGCACGCGCTCTTCGACAAGCTCGTCTACCGCAAGCTGCGGGCCGTGCTGGGCGGTCGGGGCGAGTACGCGATCTCCGGGGGCGCGCCGCTGGGCGAGCGCCTCGGCCACTTCTTCCGCGGCATCGGCTTCACCGTGTTGGAGGGTTACGGGCTCACCGAGTCCTGCGCGGCGACCGCGTTCAACCCCTGGGACCGGCAGAAGATCGGCACGGTAGGCCAGCCGCTGCCGGGCACGGTGGTGCGGATCGCCGACGACGGCGAGGTGCTGCTGCACGGGGAGCACCTCTTCGAGGGCTACTGGAACAACGACGCGGCGACCGCCGAGGCGATGGCGGACGGCTGGTTCCACACCGGTGACATCGGCACGCTCGACGAGGAGGGCTACCTCGCGATCACCGGCCGCAAGAAGGAGATCCTGGTGACCGCCGGCGGCAAGAACGTCGCGCCCGCGGTGATCGAGGACCGCATCCGGGCGCACGCGCTGGTCGCGGAGTGCATGGTGGTCGGCGACGGGCGGCCCTTCGTCGCCGCGCTGGTCACGGTCGACGAGGAGTTCCTGGGCCGCTGGGCGGCGGAGCACGGCAAGCCGGCCGGCTCGACGGCGGCGACC
The DNA here is from genome assembly GCF_044328175.1 of Streptomyces sp. NPDC017979. Taxonomy (NCBI): domain Bacteria; kingdom Bacillati; phylum Actinomycetota; class Actinomycetes; order Kitasatosporales; family Streptomycetaceae; genus Streptomyces; species Streptomyces sp. NPDC017979. Next base: position 701,283 of record NZ_JBIRGU010000003.1, on the reverse strand, counting down.
CTGCGGGACGACCCGGACCTGCTGGCGGAGATCCAGCGCGCGGTGGACGACGGCAACGCGGCGGTGTCCAAGGCGGAGTCGGTGCGCAAGTTCCGCGTCCTGGGCGCGCAGTTCACCGAGGAGGACGGCCACATCACGCCGTCGATGAAGCTGAAGCGGAACGTGGTGGCGAAGGACTTCGCCGAGGAGATCGAGACCATCTACCACGGCTGACGGCCCGAAGAAGCCGAGGGCGGCGCCCGACCGCACGACGACGGTCGGGCGCCGCGCCGCGTTCACAGCAGCGCGCGCAACCGCTCCGCCAGCAGGTCCCAGCGCCAGGTCTCCTCGACCCAGCGCCGCCCCCGCTCGCCCATCCGCCGCCGCAGCTCCGGGTCCTGGAGCAGCGTCACGATCCGCTCGCCGGTCCCGGCCACCGCCGCGTCGTCCGTACCGCCGCGCACCACCCAGCCGGTCTCGCCGTCGAGCACCGCGTCCGGGGCCCCGCCCGAGTCGCCGGCGACCACCGGGAGTCCGGTGGCGGACGCCTCCAGGTAGACGATGCCGAGCCCTTCGACGTCCAGCCCGCCGCGGCGGGTCCGGCACGGCATGGCGAAGACGTCGCCCGCGCCGTAGTGGGCGGGCAGTTGCGCCCACGGCACCGCGCCGGTGAAGCGCACGGCGTCGGCCACGCCGACCCGGTGCGCCAGCTTCCGCAGGTCCTGTTCGTACGGGCCGCCCCCGACGACCAGCAGCACGGCGTCGGGTACGCGGGTGAGGATCCGGGGCATCGCGAGGATCAGGGTGTCCTGCCCCTTGCGCGGCACCAGGCGCGAGACGCACACCACCACGGGCCGGCCGCTGAGCCCGAGTTCGGCGCGGATCGCGGCGCCGCCCGAGTCCGGGTGGAAGGTCTTCTCGTCGACCCCGGGCGGGAGGTGCACCATGCGGTCGGCCGCGTCCGGGGTGAGGGCCGCGGCGATCCGGGAGCGGGTGTACTCGCCGAGGTACGTGATGGTGTCGGTGCCCTCGCCGATGCGGCGCAGCAGCGCGCGGGAACCGGGCAGTTGGGCCCAGCCCGCCTCGTGGCCGTGCGAGGTGGCGACCAGCCGCCGCGCCCCCGCCCGGCGCAGCGCCGGCCCCATCAACCCGAGCGGCGCCGCGGCGCCGAACCACACCGACGTGCAGCCGTGCTCCCGCAGCAGGGAGGTGGCCCGGGCGGTGACGCGGGGGGTGGGCAGCAGCATCGTCGTACGGTCCCGCACGACGGTGAAGGGCTGCTCCGCGTCGAAGGCGGCCGTCGCCTCCGCGCCCTCGCGCCCGCGCTTCCAGGTGGACGCGTACACGACGAGCCGATCGGGCTCCAGCCGTAGCGCCATGTTGTGCAGGAACGCCTGGATGCCGCCGGGCCTGGGCGGGAAGTCGTTGGTCACGATCAGGGTCTTGTGCATCGTGCGCCGACAGTACCAACCGTGCCGGGCCGCCCCCTCGCGCCGGCCCGTCGGCCCCGCCTCACCCCGCGCACCCGTCCCCGCCGGGCATCATGAGGCTTTGCATATCGCCACGAATGCCAATGAAAGGTGCGAAGGGGCTATGACGGGCAGTGGGTACGGCGGGGTGCGCTGGGTCCTCGCGGCGTGGGTCCTCACCAGGGCGGCGCTGCTGCTGTTCGTCACCAAGGCGGTGGTCTTCCCCGGCCCGGACGTGACCTCGGACGTGTCCGTCATCTACCGCGGCTGGTACGAGGTGCTGCGCACCGGCACCTTCCCGGTGGACGACGTCGCCTGGCAGTACCCGCCGGCCGCCGCGCTCGCGGTCCTCTCCCCCGGCCTGCTCCCCTTCCTCGACTACGCCTCCGCCTTCTTCGTCGTCGCGCTGCTGTCCGACGCCGCGGTACTCGCCCTGCTGTTGTCCGCGGGCCGGCGCCCCGGGCTCTCCACGCGCGGGAGTTGGGTGTGGGTGGTCGGCGTACCGCTGCTCGGCCCCACCGCGTACGCCCGCTACGACCTGGTGGTCACCGCGGTCGCCGTCGCCGCGCTGCTCGCCGGGGCGCGCCGGCCGGGGGCGTTCGGCGCCCTCGCCGCGTTCGGGGCGCTGCTGAAGGTCTGGCCGGCGCTGCTGCTCGCGGCGGCGCCGAAGCGGGCGTGGTGGAGCGCCGCGGTCACCGCCGTGGCGCTCTCGGTCGCCTTCCTCCTCGCCGCGCCCGGCGCCTTCGCCTTCCTCACGTACCAGCGCGACCGCGGCACCGAGGTCGAGTCGCTGGGCGCCCTGGTGTTCCACCTGGCCCGGCTGGCGGGCGCCTGGGACGGGCAGGTGCTGCTGAACTACGGCTCCGTGGAGTTCCTGGGCCCGTACGTGTCCCTGGTGTCGACCGGCGCGCTGCTGCTGGCGCTCGGGGCGCTGGCGTGGCTGGTGGTGTGGCGGGGGCGCGCCCGGCTGACGGGCGCACCTCCGAGCACGGCGGCGGACGCTGCGCTGACGGCCGTGCTGCTGTTCACCACCACCAGCCGGGTGATCAGTCCGCAGTACCTGGTGTGGCTGGTGGGTATCGCCGCGGTGTGCCTGCTGCACCGGGGCAGTCGGATGGCGCTGCCGTGCTGGCTCGTCGTCGCCGCTTCGGCGGTGACCGTGCTGGAGTTCCCCGTCTTCTTCGCCCGGGTCGTGGCGAGCGATCCGCTGGGCGTGCTGCTGCTCGTCGTACGCAACGGGCTGCTGGTGGCGGCGACGGTGACGGCCTGTCGCCGGTTGTGGCGGGCCACGGCGCCCGGCCCCGCGGAGCTCGCCCCGCCGCCTCCGGCGAGGCAGGAGGTGCCGGTCAGTCCAGGCGCTGGCGGAGGTAGCCGCGCCAGCGCGCCGTGAACTCCGCGGTGTCCATCCCGAGCACCCGCGTCAGCTCCCGGTCCACGGCGCCCGCGGGGTCCCCGCGCTGGCCGCCCACCGAGTGGTACAGCTCAAGGAGCACTTGCTCGCCCCAGCGCCCGACGATGAACTCGCAGGCCAGCCAGCCGCCTTCGTACGCCACGGCGAGGGTCGCCGCATCGCCGCCGAAGGAGAAGTCGGCCTCCCCCGGCAGGGCGTCGGGCAGGTCGCCGGAGCGCACGGCGCGCTGGATCTCCGGGGCGATCTGCCCGGTGGTACGGGCCGTGTCCCGGTAGGCGACCCAGTCGGCGAAGCCCTCGGAGAGCCACATCGGGGTCGTCGACGTGGTCTGGGCGCGGGTGGCGACGTGCGTCGTCTCGTGGGTGAGGACGACCTGCTGCCCGTAGCGGTCCAGCGCGTCGTAGGCGCTCGGGTTCACGATCACCCGGTCCGCCGGCACCGCGCGGGTGCTGCCCGTCTCGCCGGTGGTCACCGCGGCGATGCCCCGGTAGCCGGCCCCCGGCGCCCCGAGCAGCGCACCCATCCCCTCCACCGACGGGGGCACGAGGACGACGACGCGTTCGGCCCAGGGCGAGCGCCAGGCGCGGGAGACCGCGGGCACCGCGCGGTCGACGGTGTCGGCCAGCGCCCGCGCCCGGTCCGGCTGCTGCCCGACGGCGAGCACCAGGGACCGCTGGCCGTGCACCGCGGTCACCGCGCCGAGCTGCCAGATCTGCTGCGCCGAACCCTTCGCCGGACGGTCGGCCGTGACGTACCAGCGGCCGTCGCGCAGCCCGAGCTCCATCGCCCGGGCCACCACCACGGGCGCGGTGTCGTACTCGGCGATCCGGTAGTGCACTTCGACGTCGGCGTACGCCTTGGCGCCGTCCCGGCGCACCGCGCCGACCCGGTACGCCCACTCCCCGATCGGCACCTGGGCCAGATTGCGGAATTGCCGGCGTTCCTCGGCCCGCAGCTCGCTCTGCTCGGGCGCGCAGGAGGCCAGGAACGCCTGCTCGTCGCGGCCGAGGAGGGCGGCGGCGCGTTCGTTCAGGGTCTCCTGCACGGAGTCGACGGTGCGGTGCGACGCCTCGGGGGCGGCGGTACAGGCGGGCACGAAGGCGGCGCCGAGCCACAGGGCCGCCGTCCGCCTCGTCACCGTGCGCCCGCTGTGTCCGCTGCGTGCGCTGCGCACGCGCTCACCCTTCGCCACGCCGCTGATCGTACGGAACCCGGATGACGTCAGGGACGGGTGATCGATGAGATCGGCATCATGCCGACCGGGTCGGAGCGCACCGCGGCCCCGGGGTAGGGGGCGTGGACGACCCGGCCGCCGCCCACGTACATCCCGATGTGGCTGGCGTCGTCCCGGTAGGCGACGAGGTCGCCGGGGCGCGCCTGGGAGAGCGGGACCTGACGGCCGGCGCTCCGCTGGGCCTGGGAGGTGCGGGGCAGCCCGATGCCTGCCTTGGCGTAGGACCACTGCATCAGCCCGGAGCAGTCGAAGCCGGTGGGGCCGTTGGCGCCCCAGACATAGGGGCGGCCGATCGCGCTGCGGACGGCGGCGACCGCGGCGGCGGCGCGTCCGGACGCGGGGACCTCGCCGGCGGCGTCCGGGGCGTCCCGGCCGGAGCGGGAAGCCCGGTCGTGGGCGGCGCGTTCGTCGTCCGGCAGGGCGTTCAGCAGCCGTTGCGCCGCGGCGAGCTTGTGTTCCACGGTGCGTTTGTGGCGGGCGAGGTCGCTGCGGCTGCGTTCCCACGCCTCGACGTCCCGCCGGGCCTCGGCGCGCTGTTGACCCAGGGTCCGCTGGGCGCGCAGGAAGTCGCGCAGCGCACCGGTCTGCCGGGTGCCGGTGCGCTCCAGGAGTTCGGCGCGCTCCAGATAGCTGTCGGGGTCGGCGGAGAGCAGCAGCATCAGCGCGGGATCCAGGCCGCCGGAGCGGTACTGGGCGCCGGCGACCGCGCCGAGCGTGCCGCGCAGTTGGTTGACGCGCTCCTGGCCGCGGGCGACGGCGTCCTGGGCGGCGGTCACCCGAGCCCGTAGCTCACCGGCCCGCTCGCCGGTCGCGTTGAACCGCTCGGTGGCCTTCTCGGCCTCCTCGAACAACCGGTCCACGTCGGCGCGGGTGGCCTCCGGGGAGGAGTGCGGCTCGGCACCCGCCGGGGCGGCGCCGAGTGCGGCGGCCGTCGCGGCCGCGGCGGACAGGACGGCGGCCCGGACGCCGTGGGCGGGGCCGGGCTGCGGGGGCCGTCGATGGGACGCCACGGGCCGCGCTCCTCTGCGTACGACAGTGATGCGCGGCAGACAGTAGCGGGGCGGCTACGGAACGCCAACGACCCGCCGACCGGGGCGCGGTGGGGTCGACGGGGAGAGCACAGGTCACCGGCGGGCCGCGGGGCGGCGGCGAGGCGGGAATTCGCCCGTTCGGGCGGCGGCCCGGTGGCCGCCGCCGGCGCTATATGCGCACGCCGAACTTGAACGGCATGTTGTTGATGGACTCGTACCGCACCACGGCGCCCGTGCGCGGCGAGTGCAGGATCTGACCGTTGCCCGCGTAGAAGCCGACGTGGTGCAGGTCGTCGTAGAAGAAGACCAGGTCGCCCTGCTTGAGCTGGCTCTGCGAGTAGATCCGCTGGCCGGCGTTGGCCTGGGCCTGGGAGGTGCGCGGGATCTGGACGTCGGCCTGGGCGAAGGACCAGGAGGTGAAGCCGGAGCAGTCGAAGGAGTTCGGCCCCGTCGCGCCCCAGACGTACGGCTTGCCTATCTTGCTGACGCCCGCGGCGTACGCTGCGGCGGCGCGGTTCGACGCGGGCTTGGCGGACTTGCCGGGCTCGTCGGCCTTCTTGAGGTCCGGGCGGGCCGCGGTGCTGGCCCGGTTGGCGCGGTCCTGCTCCTCCTTGAGCGCCTCGCGCTCCTTGGCGGTCAGCGAGTTCAGCAGCTTCTGCGCCTCGTTCAGCTTGCCCTGCACCTGGCGCTTCTGGGCGCCGAGTTCGGTACGGGCGTCGGCGAGGTCGGTCAGCTTGGTCTGGGCCTCCTTGCGCTGCTGCGCGAGGGCCCGCTGCTTGGACTGGATCTCGTCGATCGCGTCGCTCTGCTTGCTGCCGAGCTGGTCGAGCGCGGACGCCTTGTCGAGGTAGGTGTCCGGGTCGGCGGAGAGGAAGAGCTGGAGGGAGGGGTCGAGGCCGCCGGAGCGGTACTGGGCGCTGGCGACCGTGCCGAGGTTGTTGCGCAGGGTGTTGAGCTCCTCCTGGCCGCGGGCGACCTTGTCCTGGAGGCCGTCGACCTGCTTCTGGAGCTTGTCCTGCTGTTCCTTGGCGCCGTTGTACTTCTCGGTGGCCTTCGCGGCCTCCTCGTACAACTTGTCGACCTTCGCCTTGACCTCGTTCTTGCTGGGCTGCGGCGCGGCGTTGGCGCCCTGCGAGGTGAGGGCCACCGCGGCGGCCGCGGTCGCGGTGAGGACGGTGACGCGGGTACGGCCCGGCTGCTTGGCTCGACGGTGGGACGCCACGGAGGCGGGCTCCTTCTTCCTCAAGGCCGCCAGCCGGCGCGGGGAGCGCACGCTCCCCCGGCTCCGCGGTGCCAGCTCCCCCAGACTTCGCTGTACGCACGGACTCGGCGGTCCTTCGCTGTCACCCCGGCTGGGTGATCAACCGCGCGAAGGTTCGACGCCTGACCCTAGTGACCCGCTTGTGATCACTTCAAATCTTCCGGCGAAAAAAATCGGACGCCCGGGCATTCTTTACTCTGATCCCACACTGCGTCATGGGCACTTGACGGTCCGTCCCGTCCCACAGGGCAACAAAGCGCCCGTGGACTGACATTCAACGAGGAATGTGCATCAAAGATGCATCAGATGCGGGACAGTCGCTTAAGCAGCAGAACGGAAGCAACCGGACGGGCACCGGCCTTGGCGACCCCGTCGGCCACCTCCCGGTCGGTGGAGGCGACCACCACGGGACGGCCCGGCGGCTCGGCCCTGACGAGCTGGCGGATCAACTCGTCCGCCGTCACCCCCGGCTTGGAGAAGAGCACCCGCACCCCGCGCGGCGGCGCGAGCAGCACGGGCGCGGCCAGCTCCGCGCCGTCGAAGACGCAGGTGATCTCCGCCCCGGTCTGGGCGGCGAGCACGGAGAGCCCGCCGAGCAGCCGCAGCCGCTGCTTCTCCAGCGGCATCGTGGGATATCCGGTCTTGGTGACGTTGTAGCCGTCGACCACCAGATGGACCTGGGGCAGCGACAGCAGTTGGTCGAGGAGCGCCGGGTCCGTCTCCGACAGCGCGCGGGCGGCGACGTCCTTGGGCGTCATCCGCCCGGGCTCGACGGCGTCCACCGTGTCCGCGGGGTGCACGGACACCGGCGGCAGCGCCAATTCGCGGCGGAGCCCCTGGGCCGCGTCGAGGACCGTGTCCAACAGCAGCCGCAGCCGCATGTCCTCGATGGAGCGGCCCTCGCGGGCGGCGCGGCGGCCCGCCTCGACCGCCGCCTCCGCCTCCCCGAGCCGCGCCTTGAGCCGTCGGGTCTCGCTCTCGGCCGCGGACACCTGCGCCGCGGCGTCCGCCCGTACGGAGTCGATCTCGGCGGCGGACCGGCGCAGTGCGGCCTCGCCGCGCTTGACGTCGCTCTCCGCGCTGCGCAGCTTGCGGCGAAGCGATTCCGCTTCCTTGCGGGCCGTCTCCAACTCCGTGCGCAGCCGCTCGGTTTCGCTCTTGGTCAGGGCGCGCGCCTCGGACAGCTCGGCGCGCAGCCGGTCCTGTTCGCGCCGGCCGGCCTCGTCGGCGCGCTCGGCGTCCGCCCGCTGGGCTTCTTCACCCGCGGTGGCCACGAGCTTCACCCATCCGGTGGGCCGCAGGACGTACGCCGCCGCCGCCACGTCCAGCGGATCGGCGGCGGCCGGCGGCGAGCCGGCGACGAGCGCGGCGCACAGCTCCGGCTGGAGCTGTGCGATCCGCTCGCCCACCCGCTGCCGGAAGACCGGGTCGCTCTCCAGCGTCGCCGCCATCGCGTTGCCCGCGAGCTTGGCGCGCCGGGAGGGGGTGAAGCGGGCGTACTGCCGTAGCTGCGCCGGGAGTTCGGCGACGGTCAGCCCGCCGAAGACGTCCGCGACCAGGGTCACGACCCTGCGCCGCACGCCTTCCGGCAACGGCCTTTCGAGCGCCTCCGCGGCGTCGTCGGCCGCACCGGCCGGTCCGGCGCCGCCCTCAGGCTGCTCCACGATCCGTCACCCCATTACCCGTTCGCCCGTCACCGAGACCCGGGCGCGGCCCCTCAGGAGGTCGCGCCCGGCCTGTCCACCAGTTCGATCTGATCCACGGCGTTGCACCAGCGGCAGCGCACCGACTCGATGGTCTCACTGACCACGTCGCGCTCCTCGACCTTGGGCTCCCCCGCGAGGTCCAGATGGACGTACTCCACGACCTTCGACGAGCGGGTCACGTCGAAGCGGGTCAGGTTTCCGCAGAGGGTGCAGCGCCAGCGGGTTTCCGCAGTGGGAGAGGGAACCGTCGTCATCGTTCCGTCCGTCCTCATTTCTTTGACGTTCCTTGACGTTCATGGGTTTCTCTTGGGCGTCTCTTGGCGTCCGCCGGGCCGTTTCGACGTGCGTCGAACGAGCATCGACGTGCGCCGACGCCCTCCTGGCCGTCGACTTCCTCGACCTCGGTGGCGGCTGCGAGCCCGCCGCCACGCGTGGTCGCCGCGGTGCGCCTTCGAACTGCGGGTGTACTTCTCGTAACTCTATGGCCTCACGGGGGTCCAGGGGCACGGCGAGGCACCCTGTACCAGCATGAACCGTTCCGTCATGATCTGTCCCGTGACCCTTTGGCAGTCGATGCCGTCGGCGGTGGGCCGGACGCTGCGCGGTGCGGTACGGGGCGCCGCCGGCGGCCCCGCCGTGACCTCCGGCGTGATCGCCCTGTGCTGCGCGGTCTTCCTCGTCAGCCCGGTGTCGGGGTTCAACCCCTCCTACGGGAGCGGGGACGCGCTGCTCGCCGCCCAGACCCGCTACTTCGAACAGTGGGGGGTGATCCCGGCGCAACTGACCGCCGGCGCCGCCCACGCACTCGTCACCCCGCTCACGGCGCTGTTCGTCCACGGCAACTGGCTCCACCTCCTCGGCAACATGCTCTTCCTGCACGTCTTCGGCGCCATGACCGAAGAACACCTGGGGCGGGTCGAGTACACCCTCTTCTACCTGGGCACGGGCTACGCGGCGCTGGTGGCCTACGCCGCCGCCAACGCGGAGTCCGAGCAGACCCTGGTGGGCGCCTCCGGGGCGATCTCAGGGGTGCTCGGGGCCTTCCTCTTCCTCTTCCCCAAGGCCCGGGTCACCAGTCTCTTCCCGTTTCTCTTCTTCCTGCCGCTGCGCTTCCCCGCCTGGGTCGTGCTGGTCTTCTGGTTCGTCCTCCAGTGGCTGGCGGCGTCGGGGGCGGGTGAGGGCGGCCCCGGGGTGGCCTACCTGGCGCACCTGGTGGGGTTCGCGGCCGGGTTCCTCTACGCCTGGGGGCGCTTTCGACGGCCGGCTACAGTGAAGGTCCCAGCAGCGGCGACCGAGGGAGAAAACCAGCCGTGATCACCGCGATCGTGCTCATCAAGACCAGCGTGGACCGCATCCCCGAGATCGCGGACGCCATCGCCGCGCTGGACGGGGTGAGCGAGGTCTTCTCCGTCACCGGCACCTACGACCTGATCGCCATGGTCCGGGTCGCCCGGCACGAGAACCTGGCGGACGTGATCCCCGGCCGGATCAGCAAGGTGGAGGGGGTCATCGGCACCGACACGCACGTCGCCTTCCGCACGTACTCCCAGCACGACCTGGAAGCCGCGTTCGCCATCGGCCTCGACTCCTGACGCCGCGCCGCACCCCTCGGCTCCACCTCCTCCCCGGCACCACACGTCCCCTGCACCACACGTCCCCTGCACCACACCCCCTAGCACCGGGGCCCGCCCGCGGCAGTCCGATGAAGAAATCCTCATCTTGTCCTCATCCGCTTGCGCCGGTCCGGCTCCCACCATCGACACCATGGTCTTCTCCCATCGCATCGCGGCCTTGGCCGCCGTCGTCGCGATCCCCCTCGGGATCGCGGTGACCAGCTACGCCCTCACCGACAACCCAGACTCGAACAAGGTCCCGCCGAAGGTGCGCCTGGAGACCGGTACGCCGTCGGGCTCGCCCGGCACCCCCTCGCAGCCTCCCAGCTCGCCCCCGGCCCCGCCCCGCGACGAGACCGTCGCACCGCCGGTGAGCGAGAACCCGGCCGGCGACGACGACGACGCTCCGTCCAACAGCCCCGGCGGCAACAAGGGCAACGGCTCGGGCGGCACGGGCACGGGCACCGGCTCCGGCGGCAACGGCTCGGGCTCCGGCGGCAACAACAACACCAACCCGGGCAACGGCGGGGACGACGACGGCCCGGGGGGCGACGACTACGGTGACGACGGCTGATCCAGTACGCCGTTGGGTCACTGCACGGCTCCAGATCGTCTCGGCGCGCGCCCGCATCCTGCTGTGGCTGCTGATCGTCATGACGGTGGCCCTGGCCGCGGTCGCCGTGGCCACCCGCTCGGTGCTGCTGCGCGACGCGGACGACCGGATCAACGGGCTGTTGGTCCAGGAGACGAACGAGTTCGCCAACTTCGTCCAGCAGGGGTTCGACCCCGAGAACGGACGCAAGTTCACCGACCCCAACCCGCTGCTGCGGGTGTTCCTGGCCCGGCAGTACCCCGACCCCGACGAGGAGCTCATCGGCCTGGTCCAGGACCCCGGCCGCGGCTTCGCCGTCAAGCAGCAATCCCGGGACCAGCGGGTGCCCCACCCCCTGGTCAAGGACGAGGCCGCGATGACGGCGATATTCCACTCCGGGGACTCGATGGGCACCCTGAACCGGCCCGAGGGCGAGATCCGCTGGGCCAAGGTGCCCATCGAGGGCGCCGACGGACAGCTCCCGGCCGCCTTCGTCGTCGCCATCCACCCCGCCGCCGAACAGGCCAAGGCCACCGACGTCTTCCACATGTTGCTCGGGATCTCCGGCGTGGCGCTGCTGATGACCACCGGCATCGGCTGGGTCGTCGCCGGCCGCATCCTGCGCCCCGTGCGCCTGGTGCGCACCACCGCGGCCCAGCTCACCGAGCAGGACCTGACGCAGCGCATCCCGGTGCAGGGCCGGGACGACATCGCCGCACTCGCCCAGACGTTCAACGGGATGCTCGACCGGCTGGAGCGGGCCTTCGCCGCCCAGCGGGAGTTCGTCGACGACGCCGGGCACGAGCTGCGCACCCCGATCACGATCGTGCGCGGCCACCTGGAGCTGATGGGCGACGACCCCCTCGAACGGGAGCAGACGGTCCGGATCGTGATGGAGGAGCTGGACCGGATGAGCCGGATCGTCGAGGACCTGCTCCTGCTGGCCAAGGCGGAGCGGCCCGACTTCGTCTCCCCCGAGCCGGTGCAGCTCGGCGAGTTGACCGCGGACGTCTTCGTGAAGGCCCGGGCGCTGGGCGAACGCGACTGGCACCTGGACCAGGCCGTGGACGCGGAGGTGCTGCTCGACCCCCAGCGGATCACCCAGGCGATGGTCCAACTGGCGCAGAACGCCGTCCAGCACACCGTGGCCGGGCAGCGCATCGGCATAGGATCGCGCGACGGAGACGGCACGATCGAGCTGTTCGTCGCGGACAGCGGCCCCGGCGTCCAACCCAAGGACTCCGAAGTGATCTTCGAGCGGTTCCGTCGGGGCACCTCGCGGCGCGGCTCGCGGGCCACCGGCGCGGGCCTCGGACTCGCCATTGTGAAGGCCATCGCCGAAGGGCACGGTGGACGCGTGGAGCTGCGCCCCACGGACGGCGGCGGCGCCACCTTCGTCCTCGTACTGCAGAAGGAAGCGACGTCGTGAACCGGATACTCATCGTGGAGGACGAGGAGCGCATCGCCGCCTTCGTGGAGAAGGGGCTGCGCGCCAACGGCTTCACCACCTCCGTGGTCCACGACGGCGACGCCGCCTTCGACTACGCCGTGACCGGCGGGTTCGACCTGGTGATCCTGGACATCGGACTGCCCGGCAAGGACGGCTTCACGGTGCTGCGCCAACTGCGCGAGGCCCAGGTGTCGGTGCCGGTGATCGTACTGACCGCCCGGGACTCCGTACGGGACACGGTGGCCGGCCTGGAGGGCGGCGCGGACGACTGGATGACCAAGCCGTTCCGCTTCGAGGAACTGCTCGCCCGGGTGCGGCTGCGACTGCGCACCGCCGCCCGCGCGCCCGAGGTCACCGTGTTGCGCAACGGCGAGTTGACGTTGGACCTGCGGACCAGGCGCGCCCGCTCCGGCGAGCGCACGGTGGACCTCACGGCGCGCGAGTTCGTCCTTCTGGAGCTGTTCCTGCGCCACCCCGGACAGGTGCTGTCGCGGGAGCAGATCCTCTCGCACGTGTGGGGGTACGACTTCGACCCCGGTTCGAACATCGTGGACGTGTACGTGCGGGCGCTGCGCAAGAAGCTCGGGCCCGACCGGGTGGAGACGGTCCGGGGCATGGGGTACCGCCTGCCCGAGTGACCCCCGCTCCCCGACGAAGCCGTACGGCACCGCGCCGTACGGCTTCTTCATGTTCCGCTCCCCCGCACGGCCCAATCGTCACACCGCGCCGCCGCCTTTGGTGAAGTTCCTTTCATCATCGGCTCATGAAGTGCTCACCACGCCCGTGAACCCTCTAGTACGTGACACTGAACCTGCGACAAGCCGTGACCCTCACCGTGGCGCTCAGCATCTGCGCGCTGCTGGTGGTGCCCGGCAACTTCCCCGGCCTCAGCGGTGACGCCAGGATCACCCTGGCCGTCTTCGCCTTCGCCACCTGCGCCTGGATCGGCACCCCGATCGACGACACCTACATCGCGCTCGGCGCGGGGCTGGCGCTCACCGCGACCGGGGTGATCAGCAGCGACGCCCTCTTCGGGACCCTCGGCGACGACACCGTCTGGCTGCTGATCTGCGCGTTCGTGCTGGCCGCCGCGGTCACCAGGACCGGGCTCGCCGGGCGGGCCGCGGCGTTCTTGGTCACCGGCGCGCGCAACGTGCGCCAACTCGTCCACCTGACCACCGCCGCGCTGGTGGTCACCGCCTTCGCGGTGCCGGCGACCTCGGGGCGGGCCGCGCTCGCGCTGCCGGTGTTCATCGCGCTGGCGAAGGCGCTCGCGGACCGCAAGCGACTGGTGGTGATGCTGGCGCTGCTCTTCCCGACGGTGATCCTGCTGTCGGCGGTGGCGACCCTGATCGGCGCCGGCGCCCATCTGATCACGGTCTCCGTGCTGTGGGAGTCCGCGGGCGAACGCATCGGCTTCGCCGAATGGCTGCTGCTCGGGCTGCCGCTCGCGGTGGTGTCGTCCCACCTGGCCGCCGAAGTGGTGCTGTTCACCACCACCAAGCGGGCCGACCGCAAGGGTTCGGTGCACATCACCGCCGAGCACATCCAGGAGCACACCGAGCACCCCGTCACCGGGCCGTGGTCGCAGGCGGAGGCGCGCTGCGCGCTGCTGCTGGCCACCGTCGTCGTGCTGTGGTGCAGCGAGCCGCTGCACCAGGTGCCGCCGGCCGTGGTGGCGCTGATAGGGGCCGTCGTCGCCGCATCGCCCGCGCTGGGCACGGTGAACCTCAAGGACGCGCTGAAGACCGTGCCCTGGTCGCTGCTGCTCTTCATGGCCGCGACGATGGCGATGGGCCTGGCGCTCGCCGACTCCGGGGCGGCGAAGTGGCTGGTCGGCGGGGTGCCGTTGGACCTGCCCGCTTGGGCGTTCCTCACCGTCGTGGTCGTGGTCTCCACGCTGGCGCACCTGGTCCTGCAGTCCCGCTCGGCGCGTTCCTCCGTGCTGGTGCCGCTGGTGGTGGCCGCCGCGGTGGGCGCCGGCGTCAATCCGGTGGCTGCTGCACTCGCGTCCACCGCCGCGGCCGGGTTCTGCCACACGCTGCCGGCCTCCGCGAAGCCGGTCACCCTCTTCGCCGACATACCGGACGTCCCCACCTACACCCCGCGGGACCTGCTGAAGATGTCCGCCTTCCTGGCGCCGCTGACCGCCGCGCTGGTGCTGCTGTTCGCCGTCGCCGTCTGGCCGCTGCTCGGCGTGCCCCTCACCCCCTGACGCACCCCCGTCCCCCCTTCTCCTCCCCTCCCCCTCGCTCTCCTCACCCTCATTCGTACCGGGAGTTCAAACGATGCTGACCCGTTTCGCCATCGCGCCCAGCGGTTTCAAGGAGTCCCTGTCCGCCCAGTCCGCCGCCGAGGCCATCGCCTCCGGCGTGCTGCGGGTGGTCCCGGACGCCGAGATCGACCTGATCCCCCTGGTCGACGGCGGAGAGGGCACGGCCCGTGCGCTGGCCGCGGCCTCCGGCGGCCGGCTGGTCGCCCTGACCGCGACCGGCCCCACCGGCGCCCCCGTCCTCACCCACTTCGCCATGCTCGACAAGTACACGGCCGTGGTGGAGATGGCGGCCGTCGCGGGCCTCTCGCTGGTCCCGCGCGACCTGCGCGACCCGAGCGCCACCACGACGTACGGCGTCGGCCAGCTCATCCGCGCGGCGCTGGACGCCGGCGCCCGGGAGATCCTCGTGGGCTGCGGGGACTCCGGGACCTCGGACGGCGGCGCCGGTGCGCTCCAGGCGCTCGGCGCCCGGCTGCTGGACGCCGAGGGCCGCGAACTGCCGCACGGCGGAAGCCACTTGCGGAAGCTGGACCGGATCGACACCAGCGGGCTCGACCCCCGCCTCGGCCGTACCGACATCCGCGTCGCCTGCAACCCGTTCAACGTGCTGTGCGGGGAGCGCGGGGTCGCCCGGGTCTTCGGCCCGCAGAAGGGCGCCACCCCGGAGCAGGTCGAGGAGCTGTCCGACGCCCTGGAGCACTGGGCGGACGTCCTCACCCGTGACCTGAAGGTCCGCGGCGACCTCTACGGCGGCCCCGGCACGGGTGCTTCCGGCGGTCTCGGCGCGGGGCTCGCCGCCCTCGGCGCCCATCTGCTGCCCCGGTTCGAGGTCCTGCTCGACCAGCTCGACCTGGACGCCCGGCTGGCCCGGGCCGACCTGGTGCTCACCGCCGAGGGCGCGCTGGACCACCAGACCCCGCGCGGCAAGGTCCCCGCCGAGGTGGCCCGGCGCGCCAAGCGCTACGGACGTCCCGTGCTGGCCCTCGCCGGCACGATCGGGGAGGGCGCGCACCAGGTCCGCTCGGCGGGCGTGGACGCGTACAGCTCGATCCTGCCCGCGCCCGTCTCGCTCAGCGAAGCCCTGGGCCGCGGCGGGGAGTTCCTGGCGGACGCGACCGAGCGGGCGCTGCGGATGGTCCTGCTCGGTGCGCGGCTGCCGGAGCGTCAGCCGGTCGGCGCGGCGGCCGGGCCCGCGGTCGGGTCCGGCACGCAGCGGCCGTCCTCGGTGCGGTAGCTCCACCGCGCGCCGTCGGTGACCAGCTCGCCCACGGCCCGTACGAAGCGCTCCAGGTGCTCGTCGGGCGTACCGGCGCCGAAGCTGACCCGGATCGCGTTCAGCGAACGCTCGCCCGGCTCGGCCTCGGGGGCGCCGCACTCGCCCGGCTCCTCGGGGTCGCTGCCGAGCAGGGTGCGGACCAGGGGGTGGGCGCAGAACAGGCCGTCGCGCACCCCGATGCCGTACTCGGCGGAGAGCGCGGCGGCGAAGTGGGAGCTGTTCCACCCCTCGACGACGAAGGAGATCACGCCGACCCGGGGTGCGTCGTCCCCGAACAGGGACAACACCTTCACCTGCGGCACCTCGGCGAGGCCCGCGCGCACCCGGGCCACCGACTCCTGCTCCCGGGCGACGAGGGAGTCGAAGCCGGCCTCGGTGAGCGCGCGGCAGGCGGCGGCGATCGCGTACACCCCGATGACGTTCGGCGAACCGGCCTCGTGGCGGGCGGCGGTGGTGTGCCACTCGACCTCCACGCCGCCGTCCGCGCGCCGGGCGACCTTGCGCGACGCGCCGCCGCCGGCGAGGTAGGGCCGGGCCTCGCGCAGCCAGTCCGCACGGCCCGCCAGCACCCCGGAGCCGAACGGGGCGTACAGCTTGTGGCCCGAGAAGGCGACGTAGTCGACGTCCAGCTCGCGCACGGACACCGGGTGGTGCGGGGCGAGTTGGGCCGCGTCCAGCACGATGCGGGCGCCGTGCGCGTGGGCGGCGGCGGCGAGCTCCTTCACCGGCCACAGCTCACCGGTCACGTTCGACGCACCCGTCACACAGACCAGCGCGGGCCCGTACGGGTCGCGGTCGGCGAGCGCGCGCTCCAACGTGCTGACGGCCTGCTCCGGGGTGCGCGGCGCGTTCAGGTACGTCACCCGCGCCTCCTGCCAGGGCAGCAGGGAGGCGTGGTGCTCGGTCTCGAAGACGAACACCTCGCAGTCGGCGGGGAGCACGGCCGCGAGGAGGTTGAGCGAGTCGGTGGTGGAGCGGGTGAACACCACCTGGTCGCCCTCGCGGCAGTCCAGGAACTCCGCGACGGTCTCCCGGCTGTTCTCGAAGAGGTCGGTGGAGAGCTGGGAGAGGTAGCCGGCGCCGCGGTGCACGCTGCCGTAGTACGGGGCGTACGCGGCGACGTCGTCCCACACCCGCTGGAGCGCGGGGGCGCTGGCCGCGTAGTCGAGGGCCGCGTACGTGACCTCCCCGCCGGTCACCAGCGGCACGGTGACGTCCCGGCCGAGTACGGGCAGGGCGGCGCAGTCGCTGTCGGCGGCAGTGGCGGCGGCGGTGTTCGGGCATGCGGACATGGCGGAATCTCCCGGTGGGGCGCAGCGAAGGGGAATGGCTTCAGGACGGGCTCCGCGGGGCGCACTTGCGCACTCGGCGCGCTGGGCGCGGTGTCGCGGAGGGGTGATGAAGAAGGGGCCTACGAGGCCCTATCGCATTCGCTTGCTCACGAGGCTGCTCCCTTGAGGACCAGGACCCCAGGGTTCGCAGGGGTCCGCGCTTGCCGCGGACCTCGCTGCCCACGGCCTGGTCTTCACCCGGGGCACCCCGCCACGGACGGAGGGTTGCCGGACAGCGGGCCGGGGCCGTAGTCGCTGTCACTCATGACCTGCGCAAACCGTATGCGACCCGGCCCGCCCCCGCAACCACGTCCGCATCCCGGACAACGCCCCCGCGGGGAAACGGCGAGTACGTCAGCGGCGCAAAGGGCTGCGCGAGCAACCCGCGGCCGGGCAGCACGTCGCCCCGGCGCCGAGATGACGGGGCCGGGGCGGAAGTGGCGCGCAGGGCTCAGGCGCTGTCCTGGGTCAGCAGGAGAGGTTCGAGCCCGCCGGCACGCCCAGGATCTGGGTGAAGTTCTTGTAGCGGTTCACGCGGCTCTGGACCTGCGCGGGGTGACCGCCGTCGCATTCGAGCGCACCGTTGATCGCACGGATGGTCTGGCCGAAGCCGGCGCCGCTGATCATCGCGTCGTGCGCGGTCACCGGGCCGGGGCCGTCCTGGGTGTTCCAGTACCAGAGCGCCGTCATCATGGAGATGGCCGGGTCGGTCTCAACGAGGTCGGGGTTGTTGAGCAGGTCGATGCCCAACCAGTCGCCCACGGTCTTGTAGTTGAAGTTCCAGCTCAGCATGATCGGGCCGCGGCCGTAGTACTTGGCCTGGCCCGCGGGGCAGCCGTAGGGCTGGCTGCGGTCGCAGTAGAGCGGGTAGTTCCGCTCGTCGATCTCCTTGATGTAGTACAGCCCGCCGGTCTCGTGGCTGATGTTGGCGAGGAAGGCCGCGGCCTCCTGCTTGCGCATCGTGTCGTTGCCGGTGTGGGCGAACGCCGGGAACGCCTTCATGGCGTCGGTGAGGCCCTTGTACGTGTAGAAGGGGTTCCGGCGCGGGAACATCTGGTTGAACTGCGCCTCGCTCACCACGAAGCTGTTCGGGTCGGGGTTGCCGCCCGTGCCGCAGGTGTACGGGTCCCAGTAGTAGGTGCTCACCACCGGGTTGTACCCGGGGTTGGCCCGCTCGGCGATGTAGATGCTGCCGTCGGTGTACTTGACGATGTCGCCCACGCGGTAGTTCTGGCCGGCGGCCCAGGCGGGGGCGACGGCGCACTCGTCGACCGGGGCGGCGGCGGGGGCGGCGGTGGCGGTCGGCACCAGGGCCGTCGCCAGCAGCGAGCCCGCCGCGAGCACGGAGGCCATCAGGGCTTTCATTCGGGTTCTGAGCACGGTCCAGTGACCTTTCGTGCGTCCGAGGACATGCCTGGTAGCCCCAGTGGGACACCGAGGCGACCAGACACGCCGTGTTGGGGGGTGGTTACGCACACCCAAGCGCCCCGGGCGGGGCGCGGTCAAGGTATAGACCAATGCAATTTTAGAAACAACCATCCCCATTCCAGGCCCAGTTGGGTCTGGAGGGGGGCCACGGCTCTACCCCGATGTGAAACTTGCAGCATGGGCATGGGGCGCGAGTCGCGGCACGAGAAGGACGCGATGACGGTGGAGATCGTCTTCGCCCTGGTGACGGGTGTGGCGCTGGCCGCGGCGGTGTTCGCGGTCCCTTGGGCCCTCGCGCTGGCCTTCGGCGTCACCGGTTCGGTCAAGGAGGGCGTGTTGGTCGGCGGCGCGCTGCTCGGAGCGACCGCCGGGGTGTGGCGTCTGGTGAGGGTGCTGCGCCGCTTCGACGCACAGCGACGCATGGGCCGCTGACCTGCGGGCGCCCAGCGACGTCCTGATCGTCTGCAACGCGGGCCACGGAGCCCGCGCACAGGCCCGCCCTCCGGCACGGCCCCTCATGCCGCGCACGCGTCCAGGAGGACGCGCCATGCCCCTGGGCACGACGGAACCGCGGACGCCGTCGCCGCGCACCCCGTTCGGCACGAGGGCACGACGGCGACGACGCCCGCAGCGTCAGTGCACCGACCCGGGCGCTACGACGCGTTCGTGGCGCGCACCCAGCGCGCCAGCGCGTCCGAGGCCGCGCCCGAGTCCACCGCCTCCGCCGCCCGCCCCATCGCCGCCGCGATCTGCTCCGGCAGCGGTGCGTCGCCCGGCTCCAGCGCCACCAGCGCCGCCGCCGCGTTCAGCAGGACCGCGTCCCGCACCGGGCCGCGTTCACCGGCCAGCACGCGGTGCGCGACCTCCGCGTTGTACGACGCGTCAGCGCCCCGCAGCTCCGACACCGGCACCACGTCGATGCCGACGTCCCGCGGGTCGAAGCGCTCCTCGCGGACCGTGCCGTCCCGCACGATCCACACCGTGGACGTGGCCGTCGTCGTCAGCTCGTCCAGCCCGTCGTCCCCGCGGAAGACCAGCGCCGACGAGCCGCGCCGGGCGAGCACACCCGCCATGATCGGCGCCATCCGGGCGTCGGCCACCCCCGTGGCCTGCGCCTTCACCCTGGCCGGGTTCGTCAGCGGACCCAGGAAGTTGAAGATCGTCCGGATGCCCAGCTCACGGCGGGCCACCGCCACGTGCCGCAGCGCCGGGTGGAACTTGATCGCGAAGCAGAAGGTGATGCCCGCCTCCTCCGCGACCTCGGCCACCCGCTGCGGGGACAGCTCCAGGTTGACCCCGAGCTTCTCCAGCACGTCGGAGGCGCCGGAGGCGCTGGACGCCGCGCGGTTGCCGTGCTTGACGACCTTGGTGCCCGTCCCGGCGACCACGATCGACGCCATGGTCGAGATGTTCACCGTCTTCGCGCCGTCGCCCCCGGTGCCCACGATGTCCACGCTGGGACCGGGCACCTCGATGAGGTTGGCGTGCTCGTACATCGTCGACACCAGACCGGAGATCTCCTCCACGGTCTCGCCCTTCGCCCGCAGCGCCACCGCGAAGCCGGCGATCTGCGCGTCCGACGCCTCGCCGCTGAGGATCCGGTCCATCGCCCAGCCCGTCGCGTCGGCGCTCTGGTCGTCGTCGTTCAGCAGCGAGTTCAGCACGGCCGGCCAGGAGTGGGCCGCCACGCTGTCGCCGCCTACCGGGGTCACAACGTTCATGGTCCGCTCCTGGGGTCCAGACGAAAGGGGAAGGGAATGCGAAGGAAGGTACGCCACCCAGCCTATCCAGGGCCGGGCACGACGAAGAGCCCCGTCCAGGCAGTGGACGGGGCTCTCGTCGTGGCGACGGTTCAGCGGTCAGTGCTTGCCGCTGGTGACCTCCTCGTGCTCGCCGTGCCCGTGACCGTGGGCCGCGGCGATCTCCTCGTACTCCTCGCGCGTCGCCTTGGGGATCTGGTTCCCCTCGCCGTAGAAGCCCTTGCTGAGCTTCGCGCGCAGCTTGTGCGTACGCGAGATCTTGCGGCGCACGCCGTTCTCGTCGACCTCGGGGCCGACTTCGAGCGGCTGGTGCTGCTCGTGCGCGGTGAGGGTGTGCAGGTCCGCCTGGCTGAGCGGCTCGTGGACCTCGATGAACTCACCGTGCGGCAGCCGCTTGATGATGCCGGACTCGCGTCCGTGCAGCACCTTCTCGCGGTCCCGGCGCTGGAGGCCCAGGCAGATGCGCTTGGTGATGATGAAGGCCAGCACCGGACCGACGAAGAAGAAGATCCGGACGAACCAGGTGATCGAGTTGATCGACAGGTGGAAGTGGGTGGCGAAGATGTCGTTGCCACCGCCCACCAGCATGATGAAGTACGCGAACAGCCAGGCGACACCGAAGGCGGTACGGGTCGGGGCGTTGCGCGGGCGGTCCAGGATGTGGTGCTCGCGCTTGTCGCCGGTGACCCAGGACTCGATGAACGGGTAGACCGCGATCGCGCCCAGCACCAGCGGGAAGATCGCCAGCGGGATGAAGACGCCCAGGGCCAGGGTGTGGCCCCACGCATTGATCTCCCAGCCAGGCATCACTCGGATCAGACCCTCGGCGAAGCCCATGTACCAGTCTGGTTGCGCACCCGTGGAGACCTGGTCGACGCGGTAGGGACCGACCGACCAGACCGGGTTGAGCGTCGCGATCGCCGCGACCACCGCGATGACGCCGAAGACCAGGAAGAAGAAGCCTCCGGCCTTGGCCATGTAGACCGGCAGCAGCGGCATGCCGACGACGTTCTTGTTGGTGCGGCCGGGACCCGCGTACTGCGTGTGCTTGTGGTACACGACGAGGATCAGGTGGCCGACCAGCAGCGCCATCATGATGCCGGGCAGCAGCAGGATGTGGATCGAGTAGAACCGCGGCACGAAGTCGTGGCCGGGGAACTCGCCGCCGAACAGGAACATCGAGATGTACGTGCCGACGATCGGCACGGACAGGATCGCGCCCTGCATGAAGCGGACACCGGTGCCGGAGATCAGGTCGTCCGGGAGGGAGTAGCCGGTGAAGCCGGTGAACATGCCCAGGACCAGCAGCAGGAAGCCGAACAGCCAGTTGACCTCGCGCGGCTTGCGGAACGCGCCCGTGAAGAAGACGCGCATCATGTGCACCATCATCGCCGCGACGAAGATCAGCGCGGCCCAGTGGTGGATCTGCCGGATCAGCAGACCGCCGCGGACGTCGAAGCTGATGTCCATCGTCGAGGCGAACGCCTCCGACACCTTGATGCCCTGCATGGGCACGTAGCTGCCGTTGTAGACGACCTCGTTCATCGAGGGGTTGAAGAACAGCGTCAGGTACACACCCGTGAGGATGATGATGATGAAGCTGTAGAGGCAGATCTCACCGAGCATGAAGGACCAGTGGTCCGGGAAGATCTTGCGCATGTTGGCCTTGGCGAGGGAGTAGATCCCCAGCCGGCCGTCCGCCCAGTCGGCGACCCGCTCGCCCGCGGGTGCCTTCCGCTGCTCCGCGGACTGCTTGTTCTCGGTCGTAGTACTCATCCGCGCTCCCAGAAGGACGCACCGACGGGCTCTTCGAAGTCGCCCAGCGCTTCGAGGTTGCCCTCGGCGTTGACACCGATCCGCAGCTGCGGAAGCGGGTGTCCCGCGGGGCCGAAGATGACCCGGGCGCCGTCGGAGAGGTCGAAGGTGGATTGGTGACACGGGCACAGCACGTGGTGCGTCTGCTGCTCGTAGAGGCTGATCGGGCAGCCGACGTGGGTGCAGACCTTGGAGAAGGCCACGATGCCCTCGTGCGACCAGTCCAGCTCGCGCTTGTCCTTGATGTCCTCCGGCTTGATCCGGACGAGCATCAGCGCGGCCTTGCCCATCTGGATCTGCCAGTCGTGCGCGTGCGGGTCGAGACCCTCGGGGCTGGCGAAGACCAGCGAGCCGACCGTGATGTCCTCGGGACGCAGCGGCTCGTTGGTGTTCATGTTGATGAGCTGCTTGCCCTTGGCCCACAGGGTGCTGCGGAGCTTCTTCTCCGGCAGCGGACCGAGGTCGCGCAGCAGCACCACGCCGGAGAGCGGCACCAGCGCCATCGCACCGAACATCGTGTTGCGGATCAGCTTGCGGCGGCCGAAGCCGGACTCCTCGTTGCCCGCCCGCCAGTCGGCCATGACCTGGGCCTTGACCTCGGGGGACGCCTCGATCGGGTGACGGTCGTCGGCGACCTCAACGTCGGACATCAGGGTGCGGGCCCAGTGGACCGCGCCCGCGCCGATGCAGAAGAGGGCGACGCCGAGCGTCAGTCCGAGCGAGAAGTTCAGTGCGCTGATGTGCCCGAACGGCCAGATGTAGACGATCTTGTCGATCGGGAAGATGACGTAGGAGGCGATGAAGCCCACCGTCGCCAGCATCGACAGCGTGAACAAGAACGCCACGGTGCGCTCGGACCGCTTGGCGGCGCGCTCGTCGATGTCCTGGATGCGCGGCTTGTGCGCCGGCAGTCCCGGGTCGGCGAACGGGTCGTTCCCGTGGGGGGTCACGGCCGAGCCGTGACCGGCCGCGTCGTGCGCGGCGCCCTGCTCCGACGGCAGGTTCTCTTCTGGAATGTCTTGGCTACTCATGACTTCTTGGCCTTAGCGGTGTGGGCCGCGACCCAGACGGCAACTGCGATCAGCGCGCCGAGCCCGAAGACCCAGGCGAAGAGACCCTCAGTGACGGGACCGAGAGCGCCGAGGGAGAGACCGCCGGGGCTTTCGGCCTGGCTGTCGTTCATCTCCCGGACGTACGCGATGATGTCGCGCTTCTCCTGCTCGGGCATGATCCCGTCGGGGAAGGAGGGCATGTTCTGCGGGCCGGTCTGCATGGCCTCGTAGATGTGCTTGGCACTGACGCCCTCAAGGGTCGGGGCGTACTTGCCCTCCGTCAGCGCGCCGCCCTTGCCCGAGAAGTTGTGGCACTGGGCACAGTTGTTACGGAAGAGGTCGCCGCCCTTGGCGACGTCCGCGCCCGTGGGGCTGTACTGCTTCTCGGTCGGCGTGATCGGACCGGCGCCCAGCGAGGCGACGTACGCCGCGAGCTGGTCGATCTCAGCCTGGGTGTAGATGGCCTTCTTCTTCGGCGCCTGGGCGCCGGGCTGCTGCGCCGGCATGCGGCCGGTGCTGACCTGGAAGTCGACGGCGGCGGAGCCCACGCCGACCAGGCTCGGTCCGTCAGTGGTCCCCTCACCGCCGGTTCCGTGGCAGCTCGCGCAGCCGACGGTGTAGAGCTTCTTGCCCTCCTCGATGGCGAGGGACTGGGCGGTTTCTTCAGCCTGTGCCTTGTCCGCAGGCGCGAACGCGGCGTACAGCCCCCCGGTAGCCGCCAGCGCGAGGAGTAGGACGACGACCGCCGCCAGCGGATGGCGTCGTCGTGCGGAGAGCTTTTTCACGGATTACCCCGGTGTCAGGATTTTCTGCGTCGTGCTTCTGGACTGTGTCTGCCTTGGCAGCGTCTGTGTTCGTCAGGCGGCGGTTGGCGCCCGCCCCATTACTTGATCATGTAGATCGTGAGGAAGAGCCCGATCCAGACGACATCGACGAAGTGCCAGTAGTAGGACACGACGATGGCGGAGGTCGCCTGCTCGTGGGTGAACCGCCGGGCCGCGTAGGTGCGGCCCAGGACCAGCAGGAAGGCGATGAGACCGCCGAGCACGTGCAGTCCGTGGAAGCCGGTCGTCAGGTAGAACACCGAACCGTACGGGTCGGAGCTCAGCGAGAGACCGTGCTGGACCAGCTCGGTGTACTCGTACACCTGGCCGCCGATGAAGATCGCGCCCATGATGAAGGTGACGATGAACCACGTCCGCAGCTTCTTCACGTCACCGCGCTCGGCGGCGAAAACGCCGAGCTGGCAGGTGAGCGAGGAGAGCACCAGGATCGTGGTGTTCGTCGCCGAGAAGGGAAAGTTGAGAAGGTCTGCCTTCTCGGTCCAGAAGCTTGCACCCTTCACCGAACGCAAGGTGAAGTACATCGCGAAGAGGGCCGCGAAGAACATCAGCTCGGAACTCAGCCAGATGATGGTTCCGACGCTCGTGAGGTTCGGTCGATTGACCGGCGGGTGCGCATGCCCGATATCTACTGTCGTTGCTGTCGCCACGACCGACATTATGTCGGTCGCTTATCCCGCCCTCACTCCGGGGGGTGCCGTTCGGTGTGTCAGCCCGCCCCGAGCAGCGGCCCCGCCGCGTCGGGGCACCGTCCGAACCGGTGTTGACCGGCAGTCGGACGGAGTAGCATCCGCCCCATCAGTACCCGGTCCACACCGGCCCACCCCGGTCCACACCCGGTTCGACGACGCGGAGGAACGATGCAGCCGACCGCCACCGTGCTGGTCTACAGCGATGACGCCAACACCCGCCAGCAGGTGCGGCTGGCCGCCGGGCGCCGCCCAGCCGCCGATCTGCCACCGGTGGAGTTCGTCGAGTGCGCGACCCTGCCGGCCGTGCTCGCCCGGCTCGACGAGGGCGGCATCGACGTCTGCGTCCTGGACGGGGAGACGGTCCCCGCCGGCGGCATGGGCGTGTGCCGGCAGATCAAGGACGAGGTCTTCAACTGCCCGCCGGTGCTGCTGCTGATGGGGCGCCCGCAGGACGCCTGGCTCGCCACCTGGAGCCGTGCGGAGGCCGCCGTGACGCTGCCGGTGGAGCCGGTGGAGTTCGCCCGGACGCTGGCCGCGCTGCTGCGCGCCAGGCTGTCCGTGGACGCCTGAGGGCCGTTTGAGCGCCTTGCCGGCGCGTGATCCGTACGGGGGTCGGTACGGGCGGTGTGCGCCGCCCGTACCGGCCCCCGCGGCTTGTCCGCCGGACGCCGGGCGCCGGCGTCAGACCTGGGGGCGCAGTCGGGCCGCGTCGGCGCTGCTGCTGCCGTCGGGCCGGGTGTCGGCCACCAGGGCACTGCCGTCGCGCCACTCCGCCCAGTCCAGGTTCCAGTCGCCGTAGCCGTTGCCGAAGGGGTCCATGTCCTCGCCGATGCTGTTGATGACCTCGACGATGTCGCCCTCCTTGAACGTCTCGTAGAACCAGGCGGCGTTGGCGGTGGACATCCCGGTGCAGCCGTGGCTGACGTTGCGGCTGCCGTGGTCGCTGAGGGACCACGGCGCGGCGTGCACGTACTCGCCGCTCCAGGTGACCCGGGTGGCGTAGTACACGGGCAGGTTGTACGCCTCGGAGCCGCCGATGCCTACGCTGGATCCGCGCATCCGTACGAAGTATTCCTGGCCGAGCACGACCTTGATCCCGTTGCGGGTGGAGAAGCCCGGCTTGCCGGTGGTGATCGGGATGGTGTTGATCACCTCGCCGTTGCGCAGCACCGTCATCCAGTGCGAGGAGGCGTCCGTGATGGCCTCCATGCGGTCGCCGATGGTCATCTTGAGCGGCTTGCCGGGGGCGCCGCCGTAGAGCTTGTCGGCGATCTTCACGCCCTGGAGGTTGTTGGTCACGGTGACCTTGGCGCCGGCCGGCCAGTACTCCTTGGGCCGGTAGTGCAGCACGTCGTCGTTGAGCCAGTGCCAGGCGCCCTCGGCGCCGGGCTTCAGGTCCACCTTGAGGCCGCGCTCCACGGCGGCCCTGGCGGCCTTGCCCTCCACCGGGGAGCTCAGCTCCGCGATGATCGGCTGTCCGACGCCGTACTCGCCCTCCTCCGGGCCGAACTCCACGCTCAGCTCCCGTTTGGCCGCGGAGGTGGCGAAGGTGAGCGTACGGGTGCCCGGAGAGCCCTCGGCGTCCTCCGTGGCGACCTTGGCGGTGTACTTGGCGCCGGCGGACAGGGCGCCGGTGGAGCGCCAGCGCATGCCGTCGGCGGAGAGTTCGCCCGCGAGGTGGTGTCCGGTGGCGTCGACCACGGAGACGTCCATGATCCGCCCCTCGTCCCGCTTGACGGAGACTTCCAGGGGCTTGTCCGGGTCGACCTTGCCGGCTCCCTGCGGAGTGTTGAACGTGACCTGCTTGGCCGCGTCGAACGGCTTCGTCGTCATCGGGTCGGGGCCGGCCTCGCCGCACGCGATCGCGACGGCCCCGAGGGAGACGAGCAGCAGGGAGCACCGGAGCACGGTGCGAAAGTGCGGCGTTCGGTTCATACCGACCACGGTATGAAGATCACTTCGGAAGGGCGCGCTGGGTTCGTGCAAAAGGGGCGGGCCCGGGTCCCCCTGGGTGAAGGGGGGCCCGGGCCCGGCGCGTGTCGTTGACAAGTCGACGGCACGCGCTAACGGCGTGCGCCGCTACTGGTTCTGGTTCTCACCGCGGTAGTACTCGAAGACCCAGCCCCAGATGCCGATGAGGATGATCGGAGCGGAGAAGTACATCAGCCACCAGCCGACCGCCACCGAGAGGAAGGCGAGCGCGCCACCGAGGCCGAGGAAGAGCGGCTGCCAGCTGTGCGGGGCGAAGAAGCCCAGCTCGCCGGCCTCGTCGGCGACGTCGGCCTCCTTGTCGTCCTGGGCCATGGAGTCGACCCGCTTGGCCGTGAAGGCCAAGTAGTAGCCGACCATGATGCTCAGGCCGAAGGCCAGGAAGAGCGCCGTGGTGCCGGCCGGCTCCTTCGACCACACGCCGTAGAGGATGGCTACGGCGAGGATGAAGACGGCGAGCCAGATGAACATCCTTCCCTGGATCTTCACTTGCCGGCCTCCTTCCCGGTGGTGAGGACGGCGTGGTCGTCCAGGTGGTCGAGGGCAGCGATCTCCGGGTGGTGGAGGTCGAACGCCGGCGATTCGGAACGGATGCGCGGCAGGGTGAGGAAGTTGTGCCGCGGCGGCGGGCAAGACGTCGCCCATTCGAGCGAACGGCCGTAGCCCCACGGGTCGTCGACCTCGACCTTCTTGCCGTACTTGGCGGTCTTCCAGACGTTGTAGAAGAACGGCAGGAGCGACGCGCCGAGGACGAAGGAGCTGATCGTCGAGATCGTGTTCAGGGCGGTGAAGCCGTCGGCCGCCAGGTAGTCCGCGTAACGACGCGGCATGCCCTCGGCACCGAGCCAGTGCTGCACCAGGAAGGTGCCGTGGAAGCCGAGGAAGAGCGTCCAGAAGGTGATCTTGCCCAGGCGCTCGTCCAGCATCTTGCCCGTGAACTTGGGCCACCAGAAGTGGAAGCCGGCGAACATCGCGAAGACCACGGTGCCGAAGACGACGTAGTGGAAGTGCGCGACGACGAAGTACGAGTCGGAGACGTGGAAGTCCAGCGGCGGCGAGGCCAGGATGACACCGGTCAGACCACCGAAGGTGAAGGTGATCAGGAAGCCGATGGTCCAGAGCATCGGTGTCTCGAAGGACAGCGAGCCCTTCCACATGGTGCCGATCCAGTTGAAGAACTTCACACCGGTCGGTACCGCGATCAAGAAGGTCATGAACGAGAAGAACGGTAGGAGCACGCCGCCCGTCACGTACATGTGGTGCGCCCACACCGTCACCGAGAGGCCGGCGATGGCGATGGTCGCGGCGACCAGGCCCATGTAGCCGAACATCGGCTTGCGGGAGAAGACCGGGATGATCTCCGAGACGATGCCGAAGAACGGCAAGGCGATGATGTACACCTCTGGATGGCCGAAGAACCAGAAGAGGTGTTGCCACAGCAGTGCGCCGCCGTTGGCCGCGTCGAAGATGTGCGCCCCGAACTTCCGGTCGGCCTCCAGCGCGAAGAGCGCGGCGGCGAGCACCGGGAAGGCGAGCAGCACCAGCACACCGGTGAGCAGGACGTTCCAGGTGAAGATCGGCATCCGGAACATCGTCATGCCCGGCGCGCGCATGCAGATGATGGTGGTGATGAAGTTGACCGAGCCCAGGATCGTGCCGAAGCCGGACAGGGCCAGGCCCATGATCCACATGTCGGCG
The DNA here is from genome assembly GCF_044328175.1 of Streptomyces sp. NPDC017979. Taxonomy (NCBI): domain Bacteria; kingdom Bacillati; phylum Actinomycetota; class Actinomycetes; order Kitasatosporales; family Streptomycetaceae; genus Streptomyces; species Streptomyces sp. NPDC017979. Next base: position 673,379 of record NZ_JBIRGU010000003.1, on the reverse strand, counting down.
CCGACGCCCGGGGAGCGGACCGCGTCGGACAGCGGCGAGTAGGCGAACCACCCGAAGTCGGCGGCGCCCTGCGGGGTGAGGAAGCCGGCGACCGCGATGAGCGAGCCGAAGAGGTACAGCCAGTACGCGAACATGTTCAGCCGCGGGAACGCCACGTCGGGCGCGCCGATCTGCAGCGGCATGATCCAGTTGGCGAATCCGGCGAACAGCGGCGTCGCGAACATCAGCAGCATGATCGTGCCGTGCATCGTGAACGCCTGGTTGAACTGCTCGTTCGACATGATCTGCGTGCCCGGCCGGGCCAGCTCGGCGCGCATGAAGAGCGCCATGAGACCGCCGATGACGAAGAACACGAACGACGTGATCAGGTAGAGCGTACCGATCGTCTTGTGGTCGGTGGTCGTCAGCCACTTCACCACGACGTTGCCGGGCTGCTTGCGCCGTACCGGCAGCTCGTTCTCGTACGAGTCGTCCGTCGCGGCGGCACCCTGGGGTTGGTTGAGGATGCTCACAGTTGCTTCTTCTCCGCGTTCTTGGCCGGGGTCGACTGCTCGATGCCCGCCGGGATGTATCCGGTCTGGCCCTTGTCCGCAAGTTCCTTCAGGTACTTCTGGTACTCCTCGGGGGACACGACCTTGACGTTGAACAGCATCCGGGAGTGGTCGACGCCGCAGAGCTCGGCGCACTTGCCGAGGAAGGTGCCCTCCTGCGTGGCGGTCACCTCGAAGGCGTTGGTGTGGCCCGGGATGACGTCCTGCTTGAAGAGGAAGGGAACCACCCAGAAGGAGTGGATCACGTCACGGGAGGTCAGGATGAAGCGGACCTTCTCCCCCTTGGGCAGCACCAGGGTCGGGCCCGGGTTGCCGGTCTCCGGGTTGCGGGTGCCGGGGATGCCGGCCTCCCAGACGCCGCCCGCGTTCGCGGGCAGGGCGTTCAACCACTTGTCCGGGATGGCCTTGAGGTTCTTGTCCGTCTTGGCGTCGCCCGTCGAGCCGGGGACGTCAGAGATGTAGTTGAAGCCCCAGCTCCACTGGTAGCCCACCACGTTGATGGTGTGCTGGGGCTTGTCGGACAGCGAGAGGATCTTCGACTGGTCACGCGCGGTGAAGTAGAAGAACACCGAAACGACGATGAGCGGAACGACCGTGTACAGCGCCTCGATCGGCAGGTTGTACCGGGTCTGTCGGGGGATCTCCACCTTGGTCCGGCTGCGCCGGTGGAAGAAGACGCTCCACAGGATCAGGCCCCAGACCAGGACGCCCGTGATGAGCGCGGCCGCCCACGATCCCTGCCAGAGGGAGAGGATGATGGGCGCCTCCTCCGTGACCGGAGTGGGCATGCCGAGGCGGGGGAAGTCTTCCCAGGTGTATTCACAACCGGTGGCGGTAACCAGGATCAGGCCCGCAGTCAGCACCTGCGGCAGCTTCCGCCGCATCGGGCGCCGCGACACGGGGGTACCACCCGCGCCTTGGCTGCGGGGGAGGTCGGAGCCGTTGGGACTCACGTAGCGCCTTCCCGAGAGTCTTTAGGCCCGCGCGACGGGGTGCGGCCGTCTCTCAGGTCGGTCGCCGGCCCTGACGCGGGCTGGGGTTTGGATGTTTATGCGGACCAAACCCTACTGGACGCTATTTGGGGTCGCGCGGGGAGGGTGCCCAACGCGCCGCCGCACCCCCTGAAGGGGTGGAATCCCCCGGATTTTTTACCGTATTTCCGCCGCTTCCAGGCCGCAAAATCCCGGGTCGCGGGCGGTGCGGAGGGCACGGCGGGCGGGTCCGCAGGGTGGGGCCCGGCGCGGGCGCGGCGTCCGCGGAGTGCCCGATTCCGGCGGGCATCTGACGCCCCCTCGAAGGGGCGGGGTTACGTTGAGGGCGTGCCCTACTTCGACGCCGCTTCCTCGGCCCCCCTGCACCCCGTGGCCCGCCAGGCGCTGCAAGCCGCCCTCGACGAGGGCTGGGCCGACCCGGCCCGGCTGTACCGCGAGGGTCGACGGGCCCGGCTGCTCCTGGACGCGGCGCGGGAGGCCGCGGCGGAGGCGGTGGGGTGCCGGCCCGACGAACTCGTCTTCACTCCTTCGGGGACGCGCGCGGTGCACCTCGGGGTGTCCGGGGCGGTCGCGGCGCGCCGGCGCGTCGGGCAGCGGGTGGTCGTCTCGGCGGTGGAGCACTCCTCCGTGCTCCAGGCGGCGGGCCGCTTCACGGTGACCGAGGTGCCGGTGGACCGGCTCGGCCGGGCGTCGGCCGCGGGGTACGAAGCGGTGGTCCACCCGGCGCCCGGGCGCGAGGGCGCGGCGCTCGCCTGCCTCCAGTCCGCGAACCACGAGACGGGCACGGAGCAGCCGGTGGCGGAGGTCGCGTCGATGTGCCGGGCCGCCGGGGTGCCGCTGCTGGTGGACGCGGCGCAGTCCCTGGCGTACGGACCGGTCGAGGGCGACTGGTCCCTGCTGGCGGCCAGCGCGCACAAGTGGGGCGGCCCGGCCGGGGTCGGGCTGCTCGCCGTGCGCAAGGGGGTCCGGTTCGCCCCGCAGGAGCCCGCGGACGAACGCGAGTCGGGGCGGTCGGCGGGGTTCGAGAACATCCCCGCGATCGTGGCGGCGGCGGCGTCGCTGCGGGCGGTGCGGGCGGAGGCGGCGGACGAGGCGCGGCGGCTGCGGGCGCTGGTGGAGCGCATCCGCACCCGGGTGCCGGAGCTGGTGCCGGACGTCGAGGTGGTCGGCGACCCGGTGCACCGGCTGCCGCACCTGGTCACCTTCTCCTGCCTCTACGTCGACGGCGAGACCCTGCTGCACGAGCTGGACCGCGAGGGCTTCGCGGTCTCCTCGGGCTCCTCCTGCACGTCGAGCACGTTGACGCCGAGCCACGTGCTGCGGGCGATGGGCGTGCTGAGCGAGGGCAACGTACGGGTGTCGCTGCCGTTCGGCACGGAGGAGGGGGACGTGGAGCGCTTCTTGTCGGTGCTGCCGGGGGTGGTGGCGACGACGCGGGGGCGCATCGAGTCGCCCGCGTCCGCGATGACCGAGGACCGGGTCCTCGACACGCTGGGCAAGCGGTGCCCGATCCCCGTGATCGAGCTCGCCAAGGTCATCGACGACGTCCCCGTCGGCGCGACGATCACCGTCCTCTCCGACGACGAGGCGGCGCGCCTGGACATCCCGGCGTGGTGCGGCATGCGGGGCCAGGAGTACGTGGGCGAACGCGCGAGCGAGCGCGGCGTCGCCTACGTCGTCCGCCGCGCGTCCTGACGGCAGGCCGCCTGCCGCTGCGGCTTGGTGGTGGACTGGTCGCGCAGTCCCTCCGCTACGCCCGGAGGGGTGCGGGGCCCTATAGCGCCACCTGACGCCCTCGCCGTGTCCCTGCGGGAGCGGCGAGGGTGTCCAGAGGCCGGGACGCGGCACCCCGGGAGGTGGGGTGCCGGGTCCGGGGGGCGGCTAGAGGTGCTTGTGGACCTCGGTGGCGGCGTCTTCGCCGTACGCCTTGGCGAAGCGCTCCATGAAGTGCGCGCGCCGGAGCGTGTACTCCTGGGTGCCCAGCGTCTCGATCACCAGCGTCGCCAGCATGCAGCCGACCTGCGCCGCCCGCTCAAGGCTGACGCCCCACGACAGCCCGGACAGGAAGCCCGCGCGGAACGCGTCGCCGACGCCCGTGGGGTCGACCTTCGCCTCCTCCTCCGCGCAGCCGACCTCGATCGGGTCCTCGCCGGCCCGCTCGATGCGCACTCCGCGCGCGCCGAGGGTGGTGACGCGGTGGCCGACGCGGCTGAGGATCTCCTCGTCGCTCCAGCCGGTCTTGGACTCGATGAGGCCCTTCTCGTACTCGTTGGAGAAGAGGTACGCGGCCCCGTCGAGCAGTATGCGGATCTCGTCGCCGCCCATCCGGGCGATCTGCTGCGAGAAGTCGGCCGCGAAGGGGATCCCCCGGGAGCGGCACTCCTCGGTGTGGCGGAGCATCCCCTCGGGGTCGTCCGCGCCGATGAGGACGAGGTCGAGGCCGCCGACGCGGTCCGCGACGGACTTCAGTTCGATGAGGCGGGCCTCGCTCATCGCTCCCGTGTAGAAGGAGCCGATCTGGTTGTGGTCGGCGTCCGTCGTGCAGACGAAGCGCGCGGTGTGCAGCACCTCGGAGATCCGCACGGACTCGGTGTCGACGCCGTGGCGGTCGAGCCAGGCGCGGTACTCGTCGAAGTCCGCGCCGGCCGCGCCGACGAGGACGGGTCGGGTGCCCAGCTGGCCCATGCCGAAGCAGATGTTCGCGCCGACACCGCCCCTGCGCACGTTGAGGGTGTCGACCAAGAAGGAGAGGGAGACCGTGTGCAACTGGTCAGCAACGAGCTGGTCTGCGAAACGACCGGGGAAGGTCATCAGGTGGTCGGTTGCGATGGAGCCGGTGACTGCGATTCGCACGGCGTATGCGCTCCTGTGGCGGGGTGGAGTTGACGCCTAACGCTATCCGGTCCTGATCACGGACCGAAGACCACAAACTACCCGATAGTAGACCTTTCTCGGGTCCTGTTTGGCGCATACCGTGCGGATATGAAGACTTCCAGCGCCTCCCGGGCGCCCCGTGAGGCCGAGTTCACCCTGGACGAATTGCGCGGCGATTGTGCCCGGATGGCACCGCACTGGGCGCCGCCGGCGAAGGAAGCTCCCCGGCCCGTTTCGCCGTCCCGGATCCACGGGGTGGTGGTGTCGGCCGCCTCGGCGCGGTTGGCCCGGGGGATGCTCGACTACTGAGGTCCGCGCCGGGCCCGGTGGGAACCGGCCGCGCCCTTGTTCCGTCCCAGGGACGGATTCGACGGAGCAGGGGGCGGAGCAGTGGGCGACACGGACGGCACGGACGGCACGCGGAGCGAGGGGGCGCGCAGGCGCTCCCCCTGGGCGATCGCGCTGGTGGCGGCGGTGCTGGTGGCGGGCGCGGGCGGTGGCGCGTACCTGGTCGCGGCGGACTCGGACCGCGGTACGGAAGGGGCCGGCCGGACGCACGGCGGCGCCTTGCCCAAGCTGCCGGTGCACCTGACGGTGCCCCCGCCGGGCACGGACGGCGCGGTCGGCGGGGCGCTGGAGCTGAGTGCGGACGCGGGCGAACTGCCGAAGGGGCCCGCGGAGGCCGCCGCGTACCGGGCGCGCGCCGCGCCGACGCTTCAGGACGTCACGGCGCTGGCGCGGGCGCTCGGCCTGACCGACGCGCCCCGCAAGGCGGCGGGCTCCTGGCTCGTCGGCGCCGAGGAGAACGCGTCGCTACGGGTGGAGCTGACCGCACCGGGCCAGTGGACGTACTCCGCGGCCGGCATGCGCAAGGGCTCCGACGACTGCGGCAAGGGCCTGACCTGCGCGGGGAGCGTCGCGCCGCCGCAGGGCCTCACGATCGACCCGGTCGGCGAGAAGCGGGCGAAGGCCGCCGCGGCCCCCCTGCTCAAGGCCGTGGGCCAGCAGGACGCCGCGGTCGACGCCGGCGAGACCCTGGGGGCGAGCCGTACGGTGCTGGCCGATCCGGTGGTGGGCGGAATGCCGACGTACGGCTGGACGACCCGCGTGGAGGTCGGGGCGGACGGCGGCGTGACGTCCGCCAGCGGCTGGCTGAGCCGGCCGGCGGAGGCCGAGCGGTATCCGCTGCTGACGGCCGCGGCCACGCTGAAGCAGGCGAACGAGCAGAACGGCGCGGCGCCTGCACCCAAGAACGGGCGGGGCGGCAAGGAGTGCGGGCCGCAGACGCAGGGGCCGCCCGCCGCCGGTGACCCCTGTGCCGTGCCCGTCTGCGCGACGTCCATGCCGCTGACGGACGAGGGCGCCCGGGGCGGCCGAACCGATTGCCCGCCCGCACAGTTCGCGCCCCCGCAGCGGCTGGCGGTGCAGGACGCGGTGCTGGGGCTGAGCGCGGTGCGGCAGTCGGACGGGGCCGACCTCGTGCCGACCTGGCTCTTCGAGGTCGCGCCGGAGGGGACGCGCAAGCCGGTGTCCACGCTGCCGTACGTCGCCGTCCAACCGCAGTACCTGACGGCGGCGGGCCCCGCCCCCGAGACCTCGCAGGCGCCGACGGAGCAACCGCCGAAGGATCCGAAGGGCCACTCGCTGGTGCAGTCGTACCGCGTGGACCGCGACGGGCGGACGGTGACGGTGACGTTCATGGGCGGGGTGTGCACCCCGTACACGGCGAAGGCCGTCGAACAGGGCGACGCGGTACGGGTGTCGGTCACGGCGGGTCCGCAGGAGCCGGGCCGGGTCTGCATCCAGGTGGCCAAGGAACAGACCGCGGAGGTCACGCTCGACCGTCCGCTCGGCGACCGCAAGGTGGTCGACGCGGCGTCCGGACTGCCGGTCCCCCGCGGCTGACACCAGGCACACGGAAGGCGGCGGCCCCGGAGAGGGACCGCCGCCTTCGGCACACACCGCCCCGTGAGGGGCGGTGTACGTCGAAGGTTTAGTTGAAGGAGTCGCCGCAGGCGCAGGAGCCCGTGGCGTTCGGGTTGTCGATGGTGAAGCCCTGCTTCTCGATGGTGTCGACGAAGTCGATGGAGGCGCCGCCCAGGTAGGGAGCGCTCATCCGGTCGGTGACGACCTTCACGCCGTCGAACTCCTTGACGACGTCACCGTCGAGGGAACGCTCGTCGAAGAAGAGCTGGTAGCGCAGGCCGGAGCAGCCGCCGGGCTGGACGGCGACGCGCAGCGCCAGGTCGTCCCGGCCCTCCTGGTCGAGCAGGGCCTTCACCTTGGCGGCGGCGGCGTCGGACAGGAGGATGCCGTCGCTCACGGTCTGGGTCTCGTCCGATACGGACATCTGCTTCATCACTCCCGAGATGGGTTCCCCCGCCAGGGGCAGGGCGAAGTACGGAGACTGCATGCCGACATTGCAACCGGCGTGGCCGCGGATTCATTCCGGGCCGGACCTACTCCCTTCATGCTCGCACACCGTCGCCAGGGGGCAACGGGCGGAACCGGGGATGCGTCACATCGACGCTATGGCCGTCGTCAAAGTGACGCGAAGCGGATATGATAGATAGCGTCAATCAGACGAAAAGGTCTGTGCAGAAAGAGAAAGGGTGTGTGACGTGACCACCGCCCAAGCCCGTACGGACGCCGCGAGCACCGCGCTCGACGTACAGCCGACGCCGCTCGCGCTGCTGCTGCTCGGTCGGGAGGCCGACCCGAGGAGCGAGCGCGGCGTGGAGTGTCCCGGCGAGCTGCCGTCCCCGTCCGACCCGGACCTGGTGGAGCGCGCCCGCGCCGCCAAGGAGAAGCTCGGCGACAAGGTCTTCGTGCTCGGCCACCACTACCAGCGCGACGAGGTCATCCAGTTCGCGGACGTCACCGGCGACTCCTTCAAGCTGGCCAAGGACGCGGCGGCCCGCCCGGAGGCCGAGTACATCGTCTTCTGCGGCGTGCACTTCATGGCCGAGTCCGCCGACATCCTCACCTCCGACGACCAGAAGGTCGTGCTGCCCGACCTCGCGGCCGGCTGCTCGATGGCCGACATGGCGACGGCCGAGCAGGTCGCGGAGTGCTGGGACGTGCTGACCGACGCGGGCATAGCCGACCGGGTCGTGCCCGTTTCGTACATGAACTCCTCGGCGGACATCAAGGCGTTCACCGGCAAGCACGGCGGCACCATCTGCACCTCCTCCAACGCGCGGCGCGCGCTGGAGTGGGCGTTCGAGCAGGGCGAGCAGGTGCTCTTCCTGCCCGACCAGCACCTCGGGCGGAACACCGCCGTACGGGACATGGGGATGTCGCTCGACGACTGCGTGGTCTACAACCCGCACAAGCCGAACGGCGGGCTGACCGCGGAGCAGCTCCGCTCGGCCAAGATGATCCTGTGGCGCGGGCACTGCTCGGTGCACGGACGCTTCTCGCTGGAGTCCGTCGAGGACGTCCGCGCCCGGATTCCCGGGGTGAACGTGCTGGTGCACCCCGAGTGCAAGCACGAGGTGGTGGCCGCGGCCGACTACGTCGGCTCGACCGAGTACATCATCAAGACGCTGGACGCCGCTCCCGCCGGCTCCAAGTGGGCGATCGGGACCGAGCTGAACCTGGTGCGCCGGGTGGCCGCCGCCCACCCGGACAAGGAGGTCGTCTTCCTCGACAAGACGGTCTGCTTCTGCTCGACGATGAACCGCATCGACCTGCCGCACCTGGTCTGGGCGCTGGAGTCGCTCGCCGACGGCAAGCTGGTCAACCGCATCCAGGTGGACGCGGAGACGGAGGGCCACGCGAAGCTGGCGCTGGAGCGGATGCTCGCGCTGCCGTAACCCCCGCGGGGTCTCGGACGCAGAAGGGGGCGCCCCGGTCGCATCGACCGGGGTGCCCCCTTTTGGTGCGTCGGGGCGATCGGTTAGCGTGTGCCGCACCGCGCCTTCGGGCGCCGCTTCCGCCCGGGCGTTCCCGACCGGGGCCGCACGCGCCCCGCTCCGCCTCGCGGCGGCCTCTTCCGGACTCCCGGAGCATCTCCCCCTCTCGCCCCTGTCTCGGTTCTTCCCGGCTCCTGGTGCGGAGGCCCCTTGCCATGCCCCTGTTGACCGGCGCGCTCGCGCTGCTGTGCGTCATCGGTCCGCTGTCGACCGACATGTACCTGCCCGCCTTCCCGCGCTTGGCGCAGGAATTGGGCACCGACGCGTCGGGGGTGCAGCTCACCCTGACCGCGTTCCTGGTCGGGATGGCCCTCGGGCACCTGGTGTTCGGGCCGCTCTCCGATCGCTTCGGGCGGCGCGGGCCGCTGCTCGCCGGGGCGGTGGCGTGCACCGCGGCGACCGCGCTGTGCGCGCTGGCGCCGACGCTGGAGTGGCTGGTCGCGCTGCGGTTCGCGGCCGGCTTCGGCGGGGCCGCCGGGATCGCCGTCGGGCGCGCCGTGGTCACCGACGTCACCGGCGGCGCCCGGGCCGCCCGGCTGCTGGCACTGCTCGTCACCCTGGGCAGCATCGCGCCGATCGCGGCGCCGATCGCGGGCGGGGCGGTGATCGAGGCCGTCGGGTGGCGCAGCGTCTTCTGGGTCCTGGCGGCGGTCTCGGCGCTCGTGACCGCGGGCGTGGTCGTCGGCGTACCGGAGAGCCTGCCCGCGGAGCGGCGGGGCGAGGGCGGGCTCGCGCCGTTCGCCCGGTCGGTGCGCACGACCGTGGCCGACGGGCCCTACCTCGGCTACTCGGGCGCGTTCACCTTCGGGTTCGGCACGCTGTTCTGCTACGTCGCCGGGGCGCCGTTCCTCTTCCAGTCCGTGCTGGGGATGGGCGTGGGCGCTTCGTCGGTCGCCTTCTCATCGGGCGCGGTGGTGACGACGCTCTCCTCCTTGTTGGCCGCGCGGCTGGTGGGACGGGTGAGTCCGCAGGCGCTGTTGCGGACCGGGCTGCGGCTGATGCTCGCGGGGGCCTGCGGGCTGACGGCCGTCGCGGGCGTCGGGGCGCTGTCGGTGCACCTCGCGCTGCCGCTGCTGGCGCTGGTGTGCGCGGGGCTCGGGTGCACCGCGTCGAACTCGGCGGCGCTCGCGCTCGCCCGGGTCCCGGCCGCGACCGGCACGGCGTCCGCGCTGCTCGGTACGGCCCAGAGCGCACTGGGCGCGCTGGTCGCCCCGCTGATGGGGCTGGCCGGGGCGGACGCGGTGGGGCCGCTGGTGCTGGGGATGACGCTGTGCTCGGCCGCCGCCCTGGTCTCGGAGCGGTACGCGGCGTCCCGTGCCGCCCGCTCCGCGTCCACCCCGGTGTCCGCCGGACGAGCGGTCAGCCGCAGATCCAGTCCGTGAGCTGCTCGGGGCGGGCCAGGGCGACCAGGTGGCCGCCGGGCAGCGGCTCCACGGGGACGCCCAAGCGCTCGGCGACCACCCGGCGTTGGAACTCCAACGGGAAGAAGCGGTCGTCCCGGCCCTGGAGGAAGCGGGTGGGGACGTCGGGCCAGCCGGACAGCGGCCACGGGTCGGCGAAGAGCGCCTCCGACGGACCGCCGGGCGGGCCGATCGCCAGCGCCTCGGAGGTGATCTCCGGCGGCACGTCGTGGAAGAAGTCCACCAGCGGGTCGAAGGCGGCTTCCGGGTCTCGGCCGTCGCGCAGCGCGGAGGCCCGGCGCGCCTGCGGGTGACCGGTGTTGCCCCACCACTCCCCCGGGCTCTCGCCGGGCGCCGGCACCATCGCGTTCACCAGGATCAGCCGCTCGACCGGGATGCGCTGGCACACCAGGGGCGCGATGAAGCCGGCGAGCGACTGCGCCACCACGACGAGCCGGCCCGGCGCGGCGTCGAGCTGGTCGATGACCGCGTCGGTGTACGCGGCGAGGTCGGCGGTGTTGTCCTCCGGGAGGTCGACGGCGATGGCCTCATGCCCCCGGGCCCGCAGCTCGGGCACGACACGGTGCCAGTACCAGGCGCGGCCGTCGGCACCGGGGATGAGCACGTACTCCGTCATGGTCACATCGTGACGGAAGAACGCCCCGATTTGCGGCACTTTCGCCCGATAGTTCGGTCGAGCCGCGCCCACGGGCGCCCCGGGGCGACGACACGCCGCCCGCCCTCGGGACCTTCCCCGGGGCGGGCGGCGTCGTACGGCTACGGATCAGGCGTTCTGGAGGCTCAGGTCCTCGTCGCCCTGCGCGGTGCCGCGGTCCGGCCCCTGCTCGCCCGACTTCCGGGCGCGCTTGTCGGCCTTCTTCTTGCGGCGGCGCTCCTTGCGCAGCTCCACCATCGCGTACAGCGTCGGCACGAGCAGCAGGGTGAGCAGCGTCGAGCTGATCAGACCGCCGATCACCACGACCGCCAGCGGCTTGGCGATGAAGCCGCCCTCGCCGGTGACGCCGAGCGCCATCGGCAGCAGCGCGAAGATCGTCGCCAGTGCGGTCATCAGGATCGGCCGCAGTCGGTGCCGGCCGCCCTCGATGACGGACTCGACGACCCCGAGCCCCTGGGCGCGGTACTGGTTGATCAGGTCGATCAGCACGATCGCGTTGGTGACCACGATGCCGATCAGCATCAGCATGCCGATCAGGGCCGGTACGCCCATCGGAGTGCCGGTGACCACCAGCAGGCCGATCGCACCGGTCGCCGCGAACGGGATGGAGACCAGCAGGATCAGCGGCTGCACCAGCGACCGGAAGGTGGCGACCAGCAGCATGAAGACGATCGCGACCGCCGCGAGCATCGCCAGGCCCAGCGAGACGAACGCCTCGTCCTGGTCCTCGGAGACTCCACCGATGGAGGCGGTGGCGCCCTCGGGCAGGTCCAGGCCGGAGATCTTCGACTGGAGCGAGGTGCTGACCGCGCCGGTGTTGTCACCGGTCGGCTTGGCGGTGACGGTGGCGGCGCGCGAGCCGTCGATGCGGGTCATCGAGACCGGCCCCGGCACCAGCTGCACATCGGCGATCTCACCCAACTTGACCGCGCCGAGCGGGAGTTCCTTCAGCGCCGCCATGGTCGTGGCGGGCTTCGCGGAGGTGATCACCACATCGCGCTCGGTGTCGTTCAGGGTCACCTTGGCGGCGGGGGTGCCGCGCACGGCCTGGGTGACGGCCATGGCGAGCGTCGCGTCGTTGAACCCGGCGGAGGCCGCGGCGGGCTTCGCCGTCACCGCGATCCGCGGCACGGACTGGGCGAGGTCGCTCTGGACGTCGGTGACGTCCTTGACCTCCGCGACCTCCTTGCGCACCGCCTCGGACGCCTCCTTGAGGGTGTCCGGGTCGGCGGCCTTCACCACGACGCTGACGTCCTGGCTGGCGAAGCCGTCGCCCGCCGAGATGGTGGTGTCGCCGATGCCCTTGAGCTTCGCGAGCTCCGCGTCGATGTGGTCGCGCACGTCCTCGTAGTCCGCGGCGTCCTTCAGGGTCATCTGGTACGACGCCTGGTTGGTGCCCGTACCGCCGCCGAAGGCCGCCATCCAGCCGGAGGAGCCCACGGTGACCTGGTAGTTCTCCAGCTCGTCCAGGCCCGACAGCACCTTCTCGACCTGCTTGGCCGCCGCGTCGGACGCCTCCAGGCTGGTGCCCACCGGGAGCTCCTGCTTGATCGACATGACTTCCTGCTCGCCCTGGTCGAAGAAGTTCGTCTTCAACAGGCCGGCCATGCCGAAGGTGCCGAAGAGGACGACCACCGCGAGGACGATGCTGGTGATCCGCCGGCGGGTGGCGAACCGCAGCACGGGGATGTACGAGCGCTGGAGCCTGCTGCGCTCCTCCTTCTCCTCCGCGATCCGGCGCGCCTCGTCCGGGCCGAGGTCGCGGACGTCCTTCGGCGCGCGCAGGAACCAGAACGACAGCACCGGCACCACGGTCAGCGACACCAGCAGCGAGGCGAGCAGCGCCGCGGTGACCGTCAGCGAGAACGAGCCGAACAGCTCGCCGATCATGCCGCCGGCCAGGCCGATCGGCAGGAAGACGGCGACCGTGGTCAGGGTGGACGCGGTGACCGCGCCCGCGACCTCCTTGACCGCGGTGATGATCGCGCCCTCCCGCTCCTCGCCGTAGCCGAGGTGCCGCTTGATGTTCTCCAGCACCACGATCGAGTCGTCCACGACCCGGCCGATGGCGATGGTCAGCGCGCCCAGGGTGAGCATGTTCAGCGACAGGTCGCGGGTCCACAGCACGATCAGCGCCAGCACCACGGAGAGCGGGATGGAGACCGCGGTGACGAGGGTGGAGCGCAGCGAGGCCAGGAAGACCAGGATCACGACGACCGCGAAGAGCAGGCCGAGCGCGCCCTCGGTGGTCAGTCCGGAGATGGCCTTGGAGACCGCCGGGCCCTGGTCGGCCACCACGGTCACCTCGGCGCCGCTGCCGAGGTCCTTGCGCAGCTCCGGCAGCTTGTCCTTGACCGCGTCCGAGATCGCGACGGCGCTGCCGTCGTTGTCCATGGTGGCGAAGACGGCCAGGCTGGGCTTGCCGTTGGTGCGGGTCAGCGAGGTCGCGGCGGACGGTTGCTGGGCCACCTTCGCGACGTCACCGACGCGCACGGGCCCGCCCTTGGGCCGTACGACGTTCAGGTTCTCGATCTGCTTGAGGTCGGTGTAGCCGGCGCCGACCCGCACCGTGCGGTTCTTGCCGTCCTCGCTGAAGGAGCCGGCCGGTACGGTCGCGCCGCCCGCCTTCAGCGCGTCGGCGAGCGCCGCGGTGGTCAGCCCGGCCGCCGCGAGCTTCGCGTCGTCGGGGGTGACGGAGACCTGGAGGTCCTGCACTCCGTCGACGGTGACCTGGCCGACGCCCTCGATGCCGTCCAGCGCGGGCACGACGGTGCGCTCCAACTGGTCGGCGAGGGCCTGCTGGTCCTTGTCGGAGGTGACGGCGAGGACGACGGTGGGGATGTCGTCGGTGGAGCCGGCGATCACCTCCGGGTCGACGTCCTCGGGCAGTTGGGCGCGGGCCCGGTTCACCGCCTGCTGCACGTCGGCGACGAGCTGCTTGGTGCCGTCCCCGTACTCGAAGCTGGCCATGATCACGGCGTTGCCCTCGCTCGCCGTGGAGGTGATCCCCTTGATGCCGTCGACGGCGTCGATGGAGTTCTCCAGGGGCTCGACGACCTGCTTCTCCACCACGTCGGGCGATGCGCCCTCGTAGGTGGCGAGCACCGAGACCATCGGCAGTTCTATGGAGGGCAGCAGTTGCTGCTTGAGCTGGGGTATGGCGATCGCCCCGAAGACGATCGCCACGATCGACATCAGCCCGACCAGGGCGCGTTGCTTCAGGCTGAATCTCGACAGCCAGGACATGGGGTTCGTCTCTCTTCTGTGGCATGCGCGGCAGGAGCGCGCCGAGGCGGGACGTACGGCGCACGGCGACCCGGATCGCCGGCGGGCGGGGCCAGTGGCCCGCTTATACGATCAGCCATCCCGACGCCGGACCCGTCGCCCCCAGGTCCCGTTTCTTTATCTCGCGCATACCGCAGCTGGAGTACATGCCGCGTGAGCGTCACTCCACCCTCGGGCGTACCAGTCCCGACTCGTAGGCGGTGACGACGAGTTGGGCGCGGTCGCGGGCGCCCAACTTGGCCATGGCCCGGTTCACGTGGGTCTTCACGGTGAGCGGGCTGACGACGAGGCGCTCGGCGATCTCGTCGTTGGAGTGGCCGCCGGCGACCAGCACCAACACCTCGCGCTCCCGCACGGTCAGCGCGGCGAGGCGCGCCGAGTAGGGCTCGGCGTCCGGGTCGTCGTCCCCGGCGCCGCCCTGGGCGAGGAACTTGGCGATCAGACCCTTGGTCGCGGTCGGCGACAGCAGCGCCTCACCGGCGGCGGCGATCCGGATGGCGTTCAACAGTTCCTCGGGCTCGGCGCCCTTGCCGAGGAAGCCGGAGGCGCCGGCGCGCAGCGACTGGACGACGTACTCGTCCACCTCGAAGGTGGTCAGCATGACCACGCGGACGTGGGCCAGCTCGGGGTCGGCGCTGATCAGCCGGGTGGCGGCGAGTCCGTCCATGCCGGGCATGCGGATGTCCATCAGGACGACGTCGGCGCGGGCGGAGCGGGCCAGAGCCACCCCCTCGGCCCCGTCGGCGGCCTCGCCGACCACGGTCATGTCGGGTTCCGAGTCCACCAGGACGCGGAACGCGCTGCGCAGCAGCGTCTGGTCGTCGACGAGCAAGACGCGGATCGTCATCGGTCCTCTCCCGTGCGTGCGGTGAGGGGCAGTATCGCCTGTACGCGGAAGCCGCCGCCGTAGCGGGGGCCGGTGCTGAGCCGCCCGCCGAGGGCGCTGACGCGCTCGCGCATGCCGAGCAGGCCGTGGCCGCCGCGGCCTTCGCGGTCGTCACCCTCGTCACGGCCGGTGCTGTCGGTGCGGCCCTTGCCGCCGCCGTCGCGGGCTTCCCGGGGCTGGGCGTCGGCGCTCGCCCGGGCGTGGACGCACTGAGGGCCTTCGCCCCCGGGCGAGCCGTTGTCGATGACGGTGACCTCCAGCGTCGTGCCCACCCGGATGACGCTGACCTCGGCGCTGGCCCCCGAGCCCGCGTGCTTGCGGACGTTGGTCAGCGCCTCCTGGATGATGCGGTAGGCGGCCAGGTCCACCGCCGCCGGCCGGTGCACGCCCTGGTCGGCGCGGGCCACTTCGACCGGCAGCCCGGCCTGGCGGAAGGTGGTGACGAGTTCGTCGAGCACGTCGAGGCCGGGCGCCGGCTCGGTGGGCGCCTCCGGGTCGCCGGACTGCCGCAGCAGGCCGACGGTGGCGCGCAGCTCGCTGAGCGCGGACCGGCTGGCCTCCCGTACGTGGGACAGCGCTTCCTTCGCCTGGTCGGGGCGCTTGTCCATGACGTGCGCCGCCACCCCCGCCTGCACGTTGACCAGGGCGATGTGGTGGGCCACCACGTCGTGCAGGTCGCGGGCGATCCGCAGCCGCTCCTCGGCGACCCGGCGCCGGGCCTCCTCCTCGCGGGTGCGTTCGGCGCGTTCCGCGCGCTCCCTTATCGCGTTGACGAAGGCGCGGCGGCTGCGGACCGCGTCGCCGGCCGCGGCGGCCATCCCGGTCCAGGCGAAGACGCCCACGTTCTCCTGGGTGTACCAGGGCGTCGTGCCGAAGAACATCGCGGCGCCGGAGAGCGTGACCATGGTCAGCAGCCCGACGCGCCAGGTGGTGGAGCGGTCGGTGCGGGAGGCGACGGTGTAGAGCGCGATCACCGCGCACATCGCCACCGGGGCGGACGGCTCCCCGAAGACCAGCTCGATGAGGCTGAGGACGCCGGTGAACGCCAGCACCGCCATCGGCTGGCGCCGGCGGCACACGAGGGCGGCGGCGGCCAGGGTCATCAGCAGCAGGCTGCGGGCGCCGGGGCTGCGGGCGCCGAACGTCGGGCCGTGCTCGCCGTACGGCTCGGCGAAGGAGCCGACCACCATGCAGGCGAGGGCGAGGGTGGCGATGGCCGCGTCGAGCGCCAGGGGGTGCTCGCGGAGCCAGCGTTGCGCGCGGGCGAACCCGGTGGCGAGGGAGGTCACGGCAAGCAACGGTACGACGTGCGGGCGGCGGACGGGACCGGTGCCGGCGGAGAGCGGTGCCCGGCGGCGGGTGCGCCGATCCCCCCGGCCCTCTTCGGGAACGGGGGGATCGACGTGTTGGAGTGTGCTGGGCGCCGGGCGGGAACGCCGAACGCCGTCCCGCGGGGTGGTTCAGCCGGGGATGAAGCCCCACTCCCCGATGAGCCGTCTGACGTCCTCCAAGGTGGAATCCGGCGCGGGCAGGATCAGCTCGGACGGCTCCAAGGACGCGTCCGGCAGGGGGTCGCCGAGCTCGTGGACCTTGTCGAGCAGGGCGGTGAACGTACGCCGGAACCCGTCCTTGTCGCCCTGTTCGAGTTCGGCCATCAGCTCGTCGTCGAGCTTGTTCAGCTCGGTGAGGTGGCTGTCCGCCAGCCTCACCTGACCCTCCCCCATGATCCGTACGATCATGACGAGTCCTTCTCGCTCGGTCCTGTGGCAGCCCCGCCGGCCCGCCCGCAGGTCAGTGCTTGTCGAAGTTCGGGCGGTTGCTGCCCTGCTGTCCGGCGGCGTCCTGGCCGCCCTCGATGGCCTGCTGGGAGGCGCCCGAGCCGCCGGCCAGCTCCGCCTTCATCCGCTGGAGTTCCAGCTCCACGTCCGTACCGCCGGAGATGCGGTCCAGTTCGGCGGCGATGTCGTCCTTCGCCATTCCGGTCGGGTCGTCGAGCGCACCGGAGGCCAGCAGCTCGTCGATCGCCCCGGCCCGCGCCTGGAGCTGGGCGGTCTTGTCCTCGGCCCGCTGGATCGCCAGGCCGACGTCGCCCATCTCCTCCGAAATGCCGGAGAACGCCTCCCCGATCCGGGTCTGCGCCTGGGCGGCGGTGTAGGTGGCCTTGATCGTCTCCTTCTTCGTGCGGAAGGCGTCGACCTTGGCCTGGAGGCGCTGGGCGGCGAGGGTGAGCTTCTCCTCCTCGCCCTGCAGCGTCGTGTGCTGCGTCTCCAGGTCGGTGACCTGCTGCTGGAGCGCGGCGCGGCGGGACAGCGCCTCGCGCGCCAGGTCCTCGCGGCCGAGCGCCAGCGCCTTGCGGCCCTGGTCCTCCAGCTTCGAGGACTGCCCCTGGAGCTGGTTGAGCTGGAGCTCCAGACGCTTGCGGGACGTCGCCACGTCGGCGACGCCGCGGCGCACCTTCTGGAGCAGCTCAAGTTGCTTCTGGTACGAGTAATCGAGGGTCTCGCGCGGATCCTCGGCCCGGTCAAGGGCCTTGTTTGCCTTCGCGCGGAAGATCATCCCCATACGCTTCATCACACCGCTCATGGGCTTCGCGCGCCCCCTTCTGACGGACTACGGCTCCAGCACTCCAACAGAACCCACAGTACGGGCCCTGCTTCCATTACCGCACTGTTCGAGCACGGATGCGCTCCTCCCCAAGGACGACTGCGGACCGCTCCTGATCCGGCGCAAGGAGTAGATGACCGTCAGGGTCGCCCCCCGATCACCCTCAGGTCACCCTCCGTGACTGCCCCGCGCGGGCCCGGCGAACGCCGTCGTCCCGCCCGTGAAGACGCGCGGTGTTGCCGGATCGTTCCCCACCGGCATTGGGTCCCCGTCCACCACCACGTACCCTTGGGTTTCGTGTTCCGTAGCCGTGCCAAGACAGAGAAGGCCCCCACCGACCAGGTGACGGCGGACCTCTCCCAGCAGCCCCGCGACCCCGAGGCCCCGAAGGGTCGCCCCACTCCCAAGCGGAGCGAGGCCCAGAGCCAACGCCGTCGTGCCGCCACGCAGCCGACCGACCGCAAGGCCGCGATGAAGCGTGCGCGGGAGACCCGGCGCACCGAGCTGGCGCGCCAGCGCCAGGCGCTCGCCAACGGTGACGAGCGGTACCTGCCGGCCCGTGACAAGGGCCAGGTCCGCCGCTTCGCCCGCGACTTCGTGGACTCCCGCTTCTGCATCGCGGAGTTCTTCCTCCCGATGGCGGTGATCATCCTCGTCCTGAGCATGGTCCGCATCGGCCAGTTGCAGAGCATCGCGCTGCTGCTCTGGCTCGGCGTCATCGTGATGATCGTCGTGGACTCCATCGGCCTGGGCATCCGTCTGAAGAAGCAGCTCAACGAGCGCTTCCCCGACGAGCCCAAGCGCGGCGCAGTGGCGTACGCCCTGATGCGCACGCTCCAGATGCGTCGACTGCGTCTGCCGAAGCCCCAGGTCAAGCGCGGAGAACGGCCCTGACCGGCCAGGGCGCGACCGCCCCGGACGCTCCGGGTGAGGTCGCGTCCGCCGCTTCGCCGACGCCCTGCCCCTCCCCCGCGGACATCGGGGACGCCGTGCGGCAGGAGCTGGTCTCCCGCCAGCTCGACGAGCAGATAGTGGCCCGCTACCCGGTCGGGCAGCGGCTGCGGATACTCGACGTCGGCATGGGCCGGGGCGTGCAGGCGCTGCGGCTGGCCCGTGCCGGCCACGCCATCACCGGCCTGGAGGGCGACGCGGAGTCGCTGCGGCTCGCCCAGGAGGCGCTGTCCACCGAGCCCGCGGGCATTCGCGAGCGCGTCCGGATGATCGAGGGCGACGGCCGGGACACCGGCGTCCACTTCACCCCCGGCAGCTTCGACGTGGTGCTGTGCCACGGCGTCCTGATGGCGTCGGCGGAGCCGGAGGGGGTGCTCGCCGGGCTGGCCCGGATGCTGGCGCCCGGGGGCCTGCTGTCCCTCGTCGTACGGAACGCGGACGCGCTGGCCATGGGCCCCGGGCTCGCCGGGGACTGGGAGCGGACCCTCGCCGCGCTGGAGCCGGACGCCGCGGGGTACACCGACCGCCGCGGGGTGCCGCTGCGCGCGGACAGGCTGGAGCACCTGACCGCGACGCTGGCGGGGATCGCGGCGCCGCTGCACGCCTGGTACGGCGTGCAGGTCTTCTCGGAGTGGTCGACGACCGGCCAGGACGGCGCCCCGCCGGAGCCGCTGGAGCGGCTGCTCGCCGCGGAGGACCGGGCGGGCCGCCGGGACCCGTACCGCCGCGTCGCGGCGCTGCTCCACCTGTGCGGCGTCCGCGGCTGACGCTCCGGCGCGCCCCATCGCACTCCGCGCCGCCCCTGGGCGCGCCCGCCGTCTTCCCGCGGGCGCGCCGGTCTCCGCGACCCGGTGGCGGGCTGCTCGCGCGGTCCCGCGCCCTGTGGGGTGTGGGCCCCGCACCACCTGACACCCTCGCCGCTTCCCCACGGAAACGCCGGTCTCCGCGACCCCGGTGGTGAGCTGGACGCGCAGTTCCCCGCGCCCCCAAAAGCCACGCCCTGCGGGCGAGGGGCAGGGATCTTGCAGTCCGTCTCAACCCACCGACCGGCAGTGGGCCGACCAGGCCGGGCACAACAGGGGCGCGGGGAACTGCGCGAGCAACCCACCACCGGGCCGCAGACACCAACGTGTCCCCAAGGCCGACGGCGGGTGGTGCTTTTAGATGGCGTGGAGGTACCACCAGGCCCGCGGGGCGGAGGGCATTCAGGGGCGCGGGGAACTGCGCGAGCAGCCCAGCGCCGAGCCGCAGAGGACATCGCACCCACACGCCCTGGCGACCGCATCGCGACCCCAGTCAGGTGCGGGGGCGGATTCTGCGTCACCTCCTCCGTGAGCTCCGAGGACATCACCCGAATGAACGACGGCACCCGAGCGGGCCCCGATGACGGGCCGGGGAGCCCCGACGGCTCCGACGGGACGCCCAAGCTGCCCGCCAGGGAGACCTGGCGGGCGCTGTACGCGCACTTCCGGCCGCACCGCTGGGCCGTCGCGCTCGGCGCCGTGTTCGCCCTGGTCGGCGCGGTCGCCGCGCTCGCCCAGCCGCTCGCGGCGAAGGCCCTCGTCGACCGGCTCGGCGAGGACGATTCCATCGCCGGGATCCTGGTGGTGCTCACCGCCCTGGTGGTGATCGGCACCGCGATCGAGTCCGTAGGGGCGTACGTCCTGGAGCGCACCGCCGAGTCCGTGGTCCTCGCCGCCCGCCGCTCGCTCGTCGGGCGGCTGCTGCGGCTGCGGCTGCCGGAGGTGGAGCGCATGCAGCCGGGCGACCTGATGTCCCGGATCACCTCGGACACCACCCTGTTGAAGGCCGTGACGACCCAGTCGGTCGTCTCCGCGATCACCGGCGGCGTCTCGTTCGTCGCCACGATCGTGCTGATGGCGCTGATGGACGCGGTGCTCCTCGGGGTCACGCTCGGGGTGATCGTGCTGATCGGCGGCGTCGTGGCCCTGGTCATGCCGCAGATCTCCAAGTCGACGAAGAAGTCGCAGGAGGCGGTCGGCGAGATATCCACCGTGCTGGAGCGGGCCTTCGGGGCGTTCCGCACGGTCAAGGCGTCCGGCGCCGAGGAGCGGGAGACCGAGGTCGTCAACCGGGCGGCGACGACGGCGTGGCGGTACGGGGTGCGCTCGGCGAAGTGGCAGGCGGCGGCGTGGTCGTCGGTGGGCCTGGCGATCCAGGTGTCGTTCCTCGCCGTGCTGGGCATCGGCGGGGCGCGGGTGGCGTCCGGCGAGATCTCGGTCTCCACGCTGGTGGCGTTCCTGCTCTTCCTCTTCTACCTGATCGACCCGGTGAGCAAGTTGGTGGAGGCGGCCACGCAGTACCAGGTCGGTTCGGCCGCGATCGCACGGCTGGTGGAGGCGGAGCGGCTGGAGACGGAAGAGCTGGCCCCGGGGCCGTCGACGTCCCGTGCGACCGGTGGCTCCGGTGCGGCCTCGGTCGTCTTCGAGGACGTAGCCTTCCGCTACCGCGACGACCTGCCGCCCGTGCACCACGGCGTCTCCTTCACCGTGCCGGGCGCCGGGATGACCGCCTTCGTCGGCCCGTCGGGCGCGGGCAAGACCACCGTCTTCGGCCTCATCGAGCGGTTCTACGAGGTGAGCGGCGGCCGGGTGCTGGTGGACGGCCGTGACGTGCGGGACTGGTCGCTGCCCGAGTTGCGCGCCGCGATCGGCTACGTCGAGCAGGACGCGCCGGTGCTCGCCGGCACCCTGCGGCAGAACCTCACCTTCGCCGCCCCCGACGCCACGGACGAGGACGTCCGCGAGGTGCTGGTGCGGGCGCGGCTGGACGCGCTCGTCGACCGGCTGCCGGACGGCCTGGACACGCTCGTGGGCCACCGCGGCTCCAAGTTGTCCGGCGGCGAGCGCCAGCGGGTGGCGATCGCCCGCGCGCTGCTGCGCCGGCCGCGGCTGCTGCTCCTGGACGAGGCGACGTCGCAGCTCGACGCGGTGAACGAGCTGGCGCTGCGGGACGTGGTGGCCGAGGTGTCGCGGGACGTCACGGTGCTGGTGGTGGCGCACCGGCTGTCGACGGTGACGCTGGCCGACCGGATCGTGGTGATGGACGCGGGCCGGGTGCGCGCGGTGGGCACGCATCAGGAGTTGGTGGCGCGGGACCCGCTGTACGGGGAGTTGGCGGCCACGCAGTTCTTGGCGTCGGAGCCGACGCGACCCGACGGCGCGCCGGCGCGGGCGGTCGAGGAGGACGAGGCGGGGGTCCCGGCCTCCTGAGGCACCGGCGGCGGGTGCGGGGCGAGGGCGTTCGGGGCCGGGGCGAGGGGCCTTCGGGGCCGGGGCCGGGGCGGCGGCCACCTGATCGGAGGCGTACAACAAGCCGACGTACTCCCGCAAAAGGGACACTCCGAGCATGGACTCACCCCACCGCCGCGCCGCCCGCCCCGCCCGCCGTCGACTGCTGCTCTCGCTGACCGCCGCGATATCCACCGTCGCCCTCGCCGCCGGCTGCGCGGGCGAGTCGGCCGCGGCCAAGCCGGAGAGCTCCACCAGGGCGATCGCCCTGCCCAAGGCCGCCGACGACCTCCAGTCGGACTACGAGACCGTCATCAAGAACGTGCTGCCGTCGGTCGTCCAGATCGAGGCCGGCGACAGCCTGGGCTCGGGCATCGTCTACGACGACAAGGGCCATCTGATCACCAACGCCCACGTCGTGGACGCCGCGAAGACCTTCCAGGTCACGACGGCGACGGGGGAACAGCCCGTGCCGGCGAAGCTGGTGTCCTCCTACCCCGAGCAGGACCTCGCCGTCCTCAAGCTCGACCAGGTGCCCGCCGGCCTGAAGCCCGCCACGTTCGGCGACTCGTCGAAGGTCGAGGTCGGGCAGATCGTCCTGGCGATGGGCTCCCCGCTCGGGCTGTCCAGCAGCGTCACCCAGGGCATCGTCTCGGCGGTCGGCCGGACGGTGACGGAGAGTGCGTCCGGCGGCGGCACGGGCGCGACGATCGCGAACATGGTGCAGACCTCGGCGGCGATCAACCCGGGCAACAGCGGGGGCGCCCTGGTCAACCTGGACAGCGAGGTGATCGGCGTGCCGACGCTGGCGGCGACCGATCCGAACCTGGGCAGCGCCGCGCCGGGCATCGGGTTCGCCATCCCCGTGACGATGGTGAAGACCGTCGCCGACCAGATCATCAAGTACGGCCGGGTGACGGACTCCGGCCGGGCGGCGCTGGGGATCGTCGGACGCACCGTCCTCGACGACAACTACCAGCCGTCGGGGGTGGCGATCGTCGAGGTGGAGAAGAACGGCCCGGCCGACCGGGCGGGGCTGCGCAGCGGCGACATCATCACGCAGGTGGGCAACGCGTCCATCACGACGATCACCTCGCTGGCGGAGGCGCTGGCGGCCGACAAGCCGGGCGAGAAGGTGCCCGTGACGTTCCTCCGGGACGGGGAGCGGCAGTCGGCCCAGGTGACGCTGGGGGAGATCTGAGAGCGCGGGGGCTGGGCGCCCCGGGGTCCGGGGCGCCCGCCGGTCATTCCGCGTGCAGGCTCATCGGCCCGTAGATCACGGTGGCGTCCTCGGAGAGGACGACCTGGTCCGCACCGCCCTCGCTCAGGGCCTTCCAGTGCTCGCCGATCCAGGACTCCGCGTCGCCCTGGGTGGAGAACTCCTCGGGCTCGACCGAGGGCGCGACCTCCGTTCCGTCGGACTTCTCGAACCGCCACGTCCACGCCATGTCCGCCTCCGCAGGCCGTCGGTGATCACTGTCCTGCCCGCAGCGTAGCCGGGCGCGCAGCAGTGGCTAAGACACGGGAGTATCAAGGGCGTGGAACTGACCCTGCTCGGGACCGGCGCACCCGCCGGGCTGCCGAGGTCCGACTGTCCGTGCGCCGTGTGCGCACTCGCCCGGGGCCCGCAAGCGCGGGCCGCGACCGCCCTGCTGGTGGACGGGGCGCTGCTGCTCGACCTGACGCCGGGAGCCGCGCTGGCCGCCGCGCGCGCGGGCCACTCGTTGGTGGGGGTGCGCCAGGTGTTGCTGACGCACCCGCACGACGGGCCCGCGGTCGACCTGCCGGCGGGGCTGCCGACGGCGGGCCGGGTACCGGACGGCCGGGTGCTGACCCTGATCAGCGGGCACCGGGTGCGGGCGGTGCCGATGGACCACCCGGGCACGGGGTACGAGGTGACGGCGCCCGACGGGACCCGGCTGCTGTACCTGCCGCCGCAGGGCGCGCCCGCGGGCCTCGCGCCGGCCGCCGCGCCGTACGACATGGTCGTCGCGGACGTCGTCGGCCGGCCGGACGGGCTCGCCCGGCTGCGCGCGGCCGGGGCGGTCGGCCCGACGACCGACGTGGTCGCGGTGCACCTGGACCACGACGTGCCGGGCGGCCCCGAGTTGGACCGTCGGCTGGCAGCGGCGGGCGCGCGGGCGGTGCCGGACGGGACGACGCTGATCGTCGGCGAGTACCACGCGGTGCCGGACGTCCCCCGGCGCACCCTGGTCACCGGCGGCGCCCGCTCGGGCAAGTCGGTGGAGGCGGAGCGGCGGCTGTGGACCTTCCCGGACGTGACGTACGTGGCGACGGGCGGCGGCCGGGAGGGCGACGCGGAGTGGGCGGAACGGGTCCGGCTGCACCGGGACCGCCGCCCCGGGTCCTGGCGCACCGAGGAGACCTGCGACCTGGTGCCCCTGCTGACGGCCCCGGGCCCGCCGCTGCTCGTCGACTGCCTGTCGCTGTGGCTGACGGACGCGTTGGACCGGGCGGGGGCGTGGGAGGAGGAGACCTGGCGCAACGGCGGCGAGTCGTCCCTGCGGGAGCGGGTGGCGGAGCTGGTCGCCGCGGTGCGCGCCGCGCGGCGGACGGTGGTGGCGGTGACCAACGAGGTGGGCGCGGGCGTCGTCCCGGCGACGGCGTCGGGCCGCCGCTTCCGCGACGAGCTGGGCCGACTGAACGCGGCGGTGGCCGCGGAGTGCGAACAGGTCCTCCTGGTGGTCGCAGGCCACCCCTTGCGCCTGCGCTAGCCCCTCCGGGTGCGGTTTGGCCTCTGCGGCCCGGTGTGGGCTGCTCGCGCAGTTCCGCCCCACCTGCACCTTCGGGCACGGGCCTCCGCGCCCCTGAAACCCCTCGCCGTTTCCCTACGGGCGCCGTTTCCCTGCGGGCGCCGTTTCCCTGCGGGCGCCGTTTCCCTGCGGGCGCCGTTTCCCTGCGGGCGCCATTTCCCTGCGGGCGCCGTTTCCCTGCGGGCCGGTGGGTGGCTGGTCGCGCAGTTCCCCGCGCCCCTGATTCGCTGCCCCCGTCGTCATACCTGCGGGACGAGGGGTTTCAGGGGCGCGGGGAACTGCGCGACCAGCCCACCACCGGGCCGCAGAAACCAAACGCACCCGTAGGGAAACGGCGGGCAAAAGGGGCGCTGGGGGTACCACCACGCCCTTCGGGCGTAGGGGGCGGAACTGCGCGACCGGCCACCCACCGGGCCGCAGAGACCAAACGCACCCGCAGGGAAACGGCAAGCACCCACAGCCCGCACAGCGCAGCGCACCCGCAGGGGAACGGCCGCCGACGGGGCCCGGGGCCACCCGGTACTGTTCGGCGAATGAGCAGGCTGACTCTCGATGACTTCTCCGACCAGATCGCCCGCGCCGACGGCACCCTCCGGCAGGTCGCCGAAGACCACCGGGAACGGCTGCTGATCCCGCCGAAGTCGCTGGGGCGGCTGGACGAGTTGGGCCAGTGGCTGGTCGCCGCGCAGGGCTGCAATCCCCCCGAGCCCGTCGTCCGCCCGAAGGTGGTGCTCTTCGCCGGTGACCACGGCGTCGCGGCGTCGGACGTCTCCGGCCGCCCCGCGGGCAGCGCGCACGAGCTGGTCTCCGCGGTGCTGGAGGGCACCAGCCCCGTCGCGGTGCTGGCCCGCCGGATGGACGTGCCGGTGCGGATCGTGGACGCGGGGCTGGACTGCGACCCGGAGCTGCTGCCCGCGGACGTCGTACGGCACCGGGTGCGCCGCGGCAGCGGGCGGATCGACGTCGAGGACGCGTTGACCGTCGAGGAGGCCGAGGCGGCGGTGCGCCTGGGCATGGCGATCGCCGATGAGGAGGCGGACGCCGGCACGGACCTGGTGGTGCTGGGCGACCTGAGCGTCGGCGGCACGACCCCGGCCGCCGTGCTGGTCGCCGCGCTGTGCGGGACGGACGCCTCCGTGGTCACCGGCCGCGGCGGCGCCGGCATCGACGACCTGGCGTGGATGCGCAAGTGCGCCGCGATCCGCGACGCGCTGCGCCGCGCCCGCCCGGTGCTCGGTGACCAGTTGGAGCTGCTGGCGGCGGTCGGCGGCGCGGACCTCGCGGCGACGACCGGCTTCCTGCTCCAGTGCGCCGTGCGCCGTACGCCCGTGATCTTGGACGGGGTGGTCTCCGCGGCGTGCGCGCTGGTCGGACAGCGGGCCGCGTTCCGCGCGCCGGACTGGTGGCTGGCGGGCCAGTTGACCGGCGAGCCGGCGCAGGCGAAGGCGCTGGACCGGATGGCGCTCAACCCGATGCTCGACCAGGGCGTCAGTGTGGGTGAAGGAACCGGGGCATTGCTCGCGCTCCCCCTCGTACAGGCAGCCGCCTCGCTGCTGGCCCAACTGCCGGAGCGCCCCGCGGACGCCGCGGCCGACGGCCCCGAGGCGGGCGACGACAAGGACTGACGCGCCGGGTGCGGCCGCCGTCGACAAGGGCTGCCGCACCCTGACCCGCCATGACCAGCGATGCCCCATATGATCGCTTTTCATGGGAGAGGTCCGCTTGTTCCATTCGGTCAGCGAAGCAGCAGGGAGCGGCACCCGCTCCGACGGGGAGACCGCCCGCTCGCACCGCGCCTGGGCGTTCACCGTCTGGTACCTCCGCGCGGTGACGTGCCTGAACGTGCTGAGCGCGGTGTGGGTCTCCCTCGGCCAGGACATCCGCCGCCACAACGTCGACGACTACTTCACCCCGTACCTGCTGACCGCGGGCTTCGCCTCCGGCCTCTTCACGCTCTTCCTCGCGATCACCATGCGCCGCCGCAAGCGGGCCGCCTGGATCCTGAACCTGGTCCTCGCGGGGCTGTTCCTCGCCCTCTTCCTGCTGGCCTTCGCGACCGACGCCAGCATCAGGTCCCATCCGCAGAACTGGGTCTCGCTGGTGCTGACCGCCGCGTTCTGCGGGGCGCTGCTGCTGGGGCGGCGGGAGTTCTACGCGAAGGGCGACCGCGCCAACCCCAAGCTCGCGGCGGCCGTCGCGGCCGGCGGGCTGCTGGTCACCTCGCTGGGCGCGGCCCTGCTGGTCACCGTCACCAACACCGCGACCGCCCCCTCCACCTTCCTGGAACGCTGGTGGTACGGCGTGGTCCGGCTCGGCTCGCTCGCCGCCGACGACTCCGCCTTCGCCGGCATCGACACCCCCGGCTGGGTGGACGTCACCATCAACGTCACGTCCACGCTGCTGCTGCTCGCCGTGTTGTACGCGGCGTTCCGCTCGCGCCGCGCCGTCGATCCGATCGACGCGGCCGACGAGGAGCGGCTGCGCGACCTCCTGGAACGGCACGGCGAACGCGACTCGCTCGGCTACTTCGCGCTGCGCCGCGAGAAGAGCGTGGTGTGGTCCCCCACCGGCAAGGCGGCCGTCGCCTATCGCGTCGTCGGCGGGGTCTGCCTGGCGTCCGGGGACCCGATCGGCGACCCGGAGGCGTGGCCCGGCGCGATCACCCCCTGGCTCGCCCAGGCCCGTGAGCACGGCTGGATCCCGGCCGTGATGGGCGCGAGCGAAGAGGCCGGCACGATCTACGCCCGCCACGGCCTCGACGCCCTGGAGCTGGGCGACGAAGCGCTCGTGGAGACCGCCGACTTCACCTTGGAGGGGCGCGCGATGCGGACCGTGCGCCAGGCGTACAACCGGGTGAAGCGCGCCGGGTACCGGGTGCGGATCCGGCGGCACGCGGACATCCCGCCCGAGGAGTTGGCCGTACTGCTGCGCCGTGCCGACGACTGGCGCGACGGCGCCACCGAACGCGGCTTCTCCATGGCGCTCGGCCGGCTCGGCGACCCGGGCGACGGCCGGTGCGTGATGCTGGAGTGCACCGACGCCGAGGGCGAGTTGCGGGCCGTGCTCAGCTTCGTGCCGTGGGGCCCGCACGGGCTCTCGCTCGATCTGATGCGCCGCGACCGCGACAGCGACAACGGCCTGATGGAGTTCATGGTCATCGAACTGCTCCAGCGCGCCTCGGAGGTCCGGATCACCCAGGTGTCGCTGAACTTCGCGATGTTCCGCTCCGTCTTCGAGCGCGGCTCGCGCCTCGGCGCCGGCCCGGTGCTGCGGCTGTGGCGTTCGCTGCTGACGTTCTTCTCCCGCTGGTGGCAGATCGAGTCGCTGTACCGCGCCAACGCCAAGTACCGGCCGATCTGGGAGCCGCGGTTCCTGCTCTTCGAGAAGAGCGCCGACCTGCCGCGGATCGCCATCGCGGCGGCCCGCGCCGAAGGCTTCCTCGAAGCGCCGGGGCTGCCGGGCTGGCTGCACCGCAGGCACCTGGAGGCCCCGACGGCGACACCCGCGGCGACCTCGCGATGACCGCGGCCGGCGCGACGGGCGCGGTGGGCGGGTTCGTACGGCGCGAGTGGGGTCCGTCGTACGCCGCCGTGCGCACGGCGCTGACCGCCCGCGGGCCGCGCGCCCTCGCGCTGACGCTCACCGCGGTCTGTCTGATCGCCGCCTTCCAGGTGGTGCAGCACCGGAGCTGGGGGTACGACGTCGTACGCGCCGTCGGCACCGTACGCGCCGAGGACCCCCTCTGGCTGGCCCTGCTGCGCACCCCCCTGTCGTTGTTCGTGCCCGCGCTGGACCTGCCCGTGTGGGGCGCCCTGGCGCAGGTCCTGCTGGTGTTCGGCATCGCGGAGTGCGCGCTCGGGCGGACGCGCACCCTGCTGGTCGCGTACGTCTGCACCCTCGCCGGGACGCTGTACGCCCGGGTCGGCATCGCGCTCGGCCCCGGCGGACCGGTCGGGCTGCCCGCGTCCGACGCCGCCGTCGTGGACACCGGCCCGTCGGCCGCGGTCGTCGGGCTCGCGGTGTACGCGTGCTGGCGGCTGCGGGCCCGCTGGACCGCCGCCACGGTCGTCCTCGCCATGGTCGTCGAGGTGCTCGTCAAGCCGAACCTCGCCGGCAAGGAACACCTGGCGGCCATCGCCGCCGCGCTGGCGCTCTGCACGGCGGCCGAGGCGCGCCGGCGCCGGCGTTCAGTCGTCGGGGCGCGACCTGTTCCGGGTCGGCAGCCGGTCGGGGGCGCCCGCGATCAGGTCCTGGAACTTCCGGCGCGGCCCGTCCCAGCGGCGGTCGTGCCGGTACGAGCGCAGGGCGGCCCGGGCGCGCGCCCGGGGCCGGCCGCGGTAGAGGTGACGGGCCCACAGCGAACCGGGCCTGGCCAGCCGCACCGCCCCGAAGAACGCGACGAACGGCACGAAGACGCTGATCAGCGCCATCCGCGGCTTGCCCTTGACGAAGGTGACCAGCACCAGCAGCAAATTGAGCAGGACGGTCAGTAGGGCGGCGGTCCGGTTCTGGCGCTCCTCGGGGGTGAGGGAGTCGACGCCCAGCGGCGAGAAGCCGCCGAGCACCAGCAGCGCGAGCGCGGCGGCGAGCACCACGACCTCCACGCTGCGCCGGCCCTCCTCCGTCCAGTACACGTCGTCGAGGTGCACGATCAGCGCGAACTCGTCGAGCACCAGCCCGGCACCCATCCCGAACAGCACCGCGAAGACGCCCGCCGCCCAGCCGTGCCGACCGCTGCCGACCGCGCCGAAGCCGCCGACGACGGTGAGGATCACGCCCGGCACCACGTGGTGGATGTGGAGTCCGCCGGGGGCGACGTCGCGGAAGGGGCCGCGGCCCGCGCGGATCAGCCGGGTGATGGTGCGGGTGATCACGAACGTGAGGACGAAGGCGGCGAGGGCGAGCAGCGTCGGCAGCTTGCCGGGCTCGGTGATGTTGTCGTGGAACCACTGCCCCATGGACTGCGCCTTTTCTTGCGATCTGCACCTCTTGTTGCAATACGCGCAATCTAGCCGGTGGGTTGCCGGCCCTGGGCTACCCTGCGCCGGTGAGTGACGACCCCTCTTCCCCCACCCGACCCGGCCCCGGCACGGGGCTGCGTTTCGCCTTCGGCACCCTGACCGTGCTGCCCGTGCGCGTCACCCGCTGGGACCGCGACGCGGCCCGCGTCGGCATGGCCTGCGCGCCGCTCGCGGGGCTGGTGGTGGGGCTGTTCGCGGCGGCGGCCGGCGGGCTGCTGCTGGCCGCGGGCGCCGGTCCCGCGCTCGCGGCGGTGGCCGCGGTGGCGGTGCCGGCGACCCTCACCCGCGGGCTGCACCTCGACGGGCTGGCCGACACCGCGGACGGGCTCGGCAGCGGCAAGCCCGCGGCGGACGCGCTGAAGATCATGAAGCGGTCCGACATCGGCCCCTTCGGGGTCGTCACCCTGCTGTTCGTGCTGCTGGCCCAGGTCGCGGCGGTCGCCGCGCTGTACGCGCAGGGCTGGGCGTACGGGGCGGTGGGCGTCGTGCTCGCCGCGGTCACCGCGCGCCTGGCGCTGACCTGCGCCTCCCGCACCGGCGTCCCGCCGGCCCGCCCCGAGGGCCTGGGCGCGGCGGTCGCCGGCGTGGTCCGCGTCCGCGTGGCGCTGGCTCTGGTGCTCCTCGTCGCCGCCGCGGCGGCGGCTGTCGCCCTCGGCTTCGGCCCGGTCGACGCGGTGCGCCACGCCGTGGCGGTGCTGGCGGGGCTCGTCGCGTCCGAAGCGCTGCTGAGGCATTGCGTGCGGCGCTTCGGCGGCGTGACGGGCGACGTCTTCGGCGCGCTCGCGGAAACCGCGCCCACCACAACGCTGGTGATCCTCACGCTGGCCCCCTAGGGCCTGTCTCGGCTTGCCCCCAGACGCCTCCCTCCGTTCCGCCGCGGGCACATTGGTCTCTGCGCCCCGGTGGTGGGTTGTTCGCGCAGTTCCTCCCCCTACGCCCAGGGGCGTGGGGGGACCCCCACCTGTGCCCTGCGGGCATGGGGGACCCCAGCGCCCCCAAAACCCCTCGCCGTAACCCTGCGGGAGCGTTGATCTCCACCGGCCGGTGGGGCCCGTTCGCGCAGTTCCCCGCGCCCCTAAAGACCCCGCCTCCAGCCCGCAGATATGTGACGGGGGAAGCACAACAGGGGCGCGGGGAACTGCGCGAACAAGCCCCGCCGGGCCGCGGACGCACGACAAGGTCTCGTCCAACGGCGGGAAGTCGACTTTCCGGGGCGCTGGAGGGGGGAGGAAGTGCGCGACGAGGCTTCGCGGAACGGCGGGGAAGCGGGCTAGGAACCGGAGCGAAGTTAACCCCGCGTGGGCGCGGCTCAGTTGGCGCGGCAGGGGCGGCACGACGCACCCGGACGGCGCCCGAGGCGAAGCGCCGCCGTGAGCCCGCGCGATGACCGCGCGTAGGCTCTTCCCGGACGGGGCGCCAACGCGTCTCCCCGGCCCCCTCGTGGCCCCATCGGCCCTGGAACTCAACGGAAGCGAGAAATCACCACCGTGACTGCTCTCACTCTCAGCACTGCCGGCGCCGCGACGCTGCGCGCCGACGCCATCGTGGTCGGCGTCGCGAAGGGCGCCAAGGGTCCGGTGGTCGCGCCGGGCGCCGAGGCCGTGGACAAGGCGTTCGACGGAAAGCTCGCCGCCGTCCTGGAGACGCTCGGTGCCGCGGGCGCCGAGGGCGAGGCCACCAAGCTTCCGTCCCCCGCCGGCCTGAAGGCCCCCGTCGTCCTGGCCGTCGGCCTGGGCGCCGCGCCGAAGAAGGACGGGGCGTACGGCGCCGAGGCCCTGCGCCGCGCCGCCGGCACCGCCGCCCGCGCGCTCGCCGGCGCGAAGAAGGCCGCGTTCGCGCTGCCGATCTCCGACGCCGCCGACACCGCCGCGGTCGCGGAGGGCGCGCTGCTGGGTGCGTACGCCTTCACCGCCTACCAGGGCGGCGCCGACGCCAAGGGCAGCGGCAAGGCCGTCCTCGCCGAGGTCGCCCTGCTGGGCGCCAAGCCGCGGGACAAGGCCCACAAGGCCGCGGCCGAGCGCGCCCTCGCGCTCGCCGAGGAGATCAACCGCGCCCGCGACCTGATCAACACCCCGCCGAACGACCTCACCCCCGAGGCGTTCGCCGCCGTGGCCAGCGCCGCGGGCAAGGAGCACGGCATCAAGGTCCAGGTCCTCGACGAGAAGGCGCTGGTCAAGGGCGGCTTCGGCGGGATCATGGGCGTCGGGCAGGGCTCGACGAACCCGCCGCGCCTGGTCAAGCTGACGTACACGCACTCCCGCAACGCCAAGACCCTGGCGCTGGTCGGCAAGGGCATCACGTACGACTCGGGCGGCATCTCCCTGAAGCCGGCCGGCCACAACGAGACGATGAAGTGCGACATGAGCGGCGCCGCCGCCGTGTTCGCCGCGGTCGTCGCCGCCGCCCGGCTCGGGCTGCCGGTGAACGTCACCGGCTGGCTCGCGCTCGCCGAGAACATGCCGTCCGGCAACGCCACCCGCCCCGGCGACGTGCTGCGCATGTACAGCGGCAAGACCGTCGAGGTGCTGAACACCGACGCCGAGGGCCGCCTGGTGCTCGGCGACGCGCTGTGGAAGGCGTCCGAGGAGAAGCCCGACGCGATCGTGGACGTGGCCACCCTCACCGGCGCCATGGTGCTGGCGCTCGGCAACCGCACCTTCGGGATCATGGCGAACGACGACGCGTTCCGCACCGCGATCCACGAGATCGCCGACGAGGTCGGCGAGCAGTCCTGGCCCATGCCGCTCCCGGCCGAGCTACGCAAGGGCATGGACTCCCCCACCGCCGACATCGCCAACATGGGCGAGCGGATGGGCGGCGGCCTGGTGGCCGGCCTCTTCCTCCAGGAGTTCGTGGGCGAGGGCATCACCTGGGCGCACCTGGACATCGCCGGTCCCGCGTTCCACGAGGGCGCGCCCTACGGCTACACCCCCAAGGGCGGCACCGGCTCCTCGGTCCGCACCCTGGTGAAGCTGGCGGAGCGGATGGGCGACGGCGACCTCGGCTGACCCGCTCGTCGATACGGCCCCGGACCGATCCGCGTCCGGGGCCGTACGCACACTTGAGCGCGGTTCGAGGACGCGCTCCGTTTCGCTGTGGACGAAACGCCGACCAGCGGTCACTTCGCACGGAATCGGTGGAGGCGTCCGAATGTTCTACGCACGGGTAACCCCTGGGGTGATCGATCAGACGCCACCAGAGCGCCGACCCGCGTCCCGTCTTCCGCCAACAAATGCGAAGATGGGCCTCGGCAGGACAGGGCCCCCACCACAGGGCCGACGAGACATCGGCCGCACACCAGCCGACAGGCCGGTCGCCCCCGGCGAGAAGGGGGACCGGCGACCGGCGCACATGCATGGAGGACGTGACGTGGCGAACGACGCCAGCACCGTTTTCGACCTAGTGATCCTCGGCGGCGGTAGCGGCGGTTACGCTGCGGCGCTGCGCGGGGCCCAGCTGGGCCTGGACGTCGCCCTGATCGAGAAGGACAAGCTCGGCGGCACCTGCCTGCACTACGGCTGCATCCCCACCAAGGCGCTGCTGCACGCCGGCGAGATCGCGGACCAGGCCCGCGAGTCGGAGCAGTTCGGCGTGCGGGCGACGTTCGAGGGCATCGACGTCGCGGCCGTGCACAAGTACAAGGACGACGTGATCTCGGGCCTGTACAAGGGCCTCCAGGGGCTGATCGCCTCCCGCAAGATCACCGTCATCGAGGGTGCGGGCCGGCTGTCCTCGCCCACCTCCGTCGACGTCAACGGCCAGCGCATCGAGGGCCGCCACATCCTGCTGGCCACCGGCTCCGTGCCGAAGTCGCTGCCGGGCCTGGAGATCGACGGCAACCGCGTCATCTCCTCCGACCACGCGCTGAAGCTGGACCGCGTGCCCAAGTCCGCGATCGTGCTGGGCGGCGGCGTCATCGGCGTCGAGTTCGCCTCCGCGTGGCGCTCCTTCGGCGCCGACGTCACCGTCATCGAGGGCCTGAAGCACCTCGTCCCGGTCGAGGACGAGAACAGCTCCAAGCTGCTGGAGCGGGCCTTCCGCAAGCGCGGCATCAAGTTCAACCTCGGCACCTTCTTCGAGAAGGCGGAGTACACCGAGGACGGCGTGCGCGTCACCCTCGCCGACGGCAAGACCTTCGAGGCCGAGGTGCTGCTGGTCGCCGTCGGCCGCGGCCCGGTCTCCGCCGGCCTGGGCTACGAGGAGCAGGGCGTCGCGATGGACCGCGGCTACGTCCTCGCCGACGAGTACATGCAGACGAACGTGCCCACGATCTCGGCGGTCGGCGACCTGGTCCCGACCCTCCAGCTCGCGCACGTCGGCTTCGCCGAGGGCATCCTGGTGGCGGAGCGGCTGGCCGGTCTCAAGACCGTCCCGATCGACTACGACGGCGTTCCCCGGGTGACGTACTGCCACCCCGAGGTCGCCTCCGTCGGCATCACCGAGGCCAAGGCCAAGGAGGTCTACGGTGCGGACAAGGTCGTCGCGCTGAAGTACAACCTCGGCGGCAACGGCAAGAGCAAGATCCTCAAGACGCAGGGCGAGATCAAGCTCGTCCAGGTCAAGGACGGCGCCGTGGTCGGCGTCCACATGGTGGGCGACCGGATGGGCGAGCAGATCGGCGAGGCGCAGCTCATCTACAACTGGGAGGCCCTGCCGGCCGAGGTGGCGCAGCTCATCCACGCGCACCCGACCCAGAACGAGGCGCTCGGCGAGGCCCACCTGGCGCTGGCCGGCAAGCCGCTGCACGCCCACGACTGAGCCTTCGGCCAGACGACGACCACTTCCCCGCACATTCGTTAGGAGCAACAGAAACCATGCCGGTTTCCGTAACCCTGCCGGCGCTCGGTGAGAGCGTCACCGAGGGCACCGTCACCCGCTGGCTGAAGGCCGAGGGCGAGCGCGTCGAGGCCGACGAGCCCTTGCTGGAGGTCTCGACCGACAAGGTCGACACCGAGATCCCCGCGCCCGCCGCCGGCGTGCTGGCCTCCATCAAGGTCGCCGAGGACGAGACCGTCGAGGTCGGCGCCGAGCTGGCCGTCATCGACGACGGCACGGGCGCGCCCGCCGCCGCTCCGGCGCCCGCCGCCGAAGCCGCACCGGCGCCCGCCCCGGCCACCGAGCCGACCCCCGCACCCGCCGCTGCGGCGCCCGTGGCCGAGGCCCCCGCGGCCCCCGCCCCGGCGGCCGAGCAGCCCGCCGCGGCTCCCGCCGGCGGCGCCGCCGGTACGGACGTCGTCCTGCCCGCGCTCGGTGAGAGCGTCACCGAGGGCACCGTCACCCGCTGGCTGAAGCAGGTCGGCGAGTCGGTCGAGGAGGACGAGCCGCTGCTGGAGGTCTCGACCGACAAGGTCGACACCGAGATCCCCGCGCCCGCCGCCGGCGTGCTGCTGGAGATCGTGGTCGGCGAGGACGAGACCGCCGAGGTCGGCGCCAAGCTCGCGGTCATCGGCGCTGCCGGTGCCGCTCCGGCTGCGCCCGCCGCCCCGGCTGCCCCGGCCCCCGCCGCTGCGCCCGCCCCCGCGGCTCCCGCGCCGGCCCCGGCCGCGGCCCCCGCACCGGCGCCGGCTCCGGTCGCCGCCCCGGCCCCCGCGGCCGCTCCGGCTCCGGCCCCCGCGCCGGCCCCGGTGGCTCCCGCCGCTCCCGCCGCTCCGGCCGCTTCCGCGGCTGATGACGCCTACGTGACCCCGCTGGTCCGCAAGCTCGCCGCCGAGAACGGCGTCGACCTGTCCGCGGTCAAGGGCACCGGCGTCGGTGGCCGCATCCGCAAGCAGGACGTCGTCAGCGCGGCCGAGGCCGCCCGCGCCGCCGCTGCCCCGGCCCCCGCCGCTGCCGCCGCTCCGGCGCCGGCCGCTGCGAAGGCCCCGGCGCTTGAGGTCTCCCCGCTGCGCGGGCAGACCGTCAAGATGACCCGGATGCGCAAGCTCATCGGCGACAACATGATGAAGGCGCTGCACAGCCAGGCCCAGCTCACCACGGTCGTCGAGGTCGACGTCACCAAGCTGATGCGGCTGCGCAACCAGGCCAAGGACGGCTTCGCCGCCCGCGAGGGCGTCAAGCTCTCCCCGATGCCGTTCTTCGTGAAGGCGGCGGCCCAGGCGCTGAAGGCCCACCCGATCGTCAACGCCCGGATCAACGAGGACGAGGGGAGCATCACCTACTTCGACACGGAGAACATCGGCATCGCCGTGGACTCCGAGAAGGGGCTGATGACCCCGGTCATCAAGGGCGCGGGCGACCTGAACATCGCCGGCATCGCCAAGAAGACCGCGGAGCTCGCCGGTGCCGTGCGCACCAACAAGATCCGTCCGGACGACCTGGCCGGCGCCACCTTCACCATCAGCAACACCGGTTCGCGCGGTGCGCTCTTCGACACCGTCATCGTGCCGCCGACCCAGGCCGCCATCCTGGGCATCGGCGCCACGGTGAAGCGCCCGGCCGTCATCGAGACCGCCGAGGGCACCGTCATCGGCGTCCGCGACATGGTGTACCTGTCGCTCTCGTACGACCACCGCCTGGTGGACGGCGCCGACGCCGCCCGCTACCTGAGCGCCGTCAAGGCGATCCTGGAGGCCGGCGAGTTCGAGGTCGAGCTCGGCCTGTAAGGACACCACCCGGGTCCCGTGACCCGACAGCACCAACCAGCGCCCCCGACCGGTACTTCCGGCCGGGGGCGCCGGCGCGTTCGGGGGCGGAACGCCCCCTGAGCCCGCCGACGGCACCCTGTGGTGACACTCACCCGTATGAATTGCATTACGCCCCGAGTACGTTCGCCTCCGCCGCGTGGCGTCGCCGGGGCGCCCCCGCCGGCGTACCGCCCGGTAGCCGTTCACGCCGGCCAACGACGTCCGCACCCCGTCCGACCAGGGGCGGAAGGTCTTCGACCGGTCCCGGGCCGCAGGCGGGCGGAGGTCCGCCGCCGCCGTCGACGACACCGCTGTGACCTGGCATCGTCCCGCTGCGTGTCCGGTCGGGGACTCTTCCCGCACACCTGCGGCAGCGATAATTGGCACCCCGTGCACCCCGCCCGCGTCCCCCGGGAGCCCCCATGACCCCGCCCGTCGTCCACTCGCTCCGGGAACAGATCCGCGAGCACATCGTGGAGGGGATCGTCAGCGGGCGCTGGAAGCCCGGCGAACGGATCGTGGAGCGCGGCATCGCCACCGAGCTCCAGGTCTCCCAGACGCCGGTCCGCGAGGCCCTGCGGGAGCTGGAGAGCCTGCGGCTGATCGAGTCCGCGCCGAACAAGGGCGTCCGGGTGCGCAACCTCACCGCGGCGGACCTGGAGGAGAGCTATCCCGTCCGGGCCGGGCTGGAGCAGATCGCGGCCGAACTCGCGGCCGACCGGCTCTCCGTGGACTGCTCGGTGCTCACCCCGCACGTCGCCGCGCTGTACGAGGCGGACCGCACCGGCGACTCCGCCGGCCAGGTCCGGCACACCGTCGCCTTCCACCGGGAGCTGGTCCGGGCCGCGGGCAACAACGTCCTGCTGCACACCTGGGAGGGGCTGGGCATCGAGGTGTTCACGGCGCTCTCCATCCGCTGGCTGGGCACGGTCCAGCAGTCCTACGCGGAGGAGCACCAGGCCCTCGTCGACGCCTTCCTGAGGCACGACCCGGAGATCGGCCCGCTGGTGAAGGCGCACGTGCTGGGCTGTGCACCCGCGCCGGAACGCCCCGCACCGTAGCGATCACCCGCAGCGCCCACAGCTCGCCCGCCGGAACCGGCGCAGCGCACCCCGCACCACCCCGAAGACCGCGCTCACCTGAGCCTTCGCCCTTTCATCCGGGGTGTTCCCTGCCCTTTTCAGGGGCACTGCGTGCCCCATTTCGCGGCACGGAATGCCAATTTCGCCCTTCGGAGAAGTTTTACCTCCTAGCACTTTGATCGATCATCGATCAGAGGCTTACAGTCGCTGGGGGCAACACGCCCCGCGCCCTGTCCTGCCAGACAAGGCACCCCCCGGCAGACACCCGTACCACCCAGTACCACCTGCCTCCCACCATCTCCACCCCCCTCCAGTCCGGAAGGCGGCGACATGACCGACCCCGCAGGCAAGCTTCCGAGCGAGCTCGACCAGCTCCCGGATCGTGACAGCGAGGAGACCGCCGAATGGGCGGCCTCCCTGGACGCCGTCACCCAGCACGCGGGCCCGCACCGGGCCTCGTACCTGATGCGCCGCACCCTCCAGCACGCCGAGCGGGCCGGCGTCCCCGTGCCCCGGCTCCTGGAGACGGACTACGTCAACACCATCCCCACCAGCGCCGAGCCCGCCTTCGACGGCGACGAGGCGATGGAGTCCCGGATCACCGCCTGGAACCGCTGGAACGCCGCCGCCATGGTGACCCGCGGCGCCCGGTACGGCGTCGGCGGCCACATCGCCACCTTCGCCTCCGCGGCCTGGCTGTACGAGACCGGCTTCAACCACTTCTTCCACGGGAAGGAGGGCGACGGAAGCGGCGACCAGCTCTACATCCAGGGCCACGCCTCGCCCGGCATCTACGCCCGCGCCTTCCTCGACGGCCGCCTCACCGAGGCCGACCTGGACAACTTCCGCCGGGAGGCGGGCGGCGCCGGCCTGCCGTCGTACCCGCACCCGCGCCGACTGCCCTGGCTGTGGGAGTTCCCCACGGTCTCCATGGGCCTCGGCCCGCTCTCCGCGATCTACCAGGCGCGCTTCAACCGCTATCTGCACAACCGCTCGATCAAGGACACTTCCGGCTCCCACGTCTGGGCGTTCCTCGGCGACGGCGAGATGGACGAGCCCGAGTCGACCGCGGCCCTCGCGCTGGCGGCCCGCGAGCAGCTGGACAACCTGACGTTCGTCATCAACTGCAACCTCCAGCGCCTCGACGGCCCGGTCCGCGCCAACTTCAAGATCGTGCAGGAGCTGGAGGCCCAGTTCCGCGGCGCCGGCTGGAACGTCGTCAAGTCGCTGTGGGGCTCCGCCTGGGACGAGCTCTTCGCGCTCGACACCCAGGGCGCGCTGGTCCGCCGGCTGCGCGAGGTGCCGGACGCCCAGTTCCAGACGTACGCCACCCGGGACGTCGCCTACATCCGCGAGCACTTCTTCGGCGCCGAGCCCGCGCTCGTCGAGCTGGCGAAGGTGCTCTCGGACGCGAAGATCGCCGAGTGCTTCTACACCTCCCGCGGCGGCCACGAGGCCCGCAAGGTGTACGCGGCCTACCGCGCGGCCCTCGCCCACAAGGGCGCGCCGACCGTGATCCTCGCGCAGACCGTGAAGGGCCACACCCTCGGCAAGGGCTTCGCGTCGAAGAACGCGAACCACCAGATGAAGAAGCTCTCCATCGACGAGTTCAAGGGCATGCGCGACCTGCTCGAACTGCCGATCCCGGACAGCGCCTTCGACTCCGGCGTGGTGCCGTACGCCCACCCGGGCGCCGACTCCGCCGAGCTGCGCTACCTCCAGGAGCGGCGCGCCGCCCTCGGCGGCCCGGCCCCCGCGCGCCGGGTGCACGCCGTCGCCCTGCCGGAGCCGGAGGAGCGCGGCTTCAAGGCCCTCCAGAAGGGCTCGGGCAACCAGGAGATGGCCACCACCATGGCCTTCGTCCGCCTGGTGAAGGACCTGATGCGGGACAAGGAGACCGGTCGCCGCTGGGTGCCGATCGTGCCCGACGAGGCCCGGACCTTCGGCATGGAGT
The DNA here is from genome assembly GCF_044328175.1 of Streptomyces sp. NPDC017979. Lineage (NCBI taxonomy): Bacteria > Bacillati > Actinomycetota > Actinomycetes > Kitasatosporales > Streptomycetaceae > Streptomyces > Streptomyces sp. NPDC017979. Next base: position 634,538 of record NZ_JBIRGU010000003.1, on the reverse strand, counting down.
CGCTCTTCCCGTCCGCCGGGATCTACTCGCCGCTGGGCCAGACGTACGAGCCGGTCGACCGCGACCAGCTCATGTACTACAAGGAAGCCAAGGACGGCCAGATCCTCAACGAGGGGATCACCGAGGCCGGTTCCATGGCGGACTTCATCGCCGCCTCCACGTCGTACGCGACGCACGGCGAGCCGATGATCCCGTTCTACATCTTCTACTCGATGTTCGGCTGGCAGCGGACCGGCGACCAGATGTGGCAGCTGGCCGACCAGCTCGGCAAGGGCTTCATCGTGGGCGCCACCGCGGGCCGCACCACCCTGACGGGCGAGGGCCTCCAGCACGCGGACGGCCACTCCCACCTGATCGCGGCCACGAACCCGGCGTCGCTCAACTACGACCCGGCGTTCGCGTACGAGATCGCGGTCATCGTCAAGGACGGCCTGCGCCGGATGTACGGCCCGGACGCCGAGGATGTCTTCTACTACCTGACGGTCTACAACGAGCCCAAGCAGCAGCCCGCGATGCCCGAGGGCGTCGAGGAGGGCATCGTCCGCGGTCTGTACCGCTTCAAGGAGGGCGAGGCCGCCCGCCCGGAGGCCCCCCGGATCCAGCTCCTGGCCTCCGGCACGGCGATCCACTGGGCGCTGGAGGCGCAGCAGCTGCTCGCCGCCGACTGGGGCGTCACGGCCGACGTGTGGTCCGCGACCTCCTGGGGCGAGCTGCGGCGCGACGCCCTCGCGGCGGACGAGGCGCTGCTGCGCGGCGAGGACCGCACCCCGTACGTACGGCAGGCCCTCAGCGGCGCGCCGGGCCCGGTGCTCGCGGTCAGCGACTGGATGCGGCAGGTGCCGGACCAGATCAGCCAGTGGGTCGAGCAGGACTGGTCCTCCCTGGGCACCGACGGCTTCGGCCTGTCGGACACCCGGGACGCGGCGCGCCGGCACTTCGGCGTGGACGCGCAGTCGATCACCGTGGCGGCGCTGGCCCAGCTGGCGCGGCGGGGCGAGGTCCCCGCGGCGGCGGTGAAGGAGGCCCGGGAGCGCTACGGGCTCTGACGCTCCCGAAGATCACCCCCGGGCGGTTCGCACCACCGCCCGGGGGTGATGCCGTGTGCGGGCGCCCTACGCGGGCGCGCCACCCCCGAAAAATGCTTGGGTGGGGCAGGTAACCACTCAAGGGAGCGCACCGGTCCACCGGACCGTGCGCTTCCGCGTCCCGCGTTTCGCGTTTCGAGGGAGCCATGTTCACCATCGGGGACTTCGCCCGCCACGGTCGGGTGTCCGCGCGGATGCTGCGGCACTACGACGCCATCGGGCTGCTGCGGCCCGAGCAGACCGACCCGGTCACCGGCTACCGCCACTACGCGGCGCACCAGCTCGCCGCCCTCAACCGGATCGTGGCCCTCAAGGACCTGGGCTTCACGCTCCAGGAGGTGGGCCGCATCCTCGGCGAGCAGGTCGGCGCGGAGGAGCTGCGGGAGATGCTGGTGCTGCGCCGCGCCGAGTTGGAGGAGGCGATGGCCGCGGCGGCGGTGCGGCTGGCCGGCGTCGAGGCGCGGCTGCGGTCGATCGAGGACGAGGGCCGGCTGCCGGTCGACGAGGTCGTGGTGAAGCCCGTCCCGGCCGTGCGGGTCGCCGAGCTTTCGGCCACCGCGGCGAGTTACGGACCCGAGCACGTCGGCCCGGTGATCCAGCCGTTGTACGACGAGCTGTTCGGGCGGCTGGCGGTGGCGGGCGTCTCGCCGGCCGGGCCCGGCATCGCGTACTACGAGGACTCCCCCGACGGCGGCGGCGCGGTCCTGGTGCACGCGGCGGTGCGGGTGACGCAGGACTCCCTGCCCTCCCCGGACAGCGGGGTGGAGCTGGTCGTGCTCCCGGCGCTGCGGCGGGCGGCGACGATCGTGCACCGCGGCTCGATGGACGGCGTCGTCCCCGCCTCGCAGGCGCTGGCGCGCTGGATCGACGCGTACGGCCACCGCTCCGCCGGCTATGCGCGCGAGGTGACCTTGGAGTGCCCCGACGACCTCGACGGATGGGTGACCGAACTCCAGGAACCCTTGGTGTAGTGACCACGCTGCCGGGGGCATGATGGGGGGATGCGCGCTGCCCGGCTGATCAAGATGGTGCTGCTGCTCCAGTCCAGGCCGTCGATGACGGGGGCCGAGTTGGCCCGTGAGTTGGAGGTCTCAGAGCGTACGGTCACCCGGGACGCGGTGGCCCTGTCGGCGGCGGGCGTCCCGGTGTACGCGGACCGGGGCCGGGCGGGCGGCTACCGGCTCATCGGCGGCTACCGCACCCGGCTGACCGGCCTCGGCCGCAGCGAGGCGGAGGCGCTCTTCCTGTCCGGGCTGCCCGGCGCGCTGCGCGAGATGGGGTTGGCGGACGCGGCGTCCGCGGCCCGGCTGAAGGTCTCCGCGGCGCTGCTGCCCTCGCTCGCGGACGCGTCGGCGAGCGCGGCCCAGCGCTTCCACCTGGACGCCCCCGGCTGGTACCACGAGCCGCGGACGCCGCCGATGCTGACGCGGATCGCGGAGGCGGTGTGGGACGACCGCCGGGTGCGGGCCGAGTACGGCAACCGGCGCGGCGAGCGCGTGGAGCGGCTGTTGGAGCCGTACGGGCTGGTGCTGAAGGCGGGCGTCTGGTACTTGTGCGCCCGGGTCGACGGCACGTACCGGGTGTACCGGATCGACCGGTTCTCGGCGGTCGATCCGGTCGACGTCGAGGGTCCGGGCGGCGACGGTACGGACAACGGCCTGCGGGACGCCGGCGACGCCGCGGACGCCTACTTCGAGCGCGACCCGGACTTCGACCTGCCCGCCTTCTGGGCCGAGCGCGCCGCCCAGTTCGCCCGGTCCATCCTGCGCACCCAGGTCGTCGTCCGCGTCACGGCGGAGGGCGCGCGCCGGCTGCCGCACGTCACCGACCAGGCCGCGGCCCGGGACGCCCTGGCCGCCGCGGACGGCCCGGACGCCGCGGGCGAACTCACCGTGACCCTGCCCGTCGAATCCCACGAGGTGGCATACGCCCAGCTCATGACGTTGGGCCCGGACGTCGAGGTGCTGGCGCCGGCCGAGCTGCGGGCGACCTTCGCCGCGGCGGCCGAACGCATGGCCGCGCGCTACGTCTAGGCCCTGCGCATGCCCCTGCGGGCCTGGAAAGCGGCCGCCGTTTCCCTGCGGGTGCGTTGCTCTCTGCGGCCCGGTGGTGGGGTTTTCGCGCAGTTCCCCGCGCCCCTGGTTCGCTCAGCCCGTCGGCCACCTGCGGGCTGGGGGAGGCATTTAGGGGCGCGGGGAACTGCGCGAACAACCCACCACCGGCCGGTGGAGACCAACCCGCCCCCGGCGAAACGGCGAGGACGTCCCCAGGCGCAAGGAAGCGCGGCCCGCGGCCATCGGGTCAGCGGGTCAGCGGTAGTCGGCGAGCCGCGGCTCGCCGCCCGCCTTCTCCGCGAGCATGAAGCCCCACACGTCGGGCCGGCTGCCGTCCGCGTCCGTGACGCCGTACTCCCGGGCCAGTTGCCCGCTGTCGAGCGAGCGGCCGTTCCAGCGGGCCCGGTCGGGGTCGGCGGCGAGCGCGGCGACGCCCCGTGCGACGTACACCGGCGACTCGGACAGCGCCCAGTGCGGCTGCTGCTCCCCGATGCCGTCCCGCCAGGTCTCCTCGGTGAGCCCGAAGCCGTCCAGCATCTCCTCGGAGCGCAGGAAGCCGGGGCTGACCGCGACGGCCGTGCAGCCGAGGGGCCGCAGTTCCTCGCCGAGGGTGTACGCCATCCGGATCGGTGCGTTCTTGGCGAGGTCGTAGTAGAAGTTCTCGCGCGGTTCGCGGTTGGTCTCCGCGGTGCCGTCGGTGACCTCGATCAGCAGCCCGCCCGGCCGCCGCACCAGCAGGGGTAGCGCGATGCTGCTGGTGACGATGTGGGTGCGCACCCCCAGGTCGATCATCCGCAGCCCGCGCGCCAGGTCGACGTCCCACATCCGGGTGTCGAAGTCGAGCAGCGGGTTGCCGCCCCAGACGTCGTTGACGAGGACGTCGAGCCGGCCGTGGTCCCGCTCGATCCGGTCCACCAGTGCGCGCACCTGCTCGGGCACCAGGTGGTCGGTGGGGACCGCGACGCCCTCGCCGCCGGCGGCGGTGACCAGTTCGGCGGTCTCCTCGATGGTCTCGGTCGCCCGGCCCAGTTCGCTGACCCGCTCGCGGGTGGTGCGCCCGGTGGCGTACACCACCGCGCCCGCGGCTCCGAGCTGGACCGCGACGGCCCGTCCGGCGCCCCGGGTGGCGCCCGCGACCAGCGCGACCTTCCCCGCCAGCGGTCGGGTGGGCTTCGTTCCTCGGTTGTCGTTCGTCGTCATGGCCCCGACCGTCGCATGCATTCCCGACATCTGCTGTCCGGCTTTCGCCACCGTTTTCGCGGGCTCCGCGTGCGCCCGGTCGCGTCAGCCACGATGCTGGACGCGTGATGGACGAGACGGAGTTCTGGGAGATCGTCGACAGCACCCGCGAGGCCGCCGAAGGCGACCCGGAGGACCACGCCGACCTGCTCGTCGAGCGGCTGCTCCAGCTCGACCCGGACTCCGTGCTGGACTTCGCCCGCCACTTCGAGGCCCGGTACAACCGCGCGTACACCTGGGACCTGTGGGGTGCCGCGGCGCTGCTCCTCGGCGGCGCCAGCGACGACGCCTTCGACTTCTTCCGCTGCTGGCTCATCGGCCAGGGTCGGGAGGTCTTCGAGGGCGCGCTGCACGACGCGGACGCGCTCGCGGAGCTGCTGGACGACTTCGACGAAGCGGTCGACGGTGACGGGGAGGCGCTGGGGTACGCGGCGGACGAGGCGTACGAGCAGCTCACCGGGGCCGTGGCGCCGGAGCTGGGGATCGCGCCGCAGTCCGCGGAGCCGGTGGGCACCCCGTTCGACTTCGACGACGACGCGGCGCTGGCGCAGCGCTTCCCCCGGCTGTGGGAGCGCTTCGGCCCCGAGTGAGGCGGTGGCTCAGTCCAGCGGGCGGCCCATGCAGACGTCGTCCACGTACTCGCCCGCCAACAGGAACTCCCCCGGCAGCACGCCTTCCACGACGAAACCTTCCGCCTCGTACAGGGCGCGGGCGGGCGCGTTGTGGCCGAGCACCCGCAGCGTGATCCGCACCGCGCCCTGCCGGCGCGCCTCGTCGCAGGCGGCGCGCAGCAGCGCCCGCCCGACGCCCCGGCCGCGGGCCGCGTGGGCCACCGCGAGGCCCTGGATCTGGCGCACGTGGTCGTTGCAGGGCAGCGGCGTCGGCGGCACCAGCTTGATGTAGCCGAGCACCTCCCCGCCCGCGCCGCCGGGCTCGCCGTCCTGCGCCACCAGGATGTCCGCGGGCGGGTTGCGCTCGTGGAAGAAGGGCCCGTACGGCGGCGTCGGCTGCGGTTGCACGGAGTGCAGGGGGGACCAGGTGTCCCCGTCCAGCGCGGCGAGCGCGTCGTCGTCGGCCGAACGGGCGGGCCGGACGTGATGGGTGGCGGATGCAGGAGACTCGGGCATGCGGGTAACTGTGCCACGGCGGACCGTCCGGGCAGGATGGTTTTTATGCGGATCGCGATCTCCGGCTCCACCGGACTCATCGGCACGGCGCTCGTGCGCTCCCTGCGCTCCGACGGGCACGAGGTGGTGCGCTTGGTGCGGCGCCCCGCCCGTGCCGGGGACGAGGTGCAGTGGGACCCGAAGCGGCAGTACGTAGACACCGGCGCGGCCGGGCTCGTCGGCTGCGAGGCGGTGGTGAACCTCGCGGGCGCCGGCGTCGGCGACCACCGCTGGACGGCGGCGTACCGCAAGGAGATCCGCGACAGCCGGGTGCTGGGCACCGCCGCGCTCGCGGAGGCCGTGGCCGGCCTGGACACCCCGCCGCAGGTGCTGCTGTGCGGCAGCGCGGTGGGCTTCTACGGCGACACCGGCGACCGCGCGGTGGACGAGAGCGCCCCACCGGGCGACGGTTTTCTGCCGAAAGTCTGCGTGGAGTGGGAGGAGGCCGCCGCGGCGGCGGAGGAGGCCGGCATCCGTACGGTGCACGCCCGCACCGGCCTGGTGGTGTCCCGGCACGGCGGGGCGTGGGGCCGGATGTTCCCCCTCTTCAAGGCGGGGCTCGGGGGGCGGCTGGGCGACGGCCGGCAGTACTGGAGCTACATCGCGCTGCACGACGAAGTCGCGGCGCTGCGGCACATCATCGACACCCCTTCCCTGACCGGGCCGGTGAACCTCACGGCGCCCGACCCGCTGCCGAACCGGGAGATCACCGCGGCGATGGCGCGGGCGGTGCGGCGCCCCGCGGTCTTCGCCGTCCCCGCGTTCGCCCTGCGGATCGCCCTCGGCGACATGGCCTCCGACGTCCTCGCGAGCCAGCGCGCGGTCCCGACGAAGCTCCTGGAGTCGGGCTTCTCCTTCGCCTTCCCGGGCATCGACGCGGCGATCGCGGCGGCGCTGGCCGACTCCGCGTAGCCGCGCCCGCGCTTTCCCTGCGGGGTGCTGGTCCCTGCCCCCCGGTGGCGGGTCACTCGCGCAGTTCCCCGCGCCCCTGACGTACGCGCCGTTTCCCTACGGTGTGTTCGTCCCTGCACCTCGGTGGGTGGCTTGTCGCGCAGTTCCCCGCGCCCCCGTTTTGCCGCCCCCGGTGCCTAACTGCGACTTGTCTACGGCAGGTTGCCCCAGCGCCCCCTACGCCCGAAGGGCGTGGGCAATGAGGGGCGCGGGGAACTACGCGAGAAGCCACAGACGGCCCGCAGACGCCATCACCGCACCCCCGGAACGGCGCCCTCCGCGCCAGCCGAGGCAACGGCACTTGGCCGAAGACCATGGGGGCGGAACTGCGCGAAGGGACCGCGGGCCGCGAGCCACGCAGACCAACGCACCCCTCAGGGAAACGGCGAGCACGTCGGGCCCGCTGGTGGCCTCATCGTAGGGCGCGGGCCCGTGCGGACGGGGTCCGCGGGCCCTCCGGGCGGGCGTCGCCCGAGCGGGGCGCCGGGCCGTACGTCCCAGCGCAGATCGGCCACGCCCGCGCACGCGCCGCGCGGACTTCGGTATTCACCGCGCCCGTTGGGGGCATGACCCTGTGGGAGCCCGGCAGTCCGTGGCCCGGCGCCCCCACCAGCGTTGCCGACCTCGGGGAGGGGCACGTGCTCATCAGCACCGCTCACGACGCGGACCACGCGGACGTCATCATCGTCGGGGCCGGCGTCGCCGGACTCGCGGCGGCCCGGCTGCTCACGGAGGCGGGCGTCAGCGTCTCCGTGCTGGAGGCCGGGCCCGAGCCGGGCGGCCGGATGGCCACCGACGAGGTCGACGGCTTCCTGCTGGACCGCGTCGGCCAGTTGCTCAACACCTCGTACCCGGAACTGCACCGCACTCCGGGTCTGGCCGGGCTGCCCCTGCGCCCCTTCGCGCCGGGCGCGCTCGTGCACCGCGACGGACGGCTGCACCGTACGGGCGAGGTCACGCTGCGCCGCGGCGGCGCGGTGGCCGGCCGGGACGACCGCGGCCGGGCGTTCACCGTGGCGCGCGCCCTGGCGAGCGCCCCCCGCCCGCTCGACGAGGCGAGACTCGGCGCCTTCCTGACCCGGCTCGCGGGCACCCCGCCGGACCGCGTCGCGGCCCGCCCCGAACGCACGGCGGCCGCGGCGCTCGCCGCCCGCGGCCTGCCGTCCCGCACGGTCGGCGGCTTCCTGCGCCCGCTGCTCGCCGCCCTGCTGGCCGACCCCGGACTGACGACGTCCAGCCGCTGCGCCGACCTCGCCCTGCACGGCTTCGCCCGCGGCCGGACGTGCGTGCCGCAGGGTGGCGCCGCGGCCCTGCCCCGGCTGCTCGCCGACGGGCTGCCGGCCGGCGCGGTCCTGACGGGCGTACGGGTCAAGGACGCGTCGATCAACCGGGTCAGCACCGTGGAGTACGGCGAGCTGAGCTGTCGCGCGCTGGTGCTGGCGACCGGCGCGCGGGAGGCCGCGGAGCTGCTGCCGGGACTGCGAATACCGCCGTTCCACCCGGTGACCGTGGTGCACCACGCGGCGCCGGCGGCGCCCCCGACGGGCCCTTCGCTGGTCCTCGACGCGGACCGTACCGGCCCGGTCTCGCACACCGCGGTGATGAGCGAGGTCGACCCCGCGCGCGCCCCCGACGACCGCGCCCTCATCACCTCGACGGTCCTCGGCGCTCCCCCGTCGGACCTCGACCGCACGGTCAGGGCGCAGCTGTCCCGGCTCTACGGAGTCCCCACCGACGACTGGGAGCTGCTCGCGGTCCACCACACCCCCGAGGCGGTCCCCGCGATGCCCGCCGGCCACGCCCTGCGCCGCCCGGTGCGGGTGCTGGCGGGCCTGTACGTGTGCGGTGACCACCGGGACACCAGCGCCGTGCAGGGCGCGCTGCACTCCGCCCGCAGGGTGGCCGACGAAGTGCTCCGCGACTTCGCCGGCGCCGCGGCCCCGGCCGGCCCGGGGCTGAGCTCCGCGGCGTAGGGCGCAGCCCCGAGGGCTCAGCCCATCGCCGCGATCCGCTCGCGGTAGGTGCGGACGGCCGCCGCGTCCCGGTAGGGCTCCAAGCGGCGCTCGAAGTCGCGCACGTACTCCTGCGCCCGGGCCGAGCGCATCTCGGACGCCTGGAGGGCGGCCTCCGCGCCGAGCGCGCACGCCTGGTCGAGTTCGCCGAGGCCGAGCCGGGCGGTGGCGAGCACCACCCGGCAGAAGAGCCGGCTGCGGGCGAGGGAGTGCGGGCGCAGTTGGAGGGAGCGTTCGGCGTGCTGCACCGCGGCCCGGTACTGCTGGAGGTCGCGGTAGCAGTGCCCGAACTCGTCCGCGAGCTGCGCCTCGTCGAAGAAGCGCGCCCAGTGCGGCACCTCGTCGCCCGGGCGCGCCGACTCCAGCGCGCGCTCGGCCCGCATGAGGGAGGCGGTGCAGGCGCGGGCCTCGCCGAGGACGCCGTGCCCGCGGGCCTCCACGGCGTGCAGCAGCGACTGCACGACGGGCGGCGCGGTCGGCCCGAGGCCCTGCTGTGCGACCCGGGTGAGCTGCACGGCCTCCCGCCCGTGTCCGAGGTAGACCGCCTGTCGGCTCATGGTGACCAGGACGTAGCTGCCGTACGCCCGGTCCCCCGCCGCCTGCGCCAGCCGCAGCGCCTGGACGAAGTAGCGCTGGGCGAGCCCGTGCGCGGCGATGTCGTACGAGGTCCAGCCGGCGAGCCGGGTCAGATCGGCGACGGCGCCGAACAGCCGGCGGCCGGTGACCTCCCCGTACGTGCCGCGGAGCATCGGCTCGGCCTCGTGCTCCAGGTAGCGCACGAGGGCCTGGCGGGCGTGGCCGCCGCCGTACGCGTCGTCGATGGAGCGGAACAGCTCCCCGACCGAGCGCAGTGCGGCGATGTCGCCGCTGGAGACCCGCTGCCCGGGGCCGCGGTCCGTACTGCGGTCGAGGCCGCGCTGTCGGGGCACGCCGACGGGCGGGCCGCCCTGGTGGGGCACCCGCAGACCGGTCGCCGGCGCCTCGGCGCGGCTGGTCTGGGCTCCCTCACCACGGCTGACGCGTTCGTCGGCACGGCCGATCAGCCAGTCCCTGCTGGGCACCACGAGCCCGGCTGGGGTGAAGGCGATCTTGCGCAGTTCGGCGTGGCTGCCGGAGTCCTTGCGCCACAGGCCGCCGACGATGTCGACGGCCTCCTCGGGCGTGGCGGCGAACTCCAGCCCCGCGTACACGGGGGCGCAGGCGTCGAGGCCGAGGTCCTGGGCCGACAGTCGTCGGCCCAGGCGTCTGGTGAACACCTCGGCGATGAGCGCGGGGGTCGTGCCGCGCGGCTGCTGGCCGCGCAGCCAGCGCGTCACGGACGTCTTGTCGTACCGCAGGTCCAGCCCGTGCTCCTGCCCGAGCTGGTCCACTCTGCGGGCGAGTCCCGCATTGGAGAATCCGGCCTCCGCGATGAGCGAGGCGAGCTGGCGGTTGGGCGTGCGCTGCGGGGGTCGTTCCGTCATCAGCTGTGCGGTCTCCTGCCTTCCGGGCCGGTCGCAGCCCTCATGGAACGGCGCGAATTTAGCGGCCCCTTCCAGCCCTCCGACGGCGTTCGAGGCAGCTTCATCCGATCGTGTGAGGATTGGGGTCGGCGCTGACGGGAAGGGCCGCCGCCCGCCCGGTTCGGCCGACCGCCGTACAGTGGCGGAGGTGCAGCAGGCGCGGCAGCGCGAGTAAGACGGTTCGAGGGAGGCAGTGCCGTGGGTGAGCTGCGGTTCGTCCGGCTGGGCTTCGGCGACGAGGCGGTCGAGTACGTGGAGGCGTGGCAGCAGCAGCGCGAGGTGCACGCCGCCCGGTTCGCGGACGAGGTGCCGGACACCTGTCTGCTGTTGGAACACCCACCGGTGTACACCGCCGGGCGGCGCACCGAGGACAGCGAGCGCCCCCTGGACGGCACCCCCGTCGTCGACGTGGACCGCGGCGGCAAGATCACCTGGCACGGCCCGGGCCAGCTCGTGGGCTATCCGATCCTGAAGCTGCCGCGCCCGGTGGACGTGGTGGCGCACGTGCGCCGACTGGAGGAGGCGCTGATCCGCGCCTGCGCCGAGTTCGGCGTGGTGACCAGCCGGATCGAGGGCCGCAGCGGGGTGTGGGTGCTGGGCGACCCGGTGGAGCAGCGGCCGTCGCTGGGTGGACTTTCGCTGGAGTTCGACCCGCGGCTCACGGACGACGAGTTCGACCCGCGGCTGAACGGCCCCGAGTACGCCCCGTCCAACGCGGGCCAGCGGCGCGAGGACCGCAAGCTGGCCGCCATCGGCATCCGCATCGCCAAGGGCGTCTCGATGCACGGCTTCTCGCTGAACGTGAACCCGGACACCACCTGGTTCGACCGGATCGTGCCGTGCGGCATCCGGGACGCGGGCGTCGCCTCGCTCGCGGACGAGTCGGGGACGGACCTCACCATCGCGGACGTGCTCCCCGTGGTGGAGAAGCACCTGCGGGAGGTGTTGGAGGGCGCGGAGCCGCGACCGAGGGAGATCGAGCCCGCGGTGTGAGCACGCCGTGGGCCGCACCTCGTCCGCCCCGGTGCCGCGATCACGGGCCGTTCGGGGGAATGTGCCTGTGTGTGACCAGGTTGGGATGACGCAGGGCCGTACAAACGACGGGCGTACCCTGGTGTGCGCCGCTGATTCGAATGCCGCAAAGCCGTGCGCGTCGCAGCGCAGTGAAACGCAACGCAGTGCAACGCAACGCCGTGCAGCGCAACGCAGAAAGGGGCACCACGTGTCCGCTGTCGCACCCGACGGACGCAAGATGCTGCGCCTGGAGGTCCGCAACGCCCAGACCCCCATCGAGCGCAAGCCCGAGTGGATCAAGACCCGGGCGAAAATGGGCCCCGAGTACACCAAGATGCAGAAGCTCGTCCAGAGCGAGGGGCTGCACACGGTGTGCCAGGAGGCCGGCTGTCCCAACATCTTCGAGTGCTGGGAGGACCGCGAGGCGACGTTCCTCATCGGCGGCGACCAGTGCACCCGGCGTTGCGACTTCTGTCTGATCGACACCGGCAAGCCCGAGGCCCTGGACCGCGACGAGCCCCGTCGGGTCGGCGAGTCCGTGGTCACCATGGACCTGAACTACGCCACGATCACCGGCGTCGCCCGGGACGACCTGCCGGACGGCGGTGCCTGGCTGTACGCGGAGACGGTGCGCCAGATCCACGCCCAGACGGCGGACCGCGCCGACGGCCGCACCAAGGTCGAGTTGCTGGCCCCCGACTTCAACGCGGCGCCGGAGGCGCTGGCGGAGGTCTTCAGCTCCCGCCCCGAGGTCTTCGCGCACAACGTGGAGACCGTGCCGCGGGTCTTCAAGCGGATCCGCCCCGGCTTCCGCTACGAGCGCTCGCTCGAAGTGATCACCCGCGCCCGCGAGGTCGGTCTGGTGACCAAGTCGAACCTGATCCTGGGGCTCGGCGAGGACCGCGCCGAGATCACCGACGCGCTGCGGCAGATGCACGACGCGGGCTGCGAACTGATCACGATCACGCAGTACCTGCGGCCCACGGTGCGCCACCACCCCGTCGAGCGCTGGGTGAAGCCGCAGGAGTTCGTGGAGCTGAAGGAGGAGGCCGAGCAGATCGGCTTCTCCGGCGTGATGTCCGGCCCGCTGGTGCGCTCCTCGTACCGCGCCGGCCGGCTGTACCAGCAGGCGATGGAGCGGCGCGTGACCGGCGACCGCGTCCAGTTGCCGGTGGTGTGAGCCCCCGGCCCGCAGCGGCGCGGACGGCCACCGTGTGAATTCGCGCACAAGCGACTACCACCCGGTAATGAAGTGCACGGCGCGGCCCGGACGCTCCCCGCAGGTCGGGGCGGCGTACGGGTCGCGTCGGCGTTCCGGGCCCCCTCGTCAGGGTTTCATCACCGTTTGACCGCCCGGTCACGCACTGGTAACACCGACGGGTAACCCTACTTTTGCGGGCCCGCCGGGGCCCGCAGCGGCCACGGCCGCCTTCCCTCCCCGAAGGGGGCCACCCCCATGCACGCACTTCCGGAGCGCGCCACCGCCCTCCCGTCCGTGACCGGTGCCCTACGCGCCGTGGAGTCGCTGCTGCTGGGCGGCGGACAGCGCACCGCGCGCCGCAACGCCTGGTCGGCGGTGCTGGAGGACCGCCGCCGGGCCAAGGACCGGGTGGAGGCGCTGCACGTACTGGAGGCCGTGGCGGACCGCGCGCCCCGGGCCACGTAAACTTCGGTTTATGGCGAGGAAGGCAAAAACAGACAGCACTGACGCTGCTGCGAACCCCGGGCGACTGAAACAGATCGCCCTGACGTACAAGATGACGCGCAAGGCTGACCCGAAGGTCGGTCTCATCATCGCCGCCGTGGGAATCGTCACCTTCGGTGTCTTCCTCGGCTTCGGCTACCTCATCGGCTTCCCGGTCTACCTGGGCATCCTGGGCTTCCTGTTCGCCCTCCTCGCCGCGGCGATCGTCTTCGGACGCCGTGCCGAGCGGGCGGCCTTCGGCCAGATGGAAGGCCAGCCGGGCGCGGCCGCCGCGGTGCTGCAGAACGTGGGGCGCGGCTGGACGACGACCCCGGCCGTCGCGATGAACCGCAACCAGGACGTGGTGCACCGCGCCGTGGGCCGGGCGGGCATCGTGCTGGTGGCCGAGGGGAACCCGAACCGGCTGAAGACGCTGCTCGCGGCCGAGAAGAAGAAGATGGCGCGGATCGCGATGGACGTGCCGGTGCACGACATCGTCGTCGGCAACGACGAGGGCCAGGTCCCGCTGAAGAAGGTCCGCACGACCATGCTGAAGCTGCCGCGGGTGCTCTCGGGCCCGCAGGTGACGGCCACGAACGACCGACTGCGGGCGCTCGGGGACCTGATGAGCAACATGCCGATGCCCAAGGGCCCGCTGCCCAAGAACATGCGCATGCCGCGCGGCGGCCCGAAGATGCGCTGACCTGCCGGTCCCTCTCGGGACGGCCGGGAAAGCCTTCCGCAGCCTTCTGCGCGCGACGTGGGGAGGGGCGGTCCGGATTCGATCCGGACCGCCCCTCCCCCTTTGCGTACCGTCGACGCCTACGCGCTCACAGCCGCACCTGTACGGCCTTGGCGAACCGGTCGTGCAGTCCGCGCCCGTCGCGGTCCCAGATCAGGGCCGGCAGCGCCAGACAGAGCAGCGCGGTGCGCAGCAGGACCCGGCCGAAGCCGAGCCGTCCGCCGTCGACGGAGACGACCCGGAGCTTGAAGAGCCGCTTGCCGGGGGTGAACCCGACGGTACCGACGGCGAGGACGCTCACCACGAAGAGGACGCCGACCGCGATGTTCGCCGTGGTCTGCGGGGCACCGCCGCCGAAGAACGCGTTCGCGATCAGGAAGCAGAGCCCCCAGTCGACGAAGATGGCGCCGAGGCGCCGCCCCGTGGGCGCGATGGCGCCCGGCCCCTCTTCCGGCAGGCCGAGCCGCTTGCCCCGGTGACCGAAGTCGACGCCCATGTCCTCGGCCGCCGCGCGGGGCCCGGAGAGCCACGATCCGACTGCTTGCCTCTTGTCCACATCCACCCGTCCACGGTACTGGGCCCCCGTTCGTCCCCTTCGGGCCGGGTGTCGATGGTGACGTACGCAACCCGGCCACCGGCTCGGTTAACGCGAGCGAAACAATCGGGTCATGCTGGAGAAATGGGTCCTGCCTATGGTCGGGACCTGCGTGTGCCACCGCACTGGCCGCACGGACGAGCTACCACCCCGCCCATCCCGGGTCGGGAGTAGGAGGAGTTGGATGTTCCAGAACGCCGACGACGCGAAGAAGTTCATCGCAGACGAGGACGTCAAGTTCATCGACGTCCGCTTCTGCGACCTCCCGGGCGTGATGCAGCACTTCACCATCCCGGCGCATGCGTTCGACCCGGCCGAGGAGCTGGCCTTCGACGGCTCGTCGATCCGCGGCTTCCAGGCGATCCACGAGTCCGACATGGCGCTGCGCGCCGACCTGTCGACGGCCCGGGTCGACCCGTTCCGCCGGGACAAGACGGTCAACATCAACTTCTTCATCCACGACCCGATCACGGGCGAGCAGTACAGCCGCGACCCGCGCAACATCGCCAAGAAGGCGGAGACGTACCTCGCCTCCACCGGCATCGCGGACACCGCGTACTTCGGCCCCGAGGCCGAGTTCTACGTCTTCGACTCGGTGCGCTTCAACACCTCCGCGAACGAGGGCTTCTACCACATCGACTCCGAGGCCGGCGCCTGGAACACCGGCGCGGTCGAGGACAACCGCGGCTACAAGGTCCGCTACAAGGGCGGCTACTTCCCCGCCCCGCCGGTGGACCACTTCGCCGACCTGCGTGCCGAGATCTCCCTGGAGCTGGACAAGGCCGGCCTCCAGGTCGAGCGCCAGCACCACGAGGTGGGCACGGCCGGCCAGGCGGAGATCAACTACAAGTTCAACACCCTGCTCGCCGCCGCCGACGACCTGATGCTCTTCAAGTACATCGTGAAGAACGTCGCCTGGCGCAACGGCAAGACCGCGACCTTCATGCCGAAGCCGATCTTCGGCGACAACGGCTCGGGCATGCACGTCCACCAGTCCCTGTGGCAGGGCGGCGTCCCCCTCTTCTACGACGAGCAGGGCTACGCCGGCCTCTCGGACACCGCCCGCTACTACATCGGCGGCATCCTCAAGCACGCCCCGTCGCTGCTGGCCTTCACCAACCCGACGGTGAACTCCTACCACCGCCTGGTCCCCGGCTTCGAGGCCCCGGTGAACCTGGTGTACTCGCAGCGCAACCGTTCCGCCGCGATGCGCATCCCGATCACCGGCTCCAACCCGAAGGCCAAGCGCGTCGAGTTCCGCGCCCCCGACCCGTCCTCCAACCCGTACCTGGCCTTCGCGGCACTCCTCCTCGCGGGCATCGACGGCGTCAAGAACAAGATCGAGCCGGCCGAGCCGATCGACAAGGACCTCTACGAGCTGGCGCCCGAGGAGCACGCGAGCGTCCCCCAGGTCCCGACCTCCCTCCCCGCGGTCCTCGACGCCCTGGAGGCGGACAACGAGTACCTCCAGGCGGGCGGCGTCTTCACCTCGGACCTGATCGAGACCTGGATCGACTACAAGCGCACCAACGAGATCGCCCCGATCCAGCTCCGCCCGCACCCGCACGAGTTCGAGCTGTACTTCGACATCTAAGATCGCCGCAGGTCAGAGGCTGTTTTCGCTCTCCTGGGCCGTCTGTGGGCCGTCGTCTCCTTCGGGAGGCGGCGGCCCTCCGTCGTGCGGCCAGGCGTTCACGCGGACGAGGGCGGGCGGGCCGGAGAGCAGTGGGCTGAGTTGGAGGATGGATATGTCGACCTGGCCGTGGCCGTCCTCCCAGGCCGCGACCGGGCGGCAGCCCTCGGCGTCCAGGCCGCAGGTGGAGCGGGTCTGGGAGGTCGGCTCGAAGCGGCCGATCTTCACCAGAGTGCGTCCATAGCGCTCATGCGGTCGGGGTGTACGGACTTCGACTGCGAGCTGGTGGAGTTCAACGGTGAAAACAACCACGTCCATCTGCTGGTGAACTTCCCGCCCAAAATCGCCGTGACCAAGCAGGTCAACTCCCCCAAGGACGTCTCCTCCCGCCGCCTGCGCCAGGAGTTCCCCGACCTGGTACGGCACTACTGGCGGGCCAACAAGCCACTCGCCGCCCGGGGCCGGCCGGGACTCCGGAGCGGGCGAGGAGTCCACGGGCGTGGAAGGTTCACGCGACATGGCGGCACGGTAGTGCCGCCCCACGACAACGCTCCCTGCTCAGCGCTTCGGTCAGCGCTTCTTCTTCCTCCTCTTCTGGGGCGGCGTCCACACTCCCCGGTGGAGCTGACAGCGGGAGTATCCGATCATCGCCGGGTTCTGACAGGGTTGCCCGCTCGCCGTCTTCGTCGATCCGCATTTGACCTGCTTACCCATGTGCCCTCCCGTCGTTTCAGTGCCTTGTCGACATGGTCGGGGGCGAGCACTGCGGGCGTCCTCGGATCGCTTCGCTTCGGCCGGATCGCGGTCGTGTGCGGCCGAAGAGCTGCTGGAGGGCCGTTCCTCACGACTCGTCGCCCACCTGCGTCACACGCGTGTCCCCCACCGCCTGCTGGACCCCGTGGAGCAGCGCCGTCAGGAGGTCCGCCAGTTGGGTCCGCTGGTCGGGTGGGAGGGCGGCCAGCAAGTGCGATTCGCGGGTGAGGACGCGGCCCACCGTGGACTCGACCAGGGCGTGGCCCGCAGGGGTGAGGGTCACGTCCACCGTGCGGGGGCGGCCCTGGGGGCGGGTGCGGGTGACGAGGCCGTCGGATTCCGCGCGGGCGACGCGTTGGGAGATGGCGCCCGCGGTGACCAGGGCGCGGCGGCTGAGTTCGCGGGTGGTCAGGGTGTACGGGGCGCCGGCGCGGCGCAGGACGCTGAGGAGGTCGAGGGTGGCGGGGTCCACCCCGGCGCCCGTGAGGACCCGGCGGCGGTCGTCGCCGAAGAGCTTGGCCAACTGCCACAGCGGGGTGACGACCCCGATCGAGGAGACCGGGACGTCGGGGAGTTCTCGGGCCCAGGCGTCCGCGATGTCCTGGGCCGATGCCTGCGTCGGGAGGTTTTCGCTTGCCACGGCGCCTCTCAGTCGGGTTATGTTTAGACCTGAATTTAGATCTGAACGAACGAGGAGACCAGCATATGTCACGCACGATCCTGATCACCGGTGGCGGTACGGGCATCGGCCGCGCCCTCGCGCGGCACTTCGCCGAGACCGAGGAGGGCGGCACCGTCGTCATCACCGGCCGCCGTGCCGGGGTGTTGGCCGAGGTGGTGCTGGACATCGCGGACCGGCCGGGCAAGGCGGCCCACGTGATGGCCCTGGAGTGCGACCACACCGACCCGGCAGCGGTGGCGGAGTTGGTGGCGAAGCTGCCGGACCGGATCGACGTCCTGGTGAACAACGCCGGCGGGAACACCGACTTCGACGCCGAAGGGGCGTCGGACCTCGCCGCGTACGCCCGGGACTTCCGCGCCAACCTGGACGCCAACCTGGTGAGCGCGGCGCTCACCACCAAGGCGGTGGAGCAGCGGCTCGCCGCGGGCGGCTCGGTGGTGAACATCGGGTCGATCGCCGCCGACCAGGGCGCCGGTTCGTACGGAGCGGCCAAGGCGGGGCTGGTGGCGTGGAACGTGAGCCTGGCCGGGGAGTTGGGGGCGCGGGGCGTCACGGCCAACGTGGTGGCGCCCGGGTACACCGTCGAGACCGAGTTCTTCCGGGACAAGCTGGCCGACGCGCGGCGCGACGCGCTGGTGGCGGCGACCGACACGGGACGGGCGGGGACGCCCGCTGACATCGCCGGGGCCGTCGCCTTCCTCGCCTCCCCCGCCGCCCGGCACGTCACCGGGCAGGTGCTGCACGTGAACGGCGGCGCGCACAAGGGACGCTGAGGGAGGGACGGAAGGAGGGCCGACGGAGGAGGGCGGACGCGGCGGCCATCCGGCTGTGCCGTGGGCCACGTGGTGGCCGAAGCGCACGGTCCGCGGCGTTCGACCCCCTAGGGTGTTCGCCATGTCCGTTCCCGAGCTGATCCGCATCGTCACCCGCTCGTCCCCGATGGCCCTCGCCCAGGTGGAGCGCGTCCGTACCGAACTCGCCGCGCTGCGACCGGAGATCCGTACGGAGGTCGTGCCGGTCACGACCTCCGGCGACCGGTGGATGGGCGACCTCGCCAAGCTGGGCGGCAAGGGCGCCTTCACCAAGGAGGTGGACGCGGCGCTGCTGGCCGGGGAGGCCGATCTGGCGGTGCACTGCGTGAAGGACGTGCCCGCGGACCGCCCACTGCCGGCCGGCACGACCTTCGCCGCCTTCCTGGCGCGGGACGACATCCGGGACGCGCTGGTGCACCCCGACGGACTGACCCTGGACCAGCTCCCGCCGGGCACCCGGATCGGGACCTCGTCCGTACGGCGGATCGCCCAGCTCGCCGCTTCGCACCCGGAGTTGGAGTGCGTCCCGATGCGGGGCAACGCCAACCGTCGGCTGGAGAAGCTGGCGGCCGGGGACGCGGACGCGCTGCTGCTCGCCGTCTCGGGCCTGGAGCGCATCGGGCGCCCGGACGTGATCAGCGAGGTCCTGTCGGTGGAGGCGATGTGCCCGCCGATCGGGGCCGGCATCCTGGCGCTCCAGTGCCGGCAGGACGACGCGGAGACCATCGACGTCGTGAGCGGGCTGGGCGACCCGAACGCCTACCGGGAGGCGACGGCGGAGCGGATGTTCCTCCACGTGCTCCAGGGGCACTGCAACTCGCCCATCGCCGGGTACGCCACGGCCGAGCGCGGCGGGGAACTGTCGCTGCGGGCGAAGGTGTTCACGCCGGACGGCAAGCGGGTGCTGAACGCGCACGAGTGGGCCGGCCCGCTCGACCCGGCGACGCTGGGCACCTCGGTGGCGGTCGCCCTGCTGCGCCAGGGCGCGCGCGAACTCATCGACGGCATCGCGCACTGACGCCCGACGACCGCGCACGGACACCGCGACCCGCGGGGGCCCGACCACCGGGACCCCGCGGGCGTCCGCATCAGCGGCCGTAGCGGATCAGTGCCCTGACCATGCGGCAGGTGGTGTCCGACGGCGGGTGGATGCCGAGCTCGTCCGCCGTCGAGCGGATCCGCGCGTTGTCCGCCGTCGCCGGGTGGTACACCCCCGAATCCAACAGGGCTATCGCCAGCCGCATCGCCTTCAGCCGACGGTTGTGCGTCACGTACCACTCGCGCGGCCGGCCGGCCGGGAGGGGCTTCTTCGCCAGGGTTGCGGATGGGGTGTGGTGGGCGGTGCGCCCTGCTTGAACGGGCTTCCTCATGAGTCTGGATACGGCCATCGACAACCTCCCGTTGCGGTGGCGGGACCATCCCGAACTAGTGTTCATTCTACGGTCCGGCACTGACAATCGCCGCTGGCCAGACGGCATTCCGGGGCTGTTCCAGCGGTACGGTTGCGGCATGGAGATCTGGATCAATCCCGCCTGTTCCAAGTGCCGCAGCGCCCTCACCCTCCTCGACGCCGAGGGCGCCTCGTACACGGTGCGGCGCTATCTGGAGGACGTGCCGTCCGCGGCCGAGATCACGGACGTGCTCGACCGGCTCGGGCTGGAGCCGTGGGACGTCACCCGCACCCAGGAGGCCGCGGCGAAGGAGCTCGGACTCAAGGACTGGGCGCGGGACGAGGCGTCCCGGCAGCGGTGGATCGCGGCGCTGGTCGAGCACCCCAAGCTGATCCAGCGCCCGATCATCACCGCCGACGACGGCTCGGCCGTGGTGGCGCGCACCGACGAAGCAGTGCGCGACGCCATCGGCCGCGGCTGACGCGGGACCCGGCTGCCGGCTCAGCCGAGCTGCGCCTCCGCCGCCGCCAGGACCTCGGTGAGCCGCAGCCCGAACCGTATGTCGCAGTCGTGCGCGCGTCCCGTCCGCGCGCTCTGCGCCAACGCGTCGACGGCGGCCACGAACGAAGGCACCGCGTCCCACGTCGCGTCCAGGCTCACGGTCCCCTCGTCGCCGGCGAACTCCAGCCCGACGCCCTGCGCCCGGGCGGGCGCGCTGAGGGTGAGGGTCACGGTGCTGGACGCCCCGCCCGCGTGCCGCAGCACCAGGTGGACGGCGTCCGCGGGGCCGCGCACCGCCGTCACCTCGGTGACGTCGCCGAGCACCGGGACCAGCGCGGCCAGCGCGTGCGGACCGAGGTCCCACAGCCCGCCCTTGGCGCGCCGCCAGGGGGAGGCGGCGTACGGACTGTCCGAGTCGGCCGCGTAGAGGGAGCCGAGCCAGTGGGTCCGGCCGGTGAACCAACCGCCCTTCGCGGCCTGCTCGGCGAGCCAGTCGCGCGGCCCTTCGGCGTACCGCATCGTGCAGAAGACGAGCGAGGCGACCCCGGCGCGCGCCACGGCGTCCGCGGCCTCCCGCGCGGCGGCCGGGTCCGTCGCGACGGGCTTGTCCAGCAGCACGTGCCGACCGGCCCGGGCCGCGCGGGCCACCAGCGGCGCCTGGACGTCCGGCGGGACGGCGAAGGCCACGGCGTCGCACGCGTCGAGGAGCGCGTCGAGCCCGTCGTCGCCCGTGTGCGCCGGCACTCCGTACCGGTCCGCCAACGCCTGCGCGGCCTCGCCGCGGCGGGCCCAGACGCCGGCGAAGACGGCCCCGTCGTGGCCGTCGAGCGCGGGGGCGTGGGTGCGCTCCGCCCAGGGGCCGGCGCCGACGAGTCCGACGCGCATCGGACCCACCGGGCCGTCGGCGTCCGTCCCGGCGGCTGCTGCGACTGCTGTGGCTGCTTGCGACTGCGGTGTCATGGCCCCAGTGTGCCCAGCGCTCCGCCCGCGGGGCCCGGAGAGCGGGCGGTTCCGGCCGCCGCCACGGGCGCCACCGGGTGGCGCGGCGCGTAACACGGGGTTCACAAACGGGCAACGACGGGGAAATCGCACATTGCGAAGCTGCCGGACATACCGCAGCACCCGCAAAGGATGAGACCCCGTGACCTTCAAGGCTGAGTACATCTGGATCGACGGCACCGAGCCGACCGCGAAGCTCCGTTCCAAGACGAAGATCCTGCCGACCGGCGCGGAACTGCCCGTCTGGGGCTTCGACGGCTCCAGCACGAACCAGGCCGCGGGCAGCGCGTCCGACTGCGTACTCAAGCCGGTCTTCTCCTGCCCGGACCCGATCCGCGGCGGCGCGGACCTGCTCGTCCTGTGCGAGGTCCTGGACACGGACATGAACCCGCACCCCTCCAACACCCGGGCGCCGCTCGTCGAGGTCGCCGAGCGGTTCGCCGGGCAGGAGCCGATCTTCGGGATCGAGCAGGAGTACACCTTCTTCGAGGGCGAGCGCCCGCTCGGCTTCCCGATCGGCGGCTTCCCGGCGCCGCAGGGCGGGTACTACTGCGGGGTCGGCGTGGACGAGATCCACGGCCGGGACGTGGTGGAAGCCCACCTGGAGAACTGTCTGGAGGCGGGGCTCGGCATCTCCGGGATCAACGCCGAGGTCATGCCGGGCCAGTGGGAGTTCCAGGTCGGACCGCTCTCCCCGGTGGAGGTCGCGGACCAACTGTGGATCGCCCGCTGGCTGCTGTACCGCACGGCGGAGGACTTCAAGGTGTCGGCGACGCTCGACCCGAAGCCGGTGAAGGGCGACTGGAACGGCGCGGGTGCGCACACCAACTTCTCGACGAAGGCGATGCGCGCGACCTACGACGCGATCATCACCGCCTGCGAGGCGCTGGGCGAGGGATCCAAGCCGCTGGACCACGTCAAGAACTACGGCGCGGGCATCGACGACCGGCTGACCGGCCTGCACGAGACGGCGCCGTGGAACGAGTACAGCTACGGGGTGTCGGACCGGGGCGCGTCGGTGCGCATCCCGTGGCAGGTGGAGAAGGACGGCAAGGGGTACATCGAGGACCGCCGGCCGAACGCGAACGTCGACCCGTACGTGGTGACCCGGCTGATGGTGGACACCTGCTGCACCGCGCTGGAGAAGGCCGGGCAGGTCTGACGACACCGGCCGACGAGGCCGTTTCGGCCACATGTGCGAGGGGCGTCCGCCGTTCAACGGCGGGCGCCCTGCGCGTCGTTGCCGCCGGCCGCGGCATCCGGCGGACCCGACTCCGGTCGTCGGTCCCCGGAATGAGCCATGCCGCGCGAGTGTGACGAGATCGGCGTCTCGGTACGTGAGAGTGGCCCTGCTTCGCGGGGCGTTCATCTGATTCAATGAGCCCATGGCCGGCTTCCAGAACACCGTGACGGGTCCCAGTGACCTGGAGCCGTTCTGGCCTTCCCGGCAGCACCACGACTTCGACCGGGTGTGTTGCCGCGCGCAGAACGCGCGGGCCCACTAAAACCGGTCTCCGGCCTTCGGCCAGCGCGCACGACGTACGTCCGTCCCATCGACTCGTCGACTCCTCCGCGCGAAAGAGAGCTGACCTCTCATGGCGAACCCCGCTCATCCCCGCACCTTCTCCGCGGTCCCGGCCGCGAACCGCACCGCCCAGGCCCCGGTCCGGCCCGGTGTGCTGCCGCCCCCCGGCCGGCCGGCGCGGCACCGGCTGCGGGCCGTCTCCCCCGACGAGGTCGTACCGCTGGGCACGTTCCGCAGCGTCGCCGACGTCCTGCCGCCCGGGGCCACTTGGCTGCCGGCGCCGCAGCACAACCTGCCGGCGGTGGCGGGCCGGCCGCCGATGGTGGGCTATCTGGTGCTCGTACCGGCCGACCAGCAGCACTCGCCGCAGCCGCTGCCCCCGGTCGCGGTGGCCCGTGCGGCGGGCGGGAGCGGCCCGGTCCGGATCGACTCCGCCGAGCGGATCGCGCTGGTGGACGGCCGGCCGCTGGATCTGACCTATCTGGAGTTCGAGTTGCTGGCGCACCTGGTGACGCATCCGCACCGGGTGCACTCGCGGGACCACCTGGTGACGACGGTGTGGGGGTACGGGCACGTCGGCGACGGCCGCACGGTCGACGTCCACGTGGCCCGGCTGCGCCGCAAGTTGGGGGCGGAGCACCGGCACGCCATCCAGACGGTGCGCCGGGTGGGGTACAAGTACGCGCCCTGATCGGGCCGTTCGGGCCGGCCGACCGCGGTGGCCGGCCGGCCCGAACGGGGCACCGGGGCTTTCGTCAGGCGCGCTTGCTGCGGGCCGCCGCCCCCAGCGCGAGGTCCACGACCAGGAACGCCGCCAGGCTGATGCCGAGCAGCGGTACGAACCAGCCGATCAGCACCGTGAGCGCGGCGAGCGCGAACAGCAGCGCGGGTGAGATGCGGCGCCAGGTGCCGCGCGGCACGGCCCGGCCGCCCAGCGCCCGGCCCTTGGTGGGCCGGCGCTGCCACCACATGCGGTAGCCCCACACGATCACCAGGACCAGCGCCAGGGCGAGGGCCGCCAGCGCCAGTTGGTTGGCGAGGCCGAGGAAGACGCCCATGTGCGCGTCGATGCCGAAGCGGGTCAACTTCGCCAGCAGGGGGTGGTCGGCGAAGCGGAGTTCGTCCATGACCCGGCCGTCCGTCGGGTTCACGGCGACGGAGTCGAGCCGGACGGGGAAGGTGGTGTCCGTCTCCTTGATCACGTAGCCGTTGGCCTCGGTGGGCAGGGTGACGGCGAGGGGGCCGTCGATCCCGGCGGTGCGGGCGGCGGCCAGCGCACGGTCGATGCCGACGTCCGCGCCCCGGTGCGCACCGCCCGCGCCGCCGCCGTGGCCGGCGTGTTCGCCGCCGCCCGACGCGCCGTCGAGGCTCGCGGAGACGGCGGGGGTGGCGCCGCCGAGTTGGTCCTGGACGGCGCCGATGTTCTCGCCCGCGTACCGGGACCAGGTCAGTCCGGTCGCGGAGAGCAGCACGAGTCCGACGGCGGTCCACAGGCCGACGGCCCCGTGCAGGGACAGGGTCCGGCGGCGGCCCTTGGCCTTGCGGTCGGGGACGAACAGGGCGCGCCGCGCGGTGCGGCGGCGGCCGATCCACAGGGCGAGGCCGCCGAGCGCGACGACCCACAGCCAACTGGCGGCCAGTTCGCTGTAGTGGCGGCCGAGTTCGCCGAGGTGCAGGTCGCGGTGGAGTTCGTCGAGCCAGGTGCGCAGCGGGAGGGCGCCGGAACTGCCGTACGAGGGCAGTTCGCCGCGTATCTCCCCGGTGTGCGGGTTGACGAAGACGGCGAGCGACTTGCCCTCTTCGACGTCGGGGGCGGCCATCAGGACCCGGGTGGTCGCGCCCGGTTCGCTGCTCGGCCACACGGCGGTGACGGTGGCGTCGGGGCGGGCTTCGCGGGCGGCGGCGACCTGGTCGGCGAGCGGGAGGACGGCGCGCGAGCGGTCGCCGTCGGGGACCGTCAGCTCCTGCCGGTAGACGATCTTCTCGGCCTGGAAGGAGAGGGCGTACAGCAGTCCGCTGACGGCGGCGACGAGCAGCAGCGGGGCGATGAGCAGGCCGGCGTAGAAGTGCAGCCGCAGGACGAGGGGGCGCAGGGCGCTCCAGCGGGAGCCGGTCGCGGCTTCCTGCTCGGCCGCGGCCTGCTGTTCGGTCTCGGTGGTGAGCGGGGGCTCGGGGGACGGTCGGTCTTCTCTGCTGCCGGGGGCAGGGGTGTCGAGGGACATGGCGATCCTGGGAGTCGATGACGACAGGGGGAAGCGACCCCCGGGTCAGACGGCTGCTCCAGGGGCCGTGGCGCGGGTGCTCGGCGGGCCGGAGGGGCGGGCCGAGCGGGCGGCGGGCGGACCGCGGCGCACCAGGCAGTGGTCGAGGAGCGCGGCGTGCGGCCGGGCGGTCGCGGTGGAGCGCCGGGGCGCGGCGCGGCGCCGGGGGTCGTCCGGGGTGGACGCGAGGGCGAGCAGCAGCCGCAGGGGCGCGAAGGCGAGGGCGCCGACGGCGCGGGCCAGTTGGAAGAAGGCCGTTTCGCCGCGGGCGAGCCACAGCGCGCAGAACGCGGCGGCCACGAGGTGGGCGACGAGCATCCCGTACCCGCCGGTGAGGACGGCCGGGTCGAGCAGCGCGGGAGCCGCGTCGGGTGCGCCGTGCGACCCCACGTCCGTCGGTACGGGTGCGGGCGCGGGCGGGTGGTGGGCTTGGGTGCGGGCGAAGAGCAGGTGCAGCGCGCCCTGGCCGACGAGCAGGCCCGTGCCGATGGCGTACGGGCCGCGGCGGCGGGCGGCGGCGAGCCAGCCGAAGACGGCGGTGCCGACGAAGGCGGGCGCCAGCGCGGACGGCGGGAGGTCGTGCCCGGAGGTGTACGCGTGCCCCGCCGCGGACAGGGCCGTGCACACCGCCGCGAAGAGCGCGGCCCTGAGGGCGCGCAGCGGCGGCCGGGCGGGAGTCACATCCGCCCATGCTGCCACTGCCGTTCCACGGGCGGAAGCGGTGGGGCGTGTCCGGGTGGCCCCGTGCCGGCGCCGCGGTCTCGCCGTGCGGCGGGCTGTGGTGTGCGCGTCCAGGACGCCCGGCGGTGCGCTGGTGGCGCCCTCCCCCGGCGCCACGGTCTCGCCGTGCGACGGGCTGCGATGTCCGCGTCCACGACGCCCGACAGTGCGCTGATGGCGCCCTCCCCCAGCGCCACGGTCCCAGCGTCACTTGGACGTCTCCGCCGTATCCCTGCGGGAGCGTTTGGTCTCTGCGGCCAGGTGGTGGGCTGCGGAGACCGACGCGCCGCGGCTTCGGCTGCGCGCAGCAGGACACGCGCGGGGAGTTGCGGAGACGATCTAGCCTCGGGACCGCGTGGCGCGGCAAGGTCGGGGGATGAAGCTTCTCATCTTGGGTGGTACGGAGTTCGTGGGGCGGGCCCTCGTGCGGTCCGCGCTCGCACGGGGCTGGGACGTCACCGTCTTCAACCGGGGCAACAGGCCGGCGCCGGAGGGGGTCACCGCGCTGGTGGGCGACCGCACGGCGGCCGACGGGCTGGCGGCGCTCGCCGCGGCGCCCGACGGGTGGGACGTCGTCGTCGACACCTGGGCGGACGCGCCGGTGGTGGTGCGGGACGCCGCGCGGCTGCTCGCGGAGCGGGCCGGGCGGTACGCGTACGTGTCGAGCTGTTCCGTCTACGCGTGGCCGGCGGCGCCGGGTTCGGACGAGTCGGCGCCGCTGGTGGACGGGGCGCCGGACGCCGGGGACGTGCCGTACGCGGAGGCGAAGCGCGGCGGTGAGCTGGCGACGTTGGAGGCGTTCGGCGCCGAGCAGTCGCTGTTGGTGCGTGCGGGGCTGTTGTTGGGGCCCTGGGAGAACATCGGGCGGCTGCCGTGGTGGCTGGCCCGGATCGCGCGCGGCGGACGGGTCACCGCGCCCGGCCCCGCGGACGCGCCCGTGCAGTACGTGGACGTGCGGGACCTGGCCGAGTGGACGCTGTCCGCGGCGCAGGCCGGGCTGAGCGGCCCGTACAACCTGATCGGTCCGCCGGGGGCGGCGTCCTTCGGGGAGGTGCTCGGGGAGTGCGTCACGGCGACGGGCTCGGGGGCCGGGCTGCGGTGGGTCGACCCGGAGCGGGTGTTGGCGGCGGGGATCGCGCCGTGGACGGACCTGCCGCTGTGGGTTCCGCCGCGGCAGGCGCCCGACGAGGCGGGGGCGCTGTACTCGCTGGACGTCGCCAGGGCACTGGCGGCGGGGCTGGAGTGTCGGCCGCTGGCGGAGACGGTGGCGGACACGTGGCAGTGGTTGCAGTCGGTGGGCGGGACGGTCCGCGGGAAGGGTGGCACGGGCCTGTCGGCGGAGCAGGAGAAGACGTGGCGGGGGCTGTGAGGGGCCGTGGGGGTCTTCCCCGCTGCGGCTCCCGCACGGCCCCCGCCCCCTCACGCGCCGCTGGCGGCGTGGGTGCGCTGCCCCGGTGACGCGGGGGCGTCGTCCTCCTCGCCGTGCTCCAGTTGCGGGAGTCGGCGCAGCAGCTTCGGCGTGTGCCAGTTGCGGTCGCCCAGCAGGGACATGACCGACGGGAGCAGCACCATGCGGACGACCGTGGCGTCCAGCAGGACCGCGACCGCCAGGCCGACGCCCATCTGCTGCATGGACTGCATGGAGAGCGTGCCGAAGACCGCGAACACGGCGACCATGATGGCCGCGGCGCCGGTCACCGCGCCCGCGGTGCGGCGGATGCCCTCGGCGATCGCGGTGCGGTTGTCCGCGCCGCGGTCGCGGGCCTCGCGGATCCGGGAGACCACGAAGACGTGGTAGTCCATCGACAGCCCGAACAGCACCACCAGCACGAACAGCGGGATCCAGCTCTCGACGGCGCCCACCGCCTCCATGCCGAGCAGCGAGGCGCCCCAGCCGTGTTGGAAGACGGCGACCATCACGCCGTACGCCGCCGCCACGGACAGCAGGTTCAGCAGGATCGAGGTCACGGCGATCACGTAGGACCGGAAGCAGAACAGCATCAGCAGGAACGTGACGGCGACGATGAAGGCGAAGACCGGCACGATGCCGCTCTTGAGCTGGTCGTTGAAGTCGACGGACTCGGCGAGCTTGCCGGTGACGCGGGCTTCGGCGCCGGTGTCGGCGAAGGCGGCGGGGACGGTGCGTTCGCGCAGTTCGGTCAGGGCGTCCCGGGAGCGCTGGTCGCTGCCGTCGCCGGGCAGCGGCACCTCGATCTCGGCGACGTCCTGCTCGCCGTGGACGGTGACGGTGGCGCCCCGCTCGCCGTCCTCCGCGAAGCGGGCGAGCGCCTTTCGCACCGGCTCCGCCTCGATGTCGTCGGCCTTCACGACGATCCGCGCGGGGTCGGGGCCGCCGGGGAAGCTGTCGGTGATCTGCTCGTACGCGACGGACAGCGGTGCGTCGGAGCCGAACAGCTTCTCCATGCCGAGCTGCTCGGTCTTCATCCCGGCCGCGGGCACGGCCAGCCCCAGCATCAGCGCGGTCCCCAGGACGGCGAAGAGCCCGGGGCGGCGCAGCACCGGGCCGAGGAGGGAGCCCGCGAGCGCCCCGCTCGACCGGGCGCCGCGCTTGCCGCGGCGACGGTTGAGGAAGGGGATGCGGCCGGCGTCGACCCGGTCGCCGAGCCAGGCGAGCAGTGCCGGCAGCACGGTGACGGACCCGAGGACCGCGATGGCCACCACCAGGATCGTGGCGACGGCGAAGCCCTTGAAGAGCATCAGCCCGGACAGGAACATGCCGGCCATGGCGAGCATCACGGTGACGCCGGAGACGAGGACGGCGCGCCCGCTGGTCGCGGCGGCGATCCGCAACGCGGTCTCGGCGTCCCGGCCCGCGGCCCGCTCGTCGCGTTCGCGCCGCAGGTAGAAGAGGCAGTAGTCGACGCCGACGGCGAGCCCCATCAGGAACATCACCGAGTACGTGGTCTGGAACACGTGCAGCTGGTGGCTGGCGAGGGAGAGCAGTCCGAAGGCCGCGGCGCACGCGGTCAGCGCGAGGCCGACGGGCAGCAGGGCGGCCACCACCGCGCCGAAGGCGACCAGCAGGATGCCGAGGGCCAGCGGTACGGCGGTGAACTCGGCCTTCTTGAAGTCTTCGGCGAGCAGGTCGTTCAGCCACTTCTCCGCGCTGGCGTCGCCGAACTGGTGGACCTCGACGCCCTCGCGCCCCCGGCTCGCGTCCCGTACGGCGTCCAGCACGGGCTGGACCCGGTCGGCCGCGGTGTCGGATGCGCCCGCCATCTCGAAGCGGAGCAGGGCCTCCTTGTCGTCGGCGGAGGCCAGCGGCGCTTCGATCGCACTCGTCTCGCCGGTCTTCTCGATCGCCGCGGCCAGCTCCCGCGCCGGCTCCCGCCAGCCGCCGGCGGTGTGGCTGCGCACCAGGACGAGTTCCCCGGCGGGTGCGTCGAGCCGGGCGTCCTCCAGGATCTCCTGGGCCCGGGCGGAGTCCCCCGCGCCCTGTTCGGAGTCGGTCATCTCCACCGTGCCCGCGGCACCGCCGAGGACGGTGGCGAGCACCACGAACAGGAGCCAGCCGACGACTGCCGTCTTGCGGTGGTGGGCGCTCCATACGCCGATCCGTGCGGCGATATTGCGTCTCATGGTGGTTTCGCTCCCCACGTCCTGCGCCGATTAGGTCGCCCTTGACGCTAGGCAGCGCGAGCGGCGCCCCCCAGCCGGCTCAGCCCCCTGTGCGGAGCCAAAAGGCGAGGCCAGGGGGGTGGTGCTAGCACCACCCCCGATTCGGTGGCGGGGCCCCGTGCCCGGGCGGCGGCGACGTCGGACACTGGACGGGAAGCATGGGAAGAGTGATCGGGACGGAAGTGGAGGGCCGCATGGAAGCCACACGGTCGACGCGGGTGACGGTGGCGGAGCGCGGGCGCGCGGCGGGGGCGGCGGGGCTCCGGGGACTGGGCCTGGCCCTGCTGGCGCTGGTCGGTTCGATCACGCTGTTCGTGCTGTCCGTGGTCTCCATCGTGCTGATCCCGATCGGCGTGGGGGTGTTCACCACCCCGGCGGTGCTCACCTTGGTGCGGATGCACGCGGGGCAGCGCCGGCTGCTGGCGGCCCGCTGGGCGCAGACCCGGATCCCCCCGGGCTACCGCCCCTTCCCGCGCGATCTGCGGACGGGGATAACGGGCCAGGTCGAGCGCTGCACGCTGCTGTTGAAGGACCCGGCGACCTGGCGGGACCTCCAGTGGCTGCTGGTGGACATGACGGCGGGCGCCGTGGTGGCCCTGCTCGCCGTCGGGGTGCCGCTCCAGGGCGTGTTCGGGCTGCTGCTCGGCGCCGGCCTGTGGTCCCCGCTCGTCGCAGCGGAGGGGACGTACTGGTACATGTTCGTCCCCGTCACCGGCTGGGGTACGGCGGTCGTCGCGGCCGGCGTCGGCGCGGTGTTCCTGGCCGCGGGCGTACGGCTGGCCCCGGCCCTGGTCGGCGCGCACTTCCGGCTGACCTCCGCCGTCCTGGCGCCGAACCGGCAGGAGGAGTTGGAGCAGCGCATCGACCGGCTGACGGAGACCCGGCACGACGCGGTGGACAGCTCGGCGGCGGAGCTGCGCCGCATCGAGCGCGATCTGCACGACGGGGCGCAGGCCCGGCTGGTCGCCATGGGCATGAACCTGAGCACGATCGAGGCGCTGATCGAGAAGGACCCGGCGAAGGCGAAGGAGTTGGTGGCCAAGGCGCGCGAGTCGTCCGCGGACGCGCTCACGGAGCTGCGGGACCTGGTGCGGGGTATCCATCCGCCGGTGCTGGCGGAGCGCGGCCTCGGGGACGCGGTGAAGGCGCTGGCGCTGCGGCTGCCGGTGCCCACGGAGGTCGACGTGGAGTGCACGGGCCGGATGGCGGCGCCGGTGGAGTCGGCGGCGTACTTCGCGGTCAGCGAGGCCCTGACGAACGCGGTGAAGCACGCGGACGCCCGGCGGATCTGGGTGGACGTCTCCCACGAGCAGGGTTCGCTGCGGATCGCGGTCACGGACGACGGCCGGGGCGGTGCGTCGATCGGGGCGGGGTCCGGCCTGAGCGGGGTCGAGCGCCGGCTCGGTACATTCGACGGCGTCCTCGCCGTCAGCTCTCCAGCGGGCGGCCCCACCATGGTCACCATGGAGATCCCTTGCGAGTTGTGCTAGCCGAAGACCTCTTCCTGCTGCGGGACGGGCTGGTCCGGCTCTTGGAGGCGTACGACTTCGAGATCCTGGCGGCCGTGGAGAGCGGGCCCGAGCTGAGCCGGGCGCTCGCCGAGTTGGAGCCGGACGTCGCCGTCGTCGACGTCCGGCTGCCGCCGTCCCACACGGACGAGGGCCTCCAGTGCGCACTGACCGCGCGCCGGGCCCGGCCGGGGCTGCCGGTGCTGGTGCTCTCCCAGCACGTGGAGCAGTTGTACGCGCGCGAGTTGCTGGCGGACGGCAACGGCGGCGTGGGCTATCTGCTGAAGGACCGGGTCTTCGACGCGGAGCAGTTCGTGGACGCGGTGCGGCGGGTGGCCCGCGGCGGCACCGCGATGGACCCCCAGGTGATCTCGCAGCTCTTGTCCCGGCGCGCGAAGGACCGCCCGCTGGGCGGGCTGACCCCGCGCGAGCTGGAGGTCCTGGAGCTGATGGCCCAGGGCCGGTCGAACGCGGCGATCGCCGGGCAGTTGGTCGTCACCGAGCGGGCGGTGGCCAAGCACACCTCGAACATCTTCGGCAAGCTGGGCCTGCCGGTGTCGGACGACGACAACCGAAGGGTGCTGGCGGTCCTGGCGTACCTCGACCACGGCGCGCAGGGCTAGCGCGGAGAGCGCGCTTGCCCGTGCGCGGTCGCCCTGCGCTTCGACGTCTGCGGCCCGGTGGCGGGCGGGCCGCTCAGGTCCTCCCGCGTGCCGAGAGGCCGGGCGCGGCGTCGCCACGCCCGTCGGCGTCGTCGCCCGGACCGCACGCGGCGAGCAGTGCGACGGCCACAACTGCCGGTGGCGTACGGGCCGTACGCGGTGCGCCGGCCCCCGTCCTCGTCCCCATCCGGCCACGGTGCCCCCGGAGCACCGTTGCAAGGGGCCGGACGCCCGGTAACCTGCGCCACGCACGCATCTGTTGTGACGTGGATTACATCGTTTCGCGCAGAGGAGCGCCGATGTTCGAGCCGTCGAGACGTACGGTCCTGGGCACCGCGGGAGCGATCGGAGCGAGTGCGGCCCTCGGTGGCCGCGCAGCCGCCGCCGATCACCTCACCCCCTCCGGCCAGGCCCCACCACCGACCACCGTCACCACCACCGGATCCACCGACCGCGCCGCAGGGCTGGCCGCCGCCGGCGCCGCCCTGCGCCGTCTCCTGCCGCGCCATGCGGACCAGTTCCACCTGAAGGCCACGCAGGGCCCGGAGCGGTTCGCCGTGACCGGCTCCCCGGGCCGCATCGAAGTCGCCGCCCCCTCCCCCGCCGTCGCGCTCACCGGGGTCCACTGGTACCTGAAGTACGCGTGCCGGGCGCACGTCTCCTGGTCGGGCAGCCGGCTGGACCTGCCCGACGAGTTGCCGGCGCCGGGCGCAGGGCTGGAGCGCTCGGCGACGGTGCCGCACCGCTTCGCGTACAACGACACGCACGACGGTTACACCGCCCCCTACGCGGACTGGGCGCGCTGGGAGCGGCTGATCGACGTGCTCGCCCTGCACGGCTGCAACGAAGTCCTGGTGACCCCGGGCCAAGAGGTCGTGTACCACCGGCTCCTGAAGGACTTCGGCTACTCCGACCTGGAGGCCCGCACCTGGCTGCCGGCGCCCTCGCACCAGGCGTGGTGGCTGCTCCAGAACATGAGCGAGTACGGCGGCCCGGTCTCGCCCGAACTGCTGGCGCGCCGCGCCGAGCTGGGGCTGAAGATCGCGGAGCGGCTGCGCGAGCTGGGCATGCGGCCGGTGCTGCCCGGGTACTTCGGCACCGTGCCCGACGGCTTCACCGAGCGCAATCCGGGGTCGCGGGTCATCGCGCAGGGCACCTGGAACGGCCTGCCCAGGCCGGACTGGCTGGACCCGCGCACCGCCGTCTTCCCCAAGGTCGCCGCCGCCTTCTACCGGCACCAGGAGGAGCTGTTCGGGGCGGCCGACCTGTTCAAGATGGACCTGCTGCACGAGGGCGGCAGCGCCGGTGACGTACCGGTGCGGGACGCGGCGCGCGCCGTGGAGAAGGCGCTGCACACCGCCCGCCCTCAGGCGACGTGGGTGATCCTCGGCTGGCAGTCCAACCCGCGGCCGGCGCTGCTGGACGCCATCGACACCCGTCGGGTGCTGATCGTCGACGGCCTCTCCGACCTGGACACCACCGTCGACCGCGAGAAGGAGTGGGGCGGCGCGCCGTACGCCTTCGGCACCATTCCCAACTTCGGCGGGCGCACCACGATCGGGGCGAACACGGACCGCTGGACGGAGCGGTTCACGCTCTGGCGGGACCGGCCGGGCAGCGCGCTGGTGGGCACCGCGTACATGCCGGAGGCCGCGGAGCGCGACCCGGTCGCGTTGGAGCTGTTCAGCGAACTGGCGTGGCGCGAGGAGAAGATCGACCGGGCGGCGTGGTTCGCGGAGTACGCCCACGTGCGCTACGGCGGGCAGGACGCCGCGGCGCGCACCGCCTTCGCCGCGCTGGCCGCCACCGCGTACCAGCTGACCAGCACCGACGGGCGACCGTACGACTCGCACTTCCTGCGCAGGCCGAGCCTGACGTCGTCCATCGGCACGGCGTTCGACCCGGCCGGCTTCGACCGGGCCTTCGCCGCGCTGCTGGAGGTGGACGGGGAGCTGCGGGACGGCGACACCTACCGGTACGACGTCACGGACCTGGCGCGGCAGGCGTTGGCGAACCGTTCGCGCACCTTGCAGT
Source organism: Streptomyces sp. NPDC017979 (assembly GCF_044328175.1). Classification (NCBI taxonomy): domain Bacteria; kingdom Bacillati; phylum Actinomycetota; class Actinomycetes; order Kitasatosporales; family Streptomycetaceae; genus Streptomyces; species Streptomyces sp. NPDC017979. The sequence goes on along the minus strand of NZ_JBIRGU010000003.1, from coordinate 601,374 downwards.
TCGCCCTGCGGGCCGCGTACGCCAGCAAGGACGTGGTGGCGTTCAAGGGCGTGGCCGCGGTGTGGTTGAGGCTGATGCGGCTCGCGGACACGATGGCCGGCTGTCACCGGGCGTTCCTGCTCGGGCCGTGGCTGGAGGACGCCAAGCGGCTGGCGACCAGCCAGGCGGAAGCGGTGGAGCTGGAGCGGACCGCGCGGGCGCTGATCACGACCTGGGCGGACCGGCCGGCCGCGAACGCACTCTCCAATTACGCCAACCGCGACTGGCACGGCCTGATCGCCGATGTGCACGTGCCGCAGTGGGAGGAGTACCTGACGGAGCTGACGGCGGCGCTGGAGCAGGGTCGGGCGCCCAAGTCCTTCGACTGGTACCCCGTGGAGGAGGCGTGGACGAAGGAGCGCCGCGCCTATCCGACCCGGCCCACGGGGGACGCGCACCGCACGGCGCTGCGGGTGCGCGACGCGCTGGCGACCGCGCCGTACCAGGGCGCGACCGCGGTGACGTTGGACCCGCCGGTCTTCCGGCCCGGCAGCCGGGGCGAGCTGACGGCTACGTTCCGCAACCTCAGCGGGCTGCGGGCCACGGGCCGGGTGGACTTCACGCTCGCCGCCGCGGAGCTGTCCCCGGAGGCGCCGGCGGGCCGCTCGCTGCCGGGCGTGGCCGCGGGCGGCAGCGGCGCGGTCCGCTGGCGGGTCACCGCGCCCGGTGACGCCCTCACCGAGCCGCTGCGGGCGCTGCCGTACCGGCTGACGGTGCGGTACGGGCCCAAGGGCGAGGACGCGGCGCCCGTCACCCAGGTCGGCGAGGTGCACGTCGCCGCGCCGCTGGCGGCGGAGTGGCGCACCTACGCCAACAACGCGGCCGTCTTCGGGCAGCTCGGGGACCGGCTGGCGATCAACGGCGCCGGGAACGACCTGTGGCGGGGCACCGCGCACTTCGGCACCGCGTACCGCAAGGGTCTGTTCACCCCGGGCACCGCGGTCACCGTCCGGGTCGACTCCCAACACAACACCAGCAGTTGGGCCCGGGCCGGGATCGTCGTCCGGGACGACCTGGCCCGCCCCGGCGCGACCGGCTTCGTCAACCTGGCGGTGACGCCGGGCCAGGGCGTCGCGCTGTCGTACGACTCCAACGGCGACGGCACCCTCGACGTGTACCGCCGCATCACCGGCGTGCGCGCGCCGGTCCTGCTGCGGCTGACCCGGGGCGCGGACACGGCCTTCACCGGCGAGCTGTCCACGGACGGCGGCGCGACGTGGCGCACGATCGCCACGGTCTCGTCGCCGGGCGCGGCGGGCGTCCAGGACGTGGGCGTCTTCATGACGGCGGCGAGTGGAGGGAGCGGGGCGCGGGGCACGGCCGCGTTCAGCGCGTGGAGCGTGACGCAGGCGTAACCCTCCGTCCTCCGGTGCGGATGAAGCAACCTCCGCACCGGAGCCCCTGCGGTTGCCCTAGCGGGCGCGGTGCCGCCGTGACCGGCGCGCTCTCATGGCGTCCGCGCCCCAGTGGCGGCTGGCCGCGCCGCTCACGGCGCCTTCCGGGCAAAGGGGCCCTTCAGTGCCGCCTGACGTACCCGCCTTAGCCCCACAGGCACATTGATCTCTGCGGGCAGTCTGTGGCTTGTCGCGCAGTTCCCCGCGCCCCTGTTTCGCTGCCCCCGTCCTTTGTCTGCGAGCTGGGGCAAGGGGTAATGGGATCCGGGCCGCGGAGACCAATGCACAGCAAGCGAAACAGGGGCGCGGGGAACTGCGCGAACAACCCACCACCGGGCCGCGGAGACCAATGCACTCGCAGGGAAACGGCGCGGTCAGGTGGTACAGGGGGCGGAGCTCCGCAGACAAGCACCGCCGGGCCGCACCATCGCGCCGCGCCCGCTGGGGCGACGGGCACTCGCGCAGGAGCCTCCCGCGGAGGAAAGCACGCGCACGCATCTGGTCGCGCGCTTTACCCGTCAGTACATTGACGGCATGTCTAATACGCAGCCCGCTCCGGTCGCGTCGGAGCACGTCGAACTCAAGGCCCGCAAGGTCTCGTTCGACTGGGCGGACTCCCCTCTCCACTGGGTCCCCGGCGACCCCTTCACCACCCACACCATCAACGTGCTCCACCTGCTGCTCCCCGCCGGGGAGCGATGGTTCATCCACGTCTACAAGCAGGTGCTGCCGCTGATCGAGGACGACCGGCTGCGCTCGGACGTCATCGGCTTCATCGGGCAGGAGGCCGTCCACTCGCAGGCCCACGACGACGTCCTGCCGCACCTCAAGGCGCTCGGGCTGGACCCCACCCCGTACACCGCCCAGGTGGACTGGATGTTCGAGAAGCTGCTGGGCGACCGGACGCTGCCGCCCGGGCGGGCGCGCCGCTGGTGGCTGCTGGAGCGCGTCGCGCTGATCGCCGCGATCGAGCACTACACCGCGTTCCTCGGCAACTGGGTCCTGAACGCCGAGGAGCTCGACCGGCGCGGCGCCGATCCGATGATGCTCGACCTGCTGCGCTGGCACGGCGCGGAGGAGGTGGAGCACCGGTCGGTCGCGTTCGACCTGTTCACCCACGTCGACGGCGGCTACGGGCGCCGGGTGCGCACCTGGGCGAGCGCGTTCTCCACCCTCGTCTTCCTCTGGCAGCGCGGCGTGCGGTTCTTCATGGCGAACGATCCGCTGCTCACCGACGGCAAGGCGTCCTTCGGACAGTTCCACCGGGCGGGCCGGGCCGGGGTGTTGCCGGCCACCGGCGACATGCTCCGCTCCGTCCCCCGCTACCTCGGCCGCGCCTACCACCCCTCCCAGGAGGGCAGTACGGCCCAGGCGGTGGCCTATCTGGCGACCTCGCCCGGCGCGAACGGGGGCCGCTGACCGATGGCGCCCCGCCCCCTGACCCTGGCCCTGGCCGCCGGCGCGGCCGGTGCCGCCGCACTCGCCAAACGGGCCGCCCGCCGCCGCATCGAGCGCTCCCCGCTGTGGCCGATGCCCGCGCTGGCGGAGCCCGTCTCCGGACAGGGCCGGGCCCGCGGCATGGCCCCGGTCGCCGGCCGGGGCGCGACCGCCGCACGTCGGCTGGCCCTCGTCGTCGCCGAGCGGACCGAGCCCGCCGACGGCGTCGTCCAACTGCGGTTGGAGGCCCCGGACGGAGCGCCGCTGCCGCCCTGGCAGCCGGGCGCCCACCTCGATGTCGTCCTGCCCTCCGGGCTGGTGCGCCAGTACTCGCTGTGCGGCGACCCGGCCGACGCCGGGGCGTACACGGTGGCGACGCGCCTGGTCGAAGGCGGCCGGGGCGGCTCGCGCGAGGTGCACGAACGACTGCGCGACGGGGTGCGGATCGAGGTCCGCGGGCCGCGCAACCGCTTCCCGCTGGTGGCGTCGCCCGCGCACCTCTTCGTCGTCGGCGGCATCGGGATCACGCCCGTGCTGCCGATGCTGCGGGCCCTCGCCGCGGCCGGCGCCGACTGGCGGCTGCTGTACTGCGGCCGGTCGCACGCCTCGATGCCGTTCCTCGACGAGGTGGAGGAGTTGGGTGCGGACGGCGGGCGCGTCACGGTCGTCGCCGGGGACGCCGACGGCCGGCCGACGTTGGACTTCCTGACCTCGGTGAGCGCCGAGACCGCGGTCTACTGTTGCGGGCCGACCGGGCTGATGGACGCCGTCGCCCGACTGCTGCCCGAGGGCCGGGCGCTGCACCTGGAGCGGTTCGCCGCGAGCACCGACGTGGCCGCGCCCGGCGCCGCCTTCGACGTCGAACTGCACCGTTCCGGCCGGGTCGTGCACGTCGAGGCCGACCAGTCCGTGCTGGCCGCGGTGCGCACCGCGCTGCCGGACGTGGCGTACTCCTGCCAGCAGGGTTTCTGCGGCACCTGCCAACAGACCGTGCTGGCCGGCGAGGTGGACCACCGCGACGACCTGCTGACCGACGCCGAGCGGGACGACTCGATGCTGATCTGCGTCTCGCGCTGCCGCGGCAGGCGCCTGGTGCTCGATCTGTAGCGGTCCTGTGTGGGTTACCCGTAGAACACGTGCACGGAGGGCAGTCGGTACGCTGGTGGACATGACGACCGGGGTACGCCGCAGGATGGGCGTCGAGGAGCGCAGGCAGCAGCTGATCGGCGTGGCGCTGGACCTCTTCAGCGCCCGCTCCCCCGACGAGGTGTCGATCGACGAGATAGCTTCGGCCGCCGGCATCTCCCGACCGCTGGTGTACCACTACTTCCCGGGCAAGCAGAGCCTTTACGAAGCGGCGCTGCGCCGGGCCGCCGACGACCTGGCCGGCCGGTTCGTCGAACCGCAGGAGGGGCCGCTCGGCGCCCGACTGCTGCGGGTGATGCGCCGCTTCTTCGACTTCGTCGACGAGCACGGGCCCGGCTTCTTCGCGTTGATGCGCGGCGGCCCGGCCGTCGGCTCGTCGCGGACCACCGCGATGATCGACGAGGTGCGGCAGGCGGCGTACGACCAGATCCTGGCGCACCTGCGGGTCACGGAACCCCCGGTGCGCCTGGCGCTCGTGGTCCGCTCCTGGGTCTCCCTCGCCGAGACGACGGCGCTGCTGTGGCTGGACGGCCGGCGGATTCCGCGCGCCGAGTTGGAGTTGAAGCTGGTGCACGACTTCGCGGCGCTGTGCGCGGTGAGCGCGGCGTACGACGGCGAGACGGCGGCCGTGATCACCGGCGTGCTTCAGGACGAGCCGGTGGACGGCCCGTTCGCCGATCTGCTGGGCCGGCTGATGGCCCTGGTGCCGGCCGACCCGCCGGCCGACCCGCAGGGCGCGACGGGCCAGGTGCCGGCGCCGCGCTGAGCCGTGGCCCGGGCCCTCGTCGGGCCCGGGCCACCGTCGTTCACCTGCTGGTGAAGACCGCCACCGTGCGCGCCGGGACGGTGAAGGCGCCCGCCTGCTGCTCGTACGACGAGGTGGCCGTCGTACGGTCCGCCCCCCGGGCCTGGACGGGGTGCAGCCGGTAGGCCGTGCCCGCGAGGGACGGCACCTGCTGCGTCTGCCGCTCGGGCGTCGCGTTGAAGACGACGACGAGGTCGCCCGCCTTCATCGTGATCACTCCGGGCGTCTCGGCCGGCCCGGACAGCGGGAAGGAGACCGACCGCTGCACCTGCTCGGCGGTGGCCCGGCTGAACGCCGGCTCACCGGTGCGGATCGCGAGCAGGTCGCGGTAGGCGGCGGACGCGGCCCCGACCTGCCGGCAGCCCGCGGTGATCCCGGGGGTGGCCAACAGCGGTCGGGCCCGGTCCCACTTGCCCCGGTTGTCGGCGGCCGGCGGCAGCCCGCGGCCGAAGCCGTTGCCCTCCCGGCAGTCCCACCGGATCGCGTTGAACCAGTCGCCGCTGTCGTACGAGTTGCGGTCCAGCGACTTGGAACGCAGCAGGTCGGTGCCCGCCTGGGAGAGCGTCGGGCCCTGCGACAACAGCGCTGCGGCGAGCGCCACCACCTGCATCCGCGCCCGGTCGTCCGCGGGCGTGGTGCGCGGCAGCTTGAAGGCGAGGGCGTCGTACAGCGTCTCGTTGTCGTGGGCGTCGGAGTAGGCGACGGCGTCGCCGGGCGCCGCCGCGTACCCGGCCGGGACGCCGTTGTAGTCGACGTCGGAGCCCCGCACGGTGCGCCCGCGGCTGTCGGTGAAGGCGTACGACGCCAGGTTGCCGGTCAGCCCGACCTTGATCAGGTCCTGGTAGTGCAGCAGCCGGGCCCGCTGCTGCGCGGGGGTGCCGTTGTCGGCGGCCGGGTTGGGGTCGGTGAACAGCCCGGAGGCGAAGCCCTGGACGCCGGGGTCGTCGTCGAAGGGCCCGCCGCCGCGGATCGCGTCCCGCGCGCGGTCGGAGAAGGTGGCGATCCCGGTGCCGGCCAGGTGCTTCTGGGTGGCCTGGACGAAGCGGGCGTCGTCGGCGACCTCGCCGAAATTCCAGCCCTCCCCGTACAGCAGGACCTTCTTCCCGTCGACGCCGTCGCGGGCCGGGGTCAGCGCGTCCAGGGCCTTGCGGACGGCGAGCACGTTGGCCTTCGGGTGGTGGCCCATCAGGTCGAAGCGGAAGCCGTCGACCTTGTACTCCTTCGCCCAGGTGACGACGGAGTCCACCACCAGCTTGCCCATCATCGCGTGCTCCGGCGCGGTGTTGGCGCAGCAGGTGGAGGTGGCCACGCTGCCGTCGGCGAGCAGCCGCTGGTAGTAGCCGGGCACGATCTTGTCGAGGACGGACTTGTCGTCCTGGCCGCTGGCGACCGTGTGGTTGTAGACCACGTCCAGCACGGTGCGCAGCCCGTTGGCGCTCAGCGCTGCGACCATCTCGCGGAACTCGACGGTGCGGCGGGTGCCGTCCGGGTCGGTGGCGTAGGAGCCCTCCGGCACGGTGAAGTGCAGCGGGTCGTAGCCCCAGTTGTACGCGTCCTTCGCCGCCGTCTTCGCGATGCACGCCTGCTGTTCGGCGGAGTCGGGGGCGTGCGCCGCAAGGTCGCAGGGCGGTTGCTGCTGGTCCTGTCGGCGCTCGGGGATCGTGCCGATGTCGAAGACGGGCAGCAGGTGGACGTAGGACGTGCCGCTGGCGGCCAGCGCCTTCAGGTGCCGGGTGCCGGCCGAGTCGCGGTCGGCGAAGGCGCGGTAGGTGCCGGGGTGGTCGGCGGTGGGGTCCGCGACGGAGAAGTCCCGGACGTGCAGCTCCTGGATCTGGGCGTCCCGCAGCGGCACCGCGGGCGGCTTGCGCAGCGTCCGCCAGCCGGCGGGTGCCAGCTTCGGGTCCTTGAGGTCGACGGCCAGGCTGCGCCGGGAGTCGGCGGTCAGGGCGGTGGAGTACGGGTCGGTGACCTCGTTGACCACGGTCCGCTGGACGGCGGGGGCGAAGACGGTCACGCGGTAGCGGTACGGCTTGCCGGCCCAGGAGCGCGGTCCGGCGGCCGACCAGACGCCGGACGCGTCGTCGCGGCGCATGGGCACGGCGCGGCCGTCGAGGTCGAGGGAGACGGTGGTGGCGGTGGGCGCCCACACGGAGAGGGTGACGCCCCGCTTCGTGAAGACCGGCCCGAGGGCGGCCTTGGTGGCCTTCGCCGCGTACAGGTCGTCGAGGACGCCCGCGGTCTGCACGCCGGTCGCGGCGAGCAGCACCCCGGAGGCGTCGCGTTGGGTGGCGACGAGTTGGCCGCGCAGGGCTTCGGGGGCCCTTCTGGCGTCGCGGGCGTCGACGGCGAAGGCCGGCTGGTCCTTGAGGTGCGGGTACTTGGCCCTCTGCGCGTCGGTGAGGGCGGTGGGCGTCAGCCGCAGGTGGCGCCCCCGGTCGCTGAGGTCGCCGTCCGTGACGGAGACCGGTCGCCCGGTCGCGTACACCAACTGCTCGCTGGTCGCGCCCGTCGCCGTGACGCGCCACACGACGGTGGTGCGGTCGATCCACTGGGCTTCGGCCTTGCGGAGGTCGAGGGCGGTGGCGTCCGTCGGGGCGGCGCTCGGGGTGACTTCAGGGGTGGCTGCGAGCGCTGGTGCGCCGGGCAGCAGCCCGACCGTCAGCGCGGCGACGAGGGCGACGACGCCGCGTCGTGTCCGTCCGTTGCGGACCACGTGTCACTTCTCCTTGGCTAGTTGCTCCGGGGCGGGGGGCGTCGCTCAGGTGCAGGTGCGGGCGCCGGTGTGCAGGGCGAGTGCGGTGGACGGCGCCAGGGTGGCGGTGAACTGCCCGGACCCGTTCACGTTCACCGGGCGCTTCGTCTGCACGTCGCAGTACGTGCCGGGCGCCAGCGACGTCTGGAAGGTCCGGGTCAACGGCGTGCCCTGGTGGTTGATGGCGACGTACGCCTTGGCGCCACGGCCGAAGGCGATCCGGTCGCCGCCGTCGTCCCACCAGTGGGTCACCGGCTCGCCGCGGGCGGTGTTGCGCAGGGCCACCATCGAGGAGATCTCGGGCCACGCGTGCTGGCACTTCCACCCGTCGCTCCAGCAGGCCCGCACCGCGCCGTCGTTCGGCGGGCCGGCGTCGCGGTCGGTGAACTCGTAGCCGGAGTGCACGTCGGGCGTTCCGTAGGGCCAGGCGAGCATGAAGACGGAGGCGAGGGTGTAGGCGGCGCCGTCCTTGTACGAGAGGGTGTCGCCGCCGCGTTCGGTGTCGTGGTTGTCGACGAAGACGGCCGCCTTGCCGGACTCCAGGTAACCCCAGCCCTCGCCGTAGTTCTTCAAGTACGCCAGGTTCTCCTGCTGGAACACCCGCTTGAGGTCGCGGGCGTAGCGGAACTCCTGGACGTCGCCGTTGCCGAGGTACTCGGCGGGTGAGACGGCCTCGCCGTCGCCGTGGATGGTCTCCTGCTTCCAGTAGGCGTCGGGCTTGGTGAGCCGGGCCTTGATGTTCGCGAGGTCGGCGGCGGGCATGTGCTTGGCGGCGTCGATGCGGAACCCTTCGACGCCGAGGGAGAGCAGGTCGTTGAGGTAGCGGGCGATCCGTCCGCGGACGTACTCCTCGCCGGTGTCGAGGTCGGCGAGGCCCACCAGTTCGCACGACTGGACGTGCCAGCGGTCGCGGTAGTTGCTGATGGGGTGGCGGCAGTCGTCGAAGTCGAAGCCCGAGTAGATGCCGGGGTAGTCGTACTTGGTGTAGCGGGAGCCGCCGGTGCCGGTGCCGTCGCCTGCGGCCATGTGGTTGACGACCGCGTCCACGACGACCTTCACGCCGGCGGCGCGGCAGGTGTTGACCATGGCGGCGAAGGCGGCGCGGTCGCCGAGCCGACCGGCGATCTCGTAGCTGACGGGCTGGTACGAGGTCCACCACTGCGCGCCCCTGATGTGCTCCTGGGGCGGGGAGACCTGGACGAAGCCGTATCCGGCGGGGCCGAGTTGCTCGGTGCAGGCGCGGGCGACGGAGTCGAAGCGCCACTCGAAGAGGACGGCGGTGACGTCCTTGGGGCCGGGCGGTGCCGCCTGTGCGGCGGGGGCGGGGGCCGCGACGGCGAACGACGCCGCCGCGACGAGGGCGAGCACGGCGGACAGGGGTCTGCTGCGGGGCATGTCTCCTCCTGAAACTTTTCGCAACTCCTTCTGCAAGAACTTGTCGTTTCTTGCAGTAACTCCGCCGCCCCGCCTGGCAGCAGACCGTAGAAGACGCCCTGAAGGACGGTCAACCCCCGTGCCTTGACCACGAAATCCTTAGGACACGGGGAGGTTACGACCTGGACACCGAGCCTGATTTCTTTCTGCAAGGTCTTTCGTAAAGTCTTGCAGGACTGTTAGCTTCTCGCCGCAGCAGCCAGGCCCGTTGAGGACTGGCAGGTCCTGACCTCAATGAGGAGTTCACGATGCGCAAGGGCATGACGGCCACCGCGATAGCGGGCGTACTGGCGCTGACCCTGACCGCGTGCGGCGGCAACGACGGCGGTTCCGGCGACAGCAGCGGCAAGAAGGCAGCCGAGGACCCGCAGGGCGTCTCCGGCTCGATCACCTGGTGGGACACGTCGAACGAGGCCGAGGGGCCGACGTACGACAAGCTCGTGGCCCAGTTCCAGAAGGAGTACCCGAAGATCAAGGTGAACCGCACCTCGGTCTCCTTCGACCAGGCCGAGCAGAAGTTCAAGACCGCGGCCCAGAACGGCAAGGGCGCGCCCGACGTGATCCGCACCGACGTCGGCTGGTCGGCCGGCTTCGCGAACCTCGGCTACCTCCAGCCGCTGGACGGCACGCCCGCGCTCGACGGCGTCGACGACTTCCTGCCCGGGCCGCTGTCCACCGCCAAGTGGCAGGGCCAGACCGTGGGCGTTCCCCAGGTCACCGACACCCTGGCGCTGCTGTACAACAAGGAGGTCTTCGCCGAGGCCGGCATCAGCAAGCCCCCGGCCACCTGGGACGAGTTCATCGCCACCGCGAAGACGATCAAGGAGAAGACCGGGGTCACCGGCACCCAGCTCAACCCCGAGGGCTACTTCTCCCTGCCGTTCCTGTACGGCGAGGGCGCGGACATGCTCGACGTGGACGCCAAGAAGATCACCGTCAACAGCCCAGAGGCCGTCAAGGGCATGGCGACCGCCCTGAAGCTGGCGCAGCCCGACGTGGCGCTCAAGCCCGCCACCACGGACGGGTACGTCGCCGCCCAGACGTCCTTCAAGGACGGCAAGATCGCCATGGTGATCAACGGCCCGTGGTCGGTCTCCGACGACTACAGCGGCAAGGCGTTCAAGGACAAGGCCAACCTCGGCATCGCCAACATCCCCGCCGGCCCCTCGGGCAAGGCCGCGGCCCCCATCGGCGGCCACAACTACTCCGTCTACCGGGGCTCGAAGAACAAGGACGCGGCGTACCTGTTCGTGAAGTTCATGGCGTCGGCCAAGAGCCAGGAGCTGACCGCCAAGGAGATCAACACGCTGCCGACGCGGAAGTCCGCGTACACCGCGGAGGTCACCGCGGACCCGGCGAAGAAGGCGTTCCAGCAGGCGCTCTCCATCGCCAGGTCCCGCCCGGTGATCCCCGGCGTCGGCGACCTGTTCGTCGCCTTCGACCAGCACTACGTGAAGGTGCTGCGCGGCGACGCCTCCCCCGAGGAGGGATTGGACGCGCTCGCGAAGGAGTGGAACACCAAGCTCCTGAAGGACTACAAGACCGGCTGACCCGCCCCGGCCCGGCGAGCGTTCGCCGGGCCACCGACCGCGCAACGCCCGACCCCAGGGACGTTGGGACGTAGGGACGTACGGAGACAGATGAGCACCCTCATAGTCAGGACCAGACGGTCCTTCACCACCCACTGGTACGCGTGGGCCATGGTCCTGCCGGTGGTGGTCGTCCTCGGCGTGCTCATCGGCTATCCGCTGGGCCGCGGGATCTACCTGTCGTTCACCGACGCCAACGAGGCCAACATCGGCCGCACCATCGGCGACTTCGAGGTGCCGTCCTCGTACTCCTTCGTCGGGCTGGAGAACTACTGGAACATCCTCTCCGGCCAGGAGGGGTCCTTCTACCCGCGGCTGACGTGGACCGTGCTGTGGACGCTGAGCTGCGTGCTGCTGCACTACGGGATCGGGCTCGGGCTCGCCCTGCTGCTCAACCGGCGCATGCGCGGCCGGTCGCTGTACCGGGTGCTGCTGGTGCTGCCGTGGGCGGTGCCGGCGTTCGTCGCCGCGTTCGCGTGGAAGCTGATGTACAACACCGACAACGGGGTGCTGAACGCGCTGCTCGGCAAGGTGGGCGTGGCCCCGGTCGACTGGCTCGGCGACCCCTTCGTGCAGAAGCTGTCCGTCATCGCGGTGAACACCTGGCTCGGGGTGCCGTTCATGATGGTCGCCATCCTCGGCGGGCTCCAGTCGATCCCGCGGGAACTGCACGAGGCGGCCGAGATGGACGGCGCTTCGCCCTGGCAGCGGTTCGTGCACGTGACGCTGCCGGGCCTCAAGCCCGTCAGCACCACCGTGGTCCTGCTGGGCACCATCTGGACCTTCAACATGTTCCCGATCATCTACCTGGTCATCGGGCAGGCCGGCGGCACGGAGAGCGAGATCCTGGTGACCTACGCGTACCGGCTCGCCTTCCAGGGCGTGCGGGACTACGCGGGGTCGGCGGCGTACGGCATCGTGATCCTCTCGCTGCTCCTGGTGTTCTCCGTGTTCTACCGCGGCATGCTCAACCGTCAGGAGGCCGCCAAGTGAGTGCCGTCGAGAAGTCCCCGACCGTGCGGGTCGAGCCGCGGGCGGTCGCACCCGTCGCGCCGGCGCGGCGGGTGCGCGGGCGCGACGAGCGCTCGCGCGGCGCGTCCCTCGCCCTGCACGCCACCCTGGTCACCGCCAGCGTCATCGCCCTCTTCCCGGTCGTCTTCATCGTGCTCGTCTCGGTCCGCGGGGAGAACGGCTGGACGCACCCGATGGAGCTGGACGGCTTCACCCTCGCCAACTACCGGCACCTGCTGGGCGAGACGGAGTTCGCGACCTGGTTCCTGAACTCGGTGCTGATAGCGGGCGGGACGATGCTGGTGGGCGTGTTGATCGCGGCCAGCGCCGGTTACGCGGTCTCCCGGCTGCGCTTCCCCGGCCACCGGTCGCTGATGTGGACCTTCCTGGTGTGCCAGATGTTCCCGGTGGCCGTGCTGATCGTGCCGCTGTACAACATCCTCGGCGAACTGGGGCTGCTCGACAGCTACGGCGGTCTGATCGTCACGTACTGCTCGGTGTCCGTGCCGTTCTGCGCGTGGATGCTCAAGGGGTACTTCGACACCATCCCGACCGAGATCGACGAGGCGGGGCGGATGGACGGGCTCACCCCCTTCGGCACCTTCTGGCGGCTGATCGTGCCGCTGGCGCGGCCGGGGCTGGCGGTGACGGCCTTCTACACCTTCCTGACCGCGTGGAGCGAGGTGGCGTTCGCGACGTCCTTCCTCAGCAGCGAGGGCAAGTACACGCTGGCCGTCGGCCTCCAGACGTTCGTCGGGCCGCACCGCGCCGAGTGGGGCCTGATGACCGCGTCCTCGGTGCTGATCATGCTGCCGGCCGGGCTGTTGTTCTTCTTCGCGCAGCGGCACCTGGTGGCCGGACTGACCGCCGGCGGCACCAAGGGCTGAGGGGGCCGGCGCGGGCGTTGGCGTATCCACGCCAGAACGGCGAACGGAGCGTTGAGCACCGGCCGACGGGGCAGAACATCCCTGTCCATGACGGCGCAGACGCGCCCACATCACTACAGAAGACAACAGGCGACCGCAGAAGACCACAGATAACCGTAGACGACCACAGACGATCACAAACAGCTACAAACGACCGCAGGCGTCAGCACACACCCGCACGACACTGCTTGTGACGACTTTCAAGGGAAAGCACATGACCCAGGAGCTCGCTCCCACCCTCCGTGACCAGTCCGCCGCCCCCTCGGCCGGCTGGTGGCGGGACGCCGTCATCTACCAGGTGTACGTGCGCTCGTTCGCCGACAGCGACGGCGACGGCATCGGCGATCTGCGCGGCGTCCGCGAGCGCCTGCCACACCTCGCCGACCTCGGCGTGGACGCCGTCTGGCTCACCCCCTTCTACGCCTCCCCCCAGGCCGACGGTGGCTACGACGTCGCGGACTACCGCTCCGTCGACCCGCTGTTCGGCGAACTGTCGGACGCGGACGACCTGGTCCGCGAGGCGCATCGGCTCGGCCTGCGCGTGATCGTCGACATCGTGCCGAACCACACCTCCGACCAGCACGCCTGGTTCCGCGCGGCCGTCGACGGCGGCCCGGACGCCCCCGAGCGCGCGCTGTACCACTTCCGTCCCGGCCGCGGCCCCGACGGCGACCTCCCGCCGAACGACTGGGAGTCGGTCTTCGGCGGCCCCGCCTGGACCCGCACCGACACCGGCGACTGGTACCTGCACCTGTTCGCCCCCGAGCAGCCCGATCTGAACTGGGAGCACCCCGCGGTCCGCGAGGAGTTCGATTCGATCCTGCGCTTCTGGCTGGACCTGGGCGTGGACGGCTTCCGCATCGACGTGGCGCACGGCATGGTGAAGGCCGAGGGCCTGCCGGACATCGGGCTGCGCGAGCAGGCGAAGATGATCGGCGCCCAGGTGCTGCCCTTCTTCGACCAGGACGGGGTGCACGAGATCCACCGCTCCTGGCGGCTGCTGCTGGATTCGTACGAGGGGCAGCGCATCGGCGTCGCCGAGGCGTGGGCGCCGACCTCCGAGCGCCTCGCGCTCTACGTGCGCCCGGACGAGCTGCACCAGGCGTTCAACTTCCAGTTCCTCACCTGCGCCTGGGAGGCCGCCGCGATGCGCCAGGTGATCGACTCCTCCCTGGCGGCGACCGCCTCCGTCGGCGCGCCCACCACCTGGGTCCTCTCCAACCACGACGTGGTCCGGCACACCACGCGGTACGGCGGCGGCGCGCAGGGGCTGCGGCGCGCCCGTGCGGCGGCGCTGCTGACGCTGGCGCTGCCCGGGTCCGCGTATCTGTACCAGGGCGAGGAGCTCGGGTTGCCGGAGGTCACGGACCTGCCGGACGGAGTGCGCCAGGACCCGGCCTTCTTCCGGGGCGACGGGCAGGACGGGCTGCGGGACGGCTGCCGGGTGCCCATCCCCTGGTCGGGCGCGGCCGCGCCGTACGGCTTCGGGCCCGGCGCGAGCTGGCTGCCGCAGCCCGCGGCGTGGGCCGGCCTCTCGGTCGAGGCGCAGACGGGCGACCCGCGGTCGACGCTGGAGCTGTACCGCTCCGCGCTGGAGCTGCGCAAGGAGCTGCCGGGCCTCGGGGACGGCGCACTGGAGTGGCTGCCGGCGCCCGAAGGGGTGCTGGTGTTCTCCCGCCCGGGCGTGGTCTGCACGTTGAACACCCGCGCGGAGGAGGTCGAGCTGCCGGTCCCGGGCCGTCCGGTGCTCTCCTCGGGGGCGTTGGAGTTCGGCGGCGGCGCGGTGCGCCTGCCGGGCGAGACGTGCGTGTGGTGGGCAGTCTGAGATGCGCCCGGTACAGTCCCATCCCGTGACCGCACCCGCACGACTGGCCGACATAGCTGCCCAGGCGGGGGTCAGCGAAGCGACGGTGAGCCGCGTCCTCAACGGAAAGCCCGGAGTCGCCGCGACCACCCGTCAGTCCGTCCTCGCCGCACTCGACGTGCTCGGCTACGAGCGCCCGGTGCGGCTGCGCCAGCGCAGCGCCGGACTCGTCGGGCTGATCACCCCGGAGCTGGAGAACCCGATCTTCCCCGCCCTGGCTCAGGTCATCGGCCAGGCGCTGACCCGCGAGGGCTACACCCCCGTGCTGGCGACCCAGACGCCGGGCGGGTCGACGGAGGACGAACTGACCGAGATGCTGGTGGACCGGGGGGTCTCGGGCATCATCTTCGTCTCCGGGCTGCACGCCGACACCACCGCCGACATGGGGCGGTACGAACAACTGCGCGCCCAGGGCGTCCCCTTCGTCCTCGTCGACGGGTACTCCCCCAAGGTGCAGGCCCCCTTCATCTCGCCGGACGACCGGGCGGCGATGCGGCTCGCGGTGACCCACCTCGTCTCGCTGGGGCACACCAGGATCGGGCTGGCCCTCGGGCCGCAGCGGTTCGTGCCGGTGATCCGGAAGATCGAGGGGTTCATCGAGGTGGTCCAGGAGCAGTTGGGGCTGACCACCGAGACGATCACCACCGAGCTGGTGCAGCACTCCCTCTACACCCTGGAGGGCGGCCAGGCCGCGGCGTCGGCGCTGATGGACCGGGGGTGCACGGCCGTGGTGTGCGCCAGCGACATGATGGCGCTGGGCGCGATCCGGGCGGCCCGCCAGCGGGGGCTGGAAGTGCCGGACGACGTCTCCGTCGTCGGCTTCGACGACTCCCCGCTGATCGCCTTCACGGACCCGCCGCTGACGACCGTCCGCAAACCGGTGCCGGCGATGGGGCAGGCCGCGGTGCGCACGCTGCTGGAGGAGATCCAGGGAAACCTTCCGCCGGCCCCTAGGGGTTCCGCTTCGGCTGCTTACAGTGAGTTCGTCTTCATGCCCGAGCTGCTCGTACGGGGCTCCACGGCGTCCGCGGCCCCGGCGGCCGATTCCGGTGGACGCGTGTGACCAGGGCGCCCGCACTCCCGGCTCCGTGCTCCGTCTCGTCCCTGAGGGGGAGCGCGTGCGACCGGAACGGGACCGAGGGATGATCGGTGCGTGGGTGCGCATCTGGCAGACTTTCGTCCCATGGGTGAAACAACCGTGAAGACACTGGAAGGCCGGCCGGCCGCCCCGTCACCCATGGCGGACGAGGCCGCCGGATCGACGCATTCGCGGTTCGCGCGGTTCAAGGACCTGCGGTCGCCGCGCCGCCCCAGGATCTGGTTCGAAGTGCTGTTGATCGCGGTGAGTTACTGGACGTACTCACTGATCCGCAACGCCGTCCCGGAGCAGAAGACCCAGGCGCTGCGGAACGCGGACTGGATCTGGGACCTGGAGAAGTCCCTGGGGCTCGCCTTCGAGCACTCGGTCAACCACGCGGTGAACTCGGTCACGTGGCTGATCGTGGCCATGAACTACTACTACGCCACACTGCACTTCGTCGTCACGATCGGGGTGCTCGTGTGGCTGTACCGCTGGCATCCCGGGCGGTACGCGGCGGCGCGGCTGGCGCTGTTCGTCACCACCGGCATCGCCCTGGTCGGCTACTACCTGTATCCGCTCGCTCCTCCTCGGTTGATGACGGGGCACGGCTTCATCGACACCGTCCTGGTGCACGAGACCTGGGGCTCGATGGCCTCGGGCGACTTGAAGAACATGTCGAACCAGTACGCGGCCATGCCGTCGATGCACATCGGCTGGTCGCTGTGGTGCGGCGTGATCATCTTCGCGTTGGCGTCCGTGCCGTGGGTCAAGGTGCTCGGGCTGCTGTATCCGGCGGCCACGCTGGTGGTCATCGTGGCCACGGCCAACCACTTCTGGCTGGACGCGGTGGGCGGGGCGCTCTGCCTCGGCTTCGGCTTCCTGGTCTCGTACTGGTGGTACCGGTCGCTGCCGCACCAGTTGCCGCAGGTGCCGGTGGTCCAGCCGGAGCGACGGCGGCCAAGCGCCAAGAGTTCCAGCGGTTCCAGGAGTTCGTCGCTGCTGGCGAAGTAGCCCCGTACACAGCTCGCCGAGAGGCGCGGAGGGAGAGCCCTCCGCGCCTCTTCGTGCGTCCGGAGCCGGACGTCCAGCGCCGGACGTCGCGCATCGCACATCGCACATCAGACGAGGCTCCGCGGAATGCGCCTTGCGTAACCACTACACATGGAGCACTATGTACGTAGTGGTTGGGCGCCGGAAGCGACGGCGAACGGCCCGCACCCCTCACCTCTTCCGAAAGGCCACCCCTTGCGCAAGCTCACCTACTTCATCGCCTGCTCGATCGACGGCTTCATCGGCGACCCGTCGGGCGATGCGAACGCGATGATGAAGTTCGTGGACGACGAGTTCCGCGGCTACCTCACGACGGAGTACCCGGAGACGATCTCCGTCGAGGGTCGGCGCATCCTCGGACTGGACAGCCCGAACCGACGCTTCGACACCGTCATCCAGGGCCGGTCCAGCTATCAGCTCGCCCTCGACATCAGCATCACCAGCCCCTACGGGCACATGCGGGAGTACGTCGCGTCCCGCACCCTCACCGAGTCCCCCGACCCCAACGTCGAGCTGATCTCCGACGACCTGCTCGGCCGCGTCCGCGCACTGAAGGCGGAGGACGGCGAGCTCGACGTCTGGCTGTGCGGCGGATCCCAGATCGCCGGGGAGCTGATGGACGAGATCGACGAGCTGATCATCAAGACGTATCCGGTGACCTACGGGTCCGGGATGCCGATGTTCGGCGCGGACGCCGGCATCACCGAGTTCTCGCTCGACTCCGTCCGCACCTTCGGCAACGGAGCGCTGGTGCGCACCTACAGCCGCGTGCGCTGACGGCACGCGAACGCACCCCGCCGGCCCCGCCCGCCGAGGCGGCCGCGCCACCGCAAGGGCCACGCGGGTCTCCTCGGATGCCCCCCTACGGCAGCAGGCCCTTGACCGCGCCCGCCGCCTTGCGACACATCGCCGCGAAGGCCGCCTGCTCCTCCGGGGTCAACACCCCCGTCACCGCCCGGGCGTTCTCCCGGCGTCCGCGGGCGGCGCGGGAGAGGAAGAGGTGACCCTCCTGCGTCAGTGAGGTCGTCTGCTCGCGGCGGTCGTCGCCGAGCGCCGCCTGTTCGACCAGGTCGAGGTCCTTGAGCACCCGCAGCGACTTGGAGACCGTCGGCCGGGAGACCCCCAGCGAGTCGCTGAGCTGCGAGGGGGTCATGGCGCCCTGGATGCGCAGCAGTTCCAGTACGTCGTACTGCTGCCAGTTGATGGACTCGGGGCTGGCCGCGGTGCGCCGGGCCACCAGGACGCACTGGAGGAGGGAGAGCGCGTCCTCCAACTCCGCGACGCCGGGCGCCTTGCCGCCCGCGGGCGCCCCCGATCCGTCCGCCGCCATCACGTCACCGTCCTCAACTGCGGCCGTACGCCGCCGCGCGCAGACGCCGACGTCGCCGCCGGACACAACCTTTTCCTGCCGGAAAGCACCCTACCGCAGGCCGTCCCGCCCGGATCCGACCGGGCGGGACGGTCTGCCGTGGTGCGGCCCGGCTTGACATCGATCACCCGAGCCGATGAAAGTAGTTTCCACACAGAAACTACCTGCCGAATCATCCGCAACGGAAATGGAGGCGGGATGCCTCTCGCCATCGTCGTTCTCGGTGTCGCCGTCTTCAGTCTCAATACGACGGAGATCATGATCGCGGGCATTCTGCCCAGCCTGTCCGCGGAGTTCGGGGTGTCGGTGTCCGCCGTCGGCTACCTCATCTCGGTGTACGCACTGGGGATGGTGGTGGGCGGCCCGGTGCTCACCGTCGTGCTGCTGCGGGCGGCCCGCAAGCTCGCCCTGCTCGGCCTGCTGGCCACCTTCGTGGCAGGGCAGGCGCTCGGGGCGGTGGCCGAGGAGTTCTGGGTGCTGGTGGTCGCCCGGATCGTCACGGCGCTCGCCGCGTCCGCGTTCTTCGGCATCGCGGTGGCAGTGAGCATGCACCTGGTCCCGCCCGCCCGGCGCGGCCGCGCACTGGCCACGCTCTTCGGCGGGTTGATGGTCGCGCACGTGGCGGGGCTGCCCGCGGCCGCGCTGATCGACCAGCACTTCGGCTGGCGCGCCAGCTTCTGGGCGGTGGCGCTGCTCGCCGCGCTCAGCGCGCTCGCCGTCTGGCGGCTGGTGCCGACGGCCCCCGCGCCGGAGCCGACCGGGGTGCGGGCGGAGTTGGCCGCCTTCCGCAACGGCCGGCTCTGGGCCGCGTACGGCACCAACGCCTTGGTGATCGGCGCGATCATGGCGGCGAACAGCTACTTCGCCCCGATCTTCACGGACGTCAGCGGGTTCCCGGAGACGGCGGTGCCGTGGCTCTTCGGCCTGTTCGGGGTGGGGACGATCATCGGGAACGCGGTCATGGGGCGGTACACGGACCGCTATCTGATGCCGATGCTCGGCTACGGCTTCGCGGCGGTGGCGCTCGTCCTCGCGGCGTTCGCGCTGGTCGCCGAGGACCGGGCGGCGACCCTGGTCGCGGTGGCGGCGCTCGGGCTGATCGGACTGCCGCTGAGTCCCGTGATGAGCGCGCGGGTGGTCCAGGTGTCCAACACGGGCCCGTTGGTGAACACGGCGAGCGCGTCCGCGGTCAACGTGGGCGTGGTGCTGGGCCCGTGGGCCGGTGGACTCGCCATCGACGCGGGCCTGGGGCTCACTTCGCCGCTCTGGATCGGCTCCGCCATGGCGGTGGCCGGACTGCTGGGGGTGCTGCCCGCGGTCCTCGCGGCGCGCCGCACCCCCGCAACGCCCGCCCGGCACTCGGACGCGGCGAAGCCCCCCACGACCACCGGGCCGTAGGGGGCCACCCCGCGCGGCGTCACCCGCGCTCACCCGCCGCGCGCCTCCGCGACCGCGGCGAGCCGGCGCATCGCGTCGGGCACCGGCCCGGCGATCTGGCCTCCCAGCGACTCCCCCGCGGACGGCCCCTCCAGTTCCACCCGGTGGACGATGCGCGTGCCGCCGTCGGCCCGCTCCGCGAGGCGGTGGACGAAGCGGACGACCGTCCCGTCCGCCAGGGCGGTCTCGGTGCTGAGCCCTTGGCGCTCCGCCGCCTCGACCACGGCGAAGGCGAGCGGCGGCCGCCCGTGCAGGTGCATCGTCCCGGTCACCCCGGCGCCGAACGGCCCGTCGAGCTGCAACTCCCGCAGTTCCTCGTCCCATTCGGGCCAGACGGCCGGGTCTTCGTAACATCCCCACACCGCCCCGGGTGAAGCCTTAGTGACGACGCCGTGCTCATACGCCCACATGGATTCCACGATCCCTTTCCTTCGAGCCCGTACGGGTTCATGACAGCAAACTCCAGCGGGCCCAGATCACGTCTGGACCCGCTCAACAAGAACTCACGATAGATGATTTCTTCAAGGAAACCTTAAAGGAATGAGGGTTTTCTCAGGAAGGGGTAGAGGAGGTCATCGGCCGATCGCCTCGGGCTGCGGTTCGGGCTTCCGCTCAGCCGAGAGGTCGGCGCCGGGGTCGGGAGCGGAGTCGGGCCCGGTGGCCTCCGGACGCCGGGCGCCGGGCGCCGACGTTCCGTAGCGCGGTCACCGTGACCACGCCGGTGACGGCCGCCAGCACGGCGCAGACCACGGCCACCGCGGTCAGTCCGCCGGTGTACGCCTCCCGGGCCGCGGCGAGCACCTGGGCGCCGAGGTCCGCCGGGAGCGAGCCGGCCACGGCCAACGCGCCCTCGACGCTGCCGCGCACGGCCTCCGCGTCCGCACCCGTCACCCCGTCCGGCACCTCCACCGCCCCCTGGTACAGCGCGCCGCCGAGGCTGCCGAAGGCCGCCAGGCCGAAGGAGACGCCGAACTCGCCGCTGGTCTCCGACAGCGAAGCGGCCGAACCGCTCTTCTCGGGCGGGGCGGAGCTGACGACGAGGTTGGTGCCCAGCGCGCCGATCGGCCCGGTGCCGAAGAAGCTGATGACGAAACCGGTGATCAGCAGGGGCAGTCCGCCCACCGGGTCGACGAAGGCGAGCACCAGGTAGCCGACGGCGGCGAGGCCGAGGCCGCCGCCGATGACCACGCCGATCGGCAGGTGGCGCACCAGCGTGGGCGCGAGGGTCGCGGCGACGACGGACATGAGCGCCGACGGCACCATCCACAGGCCCGCCTCGAACGGCGACAGCCCGGCGACCATCTGCATGTAGCCGGTGACGAAGTAGTACACCCCGCTCATCGTCGCCATCGCGAGCAGCAGGATCAGCAGCCACGTGGTGAACGCGGCGTGCCGGAACAGCGCCAGGTCCAACAGCGGGTGCGTGAGCCGGCGCTGACGCAGGACGAAGAGGACGCCGAAGACGAGCCCGAGCGCCACGGCGGCCGCGGCCTGCGGCTCCCAGCCGTTGCGGGCGGTCTCCTTGAGCCCGTAGATCACCGGCAGGATCGCGGCGAGGGAGAGTGCGACGCTCAAGGCGTCGATCCGACCGGCGCCCTCGTCCCGGTACTCGGGCAGCACCAGCGGCGCGGCCACCAGCAGGACCACCATCACCGGCACCCCGAGGATGAAGACCGAGCCCCACCAGAAGTACTCCAGCAACACCCCGCCGACGACGGGCCCGAGCGCGGTGCCGCCCATGAAGCAGCTCGCCCACACCGCGATGGCCCGGCCGCGCTGGTGCGGGTCCCGGAACATGTTGCCGATCAGGGCGAGCGTGGACGGCATCAAGGTGGCCGCCGCGACGCCGAGCAGGGCCCGGGTGACGATCAGCATCTCCGCACTGGTGGAGAACGCGGCCAGCAGGGACGTGGCGCCGACGGCGGTGGCGCCGACCATCAGCAGCCGGCGGCGGCCGATCCGGTCGCCGAGGGTGCCCATGGTGACCAGGAAGCCCGCCATCATGAACCCGTACACGTCCATGATCCACAGGGTTTGGGTGCCGGTGGGGGCCAGGGACTCCGCGAGGTGCGGCAGCGCCAGGAACAGCACGCTCTGGTCGAGCGAGAGCAGGAGCGTGGGCAGCGCGAGGACGGCGAGCCCGGCCCACTCCCGGGCGCCGGCCTTCTGCGGGGCGGCGCCCGGGGACGGGTCCGGGGCTGCGGTGGACGACATGGGGGTTCCTTTCGTGGCGCGCGGCTGCGCCGGCTGGTGCGGTTGCCGCGGTTGCGGGCGGCCGGGACGGGTCCGTACGGCGTACGGATGAGGGGCTACGGGTCACGGGCCCGGCGCCGTTCCCGTCAGCGGTGCGTCCACGGTGCGCGGCGCCGCTCTCGGTCCGCTCTCGGTCGGCTCTCTCGCCGCGCCCGGCGCCTCGCAGCGCCAGCCGTCCTCGCCGCGCCCGGCGTACGGGGGCGGAACGGCCGTGCGAGCAGCGGGGCCGCTCGGTTAGCGTGCTCGCATGCGTTTTGGAGTGCTCGGGCCCGTGGGCGTGTGGACCGCCGACGGCCGGTCGGTCCGGGTGCCCGAACGAAAGGTCCGCGCCCTGCTCGCCGGCCTGTTGGTGCACCGCGGCCGGCCGGTGTCGGCGGACCGGCTCGTCGACGACCTGTGGGGAGCGCAGCCGCCGGGCCGCCCGGCCGCCGCCCTCCAGAACAAGGTCTGGCACCTGCGCCGCGCCCTGGAGGCCGCCGAGCCCGGCGGCCGGGCGCTGGTCGCCGCCCGCTCCCCCGGCTACCAACTCCTCGTCGACGACGACGCGGTGGACGCCGACCGCTTCCACCGGCTCGTGGAGCGCGCCCGGGCCGCCGCCGACCCGCGCACCCGCACCGCGCTGCTCGCGGACGCGCTGGCGCTGTGGCGGGGGCCCGCGTACGCCGACTTCGCGGACGAGGAGTTCACCCGCGTCGCCGCCGCCTCCCTGGCCGAGCAGCGGCTGACCGCGCTGGAGGAGCAGGCGGAGGCCCGGCTGTTGCTGGGCGAACACGCCCTGGTCGCCGACGACCTGGGCGATCTGGTGGCGCTGCATCCGCTACGGGAGCGGCTGCGCACCGCGCACGTACGGGCGCTGTACCTGGCCGGGCGGCAGGGCGCCGCGCTGCGCAGCTACGCCGAAGCGCGCGAAGTGCTCGCCGACCGGCTGGGGGTGGACCCGGGCCCGGAGTTGGCCGCGCTGCACCAAGCGGTCCTGACGCAGGACCCGGCGCTCACCGCCGTGCCGTCGCCGGCGACGACCGCGGTCCGGTCGCCGTCGAACGTGCCCCGTGCCGCGCTGATCGAACTGATCGGCCGGGACGCGGCGCTGACGGAGCTGACGGCGGCCGTCACCGGACGCCGGCTCGTCACCCTCACCGGCCCGGGCGGCGTCGGCAAGACCCAGCTCGCGCTGGCGTTGGCGGCCCGGTTGGGCGGGGCGTTCCCCGGCGGGGTGCGGCTGGTGGAGTTCGCCGCGCTCGCCCCCGTGCGCACCGCGGCGGCGCCGGAGGTGCTGGAGCTGGTCGCCGGGGTGCTGGGCGTGCGGGACGACGTCGTGCCGACGGCCGCGGCCGAGCCGCCGTCGCTGACGGACCGGGTGGCGCAGGCCCTGGGCGACCGGCCGACGCTGCTGGTCTTCGACAACTGCGAGCACGTGGTGGAGCCCGTGGCCGCGCTGGTGGCGGACCTGTTGTCGGCGACGGGTTCGCTGACCGTGCTGGCGACCGGCCAAGTGCCGCTCCAGGTGCGCGGCGAGTGGCTGTACGAAGTGGGGCCGCTGGCCGGGCGGGACGCTCAGGAGCTGTTCACGGCCCGGGCGCGGGCCGCCGCGCCGCACGTCGCGCTGGACGCGGCGCACACGGAGGCCGTGGCGGCGATCTGCCGTCGGCTGGACGGCATTCCGCTGGCCCTGGAGATGGCTGCGACGCGGGTGCGGGTGTTGGGGGTGGCCGAGTTGGCCGCCCGGTTGGACGACCGCTTCCACGTGCTCGCCTCCGGAGTGCGGGGCGCGCCGGCGCGCCAGCGCACCCTGCGGGCGGTGATCGACTGGAGCTGGGGGCTGTTGGGGGACGCCGAACAGGTGGTGCTGCGGCGGCTCGCGGTGCACGCGGACGGCTGCACCCTGGCCGCCGCGGAGGAAGTGTGCCCCACGGCCGGGGTGGACCGGGCGCAGGTGCTCGACCTGCTGGCCCGACTGGTGGAGGCGTCGCTCGTGGCGGTGGCCGACACCCCGGAGGGGCCGCGCTACCGGCTGTGGGAGTCCGTGGCGGCGTACTGCGTCGAGCAGGTGCGCGAGCGCGGCGAACTGGCGGAGCTGCGGCTGCGCCACCGGGACCACTACGCCGCGCTGGCGGAGCGCGCCCAGCCCCATCTACGGGGCCCCGAGCAGCGCCGCTGGCTGCGGCTGTTGGACGCCGAGGGCGCCAACTTCCGCACCGCCCTGGAGGGCGCCGTCGAGGCGGAGGACGCGACGCGGGCCCTGCGCCTGGTGAACGCGCTGGCCTGGTACTGGCGGCTGCGCGGCCGGTACGGCGAGGCGGAGCGCTCCTTGGCGCAGGCGCTCGCCCTGGCCCCCTCCTCGGTGCCCGCGGGCCAGGACGGGGTGCGGGTGGCCGCGGCCAGGGCCTGGCTCGGCGGGATGCGGCTGGCGCTGGGCGGCAGCGCCGATCCGCTCGCGGAGTACGGGGCGGCCCTGGCGCCGTACGAACACGTCGACGATCCCGCGGGGCTGGCCAGGGCCCGGTGGTACGTGGGCTCCAACCTCTACGGCGTGAAGGACCTGGCGCCCAGCCGGGACCTGGTCCTGCGGGCGCAGAGGGCGTTCCGCGACCTCGGGGACGCGTGGGGCACCGCGGCGGCGCTGGCGAGTCGGGCGTTCCAGGCCAAGCTGCGGGGCGAGTTCGACGCGGTGCGCGAGCAGGGCGAGCGGAGCTTGGCGATCTTCCGCGACCTGGGCGACGGGTGGGGCCAGTTGCAGGCGATGGTGCCCTTGCAGACGCACGCCGAGGTGACGGGCGACTATCCGCTCGCGGGGCGGCTGTTCCGGGACGGGCTGCGGATGGCGGAGGACCTGGGCCTGTGGCCCGAGGTGTCGTTCCAGCTCTCCGGGCTCGGCCGGATCGCCCTGCTGACCGGGGACCTGGCGCAGGCGCAGGAGTACCACGAGCGGGCGCGCCGCATGGCGGTCGAGCAGTCCGACGTCTTCGGCGAGCAGTACGCCGAGATCGGGTTGGGCATGGGGGCCCGCAGACAGGGCCGGCTGGCGGCGGCCGAGGAGCACTTCGCCACGGTGCTGCGGCTGCACCGCGAGCAGCGGTACGAGCCGGGCGCGCCGTCGCTGATCCTGGCCGAGTTGGGGTTCGTCGCCGAGGCGCGGGGTGAGTCGGCGAAGGCCCGCCAGCTCCAGCAGCAGGGGCTGGTCGCGGCCCGGGCCACCGGCGATCCGCGGGCGGTGGCGCTGGCCCTGGAGGGCCTGGCCGGGGCCCAGTTGGCGTCCGACCGGGCCGAGCACGCGGCCGAACTCCTGGGCGCCGCGGCCCGGGCGCGCGCCTCGGTGGGCGTGCCGCTGCCGCGGGGCGAGCGGGGCGACGTCGACCGCATCAGCGCGGGCGCCCGGGCCCGGCTGGGCGCCGAGGGCTACGCGGAGGCGTTCCGCCGGGGCGGGGAACTGGGCCCCGACGGACCGTGAGGGCTGCCGGGGTCAGCGCTCGGCCTGCCACAGGTCGGGGCCGAAGACCTCGTAGCGGATCGCGGCGGGGGCGAGGCCCCGTTCGATGAGCTGGGAGCGGACGGCGCGCAGGAACGGCAGCGGTCCGCAGAGGTACGCCGTGGTGTCCGGCGCCAGCTCGATGCCGGACGGCTGGGCCTCGTCTGTGCGGTCGGCGAGGTCGACGCGGCCGGTGCGATGCGCGGGCCAGTCGCCTTCGGGGGTCTCGTACCAGACGTGGCTCTCGGCCCGCGGGAGCTTGGCGACGAGCCGGTCCAACTCCGTGCGGAAGGCGTGGGAGGACTGGTCGACGTCGGCGTGGACCGCGGTGACGCGGCGCGGCGAGCCCGCGGCGGCCAGGTGGGCGAGCATCCCGATCATCGGGGTGCAGCCGATGCCGGCGGAGGCCAGCAGCAACGGGCCGTCGCCGTCGTCGAGCTGGACGTCCCCGAAGGGCGCGGAGACGAGGAGCTCGGTGCCCTCGTGGGCGTGGTCGTGCAGGTGCTGGGAGACCTCGCCGGCCGGGTCGCCGTCGGCGGTCGCGGCGACGCGCTTGACGGTGAACTGGAGGTCCTGGCCGGGGGCTCCGGAGAGGCTGTACTGACGTATCTGACGGGCCCCGTCGGCGAGTTCGACCTGCACGGAGACGTACTGCCCGGCGCGGAACGCGGGGGTCGGCGTGCCGTCGGCGGGGCGGACGACGAAGGTGGTGACGTCGTCGGTCTCGCGGTGGCGGGCGACGACGGCGTACGGGCGCAGGGTGGCGCCGGGTGCGGCGCCGGCCGCGTCGTAGAGCCGGGCCTCGATGGCGATCAGCACGTTCGCCATCAGCCAGTACACCTCGTCCCAGGCCGCGGCCACCTCGTCGGTGACGGCCTCGCCGAGGACTTCGACGATCGCGGCGAAGAGGTGGCGGTGCACGATCGCGTACTGGTCGCGGGTGACGCCGAGCGAGGCGTGCTTGTGGGCGATGCGCTCCAGCATGGCGTCGGGCCGTACGTCGGGGTGGGCGACGAGGGCGGACGCGAAGGCGGCTATGGAGCCGGCGAGGGCCTGCTGCTGTTCGCCGTTGGCCTGGTTGCCGCGGTTGAACAGGTCGCGCAGCAGGTCGGGGTGCGCGTCGAAGAGCCTGCCGTAGAAGCACTTGGTGATCTCGCCGATGGCCCCGCCGACGGCGGGCAGGGTGGCGCGGATGGTGGCGGCCGACGTCTCGGACAGCATCGTCGAACTCCTGGTGGGTGAGTGACGGGTGGATGGTGCGCCGCGCCCCGGGGTGGGTGCGCGGAGGTCAGGGCTCCGGCGGGACGGCGCCGGGGGCGCGCGGATCGCGCCGCGGGCCGGGAGGCGGGCCGGGCTGCCGGTCTCGGGGCGGATCGAGTGGCGGGCCGAGGGGCAGGCCGAGGAGGACGGGGCCGGTGGGGTCGGCCACCAACTCTTCGACGGTGTACGGGTCGAGCACGGCGTAGAACGCCTCCTGCGCCTGGCGCAGCACCCCCCGCAGCCGACAGGCGGAGCGCAGCGGGCACGGCGGGTCGTCCTCGCAGCCCACGACGT
The DNA here is from genome assembly GCF_044328175.1 of Streptomyces sp. NPDC017979. Lineage (NCBI taxonomy): Bacteria > Bacillati > Actinomycetota > Actinomycetes > Kitasatosporales > Streptomycetaceae > Streptomyces > Streptomyces sp. NPDC017979. Next base: position 574,767 of record NZ_JBIRGU010000003.1, on the reverse strand, counting down.
CCCCGGCGCCCTCCAATTCCCGCACGATCCGCCCCAGCGAGCCGGTGCGCCCCTCGGCGGTGAGGACGAGGCCGCCGCCCCGGCCTCGGCGGGCCTCGACGACGCCGAGGCGCTGGAGGCGGGTCACGACCTTCGCGGCGTGGCTGTAGGGGACGCCGACGGCTTCGGCGACGTCACGGGTCGTGGGCGCGCCGTCGTCGTCGCCGAGCACCGCGAGGCGCATGGCGACGCGAAGGGCGAGGTCGGTGCCTTTGGTCATCCGCACGGCACCGACCCTAGCTAATGCGAATTTCAGATTCGCATTTGGGGGGTCGGGTGGTGGCGCGAGAGCGGGCACGGCTTCGCGCCCCGCCCTGTCCGACGAGGCGGGGCGACGAAGCTCGGCTCCTGCTGGGCGGGCGCCGGGGTGCGAGTACGGGGCGAGCTGGCCGGTCAGGCGCTGAAGACGGCCTCGGAGCGGTTGCGGCCTTCGTGCAGGTCCCAGTACAGGGGGGCGATCTGCTCGGGCGTGGCCGTCGGGCCGCCTTCCGGGCCGCTCCCGCCGATCCAGACGTTGATCGCCACGTGCGCGGCGTGCACTCCGCTGTCGGCCAGTTCCTTGTTCAGGTTGATGGCCCAGTTGCGCAGGGCGGCCTGGGCGGCGTTGGCGTTGCCGAACATCGGCACCGGGTCCACGGAACCACCGCCGGTGGTGAACAGCAGGGTCCCGGCGCCCGCCTCGCGCATCGCGGGCAGCACCGCCCGGGTTGCCGCGACGGCGCCGTAGAAGCCGTACTCGATCATCGGCTGCAGATTGTCCACCGTGACCTCCGAGGGGGCGGCCAGGGTGAGGCCGGGCACCGGGGAGTGCGGGGCCGGCGAGTACTCCAGCACGTCGACGGAGCCGAAGCGGGCCCTGGCCGCGTCCAGGGCTTCGGTGAGCGAGGCGCGGTCGAGGATGTCGGCGGGGAACCCGGCGGCCGTGACGCCCTCCCGGCCGAGCTGGGCGACCAGCGTTTCCAGCTTCTCCTTGGTGCGGGCGATCAGGGCGACGTCGAAGCCGCGGCTGCCGAAGGTGCGGGCGATGGCCAGGCCCATGCCGGGGCCGGCGCCGACGATGGCGAGAGTGGGCACAGTGAAACCTCTTCCGTGTGGTGGCCGCCGGGGCATGCCGAGATCGGATGCTCCCGCTGGCACGAGGTGCGCGGGTCAGGTGTACGGATCAGGCGTGCGGACTAGGTGTACGGATCAGGCGCGGGCGGCGGGGGCCGCACAGCCGTCGGGGCCACAGGTCGCCGCGTCGTCGGCACCGAGAACGGCCGGACTGGTCTCGTCCCAGACCTGGCGGAGGATGCCGAGCAGGGTGTCGGCGTCCTGCGCTCCGGCGAGGGCGTAGCGGCCGTCGATGACGGTGAAGGGGGCGCCGGTTGCCCCGAGTTGGCGCGCCTGGCGTGCGTCTTCCTGCACCTGGCGGCGGTAGCGCCGGTCGGCGAGCACCTGGCGGGTCCGCTCGCGGTCCAGGCCGATCCCGTCGGCCAGGCCGAGCAGGTCGTCGAGCGTGAAGATCGACTCGGCTTCGCCGAAGTAGGCGCGGAAGGTCGCGTTCCAGGCTTCGCCGTTCTTGCCTTCGTTGGAGGCGTGAGCCAGGAACTCGTGGGCCAGGTCGGTGTTGCCGACCCGGTTGTCCAGGACCCGGTAGGGGGTCAGGCCCTCAGCTGCGGCCATGCCTTCGATGTCCGGTACGCCGGCCTGCCCGGGGACGACGCCGTACTTGGCCAGCACGAACTCGCGGGCGCTCAGCGTGCGGCCCTCGGGGAGGCCACTGCCCAGGGGGAACGAGCGGTGGACCACCTCCACCTGGCCGCCGTTCTCGAATCGCTCCACGGCCCGGTCCAACCGATGGCTGCCCAGTCCGCACCAGGGGCAGGCGATCTCCGACCAGATCTCTATCTTCACGGCCTGACCTCCAATTCCTACTGTTTGTTCGTAACGCCACTATGAGCCAGTATGGAAAGCGATACAAAAGGCACATCGATGTGCGTGACGGAGAGGAACGGGCGCCATGCAGGACAGCGCGGGTATCGGGATGGCGGCTTCGGTCGGGCCGTGCGCGAGCATCCCCGTCGAGCACATGGACTTCATCCGCCAGGTGCTCGACCGGGTGGGCGACAAGTGGAGCATGTTGGTCATCGCCGTCCTGGAGGGCGGCCCGATGCGCTACACGGACTTGCAGCGCCAGATCCCGGGCATCTCCCAGCGCATGCTGACCCGCACCCTTCGCCAGCTCACCGAGGACGGGTTGATCAGCCGTACCGCCTACGCCGAGGTGCCGCCGCGCGTCGAGTACGCGCTCGCTCCGCTCAGCCGCGGCCTGAACGACATCGTCAAGCAGTTGATCGGTTGGGCGGCCGACCACCACGACGAGATCCGTACCAACCGCTCCCGCACGGGCACCACCACCGCCTCCCCCACGGCCCGACCCTGAAGGCGTCGCGCTTCGCACTCGCCGAGAGCCAGGCGTCCGCCCGCGAGCGCGGCCGGGACGGGGAGGAGCACCCGGGGCCGACACGCGCGAGCCGCCCTCCGCGGGGTGGGCGGAGGGCGGCTCGTGAACGACGGGGAGTGTGGGGGGCTCGACGGGAGGATCGACTCCTGTCAGTGGCCGGCTCCGCTAACTAGCGGACCCACAGCTCGTAGACGCTGGGCTTCGCGGCGAAGGGCTTGCAGAAGTAGATCTGACCCCACAAGTGCGCACCCGCCTTGCCGGCCGCGTCGCACTCGGCGTAGCTGGAGTGGTGGCTGCGGACGTAGAAGCCGCCCGTCGCCGACGCGCTGGGCGCCGCGCTGAGCACGAGACCGGCGCTGGCGGCGAGCGCCGCCACGAGGACTCCGAACCTTTTCACCATGGACGCAACTCCTCTGATACCTAACCGAACCAACAGAAGTGACGTTTCGTCGGGCTAACCCGTGATCTGCGGGGAGAAACGTATCCGGCCATTCCGCACTGCACAAGAGGTCTACACCAGTTGACCTTTCGACCGCTGGCGGGTACGCGCCCGGGCGGCGGCGACGCACCCGTGGCGTATATCTGCCACGTCCTTTTGTGTTCGAATTTGGGGTGGGTACGTTCTTCTCAGGGCGGAGAAAAGTGCCGCGTGCGGAGCTCCCCTCAGCGCTCCGCAGTGCAAGAAAAACGGGAGGAAAAGATGTCCGTCATCGATGAATCACTGGTGAACAACGAGGCATATGCCGCTTCCTTCGGTGGCCAGTTGGCGCTCCCGCCGGCGCGCCGACTGGCCGTCGTCGCGTGCATGGACGCGCGGCTCAACATCTTCGCGATGCTGGGCCTGCGGGAGGGAGATGCGCACGTCATCCGCAATGCGGGCGGCGAGGTGACGGAGGACGCCATCCGGTCGCTCTCGATCAGCCAGCGCCTGCTGGGCACCCGAAGGATCATGCTCATCCACCACACGGACTGCGGCATGCAGACCTTCCGGGACGACGAGTTCAAGGCGGAGATCCACGGCGAAACGGGAATTCGCCCACCCTGGGCCCCGGAGGCATTCACCGATCTCGACGAAGACGTTCGACAGTCGATCCGCCGCATCGAGGTCGACCCCTTCGTACCGCACAAGAATTCCATTCGCGGATTCGTCTTCGACGTGGAGACGGGGTTGCTGCGGGAAGTGAAGTGAGAAGAGGGTCAGAAGTGACTGCTGTGAAAGCAGTTAAGGGTTGGGGGCGCTGAGGCGAGTGCAGCTCCGGCCTCAGCCTTCCGAGGACTTCGCGGCACCGCGCTGCTGAGCGCGGTGCCTGCGAACCGCGTCCGTATTGGCGCACCGCAGCGAGCAGTAACTGCGCCGCCCGTTGCGGGAAGTGTCGACGAAGACCCAGGAGCACTCCGCACGCTGACAGCGACCGAGCCGGTCGGCCGAGGCGAAGCACACGACGTACGACAACCCCGTCGCCGTCACCGCCCGAAGCCGCGCCGCCCGCCCGGCCGACTCCGCGGCGTAGTGCAGATGCGGCGGCCCCTTGTGCAACGAGATGTACGGCCGGCTCGCAGCGTCGTCGAGCAGCGCGTTGACGGTCGCACAACGCTGCTCCAGGGGTTGCGGCCCGAAGCAGGGCGCCAGGCGTTCCCGCCATTCCCAGGCGGCGCCGATCTCGACGGCGTCAGGCAACCCCGCCGCCATGCCGCGCCGCACCAGGAGCGGTTCCAGTTCGTCCGGGGTCCAGGGCGCGGGGCTGTTCACCAGATCGGCGGCGAGTTGGGCGGCCTCTCCGCCGTAATGGTCAAACTGCATGTGAGCATTACACAGCATGTGGCCAGCCCGGGGCGGCTGGAGGGAGCGGTAGCTGTGTGCGCCTGCGCCTGCGGGTCCCATCGGCGCCCGGGCGTCCGCCGGGTCGACTCCCGGCCGGTTGAGCCCGCGGCGATCGCAGCGGCGTTCCGGCCGGACACGGCACGAGCCCCCTGCTACGACGACGAGCGCCCGGCTGCACCGCCACTGCCCAGCGCGACGGGACGTTGCAGTGAACTTCTCGCGCACGGCTGCGGCGGGGCTCCAACTCCCGGGCCATACCCACAGCCTTCCGAGGCCCGCAACGTACTGAGGTGGCGTGCTGGACGGAAACAGACGGCGCCGGGAACGCTGGCGAGGCGGCCTGACCTGCAAGATCCACGTTGCCGGTGAAGGCGGCTGCCGCCCCGTGGCATTCCTGGTCACGCCCGGCCAGTGGGGAGACGCACCGCAGATGATCGAGGTCCTCGAACGCATCCGAGTTCCCCGCCCGCAGGGCGGACGACCGCGCACACGGCCGGACCACCTCGACGGCAAGGCAGCCAACGCCGCAACCGCCGCTACCTGCGAAGACGCCAGATCAAGCACACCATCCCCGAACCGTAGGACCAACGGGCCAACGGGCCAACGGGCCAACCGCAAACGACGTGGCAGCAAGGGCGGCCGACCCACCTGCTTCGACAGCGAGATCTACAAACGCTGCAACGAGGCCGAGCGCACCATCAATCGGCTCAAGACCTCCCGGGCCGTCGCCACCCGCTACGACAGCGGGCCTACGTCTTCCACGGCACCGCCACCACCGCAGCAATCCACCCATGGCTCCGCCTGTGATCGACGAGGCACCCGGTGGTCCTACAGTCTCCCTGTGGATGTCAACAGCTGGTTCGAGGTCGAAGACCCGGAGGAGTACGGCGAGGAGCCCTGGGACTTCGACGAGGCCGAACTCGCCTTCCTGGCAGCCCTGCGAGCCCGGGCCGCTGATTGGCAGGTGCCGTGGGCTCCCAGCCAGGTCGGACGGCCCGAGGACGAGTCGTCGCTCCTCGTCCACATCAGCCTTCTCGATGAGGCGCGCCGGCTGGTGCTCGCCGAGTGGGCCGTGCACTTTTACGGCACACACGTGCTGGCCGGGAAGGTCTGCGACCAGCTCTTCAACCTTCACGAGTCGCCCGAGCATGGCTTCTTCCGGGCCTCCGGCACCGTCGACGAGCTCGCGGAGCGGTGCGCCGGATGGTTCGAGACCCTGTTGTGCCGCCCTGTGGTCCGCGTCGAGTGGCCGTTCAAGGACGGGAAGCATGCGACCCACTGGGAGTTCGCCGACACGGGCGAGATCCTGGCGACGCGCGGCTCCATCCCCACCGACGGCTCATCCCCGGCCCACCGCCTCCCGGTCGGTCCCTGATCCGCCGGACACTGCATGGTGCTCTGACCGCGTTGGTTCGCCGGGTTGGTGGTTGGGACGGTTGGATGTGCGGTGACGTCCGCGATGGTTGGGGGTGTGGTGGCTGAGCCCGTCCGTGTGCGGAGGTTGACTGATCAGGAGGGGCAGAAGCTGCGCCAGATCGTGCGCCGGGGCAGTAGCAGTTCGGTGCGGTCCGGCGGGCGATGATGCAGCTGGCCTCGGCCGGGCGGGGCGATCCGACGCTGGGCCGGGAAGAACCGCGTCGAACTGCGCTTCACGCCGACCTACGCGCCCTGGACCAACCCGATCGAGGCCCGCTTCGAACCCTTGCGGCGGTTCACCGTCGCGAACTCGAACCACCTTGACCACGCCGTCCAGGCCCGGGCCCTGCACGCGTACCTGCGCTGGCGCAACAAGAACACCCGCCACCCCGGTGTCCGCGCCGCCCAGCGCAAGGAGCGCGCTCGCATCCGCAGGGGAGAAGGGCATCCGCCGGGGCGGCCGGCCCGCGCTCGTGACATGGGGCGCTCCGATCAGAGCTCTTCCGCGACGTCCTCGGATGCCCAGGCCCGGAACAGTGAGAGTGCCTCGGTCAGATTGCCGGGCCCACAGACGACGTGAAACGTCTGCTCGGACGTCCACGCCGTCACCCAGTCGTGCTCGTCCCGGGTAACCCGCTGCCGGGGATGCTTCCGGTCAGCCAACTCCGTCTCCTCAAGATTGATCTTGACGATCCACCCCGGGTTGTCGAGCGTCTCGATCCTCACACCCCACTCGTGCTCCCAGTCGCCATCGCACTGCGACGCGTACCAGCTCTGCAACCACTCAAGGACGTGCTCGGATTCGGACATGGGCGCGATGCTAAGCGAACCGCACGGGGAGCAACGGACCCGGTGAACCTTCCCGGTCACGGCACTGGTTGGAGTCGATCGTTCAGGGCAGAACGACGCCCGATACAGCACCCGCGCGCTCGACGTCCGGCTGGCGCGAGCCAGACTGCGGCCGTACGCCTCAGCAGGTACGGCCAGCATGGCGATGTGCGCCCGCAACCGATCCCTCCGCTCCTCAACAGCGTCACTCGCCGGCCGGCTCAGGACCACCGCGCCCGCACGCTCGTTCCCGCGGGCCTTGTGCCCATGCCTCGTGCAGCAGGAGGACGATTCGGCACCGCCCGGGGCGCATCGGGGAAGGCCACCCACGGCATGTACGTCTACGTCATCCGTACGCCGGGGTCGCTCCAGCCAGACAGGTTCCATGCCCATCTCGGCGATGTGCCACGTGGCTTCCGCGCCCTTGCCCGCACTGACCACGACCGCGCTCCTTCCCACCGGTCAGCTCGTTGGACCAGTCAAGGTCAGGTCGGAAGGCGCGGTAACCACACGGTGCTGTCCCTCTCTTGGAGGTACACATGGTGTGGGTACGCTGTTCAGCCAGGGAGCGAGAATGCAGCGACCAGTGTCGCCGGCTGCACTGCCCGGCGCGCTGCGGAACGATCCGCGAGTCCGGGCGGCGCTGGCGCGGCGGGACGTCGGATCCGTCTTCGCGCTCGCCCACGACGAAAGCGGCCTCAGCTACAACAAGATCGCCGAAGCGTGCGACATCCGCCCCGAGCGCGTCAGCAAGATGGCGCGCGGAGACGGGACCGTCACGTCGCTCCCCGTTCTGGAGCGCATCTGCGACGGGCTCCAAATTCCGGGCGCCTACTTAGGCTTGGCGGCACGTCCATGGGAGACCGGGGCCCCACACCCCGCCCCCCATCTTGAAGAAGAAGAGGACCCAGTGAAGCGCCGCGACATCCTGCGTGGCGCGCTCGTGGCCGGACTGGCCGGTCCCGGGCTCGCCGCCGCACTCACGACCACCCGCACCGACATCGACGCAGCACTCGCCGCCACCGACCACACCACCGACCTCGACCGATGGCAGGCCACCGCCGAACGCTACGGCCACGGTTACCACGGCCAAGCACCCGTCGCCGTCCTCGGTGATCTGATCGCCGAGTTCGACGAGCTACGCCCCCTACTCGACCGCCCACAGACCGACCGAGACCGTGCCGCCCTCGCGCACGTCACGGCGCACATGGCCGGGATGGTCGCCATCGTCCTGCACGACCTCGGACACCATCGCGAGTCTCACGGGTGGAGCGCCACCGCAGCTCGTGCTGCCGAACGCTCTGGAGATCACCAGCTGCACGCATGGGTCCTAGCCAGGGAAGCCATGGTGCCGCTGAACTTCGGCGCGGCGCCGGCGGCGGCCAAGCTCGCGGACAAGGCTCGCAATCTCGCAGGCTCCGAGCCAAGCCCCGCGGGCGCGTTGGCGGCGGCCGTCGCCGCACGGGCGCACGCGGTCAGCGGCGACCGGGAACGCGCTCTCGCTGCGGTCGCGGACGTGGAGCGGGTCGCCGAGCAGCTGACTCCGCAGCAACGTACGGACACCTGGTTCGGCTACCCCACGCAGAAGCACCACGTGCACCTCTCCCAGGCCCTCACCCACCTCGGGGAGACCCGCCGGGCCTACGAAACTCAGGCGGCAGCGCTCACGCTCTCGCGGCCCCCGTCCGTGATGACGCGGGCGCTCATCACCATCGACGAAGCATCGTGTCGGGCCCAGGACGGCGAGCGTGAGGCTGCGGCGCACATCGCCTCCCAGGCGTTCGGCGAGCTGCCCGAGCCCTACCGGACCGGGCTCACTCGGACACGGGCGACTGCGCTGTACCGGACGCTGCCACGCGACACCCCCGGCCGCGACAGGCTCGCCGACGCACTGGCCATCCCTGGGTAGGAGCCGCCGTCGGTCGGGGCGGGGACGGGGCTTTCTGCGGCTTCGTGGTGTGCTGGGCGGGGATGGGCAGCGTGGGGAACGATGGCGAGGCTGTTCGAGCTTTCCGCGACGAGGGGTGGACGGGTGCGCCGTGCGCCTCATGGCTGCCTCTGGAGGTTCTTCGGTGATGACGACCACGGCGGTGCCTGATTCTCCTCACGCGGGCTCGGCCGGTAGTCATGCCCCCGCGTTCCAGCCAAATGGAACCCGCGTCACCCGCTGAAAGAACCCCAGGTCAGGAAGTGTCGGCCCCGCGCCAACGGGGGTGTTCCCCACCCGGCGCGGGCCGTTCCCGCAGGTCAGCAGGCGTCCCCGCACCCGCAGGGACGTTCAGCAGCCGAGCCGGTCGGGTGAAGCGCAGCGCACGACGCAGGGCAGGCCCCGCTTCGCCGCCGCTCGGAGGCTCGTCGGGTGGGCGAGTGGTTGGGGGCGCAGCATAGGGCCCCGCCGTAGCAGATCGCGCTGGTAATGGTTGAACTGCATATGGGCATTACCTCATCGTGGCTCCGGCCGGTCCCCCCGTCGTGCCGGCCGGAAGGGGGTGAGGTCGGTGCCTGGCGATCGTCGGAGCGGGTGGGTGCCCGTGGTGCTCGTGCTGGCGCAGATGGCCAGCCTTCAGCTTGGGGCGGCTGTTGCGAAGGGGGTGTACGGGCAGGTCGGGCCGGTGGCGATGGCGGGGGTGCGGCTGCTGGTTGCGGCCGTGGTGGTCTGCGCGGTCGTTCGGCCCCGGGTGCGGGGGTTGGACGGGGCGCAGTGGCGGGCCGTGATCGCGTTTGGGGCGGTCATCGCGCTGATGAACACCCTGTACTTCCAGGCGATCGCACACCTTCCGATCGGGGTGGCGTCCGCGGTGGAGCTGCTCGGGCCCCTGGCGCTGGCGGCTGCACTGTCGCGGCGGCCAAGGGATCTGGCCGTGGTCGCGGCGGCTACGGGTGGGGTGTTGCTGTTGGTGGCGCCTGGGGCTGATCTGGCGTGGGTGGGGCTGTTGTGGGGGGCGGGGGCGGCGGTGTGTCGGGGGGCGTACGTCGTGTTGAGTCATCGGGTGGGGCGGGAGTTTGACGATGCGACGGGGTTGGCGCTGGCCCTTGCCGTCGGGGCGGGTCTGTTGACGCCGGTGGCCGTTGCGGGTGGGGCGCATCAGGTGGTGGCGCATCCGCAGGTGTTGGCGGTCGGGGTGCTCGTCGCGGTGTTGTCGTCGGTGGTGCCGTACGCGTTGGACCTGGTGGTGCTGCGGCGGGTGGGCGTGCGGACGTTCGGGGTGTTGCTGGCGCTGAGCCCGGCCGTGGGTGCGGTGGTGGGTGCGCTGATGCTCGGTGAGGTGCTCGGCGGGCGGGAGGCGGCGGCCGTGCTGCTGATCGTGGTGGCGAGTGCTGCGGCTGCCAGGGCTGCCACGGCACGACCGGCCGCCGCCCCCGCCCCCGATGGGGACGGGAGCGGGGACCGCTGTCCGTACTGTTGGGCGCCCGGCGGCGGGGGCGGCTGGGTGCTGCGGTCCGCACACCGTACGTCCGAGGGCGTGGTGGAGTACTGTTCCGCGCCCTGCGGCTGCGTGGTGGTGCTGCGCGAGGGCGAGTTGGCCGGGCGGGTCAGCGACGCTGGAGGGCGTGGCGGGCGTGGAGGTCGGCCCACTCCTCGGCGGTGAGTTGCTTCGGCAGTGCAGTGGCGGGGATCCGGTGCGCACGCAGCCACTCCTGGACCTGACGCCGCGGGAGTTCGGGGGCGGCGCGGGTGACGATCTGCGCCAGGCCGCGGCCCTTCCCGGTGAAGACGCGGGCGACCAGGTCCTGGTAGTCCTGCCGGTCCGCCGCGCGCACCAGCGGGCGGGGGCGGCGGGCGACGGTGAGCAGGCCGCCGTCGACGTTCGGCCGGGGGCGGAACGCGGCGGCGGGGACCCGGCGTTCGAGGCGGAAGGCGTACCAGGGCCACCACTGGGCCGTCATCATGGTGGCGCCGCCGACGCCGGCGCGGCGGCGGGCGACCTCCCACTGCACCAGCAGCACGGCGTCGGTCCAGCCGGCGGAGCGCAGGATGCGGCGGAGCATGGTCGTCGTCTCGTGGAAGGGCAGGTTGCCGACGAGCACGTGCGGGGTCGTCGGGGTCCGGTAGCGCAGGAAGTCCGCCGTCACGATCGTGGTGGAGCGGTCCGTTCGGCCGCGCAGCTTCGCGGCGCGCCGGCCGTCGATCTCGATCCCGGTGAGGTCGCGGCCGAGGCGCTGGAGCGGCAGCGTCAGGGCGCCGTCGCCGGTGCCGATCTCGATGATGGGGCCGTGGGTGCGTTCCACGAGTTCGGTGAAGGCGTCGATGGTGTGCCGGTCGACGAGGAAGTTCTGGCCGAGTTCATGCCGACCGGGGTGGTGCGAGTGCAAGGAGGTGTCTCCGCGGCTTCGAAGTGAGCCGGGCAGCACAGATGGGCCGCTCGGCGCGTACGCACGAGAGCGGCGGGGGTCCCGAAGGAGGGAGGGAGGCCGCCGCTAGGAGCGGCGGGTCCGCGTCGCGGCGGAAGAGGCTGCTGCTACACCACACATGTCACGGGACGTTACCGGGCAGCGTTGGCACCGCCCAAATGATTTTCCGATGGCCGTGGGAGACGGCCGGGAGGGGCTGCCGTGGGAAGGCGACCGCGGGCCGGCTGCCGCGGGAGGGAAGGCCGGAGCCGCCCGCCGGGGGATTGCGGGCGGCTCCGGGGTCCAGGGGCGCCGGACGGGCGCCGGGGTCACCCTCGGTGGGTGATGCGGCCCGCGGTGACGGTCAACGGCACCGGGGCTTCGGCGAGTTCGTCCGCGGTGGCCGTCACCGGGTCCACGCCCAGCGCGGTCAGGTCCGCGCGCAGGCCCACCGCGATCCGGCCCGCCGCGTCCTGCTCGCCGGCGGCGAGCGCGGCGTGCGTGGTGCAGCCCTCCAGCGCCATCAGGCCGGTCAGGCCGGCGCGGGCGCCCGCCGCGCCCCGCGGGGCCAGGGCCGTGGCGAGGACCTGGCGCACGTCGTAGTGGGCGATGGGCCAGTCGGAGCCGAGGGCGAGCGTGGCGCCGGCGTCGCGCAGGTCGCGGTAGCGCCAGGCGCGGGAGGCCCGTTCGTCGCCGAGTCGCTTGGACCACTCGTCGGTGTGGTCGGCGCGGGTGTACGCGGCGTGGGGCGGCTGCATGGACGCCGCGACGCCGAGTCGGGCGAACCGGGGGATCTGGTCGTCCGGCACGGTCTCGATGTGCTCGATGCGGTGCACCGGGGCGCCTGCGCCGCGCGGGCCCAGCGCTTCGACGGTGTCCAGCACGTGGCGCACCGCGGCGTCGCCGATGGCGTGGGTGGCGGTCGCCACGCCCGCCTCGTGCAGCCGGCGGACGGCGGCGCTGTACGCGACGGGGTCGGGCCAGAAGGCGTCGGTGCCCTGGCCGTGGCAGTCGGCGTGCTCCAGCCAGGCCGTACCGCCTTCGACGGTGCCGTCCATGAAGAACTTCACGCCGCCGACGCGCCAGTCCCGGCCGTGCTCGCGCTGGAGCGCGATCAGCTCCGCCAACTCCCCCTCCCCCGCGCCGGGCATGCACCAGGGCGCGAGTCGCAGCCGTACGGGCAGGTCGGCGGAGTCCTCGACGGCGGCGAGCAGCTTCAGCGCGTCGCCGCCGAGGTCCATCACGTGGGCCGTGGTGAGTCCGGTCGCGGCCATCTGCGCCAGCAGGTCGAGCAGCCGGGCGCCGCGTTCGGCGGCGGGGGCGCGCGGAATGACCTGCGCGACGAGGTCCATGGCGGCGTGCTCGACGAGGTGGCCGGTCGGGCGGCCGGCCGCGTCGCACACCACGCTGGCCCGCTGGGCGAAGGTGCGCGGCCCGTCGACGCCCGCGGCCCGTAGCGCCGCGGCGCTGACCAGGGCGGAGTGGCCGTCGTAGAGCCGGATGAAGGCGGGGGCGCCGGACAGGACGTCTTCGACGAGGTCGTGGTGGATGTCGCGGCCGCCGAAGGCGTTGTGGTCCAGCCCCCAGGCCAGCACCCAGCCGTCGCGCCGCTCGGCGTCGCGCAGCGCGACCCGTAGGCCGTCCAGGTCCGTGACGGCCGTGAGGTCCGCGCCCGCCGCCAGGTCCAGGCCCCACACGGGGTGGCTGTGGGCATCGGTGAGCCCCGGTACGAGGGTGGCTCCGGCGAGGTCGACCGTCTCGGTGCCGGGGCCGCGCCAGTCCCGTACGTCCGCGTCGTCGCCGACGGCCGCGATCCGGCCGTCGGCGACGGCCACGGCGGTGGCGTGCGGCCGGGCGGGGTCGAGGGTGCGGACCGCGGCCCCGGTCAGGACGATGTCAGCTGCTGGCACGGCGGGTTGCCTTCCTTGTCGGTGGGGTGTTCGGAGTCGCGCGGCCGGGTGACCGCGACGTCACCGGCCTCGACCGGCTCCGCGGCGAATCCCTCGTACACCTCGGGCCGGCGCCGCTTGAGCCAGAGCGCCAGCAGGACGCCGACGGCGAACACGGTTGGGACGAGCGCCAGGAGCACGGTGTTGACCAGGGTGGACGCCCCGGTGAAGAGGTGGACCTTGGTCGCGATCAGATAGATCGCCACGGCGAGCAGCACCGCGGCCGTCACCGGTGCGACGACGGTCCGCAGCGCGCCCTCGTCGTGCCGTACCCGCCGGAAGTAGCACGGCACCGCGATCGCGGCGAGCAGCATCAAGGCCATCAGGCCGACCATGCCCGGGGTGTTCACCCAGAGCAGGAGTTGGGTGTACGGGTCGGCGCCGGCCGCGGCGAAGCCGAGCACGACGACCGCGCCGAGCGCGCTCTGGGCGATGCCGGCGACGTACGGGGAGCGGTGGCGCGGGTGGGTGCGGCCGAAGACCTTCGGCAGCACGCCCTCCTCGGAGAGCGCGAGGGCGTAGCGGTTGATCGCGTTGTGGAAGGCGAGCAGCGAGGCGACGATGCTGGTCACGATGAAGACGTGCATCAGGTCGGCGGCCCAGCTCCCGACGTAAGTGGTGATCGCGGCGAAGAACAGCCCGCCGGGGTCGTCGGTGGCGGCGCGGACGACCTCGTCGTTGCCGAACGCCTGGATGACGGTCCACACGATGAACGCGTAGAAGATCCCGAGGAACGCGACGGCGGCGTACGTGGCGCGCGGGACGGTGCGGGCCGGGTCGCGGGCCTCGCGCCGGTAGATCACGGTCGACTCGAAGCCGGTGAACGCGGCGAAGGCGAAGGCGAGCACCGCGGCGGTGCCGGGGACGAGGACGTTGGACGGCGCGAAGGACGCGAGGTCCAGGCCGTTCGCCCCGCCGTCGATCAGCACGCCGGCGGCGAGCAGCAGCAGTATCCCGGTCTCGGCGACGAGCAGGACGCCGAGGACCTTGGCTCCGAAGTCGATGGAGCGGTAGCCGCCGTACCAGATGAGCAGGATGCCGGCGAGGGAGACCGGCAGCCAGGGGACGTCGAGGCCCCACAGGGCCGCGCCGGTGTCGGCGGTGGCCGAGCCGAGGAGCCCGAAGATGCCGATCTCCATGCCGTTGTAGCCGATCAGCGCCAGCAGGGCGGCGCCGATGCCGGCGACCGGGCCGAGGCCGCGGGTGATGTACGCGTAGAAGGCGCCGCCGCTGCGGACGTGGCGGCTCATCGTCGTGAAGCCGACGGAGAAGATCGCCAGGGTGATGCCGGCGATGAGGTAGCCGGCCGGGGCGCCGAGGCCGCCGAGCGTGAGGGCGATGGGTGCGACGCCCGCCATCACGGTGAGCGGGGCCGCGGCGGAGACGACGAAGAAGGCGATGTCGGTGGTGCCGAGGGTGCCCCTTCTCAGCCCTGGGCTCGGCCCGGGACTCAGCCCTGGAGAGGTTTCTGACATGCGGGTGGAGCCTTCCTGGCGAGGGGTGGAGGCGGGTGAACCGGACCTGCGGAAGCCCTTTCGCGACGGCGTACGGAACCGAACGGAAACCTGAACCAAAACCTAACGGCATTCGGTTTTCCGCAATGTAGCCTCCGACGGAGGATCCGGGAAGACGTGCAGGGGGATCGGACGAATGGGACGGCCGCGGACACCGCTGATAGATCGCGAGCGCATCGCCACGGCCGCGCTGGAACTGGTCGACGAGCGGGGCGATTTCACGCTGGCGCAGGTCGCCGGGCGACTGGGGGTGCAGACGGCGTCGCTGTACCACCACGTGGACGGGCGGGACGGGATCGTCGAGCTGCTGCGGGAACGGGTCTGCGCGGCGATCGACGCGGACGCGCTGGCGGCGCCCGCGTGGGACGACGCGCTGGCGGGCTGGGCCCGCTCGTACCGCGCGGCGTTCGCGGCGCACCCGCGGGCGATCCCGCTGCTGATGGCCGCCCCGGTGCGGGCGCCGCGGGTCCTTGAGCACTACGAGCGGGCGGTGCGGGTGCTGCTGGACGCGGGGTTCGCCGTCGACGACGTGATGAAGGTGATCATCGCGTTGGAGAACCTGATCCTGGGCTCGGCGCTCGACATGGCGGCGCCGGAGCCGATGTGGGTGCTGCCGGACGAGTCGGCGACGCCGTGGCTGGCGCGGGCGCTGTCGGGGCCGGCGGGGGCGCGCGCGAACACGGCGTTCGAGCTGGCGCTGACGGGGTGCTTGTCGCACGTCGCGTCGCTACGGGTGGCTTCGCCGGGCGGGAATGTGTGAGGTTGCGCGGGGCGGGGCGGACGGGTTCGCCGTTTACCTGCGGGCGGGACGGCCTCTGCGGCTCGACGGAGGGTTGCCCGACCAGTTCCGCCCCCTGCGCCCGGAGGGCGTGGTGGTGCCCGCTGCGCCCCTGACGCCCTCGCCGTGGAACTGCGGGCTCGCTGGTCTCCGCGGACCGCAGGTGGTTGCTCGCGCAGTTCCCCGCACCCCTTGAGCCCTGCGGGCGTGGACTGGGATCCGGCATCGATGCGCGACGTGCGTCACGAACAGCCAAGGGTGTGAGCCGGAACACAGTCGGTCGCTGTCAGGGATCGGGGAGTCGTTTCGCTCAAGTCGGTGGAAGCACACCAATCGACGGGAGCAGCACATGAAGCACCGCATCGTCGTTCTCGGGGCCGGTTATGCCGGGGTCCATGTCGCCGCGAACGTGGCGCGACGGATGGTGTCGGCGGACGTCGGGATCACCGTGGTCAATGCGGAGCCGGACTTCGTCCAGCGGCTGCGGTTGCACCAGCTCGCGGCCGGTCAGGACGTCGAGGCTCCACGGCTCGCCGAGGTCTTCGCGGGCACGGGGGTGCGGCTGCGGCTGGCCCGCGTGACCGCGATCGACCCGGAGGCCGGGGTGGTCGCCGTCGCCGATGCCGGGGGCGGGGGCGGGGGTGAGATCGGGTACGACACGCTCGTCTACGCGCTCGGCAGCCGCGGCGCCGACCGCGGCGTCCCCGGCGCGGCCGAGTACGCCTTCGACGTCGCCGGTCGGCCCGCCGCGCTGCGGCTGCGCGAGCGGCTGGACGGCGTGGGCGACGGCGGGCGGGTGGTGGTCGTGGGCGACGGGCTGACCGGCATCGAGACCGCCACCGAGATCGCCGAGTCCCGGCCCGGGCTGTCGGTGGCGCTGGTCGCCCGCGGCGAGTTGGGTGCACCGCTCTCCCCCGGGGCCCGCGGCCATCTGCGCCGCGCCTGCGAACGGCTGGGCGTCGACGTCCGGGAGCGCACCGAGGTCGAAGCCGTCGAAGCGGCACGGGTGTTGTGCACCGGCGGCACCGCCCTCGCCTCCGACGCGACCGTGTGGACGGCCGGGTTCGCCGTCGACCCCATCGCCGCCGCCGGTGGGCTGGACGTCACCGAGCACGGTCGGATCGTCGTCGACCGCACCATGCGGTCGCGCTCGCACCCGAACGTGTACGCCGCCGGCGACAGCGTCCACGCCGTCCGTGACAACGGCCGCCCGCTGCCGATGTCCTGCGCGTCCGCCGGCGAAACCGGCCGGCAGGCCACGGCCGCGATCTTGGGACGCCTGACCGGCCGGGAGGTCCCGCACACCAGGCTGACCTACGTGGGCAACCACATCAGCCTCGGACGGCGGGACGGGATCCTGCAGTTCGTCGACGCGGAGGGGCGGGCGAAGCCGACGTACGTGGGCGGGCGGAAGGCCGCGCGGATCAAGTCGGGCATCCTCAACATGTCGCTGTGGGCCACCCGGCACCCGACCTTCGGCCTGCCCCACCGCAGGCGCCGCCCGACCCCCGTGCCGGACGTGTCCGCCGGCCGGGAAGACGGTCGTGTCGCCGCCTCCTAGGGTGGTCCGTGTGGACGGCACCGCCCCGGACCGCTTCGACGCCGGCAGGTTCGAAGCCAGTCGCCACCGGCTGGCCTCGCTGGCGTACCGGCTGTTGGGGTCCGCAACCGACGCCGAAGACGCCGTGCAGGACGCGTTCCTGCGCTGGCAGGCCGCCGACCGGCAGCGCATCGCGGTCCCGGAGGCGTGGCTGACGAAGGTCGTCGCCAACCTGTGCCTGGACCGGCTCCGCTCGGCGCACGCCCGCCGCGAACGCTCCGTCGGCGCCTGGCTGCCCGAACCGCTGCTCGACGGCGACCCGATGCTCGGGCCCGCCGACACCTTCGAGCAGCGGGAGTCCGTCTCCCTGGCGGTGCTGACCCTGCTGGAACGGCTGCCCCCCGTCGAACGGGCCGTCTACGTGCTGCGCGAAGCGTTCTGCCACGGCCACGCCGAGATCGCCGAGATCCTCGGCATCAGCGAGGCGGCGAGCCAGCAGCACCTGCACCGGGCCCGGCGCCGGGTGTCCGCCGCGCGGCGCGGCGGCGACGGAGTCGACGCGGCGTCGGCCCGCAGGATCGTCGAGGAGTTCCTCGCCGCCGCGGCCTCGGGTCGCACAGAGCGGCTGGTGGCGCTGCTCACCGACGACGCGACGGCGATCTCCGACGGCGCGGGCCTGACGAAGACGCTCATCCGGTTCGACACGGCGGAGCGCGTGGCTGCGGTGGCGCGGGCCGGGTTCAAACCCACCGCCGCGAAGCGGCGGCTCGTCGGCGGCGCGTACTCCGTCCACTACGCGCGCGCGAACGGCGCCCCCGCGATCCTGTTCGTCCTCGGCGACGGGGTGATCGGCGCGGTTACCTTCGACCTCGCCGACGGCAAGATCTCCACGGTCCGCGGCATCGCCACCCCTGCGCGTCTGGTCCGCCTCACCGCGATGTGGCAGCGCCTGGAACCGGGTCCCCCGCTCGCCACCCACGAGTAGGGGACGCGCGACCTTCCCTACGCCCAGGGGCACGCGGTTGCCCTGACGGACGCGGTCTCGCCGTGCGGCGCGCTCTGTTACGACGCCTGCGGCCCGGTGGTGGGCCGGTCGCGCAGCTCCGCCCCCTCGACCCCAGAGGGACTGGGCCCCCAACGCCCCTGGATTGCCCCTGCCCCCAGCGGACACACGGACGGCCCACCGCCACGTAGACACAACCGCCATGACCCGCCGGGCACGCTGGTCCCTGCGGCCCGGTGGTGGGCCGGTCGCGCAGTTCCCCGCGCCCCTGTTTCGCTTCCCCCGCCGGTTGTCTGCGGGCCGTGCACGGGATTGCCCCTAAGCCCGCAGGGCGTGGGCAATGAGGGGCGCTGGGGTCCCCCGTGCCTGCTGTGCGTCGTCGGCGGGGCGCGGAAGCAAGCACGCCCGCCGTTCCGCTGGGGCGGCCCGCTACGTCGCGTCGTAGAAGCGGGCCTCCACGACGGCTCGGGCGCGGCGCGTCACGCGGCGGTAGTCGTCGAGCATGTCGCCGACGTGACCCGGGCCGTAGCCCAAGTACCGGCCCACCGCCGCCAACTCGCGGCCCGCCGCGGGGAAGGTGTCGCTCGGGCGGCCGCGTACCAGCATCACCGCGTTGCGGACGCGGGAGGCGAGGACCCACGCCTCGTCGAGGATCTGCGCGTCCTCCGTGGAGATCAGCCCCGCGGCGTGGGCCGCCGACAGGGCCTCGCGGGTGCGGGTGGTGCGGAGGCCGGGCTCGGCCCAGCCGTGGCGCATTTGGAGGAGTTGGACGGTCCACTCGACGTCGCTCAGCCCGCCGCGGCCCAGCTTGGTGTGGAGCGTCGGGTCCGCGCCGCGCGGCAGGCGTTCGGACTCCATCCGGGCCTTGAGGCGGCGGATCTCGCGGACCGCGTCCTCGCCCAGCCCCTCCGCCGGGTAGCGCAGGGGGTCGACGAGTTCCATGAAGCGCGCACCCAGGTCCGCGTCGCCGGCCATGGGCTGGGCGCGCAGCAGGGCCTGGCTCTCCCACACCAGGGACCAGCGGCGGTAGTACGCGCCGTAGGACGCGAGGGTGCGCACCAGGGGGCCGTTCTTGCCCTCGGGCCGCAGGTCGACGTCGATGAGCAGCGGCGGGTCGGCGGTGGGCACTTGGAGCAGCCGGCGCATCTCCGCCACGACCTTGTTCGCGGCCCGCGCCGCTTCCTGGTCGTCGACGCCCTCGCGGGGCTCGTGGACGAAGAGGACGTCGGCGTCGGAGCCGTAGGACAGCTCGTGGCCGCCGAAGCGGCCCATGCCGATGACCGCGAAGCGGGTGGGGAGTTGGTCGCCCCACCCTTCGCGCACCACGGCGCGCAGGGCGCCGGCGAGCGTGGCGGCGTTGAGGTCGGTGAGGGCGGTGCCGACCTGGTCGACGAGGGCGCCGGCGTCGGCTTCCGCGGGGCTCTCCTCGGTGCCGTACGTGCCGATCAGATCGGCCGCCGCGGTGCGGAACAGTTCGCGCCGGCGCACTCCGCGGGCCGCGGCGACCGCGGCTTCCGCGGTGTCGGCGCGGCCGACCGCGGCCAGCACCTCCGGCTCCAGGTGTCCTCGGGTGCGCGGCCTGAGCCCGCTGGGGTCGCCGAGGATCGCGACGGCTTCGGGGGCGCGCAGCAGCAGGTCGGGGGCGAGGCGCCCGGCGGACAGCACCCGGGCCAGGTTCTCCGCCGCTGCGCCCTCGTCCCGTAGCAGCCGCAGGTACCAGGGCGTCTTGCCGAGGGCGTCGGAGACCTTGCGGAAGCCGAGGAGTCCGGCGTCGGGGTCGGCGGAGTCGGCGAACCAGCCGAGCAGCACGGGCAGCAGGGTCCGTTGGATCGCGGCCTTGCGGGTGACGCCGGACGCCAGCGCCTCCAGGTGCCGCAGGGCGGCGGCCGGGTCCGCGTAGCCGAGGGCCTCCAGCCGCTGGCCGGCGGCCTTGGTGCTCAGCCGGGTCTCGCCGGGCGCGAGTTGGGCGACGGCGTCGAGCAGCGGCCGGTAGAAGAGCTTCTCGTGCAGTCGGCGCACCACGGCGGCGTGCCGGCGCCACTCGCGGTTGAGTTCGGCGACGGGGTCGGTGCGAAAGCCCAGGGAGCGGCCGAGCCGGCGCAGGTCGTCCTGGTCCTCGGGGACGAGGTGGGTGCGGCGCAGCCGGTGGAGCTGGATGCGGTGCTCCATGGCGCGCAGGAAGCGGTACGCGTCGTCGAGTTGGGCGGCGTCCACGCGTCCCACGTATCCGCCGGCGGCGAGCGCCTGGAGGGCGACGAGGGTGCTGCCGCTGTGCAGGGTGGCGTCGCTGCGGCCGTGCACCAGTTGCAGGAGCTGTACGGCGAACTCGACGTCGCGCAGCCCGCCGGGGCCCAGCTTCAGCTCGCGGTCGACCTCGGCCACCGGGATGTTGTCGACGACGCGACGGCGCATCTTCTGCACGTCGGTGACGAAGTTCTCCCGCTCGGCGGCCTGCCACACCATCGGGGAGACGGCCTCGATGTACTCCTCCCCGAGGAGCAGGTCGCCGGCGACCGCCCGCGCCTTGAGGAGCGCTTGGAACTCCCAGGTCTTGGCCCAGCGCTGGTAGTACGCGAGATGGCTGCTCAGGGTCCGCACCAGGGGGCCGTTGCGCCCTTCGGGGCGGAGGTTGGCGTCGACGGGCCAGATGGTGCCCTCGACGGTGGTCTCCGAGCAGATCCGCATCAGGTGGGAGGCGAGGCGGGTGGCGGCGCGCAGCCCGGCGTTCTCGTCGGCGTCGCCGGCCGGTTCGCCGACGAAGACGACGTCGACGTCGGAGACGTAGTTGAGCTCCTGGCCGCCGCACTTGCCGAGGGCGATGACGGCGAGGCGGCAGTGGGCGGCGTCCTCGGGGGCGTGGGCGCGGGCGATGGCGAGCGCGGCGCGCAGGGTGGCGGTGGCGAGGTCGGCGAGTTCCGCCGCGGTCTGGGCGACGTCGGTGGTGCCGCAGACGTCGCGGGCGGCGATGGCGAGCAGACAGCGCCGGTAGGAGACGCGCAGCGAGACGGGGTCGGTGGCGTCGGCGAGGCAGCGCTCGAACTCCTCGACGCCCGGGTGCAGGTCGGTCGACTCGTACGTGGCGAGGGCCCGCCAGTCCCCGGGGTGGCGGGCCAGGTGGTCGCCGAGCGCCTCGGAGCTGCCGAGGACGCCCAGCAGCCGGTCGCGCAGCGGCTTCGCGGTGACGAGGGTGTCGAGCAGGACCCGGTCGGTCCGCTCGCCGTCGCCGTCGCGGGCCGGTTGGGCCTCCACCAGGCGGACGAGCGAGCGCAGGGCGAGATCGGGGTCGGCGGTGGCGCCGAGGGCGTCGAGGAGGAGCGGATCGTCGCGTACGGACGCCATCTCGTCGAGGTCGAGCAGTCGCTCCGCCGCTCCCGGGTCCGTGAAGCCGTGCCGGAGCAGGCGGGTGAAGGTGCTGCTTCTGCGTCCCGGCGCCGCCGTCATCCCCGTGCTCCCGTCCCACGATCAACGTCCGGCGTCGAGCCTAGCCAAAGAGGCGGGCGGCGCTCACCCGGCGTGCGCCGCCCCGTCGTGGTCACGACGGGTTTCCGCCGCTGCGGTGGGGGCCGCGGCGGCGGCGTTCGGCATTCCCGGGTGATGGGACTGGACTCAAAAATCGAACACGTGAATGAATACGGGTCGTCCACGGCCGGGTTGGGGAGCGCGCGGCGGTCAACTCGACGCGGGACGGCTCCCCGGCCGGCCACCGGGCGACGGCGCGGCGCCCCTGGCCCCGCGCCCACGACGGCCGGTTGTGCATCACTCGAACGAAGGGATCCACCGATGGCACCGACGGAACTGACACTTGAGTTGGTCCACGTCCCCGTCTCCGACATCGACCGGGCCAAGCGGTTCTACGAGGAGGGGTGCGGCTTCACGGTCGACCTCGACATGGAGCCGGCGCCCGGCATCCGCATGGTCCAGCTCACCCCGCCGGGGTCCCGCTGCTCCATCGCGCTGACGTCGAGCGTCTTCCCCCGACCGAACGGCCAGCCGGCGCCGGAGCCCGGCAGTGTGCACGGGCTCCAGTTGTGCACCACGGACATCGCCGCCACCCGCGCCGCGCTGGTGGCCGGCGGGGTGGACGCGAGCGAGGTCATGCACACCGGGGAGAACGGCTGGGTCGAGGGCCCGGGCCGCGAGTGGAACTCGTTCGTCTTCTTCCGGGACCCCGACGGCAACAGTTGGGCCGTGCAGGAGGCGCCGACACCGCTCGCGGAGCGCTGACCGAGGGCGGGGGGACGGGGAACTGGGGACGGCCCGGGCCGGGAGTGGCTCTCCCCCGGCCCGGGCCGCCTCGCGCGCCGTCGCGCGGTCCGATGCCGACGGCGCGGCGCCCGTCTCGCTCAGTAGCCGTCCACCGCGCTCGACGCGGCGCGGCCCTGCGGGCTCAGGTCTGCGGCGGCTGGTCGCCCGGCTGGTTCCCCGTGCCGTACTGCCCCTTCAGCTTGTCCTGCGCCTGGTCGACCTGGCCGCTGTACTTGCCCTGCGTCTTGGCGTCGACGGCGTCTCCCGCCTTGTCGACGCCCTTGTCGGCCTGGGCCTCGTGGCCCTTCAGCATCTGCTTGAGCTTGTCCATGACGGACATGGGGTCACCCTTTCGCCACATTGCTCCCCCGCATCTCCAGGGTCACCGCAGCCGGCCGGATCCGCATGTCGACAAGGCGGCAGAGGGGGACTGCGGGCGTCAGGGCTTGTGGGCGACGAGGGCGTACAGGTTGATGTCGGCGTCAGTGACGTCGTCGATGCCCCGGTACTTGGTCCGGTCGACGTCCTCCAGGCCGTCGACGTACGCCTGGTCCGGCTCCACCACCTTCGCCCGGTCGACCAGGTCGGCCGGGCGCCAGTGGTGCACGGGGACGATGCCGGGCTCGACGATCGCGAGCCCGTTGTCGGTGGCGAACCGCCCGATCTCGGCCCGGGGCCGCCGCACCATCGCGAAGCCCCGCTCCTTGAACGCCTTCGCGACGTTCCCGATCTGCACCGGGTTCAAGTCGTCCGTCAGATGGCTGAGCACCAGCGCGCTGCCGGACGGCAGGGCGTCCAGCAGTCCGGCCGTCACGGCGTGCGCCTCCTCGCCCGGCACGAAGTGCAGCACGGCGGCGAGCACCAGCGCCACCGGCCGGTCGAAGTCGATCGTGCGGGCGGCCTCCGCGAGGATCGCCTCCCAGGCGCGCAGGTCGTACTCGATGTAGTCGGTCCGCCCCTCGGGCCCGGTGGCGAGCAGGGCGCGGGCGTGCGCGAGGACGACGGGGTCGTTGTCGACGTACACCACTCGGGACTCGGGGGCGATGCGCTGCGCGATCTGGTGCACGTTCTCCTGGGTGGGCAGCCCGGTGCCGACGTCGAGGAACTGCCGGATGCCGGCCTCCGCGGTCAGGTACGTGACGGCCCGGCGCAGGAAGTCCCGGTTGTGCCGTACGTTCAGGAACCCACGGGGCTCGGCGGCGAGCGCCGCCTTCGCCGCCTCCCGGTCGGCGGCGAAGTTGTCCTTTCCGCCGAGGAAGAAGTCGTAGACCCGGGCCGGGTGCGCCCTGCTGGTGTCGATCCTGCCGACCCCGCCGGCCCCCTCGCGGCTCGGCTCGGCGGAGTCGACCTGGTGCGCGTCAGCGCTCATCGGGACCGTCCTCGGGGTCGGGGCGCTCGCAGTGCCCACGAGCGCTCGCATGGATCAGCACCCCGCATTAGACCATCCGGGGGCTCCTCCCGACCGTCATCACGGCCCCAACTAGCCATCCGGTCAAGGAACTTGACGCCGCAGGAACTTGACGCCCCCTCAGCCCAGGACGTCGCCCTCGCGCCCCGGCCAGGCCAGGGTGATGCCCGCCCTGGCGCACAGGGCGACCCACCGGGGGTCGGCGGGCTCGCGTTCGACCCACAGCACCGCGCGCACGTCCGCCGCGCGCCCGCGCAGCCGGTCGTGATAGTCGAGCAACTGCCCGATGCCGGTGCGTAGTTGCCGCGTCTCGTTGCTCTCGGTCAGCGACTTCACCTCGCACACGGTCAGACCGTCGGCGCTCGCCCGCCACCCGAGGTCGAAGTCCGGGTCGGTGACCCTGGGGGAGAAGACCTCCAGTCCACGGGCCCGGGCCGCCTCGGCGAGCGCGTTCTGCAACCGTCGGTGCGCGCTGAGGTTGCGCCCCGCGAGGTCGGGGTCGGGCGGGGTGAACTGCGGGGCCGCTGGTGTCACCGACTCGTCGGCGGTGCGGTAGTCGGTGCCGACCGGGACCGCCGACTGCGGCGCCGTCGCACCGACCTGAACGAGGTGGAAGCGGATGACCTCCCGCAGCGGGCCGCCGCCCGTCCCGGGCGCCTTGCCGTACGAGTAGGGGTCCGCCGGGTCCACGGCGAACTGGCCCACGTACGTCACCACTCCGCGGGACCCTTCGAAGACCCGCAGCGCGAGTCCCAGCTCCACGTGATCGCGGATCGCGGCGTTGCCCGTGCTGTCCAGGCTCTGCGGACCGGTCTGCCCCTCCCCGGTGTAGTGGAAGGTGCCGTCCTCGGCCCACTCGTCGTAGTAGCCGTGCTGGTGTCCGGTGCGCGGATCGGTGAAGACCAGCACGTTCGGAGACTTGGCGCACTTGCTGATGCCGCCCTGCCGACTCCCCCCGTACCGGTCGTGCAACTCCTTGCGCTTCACCTCATCCCCGGGCTCCAGCAGCCACCCGGTCGCATCGGACGCGCCCCTGCCCGGGAAGGTCGCCTCAAAAGCTTCCCATTGGGCGTCGGTGACCTTGTGCGGGTTGCCGGCGAAGAGGGTCCGCAGGGGCGACTGCTCGGCGAACCGTTCGTCCTGCACGAAGCGCTGCCGGGGCACCGGTGCGTCGAGCCACTCCTCGACGACCAACGGGACGTACCAACGGGTCCCGGGCTCCTGCTGCCAGTACTCGTCAGGTGCACTCGGCTGCCGACTCGGGGCGCCAGTGATCCGCCCCCGCCCCACCAGGCCCCCGCTCGGCCCTGTCATCCACATGACGAAGCGGTCCCCGTCCGCAAGTTCCCCGCGGTAGCGGGCAACACTCCACGAGCGGAGCTGATGCCCGTCCCGCCGGAACCGGTCGAGATCAAAGACCTCCGCGTTGCACGTCAGCAGCCAAAAGCTCATGCCCCACCCCAACTGGTCGTCCCCGTCCCCCTCCAGAGGCTACGCGAACGCGGCCCCCGCGCACGGGGGTCGACTACAGCACAGGAAGGTTCTTGCGGAGCTCGAACGCGGTGACCTCGGAGCGGTACTCCTCCCACTCCTGCTTCTTGTTGCGCAGGAAGAAGTCGAAGACGTGCTCGCCCAGGGTCTCGGCGACCAGTTCGCTGCGCTCCATCAGGGAGATCGCCTCGCCCAGGTTCTGCGGCAGCGGCTCGATGCCCATCGCGCGGCGTTCGGCATCGGAGAGCGCCCAGACGTCGTCGTCGGCGCCGGGGGGCAACTCGTAGCCCTCTTCGATGCCGCGCAGGCCGGCGGCGAGCAGCACCGCGTACGTCAGGTACGGGTTGGCGCCGGAGTCGATGGAGCGGACCTCGACGCGGGAGGAGCCCATCTTGCCCGGCTTGTACATGGGCACCCGGATCAGCGCGGAGCGGTTGTTGTGGCCCCAGCAGATGTACGAGGGGGCCTCGCCGCCCGCGCCGGCGCTGCGGGCCGAGCCGCCCCAGATGCGCTTGTAGGAGTTGACCCACTGGTTGGTGACGGCGGAGATCTCGGCGGCGTGGCGCAGCAGCCCGGCGATGAAGGAGCGGCCGACCTTGGAGAGTTGGTACTCGGCGCCGGACTCGTAGAAGGCGTTGCGGTCGCCCTCGAAGAGGGAGAGGTGGGTGTGCATCCCGGAGCCGGGGTACTCGCTGAACGGCTTCGGCATGAAGGTGGCCTGCACCCCCTGCTCCAGCGCGACCTGCTTCATCACCAGGCGGAAGGTCATCACGTTGTCCGCGGTGGAGAGCGCGTCCGCGTACCGCAGGTCGATCTCCTGCTGGCCGGGGGCGCCCTCGTGGTGGCTGAACTCCACCGAGATCCCCATGGACTCCAGCATGGTGATGGCCTGGCGGCGGAAGTCCATGCCGACGTTCTGCGGGGTGTGGTCGAAGTAGCCGGAGTTGTCCGCGGGGACCGGGCGGCTGCCGTCGGTCGGCTTCTCCTTCAGCAGGAAGAACTCGATCTCGGGGTGGGTGTAGAAGGTGAAGCCCAGGTCCGAGGTCTTGGCCAGGATGCGCTTGAGGACGTAGCGGGGGTCGGCGAAGGAGGGCGAGCCGTCGGGCATCAGGATGTCGCAGAACATCCGGGCCGTACCGGGGGCCTCCGCGCGCCACGGCAGGATCTGGAACGTGCTGGGGTCGGGCTTGGCGATCATGTCGGACTCGTAGACCCGGGCGAAGCCCTCGATGGCGGAGCCGTCGAAGCCGATCCCTTCATCGAACGCCTGTTCGAGCTCGGCGGGGGCGACGGCCACGGACTTCAGGAATCCGAGCACGTCGGTGAACCACAGGCGCACGAAGCGGATGTCGCGCTCCTCCAACGTACGGAGGACGAATTCCTGCTGCTTGTCCATTTCCACTTCCACCCAATCTTGCCGGCCGAGCCAGACCTGCTTCCCGGAGCATCGCATCCACGGGTTTCCGGCACGTTGCGAACCCCCGACTGAGCCCCATTGTGGGTCAGCGGACACCGTGAGACGAGTCCGAGGCCGCCGCGGCGGCCGGTGCGACGAGCCGATTACCGCCCCGTATGACGTACGGGGCGGATGCGCTCGCTACGATCTGCGGACATGGGGGGTCAACGGCTCGGCCGCCTCGCGCGCACCACGCGTCCCGTGGCACTGCTGAGTGCCGCGGCGACGCTCCTCGGCGCGCTCTTCCTCTGTCTGAGCGCCCCGACCGACGAGCACGCGCCCGTCGCGGACCGCGCCCTGCCGACGTACTCCTGTCCGCACGACGGCGGTGCGTGCGGGCTGCGGCCGGCGATCGGGCCCGCGGTGCTCACCGCGCCCCCGCTGGACGCCCCTCCCCTCGCCGGGGAACTGCCCGCGGAGCCGCAGCGGCCCGCCGCCGTCGGCGGGCGCCAGCACTCGGACGCCCTGCCGCGCGCCCCCGGCCTGCACGTCCTTCAGGTGCTCCGGATCTAGGACGCGTCCTAGATCCGGAGCACCGCACCCTTGCCCCATCCCCCAGAAGGTCGCAGCCTCTTGGCAAGGCGATCACCCCACGACGAAGGACGCACTC
This sequence comes from Streptomyces sp. NPDC017979, assembly GCF_044328175.1. Taxonomy (NCBI): domain Bacteria; kingdom Bacillati; phylum Actinomycetota; class Actinomycetes; order Kitasatosporales; family Streptomycetaceae; genus Streptomyces; species Streptomyces sp. NPDC017979. The sequence continues at coordinate 547,890 of NZ_JBIRGU010000003.1, read as the reverse complement.
CCATGGCTTCCCGTAAGACCTCCCGGCCCTCCTCGAAGAACGCCGCCGCCCACGACCGCCGCGCCCGAATAGAGGCGATGCGCAAGATCGAGGCGGCGCGCGAGCGGCGGAACCGGATCATCACCATCGGCATCAGCGGCATCGTGGTGGCCGGTCTGGTCGGCTTCGGCGTCTACGTGATCAACAACGAGAACGAAGAGGACGCGAAGAAGGTCGCCGCGAGCAAGGACCCGATCACCGGCGTGAAGGAGTGGGACGCCAAGAAGCTCGGCCGCACCCACGTCGACGGCGCCGTGAGCTACCCGGACAAGCCCCCGGTCGGCGGCGACCACCACCAGGCGTGGATGGACTGCGACGCCAAGGTCTACAAGGAGCCCGTCCCCAACGAGAACGCGGTGCACTCGCTGGAGCACGGCGCGGTCTGGGTCACCTACACCGACAAGGCGTCGAAGGACGACGTGTCCACCCTGGAGAAGAAGGTCAAGAAGACCCCGTACTCCATGATCAGCCCCTACAAGGACCAGGCGGGCGCCATCATGCTGTCCGCGTGGGGCAAGCAGCTCACGGTGGACTCCGCGAAGGACGAGCGGGTGGAGAAGTTCTTCAACAAGTACGTCCTCGGTGAGCAGACCCCCGAGAAGGGCGCCTCGTGCGCGGGCGGAGTGACCGGCAAGTGAGCTCCCTGACCCGTACGCACTGGGTGGCGGTCGCCGCGGTCGTGCTGGCGCTGCTCTTCGCCGGGGCGGCGACGGTGGCCTCCGCGGGCGACGGCGACGGACCGAAGACCCCCTCCACCGACTCCGCGGACGCCGGGTTCGCCCGCGACATGTCCGTCCACCACCAGCAGGCGGTGGAGATGTCGTTCATCGTGCGCGAGCGCACGCAGGACGAAGAGGTGCGCCGGCTGGCGTACGACATCATCAACACCCAGGCCAACCAGCGCGGCATGATGCAGGGCTGGCTGGACATGTGGGGCCTGTCGCAGGTCGCGACGGACCGCGAGCCCATGGAGTGGATGGCGAAGGAGGGCGGCGACCACGCCGGCCACGGCGCCCCCGCGGGTGACGCGATGATGCCCGGCATGGCCACGCCCGAGCAGTTGCAGCAGCTCGGGAAGCTCAGCGGCAAGGCTGCGGAGGTCGAGTACCTCCAGCTGATGATCACCCATCACAACGGCGGGATCGCGATGGCCCAGGGCTGCGTGGACCTGTGCGTGCCCGGCGCGGAGCAGGAGCTGGCGAAGGGCATGGTGACGGGGCAGGAGTCGGAGGTGGAGCTGATGGTGAACCTCCTGAAGAAGCGGGGCGCACAGCCCCGGACCTGAGGTGCCCGCGGGGGTTGTGGTGGGCTCCGCGCCCCCACAACCCGGGCGCGGGCGGCGCTGCCGCGTTCGGCCGGTGCGGTGTCTTCCGGGTGCGGTGCTTGCCTGGTGCGGCGCTTGCTCGGTGCGGTGGCTGCTCGGTGCGGCGTTCACCCGTTTGGCCTACACCCGCCCCACCCCGGTCGCGTCCCCGCGGCCGGCCCCGGACCATGAAGTGGCGTACGGGTCCGGCCGTCACGTGGGCCGTCACGTGGGCGTCGGGCCGCCGTCGGCCATCAGGAGGACCGAACGCCATGACCACCGCGAAGGACATCATGCACGCCGGGGCGCAGTGGATCCCGGCGCACGAAACGCTCGACCGGGCCGCGCAGCTGATGCGTCAACTGGACGTGGGCGCGCTGCCCATCGCGGACTCCCGGGAACGCCTCTGCGGCATCCTCACCGACCGCGACATCGTCGTCGGCTGCGTCGCCCTGGGCCATGACCCCGCGCAGGTCACTGCGGGCGACATGGCACAGGGCACGCCCCGGTGGATAGACGCCGGTTCGGACGTGGACGACGTGCTCCAGGAGATGGAGGTGCACCAGATCCGCCGGCTGCCGGTGATCGAGAACAAGCGGCTGATCGGAATGATCAGCGAGGCGGACCTGGCGCAGCACCTGTCGGACGAGCAGCTCGCGGCGTGGATGGAGCACGTGTACGCACGCGGCTGACGCGCTGCGGCTTGCGGTTGCTTGAGCGGGCGCGGTCACGCCGTGGTGGCCAAGCAATCTTGGCGTCTGCGGCCCGGTGGTGGGCTTGTCGCGCAGTTCCCCGCGCCCCTGTTTCGCTCAGCCCGCCAGTCACCTGCGGGCCGTGCACCGGTTTGCCCTTACGCCCGTAGGGCGTGGGCAGTCAGGGGCGCGGGGAACTGCGCGAGCCAGCCACCACCGGGTCGCGGACGCCAAGGTTGCCAGGCCACCACGGTGGCGCCGCGCCAGCTAAGGCGCCCGCAGGGCTACCCGCAGCACCGCCCGGGCCACCGCCTCCGGGCGGTCCAGCATCAGCAGGTGCCCGGCCTCGCCGACCCCCTCGAAACGGGCCCCGAGCAGCAGGGCGAGTTCCCGCTGGCGGGTCGTCCAGCGACGGCCGCCGGCAGTCGCGGCGAGCACGGTGCGGGAAGCGTCCGCGGGCAGCGGGTGGCGCTGGCGGAGCGCCAGCAACTGCGCCGCGACGTCCAGGTAGTGCGCGTTCTCCAGCATCGCTCCGCGCAGGACGCGCGAGGTCCCGTAGACGCCGCGCACCAGGTCCGCGGGGGCGGGGTCGCCGCCGTGGGCGCGGGAGAGCCGGACCGCGAGCCGGCGCGCCGACGGCCCGAAGGTCGCGGGGACGCCGACCCCGCTCAGCACCGCGGCGAGCGCGCCCGCCGCGGCCGTACGGGCGCGGGGCGCGGCAGGGGTGCGGGCCTGCTCCTCCACGCTGGCGTCGACGAGCACGACCCCGCCGGTGCGGTCGGGGTACAGCCGGGCGAACGCCTCGGCGTGGAACCCGGCGATGGAGTGCCCGACGACGGTCACCGGCCCCTCGCCGCGGCCGAGCGCGTCGAGGAGCCGGGCGATGCGCCGGGCCTCCCCCGCCGCGGTGGGCGGCGCGTCCGCGGCGGCGCTGAGGCCGTGCCCGGGGCGGTCGAAGCGGACGACGGTGCGGTGCGGGGCGAGCAGCGGTACGACGGGGTCCCAGTCGAACCAGCCGAGCCCGAGCCCCGCGCTGAGCACGCAGACCGGCCCCGTGCCCTCGACGACCACGTGGTGCGCCACTCCGTCGACCCGTACGAACATCACCCTGCCTCCGCCTTCGACTCCATCGCCGCCCGCGCCATCGAGAGGGCGAGCAGGCCCAACCAGACTGCCACGAGGAGTACTTGCAGGCGCTGTCCCGCACCGAGGGCCCAGGTGCCGCGCCCCGCTTCGAAGGCTGCGACGGACGCCAGGGTCCAGACGGTCGCGATGAGCTCCAGCGCCACCAGCGGGGGCCCGAAGCGGGCCAGCCCGGGCCACCAGCCGTACCGCCGTGCGGCCACCGTGAGCCCGACGATCCCTATCAGCGCGCCCGTCATCGCCAGCGAACTGCTCACGGCGTGCGCGGTGTGGGTGGCGGGCACCAGGCCCGCGGTCTCGCGGGCGGCGCACTCGGGGTCCGCGGTGGGCGTGCAGCTCAGCGGCAGTCGGGAGTCGACGGCGGTCGCGGCGCCGAAGAGCGCGACCCCGCCCCAGCCGATCAGGGCCCACGGTCTGCGCGGCGTCCTCGCCAGCGCCCAGACCGCCCCGAGGAGCACCAGGGAGCCGGCCGCGAGGTCCGTGGCGCGGAAGAGCCCGCCGAGCGGCTGGTCGGCCGCCGCGAGTTCGCTCACGTACGTCCGGACGGGGTCGAGCCCGGTCGACAGGACGACTTCCAGCACCCAAGCGGTGTAGGCGAGGGCGCCGATGGCTATGAGGGCGGCGGCGATCATGACCCCATGATCGCGCACCCGGCACCACCGCCTTCGAGCAGATACCCGGTGGGGGTAAGATGCGGATCATGGTGAAGCGTTCGGGCACGCGGAGGGGGCAGCTCCTGCTGTTCCTCGCGCTGCTGTTCGGCATCACCACGATGCACACCGTCGGCCACCCGGCGTCGGGGCACTCCGGCCCCGGGCCGGGCGCCACCGCGCACACGGCCTCCGCCGAGCACTCAAGCGCCCCGGCGGCGCACGTCGCGGACCGCGCCGCCCCGCCCGTCGTCCAGGACGCGGCGCCCGAGCCCGGCGTCATGGACCCCACGCTCGTGTGCCTCGCCGTGCTCGGCGCCTGGGGCCTGGCCCTGCTCTTGGCCGCCGCCGCGTGGCTGCGGCGACGGGCCGGCCACGTCACCGCCCGCCTCAAGGCCGTCGGCGCCGCCCTGCCCGAAGTGCGGGCCGGGCCGCCGTCCGAGCGCATACGCCTCGCGCAGTTGTCGGTGCTGCGGATCTAGCAGCGCGCGTGCCGCCCCTGGGGCGGCAGGCGCGACGGATCCGCACGACTCCGGCCGGTACGAGCCGGCCCTCACCGACTTCAAAGAGCACGAGGTGCTTGCATCATGACGACTCACATCACGCGCCGCTCCATCCTCGGGGCGTCGCTCGCCGTGGCCGGGACGGGCGTCCTGGCGGCCTGCTCCTCCGACGGCGGCAGCGGCGGCGGTCACGCCGGGCACACCGGCGGCGGGAGCGGCGGCGGCGCGAAGGCCCGGCCCGCCGGGTTCGTGGCGCCCGACGGCAAGGAGGTCCAGGACGCCGAGGCCAAGCGCCGCGGCGGCCCCGAGCGCAAGGTCAAGCTGACGGCCACCCCCGCCACGCTGGACCTGGGCGGCGGCCTGGCCGTGAAGAGCTGGGCGTACGACGGCCGGCTGCCCGGCCAGGAGGTCCGGGTCACCGCGGGCGACACGCTCGCCCTCACCCTGGCCAACAACCTGCCCGAGACGACCTCCCTGCACTGGCACGGGCTGGCCCTGCGCAACGACATGGACGGCGTCCCCGACCTCACGCAGAAGCCGGTCAAGGCGGGCGGCACCTTCGAGTACCGCTTCGCCGTCCCGCACCCGGGCACGTACTGGTTCCACCCCCACTCGGGCGTCCAGCAGGACCGCGGCCTGTACGCCCCGCTGATCGTCGAGGACCCGAAGGAGCCGCTGAAGTACGACAAGGAGTGGGTCATCGTCCTGGACGACTGGGTCGACGGCGTCGACGGCTCCACCCCGGACGCGGTGCTCAAGGAACTCAGCAAGGGCATGTCCGGCGGCGGGCACGCGGGCCACGGCGGCATGAACACGATGAGTGCGCAGCGCACGGCCTCCAAGAAGGCCGTGCAGGCTGTGCAGGCCGTGAAGTCGGCGGAGTCCCCCGGCCCCCAGGGCCCGTCGCGGATGATGATGGGCGCGAAGAGCGACCTGCTGGGCGGGGACGCCGGTGACGTGGCGTACCCGCACTACCTGGTCAACGGCCGTACGCCGCAGGACCCGGCGACCTTCGCCGCCAAGCCCGGCGAGCGGATCCGGCTGCGGATCGTCAACGCGGGCGGGGACACCGCCTTCCGCATCGCCCTCGGCGGGCACGAGCTGACCGTGACCCACACCGACGGCTTCCCCGTCCAGCACGCGAAGACGGACGCCGTGCTGCTGGGCATGGGCGAGCGGTACGACGTGCTGGTGACGGCCGGCGACGGGGTCTTCCCGCTGGTCGCGCTGGCCGAGGGCAAGGACGCGACCGCGCTGGCGGTGCTGCGGACCGGGAGCGGGGCCGCGCCGACGGCCGCCGTGCGGCCCGCGGAGCTGACCAAGCGGGTGCTGACCGCGGACAAGCTGCGGGCGGACGCCTCCGTCGCGCTGCCGGCCAGGAAGCCCGACCGGGAGATCAAGATCAAGCTCAGCGGCGGGATGGCAAAGTACGACTGGGCCTTCGACGGCAAGCCGTACTCGCCCGACCAGCGGCACGAGGTCCGGGCGGGTGAGCGGGTGCGGCTGGTCTTCAGCAACCCGACCGGGATGTGGCACCCGCTGCACCTGCACGGCCACACCTTCGGGCTGGCGAACGTGGCGAACGGGCCGCGCAAGGACACCGCGGTGATCCTGCCGAACGGCACGCTGACCGCGGACTTCGACGCCGACAACCCGGGCCTGTGGATGATCCACTGCCACAACGTCTACCACGCGGAGGCCGGCATGATGACCGTGCTGGGCTACCTCAAGTAGGGCTCCGGAAGCCGGGTGCGGGACGCCTCCGCAGCACACGCAACGGGGCGTCCCGCACCCGCCCGCCAGGACATCGCGTCAGAAAGACGATTAGACTGGGGACGTGCCCCAACTTCGCCTCGCCCTGAACCAGATCGACGCAACCGTCGGCGACCTCGCCCTCAACGCCGATGCGGTCGTGCGCTGGACCCGGCACGCCGCCGAGCAGGGCGCGCACCTGGTCGCCTTCCCCGAGATGGTGCTCACCGGCTACCCGGTCGAGGACCTGGCCCTGCGCTCCTCCTTCGTGCACGCCTCCCGGGCCGCCCTGCGCGAGCTGGCGGTGCGCCTGGCCGACGAGGGCTTCGGCGGGCTGCCGGTCGTCGTCGGCTACCTCGACCGCAGCGAGAGCGCCCAGCCGGCGTACGGCCAGCCCGCGGGCGCGCCCCGCAACGCGGCGGCGGTGCTGCACGGCGGCGAGGTGGTGCTCACCTTCGCCAAGCACCACCTGCCGAACTACGGCGTCTTCGACGAGTTCCGCTACTTCGTCCCCGGCGACACCCTGCCCGTGGTCCGGGTGCGCGGCGTGGACGTAGCGCTCGCGATCTGCGAGGACCTGTGGCAGGACGGCGGCCGGGTGCCGGCCGCCCGGACCGTCGGGGCCGGCCTGCTGGTCTCCATCAACGCGTCCCCCTACGAGCTCAACAAGGACGACACCCGGCTGGAGCTGGTGCGCAAGCGCGCGCAGGAGGCCGGGTGCACGGTGGCGTACTGCGCGATGATCGGCGGCCAGGACGAACTGGTCTTCGACGGCGACTCGATCGTGGTCGACGCGGCGGGCGGGGTCGTCGCGCGGGCCCCGCAGTTCGCGGAGGGCTGCGTGGTGCTCGACCTGGAGCTGCCGGCCGCCGGCGAGGCGCCGTCCGGAATCGTCGACGACGGGCTGCGCGTCGACCACGTCGTGATCAGCGAGGAGCCGGTGCCGGCGTACGAGCCGGAGCTGACGGGCGGGTACGCCGACCGGCTCGACGACGACGAGGAGGCGTACTCGGCGCTCGTCGTGGGGCTGCGCGCGTACGTCGCGAAGAACGGCTTCCGCTCGGTGCTGGTCGGGCTCTCCGGGGGCATCGACTCGGCGCTGGTCGCCGCGATCGCCTGCGACGCGGTGGGGGCGGGGAACGTGTACGGCGTCTCCATGCCGTCGAAGTACTCCTCCGAGCACTCCAAGGACGACGCGGCGGAACTGGCCCGCCGCACCGGGCTCAACTACCGCACGGTGCCGATCGAGCCGATGTTCGACGCGTACATGGGCGCGCTGGGCCTCACCGGACTCGCCGAGGAGAACCTCCAGTCCCGACTGCGCGGCACCCTGCTGATGGCCCTCTCCAACCAGGAGGGCCACCTCGTCCTCGCCCCGGGCAACAAGTCCGAGCTGGCGGTGGGCTACTCGACGCTGTACGGCGACTCCGTCGGCGCGTACGGCCCCATCAAGGACGTCTACAAGACGGCGGTGTACCGCCTCGCTTCGTGGCGCAACGCGGCTGCGCGGGACCGCGGCCAGACCCCGCCGATCCCGGAGGCGTCCATCACCAAGCCCCCGAGCGCGGAACTCCGCCCGGGCCAGGTCGACACGGACTCCCTGCCGGACTACGACGTCCTGGACCGGCTGTTGGAGCTGTACGTGGACCGGGACCAGGGGAAGGAGGCGATCGTGGCGGCGGGGTTCGGGGAGGAGTTGGTGGCGCGGACGCTGCGGATGGTGGATGCGGCGGAGTACAAGAGGCGGCAGTATCCGCCGGGGACGAAGATCTCGGCGAAGGGCTTCGGCAAGGACCGGCGGCTCCCGATCACCAACCACTGGCGCGAACACGTCTCGTAGCCCGCGCTTTGGCGCTCGCGCGCCTTTTCGCCGGTACCTCCGCCGTTTTCCCGCGGGTGCGCTGCTCCCCGCGGCCCGGTGGTGGGCTGCTCGCGCAGTTCCCCGCGCCCCCAAAAAAACCACCCGCCATGACCCTGCCGAGACGTTGACCCCTGCGGGCCGGTGGTGGGCCGCAGATGGCAACACGTCTGTGGAGGAACGGCGGGTGGGGTTTTTAGGGGCGCGGGGAACTGCGCGAGCAACCCAGCACCGGGCCGCAGAGACCGACGCTCCCGCAGGGGAACGGCGAGCATGTCAGGGCGCAGGGCGCAGGCCGCAGGGGACACGGCGGACCTGCCAACCGCCGAGCCCGCCGCATGGCGGAGCGTCAGAGTTTGATGCTCGCGGCCACGGGCAGGTGGTCGCTGTTCGTGCGGGGAAGGGTCCAGGACGAGACCGGTTCAACGTCCCGCACCAGGATCTGGTCGATCCGCGCCATCGGGAAGGACGCCGGCCAGCTGAAGCCGAAGCCGTCCCCCGCCGCGCCCTGCGTCGACCGCATCTGCGACGTCACGGACTTGAGCGCGCGGTCGTTCATCGTGCCGTTGAGGTCGCCCAGCAGCACGACCCCCGCCACCCGCTCCCGCGAGATCGCCTCGCCGAGCGCGTCCGCGCTGCGGTCGCGTTCGCTCGCCGTGAAGCCCGCGCGCATCTTGACTCGCACGGACGGCATGTGGGCGACGTACACCGCGACCTCGCCCTGGGGCGTGACGACCGTGGAGCGCATCGCGCGGGTCCAACCGAGCCGGATGTCGACGGGGGCGACGTCCTGGAGCGGGTACTTGCTCCACAGGCCCACCGTGCCCTGCACCGCGTGGTACTTGTACGTGTCCGCGAGCGCGTCGCGGTACGCGGAGACCTGGCCCTGGGCCAACTCCTGGAGCGCCAGGACGTCCGCGCCCGACGCCGCGACGTCCTTCGCGGTGCGCTCCGGATCGGGGTTGTCCGCGTTGACGTTGTGCGAAGCGACCGTCAGATCGCCGCCGCCGGTGGACTTGTCGGTGATCAGACCGCCGAAGAGGTTGAACCAGACGAGGACGGGCAGGAGCAGCGCGATCAGCGCGGTCGCCGACCGCCGCCACAACGCCCCCAGCAGCAACAGCGGCGCGGTGACCACCGTCAGCCACGGAAGGAACGTCTCGGAGAGGCTGCCCAGGTTCCCGATCCGGTTGGGCACGTGGGCGTGAAGGCCCGTCAGGAGGGCGACCAGGACGGCGCACACGGCGAGCACCACGCCCCGCCGCCAGATCCCCGGGTCGCCGCGCCAACTGCGGAACGGCCCCAGGCGACGGAGCCGGGATCGGGATGGGGTGACCGGGTCCTTCGGGTCGCCGCTCTCCGTCTCCGCTTCGTACGCCTGCACCATAAGAGCTTTTCCTCACTGCCTTGCGCCGCCACACACCAGCTTCGGCCCCGACACTAGGCGATGACGGTACTTCCCGTGCCGCCCCGGGGCGGTCGTACGCTCCCGATGACGGTCGCGGGGCGCGTCCCGGTTCCTCATATCGGCGCAGGTGGTGCCGGTGTGACCGACGCATCACACCGCACCCGGACCCCATCGGGTGCGGGCGGGTCGGGCACCTGACGTCACGGGGCGTCACCGAACGGCCCCCGGTCTTTTCACGGTGCGGCACGAAGTGCCACCATGGAGGTGATCCGGGGACGCCGTCAGGGCGCCACGAGATGACGTAAGGAGCCGCAGCCATGACGCTTCAGGCTGCCCAGAAGCCCGCAGACAGCAGCAAGGCGCTGTACGGGGGCAAGGGCACTCGCCGCATCACCGTCCACGACGTCGCCGCCGCCAAGGCCCGCGGCGAGAAGTGGCCCATGCTCACCGCCTACGACGCGATGACCGCGTCCGTCTTCGACGAGGCGGGCATCCCCGTCGTCCTCGTCGGCGACTCCATGGGCAACACCCACCTCGGGTACGACACCACCGTCCCGGTCACCATGGACGAGATGACGCTGCTGGCCGCCGCCGTGGTGCGGGGCACGCAGCGTGCCCTCGTCGTCGGCGACCTGCCGTTCGGTTCGTACCAGGAAGGCCCGGTACAGGCCCTGCGCAACGCCACCCGGCTGGTCAAGGACGCCGGTGTGGGGGCCGTGAAGCTGGAGGGCGGCGAGCGCTCGCTGCCGCAGACCGAGCTGATCGTCCAGGCCGGCATCCCCGTCATGTCCCACCTGGGCCTGACCCCGCAGTCCGTGAACACCATGGGCTACCGGGTGCAGGGCCGGGACGACGAGGCCGCGCACCGGCTGCTGCGGGACGCCAAGGCCGCCCAAGACGCGGGCGCCTTCGCCCTCGTGCTGGAACTGGTCCCCGCCGAGCTGGCCGCCGAGGTCACCCGCTCCCTGCACATCCCGACGATCGGGATAGGCGCCGGCCCCGACACCGACGCCCAGGTCCTGGTCTGGACCGACATGGCGGGCCTGACCGGCGGCAAGGTGCCCCGCTTCACCAAGCAGTACGCCGATCTGCGCCGCACCCTGGGCGACGCGGCGAAGGCGTTCGCCGACGACGTCGTGGGCGGCGCCTTCCCGCAGGAGGAGCACACCTTCCACTGAGGGCCGCAGCACCCCGAAGCCACCCCCGGCACAGACGACAGCCCGCCGATCTTCCCCCGTCGGCGGGCTGTCGGCCGTCCAAGGCCCCCGTCGGGCCCCGTCGGCCCCGTGTCGGCGGGCTGTCGGCGAGCTGTCGGCGGCTGCCGGCACCGTGGACGGCATGATGCGAAACGACAAGAACCCGCACGGCACCGGGGGCTCCGCCGTCGAGGTGCGGGGGCTGGTCAAGCACTACGGGGAGACGAAGGCGCTGGACGGCGTGGACCTCGACGTCCGCGAAGGCACCGTGCTCGGCGTGCTCGGCCCCAACGGTGCCGGCAAGACCACCCTCGTACGCTGCCTGTCCACCCTGATCGTCCCGGACGCCGGGACCGCGACCGTCGCCGGCTACGACGTGGTGCGCGAGCCCCGGGCGCTGCGCCGCACCATCGGGCTGACCGGGCAGTACGCCTCCGTCGACGAGAAGCTGTCCGGCTGGGAGAACCTGTACATGATCGGCCGGCTGCTGGACCTGTCGCGCAAGGACGCCCGGGCCCGCAGCGACGCGATGCTGGAGCGCTTCTCCCTCACCGAGGCGGCGAAGCGACCCGCCGCCCAGTACTCCGGCGGCATGCGGCGCCGGCTCGACCTGGCCGCGTCGATGATCGGGCGGCCCTCGGTGCTCTACCTCGACGAGCCGACCACCGGACTGGACCCGCGGACCCGCAACGAGGTGTGGGACGAGGTCCGCGCCATGGTCTTCGAGGGCGCCACGGTGCTGCTGACCACCCAGTACATGGAGGAGGCGGAGCAGCTCGCGCACGAGCTGACCGTCATCGACCGGGGCCGGGTCGTGGCCAGCGGCGGCGTGGAGGAGCTGAAGGCCAAGGTCGGCGGCCGGGCGCTGGTGGTGCGCCCGTCCGACCCGGCCGACCTGCCCGAGATGGCCCGGGCGCTGGCCGAGACCGGCCTCGACGGGATCAGCGGGGTGCGGACGGTGCCCGAGGAGGGGCAGTTGTACGTGCCGATCCTGGCCGACGTGCAACTGACCGCGGTCATCGGCCTGCTGGCCGACCGCGGCTTCGAGATCGCCCACATCGGCACCCACCTGCCGAGCCTTGACGAGGTGTTCCTGGCCATCACGGGAGAGAAGACGAGCGGGTCGCAGGCGGCCCTTGAGGAGGTCGCGGCATGAGCGCCACCACCACCAGCGAGCCCACCCGCACGGCGCCGGAGGCCGTCCCCCGCCCGGCGGGCGAGGGCCGCATCGGACTGCGCGCCAATCTGCGGCACATCGGAGCGCTGGCCCGCCGCAACACCATGCAGATCAAGCACGACCCGGAGTCGATGTTCGACGTCCTGCTGATGCCGATCATCCTCACGCTGCTGTTCGTGTACGTCTTCGGCGGCGCGATCTCCGGCGTGGGCAACCAGGAGGGCTACGTCAACTACGTCGTGCCCGGGCTGATGGCCATGATGGGCCTGACGATCGCCATGGCGGTCGGCTCGGGCGTCAACGACGACTTCAAGAAGGGCGTGATGGACCGCTTCCGGTCCATGCCGATCGCCCGTTCGTCCGTCTTGATCGCGAAGGTCGTGATCGAGGCCGGCCGGATGCTCGTCGCCATGGTCATCCTGCTGGGCATGGGCTTCCTGCTCGGCCTGGAGGTCGGGGGCTCCTTCCTCGCGCTGCTGGCCGCCATGGCGCTGTCGCTGCTCTTCGGGGCGTCGCTGATGTGGATCTTCATCCTGTTGGGCCTGACCCTGCGCACCGCGCAGGCCGTCCAAGGGATCGGGATGCTCATCCTGATGCCGCTGCAGTTCGGCTCGTCGATCTTCGCCCCGCCGGACACGATGCCCGGCTGGCTGGAGACGTTCACCGACTACAACCCGCTCTCCAACCTGGCGGACGCGGCTCGCGCCCTGATCAACGGCACCCCCGTCGGCAACTCGGTGTGGATGACGCTGACCTGGACGGCGGTGATCACCGCACTCACCGCGCCGCTCGCGGTCCGCAAGTTCCGCACCAAGGCGTGAGCGCGCCCCCGCCCCCGGTACGGGGGGCGCCGGGGACAAGCTCACACGAGGGCGACGGCCTCTTCGAGGGGGAGGCCGGCGCCCTCGGCGTGCGCGGCGGAGAACGCGTCGTCCCCGAGCAGGGCCCGTAGCCGCGCCACCACCGCCTCGTGCTGCTCCGCCTCGTGGCGCGGCATGGCGTAGTCCGGCATCCGCTGGGCGTCGGCCGCGCCGAGGATGCGGGCGGCGTCCGCGGCCCGCTCGGGGTGGAGCGCGGACAGCGCACCCGCGGTCGTGACGAGTTGGGGCGCGACCATGTGCGGGGCGACCACCCGGCACAGCGGTGTCAGCGCGCCGTCCAGGGCCCGGCGGGCGCCGGTCAGGGCCCGCTCGTGGTGGCCTTCGAGGTGGTCCAGCCAGGCGAGGAAGCCGCTCACCATGTCCTCGAAGGCGACGAGCACGCTGGCCTGGAAGTGGCCCAGCACCTGGGTCATCAGCTCCCGTGACTCCGCGGTCCGGCCGGTCCTGCCGAGCCACAGCCCGAGCACGATCCGGGCCACGGCGCTGGCCTCGTGGAAGTCGACGTCGTGGCCGGCGACGACCTCGCGGAGGATCGCCTCGCCCCGGGCGCCCTCCTCGGGGCCGAGCTCCATCAGCGCGCCGCCGAGCCGGGCCCGCAACACCGCGACCTGGCCGCTGGCGCCGATCCGCTCGGCGCGCTCGACGGCGGCGGCGAAGTCGTCGGCGGCTTCGGCGTAGTCGCCGCGCCGCTCCCGCGCCTCCGCGCGGGCGGACAGCGCCTCGGCCAGGCCCCAGGAGTCGCCGAGCCGGTGGAAGATCTCCAGCGCCTCGTCCGCGTCGCGGATGGCGTCGCCGGCCCAACGGGTCCGGTTGGCGAGGACGTTGGCCCGGGTCTCCAGCGCGGACGCCAGCTCCCACTCGTGTCCGGGCAGGGCCCGGCTGGTCCGTACGGTGCCGTTGAGCACCGCTTCGAGGTCTGCCAGGTCCCCGGTGAGCAGGACGGCGAAGAACCACATGGACGCCGGGTGGCGGCAGATCTGCGGCAGGCCGTCGTGGTAGACGCGGGTGACCCGGCGCAGTCGGTCCATGCCGTCGGGCGAACTCCACACCTCCATGTCGCGGTTGATCACCACCATGCGCAGCATGTCGTTGCTGCGGCGGGCCTCGGCGAGCAGGTGGGGCGGCCAGGGCGGGGGGAGGTCGGTGGGGCGTTCGTGGACGGGCTCGGCGGGGCCGCAGTCCGGGCCGAAGGGGTCGGGGCCCAGTTCGCGGGCGGCCCCGGTCCATTGGCGGGTCTCGGTCCGCAGGTCCTTCATCTGCCAGTACCAGGTGAGGGACAGCACGAGGGAGAGGACTTCTTGTTCCTCGCGGGCGGCGACGGCGCGGCGCAGCGCGGTGCGCAGGTTCTCGTACTCCAGGTCGAGCAGGGTGAGCGCGGCCTGCTGGTCGGGGCCGCGCAGCAGGGGGTCGGTGACGCGGGCCAGCTCCCGGTAGTGGACGAGGTGGCGGCGCTCCACCGGGGTGCGTTCGCCGGAGTGGTCGAGGTGTTCGGCGGCGTATTCGGCGACGGTCTCCAGGAGTCGGTAGCGCATGCCGGCCGCGTCGTCGGGCACCGCGACGACCAGCGACTTGTCGACCAGCGCCGCCAGTGCGTCCAGCACGTCGCCCGCCGCGGGCAGGTCCGGGCCGCACACCGCCTCCGCGGCCGGCAGCGCACACCCGCCGGCGAACACGGACAGCCGCCGCAGCACGGTGCGTTCGGCCTCGTCCAGCAGGTCCCAGGACCAGTCGACAACGGCCCGCAGGGTCTGCTGCCGGGGCAGTACGGTACGGCTGCCGCTGGTCAGCAGCCGGAAGCGGTCGTCCAGCCGGTCCGCGATCTGGCGCGGCGCGAGCGCCCGCAGCCGCGCCGCGGCCAGCTCCACCGCCAGCGGCAGCCCGTCGAGGCGCCGGCAGATCTCCGCGCACGCCGCGGGGTCGTCCGCCACCCGGAACCCCGGGCGCGCCGCCGCGCCCCGGTCCGCGAGCAGCTTCAGCGCCACGTCCTGCGGCAGCGGGTCGACGGGCCGCGCCACCTCCCCCGGCACCCCCAACGGCTCACGACTGGTCGCGAGCACGGTGACGTCGGGGCAGTCGCTGAGGAGGCGTTCCACCAGGGCGGCCGTGGCGCCCACCACGTGCTCGCAGTTGTCGACGATCAGCAGCATCCGGCGCCGGGCGCACAGTTCGACCAGCCGCCGCAGCGGTTCGTCCTTCGCCCCTTCGGCGACCCTGATCTCTTCGGCGCCGGCGCCGCGCAGGACGGGTCCGCGCGCGCCGAGCGCGGCGAGGACGGCTTCGGGCACGGTCTCCGGGTCGTTCACGGGCGCGAGCTCCACCAGCCACACGCCGTCGGGGTGGTCGGCCGCGACCCGCTCCCCCGCCTCCTGCGAGAGCCGGGTCTTGCCGGACCCGCCGGGGCCGAGCAGGGTCACGAGCCGGGCGCCGCGCAGATCGTCGCGGAGGGCCGCGATGTAGTCCTCCCGGCCGACGAAGGACGTCAACCGGGCGCGGAGGTTGCCGCGCGGGGCGGCCGGGGGCGCGGGGGTCCGTACGGGCACGGGCGCCTGCTCCGCGGGGGCCAGCAGCTCGCGGTGCAGGGCGATCAGCTCCGGGCCCGGGTCGGCGCCCAGCCGCTCCGCGAGGGAGCGGCGCAGTTCCTCGTACGCGTCGAGGGCGCGGGCGGGCCGGCCGGCGGCCCGCAGCGCGCGGATGTGCAGGGCGTGCAGGGGTTCGTCGATGGGGTGCGCGGTGCACAGGGAGGCCAGCTCCGGCAGGGTCTCCTCGGCCCGCCCCAGCGCCGTGAGCGCGGTCAGCCTGGTCCGTACGGCCGCCAGCCTGCGGTCCTCCAGCCGGGCGGCGTCCGCGCCGCCGTCCGGGAGGTCCGCGAGCGCGGGTCCGCGCCACAGCGCGAGCGCGTCGTCCGCGACGTCCAGCGCCTTCGCGGCGTCCCCGTCGTCCAGCGCGCGCCGCCCCTCGCCCGCGAGCCGGGTGAAGCGGTGCAGGTCCACGTCGTCCGGGTCGACGTCGAGGCGGTAGCCGCCGCCGTCGGAGACCACGGCGTCCGCGCCGACGGTGCGCCGCAGCCGGCCCACGAGGGCCTGGAGGGCGCCGGTCGCGTCCGCGGGCGGGTCGCCGTCCCACACCTCGTCGACGAGCGACGCCACGGGCACCGCCCGGCCGGCACGCAGTGCCAACACGGCGAGTAGCGCACGCAGCCGCGCGCCGCCGATCGTGACGGGCGCGCCGTCGTCGTCATGGACCTCGGTGGTGCCGAGCAGCGAGTAGCGCACCCGTTCATTGTCCCTAACGGCTTCTCCGGCTCCGTCGGGGTACGGACGCGGGGGCGCCGCGCCGGGTACGGTCGGTGCGCACGCCGTCACGCCACAGGAGTCGCACCCATGACCCACACCGCTTCCCGCCGCAGCGGTCGGGGCATCAGCCCCGTCTTCCTCGGGATCGTCGCGATCGGGGCGGTCTCCGGGTGGGCCGTGTGGACGGACTTCGGGAAGACCGCCGGGGTCGCGGTCTTCCTCTTCGTCACCGCGGCGTGGGTGGTCTCGCTCTGCCTGCACGAGTACGCGCACGCCCGCGCGGCCTTGCACAGCGGGGACGTCACCATCGCCGACAAGGGCTATCTGACGCTCAATCCGCTCGCCTACACGCACGCGTTGACCAGCGTGATCCTGCCGGTCCTCTTCGTGATCCTGGGCGGCATCGGCCTGCCGGGCGGCGCGGTCTTCATCGAACGCGGCCGGATCCGGGGCCGCTGGCGGCACAGCCTGATCTCGGCGGCGGGCCCGCTGACGAACGCGCTCTTCGCTGCGGTGTGCACGGCGCCGTTCTGGCTGGGCGGGCTGGACGGCGTCCCCGTCCTCTTCCAGTTCGCCCTGGGTTTCCTGGCGCTGCTCCAGATCACCGCGGCGATCCTGAACCTGCTGCCGGTGCCGGGGCTGGACGGCTACGGGGTGGTCGAACCCTGGCTCTCCCCCGGCGTCCGCCGCCGCGTGGAGCCGATGGCGCCGTACGGCCTGCTGGTGGTGTTCGCCCTGCTCTTCTTCGTCCCGGAGGTGAACCGGGCGTTCTTCGACCTGGTGGACGCGGTGCTTCGGGGGCTGGGCGTGAGCGACCTGGAATCGAGCTGCGGCTACGAGTACTACCAGTTCTGGCGCGGCGAAAACCCGGCGTGCGCCTCCTGGCTCCCCTGACCCGCACCCCCTCCCGGGGCGGCCCCCTGCGGGTGCGCTTGCCGTGTGCGACCCGGTGGTGAGTTCCTCGCGCAGTGTCCCCGCGCCCCTGACGTACTCGCCGTTCCCCTGCGGGAGCGTCGGTCTCTGCGGCCCGGTGGTGGGCTGGTCGCGCAGTGTCCCCGCGCCCCTGGGTTGCCCCGGCAGGCGGGCGCGGGAGCAGTGAGCTCACGCCCCCGCAGGGCGTGGCTTTTCAGGGGCGCTGGGGGTCCCACCACGCCCTCCGGGCGTAGGGGGCGGAACTGCAAGAGCAACCACGGTGCAGCCGCAGAGACCAACGCTCCCGCGGAGGAACGGCGAGTACGTCAGGGGCGCGGGGACACTGCGCGACCAGCCCACCACCGGGCCGCGGGGATCAACGCTCCCGCAGGGGAACGGCGGGTGGTGCATTTAGGGGCGCGGGGACACTGCGCGAGAAACCCACCACCGGGCCGCGGTGACCAACGCTCCCGCAGGGGAACGGCGACTACGTCAGGGCGCAGAGGCCCCAGCGCCCAGAGGGCGGAACTGCGCGCGAACCCACCACCAGGCCGCAGGCGGTGACGCGCGGGCTACCGGGGGGCGGCTTCTTTCTCGGCGCGACGGCGTTGGGCGTCGGGGTCCGTCGACGCGTCGTACGCCACCAGCTTCGGCATCGCCGCCGCCAACGCGCCCACCACCGCCACGCACGCCACGCCCCCCGCCCACACCGCCGGCCGCGTACCCGTCCAACCGGCCATCGCACCCGCCCTGACCTGGCCCATCTGCGGGCCCACGCTGTAGGACAGCACCTCGATGCCCGCGAGGCGGCCCCGGAGGCCGTCCGGGATGGTCTGGTTCCATATCGTGCTGCGGGCCAGGCCGCTGAGCATGTCGCCGGCGCCCGCGAACGCCAGCGCCAGCAGCACCAGCCAGACGTTGTCGAACACGCCCGCCGCCACGATCCCCAGCCCCCACGCCACCGCGCCGTAGACCAGCAGCAGACCGTGCCGCTGGACGCGCGAGGTCCAGCCGCTCGTCAGGCTGAGGGCGACCGAGCCGACCGCGATCGAGGCGTACATCAGGCCCAGCGACCACTCCGCGCCCAGGTCGTCCGCGAGGAAGGGGAAGATCGCCATCGGCGCGGAGAGCACCATGGCCAGCAGGTCGATCGCGTACGTACCCATCAGCACCGGCCGTGACCAGGCGTACCGCGCGCCCTCTGCGATGCCGCGCAGCGACGGCCGCTCCGCGTCGCCCGCCGCCGGCGAGGGCGCCAGCCGCAGACACAGCGCGACGGAGACGGCGAAGGTGAGGATGGTGATGCCGTACGCCGTGGCGTGGCCCGAGTACGCCACCACCACGCCCGCCAGCGACGGCCCGAGGATGCCGCCCGCCTGCCAGCGCAGGGCGTTCAGCGCGGCGGCCGCGGCGAGTTGGTCGTGCGGCACGATGCGGGCGATCAGCGAGTCCAGCGCCGGCCGCTGGAGCCCGGCGAGCGCGGAGACGCCGGCCGCGACCACGTACAGCGGCCACAGCATCGGATCGGGCAGCAGCGAGTTCACCAGCAGCACCAGCGCCAGCAGGCCGAGCCCCGCCTCCGTCCACAAGATGACCTTGCGGCGGTCCATCGCGTCCGCGAGCGCGCCGCCGTAGAGGCCGAACACCATCAGCGGCACCAACTCGACGGCGCCCATGGCGCCCACCGCGAGCGGCGATTCGGTGAGGTCCTTGATCTGGAGCGGCAGGGCGATCATCGCCATGAAGCTGCCGAAGTAGGTGATCAGCCCCTGGCCCCACAGCAGCCGGAAGTCCCGGGAGGAGTGCCAGGGGGAGAGGTCGGGGAGTATCGCGGAGAGCTTGGACGCCACAGCCGCTCATCGTCAGGGCGATCGGACGGTGCGGGCAAACGATTTTCCCGCGGCACGTGCTCCGAGCCGCCGGGACCACTGCTCACCAGCGTTCCGGCGGCGGCGAGGTGAGCTGGTCCACCAGTCGGGACACCCGGTCCCGGAAGTGGCGGCTGCCTCGCGCCACCGGCAGTCCGTTCTCCCCCGCCGCCGCGCTCACCAGGTGCTGCACCGTGTCCAGGTCCACTTCGTCGCGCTCCGGACAGACCGACAGGTGCTCGTGCGCCAGCCCTCGGACGTCCGCGTCGCCGCCGTCCAGCGCGAGCACGGTCGCCCCGCCGCGCCGGGCGTCGTGGACCCGCTCCAGCAGCGCTCCGCCCGGGCTGGCCGGGGCCACCAGCAGCAGCGTTTCACCACGGCGCACGCCGTGCAGCCGGTCCAGGCCCACCGCCAGGTGCGGCGGGGCGCCGGGGCGGGTGTCGTGGCGCACCAGGGTCGGCGTCAACTCGGGCCGCCCCGACCAGGCCGCCTCGTCCACCAGGTGCGCGGCCAGGTGCCACGGCTCGTACTCCGCCGTCCCCACCAGCAGCAGTCCGCCGCCGCGCGGGACCACGGACGACCGGAGGACCCCGGCGAACCGTCGGGCGGCGGCGGGCCAGTGCGTGCCCGCCAGGACCTCGCGCAGCAGCGCGACGCGTACGGCATCCATGGCCCCGCATCCTGGAGCACGCACCGGCGGGGCGGGGACCCGTTCGAGGGGGACTCACCCGTACGTGTACCTGCCAGTAGGGTCGGGCGCATGACTTCCACTGACAACAACGCCGGCGCCCCCGCCGCAGCCGCCCCCAAGGACCCCTGGGAACTGCCGGACGTTTCCGGGCTCGTCGTCGGCGTCCTCGGCGGCACCGGCGACCAGGGCCGCGGGCTGGCTCACCGGCTCGCCAAGGCCGGCCAGAAGGTGATCATCGGCTCCCGCGCGGCGGAGCGCGCGGAGGCCGCGGCGGCCGAGTTGGGCCTCGGCGTCGAGGGCGCCGACAACTCCGAGTGCGCGCGCCGCAGCGACGTGGTGATCGTCGCCGTGCCGTGGGACGGCCACGCCAAGACGCTCCAGGCGCTGCGGGACGACCTCGTGGGCAAGCTGGTGATCGACTGCGTGAACCCGCTCGGCTTCGACAAGAAGGGCGCGTACGCGCTCAAGCCGGACGAGGGCAGCGCCGCGGAGCAGGCGGCCGCGCTGCTGCCGGAGTCGCGGGTGACCGCGGCGTTCCACCACCTGTCCGCGGTACTGCTCCAGGACGAGTCCATCGACGAGATCGACACGGACGTGATGGTGCTCGGCGAGTCCCGCGCCGACACGGACCTCGTCCAGGCGCTGGCGGGCCGCATCCCCGGCATGCGCGGCGTCTTCGCCGGCCGGCTGCGCAACGCGCACCAGGTGGAGTCGCTGGTCGCCAATCTGATCTCGGTGAACCGCAGGTACAAGGCGCACGCGGGGCTGCGGGTCACCGACGTGTGAGCGACGGCGGGGCATGGGGGACACTGGACCGGGCGTCCGACGCACGCCGCGTGGCGCTGCGTCGCGTCGCCCCTCGATCCACCAGGACCCGACAGGAGCCGACCCCATGCCCCGCCTCGCCGTCTACTCCCTCGCCGTCTGCGCGCTCGCCGTGGCCGCGGCGGTGATCTCCTTCGTCCAGGGCATGTGGATCGGGGTGGTGTGGGTGCTGCTGGCGGGGTTGTCGTCGAACATGGCGTGGTACTACATCCGCCGCGGAAAGGTCCGTGCGGACGCGAGCTGATCCGGGGGGGGGTGCGCTTCCCCCTGCGGGGTGCGTTGCTGTGGTGCGGCCCGGTGGTGGGTTTCTCGCGCAGTGTCCCCGCGCCCCTGACATACCCGCCGATTCCCTGCGGGAGCGTTGGTCACCGCGGGCCGCAGACGGCAACGCTCCCGCAAGGGAGGGCGCGGGGGCTACTTCGGTGGGGGCTCGTGCCAGCGGGGGTCCTCGTCCCATTCCTCGTTGCGTTCCCGCGCGGTCTCCATCGCGTGGGACGCCTCCTTCGGTGACCCGTACGGCCCCATCCGGTCCTTCGCCGGACACTCCGGCCCCTCCTCGACCTTCTGGTGCTTCAGGCAGTAGTACCACTCGCCCGGCTTCCCGACCGTCCGCCGCTTGAACAGCGCCATCACCAACGCCTCCCTACTTCCTTCTCGCTCCCCATGCTGCCCCACGAGCCGTGGTTAGACTCGCTGACATGTCTGGCCAGTCACTGCTCGTGCCGGGTGAGCTCTCCCCCACCCGCCCCGTTCCCGCCGCCGTCAAGCGTCCCGAGTACGTCGGGAAGCCCGCACCGACGCCCTACACCGGGCCGGAGGTGCAGGACCCCGAGACGGTCGAGCGGATGCGCGTCGCGGGCCGCATCGCCGCCCGCGCCATGGCGGAGGCCGCGAAGCACATCGCGCCCGGCGTCACCACGGACGAATTGGACCGGGTCGCGCACGAGTTCCTGTGCGACCACGGCGCGTATCCGTCGACCCTGGGCTACCGGGGCTTCCCCAAGTCGCTGTGCACCTCGGTGAACGAGGTGATCTGCCACGGCATCCCGGACTCCACGGTGCTGCGCGACGGCGACATCGTGAACCTGGACGTGACGGCGTACATCGGCGGCGTCCACGGCGACAACAACGCCACGTACCTCTGCGGCGACGTGGACGAGGAGTCCCGACTGCTGGTGGAGCGCACCCGGGAGTCGCTGAACCGCGCGATCAAGGCGGTGAAGCCGGGCCGGCAGATCAACGTCATCGGGCGGGTCATCGAGTCGTACGCCAAGCGCTTCGGGTACGGCGTGGTGCGGGACTTCACGGGCCACGGGATCAACTCCTCGTTCCACTCCGGGCTGATCGTCCCGCACTACGACGCCCCGCACGCCACCACCGTCATCCAGCCGGGCATGACGTTCACGATCGAGCCGATGCTGACGCTGGGGACGCACGAGTACGACATGTGGGACGACGGCTGGACCGTGGTCACCAAGGACCGGAAGCGGACCGCGCAGTTCGAGCACACACTGGTGGTGACGGAGACGGGCACCGAGATCCTGACGCTCCCCTGACCGCCGGGGGGCGGGAAATCTCCGAAGACGGAGACGGGACGGGTTTTACCGACAGCACGTCGGGAACACATTGACTTAGGTAAGCCTAAGTAGAGAGAATCGGTGCTGGCAACAGCCGTGGGCCGCTGCCGTCAGTCCTGTCCGTCTCCGCCCTTCCCCTCGCCCCGGAGGTCCGCCGTGGACGCCACCGCCGCTCCCGCCCCCTTCTCCCAGCTGCTGCGCTCCGCCACGCACGACAAGCACGACGAGGCGAACGCCTCCCCCTTCATAGGCCACCTGCTCGCCGGACAGCTCGGCATCGAGGCGTACGCGCGCTACACCGAGCAGCTCTGGTTCGTGTACAAGGCGCTGGAGGAGGCCGCGGAGGCGCTGCGGGACGACCCGGTCGCCGGCCCGTTCGTGCGGGACGAGCTGATGCGGACCGCCGAGTTGGAGCGCGACCTCATGCACCTGCGGGGCGAGCGCTGGTGGGAGGGCGCCCGGCCGCTGCCCGCGACGGCGGCGTACGTCGCCCGGATCGCGGAGTGCGCGCGGACCTGGCCCGCGGGCTACGTGGCGCACCACTACACCCGGTACCTGGGCGACCTCTCCGGCGGCCAGGTCATCCGCGACCAGGCCGAGAAGACGTGGGGCTTCAGCCGCAAGGGCGACGGGGTGCGGTTCTACGTGTTCGAGCGGATATCCAACCCGGCCGCGTTCAAGCGCACGTACCGCGCACTGTTGGACGCGGTGGAGGCGGACGACCTGGAGAAGCAGAGGATCGTGGACGAGTGCCGGCGCGCCTTCGACTACAACAGCGCGCTGTTCTGGGAGCTGAACGAGGCGTACCCGCTCAGCGCCTGACCCGCACCGCCCCGGCTCAGTTCATCGACCGCAGCGCCTCCGCCACGCTCAGCCGGCGCGCGGGCACCGCGGCCGGCGGGGGCACCGGCACCAGCACCGGCGCCTGGGACACCAGGCGCACCCGCCCGCCGAGTTCGACCTCGCCACCGGGGCCGGGGGCCGTCAGGATCTGCGACCCCCGGCCCTGAGTGATGTTCAGGGCCCGGCCCAGCCGGTCGGTGAGCACCAGGGCCGCGGCGCCCGTCGCCTCGTCCTCCTCAGCCCCGTCCCCGGCTGCCGCACCCGGGGGGCGGAACGCCCTGGCCCGTACCCGGCCCGCGGCCTCCTCCTCCCAGGCCCAGGCGTACCACCACTGCCCCGACGCCGCCCCGGCCGGCGGCCCGGCGAGCGCGTCGACCTCGGCGGGTGCGGCGTACTGCGCGAGCGTGCACGGCGGCGCCCAGTCGGCGCGGACCGTGATCCAGGTGAACTCCCCGTCGCTGCGCCCCCACACGGGGCCGGGCGGCGGGTTCAGCTCTTCCAGGTCGAGCAGCCAGGCGGCGCCGATCAGGGCGGCGGCGGCGAAGGGGAGCCGTCGGCCGGGGGCGTGGACGTCGACGAATCCGCGCTCGGGGTCGTCGACGAACACGGTCTCGCCGCGGCCCACTTCGGCGGCGAGCGCCTGTCGGGCCTCGGGGCCGCGGTGGCGGCGGGCGTCGCGGACGACCGAGACGGCGTTCCCGTGCCGGCCGGCGGCGGAGCAGAAGACGTGCAGCACGTCCAACTGGTCGCGTTCGTTCACCCCGGCATTGAAGCACCGCACGGCGGTGCTGCGCACACGTGTCGGCACACGCGTCAACGGCGGGACGGCGCCGGCACGTTGGATGCCGGGCCGTCCCGCCGGGGCGGTGACGGGGTGCGGGGTCAGCCGGTGGCGCCCCGCTGGCCGCGGCGGCGGGCCAGGGCGACCGCGCCCGCGCCGGCCGCGGCGATGCCCGCTGCGGCGGCCAGCAGCCCGGTCACCGGGACGTCGGCGCCGGTGTTGGCGAGGGCGCCGCCCGTACCGCCGCCGACCGCGCCGCCCACGGAACCGTCCGCCGCGCCCGAGACGGTGCCGCCGACCGAACCGCCGCCGACGGCGCCGCCCACGGAGCCTCCGCCGGTCGTGCCGCCGGACGAGGAGCCACCGGAAGCGGAGCCGCCCGAGGAGGAGCCGCCGGAGGTGGCGTCGGGCAGTTTCACCGACTTGTCGAGGGCGACCGCGAGGTTCACCTTGTCGAGTTCTTCGCCCGGCTGGTACATGCCGCTGAACGCCTTGCTGCCGTCCGCGGTGAGCTTCGCGGGCACGCCGGTCAACTGCACCAGCTTGTCCTTGGCCGTCAGCGCGTTCGCGGGGAAGGTGAGGGTGGCGAGCCCCAGGTCGTTGTGGGTGGAGACCTTGCCGGTGGTCTTGTCCTTGGTGGACACGTCGGCGAGCAGCGTGCCCTTGGCGCCCGCCACCCGGACCTTGAGGTCGCTGAGCTTCAGGTCGAGCAGGTAGTTGCCCTGGATCTCGTGGCCGAGGAAGCGCACGCCGCCGTCGAAGGAGGCGTCGAGGGACTTCTTGGCCGGGTCGAAGGTGCCCTTGCCCTTGGGGAAGCGGAACCCGGCGGCGTTGGTCTTGGCGCCGCCGGAGACCTCGATCTTGCCCTTGGCCATGCCGGTGGTGACGTACGAGCGGAAGCGCTCCTTGACGCCCCAGTCGAGGTTGCCGTCGACGATCGTGCCGTCGGACGCCGCGGGCGGGTCGCTCGGCTTGCCCGACGGGTCGGGCGAGGGCTTCGTCGGCTCGGGCTCCGGTTCCGGCTCGGGGTCGGGCGAGGGGCGGTTCGGCATCTCGGCCTTCACCGTGAGGGTGACGGCGTCCAGTTCCTCGCCCGCCTCGTACATCCCGAGGGCCGTGGCGCCCTCGGCGGTGAGGGTCGCCGGGATGTCCTTGAAGACCATGGCGCCGCCGGCGCCCTGCCCGGGCGACTTGCCCGTCAGGTCGAGCGCTGCGACCTGCACGTCCTGCTGGGTCGCACCCTTGGCGGTGACGTCCGCGGTGACGAAGCCGCTGGTGCGGTTGGTGGTCAGCTTCAGGTCGGCAAGCCCGATCGTGTAGCCGTACTTGGTGGCGTCGAAGGTGACGGAGCCCTTGAACGCGGTCCGCACGCCGTGCGTGGACATGTCGTACGCGCCCGTGCCGCCGGTGAAGGCGAACGGGCCGTTGCCGGCGGCCTGTCGGGCGCCGTCGGCGACCGTGATGGTCCCCTCCGAGCGCTCGACGACGTGCTTGCGGAAGGACTCCTTGAATCCCCAGTCGAGCGTGCCTTCCTTCAGCTCGTAGGAGGGCGCGGACGAGGACGAGGACGCGGCGGTGGGCCGCGCGTCGCTGCCGGCTGCGAAGGCGGGCAGGCTCAGGGCGGTGGCCCCGAGCGCGACCGCGGTGGCGGTCGCGGCGGCCACGGTCAGGGGGCGCCTTGTTGCTGACATCGGGTTCTGCTCCTGCGGGTCGGGGGAGGTGGTTTTCCGGGGGGTGGCGCCGGCCGAGGGGCGGCCGGTCGGGCGCGGCTGACCGGGGGTCAGCCGGCTGTGGTGTCGGTCGCGGTGTCGTTGGTCGCGCGCCGGCGGCGCACGACCACGAAGGCGAGCGCGAGGGCGGCGATCAACACGCCCGCGCCGATGGCGAGGTACGTCGCCGTGCTGGAGGAGGACGACGTGGCCGAAGCGGCGGCCGGGGCGGCGTCGGAGGCGGCCGGAGCGGGCGTCGACGGGGGCGGGGTCGCGGCGCCCGCGTCGCTGCCCAGGTCGGGCAGGGCGGGCAGCTTCGCCTTGGCGTCGACGGCGACCGCGAGCGAGACCGGGTCCATCTCGGTGCCGGCCTTGTACATGTTCCCGAACGCCTTGGCGCCTTCGGCGGTGAGCGTCGCCGGGGCTTCGGTGAGCGTCGCCAGGCCATCCTTCGGCGCGAAGTCCTTGGCCGCGAAGGTGACCAGGGGCACCGCCTTCGTGGTGGCGCCGGCGCTGACGACGTCGGCGCTCAGGGTGCCCGTGCCGCCCGTGACCTTCGCGGTGACCTGGCCGAGGGTCAGGTCCAGGTTCGCCCCGGTGAAGCGGACGGAGCCGGCGAAGGAGGCGTCGAGGGTCTGCTTCCGGGCGTCGTACGCACCGGTGCCCTTCGGGAAGCGGAAGAGGGCGCCGCCGTCCTGCGCGCCGTCGGCGAGGGTCCACTTGCCCTGGGCGATCGAGCCGGTGACGTACTCGCGGAAGGTGCGGCGCACGCCCCAGTCCACGGCGGCGTCCCGGACCGCGCCCTGCGCCGCGTCCTCGGCGCCCGGGGTGCCCTTCGTCGCGCCGCCGGCCGACGGCTGCGGCTGCTTCGGCCGTTCCTGCCGCGGCGGGGCCGCGTTCACCAGATCGACGCTGAGGCTGATCGGGTCCAGCGCGGTGCCGGCGGTGTAGAAGCCGGCGAAGGCGGTGGCGCCTTGGGCGGTCAGGGTGGCGGGGACGCCTGCGAGCCGGATCGGGCCGCTGCCGCCCTTCATGTTGACGCCGGCGAGGTTGAGGGAGGCGAAGGGGACCTGGGAGGTCGAGGTCACCTTGCCGGTGCCCCTGGCCTTGCTGACCATGTCGACGTGGAGGGTGCCGCGGCCGCCCGCGATCCGCACGGTGGGACGGCTCACCGACAGGTCGAGCTCGTGGCTGCCGCTCGGCGTGCGGTGGCCGGTGAAGTGCACCCCGCCGCCGAATCGGGCCTCGAAGGCGCCCGTGGCCGGGTCGTACGACCCCTTGGCGGAGTGGAAGCGGAACTGGCCGGCGCCGACCGTGGCCGCGCCCGACGTCAACCGGTAACCGCCGCTCGCGATCGGCCCGGTGACGTACGTCTGGAAGGACTTCTTGATGCCCCAGTCGAGCCTGCCGCCCTGCACCGCGCTCTCCGCCGCGTGGGCGGCGGTGGCCGGCAGCAGGGCGCCGAGCAGGGCCGTGAGCAACGCCACGGCGAAGGCTCGGGCCGTTCGGTACGGCGGCATGGGTCCCTCCAGGGGTACGGCGTCGGGCGCTCGGGCGCACGGCCGAAGTCGGGGTTCGGCAAGTCGGGTTCGGGTGGCCGGGTCGGGGTCGGTGGACGCCTGCGGGCCGCACGGGAACGCGCGCCGGGGACGCTCGGCCCGTCGCCCGTCGCCCGTCGCCCGTCGTCCGGACACGGAACGGGCACGGGTCGGGCAACCGGCACACACCCACCCTGACAGGCAAGGTAAGGCTAACCTAAGCTATCCCCAGCCCGGGTCGGTAGCCCCCCGTACCGCCCGATTCGCGGCCCCGCCCCCGGTGGCCGCAGCCGACGACGGACAGACAGGAAGGTGCCCCGTGCCCTCGGACCGCAGAACCCCCTTGGTGCGTACGGCACTCGCCGCGCTCGCCCTCGCCGTCGGACTCGTGGCGACCGGTTGCGGCAGCGGCGACACCGCCGCGAAACCGGACGGGGGCGGCTCCGCCGCGGCCCCCGCCGACCGGGTCGAACCGCTCGCCGGAAAGCCGGCGCCGAAGCTCCCGGTGACCGTCCCCTCCGCGGACGGCAAGCAGGTCACGGTGGCCTCCGCCGAGCGGATCGTGCCGCTCTCCGGCTCCCTCAGCGAGATCGTGTACACCCTCGGGCTCGGGGACCGCGTCGTCGCCCGCGACGTCACCGCCACCTTCGAACAGGCCGCGGGGCTCCCGGTGGTGACCCGCGGCCACGACGTCTCCGCCGAGAGCGTGCTCTCCCTCCGGCCCACGCTCGTCCTCGCGGACACCACCACCGGACCCGACGAGGCCGTGGCGCAGATCCGCGACGCCGGCGTCCCGCTCGTCACGGTGGAGACCGCGAAGGGCCTGGCCGACGTACGGACCCGGATCGAGGCGGTCGCCGGCGCGCTCGGCGTCCCGGCCGCGGGCGCCGAACTCGTCGAGCGCACCGAGTCCCGCATCGCCGCCGTGCAGAAGACGATCCCGAAGCCCGCCGACGGCAAGCAGCCGCGCGTCGCCTTCCTCTACCTGCGCGGCTCCGCCTCCGTCTACCTCATCGGTGGCGCCGACTCCGGTGCGTCGTCGCTGCTTGAAGCGGCGGGCGCGATCGACGCCGGCAAGGAGTCCGGGCTCACCAAGGACTTCACCGCCATCACCAGCGAGGCGCTGGCGAAGGCCGCGCCCGACGCGATCCTCGTGATGAGCAAGGGCTTGGCGTCCGTCGACGGCGTCGACGGACTGGTGAAGATCCCCGGCGTCGCGCAGACCCCGGCCGGCATGGACCGCCGGGTCGTCTCCGTCGACGACGGCGTCCTGCTGAACTACGGGCCGCGCACCGACCAGGTGCTCGCCTCGCTCGTCGACCAGCTCCACGGGCAGGGGAAGGACGCGTGACCGCGCCGACCGACTCCCCGCCGCGCGCCGCGGTACCGCCGCCCGCGAAGGGGTCCCCCGCGCAGCGCCGGCACTCCGCCTCCGTGCTGCTGACCGTCGGGCTGTGCGCCGCGCTCGTCGCCGTCGCCCTCGTCTCGGCGGGGTACGGCGCGTACGACATCCCGCTGGGCGACGTGATCGCCTCGGTGCAACACCGCGTCGGGCTCGGCGGGCGGGCGCTCGACCGGGTCGGCGAGAGCGTGCTGTGGAACGTGCGGCTGCCGCGGGTCGTCCTCGCGCTGCTGGTGGGGGCCTCGCTGGGGTGCGCCGGAGCGCTGATGCAGGGCGTGTTCGGCAATCCGCTGGCCGAGCCGGGGATCATCGGCATCTCCGCGGGCGCCGCGGTGGGCGCGGTCGGCTCCATCGCGCTCGGCCTGAGCTTCTTCGGCAACTGGACCATCACCGCGTGCGCGTTCGTCGCCGGCCTCGGGACGGTGCTGCTGGTGTACGCGATGTCCCGGTCGGGCGGGCGTACGGAGGTGGTCACGCTGATCCTCACCGGGGTCGCCGTGAACGCCTTCGCGGGCGCGCTCATCGGGCTGTTCATCTTCTTCGCCGACAACGCCCAGATCACCCAGATCACCTTCTGGCAGCTCGGCTCGCTCTCCCAGGCGACCTGGCCGAAGGTGCTCGCGGTGCTGCCGTGCACCCTGCTCGGGCTGCTCGTCGCGCCCTTCTACGCACGCAAGTTGGACCTGCTGGCGCTCGGCGAGCGGCCGGCGCGGCACCTGGGCGTCGACGTGGAGCGGCTGCGGCTGACGTTGGTCCTGGTCGTGGCGCTGCTGACGGCCGCGGCGGTGGCCGTCGCCGGGATCATCACCTTCGTCGGCCTGCTGGTGCCGCACCTGCTGCGGATGGCGAACGGGCCGGGGCACCGCTTCCTGGTGCCCGGCAGCGCGCTCGGCGGTGCGTTGATGCTGGCCGCGGGCGACCTGGCGGCCCGTACCGTCGCCGAGCCGGCGGAGCTGCCGCTCGGGGTGCTCACGGCGCTCTTCGGCAGCCCGTTCTTCTTCTGGTTGTTGCGCAGGACCCGTCGTCGGCAGGGAGGTTGGGCATGAGGGGGCTGTTCTCGGTGCGCGAGCGGGAGTTGCCGGGGCGGCCGGCGCCCGGTGAGGTCCTCGCGCGGGCGCGCGGGGTGCGGCTGCGGCTCGGCGACCGCGAGGTGCTGTCGGGCGTGGACCTGGACGCCCGCGCCGGTGAGGTGTTGGCGCTGGTGGGCCCCAACGGGACGGGCAAGTCCACGCTGTTCGCCGCGCTCGCCGCGGACCTGGCGCCGGACGCGGGGACGGTACAGATCGCCGGCCGCCCCGCCGGCGACTGGGCGCCGCGCGACCTCGCGCTGCGGCGCGCCGTGCTCCCCCAGTCCTCGTCGCTCTCCTTCCCGTTCCCGGTGGCGGAGGTCGTCCGGATGGGGCGGGCGCCGTGGGCGGGGACGGCGCGGGAGGACGAGGACGACGCGGCGGTGGCGGACGCGCTGCGGACGACGGAGACGGAAGGCTTCGCGGACCGGCCCTTCTCCGACCTGTCCGGCGGCGAACGGGCCCGGGTCGCGCTGGCCCGCGTCCTCGCGCAGCGGACGTCGCTGCTGCTGCTCGACGAGCCGACGGCGGCGTTGGACCTGCGGCACCAGGAATTGGTGCTGCGGATCTGCCGTGGGCGGGCGGCGGCGGGGGACGCGGTGGTGGTCGTCCTGCACGACCTCGGTCTGGCGGCGGCGTACGCGGACCGGGTGGCGGTCCTGGCCGGGGGCGGGGTGGAGGCGGTGGGTGCGCCTGCTGAGGTGCTGGAGCCGTCGCTCCTGACCCGCGTGTACCGCGAGCCGGTGGAGGTCTTCCCCCACCCGCGCTCGGGCACGCCGGTGATCCTCCCCACCCGAACCGCGGCGGGTCCGCTGCGCCCGTGACGTCCCCGCGGTGTCCCCTGCGGGGTGCGTTGGTCTCTACGGCCTGGTGGTGGGCTGCTCGCGCATTTCCTCCCGCAGCACCCCTGAAGACTCCACCCGCCGTTCCCCTGCGAGAGCGTTGGCCTCTGCGGCCCGGTGGTGGGCTTGTCGCGCAGTTCCCCGCGCCCCTGTTTCGCTGCCCCCGGCACTGGGACCCAGGGGCGCTGGGTGTCCCCCACGCCCTCTGGGCGTAGGGGCGGAACTGCGCGACGAGCCCACCGCCGGCCGCAGTGGTCATGACCTCCCACTGGGAACGGCGAGGGAATTCTGGGGCGCGGGGAGTCCCCCTGGGTTCTTGTGCCCGAGGCCCTTGGATCCACCAGCCGGTACTGGGAACGACGGGGGCAGCGAAACAGGGGCGCGGGGAACTGCGCGACAAGCCACAGACACCCCGCAGGCATCAGCGCTCCAGCAGCGGAACGGCGGGTGGATTCTTCAGGGGCGCTGGGGGTACCCCGTGCCCTCAAGGCACAGGGGGCGGAACTGCGCGACGAGCCCGCCACCCGGCCGCGGAGACCGACGCACCCCGCAGGGGAAACCGCGGGGATGTCGCCGGCCCGCAATCAGACCGCGCAGAACCGTGCGGCAGCGCAGGAGCGTCCACGCAGGGAGGGCGAGGACGCCCCAGCTCGCACGAGGGGGACGGGTTTGGACGGGACGTACTTGTACGGGTTGCGGGTCGGGCTCGCCGTCGGCGGCGGCGTCGCGCTGCAACTCGCGCTCCTCGCGGGGACGCACCGCACCCGCCCCGTCTGGACCGGCGCCGCCGCCACCGTCGGGTTCTTCCTCGGGGTCGGCTGGATCCTGGAGTTCGGGTCACGGCAGCCGACGCCGGAGACCCGCGCCCTCGTCACCGGCACGCTCTCCATCGCCGCGGTCGCCGCGGTGACGTGGCTGGTCCTCCGCGTCCGCGCGGGCCTCACGGTCACCGCGGCGGTCACCGTCACCGTCCTCCTCATCGGGCGCGAAGGGCTGGAAGCCGCCCTGTACTTCTGGTCCGCGGCCCGCGCCGCGACCGGCGTCAGTGCCAGCGTCCAGCCGCTGCTCGGGCTGGCGCTGGGGGTCGCGACCGCGCTGCTGCTCGCGTGGGCGCTGTACGCGGGTGCACGGCGCGCGAGACCGGACCTGCTCGCCCGCGGCGCCGCCGCCGCGGTCGGCGTGATCGGCGCGGGGATCCTGGTGCAGGGCGTCACCGCGCTCCGGGAGGCCGGCTCCGCCGGCGGCGCCGCGGAGCCCGTGTTCGACCTCACCGCCACGCTCCCGCCCGACAGTTGGTACGGCGCCGCCCTCAAGGGGCTCGTCCACTTCCTGCCCGATCCGACCGTCCTCCAGGTCACCGTCTGGTCCCTGTACGCGGTCCCGGCGCTCCTCGTCGCGCTCGCCCCGATAGGGTTCGGTCGTTCAGTCGGGGGCGCGGGGGTCAAGGAGAAGACGACCGATGGGTAGGCCGATTCGGGTAGGCACGCGGAACCGCGACGGCAGCGGCCGCGGCCGGCACCACGTCCGCAACCGCAACCTCGCCGCGGCGGCCGCCGCGCTCGCGCTGACCGCGACCGGCTGCGTGACCGTCCACGGCGAGCGGGAGGTCGTGCCGACGGCGACGGAGGCCGAGGCGGAGCGGGCGTTGACGGAGTTCACCACCGCGTACAACGACCGGTTCAGGACGTACGACCCGGCGCTGCACGCCGACCGGCTCGCCGGCCCGCTGAGCGCGGTCAACCGGGCCGGCATGACGTCGCAGCGGGCCAAGTCCCCCGGCGGCAACCCCAACCACCGGGCCCTGGAGCTGACGGACGCCTCGTTCTCCATACCGAAGAAGGCGGGTTGGCCGCGGTACTTCCTGGCGGACGTGGACGCCAACTGGGACGGGGGCCGCCAGCAGGACGAGCGCTGGCTGCTGGTGTTCCTGCGCGAGGGCCCGGGCGAGAAGTGGCGGGTGGCGTACCTGAACACGATGGCCCCGGACCGGGTGCCGGAGTTGAAGACCGACGGCGACGGCTTCGCGGTGCCCGTCCCCGTGGACACGACGTCGCTGGTGAGCGCACCGTCCGCGCTGGCGAAGAACTACTCGTCGTTCCTCCAGTCCGGCGCTCCGCCGCTCTTCAAGGACGGGCCGGACACCTCCCAGTGGCGCGAGGCGCGCCGTCGGCCGTCCCAACCGGGCACCACGACGCAGTGGATCGACCAGCCGGTGAACTCCAAGGACTCCGCCCCGCTCGGGTTCGCCACGAAGGACGGCGGCGCGCTCGTCTTCTTCACCCTGCGGTCGTACGAGCGCCAGACCGCGGCGAAGGGCGTGCAGCTCAGCGTGCATCCGGACGTGAAGCCGCTGATGACGGGCGAGGTGAAGAAGTCCGTGACGAAGGAGCGCGTCTCGGGCCTGGCGGCGCACGTCCCGGCCGGGTCGGGCGGCGCCGACGGCAAGGTCGACGTCCTCGACCGGATGTCCGGCCTCACGTCGGTGAAGGGCGAGTGAGGACGGGCGACGCGAGGCGCGGGGGCCGGGCCGTGGCTCAGCGGTGCAGCGGCCAGGGCTCCTGGTGTTGCAGCGCGTACTGCGCGCACGCGTCGGTCAGCGCGCCCAGCAGCGTGAGCGGCTCCGGGAGCGGGTGTTCGGGCCCGCGCACCCAGGCGACCGAGTGGTCACCGGGCAGCAGCGCGGGCGGCACCAGGACGTAGCTGCCGCGGCAGTGCCACCGCAGGCCCGGGTGCTCGTCCATCGTCTCGGGGTGGCAGTCCAGCTCGCAGGGCCACCACTCGTCCTCGTCCTCCGGGGTGCCGCGGGTGGCGGTGAAGAACAGCGCCCGGGCGTCCTCGCCCTCGCCCCCGGACTCGGCGACGGGACCGACCTCGACGCCCTGCTCCAACAGCCGCTCCAGGGCGCTGCGGCCGGCTTCCAGGGGGACGTCGAGCACGTCGTGCACCATGCCCGTGGCGGTGATGAAGTTCGCCCGCGGCTCGCCCTGCGCCCAGCGCTGGATCTGCGCGGGGTCGGTCGTGGACTGGGTCTGCCAGGCGAAGGAGACCGGGTGCCGGCCGGGGGTGGGACAGCCGATGCGCTCGCAGGAACAGCGGTACGCGACGGGGTAGGCGGCGGGCGCCAGTGGCAGTCCCGCGGCGGCGGCGGCGAGCAGCAGGTCCTCGCGACGGGCGTCGGAGACCACGCCGTGCTCGGGAGCACCGTCCTTCGAGCGCCTGCGCAGCCACTGCGCGAGGCGGCTCTCTCCGGGGAGTCTCTCCGTGCTGCGGTATCGGCCCTTACCGTCGCCCATCTATCCCCTCACACATCACGCTCGCCCCTCGCGGTCCCTGCCATGGTCCCACCATCCTGCTCCGCGGGTGTCCACTGTCCCCAACCGGGGGGCCTCTCGACTCATTCCGGGGCGCACGGAGGCGGGGTGCGGGATACTGCGCAACCGGCGCACGGTCCGGCGCACCGCCCGGCGCACGGCCGGCTCGCAGTCGCGCACGGCCGGTTTCTGCGCGGTTCCGACGAAGGAGCGGCGGGTGGGTTTTCGTAGGAAACCGCGAAAACCACCAAAAAGCGCTGTCCTCGGCGACGCTTCGCCGCACGGTCGGCGCGCTTCGGCCGGGTCGGCCCCACCATGGCTCCACGCACACCCGCGTACCCGACGTCTCCGTGTGAGGAGCCTTCTTTGCGCTCATCGCTTCGTGACGCATCGCCGCGCCGCTACCTGATGTGCCCACCCGCGCACTTCAGGGTGACGTACTCCATCAACCCGTGGATGGACCCGGCGAAACCCGTCGACCTGCCCCTGGCCATGGCCCAGTGGGAAGACCTGCGCGACCGCTACCGCGCCCTGGGGCACACCGTGGAGCTGTTGGCTCCGCGGCCGGGCCTGCCCGACATGGTCTACGCCGCGAACGGCGCGACCGTCATCGACGGCCGGGTGCTCGGCGCCCGGTTCGCCCATCCGGAGCGCCGCCCCGAGGCGGCGGTCCACCTGGAGTGGTTCCGTACTGCCGGCTTCACCGAGGTCCACGAGCCGGCGCACGTCAACGAGGGCGAGGGGGACTTCGCGGTCACCTCGTCGTACGTGCTGGCGGGCCGGGGCTTCAGGTCGTCGCCGCTCTCCCACGACGAGGCGCAGGAGTTCTTCGGCCGGCCCGTGGTCGGCCTGGACCTGGTGGATCCGCGCTACTACCACCTCGACACCGCGCTGTGCGTGTTGGACGGGGCGGCGGACGAGGTCATGTACTACCCGGGCGCGTTCTCGCCGGGCAGCCGGTCGGTGCTGGCCCGGCTCTTCCCCGACGCGCTGGTGGCCGAAGGGCCCGACGCGGCGGCGCTGGGGCTGAACGCGGTCAGCGACGGGCGGCACGTGCTGTTGCCGCAGGCCGCGGTGGGTCTGTTCGAGCCGTTGCGGGACCGGGGCTTCGAGCCGATCGGGATGGACCTGGGCGAGTTGTTGAAGGGCGGCGGCAGCGTGAAGTGCTGCACGCAGGAACTGCGCCCCTGAACGGGCCTTTGGGCCCGCTCTGAAGGAGGGACCTAGGAGGCGCCGGGGCCGCGGACGACGACCACCGGGCAAGGGGCGTGTTGGGTGCAGTGCTGGGCGACCGAGCCCAGGACTGCTCCGACGAAGCCGCCGTGGCCCCGGCTGCCGACCACGAGCACTTCCGCGTCGACGGCGTAGCCCAGCAGCGCGTCGGCCGCCGTGTTGTGGACGACGTGGGCGCGTACCGGCACGGCCGGGGTCGGGCCCGCGACCTCGGCCAGCGAGTCCTTGAGGACCTGCTCGGCGACGGCGGCGGGGTCGTAGTCCCCGGCCGGCGGTGTCCAGCCGAGGGAGCCGTAGTGCGGGGGGTACTGCCAGGACATCACTGCGTCGACGCCGCCGTGGATCAGTGCGGCCTGGCGCAGGGCCCAGCGGAGCGCCTCCTTGGAGGAGGGGGAGCCGTCGACGCCGACGACGACGCGGCGGTTGGACTCGGTGCGGCCGGGGGCCTCGGGATCGGTGGGGAACGTCGCGGTTTCCTCGGACACCTCTGCCTCCGTCTCTGCCTCCGTCGTGCCGTCGTGACCTCGGCGGCCTCCGTGGGGTGCGCGCGGTGTGCGTGCGCCCGGCGGACCGGGGCCCGGGCGGCGGGCGCTCCTCATCCCATCGTCGGTCAGGCTTCCGGCGCCGGCCACTCCTCGCCCCAGTCGGCGGCGCGGGCGGCCTTGTAGGCGGTGCCCTGTCGTTTGGTGACGGTGACCCGGTCGAGGCCGTCGTCCTCGGTGCACAGGTCCAGCAGGACCAGTCCCTTGCGGATCTGGGGCCGGCGGGTGATCCGGGCGGCCGCGGGGCGCACGGGGAAGCGGGTGGCGACGACGTAGCTGAACTTCTCGTCCTCCCACGCCAGCGACCCGCCCTTGATGCGGCGGTGCAGCGAGGAGCGGCTGACGCGGGCGGAGAAGTGGCACCAGTCCGTGCCGGGGGCGATGGGGCAGGCGTCGCTGTGGGGGCAGGGGGCCGCGACGGTGAACCCGGCGGCGACGAGCCGGTCCCGGGCTTCGATGGTCCGCCGGTAGCCGTCCGGGGTGCCCGGCTCGACGATCACGACGGCGCGGGCGGCGCGGGCGGCCTCGGTGACGACGGCGGCGCGGTCGTCCTCGGTGAGCTCCTTGAGGACGTACGACACCGTGACGAGATCAGTGCTCTCGATGTGGAGCGCCGCACTGATGCGAGAGCGCTGCCAGCGGGCGGAACGCAGACCCGGCAGGTCCGAGCCGGCCGCCAGCTCCCGTCCCAGCGCCAGCGCGGGCTCGGCCCAGTCCAGCACGGTGGTGGCGACGCGGGTGGCGACGGGGGCAGCCCCGCCGCTCCCCCACTCCCCCGCGACCGCCCAGCTCGCCGCGCCCGTGCCGCCGCCGATGTCGGTGTGGGTGGCGGGCGCCCAGTCGGGGGCGGCCTCGCGCAGGGCGTCCAGGGCGGCCCGTACCGCCTCGTACGTCGCCGGCATCCGGTACGCCGCGTACGCCAGCACGTCCGCGCGGTCCCGCAGCACGGGCGCGTCCGTGGGCGTCTGCCCGCGGTAGTTGGCGATCAGCCGGTCGACGGCCTGTGCCGCCCGGGTCGGGGGCAGTTCGTCGATCAGCCCGGCGAGGGCGGCGCGCAGTGCGTCGGCGGTGGAGAGGGTGTCGCTCACCGATCGATTCTAGGGGCTGCCCGAGGTCCCCCCGCGAGCTCCTTCTCCTCGCTTCCGGGGCGTGACCAGGGGCGGCACAGGAACAGGAAGCAGCAGACCGCCGCCACGGCGCAGCTGAGCTGGACGACGGCCATGGGGACGGCCGTGGCCTCGCCCGCGATGCCGACGAAGGGCGAGGCGAGCGCGCCCAGCAGGAAGGAGGACGTGCCGATCAGCGCGGACGCGGAGCCCGCTGCGTGCGGGGTGCGCATCAGGGCGGAGGCGTTGGTGTTCGGCATGATCAGGCCCTGTGCGGCCATCATCACGAAGAGTCCGGCCGCGATCCCGACCAGCCCGACGTCGCCGAAGGCGCCCGCCGTCATGAGCACCAGCCCGACGCCGGCGAGGACGATCACGCCGAGGCCGACGCCGAGTGCCTTGTCCAGGCTGACCCGGCCGGCGAGCACCCGGCCGTTGAGCTGGCCGACGGCGATCAGACCGATCGAGTTGAGGCCGAACAGCAGGCTGTAGGTCTGGGTGGAGGCGCCGTGGATCTCCTGGATGACGAAGGGGGACGCCGTGATGTAGGCGAACAGCACCGCGAAGGAGAGCCCGCCGGTGAGGACGTAGCCGGTGAAGACCCGGTCGCCGAGCAGCCCCCGCATGGTGCGCAGGGCGGGTCCGACGCCGCCGCCGTGCCGGCGCTCGCGCGGCAGGGTCTCCGGGAGCCACCGGTACGCCACCGCGGTCAGCAGGACCCCGACGACGGTGAGCACGGCGAAGATGCCGCGCCAGTCCGTGAAGCGCAGCACCTGGGCGCCGATCAGCGGCGCGACGATCGGGGCGACGCCGGAGACCAGCATCAGGGTCGAGAAGAACCGGGCCATCTCGACGCCTTCGTACAGGTCGCGGACGACGGCGCGGGCGATCACGATGCCCGCGGCGCCGGACAGCCCCTGGAGCAGGCGGAAGACGACGAGCAGCGCGGCGTCCGGGGCGACGGCGCACAGCGCGGTGGCGACGACGTAGACGACCATGCCGACCAGCAGCGGGCCCCGCCGGCCCCACTTGTCGCTCATGGGCCCCACCACGAGTTGGCCGAGGGCGAGGCCGGCGATGCAGGTGGTGAGGGTGAGTTGGACGGTGGCGGCCGGCGCGCCCAGCGCGTCGGTGACGGCGGGCAGCGCCGGAAGGTACATGTCCATGGAGAGCGGCGGAAGGGCGGTGAGGCCGCCGAGCACCAGGGTGACCAGCAGGCCGACGCGGCGGGCCGCGTCGGCCCCGGGGACGGCGGTGCGCTCCGGCGAGCGGGCCGGCCCGGGAACGGAGGGGGCCGGGGCCGCTGCGACGGGCGCCGCGGCGTTCAGGACCGCGGGAACGGGGGCCGGTCCCCCGTTGGGTATGTCGCCTTCGTTCCCCGCCGCGCCGGTCGGGCCGCTGTCCGGCCTGGTCATGGATCCTCCGCTGTGTAGGTGTTTGCCCATGCTCTCAGCCCGGCGGGGAGGTCGGGTCACGCGGGCCGCAGGCCCGGGTCCCCGGCGACCGTCACGAACGACGCCGCGGTCCCGATCGGCGCGCCCGGGACCGTGACGGCCGGCACCGTGCGGAAGTCGGCCCGCGCCTGATCCTCGCCGAGCGTGACGGTCAGATAGCCGCGGCGGCCGTTGTAGTAGCGCAGGTGCGGGTTGGCCCGGGTGAGGGTCTCCCAGTTGGCGGGGCGGTCCGCGCCGTCGCGGCCGCTGCTGATGGAGGTGGCGACGAGTTCGGTGCCGAGGGTGCGCGAGTCGGGGTCGTCCCAGTCCTCCTTGAGGTCGAAGCCGTAGCCGACGTGCACGTCGCCGGTGAGGACCATCAGGTTCGCCACGCCGGCGGCCCGCGCCCCGGCGAGCACCCGGTCCCGCGACGCCGGGTAGCCGTCCCAGGCGTCCATGCTGAGCCGGTGCGCGTCCGACGGCACGTCGCGCCTGCGGGCGAACACGACCTGCTGCGGCACCACGTTCCAGCGGGCGTCCGAGCGCTGCCAGCCGTCGAGCAACCAGCGCTCCTGCTGTTCGCCGGTCATCGTCCGCGCCGGGTCCTGCGACTCGGGTCCCGGCACCTGCCAGCCGTCGCCGTGCGCCTGGTTGGAGCGGTACTGCCGGGTGTCGAGGACGTCGAACTGCGCCAGCCGCCCGAAGTGCAGCCGCCGGTACAGCTTCATGTCCGGGCCCGCGGGCCGCTGCGGCATCCGCAGCGGCTGGTTCTCCCAGTACGCGCGGTAGGCGGCGGCCCGGCGCAGCAGGAACTCCTCCGGGGGGACGTCGTTCTCCGGGTCCCCGTCCGCGTAGTTGTTCTCCGTCTCGTGGTCGTCCCACGTCAGGACGAAGGGGTGGGCGGCGTGCGCGGCCTTCAGGTCGGGGTCGGTCCGGTAGAGGCCGTAGCGCAGCCGGTAGTCCTCCAGGGTCAGCGTCTCGCGGTTGAAGCGGGCGGGCAGCCGACGGTCGGTGTAGGCGCGGGCGCCGCCGGTGGCGTTCACGGCGTACTCGTACAGGTAGTCCCCGAGGTGGAAGACGGCGTCGAGCTCCTCGGCGGCGAGGTGGGCGTAGGGGGTGAAGTAGCCGTCGTGGTACGACTGGCAGGAGACGGCGGCGAACCGCAGCTCCCGGACCCGGGCGTCGCGGGCGGGCGCCGTCCTGGTGCGGCCGACGGGGCTGAGCCACGTCCCGGTGCGGAAGCGGTAGTAGTACACCCGGTCCGGGGCGAGCCCGGTCACTTCGACGTGCAGGCTGTGGTGGACCTCGGGGTGCGCGGTGGCCGTGCCGCGCCGCGCGATCCGGCTGAAGCGGGCGTCGTGCGCCACCTCCCAGCGGACGGTGTACGTGCCGCGCGGCAACCCGCTGCCGGGTTCGTACGGGCTGGGCGCCAGCCGGGTCCACAGCAGTACGGAGTCGGGCTGCGGGTCCCCGGAGGCGACGCCGAGCGTGAAGGGGTCCGCCTTCAGGGCGGCGGCGTCGACCGCGGCGGCGTGGGCGCTGCCCGGCAGGTCGGTGGTGAAGGCGAGGACGGCGGCGGCGCCCGCGGTGGTGAGGATACGACGGCGGGCGATCGCGGCCCCGACGTGCCGTGCGGCTGCGCGGAGTTCGTCCGGGTGCGTGGGTCTCATGGGTGGTGTCCCCTCCCCTTGCGGCGGTTGTCCTTCCGCATGGGAGTGGCGGCGGGAGTCCCCGTGCTGTCGGAGACGGGGCCGGCGGATGACGACCCGATGACTTCCCGTCGCGAGCACCCGCCGACGGGGCGCGGGGCTACGCTCCGACCCCATGAACACTCAGTCCACTGGGGAGAAGGTCGCGGTGGTGACGGGCGGCGGCTCCGGGATCGGCCGGAGCGTCGCCCTGGCGCTGGCGGGCGCGGGTTGGTCGGTCGCGGTGGCCGGGCGGCGGGCGGACGCGCTGGCGCGAACGGCGTCGTTGGCGGGCGGGAACGTGCTGTGCGTTCCCACTGATGTGACGTCACCCGCAGATGTGAACACGCTCTTCGCCACGGTCGGCCGGGATTGCGGACGTGTCGACCTGCTGTTCAACAACGCGGGTGCGTCCGGGCCGTCCGGGGTCGCCTTCGCGGACCTGACGCACGAGGACTGGCTCCGGGTCGTCGACGTGAACCTGACGGGCTCGTTCCTGTGCGCGCAGGCCGCGTTCCGGGCGATGCGGGACCAGTCGCCGCAGGGCGGTCGGATCATCAACAACGGTTCGATCTCGGCGCACGTGCCGCGCCCGCACTCGGCGCCGTACACCGCGACGAAGCACGCGATCACCGGCCTGACGCGCTCGCTGTCCCTGGACGGCCGCCCGTACTCCATCGCCTGCGGGCAGATCGACGTCGGCAACGCGGCGACCGAGATGACGGAGCGCATGCCGGCCGGCGTCCTCCAGGCCGACGGGCGGACGGCGCCGGAGCCGGTGATGGACGTGGCGGACGTGGCCCGCACGGTGCTGCACATGGCGGAGCTGCCGCTGTCGGCGAACGTGCAGTTCGCCACGGTGATGGCGACGACGATGCCGTACATCGGGCGGGGTTGAGGGCGCCGTGGCAGTCTTGCCGCCCATGGACGAGATCAATGGTGCCGACGACATCTGGCCCACCGTCGAGCGACTGCGCGCCTGGCTGGACGCGGCGAACGACCGCCCCGCGGAGCAGGAGTTGCTGCTGCGGATGCTGAAACTGTCGGAGGAGGTCGGGGAGACGGCGCAGGCCGTCATCGGCGCGATGGGCCACAACCCGCGCAAGGGCCACTCGCACACGTGGCGGGACGTGGAGTCGGAGCTGTGCGACGTGATCCTCACGGCGATGGTCACGCTGCGGACCCTGACGCCGGACGCGGAGTCCGTCTTCCGAACCCACGTCCACCAGGTCTCCTCCCGCGCCTTCCCGTAACCGGGCCCCGCGCCGCGCCCCTCGCGGGAGCGTGCCCGCGCGCCGGCGCGGCCCGGGCGGCGCGTTGCCGGCGCGGCCCGGCGCCCTGTGCGCCTGTGCGCCTGACAAACCCGTGGTAGCACCGCGGTAGCTATTGGTCTCTGCGGCCCGGTGGTGGACTGGTCTCGCAGTTCCGCCCCCTATGCCCGTAGGGCAGGGGGTTCAGGGGCGCGGGGGTCCCCCATGCGCTCTGGGCATAGGGGGCGGAACTGCGCGACCAGCCACAGACGACCCTCGGGCACCAACGCTCCGCAGGGCAACGGCGAAGGGCGCTCGCGCGTGCCCAAGGGGAGCCCACACGCTTCTTTGGTTGCAAGCGGGCGCCCCAGGGTCATCCCTTCGTCGCCCGGTCGCAGACCATCGGCCGACCCGCAACACCCCTCCCCCTCACCAGACTTGGGTGCGGAATCCAACCCCACGGGAGGGCACACCGTGAACCACCGAAGCACGGCGAGGAACGGCCGCCGCAGCGGCATCAGCAGGGCGCAGTTCCTGGCGGGGGCCGGAGCGGTGGGGGCCGCCGCCGCGGTGGGCGCGGCCGGCACGGCGGCCGCCGCCGCGAACCGCACGCCCCGCCCCCACCGCGGCGTGCGCTACCGCAGCGCCTGTTACACCCTCGTCCCCGGCGAAACCCCCGGCACCGCCTGGAGCGCCCGCCGCATGCGCAGCGACCTGCGGGCCATCGCCCGGGACCTGCACGCCAACTCCGTGAAGGTGACGGGCGACGGAGTCGACCGGCTCGCCGCGACCGCGACCGAGGCGGTGGAACGCGGCCTCCACGTCTGGCTGGAGCCCACGCTCAGCGACCGCCCGCAGCAGGAGACGCTGGACCACCTCGCGGAGAC
Organism: Streptomyces sp. NPDC017979; assembly: GCF_044328175.1. Classification (NCBI taxonomy): domain Bacteria; kingdom Bacillati; phylum Actinomycetota; class Actinomycetes; order Kitasatosporales; family Streptomycetaceae; genus Streptomyces; species Streptomyces sp. NPDC017979. The sequence continues at coordinate 506,490 of NZ_JBIRGU010000003.1, read as the reverse complement.
GGGGCGGCACGCGGAGCGGCTGCGCCGCCAGGGCGCGGACGTGCACCTCAGCGTGGGCTGCGAGTTCTGGCTGCTCGTACCGGGCATCGTGCCGGGCGAGACCGTGCTGGACCGGATCAAGAACCTCCAGGAGGGCACCGTCGACTTCGTCGACATGCAGCGCAAGCTGGACGCCTTCACGGCCCGCGCCGCGGCCGTCGGCCGGAACGTCTTCCGCGGGCCGCTCAGCTACGCCGCCGGCCAGGACGACCGGGTCGACTGGAACCTCTTCGACGTCGTCGGCATCGACTACTACTCGTACTTCCCGCGCCGCGAGAGCCACGTGCGCGAGTTGCGGAAGTACCTGCGGTGGGGCAAGCCGCTGGCGATCACGGAGTTCGGAACGTGCACGTACAAGGGGGCGCCGCAGGCCGGCGGCATGGGGTGGGACGTGGTCGACCACTCCAAGCAGCCGCCCGAGATCGTCGGCGACCTGGTGCGCAGCGAGCGCGCCCAGGCGGCGTACGTGGGCGAAGTGTTCGACGTCTTCGAGGAGATGGGGCTGTACGCGGCGATGGCCTTCGAGTTCCTCACGGCGGACGCCCCGCACCGCGCCGACTCCCCGCGGCACGACCTCGACATGGCGTCGTACGCGATCGTGAAGCCGATCAAGGACGATCCGGCCGACCCGGCGTCGGACTGGCACTGGGAGCCGAAGGAGGCGTTCCACGCACTGGCCCGGCGCTACGCCCGCTACGACCGCCACGACCGCGTCTGAAAACCGCCTCCACGGGCCGTCCACAAGGGCGTCACAACCGGAACGGAACGGCGTCCGGGCCGGCAGTGGAGCGTCGCGGGCACCACCTAGGGTGGTCCCCATGAACGCACCGGGGGACGTGGTCGACGGCCGGTTCGAGTTGGTCGAGCCACTGGGCAGCGGCGGCATGGGAACGGTCTGGCGGGCGTGGGACAGCGCGCTGCACCGCGAGGTCGCCCTGAAGGCCGTGCGCCCCGAGGCCGCCGCGTCCGACGCCGTACGGGAACGGGTGCTGCGCGAGGCCCGGGCGCTGGCCCGGCTCAGCCATCCGCACGTGGTGACCGTGCACCACATCGTGGTGGCCGATCCGCACCCCTGGATCGTGATGGAGCTGGTGCCGGGCGACTCGCTGCAACAGCGCCTGCACGAGACGACCCTGACCCCCGTCGAGGCCGCGCGGATCGGCCGCCAGGTGCTGTGGGCGCTGAACGCGGCGCATGCGGCCGGCATCCAGCACCGGGACGTGAAGCCGGCGAACGTGCTGCTGCGGCCGGACGGGATCGCGGTGCTCACGGACTTCGGCATCGCCGCCCTCCAGGGCAGCAGTTCGCTGACGCAGACCGGCGAGTTGGTCGGCACGGTGGAGTACATGGCGCCGGAGCGGATCCGCGGCCAGAACGACGATCCGGCGTCCGATCTGTGGTCCCTCGGCCTGGTGTTGTACGCCTGCGTGGAGGGCGTCTCGCCGCTGCGGCGCGACAACGCCTTCGCCACGCTGGCCGCGGTGCTGGACGATCCGATACCGACGCCGGTGCGGTCGGGGCCGCTGGCGCCGGCGCTCGGGGCGTTGCTGGTGCGGGATCCGGCGCAACGCCCGGACGCGGCCGCCTTGGACGCACTGCTCGCACAGGCGGGACAGGCGGGACAGGCGGGGCACGTGGGGCAGGCCGCGCAGGTGGGCCAGGTGGCGTCCGTCGTGGCGAACCACCCGGCCAGACCGGCGACGCAGGAGTGGACGCCGCAGCGTTGGACGCCCCAGGGCTGGGCCCAGCCCGAGGCACCGGCACCCCCCGCCCCGACCCCGCCGGTCCACCGCGCGCACCCGGACGCCTCGGCCCGTACGCACGTAGGACGCCGGACGCCGGCACAAGCCCCCGCCCCCGCCCCCGCCCCCGCGCACGGGCGGCCACCGACCTCCGGGCGCGTTGCGGCGGCGACCGCTCCGCCTCCGCGGCGCGCCCGGAGCCGTATGCCCCTGATCGTCGCCGCGTTCTCCACGGCCGTGGCGGTCGCGCTGGGGACGGCCCTGGTCCTGACGCTGCGCGACAACGACAAGGGGGCGGACGGCGCTTCCGGCGCGCCGGACGTCGGTGCGTCCGATTCGACGGACGTCGCCCCGTCGCCGCAGGCCCCCGACGGCACCCCCGACGACGCCCCCGCGCAGGAGCCGTCTGCGCCGCCCGGCGGCAAGTGGATCGCCCAGGTGCTGTCGGAGCCGACGTCCACGGGCCCGGGCGCCCGGGACGAGAAGCTGGCGAGGATCCGCCAGACCGTGCCGGACGTGAAGTACGTGCGCAGCGACAACTACGCGTCCCTGCGCCCGGGCTACTGGATCTTCTACGCGCCCGGCCCGTTCAAGGACGGCAAGGCGGCGCTGACGTACTGCCAGGACCACGGCATGCCGGCCGCGAACGACTGCTTCGGGCGCTTCCTGAGCAACCGCCCCGCGGACTCCACCCTCCAGTGCCGCCCTCCGCTCAACGCCCCCAAGGGCCGCTGCACCCGTTCCTGACGCGCCACCCCCTGTCACCTGCCGCGCTCTCGCCGTGCGACGAGTGTGGTGTTGCCGCGTCTGCGGCCCGTCTGTGGCCGTTCGCGCGGTTCCCCCTTGCGGGGCAGACCGCGTACAGCCCGCAGGCACATGGCGGGGGCAGCGAATCAGGGGCGCGGGGAACTGCGCGACGGCCCACCACCGGGCTGCAGACGGGACAACACCACGCGTCGCACGGCGAAACCGCGCCCGCAGGGGGAACGCGGGGGGCGGTCCACGGCCTTGGGCCGCACCCCTGTGCACCGCGCGTGCCGCACCCTGCGCGGCACGCGCAGGGTGCGTACACCGCGCGCCGTACGTCAGCGGGTGGGCGTCGTCTCCGGGGAGTCGAGCGGCGCGACGTGCCCGTCCCGGCCGTCCTCCGGCCCGGCCCCGCCGCCCTCCGCCCCGTCCATGTGCAGCTCGGGCGGCTGCCGGGTGAAGAAGCGGGTGGTGATCGCCAGGATGACGAGGCCCGCGGCCATCCACACCAGGCCGACGACGAAGGTCGTCCCCGTCAGGCTGGTCCACAGCCAGACCGTGGTGGCGAAGCCGAGCCCCGGCAGGACTCCGTTGACCAGTAGGGACCTCGCGGTGAGCGGACCGCGGCCGGCGCCGAAGAGGTAGTGCTTGACGACGCTCAGGTTGACCATGGAGAACGCCGCCAGCGCACCGAAGTTGATCATGACGACGGCCTGGTCGAGGGTGAGGACCACGGAGAGGCAGGCGACGGCCGAGACCAGCACCAGCGCGCCGACGGGGGTGCCGAAGCGGGGGTGCAGCCGCCCGAAGAGGCGCCGCGGCAGCAGCCCGTCGCGCCCCATGGAGAAGATGATCCGGGAGACGCTGGCCTGCGAGACCATCGCGGAGCCGAAGCAGCCCAGCACGTAGACCGCGGTGAACGCGGCGCTCAGCCCGCTGCCGCCGATGGTCCGCATCAGTTCGGCGCCCGCCGAGTCCGGGTCGGCGAACTGCCCGTCGGGGCGGACCAGCGAGCCGATCCAGGCGACGAGGATGAACAGCCCGCCGCCGATCGCGGTGGTCAGGATGATGCCGAGGGGCACGGTCCGCCGCGGCTCGTGGGCCTCCTCCGCGAGCGTGGAGACCGCGTCGAAACCGAGGAAGCTGAGCGCGAGGATCGCCGCGCCGCCGGCGAGCAGCGACCACTGGTCGGACGCCGGCACGAAGGACTGGAACAGGTCCCCGGCCGCCACCTCGGACTTCGCCCCGCCGACGAAGACGAACACGGCCAGCAGCAGCCCGGTCACACCCATGATCAGCGCGGTGATCCGGCTGACGAACTTCACGCCGAGCAGGTTGAACACCAGCACCACGAGCAGCACGAGCACGCTCCAGACGCCCTGCGGAACCCCGGGGAACTGTGCGTGCAGATAGATGCCGGCGAGCAGGAAGGACACCATCGGCAAGAAGAGGTAGTCCAGCATCAGCGTCCAGCCGGTGAGGAATCCGACGTGGCCGCCGAAGACCTTCTGCGAGTACTTGTAGGCCGAACCCGCCGTCGGATAGCTGCGCACCATCCGCCCGTAACTGTGCGCCGTCAGCAGCATCACGCCGAGTGCCAGCACATAGGCGGCGGGCAGGTGGCCGCCCGTTTCGTCATTCACGATGCCGTAGGTGGTGAAGACCGCGACGGGCGACATGTAGGTGAGGCCGAACAGGACGATCGCGGGCAACCGCAGCACGCGCGTCAGCCGAGGCGCATTTTCAGTGGTGGTACTGGACACCGGCTCTTTTCCTCTCCGCGCCCGTCGGGTTCAACGGGGGATCCATCGATTCCCGAAGAGTGGCAAACGCCAAGCCAGGACGGACATACGTAATCTTACGGAGTTCGCTGAAGGTGCCCTCGCCGCTACCGTGGCCCCGATCCCCGCAATGGAGAGAGGACCCCCATGTGGCCTGCTGGCTTTAGCGCGGCAACGGCATTGACGGTCGACTTCGACGCCGAGGAATTGTGGCTCGCCGAGGACCCCGCGAACGCGGCTCGGCCCGGTGTCCTTTCCCAGGCCCGTTACGGCGCGGAAATCGCCGTACCGGCGCTGCTGGACATGTTGGACCGGCTCTCGCTGCCCGCCACATTCTTCGTCTGCGGTCGGGACGCCGAAAGGCATCCGCGGATCATCGAATCCATCGTCGCCCGGGGCCATGAAATCGGGCACCATGGATACAGCCACCGCTCTCCGCATCTGATGGCGCGGGACGAGGAGGCCGAGGAGCTGTCCCGGGGCCTTGGGGTGTTGCGTTCCTTCGCGGGGCGGATCGAGGGGTACCGGTCGCCCTCCTGGGACATCAGTCCCCACACGCTCGACCTGCTGGTCGAGAACGGATTCAGCTATTCGTCGAACATGATGGACGCGATCAATCCTTACGCCCACGCGACCCACGACCTCGTCGAGGTCCCGGTCCACTGGTCGCTGGACGACGCACCGCACTTCTGGTTCGACGCGACCAGTTGGGACCGGACCATCCGCTCTTCGCGGGAGGTCATGGAGTTGTGGAGCGAGGAGGCGTCCGCGATCCACGAGGCGGGCGGGCTGGTGACGCTCACCGTCCATCCGCAGATCATCGGCCGGCCGGGCCGGCTGCGGATGCTGGAGAAGTTCCTGATGGCGACGGGGGCGTACGACCGGGACCGGATCTGGTTCGCCACCGGTGCCGAGATCGCCGCCGCCACCCGCGCGGCCAGGACCGAAGGTGCGGAGGTGCCGTCGTGACGTCCCGTACCGCCGCCGTGACGCCCCGTACCGCGCTCGTCACGGGTGCCGCCCGCGGCATCGGCCACGACGTGGCGCGCCGGCTGCTGGCCGAGGGCTGGCGGGTCGTCCTCACCGACGTGCACGCCGACGTCGCCCGCGTCGCGGACGCCCTCGGCGGCGAGCGGGCCCTCGGTCTGGTGGCCGACGCCGCCAGCCCCGCGGACGCCGCGGCCGTCGTCGACGCCGCGCTCGGCGCCTTCGGCCGCATCGACGCCTTCGTCGCCAACGCCGCCGTCGGCGGGCCCGAGACCCCGCTGCTCGACACCCCGGACGCGGAGATCCAACACGTCCTCGACGTCAACTTCTTCGGGGTGCTGCACGGCGTCCGGGCCGTACGGTCCGCGCTCGCGCGCTCCGACCGGCCCCGGATCGTCGTCATCGGCTCGCTCTTCGCCCAGCAGCCGACCCCCGGCGCCGGCGCCTACAGCGCCGCCAAGGCGGCCGTCGGCTCGCTGATGCGGACCCTGTCGGTGGAGTTGGCCGAGGAGGTCCCCGGCCTCACCGTCAACGCGGTCGCCCCCGGCTACGTCATGACCGAGATGCACCGCGACGAACTGCGCTCCCGCGCCCGGCGCACCGGCCGGACCTTCGACGAGGAGCGCGCCCGGGTCGTCGCCCAGGTGCCGCTGGGCCGGCACGGCACCGGCGCGGACGTCGCCGACGCCGTCCACCACCTGCTGTCCGGCGCGGCGTACGTGACCGGGCAGACCGTCAACGTCAACGGAGGGGTGCTCACCTCATGAAGCGACTCGTCGTCACCGGGTCCCGCTCCGGCATCGGCCGGGCCACCGCCGCCCTCGCGCTCCAGCGGGGCTGGACCGTCATCGGACTGGACCTGATGCCGGAGGGCGCCACGGCGGCCGACGGCACGGGCGCCGTCACCTTCCCCTGCGACGTCACGGACGGGGAGTCCGTGCGCGACGCCTTCCGCCGGGTCGACGAGGCGTGGGGTTCGCGCGCTCCGGACGCCGTGGTGCACTGCGCCGGGATCTACCGCTTCAAGGAGGCCACCGCGACCGCGGCGGCCGACTGGGACGGCGTGATGGACGTCAACGGACGCGGCTCGCTGCTGGTCGCCGCGGCCGCCGCGGAGCGGATGCGGAACTCCGCGAGCGGCGGCAGCGTCACACTGATGTCCAGCATCGCGGCGGCCCGCGGCGATGCGGGGGAGCCCAGCGCCGCGTACAGCGCGAGCAAGGGCGCGGTGGAGGCGCTGACCCGGCAACTCGCCGTGGAGTGGGGGCCGTACGGCATCCGGTGCAACGCGGTGGCGCCGGGCGTCATCGACACCCCGATGACGACGGTCTCGGGGAACCCGGACGCCTTCGACGAGGTGTTGCGGCGCATTCCGGCCCGCCGGTTGGGTACGGCTGAAGAGGTCGCGCAGGTCTGCATGTTCCTCGCGTCCGACCAGGCCGCGTACGTCAGCGGCACCGTGATCGCCGTGGATGGAGGACAGAGCGCGTCATGAACGCGGAACCACAGACCGTCGAGGGTCTGCCGGCCGAGCCCCTGTTCGTACGCACCAGCGGCAGCCCGTTGGACCGCGGACGGCAGTACGGCACCGCCGCCCGCACGCAGGTGCTGCGGTCGCTGGAGCACTACGAGCGCGTGTACGCGAAGTTCGCGGACGTGCCGTGGGACGCGGCGACCGCCCTCGCGGAGACCTTCGTCCCGGTGATCGAGGCGTTCGACGCCGATCACCTGGAGGAGATGCAGGGCATCGCCGAGGGCGCCGGCGTGACCTTCGCCGACGTCCTCGCGCTCAACTTGCGCACCGAGATCCTCTTCTCGGGCAAGGCGCGGAAGATCGCCGCGGGCGCGGCCGGACCGACCGCGCCGCCCGAGTGCACCGCGTTCGTGGACCTGCGCGGCCCGGAGCCGGTCGTCGGGCAGAACTGGGACTGGATCCCGTTCGCCCACGGCACCGTCGTGGTCCTGGAGACGGAGCCGACGAACGGCCCGCGCTGGGTCTCGGTGGTGGAAGCCGGGCTGCTGGCCAAGTTCGGGATGAACTCCGCCGGACTGACCGTACTGACGAACGCCCTGGTCACGTCGTTGGACGTGGGCAGCCCCGGCATGCCGTACCACCTGCTGCTGCGGGCCCTGCTGGAGTCGGAGTCGCTGGCGGCGGCGGAGGAGAAGCTGCGCTCCGTGCACCGCTCGTCGTCGGCGAACTACCTCCTGGTGGGCGACGGTCGGGCGGTGGACGTGGAGACCCGCCCGGGCGGCGCCGACGACGTCAGCGTCCACCGGGTGGACCCCGGCGGGCTGTTCGTGCACACGAACCACTTCGTCAGCGACGACTCGGCGTTCGCGTCGACGGGCACGGACCTCGGCCCGACCGTGATGGCGGACACCCTCTTCCGGCGCGCACGCACCCTGGAGTTGGCCGGGCGGATGCCGCAGCCGACGGTGGCCGGCTGGCACGAGGTGCTCAGCGACCACGAGAACTACCCCGAGGCGGTGTGCTGCCACCCCAACCCGGCGGAGCACGCGTTGGAGCAGGGCTCCACGGTCGCCAGCGCGGTGATCGAGCCGGAGCGGCAGGTCATGCACCTGGCGCTGGGCCACCCCTGCACCACGCCCCGCGCCCCGTACGGCTACCGGCCCTTCTTCAAGGGCCTGGCGTGACGGCTCACGGGCCGGGCGTGCCCTACGGTCCCGGCGTGACGGAAAGGATCTCCTGCCCGGCCCCCGACAGCCGGTAGGTCAACGTGGGCTGGGACAGGCTCTGGTCGACGGAGTCGTACGGATAACCGGTGACCGCCTGCCCGGCGTCCGCGAACAGGTACGTCCCGTTCACCCCGCGGTAGGCGGACTCCCGCAGGTGCCCGCCGATCGCCGCCGGGCTGAAGGAGCCCGTGATGGCGTGCGCCGCGTGCACCATCCGCACCTGGTCGTACGCGGCGCTCGCCTGGCTGCGCCCGGGTGCGGAGCCGTACGCGCGGGCGTACGCCTCGGTGAAGCGCCGCCCGAGCGGGTCGTCGGGCCGGCCGGTGACCGTCGACCAGATGACCTGCCCGCCGGGGTCGTGCGCGATGCGCCGGGCGAAGCCGGGCACCGACGGCGTGTAGATGTGGTACGTGAGCTGGCCGGGATGGTGGCGGGTGATCGCGTTTTGGAGTTCGGCCGCGGTCTCCACGGACAGGTGCGACAGCACGACGACGTCCGGCCGGCCGGCGAGCGCGTCCGCCACCAGGTCGTCGACGCGGTCCACGGTCAGGCCGACCCGGTGCGTCGAGGTGACCTCCCAGCCCACGGCCGCGACCCGGGTCTCGAAGGTGTCGTCGGTGACCGCGCAGCCGTAGCCGTCGAGTTCGACGACGGCGAGCCGGTGCCTGCGGTCGCCGCGGGAGGGGCAGCCGCCGAGGAACGACAGCAGCGCCGCCTGGTACGTCGGCTCGGAGGGGCAGGTCTGGAAGACGTGCCCGTACCGCCCCGGGTCCGCGCGCACGGCGGCCACGCTCCGCGTCCAGGTGTTGGTGTGCAGGAAGGTGCGGCCGAAGTCCGCGGCGAACTCGAAGACGGCGGGGCTCAGGGCGCTGGCGTAGCTGCTGGTGATGGCGTCCGGGTCGGCCTCTTCCAGCGCGGCGAGTCCGGCGCGCACCGAGGCGTCGTCGAGGGGGTCGATGTGCACGGTCACGTGCTCCACGGCGCGTCCGAGGTCGCTGCGGAGGGTGTTGACGTCGCTGGCGGCGAGCGCCGCGCCCTGCGCGGTCTCGCGCCCGTCGGCGGCGAAGGCCCCGCCGACGGCGATGGTGGCGATGCGCAGCGTCTCGCGGCGCCGGGGCCGGCTCGGGCGGTGCGCCCTGGCGGTGGCGCGCAGCCCGGCCGCGGCTGCGCCGCCGCTGTGGCGCTCGATGTCGAGGACGCGGATGCCGTTGGTGCCGTTGGTGCCGTCGGCATCCGGCTTCTGTTCGGCCCCGCCGGGGATCGGCAGCCGGATCAGGTCCCGGTCGACGGCGAGAGCGCCGGCGCCGGCCCGGGAGTCCTGTCCGAGCTTCTTCAGCAGCCGCTCGACCTGGGTGGTGACCGTACGGATGCTGGTCCCCAGCCGGCTGGAGATCTCCCGGTTCGACAGCCCGAGCGCCACCAGCGACACGATGTCGATCTCCCGGGCGGTCAACCCGCCCGGCGGCCCGTCGAGCGGGCTGAGCACGACCGCGACCTGCGCCTGCGCCCCGGGCCGCCGCTCCAGCGCGCAGCGGGCCCAGCGCCCGTCCTCGTACCAGAGGAACCGCGCGTCCGGCAGCCCGGCGACGACGAACCCGACGACGCGCCGCAGCAACTCCGGCCCGAGCGCGGCGGACGCCCCCGGAACGTACGGGCCGTCGCCGCCCTGGGCGACGCTGACCTCCCAGAGCTGGTCGACACCGCGGCCCGGGGCCGCGGCGGAACGGGGAGCGGGCAGTGACCGCACGCGATGCCTCCTTCGTCCGGCCGGCGCGAGAAACCTCGCAAAGCACAATAATCGGCAAATCGCACGCGTACCAGACCCTTCTGCCGCTCCTGTCACACCCCGGGCGCGGTCCGCACCTCGATCCCGTGCCGCCCCAGCAGCGCGGCGGTGACCCCGTCGCCTTCCGTGAGCTGCCCCGAGAACCCCCCGTCGTACACGACGCCCCGTCCGCACGACGGACTCCGCGGCATCAACAGCGCCTCCTCGCACCCGGCCCGCCGCGCCGCTTCCAGGGCCCGTCGAGCCCCCGCGACGAACGCCCCGGTGACGTCCCGCCCCGCGTCGTCCACGACCCGCGCCCGGCCGTCGAGCACCGCGTGCCCGTCACCCCCGACCAGCTCCGCGGGCCGCCGCGGCGTCTCCAACCCGCCCGCCACCTCCGGACAGAACGCCACCACGTCCCGCCCACCGATCGCCTCGACGACCTCGGGCGCGGCCTTGTCCCGCCCGTCGAACCGACAGGGCACCCCTTGCAGACACGCACTGACCAGGATCTTCGCCATGGGGCCAGGCTAGAGGGCGTCTTCGAAGTCCCACCTGCCCGGCGCATCGGGCACAAAGAAGGGCCCCTGCTCGGAGAGTGGGGCCCTTGGGAGCTGTGAGGCAGACGAGTCGGGCTGTACGCCGGGTTCTGTGCCCCGGGACCTCGCGGTCGTCGGGGCGACGGCCATCCATCTAGGACCGGCGTTGCCACCGGCCTCGTGCGGTCTACCCGCGGACTCGGGCGGGCAGCCCTCGAACGTCCGCGCAGGAACGCTTCCGCGTCCCCTTTTGACCTTGCTCCGGGTGGGGTTTACCGAGCCGCCTGGGTCACCCCAGGCGCTGGTGGTCTCTTACACCACCGTTTCACCCTTACCGGGGTCCGTACGGATACGGTCCCCGGCGGTCTGTTTTCTGTGGCACTGTCCCGCGGGTCACCCCGGGTGGCCGTTAGCCACCACCCTGCCCTGTGGAGCCCGGACGTTCCTCGGGAAGCCCCGAAAGGGCTTCACGCGGCCGTCCGCCCGGCTCGTCTGCCGTGTCGACCATGCTACCCGCCCGGAGGCCGGCCCCGGCGCGCCGGGCGCCCGCGCTTGACCTTGCCGCAACGTCATCGTTTCCACTGGAGAGCATGAGGATCGGAGAGCTCGCAGCGCTCGTCGGGGTCACCCCGCGCACCGTACGCCACTACCACCACCTCGGGCTGCTCCCGGAGCCGGAGCGACTGCCGAACGGCTACCGCAGCTACGGGCTCCAGCACGCCGTCACGTTGGCGCGGATCCGACGGCTGACGGAGCTGGGGCTCGGGCTCGCGGAGGTGCGGGACGTGCTCGCGGACGACGCCGGGCACGAGCTGGTGGAGGTGCTGGAGGAGCTGGACGCGGACCTCGCGCGCCAGCAGGAGGCGATCGCGCGGCAGCGGGGCAAGCTGGGCGAGCTGATCGCCCGGGCCCGCGCGGGCACGCTGCCCGTCGAGGGGCCCGTCTCGCCGGAGCTGGCCGGGCTGTGGGGGGCCTTCGCGCCCACCGACTCCGCCATCGCCGCGAAGGACCGGGAGCACCTGGCGCTGCTGGACGCGGTCATGGACCCCGCCGAACGCGGGCCGCTCTTCGACGCGCTGCGCCCGCTCGCCGAAGGCGGGACGAACTCCCGGGTGCACGCCCTGTACGAGCAGTTGGACGAGTTGGCGGACGCCGCGCGGGACGACCCGCGCGTGGCGCCCCTCGCCGTGGAGCTGGCCGCCTGCATGCCCGATGAACTCGTCGCGATGATGGGCGACCAGCCGCTGGAGGACAACGGTCTGGCGGAGGTCCTGTTCGCCGACTTCTCCCCCGCCCAGGCCGAGGTCGTACGACAGATGGTGGCCGCGTTGATCGCACGGAGGGCGTCATGAAGCACGTCGTGAAGGGGGATGCGGTGATGACGGGAGGCGCGGTGGTCACGGGGGACACGATGACGGAGCGCGGGATGAAGACGCGCGTCCTGCTGTGGACGCTGCTCCCCGTCGAGCTGGGCGTCCTGGCCGCGGCGCTGGCCGGCGTCGCGGTCGCCCCCGCGGCGCTCGCCGGCTTCGTCGCGCTGCTGCTGGGCACCACAGCGGTGGAGTCCGCCCTGTTCGTACGGCTGTACGCCCGGGCCCGGCTCGACGGTGCGGCGCCCCGCCCTGCGCTGCGAACGGCGGCCGGTCGGCTCGTACCGCGGGTGGTGCGACGGCTGACGCTGCACGAGGTCCGCTCGGTGCACAGCATCTGGCTGTGGGTGCGCCGGCGTCGACACGGGGTGGGCGCGGACGACCACGCGGCCGGTTACAACTCCGCGCAGGCCGCGATGATGTGGTCCTGGGTCGGGCTCTCGGTCGTCGAGACGGTGGCGCTCGCCTGGCTGATCCCGTGGCCGCTGGTGCATGCGATCACGCTGTACCTGGGCCTGTACGGGATGGTCGTCATGGTCGGCATCCTGGCGGCGTGCGTGGCCCGGCCGCACGTGGTGGGCGCGGACGGTTCGCTGCGGCTGCGCTACGGCGCCCTGTTCGACCTGTGGATCCCGGCCGAGGACATCGTGCGCGTACGGCTGGACCGACGGTTCCCGGACGCACAGGCGATCACGCCGCGCGCGGACGGCTCGCTGGACCTGGTCGTGGGGGGTCAGACGACGCTCTCGGTGGAGCTTGCGGCGCCGATCCCGTACGCACGGCCGTTGGGGAAGACCGGCACGGCGCACACGATCCGGTTCCACGCGGACGATCCGCAGTCGCTGCTGGCGGCGCTGAAGAAGGCGGAGCGCGCGACGGGTTGAGCCGGGCCCTCCGGGCGGGTCAGACCGCGGTGAAGAGGACCCTCGCCGTGCCGGGGCGGGCCCCAGGATCCGCCCTGGTGAGCCGTACCCGCAGGGGTTCGCCCAGCGGCAGCGCCCCCGCGCGGGTGCCGTCCGCCGTGACCCGGGCCACCACGGCCGGGTCGCGCAGTTGGACCGTGCCGGTCGCCGGGTCGTCGTCCCGTACGTCGATCACCTGACCGTCGAAGACCTCGCCGACCCGCCCGTTCAACAGCGCCGCCTCGACGAGGTCGACGGACTCCCGCTCCACCGCCGCCGCGCGGCGGGCGCCCCCGGCCATCTCGGCCGGCAGGTCGTCCAGCGCCGTGAGCACCCACTCGGGCACCCCGCTCCCCGCGCAGGCCGCGACGCACAACTCCCCCGCGTAGCGGTCGACGAGCCGGCGCAGGGGCGCGGTGCAGTGGGTGTAGGCGTGGGCGACGGCCGCGTGGACGGCCGGGTCGGGCAGCCGACCTCCGGTGAAGACGTGGTAGCCGGCGCCGCGCAGGAGGGCGGTGCACTCCTGGAGAAAGGCGGCGTCGCGGGGGTCGTGCGGATCGAGGGAGCGGACGAGGTCGGCGTACGAGACGTGGTGCGGCCAGTCGATGCGCAGGGCCCGCGCGGTCAGCCGCAGCCGGGCGACCGCGCCGACGGGGGCGGTCGGCAGCGTGCGCAGGACGCCGGTGCCGGCCGCGGCCATGAGGTCGGCCGCGGCCATGTTGGTGAGCAGGGAGAGCTGTGCGTTCCAGCCCTCCACGGGCAGTGGCACCCGGTACGCGAGTGCGTAGCCGCCGTCGCTCCTGGAGATCTCCTGCTCGGGGACGCTGAGGGAGATGCCGCCGCGTTCGCGCTCCAGCGCCTCGCGCAGCAGCCCGACGTCCTGGAGCAGGGCGAGGGGTTCCTCGGCGGTTCCGTCGTCGATGCGCCGCTGGGCCGTGGCGTGGTCGAGCGCGGCGCGGCTGCGCACCAGGGCGCGGCGGACGTCGACGGAGGCGGTGCGGCCTTCGGCGTCGAGGTCGATCCGCCACAGCAGCGCGGGCACGGCGCGGTCGGGGAGGAGGCTGGCGGCGGCTTCGGAGAGGGCGGGCGGGTGCAGGGGGACGGTGCCGTCGGGGAAGTACAGCGTCTGCACGCGGCGGTGGGCTTCGGAGTCGACGGTGCCGCCGGGCGGGACGAAGGCGGCGACGTCGGCGATGGCGTAGTGGACGCGGTAGCCGCCGCCTTCCCTGCGGGCCAGGTGGACGGCCTGGTCGAGGTCGCGCGATCCGGGCGGGTCGACGGTGAAGAGGGGGAGGTGCGTGGCGTCGTCGTCGGGGAGCCGGGGCGCGGCGGCGGTGCGGGCGGCTTCGGCGAGCACGGCGGTCGGGAAGTCGGTCGGAACGCCGAGTTCGGAGCGGAGGTCGCGGAGCGCGCCGCGCAGCGCCTCGGCGGCTGCGCCGGTGGTCTGCATCACGCGGCGGGGCATGGGTCGAGCGTATGGCGGACGGGGCGGGGTCGCGCGGTGAGAACGGGCCGCCGGGCGGGGCGGCGGACGGGGCAGGGTGACCGGGCGGCGGGCGGGGCAGCGGGGCGGACGGGGGCGAGGCAGCGGGACGGCGGGGGCGGGACGACGGGGGCGGGACGACGGGGGCGGGATGGCGACAGTACGCCAGTGGGGTTTGGGCGGGGTGCGGTGCGGCTGCCTGCGCGTTCGTCGAGGAGGGCAGGGGCGCAGCCCTGCGTTCACCCTTGCGAGTGACTGTGGGTGGCGACTTGCGTACCTAACGTTGAAGGCGCACAGGGGGGTCGGTGCTGTCGAGCCCCCGTGGTCCTGGAGTTCACCGGAGGTATCGCCATGCGCCGTCTCGCCAGCACGCTCGGAGTCCTCGCCGCCGCCGCGACGCTCGCGGTCGCCGTCCCCCAGTCCGCGTACGCCGCCAACGGCGACCTGATTCTCAACGGTGTGGTGCACCACGACCCCAGCGGCTGTTTCGACAGCACGCGCAGACCGCTCTTCGTCGACAACAGGACGGGCGAGTACGTCTTCGTGTTCAGCAGCGGCGGCTGCACGGGCCGGGTGATCGACGTGGTCCCACCGAACGAACGGGCGGTGTCGGAGTTCGGCACGAGCGTGTACGTCCGCTGACGCGCCGACGTCGCGGACGGGCCCGACTCGACGTTGGCGCGACGGCGCGAAGGTGCGTCGTCGCACGCGGGGAGTGCCTTACGGGCCGGGCGCCGGATCCGTCCCGCCTGCCCGTCTGACCGACCCCGCCCCTTCACTGCCCCGCAACCTCCTCTCCCGCTCTCCCGCTCGCCCCTCGCCCCTCGCCCCTCGCCCCTCGCCCGTGATCGTCCGACCGCCCCACCGGATCGGACCGCTCCGGGCCGGGCCGGCCGCCCGGGCCACGCGGGCCCATCCGTTGCACCCCGATCCACCGAGCCACCTCCGCCGGCTTCCAGCCGCAGCCGGACTGGTCGGCGGCCCGTGCCGTCGACCGCCTCGGGACCGGGCCGCCCGTACTCCTCCCCGGGCGGCCCGGTCACCCCGGGGGCGTACGCTGACGCGGGGTCCACTCCCGGCCCCTCCCCTTCCCGTCAGTGCCCGTGAGGAGATCGTTCGTGCTCGTGCTGTTGCCGCCGTCGGAAGGTAAGGCCGCTTCCGGGCGGGGCGCCCCGCTGAAGCCCGATTCGCTGTCGCTTCCCGGGCTCGCCGAGGCGCGCGCCGCCGTGCTGGACGAGTTGGTGGAGCTGTGCGCCGCGGACGAGGCGAAGGCGGCGCAGGTGCTGGGGCTGAGCGAGGGCCTGCGCGGCGAGGTCACGAAGAACGCGGCGCTGCGCACCGCCGGCGCCCGCCCCGCCGGGGAGGTCTACACCGGCGTGCTGTACGACGCGCTGGGCCTGGCGACCCTGGACGCCGCGGCCCGACGTCGGGCGCGCGCCTCGCTGTTGGTGTTCTCCGGGCTGTGGGGTGCGGTGCGGGTGGGCGACCGCATCCCGTCGTACCGCTGCTCGATGGGGGTGAAGCTGCCCGGGCTCGGCGCGCTGGGCGCGCACTGGCGCAAGCCGATGGAAGAGGCGCTGCCGGAGGCCGCGGGCGGCGGGTTGGTGCTGGATCTGCGGTCGTCCGCGTACGCCTCGGCGTGGAAGCCGAAGGGCGAGGTCGCAGGGCGTACGGCGACTGTGCGGGTGCTGCACTCCCAGTTGGTGGACGGCGTCGAGAAGCGCTCCGTCGTCAGCCACTTCAACAAGGCGACGAAGGGCCGGATCGTACGGGACCTGCTGGTCGCGGGCGCCCGTCCGAAGGGGCCCGGCCAGTTGGTCGAGGCGCTGCGGGACCTGGGGCACGCGGTCGAGGTGGAGCCGCCGACGCGTGCCGGTCGGCCCTGGTCGCTCGACGTGGTGGTCACCGAGATCCACTGACCGTCGCACCACCCACCCACATATTGCACCATGCGCAACGCTCGTTGCGCATGGTGTGCACCGCCGGCAGGATGAGGCCATGACCTCCGTTTTGGACCTCGCGCCCGTGATCCCCGTCGTCGTCATCGAGGACGCCGCAGACGCCGTGCCGCTCGCACGCGCCCTCGTCGCGGGCGGGCTGCCCGCGATCGAGGTCACGCTGCGGACGCCGGCGGCCCTGGACGCCATCCGCGCCATCGCGGCCGAGGTTCCCGAAGCCACGGTCGGCGCGGGGACGGTGATCTCCACGGCGAACGTGGCCGCGGCGGTCTCCGCCGGGTCGCGCTTCTTGGTGAGCCCGGGATGGACCGAGCAGCTACTGGAGTCGATGAAGGACTCGGGTCAGCCCTTCCTCCCCGGGGTCTCCACGGTGTCCGAGGTCGTGAACCTGCTGGAGCGCGGGGTCAGCGAGATGAAGTTCTTCCCCGCGGAGGCCGCCGGTGGCACCGCGTATCTGAAGTCCCTCGCCGGCCCGCTCCCCCAGGCCCGCTTCTGCCCGACCGGCGGCATCTCCCGGATGTCCGCACCCGCCTACCTCGCCCTGCCCAACGTCGGCTGCGTCGGCGGCACCTGGATGCTCCCGCCGGACGCCATCGCCACCAAGAACTGGTCCCGCATCGAGTCCCTGGCAGCGGAGGCATCCACCCTGACGGCCCCTGCGACTGCCTGACCTCCCTCGGGACCCGCCCGCAAGGTCCCCTTGGGCCTGGCACACGAGAACGCCCTGCGACCGAGCACGATCGCAGGGCGTTTCAGCGGCGGGCCGGTGCCGAAAGGGCTACGACCGCAGATGCGCGGTGTCGTTCAGCAACCGCACCGACGCATTGCCGTCGGCGTAGTACGCCACCGCCGACAGGGACGCCGCGGACAGCTCCATCCGGAACAGGGACTCCGGAGGGGCGCCGAGCGCCAGTCGGACCAGGGTCTTGACCGGGGTGACGTGGGTGACGAGCAGCACCGTGCGGCCCGGCGAGGCGGCGAGGAGCCGGTCCCGGGCCGCGGTCACCCTGCGGGCGACCGTCGCGAAGCTCTCCCCGCCGCCGGTCGGTGCCGCCTTCGTCGACGCGAGCCAGGCCGCGAGGTCGTCCGGGTGGCGCTCCTGGACCTCTCCGAAGGTCAGGCCCTCCCAGGCGCCGAAGTCCGTTTCCCGTAGGCCCTTTTCGACGCGGACATCGAGGCCGAGCCGGTCCGCCACGGCGGCGGCCGTCTGCCGGCAGCGCTGCAGCGGGGAGGTGACGATCTCCTGGATCGTGCCGCGCGCGGCCAGCGCCGCGGCGACCGCTTCGGCCTGCCGGAGCCCGGCCGCGGAGAGCTCCGGGTCGCTGCCGCCGCTGCCGGAGAAGCGCTTCTCCGGGGTGAGGGCGGTCTCGCCGTGCCGCAGTAGGACGAAGGTGGTGGGCGCGCCGAGGTCGGCGGAGGCCCCCCAGCCGACGGCCGGTGTCGCGGTGACGGCTGTGGTGCCGGCGTCCACCACGGCGGCAGGCGCCGACGCCGACGCCGACGCGGGCCTGCCGCCGGCGAGCGCCGCGCGGGCCTTGGCCGCACCCGCCGTCGCGTCGCCGACGACCCGGGTCTCGTCCTCCTGCGCGGGCCGGCCTGCGCCCCCCGCCGCGGAGGTCGACGCCTCCCACTGCTCGCCGCGGCGCCCGGCGTCCATCGCTTCGTTGGCGAGCCGGTCCGCGTGCTTGTTCTTCTCGCGGGGGATCCACTGGTACGTCACGGCGGACGGCGGGAAGACGCCCCGGGCTTCGGCGGCCAACGGCTTCATGTCCGGGTGCTTGATCTTCCAGCGGCCCGACATCTGCTCGACGACCAGCTTGGAGTCCATCCGGACGCGGATCGTGGCGTCGGGCGCGATCGCGTACGCGGCGCGCAGCCCGGCGATCAGGCCCTTGTACTCGGCGACGTTGTTCGTCGCGACGCCGATGTACTCGGCGGTCTCCGCCAGGGTCTCGCCGGTGGCGGCGTCGATCACCGCCGCGCCGTACCCGGCCGGGCCCGGGTTGCCCCGGGACCCGCCGTCCGCCTCGACGACGAACGTGGGCATCAGAGGCCGGACTCGGCGGTGCGGACCAGGATGCGGCGGCAGTTCTCGCAGCGCAGCACCTTGTCGGCGGCGGCGGAGCGCACGTCGTTCAGTTCGGTGATGTTGAGCTCCAGGCGGCAGCCCTCGCAGCGGCGCTGGTAGAGCCGGGCGGCGCCCACCCCGCCCTGCTGGACGCGGAGCTTCTCGTACAGGGCGAGGAGGTCGGCGGGGACGGCGGCGGAGACGGCGGCGCGCTCCTTGGTGACCGTCGCGGCCTCGGCGTCCAGTTCCTGGGTGGCGGCGTCGCGGCGGGCGGTCGCGTCGTCGACCTTCGCCTGCACGGAGGCGACGCGGTCGGTCAGCTCGGCGACGCGCTCCTGGATGGACTCGCGGCGCTCCATCACGTCGAGGACGACGTCCTCCAGGTCGCCCTGGCGCTTGGCGAGGGAGACGATCTCCCGCTGGAGGTTCTCCAGGTCCTTGGGCGAGGTGATCGCACCGGAGTCCAGGCGCTGCTGGTCGCGCACCGCGCGCTGGCGGACCTGGTCGACGTCCTGCTCCGCCTTGGTCTGCTCGCGCGCGGTGTCGCTCTCTTCGGTCTGTGCGGCCACCAGCAGGTCGCGCAGCTGGGTGAGGTCCTTGGTCAGCGAGTCGATCTCGGCGTGCTCGGGCAGGGACTTGCGCTTGTGGGCGAGCTGGGACAGCCGAACGTCAAGTGCCTGGACGTCGAGGAGTCGGATCTGGTCGGCGGGCGCGGCGTTCAGTTGGGGGCTCCAGGAGAAGAGGTATGGGATGACCAGGGATCGGTGACCGTGGCCGAGACGTGGACGCGCAGGCCCCAGCCGTGCCGGTCGGAAATCTCGTCGAGCTGGGCGGCCGCCTGCTCGCACCAGGGCCACTCGGTGGCCCAGTGCGCGGCGTCCACCAGGCCGAGCGGGGAGTGCTGGGTGGCTTCGGAGGCGGGGTGGTGGCGCAGGTCGGCGGTGAGGAAGGCGTCCACTCCGGCGGCGCGCACGGCTTCGAAGAGGCTGTCGCCCGAGCCGCCGCTGACCGCGACCCGGCGCACCGGGGCCTCGGGGTCGCCGGCGAGCCGGATGCCCTGGGCGGTGGCCGGCAGCCGCTTGGCGGCGCGCTCGGCGAACGCGGCCAGCGTCTCGGGGTGATCGAGCTCGCAGATCCGGCCGAGCCCACGGCGCCCCGCGGGGTCCGTGGCGTCCGGCACGAGGGGGCCGACGACCCTGAGGTCGAGCGCGCCCGCGAGGGCGTCGGACACTCCGGGGTCGGCGCTGTCGGCGTTGGTGTGCGCGACGTGCAGGGCGACGTCGTGCTTGATCAGGGTGTGCACGACGCGGCCCTTGAAGTGGCCGGCGGCGACCGTCGTGGTGCCCCGCAGATAGAGCGGGTGGTGGGTGACGACGAGCTGGGCGCCGAGGGCGATCGCCTCGTCGGCGATCTCCTGGACGGGGTCGACGGCGAAGAGGACGCGCTCCACCTCGGCGTCGGGATCGCCGCAGACGGTGCCCACGGCGTCCCACTGCTCGGCCCGGGCGGGGGGCCACAGGGCGTCGAGCGCGGCGATGACTTCGGATAGACGGGGCACGGGACACAGGTTACCCGCGCCCCGCGCTCGACCGTCCTGCCCTGTCCACAAGCGTGAGCCGATCATCACACCAACCCGTGAGCAGGGCCTTCGCCGCCGGACGTCGGCGCCGCCCGACCGGGCAGCCCGCGCGCTACTTGACCAGGAAGCCGCGCAGGTCGTCCAGGACCTCCTCGGCCGCGGTCACGCCGAGCCCGAGGTACCAGGTCTCGTCCGCGACGTCCTTGGCCTGGCCGGCCTTCACCGCCTCCAGGTTCTTCCACAGCGGGTTGCCGAGGGCGGTGTCGCGCTTGGTCGCCTTGGGGTCCCCGTAGACGCCGGTGAAGATCCAGTCCGCATCGGCCGAGTCGATCTTCTCCGGGCTGATCTCCACGGCGAGGTCGTTCACCTGCTGGTTGGCGGGGCGGGGCAGCCCGGCGTCCTTGAGGATCGTGCCGATGAACGACGCCTGGGCGTACAGCCGGATCTTGCCGGGCATGTAGCGGACCATGGAGATCGTCGGCTTGTCGGCGCCGACGTCGGAGCCGAGCTGCTTGGCCTTCGCCTCGTACGCGGCCAGCTTCTCCTTCGCCTGCGCCGTCTTGTCCAGCGCGGCGGCGTTCAGGAGGTAGTTCTCCTTCCAGGTGAAGCCGGGCCGGATGGAGAAGACGGTCGGAGCGATGCTGGACAGCTCCTTGTACTTGTCGGCGGCGCGCAGCTGACTGCCGAGGATCAGATCGGGCTTGAGCGCCGCGATCGCCTCCAGGTTGAGACTGTTGATCGTGCCGACGCTCTTGGGGCTGCCGGCCGCCTCCTTGAGGTAGCCGGGGATGCCGTCGTCGCCTTCGGTGGGCGCGTAGCCGACGGGCTGCACGCCGAGGGACGCGACGTTGTCCAGCTCGCCGACGTCGAGGACGACCACGCGCTTGGGCGCCGATTCGAGCTTCGTCTTGCCCATGGCGTGGGTGACGGTGCGCGGGAACTGACCCGGCGCCGCGTCGGTGCCCATCGCCGCGGTCTTCGCCGAGGCGTCCCCGAAGTCCTTGCCGCCCTGCGCCACGGACTTCTTGCCGTCCCCGCCGACCTTGGCGGAGTCGGCCGCACCGGACGAACCCTTGTCCCCGTCGTCACCGCTTCCGCAGGCGGTGAGGGTGAGCGCGGCGGCGAGGAGTGCGGCTACGGCGGCGCCGCGGCGACGAAGGGACATGGCGGGCTCCAGATCAAGGAAGTGACGCGTCGAGGAGGTGCAGCGATCAAGTTAGGAATGCCTTACCTCAGTACCTTAAGCACCACACGCCCCAGGCACACCACCACCCCCTCCCCAGCACGGCACGCCCGCCCCTTCGGGGATATCCCCCACCCACCACCCATATGTGTGAAGTGGGGTGTCCCGCGTTGTTCGGCAGGAAGTACGAAACCTAGCGTCATGACCGGAGGTGACGCCTTGATGACAGTCCGTGCCACCGTGAGGGCGACGGCGGGGTTCGCGATCTCCGCGGACGGCGCGTACGCGGCCCGGCTCGCGGGCGAGGGCGAGGCCCTGTTCCCCGAGCGCTGGACGCTCGACGGGCCCGAGCCGTACGCCGTACCCCTGCCGCTGCACCAGCCCGAGGAGCCCGACACGGAGCTCCTTCCGCTCGCCGACGGGCGGGTCCTGGTGCACCGGCGGGCGGGCGGGCGGCAGTTCTTCTCGCTGCTGTACCCGACCGGCCCCGGCACCGGCGAACTGCCCCTCGGCGGCATCGAGTCGACCCCGGCCGGACCCGTGCGGCTGCTGCCGCCGGCGCCCGACGGCCGACGGGCGTACGCCATCGCCCCCGGCGCGTACTCGACCGCGATCTGGCTGGTGGCCGGCGGCGCCTTCGGGCCCGAGCGCGTCGCCGAGGTGCCGGGGCGCTGCTCGGGCGGCGTCTGGCTGGACCGTACGGGGCAACTGCTCGGGCTCGACCGGCAGTCGGACGGCGGCCCGACGAAGGCGGTCGCCGTGGACCTGGCGCGCGCCGGCGAGGTCTCGCCGCTGCTCCAGATCGCCGAGGACAGCGACGACCGGCTGTTGTCGGCCGCGCCCGACAGCGGGCTCCTCGTGGTCCGGTCGAACGCGCCGGGCGAGGACCGCATCGGCTGGGGCGTGCTCGGCGGGTCGCGCCCGGTCCGCTTCCCCGACTGCCTGCGGCTGCCCGACCGCACGGTCACGCCCTTCGCCGTGCAGCCGGGGCACGTCCTGCTGCCGGAGAGCTGCGCGGTGGCGTTCCGCGTCGACGGTGGCGAGGGCAGTTGGCTAGGGGTGTGGCGGCCGTCCGGTCGACAGTTGCACCAACGGGCCGCTCCTGCCGGTTGGTTCGCGGGTGCGGGCCGCTGGAGCGAGGCGGGCGCACTGCACGTGCCGTACGCGAACGGGGCAGTGCCCTGCGGCGTCGCGGTGTTCGACCCGCCCGACGACCTGCCCGTCGAACCGCCCCCGGCTCCGCCCCGGGGGGCGACCGACAGTCCCGCGGCGCCCGCTCCGGCCCGCCCCGCGGCGTGCCGCCCGGTCCCGTTGCAGCAGGCGCCCCTCGGGGGCCGTACGTTGGCTGGCTAAACTCTCCGACCTGCGCGTGGCCATGTGATCGCCAATGTTCGGCGGTGGGCCGCGAAGACCACAGCAAGCCAACACGACGGGGAAGTTACCGCCATGTCTGAGACCCGAACCGACCCGCCCCAGACCGTTCAGGAGGACGGTGTCGCCGCGTCCGGGGCGCCGGCTGGCGATGGCGCCGGCAAGCACCGCGGTCGGGCGGCGGCCGAAGAGGCGGCCGGCGAACCGCACGGCAAGCACCGCCGGCCCGGGGCGGAGTGACACGACGTCCTGACGCCGGTCCGCCCCTGGTACGGGCCGACTGACGGCGGCTCGAAGGACGTCGGACCGGCGAGGGGGCCGTGAGCGGCGCCGCCCGTACGCACCGGATGGGTTCCGGACCGCGGACGGCGCGGCGCCGCGTCGTATTGTTGGCCGAATGCACTCCCAGCCGCCCGCCGATCCCCCGGCCCCGCAGCCGAACCCGCCGGTCCCGACCCCGCAGCCGTCGAGCCGCCGGATCAACCCCCTGGTCGGCGCCCTGCTCGTCGGCCTTCTGCTCGGCGGCGGAGGCGTCGGGGCCGTGTGGGCCCTGAGCGATGACGACAACGGCTCGACGAAGGAGCCGAGCGGTGCGTCCGACGCCCGCGCCGGCTGCCAGGCGCTCGCCGGGTTCAAGGAGTCCCTCTGGCTGGATCAGGGGAGCGCGGGTGACGTCCACCGCAACCGTTTCGCCGCGGCGGGCTCCCTCACTGCGTCTGCCGCTGCCGTCGACCCCTCGTACGAGGAACTCGCCGAGGCCCTGCGCCGTGCGCAACAGCGTCACATGCAGGTCTTCGAGTTCGACGACGAGACAAAGAAGGATCTGGCGAAGGCGCGCGAGCAATGTAAGGAGCTGTGACACCGGCCCGGCTCTTTAGATTGGCCGCGACGTCAAACCCGGATTCGTCACCGCTTTTTCAGACCCAGCACCTCCGTCGCCGCGAAGGTCTCGGCCGGCGGCCGCGCCGCGTAGTACGGCGTCAGGAGCGCGTCGAGTTCGTCGTGGCTGAAGCTCTCCTTCTCCGTGTCGAACTGCGCGACGACCGGTGGGTGCGCCACGACGGCGACCATGCCGCCGTGGACGACGAACAGTTGGCCGTTGACGCCCGCGGCGGCGGGCGCGGCGAGATAGCCGACCAGGGGCGCGACGTGCTCGGGCGACAGCGGGTCGAGCACGCCGTCCGCCGGCTCTTGGAACCCGGCGAAGACGTCCTCGGTCATCCGGGTGCGGGCGCGGGGGCAGATCGCGTTGGCGGTGACGCCGTACCGGGCGAGCGCGCTCGCCGTGGACGTGGTCAGGCCGACGATGCCGCCCTTCGCCGCCGCGTAGTTCGGCTGGCCGGCCGAGCCCGCGAGGAACGCCTCCGACGAGGTGTTCACGATCCGGCCGTGGACCGGCCCGCCCGTCGCCTTGGACCGCTCGCGCCAATGCGCGGAGGCGAAACGGGTGGTGTTGAAGTGCCCTTTGAGGTGGACGCGGATCACCGAGTCCCACTCGTCCTCCGTCATCGAGAAGACCATCCGGTCGCGCAGGATGCCCGCGTTGTTGACGAGGACGTCGAGCTTTCCGTACGTGGTGACGGCGAGCGCGACCAGGTCGCGGGCGGCGGCGAAGTCGGCGACGTCGCCGTGGTGGGCGACGGCCGCGCCGCCGGCCGCCCGGATCTCCTCGGCGACCTCCTGCGCCGGGGTGGCCGACGCCCCGCCCGTACCGTCCCGCCCGGGCTGTCCGTAGTCGTTGACGACGACGCTCGCGCCGAGGCTGGCCAGTTCGAGGGCTTCCGCGCGGCCGAGGCCGCGGCCCGCGCCGGTGACGATCGCGGACAGTCCGTCCAGTGGCAGGGACATCAGGTCTGCTTCCTCTCGGTCCATCCGGCTGCCGTACTAGGGAGTGTCGCCTTCCGCTACGGACCCGGTCAGCCGATCTCTATGCAGGTGCGCAGCGCTTCTCCGGTCCGCATCTGCTCCAGGGCGTCGTTGATCTCCACCAGCGGAACCCGGTGCGTGATCATCGCCTCCAGGTCGATCCGGCCGGCGCGCCAGAGCGCTATGGCCCGCTCGTAGGAGGCCAGCACGTCCCCGCCGCCGTACATGGAGGGCAGGATGCGCTTCTCGTCGAAGAACAGCTCGAACATGTTCAGTTGGAGGAAGTCGTCCATCGCGCCGGCCCCGACGACGCAGAGCGTGCCGCCGCGCCGGGTGGTCTCGTACGCCGTGCGGGCGGTGGCCGACTTCCCGACGACCTCGAAGACGTAGTCGAAGCCCTCGCCGCCGGTGATGCGCTGTTTGGCGTCGCCGAGTTCCTCCGGGGACACGGCTTCGGTGGCGCCGAACCGCAGCGCACCCTCGCGGCGGGACGCGACGGGGTCGACGGCGACGATCCGGGCCGCGCCCTTGAGCCGTGCGCCCTGGATCGCGGATATGCCGACGCCCCCGCAGCCGATGACGGCGACGGACGCCCCGGCCCGGACGTCGGCGGTGTTGACCGCGGCGCCGAGTCCGGTGGTGACGCCGCAGCCGATGAGCGCGGCGATGTCGTACGGCACGTGGTCGGGGATCGGGACGGCGCTGCCGGCGCCGATGACGACCTCCTCGGCGAAGGTGCCGGTGCCGGCGAAGCCGAAGATGTCGCCGTTCGGGCGCTTGAAGTTGGGGACGCCGGCGTTCATGAAGCCGGCGAGGCACAGTTGGGTCTGGCCGCGCTTGCAGGACGGACAACTCCCGCACGGCGGCATCCAGCAGATCAGCACCCGGTCGCCCGGGGAGACGTGGGTGACTCCTTCGCCGACGTCGACGACCTCGCCGGCGCCCTCGTGGCCGGGCACGAACGGCGCGGGCTGCGGCAGCACGCCGTTCATCGCGGAAACGTCGGAGTGGCACAGGCCGGTGGCCCTGACACGGACCCTGACCTTGCCGGGGCCGAAGCCCACGGCCTCCACGTCGTCGAGGACTTCGAGCTTCTCCTGTCCGGTCTCGTGCAGTACGGCTGCGCGCACGGTGCGGCTCCTCTCGGAGAGGCGGTTCGTTGAGGGGTGGCGGATCAGGGTTGCAGGGGTGACGGATCAGGTGTGCTCGACGACGGTGTCCGCGAGGACGGGGGCGCCGTCCCGCTCGACGGCCGTGACCGCGACCTGCACCCGGCCGTCGCTCCCGGCCGACCACATCCGGATGCGCAGGGTCTCGCCGGGGAAGATGACGCCGGCGAAGCGGGCGGTGTAGGAGCGGACGCGGGCGACGTCGCCGTCGAGGAGGGTGTCGACGACCGCTTTGAGGGTCATGCCGTACGAGCACAGGCCGTGCAGGATGGGCCGGTCGAAGCCGGCGCGCGCGGCGAACTGGGGGTCGGCGTGCAGCGGGTTGAGGTCGCCGGAGAGCCGGTACAGCAGCGCCTGGTCCTCGCGTACGTGCTGGTCGACGGTCTTGTCCGGGTCGCGGGCGGGAGGTTCGGAACGGGTGGACGGGCCGCGCTCGCCACCGAAGCCGCCCTCGCCGCGGACGAAGATCTGGGACTCGTTCGTCCACAGCGGACCGTCGGTGTCGGCGGCTTCGGTGCGCAGGACGAGGACGGCCGCCTTGCCCTTGTCGTGGACGGCGGCCACCCGCGTGGTCGAGGTGGCTGCGCCGACGGGCGGGATGGGGCGGTGGACGCGGACCGTCTGGCCGCCGTGGAGTACGGAGGTGAGGTCGATGTCGAGGCCGGGGCCGGTGAGTCCGCCGGCGATGCCCCTGCCGGCGCCTGCGACGGTGGCGAAGCTGGGCAGGACGTGGAGCCGGGATTCGAGGGTGTAGCGCAGTTCGTCGGGGTCGGTGGCGGGTGTGCCGGCGCCGATTCCGAGGTGGTAGAGCTGGACGTCCTTGTGGTTCCAGCTGATGTCGGCGCTGCGGGGGTCGGCGGCGACGGCCCTGGCGGGATCGATGGGCATGAGGCTGCTGCTCCCTTGCTGTCCCTGAAATTCCCTGCTGGCTCGCTGCTCCTGCTGGTCGCTGGTGGTCCGGGGCAATCGCTGGCGGTCATTGACGAACGCTGGTGGTCGCCGGTGTCAGGGCTGGAAGACCTCGGCGCGACCGTCCGCACCGTCGGCCGCACCGAGGTCGCTGGGGGCCGACCCTGCACTGTTTTAGAACGCGTTCTAGGGGCGGCTGGGGTATGTATAACGCAGCACTCCGCACTTGGGAACCCTCCTGATGCCACGTCAGCCAAATATCTGACGCAACATCAGATACCACTGTGGGGCGGCCATTGCGAACACATGACCTAGGGGTCCTTCTCAGGGGCGGGCCAGGGATGTGATCGATTGCCGGCTGGCGGGGCAGCGGTGAGACTCGAAGGGAAAGCCGAATCCGTCGCGACGATGCGAGATTGCGAGATGAGGTGCTCGTATGCTTCCCGTCCCACCTGTCGGACCGCCCCGGCGCACCCTGCTTCTGACCGGCGCCTTGGCCCTGACCGCCGCCGCCGGCGGGGCCGCGCACGCGACGCCGTCGACGCCCGCCGCGCCCCGGGCCGAGGTGCTGCGCGAGGAGCACTCCGGCCGCCGGATCGTCGATCTGACGGTGTCGTCGACCGCGCTCGGCCGGTCCGCGAAGGTACGGCTGCTCACCCCGCATGGATGGCATGCGCGCCGCCCCGTCCACCGCTGGCCGACGCTGTACTTGTTGCCGGGCGGGGACGGCGACCACCTGCCGTGGACGGAGAGCTACGGCATCGAGCGCCTGGCCGAGCTTCGGCACGTGCTCGTGGTGATGCCGGAGATGCCGCTGTTCGGCTTCTACACGGACTGGTGGCAGCACGGCGCCGGTGGCCCACCGGCCGTCGAGAGCTTCCACCTCAGTGAGGTGCTACCGCTGGTGGAGAAGTACTACGGCGCGGGGCCGCGCCGAGCGGTCGCGGGACAGTCGCAAGGAGGCTTCGGCGCACTGTCCTACACCGCTCGCCACCGCGGCCTGTTCCGGGCCGCAGCGAGCTACAGCGGCTACGTCCATCCGCACCAGCACCCGCGCGCGGTGCGGGCCGCGATGCAGTACCTGGGCCTGGACTGGCTCGCCCTGTGGGGGCACCCCGAGCGCCAGCGCCACATCTGGCGGGCGCACGACCCCGCGCATCTGACCCGTCGGCTGGCCGGCGTACCGGTCCACCTGTCCTGCGGTGACGGCAGGCTCGGCCCGCTCGATCCCCCGGACACCCTGCCCGACGAGCACATACCCGGGTTGGAGGACCCCGAGGACCCCTTCCCCGCCGACGTCCTCTCCCCCACCGAGGCGATCATGCGGGCGGAGAACGAGAAGCTGGCCCCGCTCCTGCGGGTGGCCGGTGCCCGGGTGGTGACCCACTTCCACTCCGGGACGCACGACCCGCCCTACTGGTCCAGGGAGTTCCGCGTCTCGTTGCCGATGCTCGTCGCGGCCCTGCACACCTGAGTCGGCCCGCGCATCCGAGTCAGGACGAGCCGGCTGCGCTGGCGGCGGTGCCACGCCGCGGCAGCCACAGCAGCATCAGGATCGCCCCGAACAACAACACCCCGGCGCCCACCCGGAAGGCCAGCGCGTAGCCGGCCGTCAGTTCCCCGGGGGATGTGCCGCCCGCGGTCCTCGTCGCCGCCACCGTCGCCAGGACGGCGAGGCCGAGTGCGCCGCCCATGGTGCGGGAGGTGTTGATCAGTCCGGAGACCAGGCCCGCGTCCAAGGGGTTGGCTCCGGAGGTGGCGAGGGTGGCGAGCGGGGTCGCGACCAGGCCGATCCCCGTCATCATCACGATGCCCGGGCCGAGCACGTCGGTGAGGTAGCTGCCGTCCGCCGTCATCGTCGACTGCCAGCCGAAGCCGACGGCCGCCACCAGTGCGCCGGCGACGGCGACCGGCAGCGCACCGGCCCGCGCCATCAACGGCGGTGCCGCCTTGGAGCCGAGGACGACGGCGACGGAGCTGGGGATCAGCGCGAGACCCGCCTCCAGCGGCTCGTAACCCAGCACGTTCTGGACGTACATGGTCATGAAGAACCAACTGGAGAAGGAGGCGGAACCAGTGACCAGCATCGTGACGTTGGCGGCCGACACGGCCCGGGTGCGGAAGAGCTTCAAGGGCATCAGCGGAGCGGTGGAGCGCGCCTCCACCGCGACGAAGAGTCCGAGCAGCGCCAGCCCGCCGAGCAGCGGCAGCAGGGTCGCCGGCGCGGACCAGCCGGCCTGCTCGGTCTCGACGATGGCGTACGCGACGGCCGCGAGCCCACCGGTGACCAGCACCGCGCCGGGCAGGTCGAGCCGGCGTCCCTCGCCCCCGCGACTTTCGGTGAGCCAGATCGCCGCACCCAGCAGCACGAGCACGCCGACGGGGACGTTGATCAGCAGCACCCAGCGCCAGGAGAGCAGATCGGTGAGGATCCCGCCGACCAGTCCACCGGCGGCGCCGCCGGCACCGCCGACCGCGGCCCAGGTGCCGATCGCCCGGGTGCGCGCAGGCCCGGGCGGCACGGCGGAGGTGACGATCGTCAGCGTGGCCGGGGCGAGCACGGCGGCGCCGAGCCCCTGGCCGGCGCGCGCCGCCAGCAGTTGCCAGCCCTCCTGCGCCAGTCCGCCGGCGAGCGACATCACCGTGAAGAGCCCGAGCCCGGCGAGGAAGGTCCGCTTGCGGCCGAAGAGGTCCGCGGCCCGCCCGCCGAGCAGCATGAAGCCGGCGAAGGCGATGGAGTAGGCGTTGAGCACCCATTGCAACCCGGCCGGGGACAGCCCGAGGTCCGAACGCAGCGACGGCAGCGCCACGTTCACCACGGAGACGTCGAGGACGACGAGGAACTGCCCGGCGCACGCCGTGAAGAGCACCAGCCAGGTCCGGCTGGGCGGCGCCGAGCGGGTGGCTACGGCGGGGTCGGACGGGCCGTTGGCGGGGGCTTTCAGGGGCTGCTGGACCATGCTCGTCATGGTCGCAGCCGTCCTCTGGCCCGTACATCCGGATATCGACGTACGGGGCAGCGCGGATCGTCGTCGCCTCGGCCGTGCACGCTCCTTCTTCCGCAGCAGGCCGACCGCTGCCGCCGTCTCCCGTGCGCTACGGCGCGAGCAGCAGGGTGACGACCGCGGCCCCGCCCAGCCCGATGTTGTGCGCGAGGCCGACGCGGGCGCCGGTCACCTGGCGGTCCGCCGCCTCGCCGCGGAGCTGCCACACCAACTCCGCGGCCTGGGCGAGCCCCGTGGCGCCCAGCGGGTGCCCCTTGGAGATCAGCCCGCCCGACGGGTTGACCACCCACCGTCCGCCGTAGGTGGTGGCGCCGTCCTCGACCAACTTCCCCGACTCACCGGCGGCGCACATGCCCAGTGCCTCGTAGGTGAGCAGTTCGTTGATGGAGAAGCAGTCGTGCAGTTCGATCACGTCGACGTCCTCGATGCCGAGGCCGGACCGTTCGTACGCGCCGCGGGCCGCGGCACGGGACACGGGCGCGCCGACGACGTCGATGCACGACCCGGAGTCGAAGGTCTCCTCGGTGTCCGTCGCCATCGTCTGGGCGGCGATCTCCACGGCCCGCCCGCGCAGCCCGTGCCGCGCCACGAACCGCTCGGACACCACGACGGCCGCCGCCGCGCCGTCCGACGTCGGCGAGCACTGGAGCTTGGTCAGGGGGCGGTGGACGGTCCGCGTGTCGAGGATCTCCTCGACCGTGTACACGTCCTGGAACTGCGCCCGCGGGTTGTGGGCCGAGTGCCGGTGGTTCTTGGCGGCGACGGCCGCGAGCTGCGTCGGCGTCGTGCCGTACCGCTCCATGTGCTCCCGGGCCGCATTGCCGAAGAGCTGGGCGGTCGGCGGGGACTTCTCGAAGCCGTGGCGGGCGGCCATGACTCCGTAGTGGCGGGCGACGGGCGAGGTGGCGAAGTCCGCGGCGCCACCGCCCGCACCGTCGCCGCCGCTGCCCGCGCCCAGCGGGCCCTTGCGCATCTTCTCGAAGCCGAGGGCGAGCACGCAGTCGCTGAGACCGCCCTCGACGAACTGGCGCGCCATCAACAGTGCGGTGGCGCCGGTGGCGCAGTTGTTGTTGACGTTGTAGACGGGGACTCCGGTGAGGCCGAGGGAGTAGGCGGCGCGCTGGCCGGCCGTGGAGGGCTGGAAGCAGTAGCCGACGGGCACCTGTTCCACGTCGGCGTACGTCACCCCGGCGTCGGCGAGCGCCTGCGTACCGGCCTCCCGCGCCATGTCCCAGTACTGCCAGTCCCGCGCTTCGGGCTTCTCGAACGACGTCATGCCGACGCCCACGATGTAGCTCTTCATGGTGTGCGTGCTCCTTCGTCTCGGTCGTCGAGCGGGGGCCGTTCGGGACGCTCGGGCGGGTCAGTCGCACGGCAGGCCGGGGATGCGTTCGGCGACGACGCGAAGTGGGACTCGGGCGGTACCGCCGACGAGCGCTTCGGGAAGTGCGTCCCGAGCGGCCATGGAGCGCAGAGTAGAACGTGTTCCAATATGACGGAAGGGCAGGTGAAGGGGAGATTCAAGCGGGCCGGGGGCGCTCCTGGCATCCCTCGGGCGTGGGGCACCATGGGGGCGCCGGTCGGACCGACGGCCGACGAAACACGGCTCCACCAGGAAGGACCCGACATGATCCAGGCTCCAGCCATCCCGGCGGCTCGCCCCGGAGGCGATGTGCTCGCCGCGTTCGAGGCGGCCAAGGGGTTCATGCCGAAGGGCGAAGGGCTGGCGCTGTACGCCGCGGCGATGCAAGCGGCGGAGTTGGGGCTGCCGTTGCTGGAGGTGGGGACGTACTGCGGGCGCTCCACCGTGCTGCTCGCGGACGCGGCGCGGCGGGGCGGGACGACGGTCGTCACCGTGGACCACCACCGGGGCAGCGAGGAGCAGCAGCCCGGATGGGAGTACCACGACCCCACCGTCGTCGACCCGGAGGTCGGCCGGATGGACACGCTGCCGACGTTCCGCCGCACTCTGCACCGCGCGGGCCTGGAGGAGCACGTCATCGCCGTCGTCGGGCGGTCCCCGCAGGTCGCACGGGTGTGGGGCAGTCCGTTGGGGCTGCTGTTCATAGACGGCGGCCACACCGACGAGCACGCAACGGGCGACTACGAGGGGTGGGCGCCGCATCTGGCGCAGGACGGCCTGCTGGTGATCCACGACGTCTTCCCCGACCCGGCCGACGGCGGCCAGGCGCCGTACCGCATCTATCGGCGGGCGTTGGAGTCGGGCGCGTTCGTCGAGGTGTCGGCCACCGACTCGTTGCGCGTGCTGCGCCGCGCCGCGCCGGGAGGGTGACGACCCGGACCGAGGGCGACCCCTCAGGGCCTGCCTTACGGGTCTTGCCGGGCTCGCGTGGCCTGGCACCGCGCCTCTCCGTGTCGTCGTCGGTCGCCAATGGCCTCCTGTGCCCTGCGGGTACGGGGGTACCCCCACCGCATTGGCTCTCCCCCTGGGCCTGGCGGCCCGGGAGGTACCCCCATCCTCCGCCTTGAGATCCACGACACCAGGCCACGCTCGCCAATCCAGCCTGTTCCGTAAGACAGGCCCTAGGCTCCGCACATGTCGCACGACGAGCAGCAGCCACCGAGCCCCGAGCACGACGACCGGGGCGGCGACCGCAGCGGCGGCGGGGGCGACCAGCGTCGACGGCGGCTACGGCGGCCCGCCGTGCTCGTCGCGTGCGCCGCGACGATCGTGCCCGCCGCGTTCGCCGGTTGGCTGCTGTGGCGGGACGCGGACGCCGAGCGGGCCGACCGGGTGACGACCCCGCAGGCGTACGTCCCCGACGTGCACGAGCGCGAGCAAGGCCACGGTGACGTCAGCGACGACAAGCCCACCACACCGTCGGGGCAGCCCCATCCGTCACCGAAGGCCCGGGAAGGGCAGCTCGCGGGCGCGGTCGTCGTGATCGACCCCGGGCACAATCCCGGGAACTTCCAGCACACCGCGGAGATCAATAAGCTCGTCGACATCGGAACCAACCGCAAGGAATGCGACACAACGGGTACGGCCACCGTCGACGGTTACAAGGAAGCCGCATTCACCCGCGACGTTTCACAACGTCTTCGCACTCTGTTGGAAAAGGAAGGGGCCCGGGTCACCTTCACCCACGACGGCGATCGCGCGTTCGGCCCCTGTATCGACGAGCGGGCTCGGATCGGGAACGACGCGAAGGCGGATGCGGTCATTTCCGTGCACGCCGACGGTTCCGCGAAGGGCAACCGCGGATTCCACGTGATCCTTCCGGGCCCCGTCAAGGCGGGCTCCGCCGACACGTCCCCGATCGTCGCGCCCTCGCGCGACCTCGGCGTGCGCATCGCCGACGGTTTCGCCGCGGCCACCGGTAGCGCCCGCGCCAACTACATCGGCAACGGCACCGGACTGGACGTGCGCACCGACCTCGGCGGCCTCAATCTCTCCACGGTGCCCAAGGTCTTCGTCGAGTGCGGCAATATGCAGGACCCGCAGGACGCCGCCCTGCTCAAGAACGCCGACTGGCGGCAGAAAGCCGCACGTGGATTGGCGGACGGGCTGCGCGCGTATCTGACGGCCCGTAATAGCTGACGGCCCGCGATTCCCGTCGCCCCGCACGCTTCCGACGCCTGCTGCGGTTCCGGGGGTTCCGTTCCGGGTGCCGTCGATTCGCGAACGGGCGTCCGAAGGTCGCCCAGCACGGTGTGATTCCCGACGAATCCACCGGAACAAGATCCCGATCTGATTCCGATCAGGTTTCCATCGGGTCCATTTCCCCTGCGCGTCGGGGGTGACTGAGCGCACCCGGCAGACGACGCGAACGGTCAGACGATAGATTCACCCCTAACGACGGGGAGTCACCCCCGAACTCCCCGCCGCACGCACCGCCGCCGCAACCCCGGCGGCAGTTGCCATCCCCGATCAGACGACCCGAGACAACCGACGAAGGATTCATACGTGAACATCCGCTCCCTCACTAGAGGCGATGGCGTGGTGATCGGAGCAGCGGTGGTGCTGTTCATCGCCTCGTTCCTCGACACGTTCGACTGCACCGGCAGCGGCTGCGACGACGTGCCGACCGCCTGGGACAACGGGTCCCTGCTCCTCGGGGTCTATCTCGCAGGCATCATCGGCGCCCTGCTGATCGTGCTGTCGCACGTGCTCCCCCGCGCGCCCCGGGTCCTCGGGATCGAGCTGGGTCACATCGGCGTCGTCGCGACGATCTTCGCCGCCTGGACCGGGCTCGGCATGATCTTCGACCCGGCGGGTTCGCTGGACGTCGGCGAGTTCAGCCCGGACGCCGGTACGGGTCTGATCCTGGGCTTCATCGCCGCGCTGGTGCTCGCGGCCGGTGCGATCTGCGGCCAGGTCGTACCCGTGTTCAAGGCTCCGCTGCTCGGTGCGCCGCGGCCGGCCGCGCCCGCGGCTCCGTACGGCGGCCAGCCGCAGGGCGGCTACGGCTACCCGGGCGCCCAGCAGCCCCCGTTCGGTGCGCAGCAGGCCGGCCCGCCGTCGTTCGGCGGCCCGCAGCCGGCGCAGCCCGGCCCGGCCGCGGCGCCGCAGGGCGGCCCCGCCCCGGCCGGCGGTGCGCCGGAGTTCGCGCCGTTCTGGTTCGCGGTGCCGGTGGCGCGTCCGCTGTACGGCGAGGACGGCTCGCCGACCCCGATCGCCGAACTCGCCCCGGGCACCTGGTACCTGGCGGTCGAGCAGCGGGGCCAGAGCCTGGTCGCGCAGACGCAGGACGGCCGCAGGGGCGTCCTTCAGGACACCTCGGGCATCCAGCGCGGCTGATCCCCGGATCTCAAGTCCGCCGGATCGCAAGTCCGCCGGGTCACAGGTACCTGGATCACAGGTCCGCCAGATCACAGGACTGCCGGATCACGGATCTGCGCCTGCTCGCCGGCCAGCTTCCACTGCGGCCCTCCACCCCTTCCGGGTGGAGGGCCGCTGCCCTATCCTGACGCCTCGTCAAATTCGCCTCGGGCACCCGGTTCCCGGGGCCGGACGCACGTCGGAAGGGACGGGTGGTGCGACCGTGCGACTGGGACTCGCCCTCGGGTACTGGGGCCGCGGCCCCGACCCGTCGCATCTGGCGCTCGCCAAGGAGGCCGAACGGCTCGGCTACGGCTCCGTGTGGACGTCGGAAGCCTGGGGCTCCGACGCCTTCACCCCGCTGACCTGGATCGCCGCGCACACCTCGCGGATCCGGCTGGGCACCGCGGTCGCCCAGATGTCCGCCCGCACCCCGACCGCGACGGCGATGCACGCGCTCACCCTCGACCACCTCTCCGGCGGCCGGATGGTGCTGGGCCTCGGGCTGTCCGGCCCGCAGGTGGTGGAGGGCTGGTACGGCCGCCCCTTCCCGGCGAGTCCGCTGGCCGCGACGCGGGAGTACGTCGACGTCGTACGCCAGGTGCTGCGCCGCGAGGCACCGGTCGCGCTCGACGGGCGCTTCCACCCCGTGCCGTACGACGGCTCCGACGGCACGGGGCTCGGCCGCCCCCTCAAGCCCATCACCCACCCGCTCCGCTCGGACCTGCCGATCCTCCTCGGCGCGGAGGGCCCGAAGAACGTGGCGCAGACGATGCGCATCGCGGACGGCTGGCTGCCGCTGTACTGGTCGCCGCTGCGGAACGATGCGTACGCCGAAGCGCTCGTCGAACTCCCCGAGGGCTTCACGGTCGCCCCGCTCGTCCGCGCCCACGTCTGCGACGACGTGGCACAGGGACTGCTCCCGGTCAAGGCGATGCTCGGCTTCTACGTCGGCGGCATGGGCCACGCGACCCGCAACTTCCACGCGGACCTCATGTCCCGCATGGGCTACGAGAAAGAAGCCCGCCGCATCCAGTCCCTCTTCGCCGAGGGCCGCCGCGACGACGCGATCCGCGCGGTCCCCGACGCCTTCGCCGACGAGATCTCCCTCGTCGGCCCGAGGACCCGGATAGCGGACCGCCTCCAAGCCTGGTGCCAGGGCCCCGTGACGGACCTGCTGATCACGTCCCCGGACGAGCCGACGCTGAGGGTGCTGGCAGAACTGGTGCTGTAGGCGCGGCCCTCCGCAACCAGCACGGTCCCCTTCACGTCAGAAGCCGCAGGAGTGGCTGCAAGCCGTCCAAGGGCTGCCCCGGCGAGCTCCGCGCGCCAGGGCAATCACCGGGTGCTCGACTCCACCTTCCCCTCCTGGGGGGCGGCAAGAAGCAACCCTCGACTGCCCCTTCTATCCACCCGCGCCAACCCTGACGGCTCGGTCGTCTTCACCGATCCCAGCACCGGTCAACAGCGAGCCGTCATGCCCGCCCCGGTGATGTGGGACGCCACCGTCGACGAAGTCTCCGTGGTGCCAGCCGTCCCTGTCGGGCGAGGCCCAGAAGTCCTTGTTCACCCGGACCGAAGCCTGCCTCTTCTTGGACCTGAAGGTCATCGCGCGGTCGAAGCCCCTTCCCGGCGTCCCCGACGTCGTGTACACCGCCGACTTCGAGATGCACTTGCAGGCCACGACCGACCCGCACACCAGCGACATCAAGACCTGGCTCGAAATGACGCCGATCTACAACACGTTCCCTGCCGTGGACAAGGCGGTGATCTTCGGCTCCGACGCACCGGACGCGTTCATCGACATCATGTGCAACAGCGACGGTTGCAACAACGGTGCCGGCGCCAAGCCCATCGACTTCTTGGGCGCGCTGAGCTGGAAGGGGGGCATGAACGGCATCGAGCCCAACGACACCCACGTCAGCACCGGTACCTCCAACCACACCTGGAACGGCAAGGTCAACGGGACCGGCGCGCGGGACGTGGACCTGTCCAAAGCGCTGCCGATGTACTTCGTCACCCTCCCCGTGCCCGGCGTTGACCCGCCGCCCGCTCCGGATGGCAGGAAGCGCGAGTGGGTGAGCAGCACCGGTCCGGCCCGGGCACCGGACCTCACGGTCCGCTGCGAAAAGGTCTCGTCCTACGGCGCCCCGGGCTGCGTGCTGTCGCAGTACGTCCCACGTCCACGTTCAACACGGCGAACTACCCGGCCGCCGCGGCCCATGCCTGGGTGGTGCAGAACAGGTCCGCCTCGAAGGGGCTGGGCGTCACCACGAACAATCCGCTCGTCTACCACGCGCCGATCGCACGTACAGCCAGCAGCTGGAACAAGGGGAAGTCCCGCGATGTGGTCTGCGCGAAGTACCAAGGCAAAGGATCCGGCGGGTACGTACCGAAGAAGACCTTCGTCGACCACCCACGGACCAGACCGTGGCAGCCAGGGTCGACAACGGCAGCGAGCACCTTAATGACCAAGCCCTGACCGTCCCGGCAACGGGACACAGGGAACGGGACCTTCCTTCTGCTCCGCGAGGGCGGGAGGAAGGGCCCCACGGATCCAGGCCCTAGCGACCGCTGGGGTGGACCAGCTCCCACGGCGCGTAGGACAGGTGCGGATGGTCGGGGTGGAGCCAGACCAGGCATCCCAGGCTCACGGCAGGTCTGTCGTTTCGCCCGTCGGGGAGGGTACCGTCGTTCGCGGTCAAGATCGCGGCGACCTGGGCTCCCCGCCGTCGGGGTGCCGGGCCCACTCGGCCAGTACGGCCTCGGCCTCGCGCATCTCGTCGTCGGTGGCGGGCGGTAACAGTTGTGCGTACGAGCGGGGCGCGTGTTCGGCCAGCCACTCCGTGAGCGGGTGCCAAGCCGCGGCGATCCGCGCGGCGTTGTCGCCTGCGTTCTCTGCATCCGGCATGCGGGACACGCTACTGAGCCGGGTGTGTCGGGGGAGGCGGGACGGCACACCCCCGACCCGTCGACTACTCGTCGCAGCAGTCCGGCGCCAGGCCCGTCGGCAAGCCGTCGCCGCTGAAGATCGCGCAGGTCGGTGCGTCGCCGGTCAGGGCCGCGGCTGCCAGGAGCAGGGAGCCGGCCGTCCAGGTCGTCCGCTCGCGGGGCCAGATCGCCCGGTCCTCGAAGACGTAGCCCGTCCAGTACATGCCGTCGTCGGCGCGCAGGTGGGTGATGGACTTCAGGACGTCGAGGGCGCGGTCCCGGTCGCCCGCCGCCCAGAGCGCGAGGGCCAACTCGCAGCTCTCGCCGCCCGTCACCCACGGGTTCGGCCAGACGCAGCGCACCCCGAGGCCGGGGACCACGAAGTCGTCCCAGCGTTCGGCGATCCGGGCCTTCGCCGCCTCCCCGGTGACCGCGCCGGCGAGGACGGGGTAGTACCAGTCCATGGAGTAGCGGGACTTGTCGAGGAAGCGCTCGGGGTGGTGGCGTATCGCGTGGGCGAGTGCGCCGGTGGCGAGTTCCCAGTCGGGCTGGGGCTCCGCGCGCTCCGCGGCGATCGCCAGGGCGCAGCGCAGGGCCTGGTGGATGGAGGAGGAGCCGGTGAGGAGTGCGTCGTTGACGGGGGTGCCGTCGGGCTCCCGCTTCCAGCCGATCTGGCCGCCCGGTTGCTGGAGTTCCAGGACGAAGGCGATCGCGGCGCGCACGACGGGCCACATCCGGTCCAGGAAGGCCCCGTCGCCGGTGGCCAGGTAGTGGTGCCAGACGCCGACGGCGACGTACGCGGTGAAGTTCGTCTCGGCGCCGCGGTCCGTGGGTCGGGCGGCGTCGCCGTCGTCGTACGCCGCGTACCAGGAGCCGTCGGGCCGCTGGTGGGTGCGCAGCCAGTCGTACGCCCGGCCCGCGGCCCGGTGTTCGCCGGCCGCGTCGAGCGCCATCGCGGCCTCGGTGTGGTCCCAGGGGTCGAGGTGGTGGCCGCGGAACCACGGGATGGCGCCGTCCGCGCGCTGCTCGGCGCGTATCCCGGCGACGGTCTGCGCCGCTTCGGCCGCGGTCAGGACGCCCGGCAGGACCAGGTGTTCGGTGCGCGGGGTGGTCACGCCTGGGCCCGGGGCAGTTGGGGCTTGGTCGCGTACGCCACGAAGCTCTTGCCGATGAGCGGGTTGAGCGCCTGCTCGGCGAGGCGGGTGGCCTTCGGCTTCTTCATGATGTCCCAGACGAGCAGCTTGTGGTACGCCCGGACCGGCAGGGCCCGGTCGTTGTCGACGCCGAAGGCGCACTTGAGCCACCAGTAGGGGCTGTGCAGGCCGTGGGCGTGGTGGGTGCCGTACGGGACGAGTCCGGCCTCCGTCAGCTTCGCCAGCAGTTCGTCGGCCTTGTAGATGCGGATGTGACCGCCCTCGACCTCGTGGTACGCATCGCTGAGCGTCCAGCAGACCTTCTCGGGGCCGTAGCGCGGGACGGTGACGGCGAGGCGTCCGCCGGGCTTGAGCACCCGCACCATCTCGGCGAGCACGCCCTTGTCGTCGGGGATGTGCTCCATCACTTCGGAGATGATGACGACGTCGAAGGACTCGTCGGGGAAGGGGAGGTTGAGCGCATCGCCCTCCAGGGCGGTGGCGGTGGCGCCCTCGGGTGCCTCGCCGGCTTCCTCCATCGCGGCGAACCACTTGGCGACTTCGCGGATCTCCTCGCCGTTGCGGTCGAGCGCGACGACGCGGGCGCCGCGCCGGTAGCACTCGAAGGCGTGCCGGCCGGCGCCGCAGCCCAGGTCCAGGACGCGGTCGCCCGCGGCGAGCGGGAAGCGGGAGAAGTCGACGGTCAGCACGCGTTCCTGCCTTCACGGTGGGGATGGTCGGGGTGGACGGGACGGACTGGGCGGGCCGGGACGGGCCGCCCCGGTGGGCGCCCCGCTGCTCGGCGTCGCCTCCGGGCGGTCACCGGCACCGGGGCACCTCGGTGATCAGCGGGTCAATCGGACGGTCCCGGCGGCTGCTTGGACGGATTCGACGGCCGGCCGGACGGTCGCGGCACCTGCCTGGCCGGTCACCGCGCCACACCCCAGGTCACCGCTTCGCCGCCCGGGCCACCGCCGCGTAGTACAGCTCCGCCGTCCCCTGCGCGGCCCGCGCCCAGGTGAATCGTTCCAGCACGCGTTGCCGACCCGCCGCGCCCAGGCGGGTCCGTAGCTCCGGGTCGTCGAGGAGCCGGCCGAGCGCCGCGGCCAGTGCACCCGCGTCCCCGGGCGGCACCGCGAGGCACGTCTCGCCGTCGGGGCCTGCGACTTCGGGGATGGCCCCGCCCGTCGTGGCGACCAGCGGCGTCCCGGTGGCCATCGCCTCGGCGGCGGGCAGCGAGAACCCCTCGTACAGCGACGGCACGCAGGCGATCTGCGCGCCGCGCACCAGGTCGACCAGCTC
Source organism: Streptomyces sp. NPDC017979 (assembly GCF_044328175.1). NCBI lineage: Bacteria > Bacillati > Actinomycetota > Actinomycetes > Kitasatosporales > Streptomycetaceae > Streptomyces > Streptomyces sp. NPDC017979. The sequence continues at coordinate 467,175 of NZ_JBIRGU010000003.1, read as the reverse complement.
CGCGTCGGAGATGCCCTTGACGAACTCGACGGCGCCGCCGAGCCCGTAGCGTTCGATCGCCTGGGCGACGGGGCCGTCCTCGGCCCGCTTGCCGACCACGACGAGGTGGGCGCCGGGGTGTTCGGTGCGCAGCTTGGCCAGCGCTTCCACCAGGTGGACGAGGCCCTTGAGCGGGACGTCGGCGCTGGAGGTGGTGACGATGCGGCCGGGGACCTCGGGGACCGCGGGGTCGGGCGCGAAGAGTTCGGTGTCGGCGCCGATGTGGACGACGTGGATGCGGTCGGGGCGCACGCCGAGGTCGTCCACGATCTCCCGGCGCGACGAACCGGAGACGGTGAGCACGGACGGGAGCCGGCGGGCCACCCGCCGCTGCATCCGGGTGAAGCCGTACCAGCGGCGTACGGAGTGGCGGCGCTGCCAGCCCTCCGCCGCCGCCAGGTCCAGGCGCCGGTCGACGGTGATGGGGTGGTGGACGGTGGTGACCAGCGGGGCGCCGAGGTCGCCCAACAGCCCGTACCCGAGGGTCTGGTTGTCGTGCACGACGTCGAACTCGCCGCGGCGGGCCCGCAGATGGCGCCGGGCGCGCAGCGAGAACGTCAGCGGCTCGGGGAAGCCGCCGGTCCACATGGTGGCGACTTCGAGGGCGTCGACCCAGTCGCGGTACTCCTCGCGGCCGGGCGTGCGGAAGGGGTCCGGGCTGCGGTAGAGGTCGAGGCTGGGCAGTTCGGTGAGGGGGACGCCGTCGTCGAGCACGGGGTAGGGCTGGGCGCCGATCACTTCGACCTGGTGGCCGAGGCGGGCGAGTTCGCGGGAGAGGTGGCGCACGTACACGCCCTGGCCGCCGCAGAAGGGGTTGCCCTTGTAGGTGAGGAGCGCGATGCGCAGCGGCCGGTCCGAGGGGCCGGCGTCGGCGCCGGCGTCGATGGGTGCGGCTGCCGCGGGGGTGGCCGCTGCGGTGCCGCGCGGCCGGCGCTCCGGGTCACGGGGACCGGCCTCGATGGCCTCAGCGGTCACTCACGGCCCCCTTCTCCCCATACGTTTCGCCGGAGCGTAACCGCTCGCGCTAATCTAGAACAAGTTTCAGACTCGGTGGCTCAAGGAGCTTCGAATCTACCCGCAGGTAGCTCCGGGTGTGACGGCCGGATCAGGTGATTCGCGCCACCACGGGGGACGGACAGGAACGGGGACGACGGGGACCATGACAGCCGAAGCCCAGCAGGCACGGCAGACGTCCGAGACGCGGTCCGAGGCACTGCCCGACGCGCGTTCCGGAGCCCGGACCGGCACGCGCGCCGGGGCACGATCCGGTGCGCGCTCCCGTGCGCAGTCCGATGCTCGGCCCGAGCCGGGTTCGCGGGCCGCGCGCCCCGATCCGGTGCGACGCCCGGGGCCGGTCCCCGGTGCACCGCCCCTGACGGAGCGCCAGGAGGCCCGCCGCCGCCGCATCCTGCACGCCAGTGCGCAACTCGCCGGCCGCGGCGGCTTCGACGCGGTGCAGATGCGGGAGGTCGCCGAGGCCGCCGAGGTCGCCCTCGGCACCCTGTACCGCTACTTCCCCTCCAAGGTCCATCTGCTCGTCGCCACCATGCAGGACCAGCTCCACCACCTGCACACGACCCTGCGCAAGCGCCCGCCGGGCGGGGCGGACGCCGCCGAGCGGGTGGCCGAGACGCTGATGCGGGCCTTCCGCGCGCTCCAGCGGGAGCCGCACCTCGCCGACGCGATGGTGCGGGCGCTGACCTTCGCGGACCGCAGCGTCAGCCCCGAGGTGGACACGGTCTCCCGACAGACGACGGCGATCATCCTGGACGCGATGGGGCTCGAAGACCCCACGCCCGAGCAGCTTTCGGCGGTGCGGGTGATCGAGCACACCTGGCACTCGGCGCTGATCACCTGGCTGTCGGGGCGGGCCTCGATCGCCCAGGTGAAGATCGACATCGAGACGGTGTGCCGACTCATCGACGTGGTGGACCCGGCGGACGCGACGGGAGCACGGCCGGGGCGCCGCGCCTGAGGAGCGCGGCTCCCCCGCGGCGTGCGCCCGTGCCCTACGGCCGTACCGCGCACGTCCGTTCACCGCCGGGCGCTCACTCCTCCGGCGGGAAGACCGGTTCACCGCTGCCCACCAAGCTGATCGCGATCGCCTCCACCGGGCAGCCCTCCGCCGCCGCCAACACCGGCTCGCTCGCGTCCGTCTCCGCGTCCCTGGGGTGCGACTGCCGGGCCGAGTCGAGCACGAAGCCCTCGGGGGCCAGGCCCGCGCACATTCCGGAGCCGATGCACACGCCCCGGTCGACCTCGACGTGCCAGCGGTCGCCCATCAGCCCTCGTCCCCGTGGTCCGACTCGCCCGGCTGGTCCCCGTACCCCGCCGGCAGGTGGACCATCTTGTGCTCCAGGTAGGCGGCGTACCCCTCGGGGCCGAACTCCCGCCCGATGCCGGAGTTCTTGTAGCCGCCGAACGGGCCGTACATGTCCAGGCTGAAGGTGTTCACGTTGTACGTGCCCGTCCGCACCCGGCGCGCGAAGTCGACGCCGCGCTCCACGTCCGCCGTCCACACGCTGCCGCTGAGCCCGTAGTCGGAGTCGTTGGCGATCCTCTCCGCCTCGGCCTCGTCCCCGTACGGCAGCAGACAGACCACCGGCCCGAAGATCTCCTCGCGGGCCACCCGCATGGAGTTGTCGACGTCCCCGAGGAGGGTGGGCGCCACGTACCAGCCCCGCTCCAGGTCCGCCGGGCGACCGCCGCCCACGAGGACCTTGGCGCCCTCCTCCCGGCCGATGCGCACGTAGTCGAACGAGCGGCGCTGCTGGCGCTCGGCGACCAGCGGGCCGACCTGGGTGGCGGGATCCAGCGGGTCCCCCACCACCAGGGCGGAGGCGGCGGCGCCCAACGCGTCGGCGATCTCCTCGTAGCGGCTGCGCGGCGCCAGCACCCGCGTCATGGCCACGCACGCCTGGCCGTTGTTCATCCACGCGGCCGGGACGATGCCGGCGATCGTGGACTCCAAGTCGGCGTCCGGCAGGATCACCGCGGCCGACTTGCCGCCGAGTTCGAGGGTGACGCGGGTCAGGTTGCGGGCGGCGACCTCCATGACGCGCTTGCCGGCCGCGACGGAGCCGGTGAAGGACACCTTGTCCACGCCGGGGTGGCCGACCAGGTACTCGCTGACCTCGCGGTCGGCCGGCAGGATCGACAGCACGCCCTCCGGGAGCCCGGCCTCCTGCGCCAGCTCGGCCAGGACGTACGCGTCCAACGGCGTCTCCGGCGACGGCTTGAGCACCACGGTGCAGCCGGCGAGCAGGGCGGGGGCGAGCTTGGCCGCGGTGGTGAACTGCGGGACGTTCCACGGCACCACGGCGGCGACGACGCCGACGGGCTCGCGCCGTACGAGGATCGGCCCGAGCGCTCCCGCCCGGCGCTCCTCGTGCTCGAAGTCCCGCGCGATGGTGATGGCGGAGTCCCACGCCATCATCGCGCCGAGGGCCTGCGCGAACACGCTCCACGAGTAGGGGGAGCCGTTCTGGGTGCTGATCAGCCGGGCCAGCTCTTCGTGCCGTACGGCGAGCGCGTCCTTGATCCTGGTGACGACCTCGATCCGCTCCGCCAGCGCCGTCCGCGGCCAGGGCCCCTCGTCGAAGGCCCGACGGGCGGCGGCCACCGCCCGGTCCACGTCCGCCCGCGAGGCGTGCGGGACGCGCCCGACGACCTGCTCGGTGTGGGGGGAGACGACCTCGATGGTGTCGGTGCCGAGGGGGTCGGTGAACTCTCCGCCGACGAACAGCTTTCGATGTTCCACGAGCTCGGTCATGGCCGCGGCCTCCTGTGGCGCTGGGCGGTATCTGACACTTGGGTCTGGCGCTCGGATCTGACGCTGCTCCAAAACTGATACCAGTTCTAGTTCAACTACGCCATAGGTGCCACCAAGGCCGCGCTCACCAGCGGGTTTCCCCCTGACGGGAGGGTCCGGGTCCCGAGGCCGGAGCGTCGACTCGCGCCCTGCGCGCGACGAAGGACAATGGCTCCGTACGCGCAGGTCGGCCCGACGGGCGGACGGGACACCGGGTGACGCCGACCGTCCGCGGCGTCCGGGCACCGCACGAAGGAAGGCGAGTTGAGGACCCCCGAGCGCCCCGTGCCCAGCGCCGCCGCCTCCCCCGTCGGCCTCTCCGCCGTCGAGCGCCCGCGCCTGGTCTGGTACGCGTCGTACGGGTCGAACATGGACCCGCAGCGGCTGCACAGCTACATCGCCGGCGGCCGCCCGCCGGGCGCGACGCGCGGGCACCCGGGGTGCCGCGACCGCACGCCGCCGCGGGCGTCCGTCCCCCTCGAACTGCCCGGCGCCTTGTACTTCGCGACCTGGTCGAAGGTCTGGTCGGGCGGGCGCGCCTTCTACGACCCCGACGCCCCGGGCACCACCTGGGCGCACGCGCACCTGATCACGGCCGAGCAGTTCGACGACATCGCGGCGCAGGAGATGTACCGGACGCCGGGGAGCGGCCCCGCACTCGACTTGGGCACGGCCATCGCGCTCGGGCGGTCGACGATCGGGCCGGGGCGCTACGAGACGCTGGTGCACCCGGGGTTCGTGGCGGGGCTGCCCGTGCTGACGTTCACGGCGCCGTGGCACCTGGCGGACGTGCCCGAGGTGCGCCCGTCCGCCGCGTACCTGCGGCACCTCGCGGTCGGCCTGCGCGCTGCGGGCGGCTGGGACGCGACGGCCGTCGCCCGCTACTTGACGGACGCGGCGGGCGCGACGGGGTGGACGGCGGCGGAGGTGCAGGAGTTGCCGGGCGGGACGGAGTGAGCGGGCGGCGGACGCGGGGCTCGATGGACGCGGGCGGCGGACGCGGGGCTCGATGGCGCCAACCGCCCGCGGTGACGGGTCAGGCGACCGCCGTGCCCTCCAGTTCCACCAGGAGGCCGGGGAGCGCCAGGCGGGTCACGCCGAGCAGGGTGCTCGCCGGGGAGACGCCCGCGGCGGACAGGCGGCCCGCCAGGACTCCGTAGTGGGCGAAAAGGAGGTCGACGTCCGTCGTGTAGACGTTCAGACGGATCAGGTTCGCCAGGGACATGTCCGCCGCCGTGAGCACCGCCTCCAGGTTGGCGATGCTCAGGGACAACTGCGCCGCCATGTCGCCGGCGTGTCGGGGCTCGCCGGACGCGTTCGTCGCGGTCTGGCCCGAGGCGTACAGGGTCCGGGTGTGTCCGGACACGACCTCGCCCTGGTTGAAGCCCTTCGCCGTCGACCACTTCACCGGGTTGATCGCCGTTCGTTCCATTGCCACAGCAGCTCGATTCGTCTCGCTCGGTTTCGTCTTCGGTACGGAGTACGCACGCCGGCCGGGCGACCGACCGCTTCGCCCCGCGTCGACGTCGTGATCACGAGCCTGCCGGCAATACATGACATCCCTCGTCATGTATTGCCGACGGTCTCCCGGGCGGGTCCGCGCGATCGACACCGCGCGCCCGCGCGCCCGCGCGGTCGACACGGGCGGGTCCGCCGAGACGAGGTCCCGCGGGGCCTCGTGCCCTCAAGGGCGCAGGAAGCGGAACTGCGCGACCAGCCACAGCCGGGGCCGTGGACTCGACAACACGGGCCGCCGCCCGGCGAAACCGCGCTGACCAGCGGAAATCAACCCAGCAGGGCGCAGCTCGGACCGCAGCGGCCCAGGGGCGCGGCGGGGGTGGCCCCGGGGCGTCGGTAAGGTGGGTGGGTCGTATCACGCCCGTACGGGGGGAAGCCGGTGGAAATCCGGCGCTGACCCGCAACCGTGAGCCCCGGACGTCCGGGGCGCAGCCGGAGCGCCCCGGACGCGGCCGTGACCGCTCAAGCCGTCGGCACCCCGCCGACGGTCGGCACCGTCGAGGAACGCGGGCCGGAGCCCGGTGCGTCGCCGTACCCGCGCCCTGCCCCGCGCCCGTCAGCGTCCCGCAGGGAACCCGCAGGGAAGAGGCAGCACCCGTCATGACCACCGTCCGCCGCAGCACCACCGCGCTCGCCCTCTCCGCAGCGCTCGGCGCCGCCGCCCTGCTCGGCGCCCCCGCGGCGCACGCCGCCCCGGCGACCGCGTCGCCCTCCCCCGCCCCGCTCCCCTCCGGGCTCTTCGGCACCGCCGACCCGGCGTACGACGGCGTCTGGCGGCAGTCGCTGGCGCTGCTGGCGCAGGACGCCGTGGGCCTCACCCCCGCCGCGAAGGCGGTGGACTGGCTGACCGCCCAGCAGTGCGCGGACGGCGCGTTCTCCGCCTACCGCGCGGACGTCTCCGGCGACTGCGCCGCCAAGCTGCCCCGGGACTCGAACGCGACCGCCGCCGCCGTCCAGGCCCTCGCCGCCACCGGCGGCCAGGACAAGACGGTCGCCAAGGCCGTGGGCTGGCTGAAGTCCGTGCAGAACGCGGACGGCGGCTGGAGCTACAACCCGGGCGGCGCCAGCGACGCGAACTCCACCTCCGTCGTGATCGGCGCCCTCGCCGCGGCCGGCGAGCAGCCGCAGGCCGTGCGGTCCAAGGGCGGCAAGTCGCCGTACGACGCCCTGTTGACGTTCGCGCAGCCGTGCGGCGGCAAGGACGGCGGCGCGTTCGTCTACCAGCCGGGGCAGCCCGGCGTCGTCGCCGACTCGACCGCCGCCGCGGTGCTCGCCGCCCAGGGCAAGGGCCTGGTCGCGAAGGCCGGCGCCGCGCACGCCGCGGGCACGACCTGCGCGAAGGCCACGGACGTCCAGGGCGCGGCGCACAACGGCGCCGCGTACCTCGCGGGCGCCCTCGCGAAGTCCGGGCACCTGCTCGCCCCGCCGATGCCCGGCGCCGAGGACACCGCCCCGAAGCCGGACTTCGGCAACACCGCGGACGCGGTCGTCGCGCTCTCCGCCCAGGGCCTGGCCGAGCCGGCGAAGAACTCCCTGACCTGGCTCCAGCAGAACGCGCCGGCCTGGGCCAAGGAGTCGGGCCCCGCCGCGTACGCGCAGCTCGTCCTCGCCGCGCACGCCACCGGCGCGGACCCGAAGGACTTCGGCGGCACCGACCTGGTCGCCGGGCTGAACGCCTCCGGCCCGGCGCCGCAGGGCGCCGACTCCGACGCCTCGAAGAAGCAGGACGAGAAGAAGGAGAAGGACGAGAAGGACGGCGGGGCCGGCGTGTGGTGGATCGTCGGCGCGTTCTTCGCGGCGAGCGTGGGCGCGGGCATCCTGTTCAGCGGCCGACGCAAGTCCCAGTCGTGAGCCGGGACCGGGCCCCCGGCGGGGCGCGACCGCTCGTCGCCGTCCTCGCGCTGGTCACCGCCGCGCTGGTGACCGTGCTCGCCGGCGCGGCCCCGGCGCAGGCCGCCGGCTACCGCTACTGGTCCTTCTGGCAGGCCGACGGTGCGACGTGGACGTACGCCACCGAGGGCCCGGCCACCGCCAGCCCCGCCGACGGCGCCGTCCAGGGCTTCCGCTTCGCCGTCAGCGCGGACTCCGCCGACGCGTCCAAGCCGCGGCCCGCGCCCGACTTCGACGCGGTCTGCGGCAGCACGCCGGCGGAGGCCGGGAAGAAGCGCATCGCCCTGGTCATCGACCCCGGGACGGCGACGGACGCGCCCACCGGCGAGACCCCGCCGGACCAACGCACGGTCTGCGCCAAGGTCCACGGGAGCGCGACGACCGCGGAGGCGCTGGCCCAGGTGGCGAAGCCGCTGCGCTACGACGGGAACGCGCTGCTCTGCGCGATCTCCGGCTACCCCGCGAAGGGCTGCGGCGAGCAGGTCTCGAACACCTCGAAGAAGTCCGGGCAGGCCGAGCAGGCCGCGAAGGCGGACGCTGAGGACGACTCCGACGGCGGGCCGTCGCTCGGCACCGTCGCCGGCCTCGCGGTCTTCCTCGTCCTGGGCGCCGCCACCTTCTGGCAGATCCGCCGCCGACGCCCCTGATGGCCGCCCGCCCCCTCCCCGCCACGGACCGCGCCGGTGCCGGCCCCGAGGCCGCGCCCACGGCCCCGTCGGCGTGGGCGCGTTGGCGGGCGCCCGAGGCGAACCGTTCCAACGCGGTGCACCCCGGCGCCTGGTGGCTGTGGGCGATCGGGCTGGCCGCCGCCGCGTCCCGCACCACCAACCCGTGGCTCCTGGGGCTGATCGTCGGCGTCGCCGGCTACGTCGTCGCGGCCCGCCGCACCGATGCGCCCTGGGCCCGGGCGTACGTCGCCTTCCTCAAGCTGGGCCTGCTGGTGCTGGCGATCCGGGTGCTGTTCTCCGTACTCCTCGGCGCCCCGATCCCCGGGACGCACCTGCTGGTGACGCTGCCGGAGGTGCCGCTGCCCGAGTGGGCGAAGGGCATCCGGATCGGCGGGCGGGTGTACGCCGAACAACTCGTGTTCGCGCTCTACCAGGGCGCGAAGCTGGCGACGCTGCTGATCTGCGTGGGCGCGGCGAACGCGCTCGCGAACCCGGCCCGGCTGCTGAAGTCGCTGCCGGGCGCGCTGTACGAGGCGGGCGTGGCCGTGGTCGTCGCCATGACCTTCGCGCCGAACCTGGTCGCCGACGTGGCCCGGCTGCGCACCGCGCGCCGGCTGCGGGGCCGGCGCACGGGCGGGCTGCGGGCCATGGCGCAGATCGGGCTGCCGGTGCTGGAAGGCGCGCTGGAGCGGTCGATCGCGGTGGCGGCGTCGATGGACGCCCGCGGCTACGGGCGCACCGCCGAGGTGCCGCGGGCCGTGCGGCACACCACCACCGCGCTCACCCTCGGCGGGCTGCTCGGGGTGTGCGCCGGTACGTACGCCCTGCTCGCGGCGGAGGGCGGGGCGTACGGGCTGCCGCTGCTGGCCGCCGGGGTGGCCGCCGCGGTCGGCGGGCTGCGGCTGGGCGGTCGGCGCACCGTGCGCACCCGCTACCGGCCCGACCGGTTCGGGGCGCGGTCCTGGCTGGTCGCCGGGGCGGGCACGGCCGTCGCCGGACTCCTGGCGTGGGCCGCGAACGTCTCCCCCGCGGCGCTGGAGCCCGGGGTCCTGCCCCTGGTCGCGCCGACCCTGCCGGTGTGGCCGGCGCTGGCGGTGCTGATCGGACTGCTGCCGGCGTTCGTCGCCCCCGTGCCCCGCCGTCCGGTTACCCCCGCGCCCCGCAGCCCGAAGGAACAGTCGTGATCCGGTTCGAGAACGTGTCCGTCACCTATGACGGCGCAGCGGCGCCCACCGTCGACGGGGTGGACCTGACGGTCCCGGAGGGCGAGTTGGTGCTGCTCGTCGGCCCGTCCGGGGTCGGCAAGTCGACATTGCTGGGTACGGTCTCCGGTCTGGTGCCGCACTTCACCGGCGGCACGCTGGGCGGGCGGGTCACGGTCGACGGCCGGGACACCCGGACGCACCGGCCGCGGGAGTTGGCCGACGTCGTCGGCACGGTGGGCCAGGACCCGTTGGCGCACTTCGTCACGGACACCGTCGAGGACGAGTTGGCGTACGGCATGGAGTCGTTGGGCGTCGCGCCGGACGTGATGCGCCGGCGCGTGGAGGAGACCCTGGACCTGCTGGGCCTCGCGGACCTGCGGGACCGGCCGATCGCGACGCTGTCGGGCGGTCAGCAGCAGCGGGTGGCGATCGGTTCGGTGCTGGCCGCGCACCCCAAGGTGCTGGTCCTCGACGAGCCGACGTCGGCGCTGGACCCGGGTGCGGCGGAGGAGGTGCTGGCGGTGTTGCAGCGGCTCGTGCACGACCTGGGGACGACGGTGCTGATGGCCGAGCACCGGTTGGAGCGGGTGGTGCAGTACGCGGACCAGGTCGTCCTGCTGCCGGGGCCGGGCCGGCCGCCCGTGCTGGGCGCGCCGGACGAGGTGATGGCGATCTCGCCGGTCCGTCCGCCGGTGGTGGCGCTGGGCCGGCTCGCCGGCTGGGACCCGCTGCCGCTGTCCGTGCGCGACGCTCGGCGCCGGGCGGCCGGGCTGCGGGAGCGGCTCGGGGCCCCGGTGTCGCTGCCCGCGCCCGCACCCGGCGAACCGCTGGCGGAGGTCGCCGGGCTCCAGGTGCTCCGCGGGCGCACCGAGGCGCTGCGCCGGGTGGACCTGGCGGTGGCCGCCGGGGAGACGGTGGCGCTGATGGGGCGCAACGGCGCCGGGAAGTCCACGCTGCTGGCGGCGCTCACCGGCCTGGTGCAGCCCGCGGCCGGCTCGGTCTCCGTCGGCGGCGACGCACCGCACCGGGTGCGGCCCCGCGACTTGGTCCGCCGCGTCGGACTCGTACCGCAGGACCCCCGGGACCTGCTGTACGCGGAGACGGTGGCCGCGGAGTGCGCGGCGGCCGACCAGGACGCGGGGGCGGAGCCCGGTAGCTGTCGGGAACTGGTCGCCGAACTGCTGCCGGGCGTAGGGGACGACACGCACCCGCGCGACCTGTCGGAGGGGCAGCGGCTGGCGCTCGCGCTGGCGGTGGTGCTGACCGCGCGGCCCCCGCTGATCCTGCTCGACGAGCCGACGCGGGGTCTCGACTACGCGGCGAAGGCCCGGCTGGTCGGCGTGCTCAAGGGGCTCGCCGCCGACGGGCACGCCATCGTGCTCGCCACGCACGACGTGGAACTCGCGGCGGACCTCGCGCACCGGGTGGTGATCCTCGCGGAGGGCGAGGTCGTCGCGGACGGGCCGACTCCGGAGGTCGTGGTGGCGTCCCCGGCGTTCGCCCCGCAGGTCAGCAAGGTGCTGGCGCCGCTGCGGTGGCTGACGGTGGCCCAGGTGGAGGCGGCGCTGTGAGCGGCGGGAGCGCCCGCCCGGTTCGGCTGGGGCCGCGCTCGATCGTGGCGCTCGGGCTGGTCAGCGCGATCGGGCTGGCCTTCTTCGGCTGGCCGCTGCTCGCCGACGAGCGTTCCGGCGTCGTCGCGCACGCCGAGGACGCGCCCTGGCTCTTCGCCCTGCTGCTGCCGCTGCTGGTGGGCGTCGTCGTGGCGACGATCGCCGACACCGGGATGGGCGCGAAGGCGGTCGCCATGCTGGGGGTGCTGGCCGCGGTGGGCGCGGCGATGCGCCCGCTCGGCGCCGGCACGGCCGGCCTGGAGCCGATGTTCTTCCTGATGGTGCTGGCCGGCCGGGTGCTGGGGCCGGGCTTCGGCTTCGTACTCGGCTCGGTGACGATGTTCGCGTCCGCGCTGCTGACGGGCGGGGTGGGCCCCTGGATGCCGTTCCAGATGCTGGCGATGGGCTGGTTCGCGATGGGCGCGGGCCTCCTGCCCGGCCCGGACCGCATCCGCGGGCGGGCGGAGGCGGCGCTGCTGGCGGCGTACGGCGCGGTCGCGGCGTTCGGGTACGGCACGGTGATGAACCTCCAGGGCTGGACGATCATCCCGGGCATGGCGTCCAGCATCTCCTTCCATCCGGGCGATCCGCTCCTGGACAACCTGGTGCGGTTCTTCACCTACGTCGCGGCGACGTCCCTCGGCTGGGACCTGGGCCGCGCGATCCTCACGGTGATCCTGACGCTGACGGTGGGCCCGGCAGTGCTGCGGGTGCTGCGGCGGGCGACGCGCAAGGCGGCGTTCACCGCGGCGGTGGGGTTCGAGGCGGCCGAGCCGGGCGGGCCAGACGCGCGACCGGACGGTACGGCGTAGGCAGGTCGAAGCCGGTCAGGGCAGGCCCAACGGGCAACGGGCCGGACCACGTCGGGCAACGCGCTCCGACGCGGCCCGGGGGATCACATCTCGCGGGGAAGCTCTACGGGCCCTCCTCCGCCGAAGCCCTCGCCGCCGCCGTCTCCACCGCCACCGCCACCGTCCCCTCCCCCGCCCCCGTCTCCACCACCGCCGCCACCGCCGCCATCCCCTCCACCGCCGCCATCTCCACCGCCGCCATCCCCTCCGCCATCTCCACCGTTCCCATCACCCCCGCCATCCCCGCCGCTTCCCCCGTCCCCGCTGTCTCCTCCGTTCCCGCCGTTCCCGCTGTCCCCGCCGTCTCCTCCGTTCCCGCTGTCCCCGCCGTCTCCTCCGTTCCCGCTGTCCCCGCCGTCTCCTCCGTTCCCGCTGTCTCCCCCGTCCCCACCGTCCCCACCGTTCCCGCCGTCTCCCCCATCCCCGCCGTCCGTACCTCCGCTCCCGCTCCCGCTCCCGGAACCGCTTCCCTTGATGTCCGACGTGCTCTCCTGGACGACGTTTCCGCCGGAGTCGATGACCTGAGTGTGCGAGGTTCCATCGCCGGCCGCGTCCGTGGTCTCGGTGGTCAGCGTCCGCTCGCCCGTCGTCGGGTCGAGCGTGGACTCACTGAAGGACTTGTTGCCGTCGGCGTCCGTCCCCTCCGCACGTCGCTCGTCCTCAAGGGCGTTGCCGGAGCTGTCGGTTCGTTCGGTGTTCTCGACGTGCGACGTCGCACCCGTGTCCTGGTTCACGGTGTCGGTGGTGCTCGACGTCGTGGTCTCCCCGGTCTGCGGATCGTTGAACACGTTGTTCTCGTCCGTGGTTTGAACCGGGTGGCCGTCGGCGTCGGTCGTGACGGTGTTCGTCATGGTCCGTTCACGGATGACGGCCCCGGTCGCGTCGTCCGTGATGATCATGTGCTGCCTCGCGATCGACCCGTCGGGCCGCGTCACCGTTTCGGTGACCTTCGTCTGCCCCTGGTTCCTCTGCGTGTCGACGGTCGTGACGCTTCCGTCGGGATTCTGCGTGGTCGTCATGGCGTCGCCTCCGCGGTGCTCACGGACGCACGCGCAACGGTCCTCCGGGAAAGAGGCGGACGCACCCGCCCGTTCGAGTCCCCCTCCCAGGCTATGCCCGGTGCGCCGACGGCGCGCGGCGCCGAGCCGCGCGCCGTCCCGCAGGCGCGGTCACACCCGTTGGATGATCGTCGCCGTCGCCAGCGCACCGCCCGCGCACATCACCACCAGAGCCACTTCCCCGCCCCGCCGCTCCAACTCGTGCAGCGCCGTCGTGATCAGGCGCGCCCCCGTCGCGCCCACCGGGTGGCCCAGCGCGATCGCTCCCCCGTTCACGTTCACCTTCTCCAGGTCCTGGCCGAAGACCTGCGCCCAGCTCAGCACCACGGACGCGAACGCCTCGTTGACCTCCACCAGGTCGACGTCCTTGAGGGACATCCCCGCCTTCCCGAGCACCGCGCGCGTCGCGTCGATCGGGCCGTCGAGGTGGAAGCGGGGGTCCGCGCCGACGAGGGCCTGGGCGAGGATCCGGGCCCGCGGCTTGAGCTTCAGCGCGCGGGCCATCCGGCGCGACGCCCACATGATCGCCGCCGCCCCGTCGGAGATCTGCGAGCAGTTGCCCGCGGTGTGGACCGCCGTCGGCATCACGGGCTTGAGGCGCCCCAGCGCCTCCATGCTGGTGTCGCGCAGCCCCTCGTCGCGGTCGACGAGCCGCCACATGCCCTGGCCCGCGGCCTGCTCGTCCTCCGTGGTGGGAACCTGCACCGCGAACGTCTCACGTTTGAAGCGCTCTTCGGCCCAGGCGGTCGCGGCGCGCTCCTGCGACAGCAGCCCGAGCGAGTCGACGCGTTCGCGGCTCAGCCCGCGGTGCCGGGCTATCCGCTCGGCCGCCTCGAACTGGTTCGGGAGGTCGACGTTCCACTCGTCGGGGACCGGTTTGCCCGGACCGTTCTTGGACGCGCTCCCCAGCGGCACCCGGGACATCGCCTCCACGCCGCAGCTCACGCCGACGTCGATGACGCCCGCGGAGATCATGTTGGCGACCATGTGGGACGCCTGCTGGGACGAGCCGCACTGGCAGTTGACCGTCGTCGCCGCCGTCTCGTACGGCAGTCCCATCGCGAGCCACGCGGTGCGCGTGGGGTTCATGGACTGCTCGCCGGCCTGGGTGACCGCGCCGCCGACGACCTGTTCTATGCAGTCGGGTTGGATGCCGGTGCGGCCGAGGAGTTCGCGGTAGGTCTCCCCCAGCAGGTACGCGGGGTGCAGATTGGCGAGGGCGCCCCCGCGCTTGCCGATGGGGGTGCGTACGGCTTCGACGATGACGGGTTCGGCGGCCATGGCTCGTCCTCTCCTCGAACTGCGCGGGCGTCCCGGTCCCGACGCTCCGCAGTAGAACTAGTACGCGTTCTAGTTCTACCGTCAGTCTTATGAGAGTCACCGTCAGTACGCAAGGGTCTTGCACGCCCTTGCCGCACCCCTTCACCACAACGGATCCGGCCACGCCTCTTGCCACTTGTAGAACTCGTTACTAGCTTTCGGTCGAATCTGATGGGTCATCAGAGAACCGGAGCTGCCGATGTCCTGCCCCCGCCATCTGACCGACGGTTTCGACCCCACCGACCCCGACCTGTTGCGATCCCGGGTGCCGCTCCCCGAGTTCGCCCGGCTGCGCGAGACCGCACCGGTGTCCTGGTGCCCGCAGCGGCGGGGCGCGTCCGGCTACGACGACGAGGGCTACTGGGCGGTGACCCGGCACGCGGACGTCAAGTACGTCTCGACCCAACCCGAGCTGTTCTCGTCCTGGGCCAACACCGCGATCATCCGCTTCGACGAATCGATCCAGCGCGACCAGATCGACGTACAGCGGCTGATCATGTTGAACATGGATCCGCCCGAGCACACCCGGGTGCGGCAGATCGTGCAGCGGGGCTTCACCCCGCGCGCCGTGAACTCCCTGCGGGACGCGCTGCGCGAGCGGGCGCTGAAGATCGTCGCCGAGGCGGCGCGGCGGTCCCGGGACGAGGGCTCGTTCGACTTCGTCTCCGACATCGCGGTGGAGCTGCCGCTCCAGGCCATCACCGAACTGATCGGCGTCCCCCAGGAGGACCGGTCCAGGATCTTCGACTGGTCCAACACGATGGCGGGTTACCACGACCCGGACTACTCCGTCACCAAGGAGGCGGGCATAGAGGCGTCGATGGACTTCCTGGCGTACGCGATGAACCTCGCCGCCGCCCGCAAGGAGTGTCCGGCGAAGGACATCGTCACCCAACTCGTCGCGGCGGAGGACTCGGGGAACCTGTCGACGGACGAGTTCGGCTTCTTCGTGATCCTGCTGGCGGTCGCCGGCAACGAGACCACCCGCAACGCCATCACGCACGGCATGCACGCCCTGCTCACCCACCCCGAGCAGTGGGAGCGCTACAAGAGCGAGCGCCCGCCGACCGCCGCGGAGGAGATCGTGCGCTGGGCCACGCCCGTGGTCTCCTTCCAGCGCACCGCCACCCAGGACCTGGTGCTCGGCGGCCAGCAGATCAAGAAGGGCGACCGGGTGGGGATGTTCTACGCGTCCGCCAACAACGACCCCGAGGTCTTCACCGACCCGGGGAGCTTCGACGTCGGCCGCGACCCCAACCCCCACCTCGGCTTCGGCGGCGGCGGCCCGCACTTCTGCCTCGGCAAGTCACTGGCGGTGATGGAGATCGACCTGATCTTCAACGCGATCGCGGACGCCCTCCCCGACCTGCGGCTCGTCGGCGAACCGCGCCGGCTGCGCTCGGCGTGGCTCAACGGCGTCAAGGAACTCAGGGTCGCGGCGTAGTTCCCGGTGCGGGTGGACGTGGCCGCCGTTTCCCTGCGGGAGCGTTGGTCTCTGCGGCCCGGTGGTGGGCTTGTCGCGCAGTTCCGCCCCCTCGGCCCCAGAGGGCCTGGGGGGACCCCAGCGCCACCTGTTTCGCTGCCCCCGGCATCGCCTGCGGGCTGGGGCAGGGGTTTTTGAGGGCATCTGATCAATGTTCAGGCTGGTGTGGGCTGGATGTCCGTTTCGATTCGCCAGGTTGGCGTGGATTCTCCCGTGAGCTCGCGGCTCATTTTGTTAGCCATCGCCCAGTGGATCATCGTCCGTGATCTCTGCGGCAGCGCTTCGTAGTCCCGCGCGAGGCGGCGGTGCTGCATCAGCCAGCCAAAAGTCCGCTCAATCACCCACCGCTTCGGCAGCGGCTCGAAGCCCTTCGCCCGGGGCCGCTGCACCACCTCCACATCGATGCCCAGCCCGGCGCCGTGATTGAGGACGCTGTTCTGGTAGCCGCCGTCGGCCCAGACCTTGGTCACCGTGGGGTGTGCCGCAGCCAGGTCGTCGAGCAGCAGCTTCCCTCCGGTGGTGTCGTGCACTGACGCGGCGGTGACGAGGACGGCCAGCACCAGGCCGAGGGTGTCCGTGACCAGGTGCCGCTTGCGCCCTTTGATCTTCTTGCCGGCGTCGATGCCCTGGCTGCTCTCGGCGACGTTTCCCGAGGTCTTGACGCTCTGCGCGTCCACGACGGCGGCCGTCGGTTCCGCGCTGCGGCCGCCGGCCCTGCGGGCCTTGTCCCGCAACAGGTCGTGGACCTGCTCGGTCGTCCCGTCCGCCTCCCACTTCGCGTAGTAGTCGTACACCGTCTTGTACGGCGGGAAGTCGTGCGGCAGGTACTCCCACGGGATACCGGTGCGGTTGACGTACAGGATGGCGTTGACGATCTCCCGCAGATCGTGCACCCGGGCCGCCGTGCCAGGACCCATTCGCCCGGCACGCCAGACGACGAAGACCGGTTCGATCAAAGCCCAGCGGGCATCGGACACATCACTGCGGTACGAACGACGCTCACTCACACACCCAGCAACGACCACCAACACCATCAGTCACAAAATCATCCTGAACTACCCGCTATCCAGATCAGATGCCCTCTTAGGGGCGCTGGGGGTCCCCCCACGCCCCTGGGCGTAGGGGCGGAACTGCATGAACAACCCACCACCGACCGGTGGAGGCCAACGCTCCCGCAGGGACACGGCGACTGCGTCCACCCGCACAGGGAACCGCGCGGGACTTCGCGGACACGGCCCAGGTCGGGCGCGGGTGGCGCCCCGAGTGGCGGAACGCGGCGGGCCGAAGGATCCTGGCGTCACGCGGCGATCCACCCCGGGGGACACGGGCGGCGTACCGTCCGGGCCCTCCGGGGCCGTTGCGCTGCCGGCTTCGGGACCCGGCGCTACTTCGGCGCCGCGGGGGCGACGGGCTCGGCCGCGCCCCCCGCCGAGGAGTCCGGCACGTCCGGCGAGTCGGCCTTGTCCGACGCCACGCTCTTGCCCGACGCCACAGCCTTGTCCAACGCCACGGTCTTGTCCGACCGGCCCCGGGCGTCCTCGGACTTGCGCGCCGCGGGGACCGTACCCGTACCGGCGCCTTCGCCCGCGCCCGGCTTCGCCGTCGCGCGCGGCAGCACCTGTCGACGGCCGGACAGGACGTACGTCAGGGCGAAGCCGGCGCCGACGACGACCGCGCCGCCCACCGCGTCCAGGATCCAGTGGTTGGCCGAGGCCACGATCACGTACAGCGTGATCAGCGGGTGTATCAGGCCCAGCGCCTTCATCCAGACCTTCGGCGCGAGCACCACCACCACGACACCGCACCACAGCGACCAGCCGAAGTGCAGCGAGGGCATCGCCGCGTACTGGTTGGTGACCGCGGTCAGGGCGCCGAAGTCGGGGTTCGTGAGGTCCTGCGGGCCGTGCACCAGGTCCGTGAAGCCCATGCCCGGCATCAGGCGCGGCGGGGCCAGCGGGTAGAGCCAGAAGCCGATCAGGGCCAGCAGCGTCGCGAAGGCGAGCGAGGCGCGCGCCCAGCGGTAGTCCGTCGGCCGCCAGATGTAGAGGACGGCGAGGATCGTCAGCGGCACGGGGAAGTGGAACGAGGTGTAGTAGAAGGCGAGGAAGTCCGTCAGCCACTCCGACTTCGCCGCGGCCTGGTTTATCGCGTGCTCGACGTCGATGCCGATCGCCTGCTCCATGGCGGAGATCTGCCGGCCGTGCGCCTCGGCGTCCGCGGTCGACGCGGTCGCGGCGAGTCGGATCTTGGAGTAGATGGAGTAGCCGACGCGGATCGCCAGCAGCTCCAGCAGCAGGTTCGGGCGGCTGAACGCGCGCCGCCACAGCGGCAGCAGCGGGACCCAGCTCCAGCGGGAGGCGACGGGGGTGGCGTACTCGGTCGGCACCGGCTTGCGGAAGTGCGGGTCGGTGCGGGAGAGGAAGGGCACCACGCACGCGGCGCAGACCGCGGCGATCAGGACCGCGTTGTCCCGCACCCCGTCCAGGAACGCCATGTTCGGCAGCAGCATCTTGCCCGGCAGCGTCATCGCCAGGACGACGAAGACGGGCCACAGCAGGCGGTCGGCGACCTTGCGGCCGACCCGGCCGACGACCGCGAGGACCACCCACAGCAGTTGGTGCTGCCAGGTGGTGGGCGAGACGGCGACGGCGACGCAGCCGGTGACGGCGACGGCGAGCAGCAGTTGCCCGTCGCGGGCGTAGCGGATCGCGCGGCGCAGGCCGAACCAGGCGACGAGCGCGGCGAGGGCCAGATAGAGCGCGATCTCCAGCGGGCCTTCCAGGCCGAAGCGGAGCAGTGCGCCGTGCAGGGACTGGTTGGCGAGGCTGTCCGGGCTGCTGCCGAGGCCGGCGCCCACGGCGTGCTCGATCCAGTACGTGCGGGAGTCGCCGGGCATCGCGGCCCAGGCCAGGGCCGTACAGACGGCGAAGGTGGCGGCGGAGCTGACCGCCGCGCGTCTGCGTCCGGTGAACCAGAGCAGCGGGGCGAAGAGCAGCACGGTGGGCTGGAGGGCCGCGCCGATGCCGATCAGGACGCCGGAGGTGCGTTCGCCGCGGACGACGAGGGCGCCGACGAGGACCAGCAGCACCGGGATGATGCTGGTCTGCCCCAGGTAGAAGCTGTTGCGCACCGGCAGCGACAGCATCAGCAGGCTGATGGCGACGGGCGCGGCGAGCAGTTGGGTGAGGCGGGAGGCGGGGCTGGGCACGGCCCGGGCCGCGACCAGGCCGATGCCGACGACGAGCAACAGCGTGGCGAAGGTCCAGACGACGCCGAGGCTCTGCTCGGCGGAGCGGGTGAGCGGCTTGAGCACCAGGCCGGCGAAGGGCGTGCCGGTGAAGCTGTCGGTGTCGTAGAGCGAGCCGTTGACGTGCAGGACGCCCTCGGGGCCGATCCAGGTCTCCAGGTCGATCAACCGCTCGCCGGGCGGCTGGCGCAGTACGGCCACCAGTTGCCGTATCGCGAGGACGGCGGCCACGAACCAGAGCGCGGCCCTCGCCGCGCTCGTCTTCGTGGCGGGCCCCCTCGCCGCATCACTCCCGCGCACGCTGTGCTCCGCGTTCGCCACGTCGCGCCGCGCCTCCCCTACATCCCGTTGTGTCTGTTGATTCGGTCGCCCGAGCCGTCACCGACCGGTGAAAACCTGGTGAAGCCCTTGAGAAGCCTCGCATTGCCCGATGAAAGAGACTCGGGCAACCCCCTCTTTGCCTGACTGTCGCCCGGTTTTGTTCGGATGTCCGGCCAGATACGTGCGAAGGGCGCACCTCGGGAACATACAAGAACGCGCGCTCGGGCACCCGTGCGTCACCGTCCGCGATCACGCCGCGACGGCGGACGAAAGGGGCCCGGTCGGCATAGGTTGGGCGAATGACCGAGGAATACCGCCAGGACTCGCACGGCCCCCAGGACCCGCAGGACCTCTGGAACGCCGTCGACGACTATGTGAACGAACGGCTGGTTCCGGCCGACGAAGGGCTCACGGGCGCGCTCGCGGCGAGCGACGCGGCGGGGCTGCCCGCGATCGCGGTGGCGCCGAACCAGGGCAAGTTCCTGCATCTGCTCGCCGCCTCCCTCGGCGCCCGCCGCGTCCTGGAGATCGGCACCCTGGGCGGCTACAGCACGATCTGGCTGGCCAGGGCGCTGCCGGCGGGCGGCCGGCTGATCTCGCTGGAGTACAGCGAGCGGCACGCGGAGGTGGCGCGGGCGAGCCTGGCCCGCGCGGGCCTCGACGCGATCGCCGAGGTGCGCACCGGACCGGCGCTGGAGACCCTGCCCAAGCTGGCGGCGGAGCCGGGTGCGGGCCCGTTCGACCTGTTCTTCATCGACGCGGACAAGGTGAACAACGCGCGGTACGTGGAGTGGGCGCTGCGGCTGTCGCGCCCGGGGAGCCTGATCGTCGTCGACAACGTGGTGCGCGGCGGGAAGATCACCGAGCCGAGCGAGGACCCGGCGGTGCGGGGCACCCGTGAGATGTTCGACGCGATCGCGCGCGAGCCTCGTCTGGACGCGACCACGGTCCAGACGGTGGGCACGAAGGGCTACGACGGCTTCCTCCTGGCACGCGTGCTCGACTGACGCCCCCCACCGGTCGCGCCCCTGTGCGCGCACCCTAGGCCGCGCCGGCGCCGCGCTGCGCGGCGATCCGACGGTCCGCGTCGCCCCAGGCGAGCGGCAGTTCCTCCGCCTTCACCTCCCAATAGGTGAAGGCGGAGTCCTTCATCGCGGGCCCGAGCTTGCGCATGACGCCCCGGTGGGGCTCGGCGCGGGCGAAGGCGTGCAGGGCGTCCTCGCTCTCCCAGGCGGAGAGCGTGCAGAACTCCCGCTTCAGCGGACGCGCCCGCAGCGACGCCCCGAGCGCACCGGGCGCGCTGCGGACCTGCTTCCAGACGGCGAGCGACCTCAGGAAGAAGCCGGGCACGTCGGCGAGCGAGGCGACCTCGAACCGGGACGCCATGACGACGGCGGTACTGCCGGGCGCCGCGGGCTGCGGCGTCGTCCAGGGAATGGTGGGCACGGTGTCCTCCGGATGGGATCGGCGGTTCGTCCCTTTCCACGATAATGGCGAGTGGCACTATCCGCTACCTAATACGAGGCCATCGACGGCCCACCCCGAAGCCCCGCGGAGGCGCGCGGTACGGTCGAGTTCCCTCTATGCGAAGGATGTCCTCGTGGCCAGTGTGGTGAAGATCAACGTCCTGACCGTCCCCGCGGAGCAGCGCGAGATCCTGGAGCAGCGGTTCGCGGCCCGCGCCGGTTCGGTGGAGAGCTCCGACGGCTTCGAGTGGTTCGAGCTGCTGCGTCCGTTGGAGGGCACGGACCAGTACCTCGTCTACACCCGCTGGCGCAGCGAGGCGGACTTCGAGGCGTGGATGGCCGGCTCGATGCGCGGCGCCCACAAGCCCGCCGAAGCCGACTCCGCGTCCGGCGAGAAGCCGAAGCCCGCGGCGACCGGCTCCACGCTCTGGTCCTTCGAGGTCGTCCAGTCCACGGGCCCCAAGGCGTCGGACGCGTCGAACGCGAGCTGACGACCACGGGCAGGGCCCCGGTCACCTCCGGCCCGAGTGGCCGATGACCGGGGCCGTACCCGTCGAACCGCGGGACGCCCGCCCCGACCTCAGCCGTCCCCGCCGGGAGGCGCATGGTCCCCCCGCGGCCGACCGTGGCCGTTCGGGCGTTCCTGGTCCGAGCCGCAGAGCTCCGCGTTCAGCTCCTCCACCAACTGCACCAGGTCCGTCGGGCGCTCCGGGCCCCACCAGTCGCCCAGCAGCTCGGCCAGCGACTCCTCGCGCGCCTTCGCCAGGCGTACCGCCGTCTCCAGACCGCTTTCCGTGAGCACGAGTTGGAGCCCTTCCCGGCTGGCCAGGCCGCGTTCCTCCACCTGGCGCGCCGCGTCCGTGATCACCCGGAGCGGTACGGGCGTGGTGTCGGCGAGCAGGGACGGCTCCACCGTGCCGTGTCGACGGATCCGCAGCAGCAACCAGCTCGACGCGGGCAGCAGGTCGTACCCGGCGCGCGTGGTGATCTTCTCGTAGATCTGGCGCCGCCCCTCTCGGGAGCCGAGCACCGACAGCGCCCGCGCCGCCTCCTCGCGGGAGGAGCGTTCCACCGGGTTGGACGCCAGGGTCTGACTGGGGTCGGGCGCGGTCACCGAGCCGCGCAGGCGGTCCTCCTTGAGGAACCAGGACACGGCGAAGGCGAGCAGCACGACCGGCACGGCGTACAGGAAGACGTCGGTGATGGCGGAGGCGAAGGCGTGCACCACCGAGCCGCGCAGCGCCGGTGGCAGCTTGGCGATGGCCTGCGGGTCGGCCGCGAGTTCGCCGGCGTTGGCGCCCGGGGGCACGGGCCGCCCGGCGAGCGCGGTGGCCAGTCGGTCCTTGAGCCCGTTGGCGAAGATCGTGCCGAAGACGGCGACGCCGAAGGACGCCCCGATGGAGCGGAAGAACGTGGCGCCCGAGGTGGCCACGCCGAGGTCCTCGTACCGCACCGAGTTCTGCACGACCAGGACCAGCACCTGCATCACCAGGCCCAGGCCGAAACCGAAGACGAAGAAGCTGGCGCTCATCTGCCAGGTGGAGCTGTTCTCGGTGAGGCGGTGGAGCAGCACCAGCCCGATCGCCGTGATCCCGGTGCCCAGGATCGGGAAGACCTTCCAGCGGCCGGTGCGGCTGACGAGCTGCCCGGACGCGGTGGAGGCGATCAGCAGCCCGAGCACCATCGGCAGCATGTACACGCCCGAAAGGGTCGGTGAGATCCCCCGTACGACCTGGAGGAAGGTCGGCAGGAAGGTCATCGCGCCGAACATCGCGAACCCGATGATGAAGCTGATCAGGGAGACGAGGGTGAAGGTGCGGAGCCGGAAGAGGTGCGGCGGCAGCACGGGCTCGGCCGCCCTGCGTTCGACGAGGACGAAGAAGACCAGCAGGACGCCGCCGAGCACGGCGAGGCCGATGATCTGCGGCGAGCCCCACGGCCAGGTCGTGCCGCCGAGGGAGGCGACCAGGACCAGACAGGTGGCGACCGAGGCGATGAGGAAGGTGCCCAGGTAGTCGATGGTGTGCCGGGTGGGGCGCGCCGGGATGTGCAGGACCGCGGCGATCACCACGAGCGCGACGACGCCGATCGGCAGGTTGATGTAGAAGACCCAGCGCCAGCTCAGGTGCTCGGTGAAGAAGCCGCCGAGCAGCGGCCCGAGCACGCTGCTCGCGCCGAAGACACCGCCGAAGAGCCCCTGGTACCGGCCGCGCTCGCGCGGGGAGACGATGTCGCCCACGATCGCCATCGACAGGACCATCAGCCCGCCGCCGCCGAGGCCCTGGAGCGCGCGGAAGCCGATGAGCTGCGCCATGTCCTGGGCGATGCCGCAGAGCGCGGAGCCGATCAGGAAGATCACGATGGCGGTCTGGAAGAGCTTCTTGCGGCCGTACTGGTCGCCGAGCTTGCCCCACAGCGGGGTCGCGGCGGTGGAGGCGAGGAGGTACGCCGTCACCACCCAGGAGAGGTGTTCGAGACCGCCCAGCTCGCTGACGATGGTGGGCAGTGCGGTGGAGACGATGGTCTGGTCGAGCGCCGCGAGGAGCATGCCGAGCAGCAGCGCGCCGATGGCCGCGAGGACGGCCCGCCGGTCCTGGCCCGCACCGGGCTCGACCGCGACCGACGCCGGGGCCGCGCCCGGCGTTCCGCCCCGGGGCGCTCCCCCCGCCGGGCCCCCTGCCGCCCGGGCCCCCTGCCCCTGGCCGTCTCCCGACTCTTCTCCCTGGGCCATACCGGTCTCCTCGCATCCGGCTACGTCCGGAACGCTTCCATCCTGGGGTGTTTGTCCCGGTACGGCCTGCGGAGACGTGGAGGAAGCAGGCTGGCGCTTCCCGAGTCCGCTTTGTATGCTCATTGAACAAAAGCGGCTCCGCCCGTCTCCCTGACCGGTGGGCGGAGCCGCTCTTGTGCGTCGGGGCCGCGCCTGGACACGGCCCCGGGGGGACGTCCGGACACGCCCCAGTTGCTCAGCCACCCTCATCTGCGCCGGGAGTACGCCATGCAGGCCAGCACCCTCACCGCCCGCGCCCTCCTCCTCGACATGGACGGCACCCTCGTGAATTCGGACGCGGTCGTGGAACGCGTCTGGCGGAGGTGGGCCGTCGCCCAGGGCCTCGACCCGGAAGAGACCCTGAAGGTCGTGCACGGCCGTCAGGGGCACGCGTCCATGGCGGAGCTGCTGCCGCACCGCTCCACGGCGGAGAACCTCGCCGACAACGCGGACATGCTCGCGCAGGAGACCGCCGACCTCGACGGCGTGGTCCCGGTGCCCGGCGCGCCCGCCTTCCTCGCCGCGCTCGCGGAGCTGCCGCACGCCCTGGTGACGTCGGCGGACGCGGCGCTCGCCGAGGCGCGGATGGGCGCGGCCGGGCTGCCGCTGCCCGCCGTGCGCATCACCGCGGAGTCGGTCGGCGCCAGCAAGCCCGACCCGGAGGGCTTCCTCAAGGGCGCGGCGGAGCTGGGCTTCGCTCCCGCGGAGTGCGTGGCCTTCGAGGACTCGGAGGCGGGGATCGCCGCGGCGCGCGCAGCGGGCTCGCGCGTCGTGGGGATAGGCCCGCGCGCCGCGGCCTGCGCGCCCGACCTGCACGTCGACGACCTCACGCAGCTGGCGGTCACCGCGGACCACCAGGGCCGGATCCTGCTGACGCGCACCGCCTGAGCGCCCGCGCGCCGGCGCCCGGGCCGGCCGCACCTCCACGGATGCCCGCGGGCCCGGTCACTGCTCGACCGGGCCCGCGGGCATCCGTGCACATGGCCTGCGTCCGGGCCCGGACGCAGGCGTGCCGACGGACGTCAGCCCGTCACCGCCTCGTAGAAGCTGAACCCGGCGAGCACCAGCATCAGCCCCGCCGCGATCTTGGTGATCAGCTTCAGGGGCACGTACTTCATCAGGGTCCGACCGCCCAGGATGCCGAGGCCCGCGACCGCCCACAGCGCGAGGACCGCCCCGAGGCCGACCGAGACGGGGTCGTCGTACCGCGCGGCCAGGTTCGCCGTCATGATCTGCGTGAGGTCGCCGAACTCGGCGACCAGGATCAGCATGAAGCCCGCGCCGGAGACCTTCCAGAAGGACTGGTCCTCCGGCGGCTTGATGTGCTCCTCGCCGTCGTCGGACTTCTTCAACAGCAGCATCAGTGCCCCCGCCAGGAACAGCGCGCCCACCACGCCCTGCACCAGCCGGTGCGGCAGCAGGGTCAGCACGCTGCCCGCGGCGATCGCGAGCGCCACGTGGACGGCGAATGCGGCGGCGACGCCGGCGAAGACGTAACTGGCGCGGTAGCGCGTCCCGAGCATCAGTCCGGCCAGCGCGGTCTTGTCGGGGAGTTCGGCCAGGAAGACGACGCCGAAGGTGATCGCCATGATGGTGAAGCTGATCACGGGTGGTTTCCTCAATCGGTCGGGCTGTCCGTACCGAGAGACCGCGGTTCCCGGCCCTCGCGGACCGGCGTTCCCGTGAAGAGGGGTCGCTTCGGCACGGCAGCGTCAATGGAACACTGCGGCCGAAGGTCTCGCTGGCCGACCTGAAGGTCCGCCTCCGGGCGCCGGCCGGGCACGAGGCCCAGCAGTATGTCGACGGTCCGGCGAAGAGCTACTCCCCTTCTGCTCCGACCAGGGTACACAGCCGCCCGCCCGCAGGAAACGTCCGTACGGCCGGTGCGGCCGACGTCACGCCCGGTGCAGCCACCATCCGATACGCGCGGTACCGGATGAAATCACGCCCGGTGCGGCCGCCGTCCCGTACGCGCGGTACCGCCGGCGCCACAGCCGCCCGCCCGCCCGCACGCACGAAACGTCCGTACGACGCGATACGGCCGAAGTCACGCCCGGTGCAGCCGCCCCCGCGCCACCAGCTCCAGCACCACCGCGACCGCCACGGCCTGCACCGCCATCAGCGCCACCAGGACGAAGAGCTGCACCGCCCCCGCGAGCACCGGCGACGCCCCGCCCAGCAGCATGCCGACGAAGGCGCCGGGCAGGGTGACCAGGCCCACGGTCCGGGTCTGGTCCAGCCCCGGCAGCAAAGCGTCCGCCGCCGGCGTCCGGGCCACCTCCAACCGGGCGTCCCGCTCCAGCAACCCCAGCGCGAGACCCGCCTCGACCTCGCCGTGCCGCTGCTTGAGCTCGTCCAGCGCGCGCCGCCCGGCGAGCACGGTCGCGGTCAGCGCGCCGCCGATGAGGATCCCGGCGACCGGCACCAGGGCGATGCCCTTCAGCGGGACGAGCCCGGTCAGCAGCAGCGCGGCGAGGACGGGGAAGACGCCGGCGCCGATCGGCACGGCCGTCCACCACCAGGTGCCGTTGGGCGTGACGCGCCGCCCCGCGGTGCGCACCGCGACGGCGTACATCAACAACACGAACGCGAAGAGCAGCGGCAGCGAGCGCACCACCCAGCCGATGACCAGCGACACCGCGGCGAGTTGGGCCGCGGCCCGCACCCCGGCGACGACGATCTCCCGGGAGCGGCCCAGGTGCGCGACGGCCGCGACCGCGGCGGCCACGACGAGCAGGACGGCGAGCACCGCACCGAAGGTGACGTTGACGGTCAGCAGCACCCGCCAACCCTAACGACCGCACCGCCCGCGCCCGCCCGTACGGACCGCGCAGCGCCGCTGCCGATCGACGCACCGGCCGACAACCGCCCCTGGCGGACCGTCAGCGCGCCGCCCTTCCCCGCCCCTTGGGAGCCGGCGCACACCGTTCCCCCTTGAAATGACGTGTTCATGTCGCCAGGCTGTTACGTAGCGCTCACCTCCGCACCACGTGGCGCGCCCAGCATGGCCGTGCCCGACGGCCAGCCCTCCCCCGTACTCCTCCAGCGAAGGAGCTCCACACATGTCCGCCTTCTACGCGCGTCATGCCACCCGTCACTCCATACGCCCCGCCGCGCCCGCCGGCCGCGGCGGCACCGGGCGCCGCGTCACGGTCCTCGCCGCCGCCTCCGCCCTCGCCGTCACGGGCCTGCTGGCCACCGCGCCCGCCGCCCAGGCCGCCCCGCCCACTCCCATCAGCGCCGCCACCGCCCGCACCTACCTCGGCCAGCTCACCGAGCGCGCCGAAGGCTCGTCGGCCGGCTACAGCCGGGAGCTCTTCCCGCACTGGAGCACCCAGTCCGGCGCCTGCAACACCCGCGAAGTCGTCCTCAAGCGCGACGGCCGCAACGTCGTCCAGGACTCGTCCTGCGCCGCCGTCTCCGGCACCTGGTACTCGGAGTACGACGGGGCCACCTGGTCAGCCGCGTCCGACGTCGACATCGACCACGTCGTCGCGCTCGCCGAAGCCTGGCGTTCGGGCGCCAACTCCTGGACCACCGCGAAGCGCCAGTCCTTCGCCAACGACCTCACCCGTCCGCAGCTCATCGCGGTCACGGACAACGTCAACCAGGCGAAGTCCGACCTCGACCCGGCGGAATGGCTGCCGCCGCGCAGCGCGTACCGCTGCACGTACGCCCGGATGTGGGTGCAGGTCAAGCACCACTACCAGCTCACCGTGGACAGCGCGGAGAAGAACGCCCTCACCTCCGTGCTGAACGGCTGCTGACTGCTGCCGACGACCGCCGACAGCCACTGACGGCGATCGGGGTACCGGCCGATCGGCGGTGGGCGCGCCGCCGATCGGCCCCGGAACCGACCGCTCCGCCGTCCGGCTTCCGTACCGTACGGGGGCGACGGAGGAGGACGGGACGATGACCGCGACTCGCGCTGGGCTGCGCCTGGGGCCGCTGCTGCGGCACGTCGACTGGGAGACGGGCACCACCGCCACCGTCTGGCTGGAGACCGACCGCGCCTGCACGGCCGAGGTGCGGTGCGCCGACGGGGCGGGCGGCTCGGCCCCCACGTTCCGCATCGAGGGCCACCACTACGCACTGGTGACGCTGACCGGCCTCACGCCCGGTACGACCACGTCGTACGAGGTGCTGCTGGACGGCGCGCGCGTCTGGCCGCTGCCGGACTCGCGCCACCCCGCCTCCACCGTCACGGCGCCCGCGGTCGGCGCGGACGCCGTGACGGTCTCCTTCGGCTCCTGCCGCTGGGCCGCCGCGCCCGAGGAGGAGCACGACCCGATCGGCCCGGACGCCCTCGCCACCCTCGCGGAGAAGCTCGCCGCCGACCCGTCGACCGCCCGCCCGGACGTCCTGCTCCTCCTCGGCGACCAGGTGTACGCGGACGAGACGTCGGCGGCGACGCGGGCGTGGCTGGCGGAGCGCCGCGACCTGACCGTGCCCCCGGGCCCCGAGGTGGCGGACTTCGAGGAGTACACCCGTCTGTACGACGAATCCTGGCTCGCCCCCGAGGTGCGCTGGCTGCTGTCCACCGTCCCCAGCCTGATGCTCTTCGACGACCACGACGTCATCGACGACTGGAACACCAGCGCGTCCTGGCAGGCCGAGATGCGGACGAAGCCGTGGTGGCCGGAGCGGATCCGCAGCGGGCTGATGTCGTACTGGGTCTACCAACACCTCGGCAACCTCTCGCCGGCGGAGTTGGCGGCCGACGAACTCTTCGCGGCGGTGCGGACCGCGCACGACTCCGACCGGGGCACGGCGCTGCTGCGGGAGTTCGCGGAGCGCGCCGACGCCGACCCGACCGCCGCCCGCTGGAGCTACCGCCGCGACTTCGGCCGGACGCGGCTGCTGATGGTGGACACCCGGGCGGCGCGCGTCCTGACCGAGGAGCACCGCGCGATGCTGGACCCGGAGGAGGCGCGCTGGCTGCGGGAACAGGCCGCGGCCGGCGCGACCGGTGGGCACCAGCCCGGCGCGTACGACCACCTGCTCATCGGCACTTCCCTGCCCTGGCTGCTGCCGCCCCTCGTCCACGACGCGGAGAGCTGGAACGCGGCGCTGGCGCGGGGCGTGCGCGGCCCGCGCTGGGCCCGGTTCGGCGAAGTGGTGCGCAGACGGGCCGACCTGGAGCACTGGTCGGCCTTCCCGAAGTCCTTCGCGGAGCTGACCGAGTTGATCGCGTCCGTCGGCACGGGCGGGGGCGCGCCGGCCACGGTGTGCGTGCTCTCCGGCGACGTGCACCACGCGTACGTCGCCGAGCCCGACTGGCGGGGCGCCGGCGAACCGGACTCCCGGGTCTTCCAACTCACCTGCTCCCCCGTGCACAACTCCATTCCGCGCTCGATCCGTTGGGGCTTCCGCTTCGGCTGGAGCAGTACGGGGCGCCGGCTCGGCCATCTGCTGGCGCGGCACGGGCGGACGGGGCGGCCCCCGGTGCACTGGGAGCGCACGGGCGGGCCCTGGTTCGGCAACCACCTGATGACGCTGACGCTGCGGGGCCGCGAGGCGCGGTTGCGACTGGACCAGGCGCGTACCGGAGGGGCGGCGGGAGCGCGCCTGGTGACGGCGGACGAACGGGAACTGACGGCGGGTCCGCGCCCGGCACCCCTCGGCTGAGCCACCCGCCCCGGCCTCCCTCGGTCAGCGCACCGCAGATGAAAGTCGTATGAGAATCAGAGCAACATCAATTGTTGAACTTGCAAGCACTGCTGGCTCGAATCTAGCTTGGAAACAGCTAGAGGAGCACTAGCAGCACCAAGTGCACGGCCAACAAGGCCAGCACGAACTGCACGAGCAGTACGGACCGCACGAGCAGTGCAGACCCCACGAGCACCACGAACTGCTTGGGCAAGCACGAACAGCACTCACAGCACGAACAGCTCAGCCACGACAGAAGTCCCCCCACTCGCAGGAGTCCCCCCATGGCCAACTCTTCGTTGACCTCCTCGCTGAACCGGTACCAGCCGTACGCGATCAGCGCCTTCCGGATCGTCGTCGGACTGCTCTTCGCCTGTCACGGCGCCGCCTCCCTCTTCGGCCTGTTCGGCGTCGCGGACAACGCGACGGTCGAGGCCGGCACCTGGCCCGGCTGGTACGCGGCCGTCATCCAGCTCGTCGGCGGCAGCCTGGTGCTGCTGGGCATCGGGACGCGCAGCGCCGCGTTCGTCTCGTCCGGCTCGATGGCGTACGCGTACTTCAAGGTCCACCAGCCCGAGGGCCTGTTCCCCCTGGAGAACAGCGGCGAGGCGTCCGCGATGTTCTGCTGGGCCTTCCTGCTGCTGATCTTCACCGGGCCCGGCGCCTTCGCGCTCGACAAGGTCTTCACCCGCAGCGCCGGCACCACCGTCACCACCCGCAGCAGCGAGGACCGCACCGCCGGCAAGAGCAGGGAGCGGGCGACGGCCACCGCGTGACCGCTTCGATCGTCGACACTCAATAGGTGCCCCACACACCTAGTACCTGTCGAGACACCACCGAGCGCCCGGAACCTCTTTGGAGGGTCCGGGCGTTCCCCGTGCCCCCGGACCCCCGGTAACGTCGGCGTGACCATGGGGGTGGGAGGGGAGCAGGGGGTTTCCGGCGTCCGCGGAGGCAAGCGAGGCGACGCACCGCGTACCGGACATGAGGTGATCATCGCAACATCGGTGGCCCCCAGGTGATCTCACGGCATATGTCACGCGTACGCTGTACAGCTGTCAGTGCCGCGACCACCGCACGTCCGCAGGAGTCCGCCGAGGTCCATCGGGTCCGTTGAGGTCCGACAGGGATCAAGCGTCCGCCGAGGCCGTCGGACCCTGACCATTTCCACCACAGCGGCATTGTTCGTCACACGGGGCAACGGGGAGAGTTCAAGGTGCTGGAGAGTCTGGGTTGGCTAGCCAGCAGCCCTTGGATCTATGCGATCGTGGCGCTCTCCGTGCTGCTGGACGTCTTCCTGCCGGTGCTGCCGAGCGGAGTCCTGGTGATCACCGCGGCCACCGCAGCCGCAGCCGGTACGACGACGGCCACCTCGGTTGCCGGACGGGTGCCCGGCGAGGTGCCGTCCCTGCTGATCCTGATCCTCTGCGCGGCCACGGCGTCCGTGCTGGGCGACCTCGTGGCGTACCGACTGGCCCGGCGCGGCGGCGACCGCTTCGACCGCGCCATCGCCCGCTCCCGCCGGCTCACCAAGGCCCAGGCCCGACTGGGCGCGACCTTGGCCCGCGGCGGCGGCGCCCTCGTGGTGATCGCCCGCTTCGCGCCGGCAGGCCGGTCCGTCGTCTCCCTGGGCGCGGGCGCCGCACAGCGCCGCGTCCGCGAATTCCTCCCCTGGTCGGCGCTGGCGGGCGTGGCCTGGGCCGGCTACAGCGTCGGGCTCGGCTACTTCGGCGGCCAGTGGCTGGGCGCGAGCTGGGTCGGAGCGGCGGTGTCCGTGGGGGCGCTCTTCGCGGCGGGCGCGGTGGCGGCGTACGTCATGCGACGCCGCCCGGCACCCCAACCGACCCCCCAACCGGCGACCGAAACGGCCTGAGCGGAGCACGCACGACCGGCGGCTCAGGGCTCAGGGCTCAGGGCTCAGGGCTCAGGGCTCAGGGCTCAGGGCTCAGGGCTCAGGGCTCAGGGCTCAGGGCTCCTAAGGATCACGCCCCCGAGTTCACGGCGGCCTTCGCCACGCCCTTCACTTCCAGCTCGTCCAGGAGTCGGGCGGTGGCCGCGGCTATCTCGTCCACGGCCCGCTCGAACACCTCCCTGTTGTGCGCGGCGGGCGCCCGGAAGCCGGACACCTTCCGCACGTACTGGAGCGCGGCGGCTCGGATGTCCTCCTCGGTGGCCTCTTCGGGGAGCATGGGCGGGCGGAGGGTCTTGATGCTGCGACACATGCTCCCAGTGTGCCCCCGCCCACTGACAGCCGGCAGCCGACGCCACTGACCTGCGCAAACTCCTCAGCCGGCGAGTTCGCTGCCGAACCGTCGTACGTACCGCTTCTGCCACGGCGTCTCGACCGCGCGCCGGTCGTAGTGCCGACGCACGTACGCGACGGCCTCCCCCGGCTCCACGCCGTCGAGCACGGCCATGCAGGCGAGCGCGGTCCCGGTCCGCCCCCGCCCCCCGTGGCAGGCGACCTCGACCCGATCCCGCTCGGCCCGCTCCCACGCGATGCGCAGCGTCTCGCGCGCCCCGGCCCGATCGCGGGGCAGCCGGAAGTCGGGCCACGGCACCCATCGGCTCTCCCAGGGCACGACGGGCGGTTCCTCCCCCAGCAGGTACACCCCCAGCCCCGGCTCCGGCCCTTCGACCGGTCCGTGGCGCAGCCCGCGTCCCCTGACCAGCCGCCCCGACGGCAACCGCAACACCCCCGGCGCCTCCGCCTCCCACGTCCCACCCACACCTCTGTGCACGTCGCCCCCCTTGGATTCCGCGCCGGCTTCTCCGACGCCCCTCGGCATCCCCCGCTCGGCGACGCTATCGCCAAGGGCCCCCATCACGCCGTTCGCCGCCCGATCACGCACGGCGACCCACGTCGTCGCACCCCGCCACGGCGCCGACGTCTCTTCGCCCTGGTCGGGTCGACCGCCGCGAGGGCCGCGAACTGTGCCGTGCCGACGAGATCCTCATGTGCAGCCTCACCGGGACGGCAGGCTGCCGCAGCTGACGCCCGTCGGTCCGACGCAGCAATTCGTTGGACAGCTCCCCGGGGCGAACGTCTAACCTGGCGACATCGTGACCTCCCGGTGCGCCGGATGCGGCTACTTCACCTCTCAAGTGACCAACACGCCGCATGCCGACCCGATCTCGGGAGGCACACGCTTCAGGGGCGCCCGGTGCACAGTCGACGGGTACTTCGATTCGGGTTCGAGAAGGCCGGGTTCGACTCCCGGCGGCCGGTCTCCGGCCGTGGTGTAGCGGCAGCACGCTAAACGTCCCGTCGCCGATCTGATCTCGGGCACCCCTGAAGTGGCCAGCAGACCGCTTTGGCACCGCGTCGGCCGGCCCGTCACCTCCCAGCCGTGTTTCCGACTTCACAGAGTCAAGACGACTGGCGCATATACCCCGCCGGCGATTGGCTGAAAATTGCATCCCGCCCTTCGGGCGCCGGAAACCTCGGCGGACCTCACCAATGCCGCACTTTCCGCAATTTTCCACGCCCCCAACTCTGCGCGCCATCCACAACCTTGCGAACGCAACGGCCACCTAACGCCCCTCCGGCGTTCCTTGTGAAGACTCTGGAGAGGAACTGATTCCTCATCATGGGACGGTCCGTCAGGAACGCTAGGATTGCCTGACCTGTCAACGACCCCGGGGGGAGGCGTAGACCATGTCGGCAGACTCGGACCGTCTGGGCGTGAATCTACAAAAAGCCCAGCACATCTCACGCAAGCTCACCGATTTCGAGCGCCGCATAAAATCTCTGCGCAAGCGCCTGGAAAAGGCCGGCCGCAACACATTGGGCACCAGGGATCTGGACGACGCCTGTGACGACTTCCAGGACCGCTGGGACGACGGCCTCGAACGCCTCATGGAGGCCGCGAACGCCATCAGCGGCAACTTCGACAACGCGATGCAGGTGTACGCGGGCACCGATGTCGACGTGCGCGATCGCGTCCGCAGCGTCAACTCCGTCAAAACCAGCACCTAGGGGTAACTTTCATGTCTTGGCGCGGCGTATTCATCGAGGACGACGCCTCTTGGCCGGGTCTCGGCTTCAACCCTGCGCGTGGCGAGGTCGTCGCCATCAACAAGCTCGCCACTGATCTACGAGCCGTCGGCCGCGAATTCGACGAGCTGCACGAACTCGTCACCAACGTCGGCAAGGACCACGGCTTCTGGCAGGGCGAGGGCGCCGACGCCTTCCGC
Organism: Streptomyces sp. NPDC017979; assembly: GCF_044328175.1. Lineage (NCBI taxonomy): Bacteria > Bacillati > Actinomycetota > Actinomycetes > Kitasatosporales > Streptomycetaceae > Streptomyces > Streptomyces sp. NPDC017979. The sequence continues at coordinate 434,072 of NZ_JBIRGU010000003.1, read as the reverse complement.
AAGAAGCTCGGCCAACTGCCCAAGTACCTCCAGCAGGGCAACGATTCCATGAGTGCCGCGGGCCGCGCCCTGCTCTCCTGGCACGACACCCTGGACTCCCTCCAGCAACAGGCCACCCCCCTTGAATCGCGTGCGGTGACGGCCCGCCGCGACTGGGAACACCTCGCCGGCGTCGCATCCTCCGCCTCGGCGAATGCCTCAATGCCCACCGGCGACCCTGAAGTCGACGGAAAGCAGATCGACCGGGCGAGGTCCGCCAACTCCGAGGCGGCAGCAGCCAAGGAGAGGCTCGAAGCCCTGATCCGCCAGGGCGAGGAACTGCACCAGAAATGGAAAGAGGCCGCCGCCCGCGCCGCCCACGCGGTCCGCAAGGCCACCGACCTCGCCCCCGAGTCCATCGGCCTGTGGGACCGAATCACCGACGGCCTCAAGAACGCGATGCACGACTTCACCGACTGGCTCGTGAAGCACGCGGACACGCTCTCGAAGATCTCCAGCGGCCTCGCACTCGCCGCAGTCGCCGTCCAGGCAATCCCCGTGGTCGGCCAGGTGGCCGGAGCAGTCCTGGGCACGGGCGCGGTCCTCTGCTCAGCGGGCGCCATGGTCGGACACTACGCCGGCATGCGCCGAGGCAACGGCTCCACATGGCTCGACCTGGCCGGCGACGCGTTCGGCTTGCTGCCCGGCGTCGGGGCGGTCAAAAGTGCCGGATCCGTGGGAGGAAACCTGGTGATGGCCGGGGCCCGATTCGCCACCAGAGGCAACAAGACGTTGATGCGTGAGAATTTGCAGCAGGCGGGCAAAAGCCTCAAGGCGGGCGGCCATGCGGTGAAGGACGGAACACGAGCAGGTGTCGTGCAGAAGCAGATCGACAAAGTGGCTGCCCCGATCGCCAAGAAGTTCGGCGTGACACTCGCCGAGAAGAGCGAGGAACTGCGAAGGTTCCAAATCGGATCACAGACCGTGGTCAAGAGCGGACTGTTTATTCAAAAGCTAGTTGGCGGGTGACGGATTCATGGGAAGCAAGCCGGACCCACTCCAGGAGACCCTGGCAAGAGTTTGTCCAGGACAGCAGATGCAAGGCTTTTTCATGACAGACTCCGGAGCCAGCGAAGTCGATCACGCATTCCAGTTGTCCTTTTCTGACCGGCCGCGAATTCTTGTCGATCGCGTCAATCCGCTTTTCTGGCTCGGAGACGCTTGGGCTGTGATCGTTTATCTCTCATCCGGGGAGCCGCGCTGGCTGAGCAGCGCCGAACTGCCCCAAGGCGCCGAGACCCGCGCTCGATATCTCTCTGATTCTCGACACGAGCACCCCCATTTCGGCGACTGGGGCAGCATGGCAGGGAAGATGCTGACGGGCCTCCAGGGGCGCGCTCGCTGCATGTTCAATAATCGCATCGTGGTAACGGACCAGGAACTACTAGTGATCGCACTTTCCCCCAACGAGAGGCATGCAGAAGTCACCTTCCGTACACCTCTGACGAGCATTGCATGGACACGTAGGCCGCACCGAAAGAAGCATCGGATTCAATTCGGCTTCATCGATGGCTCATGGCACACACCAGAGACGAATAAACTCTACCGAAGCCCTAAAGATTTTCTGGAACTCTTTCCACATACCCTTCCCCATACCGCGAAGATCCCTGACGTCCTCTCCACCCCTCCCGCCGAAGGGACCGGGTCGTGATCGACGGACCAACCTTCGAGGCCACGGCCGACCAAGTCTTCTTCGCCGACAGCCCGCTGCACGTCGGATGGGAGGTGCCCGATTTTTTCCACCACCTTCCCGTACAGGCGGCCGACCCAGATGAACTCGGCGGGGAGATCGCGGAGCTGGCCGCCGCCCTCTTCGCCGAACGCAGCAATGAGGAGCAGTTCGACGCGGCCATGGTCTTCCTCGCCCAAACCGCGGACCTGATCGACGCCGGCGCGCAGTACGCCGGAGTGTGCTTCGTCGACTTCGACGGCCGCCCCTCGATGGCGACGCTCGTGGCCCAGCGGGTGGAGCGCGACGCGGGCGGCCTGCGCGCGACCGCCGACGCCATCGCGGGCCAACTGTCGCGCCACGCACCCCAGGACGATGTACGCGTCGTGGAGATGGCTTATGGCCCCGTCGCCCTGCGCACCGGGCTGACCTCCACGGCGATACCGCCCGAGATCTCACCGGACTCCCTGCCCCATGAGGTGCCCCGCCGGTTCGTCCAGGCGCACATCCCGCTCCCCGACGACCTCAGCGTTCAGATGCTGGAGCTGAGCACGGTCAGCGTGGACGACTGGGACGCGTATTCGCGGATGTTCGGCGAGATACTCAAGACGGTCGAGTGGGCGACGGACGATGAACTGCGCACTGCACGCGAGCAGCGGACAGCCGCATCAGCAGCATCGGAACCGGGCGACGAGGCACGCCACGGCCTCGTTGCGGTCTCCTCCCGCGTCTGGGATCTCATCAAGACCGAGCAGCCCCGGGTCGGGATGAGCCCGGAGTTGGACCGCATGCGCCTGGCTTTCTGTCCCACCTGCCGGGTGTCCGGCAACGAGGCCCCGTGCACTCCCGAACACCTGTGGACCCTCGCCCCAGTTGAGGCAGCGGAGGCCGACAGTCTGACGGCCCATCTAGAGGACCGCCTGACCGCCGAGGGCTGGACCTGGTCCCCCGGCCTACCGTCCAATCCCGGCCGCTGGTACGCCGACCGCACCGCCCCGGAGCCCGCCCGCCTCGCCTTGCGCCACTCCCCCGGCAGCACCGCCCTCCACGTCACCGTCACCCTCACCTGCCGACACCAACCGGCCACGGCCCCCGGGCCCCGCCGGTGACTCGACGCCCCGACTTACGGAGCACACTGACGAAGGCCCCGGACCATGATCGGTCCGGGGCCTTCGTGCTGGTGGGCGCGGACGGTTTCGAACCGCCGACATCTGCTTTGTAAGAGCAGCGCTCTACCCCTGAGCTACGCACCCGTGGATGAGGCACCAGCCTACATGGCGGACCAGCCCGCCCCGCAAACCCGTTCCCTTCCCTGCGGGGTCCATGCAGGGGTCCGTACAGGGGCGTCTCAGGGAGGGGATGGGGGGATATCCCCACCTCGGGACGGTGGCGAGCAGGATCGATCGGAGCGGGTTGCGGGCCTAGCGTGAAAGCAGCCACTCACCGCGTTCAACGGGGGAATGATCAGCATGAACGACCACTCGGCACGAACCGTCTTCGCCCGACGCCCCGCTCGCGTCGTCGCCGCCGTAGTGCTGGGGAGCGCACTGCTGCTCGGGGTCGCGGGGTGCGGCGGGAGTGCGGATGTGGCGGGGGCTCCGGTGGAGCGGGCGGAGTTCGGGGTGGTGGGGAAGGTGCTCACCGTGGATGTGGGGGACTCGGACGTGGAGATCGTGTCCGCCGACGTGACCGACGTGCGGGTGAGCCGGCAGGTGGACGGGTGGGCGCTGTTCGGGTCCGGGCCCGATGCGTCGTGGCGGATGGAGAAGGACCGGCTGACGCTGCGGGTGGACTGTGACGGGCTCGGGCACTGCGCCGCGCGGCACACGGTGCAGGTGCCGCGGGACGTCGCGGTGACCGTGGAGCACGACAACGGCGCGGTGACGGCCAGTGGCTTCCGGACGGACCTGAAGATATCGACGGACAACGCTGACGTGACCGTCCGGGACACCACGGGCGACCTCCGCCTCGAATCGGACAACGGGAGCATCGTCGCCGAGGGGATCACCGCGGCGAAAGTGCGGGCTGAGACGGACAACGGGAAGGTGCGGATCGGGTTCAAGGAGGGTGCGAAGGCCCAGCAGGTAGAGGCCGTCAGCGACAACGGGGACATCGTCTTGGAGCTGGCCCGCGACGGTGCGCCGTACGCCGTGACGGCGAAGTCGACGAACGGCAAGCGCCGGGTGGACGTGCCCACGGACGGCGACAGCCCGCGAGTGGTGAAGGCGGCGAACGACAACGGGAACGTGACGATACGGCTCGCCGGCTAGCGGCCGGCGCGAGGGCGGCGCGGGGCGGGTCACGAACTTTTCGGGCCGTGTGTTCGTCAGTACCAGGTGGGAGAATGAACCGGGTACGGCGGCACGGCACGGGAGAGGGTTGTGACGGGGACACACGCGCGACGGCAGGGAACGACCACAGCCGGTGCCGTGCGTGATGTCTTCGGGTTGGTGCTGTTGCCGGTGCCGTTGGCGTGTGCCGCCGTGGGGGTGTACGCCTTCGCGGGCGGTGGGACGAGGCGCTGGTTCGGGGGTCGTTCCGAGGGGCTGCGGGCCGATGCACAGGCCGCGAAGGACGCTGCCGCTGCCGCCTTCTACGAGCTGGACAGCGCCCAGCGGGACCTGCGGATCTCCATCGAGACGATCACGGCCGTGGACAGCTCGCCGCAGGTGCAGCGGGCCGTGGACGGGTTCGCGGCGCTGGGGCAGCGGATCGACGAGGCGAGTGCGCAGTACATCACCGCCGTGGACAGCCACGACCTGGACCGGGACGACCTGGAGGCGTCGGTCGCCACCCGGGCCCGGCGCGAGCTGGCCGCCGCCAAGGACGAGTTGGTGCGGGTGAAGGGGGAGCTCGACCGGTTCGGGGAGGGGCTGGGGCCGCTGCTCGACCGGGCGGAGACACAGCTCGCCCGGCTGGCGCCCGCGGTCGAGCGGGCGAGAGCAGCGCTCCTTGCCGCGAGCAATGCTCTCGACGCGGTGCGCGGCTCCGGGATGCGCGCGGACGACCTCGCCGCCCGGCTCGCCCAGCTCGGGCCCGAGCTCACCAAGCTCAACCAGGGCGCCGGGCGGCACGGTGTCGCCGAGACGCTGCACCGCGCCGATCGGGTGCTGCGGGACGCCGAGGCCGTACGGGCGGAGGCCGAGCGGCTGCCGCAGCTCGCGGCCGACATCGACAAGCGCCTGGTCTCGTTGCGCACCCGCGCCCAGGCCCTGACGAACCGCGCGGGCTCGGTCGAACCGGTCCTCAGCGAGCTGCGCCGACGGTTCTCGGCCGCCTGCTGGCAGGACCTCCAGCCGGTGCCCGAGCAGGCCGTGGCGCACGTACGGCTGGCGGAGGAGCGTTTGCGGGAGGCCGCGACCGCCCGTGACGAGCAGCGCTGGGCGGATGCGACCGCCCTCCTCGGCACCGTGCGCGCCCTGCTGAACACCACTGACGAGGCCGTGTCCGCCGCCGGTGACCGGCTCCAGCAGCTCAATGCCGTGTCGAAGGATCCGCAGGCGGAGATCGACCGCACCCGTTTCGCCGTACGGGACGCGCAGCGCTTCGCGATGGCCGGACGCAATACCCCCGATCCCCGGCACGCCCGGCCCCTGGACGACGCGGTGGCGCGGCTGGAGCGGGCCGTGGCCGGTCTTGAGGGGCGCCACCCGGACTACTGGCACTTCCTCACCGAGACCGACGCCGTGCGCCGCACCGCCGCCCGCGTCGTCGAGCAGATAAGGGAGGAGCGGGGCGCCGGCGCGAGCTGAGCGCCTCGACCAGTCCCGCGACCGCGACCGGCGCACCGCGACCGCCCCCGCTTCACGCTCGCGATTTGAAGCCGCGGCGCCCCGGGCGGATGCTGGGAGGTACGAGTACCCGAGGAGGCCGCACATGGCCGCACACGTTCTGCCCCACCGGACCCCTTCCGACAAGCGGAACCGTTCGCGCGTGGTTCTCGACGAGCACCTGCCCGTGGACCACCGCCTCAGCCTGCTGTACCGCATCGGAGCCGGCCTCATGGGCGCCTTCCTGGTCGTCTTCGGCGTCCTGGGCCTGGTCGACAAGATCGGCTTCTTCAGCACCGAGGGCGCCACCGTCGTCGGGCTCAACACCAACGGCACGCTCAGCGTCCTGTCCATCTGCGTCGGCGCGCTGCTGCTCTTCGGCATGGTCAAGGGCGGCAACTTCGCCTCGACGCTGAACATGGTGCTCGGCATCCTGTTCATCGCCAGCGGCTTCGTGAACCTCGCGCTGCTGGACTCCAGCTTCAACCCGTTCGCGTTCAAGATCCAGAACGTGCTGTTCAGCTTCCTCGTCGGCCTGCTGCTGATGTTCTTCGGCATGTACGGGCGGGTCAGTTCGACGCTGCCGCACGACAACCCGTACTGGCGGGCCCGCCATCCCCAGGAGGCGCAGGCCGAGCAGACGCCGCGCGCCACCCCCACCCCACCGGCCACCCCGGGCACCGCCGGCACCACGGGGGGTTCCGAACCGAAGCAGAGCCCGTAGCCTTAAGGCCATGCCTCGCTACGAGTTCCGCTGCCACAGCTGCGACGACACCTTCGAAGTGGACCGTCCCATGGCCCGGTCCGGGGACCCCGCGACCTGCCCCTCCGGCCACGACGACACCGTCAGGCTGCTCTCCGCCGTCTCCGTGGGCGGCACGGCGGGCGGCCCGACCGGCGAGCCGCCGGTGCGCGGCGGAGGCGGCGGGGGCTGCTGCGGAGGCGGCTGCTGCGGCTGAGCCGTGCGCCCCGCGGCACCCGGGGCATCACACCCCCAGGTGCCGCAGCACGGCGACCACCCGCCGCGAGTACCCACCCGTACGCGTCAGCTCCAGCTTGTCGAAGATCGCGTTGATGTGCTTCTCGACCGCGCTCTGCGACACGTACAGCCGGGCCGCGATCGCACCGTTGGCGTGTCCCTGGGCCATCTCCGCGAGGACGTCCCGCTCCCGTGCCGTGAGGCGGGACAGCGGGTCCTTCGCGTCGGAGCTGCGGGCGAGCAACCGGCGCACGACCTCGGGGTCGAAGGCGGTACGGCCCCGGGCCACCCGCTCCAGCGCGTCGAGGAACTCGTCGACCTCCACGACCCGGTCCTTCAGCAGGTACCCGACGCCCCCGGGCTCGCCGCTCAGCAACTCGGCGGCGTAACGCTTCTCCACGTACTGGGACAGCACCAGCACCCCGACCTCCGGCCACCGCGCGCGGATGTCCAGGGCCGCGCGCAGCCCTTCGTCGGTGTGGGTCGGGGGCATCCGGACGTCGGCCACCACGACGTCGGGCTGCTCCCGCGCGACCTCGACGAGCAGCCGTTCCCCGTCGCCGACGGCCGCGAGCACGTCGTGGCCCTCCTCGGTGAGCAGGCGTACCAGTCCCTCCCGCAGCAGGGTCGAGTCCTCGGCCAGGATTACGCGCACGGCAGCTCCGCAGTGATCGTGGTGGGTCCGCCGGCCGGGCTGTGCACCCGGAACCGGCCGTCGAGGGCGGCGACCCGGCTCGCGAGCCCGGTGAGTCCGCCGCCGGCGGGGTCGGCGCCGCCCGTGCCGTCGTCGGTGACGCTCAGCCGCAGCAGCGCGCCGTCCTGGCGCACGTCGACGGCGATGCGGGTGGCGCCGGAGTGCTTCACGACGTTGGTGACGGCTTCGGAGACGACGAAGTACGCGGCGGTCTCGACCTGGCGCGCGGAGGGGCGCGCCGGGCGGTCGGACGGTGCCCCGGACACCCGGATCGGGTCGGGGTCGGGGTCGAAGGTGAGGTCGACGGGGAGCGGGGTGCGCTCGGCCACGGTCTCCAGGGCCACCCGGAGCCCCGCCTCGTCCAACGCCGTCGGATAGACGCGCCAGGCGACCTCGCGCAGCTCGACCAGGGCCCGGCGGCTCTCCTCGTGGGCCTGGCGGAAGAGTTGGTCGGCGCGTTCGCGGTCGCGGCTGCGGCGGGCCCGGCCCAGCAGCATTCCGAGGGCGACGAGGTGCTGCTGCACCCCGTCGTGGAGATCGCGCTCGATGCGGCGGCGCTCGTCGTCGACGGCGGCGACGACGTCGGCGCGGCTGGTGGCGAGCTGGGCGATGCGCAGCTCCAGGGCGGCGTTCGGATCCGGGCCGAGGAGGTGGCGGGCGAGTTCGCTCTCCAGGCGGACCGTGCCGTACACGCCCTGGGCTGCGAGGAAGAGCAGGAACAGACCGAGGACGCCGGTGGTGACGGCCTCCAGGGGGTAGTCGATGGGGGCGACGATCCAGCCGGCGAGCGGGACGAGGATCCAAAAGAGCGCGACGGCCGCGCAGGACAGCGTCACCCCGCCGAGGAGGCCGAGGGGGATGCGGGCCAGGGCGTAGCGGACGGCCTGCTCGGGTGCGTACTCCTGCGGGGTCGGGGTGCGCAGCCACCGGGCGAGCCTGCGCAGCTCGGCCCTGGTGGCGCGGACGGCGAGCGCGGACAGCGGGCGGTGCAGGGCGCGGCGGGCCCGCGGCCAGGCGAGGACGCTGAGCAGCAGGACGCCGGCGAGCACTGCGACGAGCACTTCGGCCAGGGCGGTCAGCGCCCCGACGGCCAGCCCGGTCGCGTACCGCGCGCCGGACGCCGCGACCGCCTTCCACGGGGCGCCGCCGAGGAGCCGCGGCCTCCCGTCCTCGAAGGGCCCCGACGCCCGGCCGGCCCCGGCGGCCTCACCGGCCACGCCGGCATCGACGGGCTGCGGCGGCTCGTTCGTGGTGGTCTGCAACGGCCCGTGTACGTCCCGCCTGTTCGCATCCTCCATGATTGATCACGCTAGCCGTTTTGCGGGGCCTGGCACACTGGGGTAAACCGCAGGTCAGTGTGTAGGGGCCTTCAGTCTCCCTTCAGCTCCCCTTCCTTACCGTGGAGAAATGGACCCCATGATCGTGAACGCCGCCGAGCCGATCGAGAGCAGTGCCCCGGGCTGGATCAACAGCCTGATGGACACGCTCGGCGCGCCGGGCGCGGGCATCGCCATCGCCCTGGAGAACCTCTTTCCGCCGATTCCCAGCGAGCTGATCCTCCCGCTCGCCGGGTTCGCGGCGAGCACGGGGCAGATGAACCTGATCGCCGCGCTGATCTGGACCACGATCGGATCGGTCGTCGGTGCGTGGGCGCTGTACGGCGTGGGCGCGGCGCTGGGGCGGGACCGGACGATCGCCATCGCGTCGAAGCTGCCGCTGTTGAAGATCTCCGACATCGAGAAGACGGAGGCGTGGTTCATCAAGCACGGCCCGAAGGCGGTCTTCTTCGGGCGGATGCTGCCGATCTTCCGTTCGCTGATATCCGTGCCGGCCGGTGTGGAGCGGATGTCCCAGCCGCTGTTCCTGGCGCTGACGACGGCGGGGAGCGCGATCTGGAACACGGTCTTCGTGCTGGCCGGGTACGTGCTGGGGGAGAACTGGGAGTCCGTGACGGGGTACGTCTCCACGTACTCGAAGGTGGTCCTGGTGGTGGCGGGGCTGGCGGTCGTCGCCTTCTTCGTCGTCCGCATGTTCAAGGCGGGCCCCGGCAAGCGTCGGGCCTAGCGCCTCCAAGGCGCCGTTCCTCTTCCGGTTCCTCTTCCGACGTAAGGCGCCGTTCCTCTTCCGAGCCCCGTTCCTGCTGCTCAACGCAGGGCGGGGCTCTTTTGGGACTTGAAACTCTAACGCTCGTTCAATATCTTACGATCGTTCGAGTTTCTTGTCGTCGATCGACCGGAGGTGGCCCCGTGGCCAACCCCTACCGCGAGCTGTTCCGGGCGCCGGGTTCCCGCGCGTTCTCGGCCGCGGGCTTCGTCGCCCGCATGCCGGTCTCGATGACCGCGATCGGGATCATCACGATGCTGTCCCAGATGCGCGGCGAGTACGGGCTCGCCGGCGCCGTCTCCGCGGTCTTCACGCTCTCCACCGCCCTCTTCGGACCGCAGGTGGCCCGACTCGCCGACCGCGCCGGGCAGGGCCGGGTGCTGCTGCCCGCCACCGGGCTGAGCGTCGTCGGACTCGGGGCGCTGTTGCTCTGCGCCCGGTACGACGCACCGGTCTGGACGCTGTTCGCGTGCGCCGTGCTCGCCGGCACGCTGCCGAACATGGCCGCGATGGTCCGGGCGCGCTGGACGCACGCGTATCGCGACTCGCCCCGGCTGCACACCGCCTTCTCGCTGGAGTCGGTCGTCGACGAACTCACCTTCGTCGTGGGACCGGCGCTCTCCGTGGGGCTGTCCACCGCGCTCTTCCCGGAGGCGGGGCCGCTGGTCGCGGTCGCCCTGCTGACGATCGGCGTGCTGCTGTTCGTCCCCCAGAAGTCCACCGAGCCGCCCGTCCTGCGCCCCGGAACGAGCGGTGCGCCCGCGGGGGCGGGCGGCGGCTCGGCGATCCGGATCGGGTCCGTACGGCTGTTGGCCCTGGTCCTGGTCGCGGGCGGCGCCATCGTCGGCACCGTCGACGTCGTGGGCGTCGCGTTCGCCGAGGAGCGGGGCAGCGCGGCCGGCGCGGGCGTCGTGCTGGCCGTGTACGCCATCGGGTCGGCGCTGGCCGGACTGGTCTTCGGCGCCCTGCGCCTCAGCGTGCCGCTGCCCCACCTGCTCGCGTTCGGGGCCGCCGGCACCGCCCTGACCACGCTGCCGCTGCTCTTCGTCGACGGCATCGCGACGCTGGCCGTCGCCGTCTTCTTCGCCGGCCTCTTCTTCGCCCCGACGATGATCGTGGTGATGAACCTGGTGGAGCGCACGGTGCCGCCCGCCCGGCTCACCGAAGGCATGACCTGGGCGCTCACCGGGCTCAACGTGGGCGTCGCGCTCGGCGCCGCCGTCTCCGGCGCGCTGGTGGACCGGCACGGGCCGGTCGGCGGCTTCTCGGTCGCGGTCGTCGCGGGCGCCGTCGCCCTGCTGCTCGCCGTGGGTGCGCGCGGTCCGCTGGCCCGTGCGCTCGCCGCACGACCGGCCGTCGAACCCGCCGACGAGGGCGCCGACCGGCCCGTGCCCTGCGACGCGTAGCGCCGTGACCACCACCGATAGGGTCCCTGAACGGCGATCCGCGGCAATCCGCAGCGGACGGCGATCCGACCCGGGAGCGAAGTGACCGACCCCACCACCGACCCCACGACCGACGGCCGCCGCGCCAAGGGCGAGCGCCGCAAGCAGGAACTCATCGAGGCGACCGTCCGCGTGGTGGCCCGGGACGGCGTCGCCGGGGTCAGCCACCGCGCAGTGGCGCGGGAGGCGGGGCAGCCCGCCACCGCCGCCGCGTACTACTTCAGCAGCATCGACGAGCTGCTCACCGCGGCGCTCACCCGCTGCATGCACGAGGACGCGGAGCGGGTCCGGGCGCTGGCCGCACGGACCGACGGCACCGCCGCCGCGCTGGGCGGCCTCGCCGACGTGATGTGCGCGGCCGTGGCCCGCCCCGCGCACCTGCTCGCGGAGTACGAGCTGTTCCTGCTGGCCGCCCGGCGCCCCGAGTTGCGCAGCGCCACCGACGACTGGCTCGGGGCGATCGAGGAGTTCGGCCGCCGCTACACCGACGACCCGGTGCGGCTGCGGCTGTTGGCCGGTGCGTACGACGGCCTGCTGATGCAGGCCCTGCTGACCGACCGGCCGCCGACCGCCGCCGACTACGCGGCGATGCTGCGCGCCGTCCTGCTCTGACGGCCCCCGCTCACGGCGCGAGGAACCGCCGCAGGATCTCCTCCCCCGCCGCCACGCCGCGCTCCGGCACCACCGTCACCCGCGGCCCGACCCACCCCGTGTCCGCCAACTCGCCGTGCCCCGGCCGCCAACCGCGGTCCGCGGCCAGCAGCAGGTCCGCGTCGAGGAGCGAGTCCCCGGCCGCGAGCACCTCGTCGGCGCCGGTGCGGTGCGCCACCTCTCGGACGGCCGCGCTCTTGGTGAGCGGACGCGGCACGGCGTACACCTTGCGGCCCTGGAGGGAGACCGACCAGCCGCGGTGCTCCGCCCAGGCCGACAGCTCCTCGATCCACTCCGCCGGCAACTGCGCGCGGTCGACGACGAGATAGGCGAACAGGTCCTCGGCGACGCGCTCCTTCAGCAGCCACGCCGGGTCGGCGACCGACCGGAGGTGGCCGCGCACCTCGTCCAGGGACGCGCACTCGTCCGTCAGCCGGGCGGCCACCCTGCGCCGCCAGTCCGGGTCGGACACCCCGTCGACCAGGATGTGGCCGCCGTTCGCACAGATCGCGTACGCCGGGGGCGGCCCCGGCAGGTGGATGCGCCCGTACTGCTCCCGGGTGCGCGTGGTCGTCGGCACGAAGGCCGTCTCGGCGGCGAGCCGCACCAGCAGCCCCGCCGCGGTCTCGGTGACGTACGACAGCGGCTGGCCCTGGTACACCTCCACGCACAGCAGCCGCGGAGCGTCCGCGTCCGGAACGTTCAACTGGAGTGCGCCGGCCGAGTAGATCAGCGTGCGGTCCAGGTCGCTGGCGACCAGGCGCACCGGGCGCCCGTGGTCCACGACACGGCTCATCGCGCGCTCACCGCCGTGCCGTCGGCACCGGTCGCGCCCTTGGTGTAGCGCGGATGGATCAGGCCGACGCAGCTGTACGGCAGGTCGTCGACCTCCTCCACGGGGACGCCGCGCTGCTCGGCGAGGAGTCGCACGTGGTCCAGGTCGCTGCCGGCGCCGCGGCGGGCCAGCACCCGCCAGGGCACGCGCCGCAGCATCACCCGGGTGGTCTCGCCGACGCCGGGCTTGACGAGGTTCACGTCGTGGATGCCGTACTCCTCGCAGATCCGCTCCACGGCCGCCCAACCCGCCCAGGTGGGGGTGCGGTCGGCCGCCAGCAGTTCCTTGGCCTCCGCGTCGACGGCCGCGGCGACCTCGTCGAAGCGGGCGGTGATCGAGTCGAGAAAGCGGTTCGAGACGTCGGCGTCCGCCAGGTCCCGGTAGAACTTCGCGCCGTGGTAGTCGCCGGGTCCGACCAGGTCGGCCCGCAGGACGGTGCGCGATATCAGCCCGGAGACGGTGGAGTTGAGGCAGGCGGAGGGGATGAGGAAGTCCTCGCGGGTGCCGTACGTGCCGACGCAGCCGCCCGGGTCGGCGAGCACCGCGATCTCCGGCACGAAGCCCTCGAACTCACGGATCGCGGCGGCCAGTTCGCGGGTGATGGCGCCCTTGCCCGTCCAGCCGTCGACGAAGACGACGTCCGCCGGGTCGTGGTGCTCGCGCAGCCAGCGCAGCGCGTTGGCGTCGATGCCGCGGCCCCGGACGATGGAGACCGCGTAGTGCGGCAGTTCGAGGCCGTGCCGGCGCTGGGCCCAGCGGCGCATCAGGACGCCGACCGGGGTGCCGGCGCGGGCCAGCGAGACCAGCACGGGGCGCGGCGAGCGCTCGGCGAGCACGAGTTCGGTGACCGTGCCGACCGCGCGGGCGATCCGGGCGGCCGAGTCGTCCAGGGCGCGCTCGAAGAGCCGTTGGTACTCGGCACTCGGCTGGTACTCCACCGGCAGCGACTCCGCGTAGTGCGCGCCGCCGCTCTGCACCGCCTCCTCGCGCTCCTCCGTGGGCGCCTCCAGCGCCACGTCCGACAGGTCCTGGAGCAGCCAGCCCACCTCGTCGGGGGCGTACGAGGAGAACGCGGGGCCGCGGAGGGGCTCGGGCAGCATGGGGGCCGTTTCCGGTGGTGCTTGCAGGGACGAAGGCGGTGACTGGGGCGGGCGCGCGGACGGGGGCACGCGGCTGGGGACGACCGCCAGCAGGACGTGCGGGGCGTGCGCGGCAAGCTGCCGGAGCAGCCCGTCGGGGGCGTGCAGGGCGGGGGTGTCGGCGGTGGAGTCGACGACGGCGACGACCGCGTCGAAGCCGGCGCCCGCGACGTTGTACGCGTAGCGCTCGCCCGGGCCGTCGGCGGGGTCGTCGTGGGCGGGGAAGGCGAGCCGGGTGCGGATCGCGTACCCCGGGTCGTCGACGGCGAGCACGGGTGACCGGGTCGTCGTCGAGTACCGCACCAGGACGTCGTCGGCGAGCTGCGCCTCCAGCGCGGTGGCGAGCCGCAGCGGCGCGTACATCAGCTCTTCGCAGCCGAGGACGAGGACGCGCCGCGCATCGGAGGGCAGCTCGGCGGCGAGCGCGGCGGCCAGGGCGGGCAGCGCCGTCTCCAGCCGCTGCCGGTGGTCGGGGCCGAAGCCGTGGCGTCCGCCGTCGGGCACGTCGGCGGGCCAGTCCAGCGGGGCCTGACGCGGCACGGCGCCCGTGGCGGGCGCGTCGGTCACCGGCCGGCGGGCCTCCTCCTGCGCGACCAGGGCCACGCCCTTCGCCAGGACGTCGTCGGGCAGGCCGACGGTGCCCGAGGCGAGCGCGACCAGGTCGACCCGGGCGCCCAGCTCGGCGGCGAAGGCCGTCAGCCGCTCCCGGTCCGCCGGGGTGCGCATGTCGACCAGGGCGACGATGACGTACCGCTGCCGCGGGTAGCGCTCGTGCAGGGTCCGGATGGTGTTCAGGACGGTGTTGCCGGTGGAGAACTCGTCGTCGACGAGGACCAGCGGCCCGGTGCCGGTCAGCAGTCCGGGGTCGGCGGGCAGCAGCAGGTGCGAGGTGTGGTGGGAGTGGGACTCCTCGAAGCCGCCCGCGCTCGGCACGCCCGGCACCGGCCTGCGGGTGGAGTGCAGGTACGGCGCCAGGGCGACGCCGTCGGCGACGCAGTGCCCGAGGCCGGTCGCGGTCTCGGCGTACCCGAGGACGACCGCGCGGGCCGTCTCCGCCTCGCCCAGCAGCTCCCGGACCCGGACCCCGAGGTCGTACCCGGCGCCGTACACGACGGCGGGCGACTGCGGGACGTGCTTGCCGAGCACGTTGGAGACCAGCAGATGGGCGCGCTTGGGGTTGCGGCGCAGCGCGAGGCCGAGGAGCGCGGGCAGCTCGTCGGCCCCGGCGAGCGTCACACCGAGGCGTTCGGAGACCCATCGCCCCGACCAGACGTCGGCCGAGCCCGGCTCGTCCCGTATCGCCGTCGCTTCGGCCGTCTCAACCGCCTGCTCGACCGTACCGGCCAGCTCGACCGTCTCGGCCTGCTCGTTGTGCTCGCCTGTCACCTCTGCCGCCTCCGGGCTCTGTGTCACCGCTGGTCTTCCGTACGCGTGCGGGGCCTGCTCCGTCACTTGTCGACGAGCCCCGCCGTCAGCAGCTCCACGAAGCCGACGTCCTCCCTGGCCACGCCGAAGGCCGTCGCCCGCAGCAGGGTCCGCTCGGCCCAGGCGCGGTGCGGCTTCACCTCGTTCATCTTGTTCGTGTACGCGGAACGCACCACCCCGCCGCCGCCCCGCTCCGGGCGGAGGATGTCCTGCGCGTCGCTGAACTCCTCGTGGCTGACCACGGACAGCGCGTGCACGGGCACGACGTGCGAGGGGTGGATGCAGGTCTTGCCGGTCAGCCCGTTGGCCCGGTCCAGCTCGATCTCGCGGAGCAGTCCGTCGAGGTCGTGCTCGATCAGCGCGGTGCGCAGCTCGTCGGCGCGCCCCGCCATGAAGGGGCTGCGCCGAAGCTGCGGCTTGAACATCCGCTCCTGGAGTCGGAAGTACTCCCACACGGGTCCGGTGACGGTGTAGCCGGTGCCGTCGGCGCGGCCGAGGACGTTGACGACGTCCGCGATGACGGAGGCGACGATCTGGACGTCGTACGCCGTCATGTCGGGCGCGCGGCGCAGCCCGTAGGCGGAGCAGAAGTCGGTGACGCCCAGGCGCAGCGCGAGGACCCGGTCGCGGTACTTGTCCACGGTGGTGGCGATGCCGCTGAGGGTCTGCCGCCGGGTCTCCAGGTGCAGCAGCTCCGGGGACTCCAGGACGGGCATGGCGAAGAGGCGCTGTCCGGTGGCGGCCTCGGCGGCGGTGAGGGCTTCGAGGAAGGGAATCCCGCGTTCTTCGGTGAACTTCGGTAGTACGAATCCAGACAGCCGGCGAATCGATTTTCCAAGCCGTCGGGCAAGATCGGGAATCTGTCCGGGGACCCGGACGCGAATGAAGAGCAGGGGGAGTTCCGCGCCCTTTTGGGCGCGGACGTCGAGATTGGCGAAGTGCCGGATCAGGTTCTCCTCGGCGGCCGGCACTTCGGCGTCGTCGATGGAGTCCTCCAGGCAGAGCACCATGGAGACGACTCCGCTGGTCACCTGCTTGAGGACGTCGTCGGCGAGCCGGGGCCTGGTGGCCGGGCTGTAGAGCGTGGCCCCGAGGGCGGCAGCGAGCACGCGGGCCGGGGAGTCCGCGCTGAACTCCGCGGGCTCCCGATGGAACAGGCGCTCCCTGGCGGCAGGTGAAAGCTGCCCGAAATGACGCATCGATGTCCCCCGTGCTCCTGGGTGGCCCGCCTGTTTGACGTGGCCGGTAATAGTACGTACGAAAGCGTGCCGGGAGTTCCCCCGGGCGGTGAACGCCGGGTGACATGGTTGCACCCTCCACGCGTCCGGCCGCATCCGCTCCGGGGTCGCGCGCCCTCCCCCGCGCCCCGCGTTGTCCGGGCGGCCCCGGGGAAGGCAGGATGACGGTCATGACGCACGCGATGGTGAAGGGCTCGAACGTCGCACTGAACGCCACGGCCGTACGGGCCGTGCTGCGCTGGACGCCGGGGAACGGGGTCCCGGACGTGGACGCCTCCGCGCTGCTGCTCGGGCCGGACGCCCGGGTCCGCTCCGACGCGGACTTCGTCTTCTACAACCAGCCGCGGCACCCCTCGGGGCTGGTGCGCCGGCTGCCGAAGCAGCAGGTCGGGGAGCACCTGGCGGACACCGTCGAGGCGGACCTCAGCGCACTGGACGCCTCCGTGGACCAGGTCGTGCTGGCGGCGTCCTCGGACGGCGGCACCTTCGAGCACGTGCGGGACCTGCGGATCGCGCTGTACGACGCCGCCCGGGCGGACGGCGAGGCGATCGCGGTCTTCGACGTGCTGCCGGAGACGGGCATGGAGACGGCGGTCATCTGCGGCGAGCTGTACCGGCGCGGGGACGCGTGGAAGTTCCGGGCGGTCGGGCAGGGCTATCCGACGGGCCTGGTGGGGCTGGCCACGGACTTCGGGATCTCGGTGGACGAGGGCACGTCGGCCGTGGAGCCCGACGGGTCCGGGAGCCCGGCTTCGGCGGTGACTGCGACACCGTCCGCCGCAGCACCGGTGGCGGCCCCGGCCGTCCCTCCGCCGCCGGCGCAGCCGCCCGTCGTGCCCCCGCAGCCGGCGCAGCCGCCGGCCGCCCGGCCCGCGTACGGCCATCCGCAGCCGGCCGCCGCCTTCGTCCCCGACCCGGACTTCCGGCTGCCGCCCATGGGCCCGCAGTTCGCCCGGCGCTGACCCGTCCGCACCGGGCGTGACGACGCCGGGTGCCGACGGGCGTCCTACAGCTTCGTCTTGTATCCGCGACCCCACTGCAAGCCCCATCCGTAAAGCCGGTCGAGCTCTGCCTGGAAGCCGTAGACGAACTTCACTTCACGGCGGACGATCATCTCCCCCTTGATGTTCTCCATGGAGAACACCGCGCAGGAGCGGGCCTGCGGGGCGCGTTCGTCGAGCTCGACCGTGACCCGCGGGCCGCTGCTCGGATGGAGCGTGACCACCGCGTGGGTGCGGTCGAAGGCCGGCGTCTGGTCGTAGATGTAGACGAAGAAGAGCAACCGCTTGATCTCCGCGTGGTGGTCGAGGTTGACGTAGATGGTCTCGCCCGAGCCGGAGCCGAAGCGGTCGTCGCCGCTGCACCTGACGTACGGCGCTTCGTTGGTCGAGCCGAGGAAGCCGCCGAGGGGCTGGACCACGCCCTTGCTGCCGTCGTCCAACTCGTACAGGCACCCGAGGTCCAGGTCGACGTTGACCATGCCCTGGGTGTGGGCCTGGACGACTTCGGGCTGGAAGAACTTCAAGGGGTGCCGCAGCAGTCTGCCGCCCAGCTCGGGGCGGCCCTCGATGTCCGAGGTCCGCATCCGCCAGGACAGGTTGACCCGCAGGTGGCCGGTGGCGGCGCCCTGCTTGGTCAGCGACACCGTGGGCCGTCGCTTCGTCAACGGGATCACGTTCGCCGCGGCGGTGCCGAGGTCGAACTGAGAGGCCCTGCCGCGCAGCAGTCCGTCCCAGAAGGCCATGCGTTCCCACCCCCGGTGGTGTGTCGGCGGTCGCGTCGTGCAGACGGACCCTTCTCCCCGCGCCGTGCCGCTCCCCCCGCCCCGCGGGCGCCGCGCGGGGCGGCGCCGAGGCCCGTGCCTCGAAGCCGCCCCGCAGAGAGCGTTCCGCAATAACGCGGTCGTCACACCCCGGCTTCGGAGTGTGGCCGGGCCTTTTCGCCCGCTTCCGCGGCGAGTGCCCGGTTGCGCTTGACGGAGGACCAGAAGGCCCAACCGATCAGGACCACGCCGACCAGGCCGGTGATGATCTCGTGGATCTCGAAGCGGATCGTGACCAGCAGGATCGTGGCGAGCGCACCGATGGCGTAGTGGGCGCCGTGCTCCAGGTACGCGTAGTCGTCCAGGGTGCCCTGGCGGACCAGGTAGATGGTGAGCGAACGGACGTACATGGCGCCGATGCCGAGGCCGAGGGCCATCAGCACGATCTCGTTGGTGATGGCGAAGGCGCTGATGACGCCGTCGAACGAGAAGGACGCGTCCAGGACTTCCAGGTAGAGGAAGAGGAAGAAGGCGGCCTTGCCGCCGACTTGGAGGGCGGTGACCCGCTTGCCGCTCTTGCGGGCGGCTTCCTCCTCCTCGTGCTCGCGCTCCTCCTCCTCTTCGAGCTTGTTCTCGAAGTACCCGGAGAGACCGCCGACGACCAGGTAGGTGATCAGACCGGCGACGCCGGAGAGCAGGACCGTCTCGGTCTTGTCCGCCGCGCCGCTGTGGGTGTGCGCCTCGGGGGCCAGGAAGAGCGCACTGATCATCAGGACGATCAGGGCGATGCAGACCGACAGCATGTCGACCTTGCCCAGCTTGGACAGCGGGCGCTCGATCCAGCCGAGCCACTTGATCTCCCGCTCCTCGAAGATGAAGTCGAGGAAGATCATCAGCAGGAACATGCCGCCGAAGGCGGCGATGGAGGCGTGCGCGTCGGTGACGAGCTGCTCGTACTTGTCCTTGTCGTTCAGCGCCAACTCCACGGCCTCGATGGGCCCGAGACTGGCGCTGACGGCGACGATGATGACGGGGAAGACGAGCCGCATGCCGAAGACGGCGATGAGGATGCCGATGGTGAGGAAGATCTTCTGCCAGAAGGCGTTCATCTTCTTCAGGATTCCGGCGTTGACGACCGCGTTGTCGAACGACAGCGAGATCTCCATGATGGAGAGGATCGCCACGATCCAGAACGCGGTCCACCCGCCGTAGAACACGGCTGCGACCAGGCCGAGCGCGGTGACCGCGAACGACCAGCCGAAGGTTTTCAGAACCACTGCTACCCAATCGTGTAGGTGGGGGTCCCCCGAAGCCCCCCGGGCAGTCCGTGGGAGGGTTCTCCCCGCACAGCCGGGGCGGGTTTCCCCGCCCTGGGCGCGGCTTTACGAAACGTTGACCCCGAAGTCTAGAGCGATGCCGCGCAGGCCCGATGCGTACCCCTGGCCCACTGCACGGAACTTCCACTCCGCCCCGTAGCGGTAGAGCTCGCCGAAGATCATCGCGGTCTCGGTGGAGGCGTCCTCACTGAGGTCGTAGCGAGCGAGTTCCTGGCCGTCGGCCTGGTTGACCACCCGGATGAACGCATTGCTGACCTGGCCGAACGTCTGGCCGCGGTTGTCCGCGTCGTGGATGGAGACCGGGAAGATGACCTTGTCGACGTTGGTCGGCACCTTGGTGAGGTCGACCAGCAGTGACTCGTCGTCGCCGTCGCCCTCGCCGGTGAGGTTGTCACCGGTGTGCTCGACCGAGCCCTCGGGGCTCTTGAGGTTGTTGTAGAAGACGAAGTACTCGTCCCCCAGGACCCGGCCGCCGCCGCACAGCAGCGCGCTGGCGTCCAGGTCGAAGTCGGCTCCGGTGGTGGAGCGCGCGTCCCAGCCGAGGCCGATGAGCACCTGGGTGAGGTTCGGTGCCGCCTTGGAGAGGGAGACGTTGCCCCCCTTGGCGAGTGTGACGCCCATGATCTGGTCCTCCCCGTAAAGACGTTGGATTCGCAGCGTGCCTGTCCGGCACGCCCGACCTGCAAACGGAACATCCGTCACAGGAACGTCCGGCGCCGCACTGCGAGGTGCAGCAGTGCGGCGCCGGACGGGTGCTGACTGACTGCTCAGACGTTGACGCCGAAGTCCTGGGCGATGCCGCGCAGACCGGAGGCGTACCCCTGGCCGATCGCGCGGAACTTCCACTCGGCGCCGTGGCGGTACAGCTCGCCGAAGACCATCGCGGTCTCCGTCGAGGCGTCCTCGGTCAGGTCGTAGCGGGCCAGTTCGTTGTTGTCGGCCTGGTTGACGACGCGGATGAAGGCGTTGCGCACCTGGCCGAAGGACTGGCTGCGGCTCTCCGCGTCGTAGATGGAGACCGGGAAGACGATCTTGTCGACGTCGGCGGGCACACCCGCGAGGTTCACCTTGATCTGCTCGTCGTCGCCCTCGCCCTCACCGGTGAGGTTGTCACCAGTGTGCTCGACGGAACCGTCGGGGCTCTTGAGGTTGTTGAAGAAGACGAAGTTCCCGTCGCCGGCGACCTTGCCCTCGGTGTTGGTCAGCAGGGCGCTGGCGTCCAGGTCGAAGTCCGTACCGGTGGTGGTGCGGACGTCCCAACCGAGGCCCACCGTGACGGCGGTCAGTCCGGGTGCGGCCTTGGTCAGCGAGACGTTGCCGCCCTTGCTGAGGCTGACTCCCACGAGTCCCTCCATAGGTCTTCAGGGGCAGCGCCCCCGTGGTGCGTTTCGTGTCGGATCAACAAGTGGATCCTAGTGAGCGGTTCCGCCGGGAAACAGGCTTTCGCCCGCTACGCCTTCGATCCGTCCCGCCCGGACCCGATCAGGCGTCGAGCGCGCCGAGAGCCGTGACGTACTCGTCGAGGTCCCGGGCGTCCGGGAGGGCGTTGAGGACGCTCCAGCGCACCACGCCCTCCTTGTCGATGACGAAGGTGCCGCGCAGGGCGCAGCCCTTGTCCTCGTCGAAGACCCCGTAGGCCCGGGAGACCTCGCCGTGCGGCCAGAAGTCCGACAGCAGCGGGTACTCCAGGCCCTCCTGCTCGGCGAAGACGCGCAGGGTGTGGATGGAGTCGTTGGAGACGGCGAGGAGCTGGGTGGAGTCGTTGACGAACGTGGGCAGCTCGTCGCGCAGGGCGCACAGCTCGCCCGTGCACACGCCGGTGAAGGCGAACGGGTAGAAGAGCAGCACCACGTTCTTCTCACCGCGGTAGTCCGCGAGACGCACGGTTCGGCCGTGGTTGTCCTTGAGCTCGAAATCCGGGGCCTTGGTGCCGACCTCGATCGCCATGGCGCGTGGGTTCCTTCCGCCGGTCCTGTTGGGGTGCCGGGTCCACCCCACCGGGTGCACCCAAGGTCGCCCCCCACCCTACGCGCGGACCCCCTCCGCCCGGAGGCGGAGGGGGTCCGTGGGGCCCTGGGCCCCTCCTCGGGGGCCCGACGCCGGCGGCCGACGTGCGGCAGCTCGGTACGGCCTGCGTCTGATGCGTACGCCGGTCACCCAGCCGGCGGACGGAAGGTCAGCGCTTGGGGGCGGCGAGCTTGGTGCCCGACCAATCCTTGGCCACGCTGATGCTCTTGGTCTGCGAGAGCCCGGCGGTCTGGGCGGCCTCGCTGATGTCGCTCGGCTCCACGTAGCCGTCCCGGCCGGTCTTCGGAGTCAGCAGCCAGATCATGCCGCCCTCGTCGAGGAGGCCGATGGCGTCCACCAGGGCGTCCGTCAGGTCGCCGTCCTCGTCCCGGAACCAGAGGACGACCACGTCGGCGACGTCGTCGTATTCCTCGTCCACCAGATCCTGGCCGATGACGGACTCGATGCCTTCACGGAGATCCTGGTCGGCGTCGTCGTCGAAGCCGATCTCCTGGACCACCTGTCCGGGCTCGAACCCCAGCCTCGCTGCCGGGTTGGTCCGCTCCTCCGCGTGGTCCGCGGTCGCGCTCACGGCTTGCCTCCTGATCATGTTCGGTAGATGCTGCGCCACGCGCGCGTACGCGCGGCTTTGGCCGTAGTCCACACGGGCGGGACGGATCGCGCAAGTACCCGGCCGTCCAGACCGCCGAAACGGTGACGTTTGCGTCCGTCTCGGCGCAACTCCTGACACGTGCGGCTTGGGCCGCACGGCTCGTCGGAGCCCACGACCACCTCCCGACGGACGGGCCCCACCGGGGCGCCGCGCCGCCGCTGTCGGTCGCATACCCCTAATTTACGACTCATTCACCTCCGCTCGATACCGAGTCCCGCCCGGAGCACCCGAACGGAACCCCGTACCGCCCCGGGCGTATGGTTGCGATTTGGGTGGTCCTGCCCCGGTGTCGAGCGCGGGGGCCGCGTCGCGACGTGTGGGCCGGATCACGGGTTACCCCTCGGTAGAGATGACGTTTCCCGGCCTGCGGTGGACGATGGGAGGCGGTACGGCGCCCCTCGCAGCACCGCACGACGCAGTACGACGCAGTACGACGCAGCACGACACCTCGCAGCACTCGCAGCACTCGCAACGCTCCGTACGGGAGTTCCCGTACGAAGGCTCCGTACCAGAGCCCAGCACTCCGGCCCCGGATTTCGAACCCCTCCGAGCAGCGAAGGAACAGCGTGGCTTCCGGATCAGATCGCAACCCGATCATCATTGGCGGCCTTCCCAGCCAGGTCCCGGACTTCGATCCCGAGGAGACCAAGGAGTGGCTGGACTCACTCGACGCCGCCGTCGACGAGCGGGGCCGGGAACGGGCCCGCTATCTGATGCTCCGCCTCATCGAGCGGGCCCGCGAGAAGCGGGTGGCCGTGCCGGAGATGCGCAGCACGGACTACGTCAACACCATCGCCACCAAGGACGAGCCGTTCTTCCCGGGAAACGAGGAGGTCGAGCGCAGGGTCCTCAACGCGACGCGTTGGAACGCCGCGGTGATGGTCTCGCGGGCCCAGCGCCCGGGCATCGGCGTGGGCGGCCACATCGCCACCTTCGCGTCCTCCGCCTCCCTCTACGACGTGGGCTTCAACCACTTCTTCCGGGGCAAGGACGGCGGTGACGGCGGCGACCAGATCTTCTTCCAGGGCCATGCGTCGCCGGGCATCTACGCCCGGGCGTTCCTGCTGGACCGGCTGAGCGAGGCCCAGCTCGACGCGTTCCGCCAGGAGAAGTCGAAGGCGCCGAACGGGCTGTCGAGCTATCCGCACCCGCGGTTGATGCCGGACTTCTGGGAGTTCCCGACGGTGTCGATGGGGCTCGGCCCCATCAGCGCGATCTACCAGGCGCGGATGAACCGCTATCTGCACGCCCGCGGGATCGCCGACACCTCGAACTCCCACGTGTGGGCCTTCCTCGGCGACGGCGAGATGGACGAGCCGGAGTCGCTGGGCCAGCTCTCCATCGCCGCCCGCGAGGGCCTGGACAACCTCACCTTCGTGGTGAACTGCAACCTCCAGCGCCTGGACGGCCCGGTGCGCGGCAACGGCAAGATCATCCAGGAGTTGGAGTCGCAGTTCCGCGGCGCCGGCTGGAACGTGATCAAGCTGATCTGGGACCGCTCCTGGGACCCGCTGCTGGCGCAGGACCGGGACGGCCTGCTGGTGAACAAGTTGAACACCACGCCGGACGGCCAGTTCCAGACGTACGCCACCGAGACCGGCGCGTACAT
Source organism: Streptomyces sp. NPDC017979 (assembly GCF_044328175.1). Classification (NCBI taxonomy): domain Bacteria; kingdom Bacillati; phylum Actinomycetota; class Actinomycetes; order Kitasatosporales; family Streptomycetaceae; genus Streptomyces; species Streptomyces sp. NPDC017979. Next base: position 410,697 of record NZ_JBIRGU010000003.1, on the reverse strand, counting down.
CCGCGAACACTTCTTCGGCGGCGACCAGCGGCTGCGCGCGATGGTCGCGAACATGACCGACGAGCAGATCCTGCACCTGGGGCGCGGCGGCCACGACCACCGCAAGGTGTACGCGGCGTTCGAGGCGGCCAAGGAGCACAAGGGCCAGCCGACGGTGGTGCTGGCGCAGACGGTGAAGGGCTGGACCCTCGGCCCCAACTTCGAGGGCCGCAACGCGACCCACCAGATGAAGAAGCTCACCGTCGACGACCTCAAGCGGTTCCGGGACCGGCTGCACATCCCGATCGCGGACTCCCAGTTGGAGAGCGGGCTGCCGCCGTACTACCACCCGGGCCGGAACTCGGAGGAGATCCAGTACATGCACGACCGCCGCCGGGCGCTGGACGGTTACGTACCGTCCCGCGTGGTGCGGTCGAAGCCGCTGGAGCTGCCGGGCGAGCAGACCTACGCGGCGGTGAAGAAGGGCTCGGGCCAGCAGTCGATCGCCACCACGATGGCCTTCGTCCGGCTGCTGAAGGACCTGATGCGGGACAAGGAGATCGGCAAGCGCTTCGTGCTGATCGCACCGGACGAGTACCGCACCTTCGGGATGGACTCCTTCTTCCCCAGCGCCAAGATCTACAACCCGCTGGGCCAGCAGTACGAGTCGGTGGACCGGGAGCTGCTGCTCGCGTACAAGGAGTCGCCGACCGGGCAGATGCTGCACGACGGCATCTCGGAGGCGGGCTGCACGGCCTCGCTGATCGCCGCGGGGTCGGCGTACGCCACCCACGGCGAACCGCTGATCCCGGTGTACGTGTTCTATTCGATGTTCGGCTTCCAGCGCACGGGGGACCAGTTCTGGCAGATGGCCGACCAGCTCTCGCGCGGCTTCGTGCTGGGGGCGACCGCCGGCCGCACGACGCTGACCGGCGAGGGCCTCCAGCACGCGGACGGCCACTCCCAGCTGCTGGCCTCCACCAACCCGGGCTGCGTGGCGTACGACCCGGCCTTCGGCTTCGAGATCGCGCACATCGTCGAGGACGGGCTGCGCAGGATGTACGGCGGTGACGCGGAGCATCCGCACGGCGAGGACGTCTTCTACTACCTGACGGTCTACAACGAGCCCATCCAGCACCCGGCGGAGCCGGCCGACGTGGACGTGGAGGGCATCCTCAAGGGGATCCACCGCTACCGGGCGGGCGAGCGGGGGCAGATCCCGGCGCAGATCATGGCGTCGGGCGTGGCCGTGCCGTGGGCGGTCGAGGCGCAGCGGATCCTCGCTGACGAGTGGAACGTGCGGGCCGACGTCTGGTCCGCGACCTCCTGGAACGAGCTGCGACGCGAGGCCGTGGCGGTGGAGGAGCACAATCTGCTGCACCCCGAGGAGGAGCAGGGCGTGCCGTACGTGACCCGCAAGCTGAGCGGCGCCGAGGGGCCGTTCGTGGCGGTGTCGGACTGGATGCGCTCGGTGCCGGACCAGATCTCGCGCTGGGTGCCGGGGACGTACTCCTCGCTGGGTGCGGACGGCTTCGGCTTCGCGGACACCCGCGGCGCGGCGCGGCGCTTCTTCCACATCGACGCGCAGTCGATCGTGCTGGCGGTGCTGACGGAGCTGGCGCGGGAGGGGAAGGTGGACCGCTCGGCGCTGAAGCAGGCCGTGGACCGGTACCGGCTGCTGGACGTGGCGGCGGCGGACCCGGGTCCGGCGGGCGGGGACGCGTAACCCCGTACCTGCACGCATGACCCCGTAACAGCACGCATGCGAAGAGCCCCATCGACCGGGAAGGTCAGTGGGGCTCTTCGTACGCGTACGGGCTTCGTACGGGGCGCTAGATGTGGGCCGTGCCGGCACCCGCCTCCGCGTTCTCGCCGCGCTTGGTCAGCAGGGCGATGAAGACGGCGACGACGGCCACCCCTGCGGCGACCAGGCTCGCGAGGCCCATGCCGGAGAGGAAGGTGTCGTGGGCGACGTCGGCGATCTTGCCGGCGACCTCCGGGGGCGTCCCGGGCTGCACCGGGGGCACACCGACCTGGACGGCCTCCGCAGCCTTGTCCATCTGCTCCGGGTCCAGCGGCGGGAGCTGGGCGTCGGCCCAGTTCCCTTCGAGGTCGTTGTCGACCTTGGAGGCCATGACGGCGCCGAGGACGGCCGTGCCGAGCGCGCCGCCGATCTGCATGGCGGCCTGCTGGAGGCCGCCGGCGACGCCGGACAGTTCGAGCGGGGCGTTGCCGACGATGACTTCGGTGGCGCCCACCATGACCGGCGCGAGGCCGAGGCCCAGGAGGGCGAACCAGATGGACATCACCGCGCTGCTGGTGCCCTTGTCCAGGGTCGACATGCCGAACATGGCGAGCGCGGTGAAGACCATGCCGCCGGCGAGCGGGATGCGCGGGCCGACCTTGGTGATCACGGCGCCGGCGAGCGGGGAGGCGACGATCATCATGCCGGTGAGCGGCAGCAGGTGGAGACCGGCGTCGACCGGGCTCAGCCCGTGCACGTTCTGCAGGTAGAAGGTGACGAAGAACAGGCCGCCCATGAAGGCGATCGCCATCAGCACCATCAGGACCACGCCGGCCGACAGCGGCACGGACTTGAACAGCTTCATCGGGATCAGCGGCTCGGCGACCTTCTTCTCCCAGAGGGCGAAGGCCACGAAGCAGACGACGGCCGCGGCTATGAAGCCCCAGGTCTTGGCACCGCCCCAGCCCCAGCCTTCCTCGGGGGCCTTGATGAGCGCCCAGACCAGGCAGAACATCGCCACGGACAGCAACAGGATGCCGAAGACGTCGAAGGAGCGCGGGGCGTTCTCCGCGCGGTGGTCCTTGAGGATGACCAGGCCGAGGGCGACGGCGAGGACGCCGACCGGCACGTTGATGAAGAAGACCGACTGCCAGCTCACGTGCTCCACGAGCAGACCGCCGACGATGGGGCCGCCCGCGGTGGACGCACCGATCACCATGCCCCAGATGCCGATGGCCATGTTCAGCTTCTCGGCGGGGAAGGTGGCGCGCAGCAGGCCGAGCGCGGCCGGCATCAGCAGCGCGCCGAAGAGGCCCTGGAGCACTCGGAAGGTGACCACCATCGCGATGCTGCTGGAGAAGCCGATCGCGGCGGACGCGGCCGCGAAGCCGACGATGCCGATGAGGAAGGTCTGCCGGTGTCCGAAGCGGTCACCGAGCTTGCCCGCGGTGATCAGCGTGACCGCGAGGGCGAGGAAGTATCCGTTGGTGATCCACTGGACGTCGGAGAAGGTGGCACTGAGGTCCTTCGCGATCGCCGGGTTGGCGATCGCGACGATGGTGCCGTCCAGCGCGACCATCATCACGCCGATCGCAACGGCGAAGAGGGTCAACCAGGGGTGGCCGCGGAGCCCGCTGCCCGGGGCCGGTGCGGCGTCCCGGGGTTCCCGCGGCGCCTTATCGACGGTGATCTGACTAGTCATGGAAGCAGACTAATGTCAGTCACTGACAGTTGACAAAGCGATTTATTAGTCGGTAACTGTCTTCTAGGTCACAGGTAGGCTGACCTGGTCCGAAGCCCGGGACGCAGCCAGCCGTCCGCGGTGCTCCCGGCGCTTCTTCGACCTCCTGCCGAAGCCCTTTCCGGTCATCGGGCCCGCGGCCCGATGACCACCGACCAACCAAGTGAGGCCATGACGTGACGGTCGAGCCGGCGGAGGTCGCCGGACTGCGCGAGCGCAAGAAGCAGCAGACGCGGTACGCGCTGGCGCGCGCGGCGCTGGAGCTGTTCACCACGCAGGGCTTCGACGAGACCACGGTCGACGAGATCGCCGCAGTGGTGGACGTCTCGCAGCGTACGTTCTTCCGGTACTACGCCAGCAAGGAAGAGGCCGCGTTCGCCATCCAGGAGGTCGTCGAGCGCAGCTTCGTGGACGCCCTGCGGGCGCGGCCGCCGCAGGAGGCTCCGTTCACCGCGATGCGCCGGGCGGTGCTCGCGGCGTGGGACGGCATCGCGGACACGGTCGAGCAGATCGCCCCGATCGGGCTGCACATGCGCTCGTACCTGCTGATCGAGTCCACTCCGGCGCTGCTCGCCGTGCACATCCGGCGCTCCATGGCGACGGAGGAGAAGATCGCCTCCATCATCGCCGAGCGCGAGGGGATCGACGTCGACGAGGACCCGCGGGCCCGGGTCGCGGTCGCCGCGTTCAGCGGGGCGATGCGAGTGGCCGGGCGGTGGTGGAGCGAGGGCGAGGACCACAGCCCGGAGGCGATCCGCGACCTGACCGCGCGCTGTATGGACCAATTGGGCCCGGCACTGATGGGCCCGTGGCGCACGCCCACGCGGGAGCCCTGACCCCGCCGACGACGCCCCTACGGGTCCGTCGCGGTTTCGCCGTGCGGCGGGCCGTGTCGTGGCGTCTGCGGCTGTTCGCGCAGTTCCGCCCCCCCCTAAGCCCAGAGAGCACGGGAGACCCGAGCGCCCCTAAAACCTCCGCCTCCAGCCCGCAGACGAGCGCCGGGGGTGGCACATCAGGGGCGCCGGGGGTCCCCATGCCCGCAGGGCCCAGGGGGCGGAACTACGCGACAAGCCCCAGACGGCCCGTAGGCGCCACGGCACGGCCCGCCGCACGGCGGAACCGCGTTCGCCGGGGACACCGCGCGCAGCCGGGTGTCACCGGCTGGTCCCGGGGGCCTTCGCGCAGGGCCTACGCTAAGGCGCGGTGTTTTCTTCCCTCTCTCCCACGTGGGCCGCGGGGCGCGCCCTGCTCGCGCTCGCGGTCGTGTTCGTGATGCTGTCGACGACCGGCTGGACCGCCGTGCGGCGCGGCGCGGCGCCGCTCGGTCCGTACGACGCCGAGGCCGCCGCCTGGCGGGCCGCGTCCGCCGGCGGACGGCCGCTGCCGAGGACCGACGCCCCGCCGCAGCGGCTCGCGGCCTTCTTCTCCGCCCTCGCCGCCCGGGACCGCGACCGGCTCGCCGAGCGCTTTCCGCTGGTCGTGGGGAACCTGAACGGCGTTCCCGTCACGCTGCGCTACCGCGCGAACCGGATCGCGTTGGAGCGCGAGTTGGCGCGGGAGCGGGAGCGCGAACGCCTCGCGCACGGGGTGCTCAGCGCCGACGGTCGACGTGACGCGACCCGTCGCCAGCACCGGCTCCAGGCCCTGATGGACCCCGGCCGCCAGGTCCTCGCCTTCGACCCCTCGGGCGCCGGCCGGGTCGCCGAGGTGCTCGGCGACCTCGACCGGGCGCAGCGGGTCTCCGTCGTCGTCCCGGGCGTGGACACCAACCTGCTGACGTTCGAGCGGACGCAGCGCAAGTACACCGCCCCGGCGGGGATGGCGGAGTCCCTGTACGCAGCGGGGCGGGCCGCGGCACCCGGCATCCGTACCGCGGTCATCGCGTGGGCCGACTACACCGCGCCCGTCGGCGTCGGCGTGGAGTCGGCGATGGGGCGGCTCGCCGAGGGCGGCTCCGACCGGCTGGTGGCGCTCACCGACGCGCTGCCCGGAGGGTCGCGGATCAGCTTGGTCTGCCACAGCTACGGCTCGGTGGTGTGCGGGGTGGCCGCGCACCGGCTGGCGCCCAGGGTCACCGACATCGCCGTCGCCGGCAGCCCCGGCATGCGCGCCGGGAACGTCGCCGAGCTGGGCGCCCGGGCCCGGGTGTGGGCGGCCCGGGACCGCGACGACTGGATCGAGGACGTGCCCCACCTGGAAGTGGGCGGCTTCGGGCACGGCACGGACCCGGTGTCGCCGGAGTTCGGCGCCCGCGTAGTGTCTACTGCGGGAGCTATCGGCCACACCGGCTACTTCGAGCCAGGTACCGAAAGCGTGACCAACTTCGCCAACCTGGCGGTCGGTTCATACGACGGCGTGAGCTGCGCGAGCTCCGACGCCACGTGCCGACGTGATATTTCCGGCGAAGCGGTGTCCTGACGCGCGTAGAACTTTGTGAGCATCGCTCTGCTTCAAGGGGCGACGGGAGCGCGCCCGACGCCTACGATGATGCGTATGGGTGATGTACTGGCCGGAATTCACGCCACATGGGAGTTCGAGTCCGACTCCGTGCTCATCCGCTACCAACGGGGACACCGCACACCGAAGCTGCTCCAGACGCTCCGCGAACGCCGCATCCCTCACGATGCATTGGCGTCGGTGGCGCTCTCCCCGGGCAAGCGGGGGACGTACGTGCTGCGCGCGGCACCGAGGTCGGGCGCTGATCCGCTGATGGACGCCGCGGCGGGGCAGCTGAAGGAAGAGAGCGATCCGTACCGGCTGGTGCTCCCCGCAGATCAGGAGGCCGCCGCCCTGCACTACCGCGATCGACTGCGCGCCGTGCTGGCCGCCGACGCGGACCTGCCGGCGGCGCGCTACGTGGTCGCGGCCCCCGACTCCCCGCTCTCCTTCAAGGCGTACGACGGAAAGGCGTCCTTCGACGGACAGCGGGTCGACTTCCGCTGGTCGTCGACGGGCGCGTCCTCCGCGAAGTGGAAGGCGGGCGACCAGAGCTTCCCGGTCACCGAGCTGACCGGCGTCGAGTGGCGCACCCCGGAAGGCCCGGAGGGCTATCTGCGGCTGCTGCGCCGGGCCGCGGTGCCGAGCCCGCCGGACCGGGTGGACAAGGATCCGGCCGCGGTGGTCTTCGGCTTCCGCAACGGCACGGTGCACGAGTCCCTGCCGTTCGCGGCCGCGGTCCTGGAGTCGGTGCGGCGGTCCGGACCCGTCCCGGTCGCCCCGGCCGCCGGCCGGCGCGATCCCGCCGACATCGCGGAGCGCATACGCCACCTGGGGGAGCTGCGGGACGCGGGGCTGGTGACGGACGAGGAGTTCACGTCCAAGAAGACGGAGCTGCTGGCGGAGCTGTGAGCGCGCCGGCACCGTCTTCGCGGTGCGGGCGGTGGGCGACGGTGCAGGCGGTAGGTGACGGGGCGGGCCGTGGGCGACGGGGCGGCATCCGGGCGGGGGCGAAGCGTGCTCGGTGCGTGCGCAACACGTCGGCAGCCGGGTTTCAGCTCGTACGTGATACGTCGGCATCCGTGCGAGCCGGAGTCGCGCGTAACGCCCCGGTTGTTCCGGCTGGTCGCGGCGTAACACCCTGGTATGACGTCGTACCGCACCCCGGGTATGACGCCGCGGCGCGCGGGTGCTGCCTACTCTGGCGGGACCATGCCTCCCACACCTGCCACCTCGCCCCAGCCACCCTTGTGGCGCTCCGCCCGCACCCAGCTCCGGCTGCTCGTCGCGGCCGTGCGCACCCCGTCCCACGCCGCGGCCCCGCTCTTCGCCACCTCCGAGCGGGCCCTGGTGCGGTACGCGCCGTTCGTGATCGCCTTCGTCGCGGTCGCGATCCTGCTGCCGACCTCGGTGACGGTGGTCGCCCGGGGGTACGGCCTCAGCGGCCCGGCCGCCGGAGCGCTGGGCGTCGCGCAGACCGCACCCCTGCTCCTCGCGGTGACGCGCCCGCTCCAGGCGTGGTGGATCGTCTTCACCGCGGACGTCCTCGGCGGCATAGCGCTGGCGGGCGCCTCCGACGTGACGGGCCACTCCTGGCCGTGGACCCCGATGGTGATCATCGGCTATGTGATCCTGATGGTCTTCCTCGGGCTGCGTGAGTCACGTCGGGCGCTGATAGCCGTCTGGCTGGCCACGGGCCTGGCCGGGACCCTCTTCGAGCTGGTCCGCTCCGACCTCAGCGACGGCAGCTGGCTGCTGATGCTCGTGCTGTCCGGGGTGGTCCTGGTGGTCACCGGCGCCCTGCGGGAGCGCGGCGACGCCCAGCGGCGGCTGGCCGCGCAGGAGACCATCAGCGAGGCCGAGCGCGCCCAGCGCACACTGCTGGAGGAGCGCACCCGGATAGCCCGCGAGCTGCACGACGTCGTCGCCCACCACATGTCCGTCATCACGGTGCAGGCGGACTCCGCGCCGTACCGCATCACCGGGCTGCCGGACGAGGCCCGGGAGGAGTTCACCGCGATCGCGGCGAGCGCCCGCGAGTCCCTGACGGAGATGCGACGGCTGTTGGCGGTGCTGCGCAGCGAGGGCGCGGACGGGGAGCTGGCGCCGCAGCCGGGCGTCGCGCGGGTGCAGCAGCTCGTGGAGGCGACGGTACGGGCCGGGGTGCCGGTCGAGCTGTCGCTGAGCGTGCCCGCGGGCTCCGTGCCGCAGGCCGTCGACCTGTCCGCGTACCGCATCGTCCAGGAGGCGCTGTCGAACGTGGTGCGGCACGCGCCCGGGGCCGCGACCCGGGCGTCCGTGGTGTCCGACGGCACGGACCTGATCGTGGTGGTGGTCAACGGCCCGGCGGAGGCGGCCGCGTCGCCGCTGGAGTCCGCGGGCACGGGGCACGGTCTGGTCGGGATGCGCGAGCGCGTACGGTTGACGGGCGGCACGCTGGACACCGGTCCGCTGCCGGACGGGGGATTCCGGGTGGCTGCGCGGTTGCCGCTGGCCCCGTCCGCGTCGGACGGGCCGGACGCGCCCGACGTGCCTGCCGCGCCCGTGCCGTGACCGTCCGTCCCGGAGGACCCCGAGTGACCATTCGCGTGATCATCGTCGACGACCAGGCCATGGTGCGTGCCGGCTTCGCCGCGCTGCTGTCCGCGCAGGCCGACATCGACGTCGTCGGCGAGGCGCCGGACGGCCGGGCGGGCGTGGAGGTGGCCCGCTCCGCCCACCCCGACGTGGTCCTCATGGACGTCCGCATGCCGGAGATGGACGGCCTGGCTGCGGCCCGGGCGATCCTCCAGCCCCCGCTGGGCGTGGTGCACGTCCCCAAGGTGCTGATGCTCACCACGTTCGACGTGGACGACTACGTGTACGAGGCGCTGCGCGCGGGCGCGTCCGGCTTCCTGCTGAAGGACGCGCCGCCGGCGGACCTGATCTCGGCGGTGCGGGTCGTCGCGGCGGGCGAGGCGCTGTTGGCGCCGTCCGTGACGCGCCGCCTGATCGCCGACTTCGCCGCGCAACGCCCGGCCCCGCGGAAGGACCCCTCGCTCCGGCTGAAGGGGCTCACCCCGCGGGAGACGGAGGTGCTGGAGCTGATCGCCCGCGGCCTGTCGAACCAGGAGATCGCGCGGGACCTGGTGGTGGCGGAACAGACGGTGAAGACGCACATCGGCCGGGTGCTGGCGAAGCTGGACCTGCGCGACCGTGCGCAGGCGGTGATCTTCGCGTACGAGTCGGGCCTGGTGCGCCCGGGCACGGCGTAACGCTGGCGCTTGCCCGTACGACCCGGGTGCGGCTTGCCGCGCCGTCGTTCTGCGGCTTCGTTGGTCCCTGCGGCCCGGTGATGGGCTGTTCGCACAGTTCCGCGCCCCCCTGACGTACGCGCCGTTGCCCTACGGGAGCGTTGGTCTCTGCAAGCCGTGGGTGGCTTGTCGCGCAGTTCCCCGCGCCCCTAAACACCCTGCCCGCTGCGGACGGCTAAAGGACAACAGCAGCCACAACAGGGGCGCGGGGAACTGCGCGACAAGCCACCCACGGGCCGCAGGGGCCAGTGCTCCGGCAGGGCCGCGGCGAGTGGCAAAAGGGGCGCTGGGGGTCCCCCCATGCCTCTGGGCATAGGGGGCGGAACTGCGCGAGCAGCCGGAGAGCAGCCGCAGAGACCAACGCTCCCGCAGGGAAACGGCGCAGTCGTCGGAGGGCCGGGGGCGAGCTCACCCCCTACCCCGGGGCTACGCCCCACATCGCTCCGCGGGGGGACGCCCTCAGCGACACCTGGTTCCTACCTTCCTCCCGTCCCACCGGCGCAGCCCGCGCCCCGGGGGAGGGAGGAACAGCACATGCGCCGGTACAAGAGGACCGCGGTCGCCGTCGCCGCGGCGGCAGCGCTGGGGGCCACCGGTGGCGTCGCGGGGAGCGGGGAGCCGCCCGTCACCGGGCCGCCGCCCGGCACCGCCGCGTGGAACGCGGACCGGGCGCTCGGCCGGGCCCTGCCCGACCCGACCCGTGCCGCCCCCGCGGACGTCGCCGCGTTCTTCGCGGGCCTCGGCCCGGCCGATCGGCAGGAGTTGGTGGAGCGGCACCCCCTCGTCGTCGGCAACCTCGACGGCGTACCCGTCCGCCTGCGCTACGCGGCGAACGCCCGTGCCGTGCAAGGCACGCCGTACGCACGGCTGGCGCAGCCCGGGCGGCAGATCCTCGCGTTCGACCCCCGCGGACGGGGCCAGGTCGCGGAGGTGCACGGCGATCTGGAGCGGGCGCGGCAGGTGGCCGTGATCGTGCCGGGGGCGGACGTGGACGCCGGCTCGTTCGACCGTGCGAAGGACCCGTACGGCACTCCCACCGGCATGGCGAAGTCCCTGCGCGCCGCCACCGACGGCACCACCGCGGTGGTCGCGTGGACCGGCTACACCACGCCCGTCGGCGTCGGCCCCGACTCGGCCACCGGCGGCCACGCGGAGGCGGGGGCGCCGCGGCTGGCGCGCTTCACCCGGGGCCTGGCCGCGGTCGGCGCCCCGCGCCCCAGCCTGTTCTGCCACAGCTACGGCTCGGTGGTGTGCGGCCTGGCGGCGAAGGACGCGGTGGCGAAGGACGTCGTCGTGTTCGGCTCCCCCGGCATGCGCGCCGACTCCGTCCGCGAGTTGGGGACGACGGCCCGGGTGTGGGCCGCGAAGAACCCCACCGACTGGATCTCCAAGGTGCCGAACGTGGAGCTGTTCGGCCTCGGGCACGGCACGGACCCCGCCGCCCGCGGCTTCGGCGCCCATCGGGTGCCCGCCGAGCGGGCGCAGGGCCACACCGGCTACTTCGCCCCCGGCACCGACTCGCTCGCCGCCTTCGCCGCGATCGCGCAGGACACCGGAGGTGCGGTCCGATGAGCCTCTCCCACCGCGCCGGCCGCCTCGCCGCCCGGATCGAGGCCGGCACCCCCGCCCACCGCGACCGCGCCGTCGACGGACTGCGCGCCGTCGCCCTGCTCGCCGTCCCGCTCGGCCACTGGATGCTCGGCGGCTTCGCCCTCGGCGACGACGGCGCACTGCGCAACGCCAGCCCGCTCTCCTCCTTCGGCTTCTTCGCGCCCGCGAGCTGGGTCCTCCAGATGCTGGGGATCTTCTTCCTGGTGGGCGGGTACGCGTCCGTGCTGTCGTACCGCCGCCGCACCGGCTCCACCGCCGCCTGGCTGCGGCAGCGCGCGGCCCGGCTGGGCCGGCCCGTGGTGGGCGTGACCGCCGTGTGGGCGGCGCTGGTCCCGCTGCTGTACGCGCTGGGCGTGCCGGCCACCACCGTGCGCACCGGGACGACGTTGGTGGTGCAGCCGCTGTGGTTCGTCGGCGTGTACGTCGTCGTCACGGCGCTGACCCCGCTGTGCGCACGGGCCGCCCGCAGGTGGGGCGGGTGGAGCGCCGCGCCGCTGCTCGGCTCGGTCGCCCTGGTCGACCTGCTGCGGTACGGCCCGTACGCGGAGGCGGTGCCGGGGTGGCTCGGCGTGCTCAACGTACTGCCGGGCTGGTTGTTCGCGTACCAACTGGGCGCGGCGTGGGGCGAGGGCCGGCTGACCCGACTCCACGCCCGCGTCCTGCTGCTCGGCGGCGGCGCGCTGTTCGCGACGCTGCTGCTGGCCTTCGACTATCCGCTGTCGATGGTCGGCGTGCCGGGCGAGGCGCGGACGAACTCGCACCCGCCGTCCCTGCTGGTGCTGGCGCTGGCCGCGGCGCAGAGCGGGGCGGCGCTGCTGCTGCGCGAGCGGATCGGCCGGCTGCTCGCCCGGCCCGCGCTGTGGGCGCCGGTGGTGGTGGTCAACCTGTCCGCGATGACGATCCTGTGCTGGCACCAGACCGCGATGCTGGCGGCGGCGGTCCCCGCGTCGTACGTCGGCGAGGTCGCCGGGCTGACCACCGCACCCGACACGCTCGGCTGGATCGCGGCCCGGCTGGCGTGGCTGCCGGTGTTCACCGCGCTGCTGGTGCTCGTCGGGCGGTACGCGCGCGGGTTCGAGTCCCCCTGGCGCGGGGGCACCCGGGCGGCGACGGCCCGCCGGGCGCTGGCGGGGCTGCTCGCGGCCGGCTTCGCGGCCTTCGCCCTCGGGTGGACGTGAGGCCCGGGGCGGGCGGAGCTACTCGCGGTCGGCGGAGGTGCCCGCCATGTCCGCGTACCGGGCGCCCACGACCTTCGCCGCGATCGGCTCCAGCAGGGCCAACTCGTCCGCGGTCAGCCGCACCCGGGTGGCCGCCGCGTTCTCCCGGGCCCGGCTCGCCTTGCGGGTGCCGGGGATGGGGACCACGGGCAGTCCGTGCACGTCGGCCTGCTGTTGCACCCAGGCGAGCGCGACCTGGCCCGGCGTCGCGCCGTGGGCCTCCGCGATCTCCCGCACCGGCGCCAGCAGTTCGGCGTTCGCCCGCGCGTTGTCGCCGGTGAACCTCGGCTGCTGGTGCCGGAAGTCGCCCTCGGCCAGCTCCTTCGCCGCGTCAGTGAAGGCGCCCGTCAGGAAGCCGCGGCCGAGCGGCGAGTACGGCACGAACGCGACGCCCAGCTCGGCCGCCGCCGGTACGGCGGTGTGCTCGACGTCCCGGCTGAACAGCGACCACTCCGACTGGAGCGCGGCGATCGGGTGCACGGCGTGCGCCTCCCGCAGCTCCGCGCCGGTCACCTCGCTCAGCCCCAGGTGTCGCACCTTGCCCGCCTGCACCAGCTCGGCCATGGCGCCGACGGAGTCCGCGAGCGGCACCGCGGGGTCGCGCCGATGCATGTAGTAGAGGTCGATGACGTCCACGCCCAACCGCTGGAGGCTGTCGTCGACGGCCTGCCGGATGTAGGCGGGGTCGTTGCGCACGTGCCGGACCTCGACGTCCGAGCCGGCGTCGGCGGAGCGGTCGATGGCGAACTTGGTCGCGATGGTGACCTCGTCGCGGTGGCGGGCCAAGAAGGGCGCGAGGAAGCGCTCGTTGGCGCCCCGGCCGTACATGTCGGCGGTGTCGAAGAGGGTGACGCCGGCGTCCAGGGCGGCGTCCAGGGCGGCGCGGGCGGCGGCCTCGTCCGTGCCGCCGTAGAACTCGCTCATGCCCATGCAGCCCAGGCCCTGGACGCCGACGAGCGGGCCGTCGGTGCCGAGGTGCACCCGTGCGATGGGGGTGGTGCGGGCGTCGGTTCCGTTGTCGTCGGTCACGTCGGGTCCGTCCTTCCGTACAGCTCGATCTTGTGGTCCAGGACGGCGAGGGTGCCGTGGAGCTCCGCGACTCGTTCGAGGACGGTGCGGCGGGTCCGCTCCAGCAGCTCGCGCCGCTCGTCCACGGTGTGCTCGCCCGCCCGCACCAGCTCGGCGTAGCGGACCATGTCCGCGACCGGCATCCCGGTCAGCCGCAGCTTGCCGACGAAGGCGAGCCAGTCGAGGTCCTGGTTGTTGAAGCGGCGCTGCCCGGTGTGGGAGCGGTCCACGTACGACATCAGCCCGATCCGCTCGTACCAGCGCAGCGTGTGCGCGGAGAGTCCGGTCCAGGCGGCGACCTCGCCGATCGTGTAGCGGTCGGCGCCGTCGGGGCGGGGGTGGCCGGCCTCGGCCAGGCACAAGTCAACCGGGGTGTCCGTGCGGACGCGATCGTCCTGGGTCAGCGTCATGCCTTCCACGCTAGGACCTTCGAGCGCACTCTAAGCAAGCGGAGATCGGTGAGTACGCGGTGATCGCGGCCGGGTGCGCGGAGCGATTGGCCGGATCGTGGGGGTCACGTCTTGCCGGCCGTCGCGGCCGGATCCCCCGCGGAGCGGCGCCGGGGCCACCCCGTAGGCTTCATGACCATGCAGAGCCTGGCACTGACCGAGACGTGGCCCGTCCCGACCGCGGCGAGCGCCGTCGTCCTGGCGGACGGCACGGTCGCCGGCCGGCACGGCCCGACCGACCACCGCTTCCCGCTGGCGTCGGTGACCAAGCCGCTGGCCGCGTACGCGGTCCTGGTCGCGTACGAAGAGGGCGCGGTCGAACTGGACGAGCCGGCCGGCCCCGCGGGCTCGACGGTCCGCCACCTGCTGGCGCACACCTCGGGCCTCGCCTTCGACGAGCACCGCGTCAGCGCGGAGCCCGGCACCCGCCGGATCTACTCCAACGCGGGTTTCGAGGTGCTGGCGGACCACGTCGCCGCGGCGACGGACATCCCCTTCGCCGAGTACCTGCGGCAGGCGGTCCTGGAGCCGCTGGGCATGACGGCCACGGCCCTGGAGGGCGCGGGCTCCGCGGCGAAGGACGCGGTGTCCACGGTGGACGACCTGGTCCGCTTCGCCGCGGAGGTCCAGGCGCCGCGGCTGCTGGACCCCCGCACGGTCCTGGACGCGATGACGGTCGCGTGGCCCGGCCTCGCCGGCCTGCTGCCGGGCTACGGCCGCCAGACCCCGAACGACTGGGGCCTCGGCTTCGAGATCCGCGACGCCAAGTCGCCCCACTGGACGGGCGCGACGTCCTCCCCCCGCACCTTCGGCCACTTCGGCCAGTCGGGCACGTTCCTGTGGATCGACCCCGACGCGGCGGCGGCGTGCGTCGCCCTGACGGACCGCGCGTTCGGCCCCTGGGCGGTCGAAGCGTGGCCCGCCTTCACGGACGCGGTCCTGCACGACCTCCGCGCGTCTTGACCCCTGCGTCGTACCCTCCGGGTGCGTTGGTCTCTGCGGGCCGTCTGTGGCTTGTCGGGCAGTTCCACCCCCTGTGCCACCTGTTTCGCTGCCCCCGTCGTCCCGTCTGCTGGGCAGGGGGTTTTAGGGGCGCGAGGAACTGCGCGACAAGCCACAGACGCCCCGCAGAATCCCATGCTCCCGCAAGGGGCAAGGGTTTTAGGGGCGCGAGGAACTGCGCGAACAACCACAGACCAGCCGCAGAGGGCAACGGCGCACGCAGCCCCGCCACGCAGTGGCGTCACCCGGGGAAGCTCCAGGTGAGGACCTCCGCGGACCGCGGGGCCACCGCGGTGAGCGAGACGCCCCCCGCGTCCACCAAGCGCGCCGCGTCGCCCGGCGACAGCACCGCATCGCCCTCGGCCGTCCGCACGGACAGCTCGCCGCGCACCACGTGCACGTACGCGCGGGGTGCGGGCGGCAGCGAGGTCCGCTCCCCCGGGTCCACGCGGCACACGTGGAGGGTCGCGTTCGCCTGCGGAAGGGCGTACGGCGCGGCTGCCGGGAGGGCGCGTACGACCTCGTACGACGGGGCGCCGCCGAACTCCCCCGGCGCGAGCCACATCTGGACGAACACCAGCGGGACATCGCCCGCGTTGCGCTCCACGTGGCGGACGCCGTCGCCCGCGCTCAGACGTTGGAGGTCGCCGGGGCGCACCACCGTCGCGCGACCCGTGGAGTCCTCGTGCGTCAGTTCGCCTTCGACGACCCAGGTCACGATCTCCGTGTGGCTGTGCGGGTGTTCGGCGAAGCCGGCGCCCGGGGCGAGGCGCTCCTCGTTGCAGGCGATCAGCGTGCCGAAGCGGAGGTTGTCGGGGTCGTAGTGGCCGCCGAAGGAGAAGGCGTGCGCGGTCTCGATGCCGGCGCCCGGCTCCCCGCCCGGGTACCGCTGCGCGGCGCGTCGTACGTCGATCACACCGGCAACCGTAGCCTGCGCGGCGGCGGCACTCGTGCCCCGGCAATCCGGCTCGGCCTCCGGATAAGGCAGTCTTGTCCCGTGCCCGAACCTGGATCGAACGACCCCCACCCCCATTCCGCGACCCTGAAGCGACTGGAACAGTCCTCGGGGCGCCTCGCGGCGAACGCCATCGCACGGATGGACGAGACGCTGCCGTGGTACCGGGCGATGCCCCCGGAGAACCGCTCGTGGATCGGCCTGGTGGCGCAGGCCGGCATCGCCGCGTTCACGGAGTGGTTCCGGCGCCCGGAGACCCCGCAGGCGATCTCGACGGACGTCTTCGGCACGGCGCCGCGCGAGCTGACCCGGGCGATCACGCTGCGGCAGACCGTGGAGATGGTGCGCACCACCATCGAGGTCATGGAGTCGGCGATCGAGGAGGTCGCGGCCCCCGGCGACGAGGCGGTGCTGCGCGAGGCGCTGTTGGTGTACGCGCGGGAGATCGCCTTCGCGACGGCCCAGGTGTACGCGCAGGCCGCCGAGGCGCGCGGCGCCTGGGACGCCCGGCTGGAGTCGCTGGTCGTCAACGCCGTGCTCTCCGGCGAGGCCGACGAGGGCGCGGTGTCGCGCGCCGCGGCCCTGGGGTGGAACGCGCCGGACCACGTGTGCGTCATCCTCGGGACCGCTCCGGACGGCGACAGCGAGTTGACGGTGGAGGCGATCCGCCGGGCCGCGCGGCACGCCAAGCTCCAGGTGCTGACGGGCGTGCTGGGCAACCGCCTGGTGGTGATCGCGGGCGGCAGCGACAACCCGCTCCAGGTCGCGAAGGCGCTGATCGGGCCGTACGCGGCGGGTCCCGTGGTGGCCGGACCGGTGGTGCCGGACCTGCTGGCCGCCACCCGCTCCGCGCAGGCCGCGGCGGCGGGGCTGAAGGCGTGCTCGGCCTGGCAGGACGCGCCGCGCCCGGTGCTCGCGGACGATCTCCTTCCGGAGCGCGCGATCGCAGCCGATCCGGCGGCGCGGGAGCAGTTGGTGGAGGAGATCTACAGACCGCTGGAGGAAGCGGGCTCCGCGCTGCTGGAGACCCTCAGTGTGTACCTGGAGCAGGCGAGCAGCTTGGAGGGCGCGGCGCGGATGCTGTTCGTGCACCCCAACACCGTGCGCTACCGGCTACGACGTGTGACTGACGTCACCGGCTGGTCACCCTCCGACGTCCGGTCCGCGTTCACCCTGCGAATCGCGCTCATCCTCGGACGCTTGGCCGACGGAGATCCCCAGTCCTAGACTTTTGTTGGACACCAACAATTCCCCCAACGGTTCTTCGTCCCTGTCCCCACGGGCGTCGGGGACCGCACACAAGAGAGAGTGTGAGGGTGCTCGTACTCGTCGCTCCCGGCCAAGGCGCTCAGACGTCCGGCTTCCTGACCCCCTGGCTCGACCTCCCCGGTGTCGCCGACCGCCTCGCGGCCTGGTCGGACGCCCTGGAGTTCGACTTCACCTACTACGGCACGAAGGCCGACGCGGACGAGATCCGGGACACGGCCGTCGCGCAGCCCCTGCTGGTGGCAGCCGGTCTGCTGTCCGCCGCCGCCCTCGGTGACGGCGCGCCCGTCACGCCCGACGCGGTGGCGGGCCACAGCGTCGGCGAGATCACCGCCGCCGCCCTGGCCGGCGTCCTCGACGACGAGGCCGCGCTCCGCTTCGTCCGCACCCGCGGCCTGGCGATGGCCGAGGCCGCCGCCGTCACGGAGACCGGCATGTCCGCCGTGCTCGGCGGGGACCCGGACGCCGTCCTCGGCCATCTCGAAGGGCTCGGCCTGACCCCGGCGAACGTCAACGGCGCAGGTCAGATCGTTGCCGCCGGCACGATCGAGCAGCTCGCCGCACTGTCCGCCGACCGCCCGGAGAAGGCCCGCGTCATCACGCTGAAGGTGGCCGGCGCCTTCCACACGGCGCACATGGCTCCCGCGGTTGCCACACTGGAAGAGGCGGCGGCGGAGCTGACCGTCGCGGACCCGCTGCTTCCGTACGTGTCGAACAAGGACGGCGCGGTCGTCACCGGCGGCGAGGAGGTCCTCGCGCGCATCGTCGGGCAGGTGGCCAACCCCGTCCGCTGGGACCTGTGCATGGAGACCTTCCGCGAGCGCGGCGTCACCGCGCTGATCGAGGTCTGCCCGGCCGGTACGCTCACCGGTCTCGCCAAGCGGGCGCTGCCCGGCGTCAAGACGCTGGCGCTGAAGACCCCGGACGACCTGGAAGCGGCGCGCGCCCTGATCGCCGAGCACGCCGGCCCGTCGGCGTCCTGACGCAGCCCGGACAAGGAGAGCCGTACAGATGGCGAAGATCAAGCCCAGTAAGGGCGCTCCCTACGCACGGATCATGGGCGTCGGCGGCTACCGCCCGGTGCGGGTCGTGCCGAACGACGTGATCCTGGAGAAGATCGACTCGTCGGACGAGTGGATCCGGTCCCGTTCCGGCATCGCCACCCGCCACTGGGCCTCCGACGAGGAGACCGTGACCGCGATGTCCGTCGAAGCGTCGGGCAAGGCGCTGGCGGACGCGGGCATCGAGCCGCACCAGATCGGTGGGGTCATCGTCTCCACCGTGTCGCACTTCAAGCAGACCCCCGCGGTGGCCACCGAGATCGCGGACCGGATCGGCGCGGCGAAGCCCGCCGCGTTCGACATCTCCGCCGGCTGTGCGGGCTTCGGCTACGGACTGACCCTCGCCCGTGGCATGATCACCGACGGCTCCGCGGAGTACGTGCTGGTCATCGGCGTGGAGCGGCTGAGCGACCTGACCGACCTGGAGGACCGTGCGACGGCCTTCCTGTTCGGTGACGGCGCGGGCGCGGTCGTCGTGGGCCCGGCGAAGGAGCCGATGATCGGCCCGACGGTGTGGGGCTCGGAGGGCGACAAGTCCGAGACCATCAAGCAGACCGTGCCGTGGACGGACTACCGCGACGGCACCGTGGCGCGCTTCCCGGCGATCACCCAGGAGGGCCAGGCGGTCTTCCGCTGGGCCGTGTTCGAGATGGCGAAGGTCGCCCAGCAGGCGCTGGACGCGGCCGGGATCAGCGCGGACGAACTGGACGTCTTCATTCCGCACCAGGCCAACATGCGGATCATCGACTCGATGGTGAAGACACTGAAGCTGCCGGAGCACGTCACGGTCGCCCGTGACGTGGAGACCACCGGCAACACCTCGGCCGCCTCGATCCCGCTCGCAATGGAGCGGCTCCTGGCGACCGGGCAGGCCAAGAGCGGCGACACGGCGCTCGTCATCGGCTTCGGGGCGGGTCTCGTCTACGCCGCCACGGTCGTTACCCTCCCCTAGGCACCGGATCTCCCGATCCGGCCCGGATCTTCCGGACCGGCGCCGGACCATCCGGACGCCACACCTCTGACACCGAAAAGAATCGAAGGAGCGCCACATGGCCGCCACGCAGGAAGAGATCGTCGAAGGTCTCGCGGAGATCGTGAACGAGATCGCCGGCATCCCGGTCGAGGATGTCCAGCTGGACAAGTCCTTCACCGACGACCTGGACGTCGACTCGCTGTCCATGGTCGAGGTCGTCGTCGCCGCCGAGGAGCGCTTCGACGTCAAGATCCCCGACGAGGACGTCAAGAACCTCAAGACCGTCGGGGACGCCGCGAACTACATCCTCAAGCACCAGGGCTGATCACCAGCCGGAACCAGGGCGCGCTGGTCGCCACCCGTCGGTGGCGTCGTGAGACTCGCACCCCCATACACGTGGAGAGAGAATTCCTGTGAACTCGACCAATCGCACCGTGGTCGTCACCGGTATCGGCGCAACCACACCGTTGGGTGGCGACAGCGCAACGACCTGGGAGGGCCTGGTGGCCGGGCGCTCCGGAGCGAAGCACCTGGAAGGTGAGCGCTTCGCCGAGTTGTCCGTCCGCATCGCCGCGCCCGTCGCGGTCGAGCCGGGGGACGTGCTGCCCCGGCCGGTCGCCCGCAAGCTGGACCGCTCGGCGCAGTTCGCGCTGATCGCGGCCCGGGAGGCGTGGGCGGACGCCGGTTACACCGCTCCGGCCGGTGAGGGCGACGCGGTCGACCCGGACCGGCTGGGCACGGTGATCGCCTCCGGCATCGGCGGCGTCACCACCCTGCTCGACCAGTACGACGTGCTGAAGGAGAAGGGCGCGCGCCGGGTCTCCCCGCACACCGTGCCCATGCTGATGCCGAACAGCCCGTCGGCCAACGTCGGCCTGGAGGTCAACGCACGGGCCGGGGTGCACACTCCGGTGTCGGCGTGCGCGTCCGGCGCGGAGGCCATCGGGTACGCCGTGGAGATGATCCGCACCGGTCGTGCGGACGTCGTCGTGGCGGGCGGCACGGAGGCGGCGATCCACCCGCTGCCGGTGGCCGCGTTCGCCAACATGATGGCGATGTCGAAGAACAACGACGAGCCCGAGAAGGCGTCGCGCCCCTTCGACACCGCCCGGGACGGCTTCGTCCTCGGCGAGGGCGCCGGCGTGATCGTCCTGGAGTCGGCCGAGCACGCCGCCAAGCGCGGCGCCAAGGTCTACTGCGAGGTCCTGGGCCAGGGCCTGTCCGCCGACAGCCACCACATCGCCCAGCCGGAGCCGACCGGTCGCGGCATCGCGGCCGCGGTGCGCGCCCTGGTGGAGACCACGGACCTCAAGCCCGAGCAGCTCGTGCACCTGAACGCGCACGCGACGTCCACCCCGCTCGGTGACGCCGCCGAGGTGAAGGCGCTGCGCCAGGTGCTCGGCGACGACCTCGACCACATCGCGATCACCTCGACGAAGTCGATGACGGGCCACCTCCTCGGTGGCGCGGGCGGCGTGGAGACCGTGGCCACGGTCCTCGCGCTGTACCACCGCCTCGCTCCCCCGACGATCAACGTGGACAACCTCGACCCCGACATCGAGGCGGACGTGGTGCGCGGCGAGGCGCGGGCGCTGCCCGACGGCACGATCGCCGCGATCAACAACTCGTTCGGCTTCGGCGGCCACAACGTGAGCCTGGCGTTCCGCTCGGTGTGACCCGCCGCGTCCGTGTGACCCGCCGCGGGTTGAACCGGCGCTGACGCAGTGGCAGGGCCCGTACGTCCCTCGTGGACGTACGGGCCCTGTCGTCGTCGTTGACGCGGCACCGCTGGCGGCGCGGGCGCGGGGTTGACGGTCGCGGCTGCCCGTCCGGTTGACGGTCGCGACGGGCGAACCGCTCGAAGTTCGCGGCGGGCGGGCCGGATCGACGGTCGCGGCCGGGCGGGGCGCCGGGAGGTCAGACGACCTGGTGCAGCCAGCGGACGGGCGCGCCCTCGCCGGCGTAACGGAACGGTTCGAGCTCGTCGTCCCACGGCTTGCCGAGCAGCTTGCACAACTCGGCCTCCAGGTCCGTCTCGCCCTGCGCCGCGCGGACCATCGCGGCGCGCAGTCGGTCCTCGGGGATCAGGATGTCGCCGTGGATGCCCGTGACGGCGTGGAAGATGCCGAGGTCGGGGGTGGCGCTGTAGCGCTCCCCCTCCGCGGTGGCCGAGGGCTCCGCGGTCACCTCGAAGCGCAGCAGGTGCCAGCCGCGCAGCGCGGAGGCCAGTTTGGACGCGGCGCCTGCCTCGCCGCGCCAGGACAGCTCGGCTCTCCAGGTGCCGGGGGACGCCGGCTGACGGATCCAGTCGAGCTGCACCCGTACGCCGAGCACACCCGCGACCGCCCATTCGACGTGCGGGCACAGCGCGCGCGGGGCGGAGTGGACGTAGAGAACGCCGCGTGTCGTCACCGGGACCTCCAGTGTGGGACGAGGGTCGCCTTCCCAGTGGTCTCAGTAAACATCATCAGCAGTGAATCTCCACAAAAGGGACAGCATGTGACGTGATGTAATTTACCGGAGCCGACGGGCACGACGCCTCTGGGCCGACGGGGAAAAGCTACCGTGAGTGGATGCCCGCGGGGTGACGTAATGTCGGTCCGGAGGGTGGTACGCACCAAGCTTTCACTCGGCAGGACCTCGGGGGCATCGACACGGAGGGGACACGGGGATGCGCGAGAAGCGCACGGGGCGCACGGGGGAGCCGTACGAGCCCGCGCCCATGACCACGACCAGGCCCGAACCGACGACGGGCCCCGGGGCTACGGTGAAGCGGCGGAGCCGGGCGAGGAACCGGACGTACGCGTTGGGCCTCGGCGTCGCCCTGCTCGCCACCGGCACCCTCACCGCCTGCGAGGACACCTCGGGCGCCGAGACGAAGGGCGCGCCCGCCAAGAAGCCGGCGGTCGTCTGGGACCGCAGCCCCGCCTCCATCGCGGCCGTGGGCGACTCCATCACCCGCGGCTTCGACGCCTGCGTGGTGCTCTCCGACTGCCCCGAGGTGTCCTGGGCGACGGGCACGGACGCCTCGGTGCAGAGCCTGGCGCTACGGCTCCTCGGCGAACCCGCCGCCATCTCCCAGCGCACCTGGAACTACGCCCGCACCGGCGCCAAGGTCGCCGACCTGCCCGCCCAGATGACCAAGTCGGCGAAGCACCGGCCGGACCTGGTGACGGTGTTGGTGGGCGCCAACGACGCCTGCGCGGACACCCCCGAGGCGATGACCCCGGTGGCCGACTTCCGTGCCTCGTTCACCACCGCCCTGCAGGACCTGCGCAAGGCCGCGCCGAAGACCCAGGTGTACGTGTCGAGCGTGCCGGACCTGGAGCGGCTGTGGCAGACCGGCCGGAACAATCCGCTCAGCCGGCAGATCTGGAAGCTCGGCATCTGCGCGTCGATGCTGGCGGACGCGCAGGACCTGAGCGCCAAGGCCACGGCGCGCCGCACGTCGGTGCAGAACCGGGTGGTGGCGTACAACGCGGTGCTCAAGGACGTCTGCGGCAAGGACCCGCGGTGCCGTTACGACGGCGGGGCGGTCTTCGACTTCCGCTTCGACGACCAGCAGCTCAGCCGCTGGGACTGGTTCCACCCGAACAAGAACGGGCAGGGCGAGCTGGCCGAGATCGCGTACCGCAACATCACGGCGGCCCGGGCGCCGAGGTGACCGGGGCCGAGGGGACGGGTCCGTAGTGCCGTAGCCAGCGGGGGCGTCCCGAGGTGATACTTCCGCCACCGTTCAACGGAAGGACCACCTCCTTGTCTTCGTCGTCTTCGGTACGGGTACGGGCTGCCGGCACGGCCGCCGTGACCGTCGTGCTCTCGCTCGCCCTGGCCGTGCCCGCGCAGGCCACCGCTCCGACCGCCGAGCCCGCCGCGGCGCCCGGCCCGGTCACCGTCGAGGAAGCGCGGCTGGAGCGGGCCGTGCCGCAGGAGATCCTGCGGCGCAGCGGCTTCGACTCCGTGGCGCCCGCCTTCGCCCGGTCCCTCGACCGGGCGGCGTCGTACCGCCAGGCCGAGAAGGCCGTCGCGCGGCACGCGGGCGCGCTGTGGCAGAGGGCCGTGGACCGTGCGCAGGGGCGCGGCCCGCTCGTCGGGGACCTGAGTCGGGACGACGACCGGCCGCTGTACTGGGCGCGGCTGGGGATGACGCGCGAACTGCGGCAGTGGCAGCCCGCCTTCGAGTTCACCGACGCGGACCGCGCCCGGCTGCTGGACCGGCTGGAGCGGGCTTCGCGCGGCCAGGACTCGCTCGACCTGTCGGGCGGCGGCAAGGGCCTCAAGCGGATCGTGATGACCGGCTTCGATCCGTTCACGCTCGACCGTGACGTACGGATCAGCAACCCGTCGGGGGCCACCGCGCTCGCGCTCGACGGGACCGTGCTCCAGACGGCCGACGGCCCCGCCCGGATCGAGACGGCCGTCTTCCCCGTCCGCTGGGCGGACTTCGCGGACGGCACGGTGGAGCGCACCCTGCGGCGCCAGCTCCCGAAGGCGGACCTGTTCACGACCGTGAGCCAGGGGCGGCCCGGCCGGTTCGACATCGAGCGGACCAACGGCGCCTGGCGGGGCGGGTTCGGCGACAACGACAACGTGTCCCGGCTGGAGGTCGTCCCGGTGCGCGACCCGGCGTCCCAGCCGCAGTGGACGTCGTCGACGCTGCCGCACGCGGCGATCGTGGCCGCGCAGACGGGCCGCTTCCCGGTGTACGACAACACGTCGGTGACCGAGATACCGGCCGGCGGCACCACCCCGGTGGTCCGGCCCGACGGCCCGACGCCGGGCTCCACGGCGCGCGCGGGCGGCGGTGGCGACTACCTGTCGAACGAGATCGCCTACCGGGCCACGCTGCTGCGGGACAGGCTCGGCCTGACCACCCCGGGCGGCCATGTGCACACTCCGGTGCTGCAGTTCGGCGCCGGCAACACCACGGCGGTCACCGACCCGGAGTTCGTCCGCAACCGGCTGGACATCATCGCGCAGGTACGGGAGATCATCCGGGTCGCGGCGGCGCAGGACGACGGGAAGTCGGCGCGGTGAGCGGCCCGGCCGGCTGAGCGATGATGTGCGCATGAGGATCGCAGCAGCGCAGTTCGAGCCCGTGCCCGGCGACGTCGAGGCCAACGTCCGCGCGATGGCGGACCTGGTTCGGACGGCCGCCGGGCAGGGCGCCCGGCTCGTCGTCTTCCCCGAGTTGTCGACGACGGGCTACTTCCTCACGCTCCTCGCCCGCGATCCGGCGCTCGTGCTCGACGAGGACGACGCCCGGCTGACCCCGCTGCGTCAGGCGTGCCGGGAAGCCGCCGCTGCGGCCGTGGTCAACGCAGCGGTCCGCACGCCGTCCGGGCGTCCGGCGATCAGCTCCCTGGTCCTCGGCCCGGACGGCGCGCTGCTGACCCGCTACGACAAGCAGCACCTGCACGGCGTCGAGAACGACCTGTTCCTCGCGGGCACTCGCGACGGCCGCTTCACCCTCGACGGCGTCGGCTTCGCCCTGGCCGTCTGCTACGACAACCGCTTCCCCGAACTCGCGGCGCGGGCCCGAGCGGCGGGGGCGACGGTGTACCTGGCGAGTTCGGTGCTGGAGGTCGGCAACGACTCGTTCGAGTCGGTGTATCCCGTACGGGCGAGGGACAACGCGCTCTACGTGCTGCTCGCGAACGCCCTGGGCACGAACGAGGGCGGCGAGTGTGCGGGCGGGAGCGGAGCATGGTCCCCCACCGGCACCCTCCTCACCACGTCCCCCAACACCGCCCCGGGCTGCGTGACGATCTCCCTCCCGTAACGCCCGGCCCCACCGGTGGGTTGCACCGGCGACTGGCCTGCGATTGCCACCCACGCGGTTCCCTGGCTCCCGAAGACCCCCACCCGCCCCACGGGCGCAAGGGGTCCCCGTGCGCACGGGCGGGGCGTCCAGGCGCGCCCCCTAACTACGGCTGCGCGTAAGGATTCCGCCGCTGCGGCGCGTAAGGGCCGCCCGAACCGTGCGGCTGCTGGGCCTGAGCGCCCTCAGACGCCGCCCCCGGCTCCCGCTCCCCCGACTCCCCCGACTCCCCCAAGAGGTCCCGCACCATCAGCGTCGCCCCCGCCACCGCCCCCGGCATCAGGAAGACCGCGACGAACGGCACCAGGAACGCCAGCGTCAGCGGGACGCCGAAGCCGAGCACCATCATCCGGCGGCCCCGCAACAGCACCAGCCGCTGGCGCAGTTCGACTCCGCGGCGCTGGAGCGCCACCGCGGTGAGCTCCTCCGCGAGGAAGAAGCCGGAGACGCAGAAGCCGATCGCGGGGACCACGGTCTGCCCGAGCACCGGCACGAAGCCCAGCGCGAACAGCAGCACCCCGTACAACGCGACCCGCACCAGGATCCGTAGGGAGTCCCGGGCCGAGATGACCAGATCGCGCCAGAGCGACAGGCCGGACTCGGGCACCTCGCCGCCCTCGGAACGGTCCACGTCCTCCGAGAGCGACTCGTAGAAGGGCTGACCGATCAGCAGGGTCACCGCGGTGAAGGTGATCACCGCGAGGAAGAGCCCGAAGACGAACGCCAGCACCGTCAGGGTGCCCCGGAAGACCCCGAGCCAGGGCGACGACCAGTCGTCGGCGAACGGCGTGGCCCACCCCACCAGGTCGTCCGCGCCGAACGCGAGCCCGACGAGGGCCCCCGCGTACAGCACGAGGGTGATCAGTCCGGGCAGCAGCCCGATGCCGAACTGGCGGCCGTGGGCGCCGACCCAGCGCTGGCCCTTGAGGAGATAGCCGAAGCCCCTGGCGAAATCACGCATGTCGTCACCCTAAGGCCCGGTCCAGCCAGCATCGGAGCGCGCTTTGAGCGCTGTGGTCCGGAATACGTGCTGTATACCCCTTGATTGTTTCAGAGTTGAACCGGTAGACCCTGCGTCAACGACAGCCACAACTCGTGTGCCTCACCTGGGCACTCCTGTCACAGCCGTCGCACCCTCGACCCCGGAGGCACCACGCATGGGCATTCCCAGATCCACTCTGGTCACCACCGCGGCGCTCGCCGTCGCCGTCCTCCTCGCCCCCGTTCCGGCCATCGCGCTGCCCGGCGAGCCGGACGGCCCGTCCTCAGCACCGGGCCGCGAACTGCGGGGCGACCGCGACCCCGTACGCGACAAGGGCGCGACCGACTCCGCGCCCGCCCGCGGCAGCCTGGGCGCGGCACGCAACGCACTGGAGGCGCCGGCGCCCTCCTTCCACCGGCCCGACGGGTATCCGCGGCGCACGGCCCTGAAGGTGCCCGCGGCCAACCCGGCGGACAAGTCGATCAAGCTGGGCCTCGTCCCGTACCACTCCATAGCCCCCAAGCTGAACGAGCTCCAGAAGATCGGGGACCGCGTCAGCGTGGAGGTCGCCGGCAAGTCGGCGTCCGGGAACGATCTGTACCTCGTGACGGTGACCGCGCCGGAGAGCGCCCGCGAGACGCGCGAGCAGGAGCGGATGCGGGAGCGAATAGAGAACGCGCCCGCCCTCGCCGCGCGGGACGCGCACCTCAAGAAGGCGTACAAGACGCCCGTCTTCATCAACAACAACATCCACGGGAACGAGTGGGAGGGCACGGACGCGGCCCTGAAGCTCATCGAGGAGTTGGCGAAGGCCAAGGACGCCAAGACCCTCTCGCTGCTGGCGCAGAACCGGATCTATCTGAACGTGACCGCCAACCCGGACGGCCGGATCGCGGGCACCCGGGCCAACGCCAACGGCTTCGACCTGAACCGCGACTTCATCACCGCGACCCAGCCCGAGACGCGGGCCGTCCGGCAGATCGCCATCGACAAGCAGCCCGCCGTCATGCTGGACCTGCACGGATACGTGAACGGCACCCTGATCGAGCCGACGACCCCGCCGCACGGGGAGAACTACGAGTACGACCTCTTCCTGAAGAACGCCTACGCGAACGCGCTCGGCATGGAGAAGGCCGTCAACGCCCTCGGCTACACCGCCGAGAAGGACGGGGTGCTGCCGGCGGAGATCCCCTTCCGCGACTCGGCGGAGGGCTGGGACGACTGGCCGCCCATCTTCACCCCGCAGTACATGCCCTTCCAGGGCGCGGTGGCCTCGCACACCATCGAGTTCCCGATGCGGGTCAACGGCAGCTCGTACGAGAACCTTTCGGTGCCGGAGCTGCGGCGCCGCTCGTCGATCAACACCGCGATCGCCGGCGCCGCGATGCGCGCCACCCTGGACTTCACCCGCACCAACCGCACGCAGGTGCTGTCCGACCAGATCGAGACCTTCCGGCGCGGCGCGGCGGGCGAGGCCCAGCGGCCGGTGTCCCCGGAGACCGTGCCGGGGGTGCCCGGCATCGGCCCGGAGGACGTGTACACCACCACCTTCCCGCGCGCGTACGTCATTCCGACGGGGACGGGGCAGCGCAGCTCGGTCGCCGCGGCCCGGTTGGTGGACCACCTGGTCGCCAACGACGTGCGGGTGGAGCGGGCGGTGCTGCCGTTCAAGCTGGGTGGCAAGGCGTACCCGGCGGGCTCCTACCTCGTGGACATGAAGCAGCCGAAGCGGGGCATCGCCAATGTGATGCTCGCCGACGGCCGGGACATCAGCGGCGACGTGTCGGCGATGTACGACATCTCGGGCTGGAGCCTGGGGCTGCTGTGGGGCGCCACGGTGGAGAAGGTCACCGGCGGCGGGGACCTTCGGGTGCTCAGCCGGCCGGTGCCCGCGGCGGCTGCGACCGGCTACGTCGCGCCGCGGGGCGACCTGAAGCTGCGCATGGACGACCCGAAGGAACTGGCGGCGCTCAACTCGCTGCTCGCGCAGGGCGTCTCCGTACGCCGCACGGACGACGGCGCGGCGATCCTCCCGTCGTCGGCGCGCAAGGCGGCGAAGGTGGCCGCAGAGCGGTACGGAGTGGTCTTCACGGCGACGAGGGAGCGCGGCGTCGCCCCGCTGGAGCGGGTGCGGGTGGCCGCAGCGGTGACGTCGGGCGAGCAGTTCGCCCTGCGGGAGATGGGCTTCGACGTGGTGCCGGTGTCGACGGCGTCCCTCAACGCCGGCTTCGACTGGTCCGGGGCGGACGTGCTGATGGTGTCGTCCGGGTTGACCCACGCGGGGCTCACCCAGGCCGCCCGGGACGCCTTCGCGGCGAGCGGTGCGGGCTTCGTGGGGATCGGGCAGGTCGGTGCCGCGTTCGGCAACGCGGCCGGGCTGATCTCCGCCACGGCGGTGCAGGGCAACGAGGACGCGAACGGCGTGGTGCGGATGGCGGGTGCGAACGGTCCGCTGACCGCCGGTGCGCCGGGCCACAGCTTCGTCTACTCGCCGGTGTGGTTCACCGGGCTGGGCTCGGGCGTGCGCGTGGACCAGTCGTACGCCGCCGGGAATCCGCTGGTGTCGGGCCACTGGCGGCCGACGGCCGCGGGCACCGGCGGTCCGACGGACGCCGCGGGCAAGCCGTCGATCGTCAGCGCGAAGGGGCCGGGCGGGGTCCCGGCGGTGCTGATCGGCACCGAGCCGCTCTTCCGTGACCATCCGAAGGGCTCCTTCGCTCAGGTGGGACGGGCGCTGGTCACCCGCTGACCGACTGACTCCTCATGACGGACCGGGCCGGACATCTTCGCCCGGCCCCCCGGGGCCGCACTCCGTGACGCACGGCGAAACGGGTGCGGCCCCGGTGGGTCCCACTCGCACGCCTCACTGCGGGAGCGAGACGATCATCTTTCCGGTGTTCTCGCCGCGGAGCATGCCGATGAAGGCGTCGAAGCCGTGCTCGATGCCCTCGACCACCGTCTCGTCGTAGACGATGTCGCCCGAGGCGATCCAGCCGGCGACGTCCTGGACGAACTGGGGCCGCAGGTCCTCGTGGTCCAAGACCAGCACGCCTTCGAGGCGCAGCCGCTTGCCGACGACCAGCGCCAGATTGCTCGGGCCGGGGGTGGGCTCGGTGTCGTTGTACTGGGCGACCGCGCCGCACAGGGTGACCCGACCGCGCAGCTTGAGTGCGCCGATCGCGGCTTCCAGGTGGTCACCGCCGACGTTGTCGAAGTAGACGTCGATGCCGTCGGGGGCGGCCTTCGCCAACTGCTCGGCAACGGGCCCCTCCTTGTAGTTGAACGCGGCGCTGAAGCCGTACCGCTCGATCAGCCGCTCGACCTTGGCTGCGGAGCCGGCGGAGCCGACCACCCGGGAGGCGCCCTTGACCCGCGCCATCTGCCCCACGAGGCTGCCGACCGCGCCGGCGGCACCGGAGACGAACACGGCGTCGCCCTCCTTGAAGCCGGCGGTGCGGAACAGGCCCGCGTAGGCGGTGAGGCCGGGCATGCCGAGGACGCCGAGGAAGGCGGAGGCGGGGGCGAGCGAGGTGTCGATGACACGCGCCTGAGCGGCGGGCACCTCCGCGTACTCCCGCCAGCCGAGGCGGTGGGCCACGGTGTCGCCGACGGCGAAGCCCTCCGCGGCGGAGGCGATGACCACGCCGACCGCGTCGCCGTCCAGGGGCTGGTCGAGCTGGAACGGCGGAATGTACGACGGAACGTCGTTCATCCGGCCTCGCATGTAGGGGTCGACGGAGAAGTGGAGGTTGCGCACGAGGATCCGACCTTCACCCGGCGCCGAGACCGGGACCTCGCGCAGGGCCAGGTCCTCCGCCGTGGGCCAGCCGTGCGGACGGGCGACGAGCTGCCATTCACGGCCGGTCGTGGGGAGTGCGGACATGCTGGGCTACCTCCTGAGATAGCTTTTCACGACGGAAACATTTCAGGTTCTGAAACAATCATGGCCCTCGATATTTCATGTTGTCAAGTATCGGAGTACTCTGGTGCACATGGCCACTTCGCGCACCGAAGGCGCCGACGTCATCGAGTCCGTCGACGCTCTTTCCTCGGAGGTGCTGGACCTCCTCACCGCACTCGTCGCGCGCTACATCACGGCGTACGACCGTGCCGCCGCCGAGCACTCCCTCACCGCCGCCCAGGCCAAGGTGTTGGCCCTGCTGACGAAGGAGCCGTTGCCGATGCGGCAGCTCGCGGACCGACTCGTCTGCGAGCCGTCGAACATCACCGGCATAGTCGACCGGCTGGAGCTGCGCGGGCTCGTGGAGCGCCACCCGGATCCGCACGACCGCCGGGTGAAGTTCGCCGTGGCGACGGAAGAGGGGGCGGAGACGACGCAACGACTGAAGGGCTCCCTGAAGGAGTTGGATGCGCTGGCGCCGCTCGCCGACATGACGGCGGTGGAGCAGCGACTGCTGCGGGACCTGCTGAAGCGGCTGCTGGGGTAGACCGGACCGACGGCCACCCCGAAGCATCAGCCGCGCGCGCTCACCAGCACCACCACAGGACCGGCTTGCAGGTCTCGGTGGGCGTGGGTTCCGGAGGAGTGGGCTGGCCCGTAGGCGGCACCGACGGCGCGGACGGCGTGGAGCCCGGGCCCCCGGGCCCCGGCGTGGACGTGGGGCCCGGCGCCGAGGGCGGGCCCTGCGAAGCACCGGGCGGCTTGGCCGCGGATCCGCTGGGCTTCGGCGGGCGCTCCTTCGGGCCGGTCGGGGACGATCCGCCCGGCGCGCCGGAGCGGGTGCCGGTGGGCCGTACGGAGCCCCGCGAGCCCGCCCCGTCAGTCGGCCGCTGGCTCACCCGGGCGGGGGCGTCCGGCGTGGCACCGCCTGTGGTGGCGTCGGGCATCGGCTCGACGAGTTGGTCCTCGCGCTCCTTCACGGAAGTGGCGGAGCCGTCGTCACCGCCCTCCGAGGCCAGCTCGGCGAGGCTCAGCGCACCGGCCGCGAGCGCCAGGCCGAGGGTGCCGACGAGTACGTTGCGACCGCGCTTCTTGCGGGCGCGGCGTCCGGCACCGCGGGGGCGCGCAGTTCCCTTACGGGCGCCCCGACGAAGCTCGGCCCGCCGCGCCGCCCGGCCCTCGCCGCCATCACGTCCGTCGTCGCCTTCGCCGTCCACCCGGCCAACGACCTTGTCGTCCGCCATGTAGTCAGCCTTGCCGGCGTCTTCGCCGACCGACCGACCGCTCCCGGCGATGGCGACGTCGTCCAGTTCGATGACGCGCCCCTCCCCTTGCGGGTCGGCGCTCTGCTGGCGCAGCTCCTGGGCCGGGGTCCCGCAACCCGCGCAGGCCAGGGCTCCGTTGAGGTGTCGTCGGCACTGGTGGCAGTAATCCATGGCGCCCGCAGGTTATGTGGCGGACGAGGCCAGTGGTGACGGGCCCTGTGAGGATCGTGTGTGGACTCTCCACCTTCGAGTGATTTCGGGTTTGCCGGATTGACGGGCGGGACCAGGGCAAAGGGCGGCACCACGGGCATCCGGCGGGACACCGTGCATCCGGCAGGATGTCGGGCATGAGCACGACCCCGCCCTTCGGTCCCCGTGAGTTCCAACTCGTCCTGCTGCGTCGGATGGCGGACCACCAGCCGGGCTTGGTGGACGACGCCCGCCGCGCGCTGGAGGCGTCCACTGCCGAGATGCGCGAGGCGAACCGCCGGTGGCAGGCGATGACCCGGGCCCGTGGCTCCCGCGGCCCGCTCTCCCGGTACCGCTCGGTGCTCGGCCCGCCCGAGACGACCGTGCACCGGCGCATCGGCGACCTGGAGTGCGAGGCCCATCTGTGGCCCGTTCCGCTCTGGCCCGAGCTGCGCTTCGAGGTCCTGGCGGCCGCCCGGGGCGGGGCGGTCTGGAACGAGTGGCTGGTCCGCGCCCCGGGCGCGGCCCCTCCCGCACTCCGTACGGTCGACGACCTCGCCCCCTGGTCCTGCACCGTGGACGAGGCCGCCCGCGCCTTCGCCCCCGCGACTCCGATGGAGGGATCCGCGCCGACACGCTGGCAACTGTCCTTGACGCTCCCGAACGGGGAGCAGCGCGTGGCCGAATTCTGCTGGGGCCTGCTGCAACGCCTGCTGTGAGCCCCGGGCCGACCATCCCTGATGACGGCGCGTCAGCCGGTGGACTCACCCGAGCGGCGCACCCAGCGAGCGCCCGGACCGCCACGGACGGACGATGCGAAGGCGAACCCAATCCGCCGCGCCCGGGAGGATCCGTCGTGAGTGTCAGTCTGGAGCAGTTGCGCCGTTGTCATGTGGCGGTGGACCTCGGTGCCGCGCGCACCCGGGTGTTCGTCAAGGGGGCCGGACTCGTCGTCGACGAGCCGAGCGTCGCGGCGGTGAACACCAGGACCGGTTCCCTGATCGCGGTCGGCGCGCTGGCCGAGCAGATGACGGGTCGCACCCCGCACTACATCCGGGTCGTCCGCCCCGTCTCCGGCGGCACGGTCGTCGACATCGAGATGGCCCAGCGGATGCTGCGGCACCTGCTCGGCGAGAAGCTGCGCCGGCAGTTGCGGCGCAATCTACGGCTGCGGGCCGCCGCCTGCACTCCCCACGACGCGGACCCGCTGGCGCAGCGCGCCGCGGTCGAGACGCTGGTGGGGCTTGGGGCGCGCCGGGTCGAGCTGGTCGACACCCTGATCGCCGCCGCCGTGGGCTGCGGACTGCCCGTGGAGCAGCCGACCGCGACGATGATCATGGTGTGCGGTGCGGCGACGACCCAGGTCGCGGTGCTCTCGCTGGGCTCGATCGTGACGGCGGAGCGGCTGCCGGTCGGCGGCAACGCGATCGACGCCGCCGTCATCCAGCACCTGCGCACCCAGCACGAACTGATGCTGCCCAGCCAGTCAGTGCGCCCGCTGCAACTGGCGCTCAGCGGCAACGGCCTGACCTCGCAGGGCCCCGCGGTCGCCGAGATCCACGGCAGGGACGTGGCGACCGGGCTCGCGCGGACGGTGCACATCGAGACCGCGGCCGTGCTGAACGCCATCCACACCCCCCTCACCTCGGTCCTCGACGGCATCGGGAAGGTGCTGCGGGACTGCCCGCCGGACCTGGTCGCCGACCTCGCGGACCGGGGCATCACCATGGTCGGCGGCAGTGCGCTGCTGCCCGGCCTGGACCAGATGCTGCGCGACGCGACCGGGATGCCGGTGGAGATCGCCGAGCGCCCCGACGTCTGCGCGATCCTGGGCCTCGGTGCGATGCTGGAGGGCCGGATCCAGCCACTGGTCCTCAATCCGTTGGCCCAGGTCTCCGGGTAGGGACGGGCGCGGACGGGGCCGGGTGCGCCGAGCGGTTCGTCCGGGTACGGCGTTGGTTTCGATCGGGTAGGGCTGTGGTGGCGATCAGGCGGGGCAGGGAGGGCGACGGGGTGAGTCACGGCCCGTACGACGAGGAGCCCGCTCCCCCGACGCCGACGCCCTCGGCGACGTCCCGGGCTCCTGCTCCGTCCCGGTCAGCGTCGTCTCCGTCGGCACTGTCGGCGCTGTTGGAGGCCGTGCTCAGCCTCGGCACCGATCTGGACCTGGCCACCACCCTCCAGCACATCGTGGACACCGCCGCCGGCCTCACCGACGCCCGCTACGGCGCGCTCGGCGTCATCGACCCCGAGCGCGGCACCCTCTCCGACCTGTTCACGCACGGCATGACCGAGGAGGAGCGGGCCCGGATCGGCGACCTGCCGAGCGGTGACGCCGGCATCGTCGGCCTGCTCGTCCGGGAGCCGCAGCCGCTGCTGATCGACGACCTCGCCGCAGACCCGCGGTCCTCCGGGGTGCCCGCGGACCACCCCGTCATGCGCTCGTTCGTCGGCGTCCCGATCCGGGTGCACACCGAGGTCTTCGGCAATCTGTACCTGACCGAGAAGCACGGCGGAACTTTCACCGAGGACGACCTGGCGCTGCTGCGGGTGCTCGCCTCGCAGGCGGGCATCGCGATCGGCAACGCCCGGCTGTACGAGTCCGCCCGCCAGCGCGAGCGGTGGATCGAGGGCGCGGCGGCCGTGACGACCGCGCTGCTCACCGGCAGCAGCGCCGAGGACGCCCTGACGACGGTCGCCGAACGGGCCAGGCTCCTCGCCGACGCGTCCGCGGGCGTCGTGCTCCAGCCCACCGCGGAGGGCGGCATGGAGATCGTCGCCGCGTCCACCGTGGACGACCCCGGCGACATCGTCGGCACGACGATCGCGCCCGGCTCCCCCGTGCTCGTCCAGCTCCTCGGCGGCGAACCGGTCTTCATCGAGGACTCCGCGACCGACCCTCGGATGACGACGCACGTACGGGCCCGCTTCGGCCCGTCGATGATGCTGCCGCTCCAGTCCGGCGGCCGGCTCATCGGCACCCTGGCACTGCCCAGGCGCCGCCACGGCCGCCCGTACACCTCCGCCGACCGCCTGCTGGCCTCGCAGTTCGCCTCCCAGGCGGCGTTGGCGCTGGTGCTGGCGGACGCCCAGCACAACCGCGAACGGCTGGCGGTGTTCGAGGACCGCGACCGCATCGCCCGCGATCTGCACGACCTGGTCGTCCAGCGCCTGTTCGCCACGGAGATGATGCTGGAGTCCACCCGCCGGCGGGCGGCGGGCGGTGCGGCGGACGAGCTGTTGGGCCGGGCCGTGGACGAGTTGGACTCCACCATCCAGGAGGTCCGCACCACGATCTTCGCCCTCCAACAGCCGCCCGCGGAGGCACAGGGCAGCTTCCGCGGACGGGTGCTGCGGGAGACGGCGGGCGCCGCGGCACTGCTCGGCTTCCAGCCGTCCGTGCACTTCCGGGGGCCGGTCGACACGCTCGTGCGGGAGCCGACCGACCAACGGCTGATCGCGGCGCTGCGCGGGGCGCTCGCCGCGGCGCACCGGCGCGTGGGCACCACCGCGGTGGAGGTCGTCGTGGACGCCGCGGCCCGGCTGGACGACGGCGGTGCCGGAGTACGGCTCACGGTCACGGACGACGGACCACGCGAGGACGGCGACGACACCGGCACGGTGTTCGCCTGGGAGGCACCGCGCTAGCGGACGTCAGGCGGATCGCGGGTGATCCGTACGGCGCAGTCCAGCGCGCCCCGTCCGCCGGGCCGTCCTTGACTGGCCGTGTGGACACCGCCCCCGCCCGGACCCCCTTCTCGGCCTATCGCAACCTGGTCATGGCCACGATCGGCTTCACGCTCACGTTCTGGGCGTGGAACCTGATCTCCCCGCTGGGCAGCTTCTACAAGGACCGGCTGGACCTCACCTCCTTCCAGCAGTCCCTGCTGGTCGCCGTGCCGGTGATCGTCGGGTCGCTGGGCCGGATCCCGGTGGGCGCGCTCACCGACCGCTACGGCGCGCGGCTGATGTTCCCGCTGGTGACGGCCGGCACGATCGTGCCCGTGCTGCTGCTGATCTGGGTCAAGGACTCGTATCCGCTGATGCTGGTCGTGGGCTTCCTGCTCGGCCTGGGGGGCACGACCTTCGCGATCGGCGTGCCGCTGGTGAACTCCTGGTTCCCGCCCGCCAAGCGGGGCTTCGCCATCGGCATCTTCGGGATGGGCATGGGCGGGGTGGCGCTGTCGGGCTACTTCACCCCGCGGATCGCCGAGCACGGCGAGAATCTGCCCTTCGTGGTGGTCGCGATCGCCCTCGCCGCCTTCGCCGTGCTGGGCGCGCTGCTGATCACCGACCGGCCCGACCGGCCCGTCCCGACGGAGTCGTTGGGGACACGGCTCGCGCGTGCGGCCCGGCTGCGGGTGACGTGGGAGCTGTCCGCGCTGTACGCGATCGGCTTCGGCGGGATCGTGGCCTTCGGGGTGTACCTGCCGACGTACCTGAGGACCTGGTACGACCTGAGCCTGACGGACGCGGGCACCAAGGCGGCCGGATTCGCGCTGGTCACGGTGGTCTTCCGGCCTCTCGGCGGCTGGCTGTCGGACCGGATCCACCCGGCGTACGTCACCGCGGTCGCCCTCGGCCTGGTGGCGCTGATGGCGATCGTGCAGGCATTCGAGCCGCAGCTCCAGCCCGGTGGAACGGTCGCGCTGCTGTTGATGGCCGCGGGCCTCGGGACCGCGTCCGGCAGCGTCTTCGCGCTGGTCGCCCAGGTGACCCCGCAGGCCCAGGTCGGCAGCGTGACCGGCATCGTCGGTGCGATGGGCGGGCTCGGCGGCTTCGTACCGCCGCTGGTGATGGGCGCGATCTACAGCGCGAAGGGG
Source organism: Streptomyces sp. NPDC017979 (assembly GCF_044328175.1). Classification (NCBI taxonomy): domain Bacteria; kingdom Bacillati; phylum Actinomycetota; class Actinomycetes; order Kitasatosporales; family Streptomycetaceae; genus Streptomyces; species Streptomyces sp. NPDC017979. The sequence goes on along the minus strand of NZ_JBIRGU010000003.1, from coordinate 374,921 downwards.
TCGTACGCGATCGGGTTCATGCTGCTCTCGGACCTGGCGCTGGCCGGTTGCGTGTACGCGTACGGGCGGATGCGGAACGCTCGCCCGGTGGCTGCTGAGGGCGCCTCCCCCGAAGGAGCTAGCTCAAAGGCGCGATGACCGGAGGCGGTGCGATGGGGAGAATGGAGATCCCAGGCCGCCCGGCTTCCGATGGAGGACGATCGACGTGAGTGACCTCTTTCCCGCGCTGCGCTCCACCCCCGATCGACCCGCCCTGCACTTCCCCGCGCGCTCGTTGACGTACGGGGAGTTGGCGGCGGTGGCGGGCGCCGTGGCGCGGCGGATAGGGGCGGCGTCGCGGGTCGCCCTGTGGGCCGCACCCACGCCGCACACCGCGGTGGGGGCGGTGGCTGCGCTGCTCGCCGGCGTGCCGGTGGTGCCGTTGAATCCGAAGACGGGCGAGCGGGAGTTGGCGCACATCGTCGGGGACAGCGCGCCCACGGCCTTGCTGGCGGGGCCGGACGATCAGGTGCCCGCGGCGCTCGAAGCGCTGGACCGCATCACGGTCGATCTGGACGGGGGCGCGGGCCTGGCGCCGCAGGGCGCTGCACCCCTGCCGGGCTACGGAACCGGCATCGACCCGACGGCACCGGCCATGGTCGTCTACACCTCCGGCACGACCGGCCCGCCCAAGGGCGCGGTGCTCTCCCGACGGGCGATCGCCACCAGCTTGGACGCGTTGGAGGACGCCTGGGCGTGGACCGCCGATGACGTCCTGGTGCACGGGCTTCCGCTGTTCCACGTCCACGGGCTGATCCTCGGGATCCTGGGCCCGCTGCGCCGCGGCGCGCAGGTGCGGCACCTGGGCCGGTTCTCCGTCGACGGCGTCGCGCGGGAGTTGGGCGACGGCGGGACGATGCTGTTCGGCGTCCCGACGATGTACCACCGGCTGGCGGAGGCGCTGGCGGACGAGCCCGCGTTGGTGAAGGCGCTGGCAGGGGCCCGGCTGTTGGTGTCCGGCTCCGCCGCACTCCCCCTGCACGACCACACCCGGATCACCGCGGCCACCGGCCGCACGGTCGTGGAGCGGTACGGCATGACCGAGACCTTGATGAACACCAGCGTCCGGGTCGACGCACCGCAGCCGCGCCCCGGTTCGGTCGGGGTGCCGCTGCCCGGAGTGGAGCTGCGGCTCGTCGACGAGAGCGGCGCGCCCGTCGCGGCGTACGACGGGGAGACCATCGGCGAGGTCCAGGTGCGCGGTGCGAATCTCTTCTCCGGATATTTGAACCGTCCGGACGCGACGGCGGAGGCGTTCGACGGCGACTGGTTCCGCACCGGCGACATGGCGGTGCGCGACCCCGACGGTTCCGTGCGCCTCGTCGGCCGCAGGGCGACGGACCTGATCAAGAGCGGTGGTTACAAGATCGGCGCGGGCGAGATCGAGAACGCGCTCCTGGACCACCCGGGCGTCCGCGAGGCCGCGGTGACGGGCGAGCCGGACCCCGACCTCGGGGAGCGCGTGATCGCCTGGATCGTGCCGACGGAGTTGGATGACCCGGCCGCACGCCCGTCGGCGGACGCCCTCGCGGCGCACGTGGCGGGGCTGCTCTCACCGCACAAGCGCCCGCGGGAGGTGCGCTTTTTGACCGCGCTCCCCCGCAATGACATGGGCAAGGTGATGAAGCGGGCGCTCCGTGAGTAGGCCGCTGTTAGGGCGTGTCTCACGGATGGAGCTGGACCAGTGGAGGTGCCCCACGCCCTCCGGGAGTACGGCTCGGTGGCGCCAGGGCGCGTACGGTCGTTCCGTCCGCGGCGAGGGGCTGCTCGCCGGGGCTGCCGGGCCCACCGCCGCTGGCTGCCGCGGCCGTGGCGTCCTCCGCCCGCCAAAGTTGCTCCGGGGTGCGGTTGCGGACCTTGACCACGGTCACGGCACCCACGTCCGGGGCGCTGGGAACGAGCGTCGACCCCTCGCTCCAGCCGGGCAGCAGGTGCCCCCGGACGGTGAGGTCGTGGCGCAGGTCGACGCCGGGAGTCGCGTCGCCGATGCCGCCGGGGCTGGCGGGGTTGTCGGGGCCGTTGGAGTGGCTGGTGCAGGGGCTCAGTTCGGGTACGCCGTCGAGTTGCCGGGAGTCGAGGCAGAGCCCGGGCGCCGCCGCGCTGCGCAGCAGGTCATCGTCCCCGTAGGTCCACGTCTGGGTGCCGGCCGCCTTCGTGCAGACGGCCATGACGAGTTCGGCGCCCGCGGTCGGCTGCCGGTCACGTACATCGAGGCAGAGGCCGGACGCGAGGTGGCGCAGCCGGAGGTTCAGGGGCGACGCGGGGTCGGTGACGGAGATGGAGCCCGGCGCGGATACGGCGGAGGGTACGGTGCCCCAGCCCGTCGTGGTCTTGGCGCCATCGTCGACCCAGGGCCGGGAGACCGCGGTCGCTGCCAGGAGCAGGCCGACGCTCAGCCCCATCCCGGTGACGAGGGTCGATCGCCCGCGCTGCGCCGAGCGTCGACGGGCCGAGCGGCCGGGGCCGGGTCTGACCAGGTTGAGCGGATCGCCTGGGCTGCCCGGGCCTCCCGGGTCCGCAAGGTGGTACGTGCCGTTGGGTGTTGGTGTGCCGGTGTGTTCGGCGCGCTTGGCCCGTCCGACGCCGAGGAGGGCGAAGCGCACCGCACGCGACGCCGTCGGGGCCCAGTCGGCGGTCGCTCTTCGGGCGGGGCGGGAGTCGACGTAAGGCCGCGCGGCCTTGCCGAGCAGCCCTTCTGCGAGCAGCAGCCCCCTTCGATCTCCGTGGTGGTCGAGTTGTTCGACGGTGGACCGGCAGTGCCGGCAGGCCCGCAGATGGGCCCGGACGTCGGGGAGGAAGGTCCGACGGCGACGCAGGGCGACGTCGATGAGGCGGTGGTAGCCGCGGCATTCCCCGTCGGGGGCGAGTTCCAGGTGGCCGCGCAGCACTCCGGCCCGCAGGAGTTCCCGGGCCTGTTCCAGTTGGACGGCCGCGGTGCCCGGATCCATCGTCAGCAGTCCGGCGGGGAGGGACATCGCCTCGCCCTCCACCTCGGCGTGCCACAGCAGGCACTGGTCCGTCTCCCGCAGGGCGAGGAAGGCCCGGGTGACGAGCGTGCGGTCCGCGGCGGGGCTGAAGAGTTCCGCGGGGACGGCCCGTCCGCTCGCGGGGTTCTGCAAGTCGGGCAGCGCGGTCACCCGGTCGTCGAGTGCCCAGGTCCGGGCGATGCGCCGGGCGGTGACGAGGAGCAGCGGGCGCGGCGCGCGCGGCGTCCCGTGGGGCATGAGAGCGCCGGACCTGCGCAGCTGCTCAAGTCCCTTGCTGAAGGCGGCCGTTGCCAGCAGGGCAGCGGCTTTGGCCGAGGGGGTCGCGATCGCCGCGTAGTCATGGACCGACTGCCAGTGGCGCGCCATCAGAACGGCCGTCGGGTGGGCCTCTTGGCGGGTTTGCGAAGGCGGTCGTCGCGTTGCGTTCCGCAGTTCTTCCGCCAGCTCCGCATCGGACGTGCCGGCGCCGGCGACGGCCGGGTGGGAGGCGGAGCAGGGCGGCGGGAGGGGTGGCTGCATGGGACGTCTTCCATCCGGAGCAGTGCGGTGGGGGGTTGGCCGGTGCCTTCCGGGCCCTGGTCAGGGGCGGGTGTCGAGGTCACGGGTCGGGCGGTCGACCGTCGGATGGGGCGGGCGTCTCGGGGCGCACGCGGGTCTCGCCACCGTCCCATGCGAACGGTCGATCACCAACGCCCTTGGTCCGGGCGCGCGGACGCTCACCTTTGCACAGCCCTCACATGTGCAACAAGACTTCTCCGAGCGATAGCGCCGGGGCTCTGCGCCGACACGCGCAGAACGTCCCGACGCGTCCGTCGGGCTCAGAGCTCGACGACGGTGACCTCCGTCGCCTTGACGCTCGTCCACACCGAACCGCCCTCGGCGAGCGCCAGTTCGGCAGCGGCCTGCGGGGTGATCTCGGCGACGAGGTCGGGGGCGTTGGGCGAGGTGACGAGCACCCGCAGCCGGCTGCCGCTGGCGGTGATCTCCCGTACGGTGCCGGGCCAGACGTTGCGGGGGCTCCCGCCCGGTCGCTCCCGGTGGACGGCGACCGCCTCCGGGGCGATGATCGCCAGCGCCCTGGTGCCCTCGGGCAGCGGGTCCGCAACGACGATGCGACCGCCGCCGGTCAGGTCGAGGCCGTTGCCCGCCGCCGTCCCGGGCCAGGCATTGCGCCCCAGCATCCGGGCCACCCACGGGGAGCGCGGATGGCGGGTCACCTCGGCGGGCGGTGCGTCCTGGAGGGCCCGGCCGCCGTCGAGGACGAGGACCCGGTCAGCCAGCGACACCGCCTCCACCGGGTCGTGGGTGACGATCAGGCAGACTCCGCCGAAGCCGTCGAGGTGGCCGCGGAGCGTGTGCCGCACCCGGGCGCGGGTGGTCTGGTCGAGCGCGGCCAGTGGCTCGTCGAGCAGCAGCAGCCGGGGGCGGGTGGCGAGGGCCCGGGCGAGGGCCACGCGTTGCGCCTGGCCACCGGAGAGTTGTGCCGGTCTGCGGTGGGCGAGCCCGCCCACGCCGAGGCGGTCGAGCCACGCCTGTGCGGTGCGCCGGGCCTCGGTGCGCGGGACGCCCTGGGCGCGCAGCCCGTACGCGGTGTTGCCGAGCGCGCTCAGATGCGGGAACAGCGCGCCGTTCTGGGGCACCCAGGCGACCTTGCGGCGGTGCGGCGGCAGTTGCGTCACCTCGTCGTCGCCGAGGCGGAGTTCTGCGTGGGCGCGGTCGGTCAGTCCGAGGAGGGCGCGCAACAGGGTGGTCTTGCCCGCGCCGTTGGGGCCGACGACGGCGATGGCGGTGCCGGGTTCGGCGTCGAGGGTCAGTCGGGTGAAGCCGGTGACGGCGGCGTCCATGGACCAGCGCCCGCCCGGCTCCCCGCCGGGCGCGGGCGCCTGCCCTGGTGCGGGTGCATGCGCCGGCTCGGGCTCGGGCAGCGGTTCGGGCCCTGGCTCGGGATCCGTTGCGCCGCCCGGAGCAGCCGCTTCCGTGCGGTCCGCGCTCCCCCCGCCCGTCCACCGCCCGCGGAGCGCGATCAGTACCGCCATGGCGATGGCCAGCAGCAGCAGCGACACGGACGTCGCCGCCGCCGGATCGTCCTGGAGGAGCAGGTACACCTGGAGCGGCAGGGTCTGGGTCACGCCCGGCAGATTGCCCGCGAAGGTGATCGTCGCACCGAACTCCCCGAGCGCCCGCGCCCAGGTGAGCGCGGCGCCCGCGATCAGCCCGGGGGCGACCATCGGCAGCGTGACCGTGCAGAAGACCCGTACGGGAGAGGCGCCGAGGGAGGCCGCCGTCTCCTCGTACTCCGGGCGCAGGCCGTTCAGGGCGCCTTCCAGGCTGATGACGAGGAACGGCATCGCCACGAAGGTCGCGGCGACGACTGCGCCCGAGGTGTGGAAGGGCAGGGTGATTCCGAAGGTGTCCTCCAGCCAGGGCCCGACCAGCCCGCGCCGCCCGAAGCCGAGGAGCAGGGCGACTCCGCCGACGGTGGGCGGCAGCACCATCGGCAGCATCACCAGGGAGCGTACGAGCACCTTGCCGGGGAAGTCGGCCCGGGCCAGCAGCCAGGCCAGGGGTACGCCCAGCACCAGCGACAGACCCAGCGCCCAGCCGGAGACGAGCAGCGAGAGACCCAGCGCCTCGGTGACGCCGGGGCTGGTCAGATGGGTGCCGAGGTCGGCCCATTCGGTACGGACGAGGATGCCAAGCAGGGGGATCAGCAGAAACGCGACGGCCAGCAGCGCGGGCACGGCGAGCGCGAGGGGCACGCCCCCGCGCGGACGGCCGCGGACGGGGCGGGGCCTGCTGCGGGGGCGGGGCTTCATCACGTTCCTACGGTTCGGTGCGGACACGCCTCAAGGCTTTTGAAACCCCGCGTCCTGGAGGATCTTCTGCGCCTCGGGGCCGGCGAGCCAGGTGACGAAGGCGGTGGCCGCCTCGCCGTGCTTGGAGGTCTTGAGGGTCGCCGCCGGGTACTCGGCGATGGCGTTCTGGGCGTCCGGGATCTCGATCGCGTCGACCTTGTCCGGCACGGTCGCGACGTCGGTCTTGTAGACGAGTCCGGCGTCGGCCTCGCCCAGTTCGACCTTGCTGAGCACGGCACGGACGTTGGGCTCCTGGGAGACCGGCTTCACCGCGATCCTCTGGGCGTCCAGGATCTTCTGCCCGTAGCGCCCGACGGGCACCTCGGGCGCCGCGAGAACCACCTTCAGGCCCGGGTCGGCGAGGTCCTTCAGCTCGTCTACCTTCTTCGGGTTGCCGTCCTCGGTCGCGATGACGAGCCGGTTCTTGGCGATGACCTTGGGCGTTCCGGTGTCCGAGGACAGCCCGTCCATCGTCTTGGTGTCGGCGGTCACCAGTGCGTCGGCGGGTGCGCCCTGGCGGACCTGGGCGGCCAGTTCCTGGGAACCGGCGAAGGAGAAGGTGACCTTGGTGCCGGGGTGTGCCTTCTCGTACGCGGCGCCCGCGGTCTTGAAGACGTCCGTGAGAGAGGCGGCGGCGAGCACCGTCAGCTCGGCCTTCGGGGGGTGACTCCCCGTGCCGGTGGCGGAGTCGCCGGCGTCCTCCTTGGAGCCGTCGTTGCCGCAGGCGGCGGCGAGCGGCAGCAACAGCGCGGTGGCCAGCGCGGCGACGACGGTGCGACGACGGGTGGGAGACGGGGACATGGGGTCACTCCTTGGGGCCCGGAGGAGGCGGGGCACGAGCGGTACGGGCAGGGCGGGCGGCGGGCGATGCGGCCGGGGACGCCCCGGGGTGGTCAGGGGCGGTCGATGTGCACGCTGGTCGACTTCACCCGGGCCGTGGCCGTCATGCCGACCTCCAAGCCCAACTCTTCGACGGCCTCGCGGGTCAGCAGGGAGACCAGGCGGTGCGGGCCGGCCTGGATCTCCACCTGCGCCGCGACGTCCCCGAGCTTGACCGCGGTGACGATGCCGGGGAAGGCGTTGCGCGCCGAGGTGTAGGGCGGGTCCTCGTCACCGTCACCGCTGCTGCCACCCTGGGCGACCTCGATCGAGAAGGCGGCCAGGTCCCGGCCCTCGATGAGCCGACGGCCGCTCTCGTCGCGGTGGGTGGCCACCCGGCCGGCGTCCGCCCAGCGGCGCACGGTGTCGGGGCTCACGCCCAGCAGACGCGCCGCCTGACCGATCGTATAAGACTGCATATGCCGCACGATAAGCGGACCAGCCTTGCATCTACAAGGAGATGCGCCTGACGCCTTGGCATCTGCGAGGAGGTCGACGTGTGCCGCCGCTGACCTCGGTCGCTCCGTCTGCGGCTGGCGGTGCGGGCGCTTGACCGGCTGCGCGTACGGGCGGAGACTCGAAGTGCGCCCGCCGCGGGCCGGGCGACTTCACGGACCACCCCCATGAAGGCCCCGACGAATCCCCTCCGGTCGGGGCCTTCGCCCTCAGGCCGCCCCGGCCCCGCCCTCCACGCCCGGCTCCCCCTCCGGTTCGACGGGGTGCCGCACCCGCACCTTGAGCGCCTTCTCCACCGCGTACCGCCCCTGTCCGCTGGCCGCGGCGTGCGCCGTGATCGCCGCCTGGACCGCTTGCGCGGTCTCCAGCGTGAGCCCGCCGGCCTGGATCTCCTCCCACGCCCGGGTCTCCAGGGCCACCAACTCATCCGTTAGCGCAATTTCAGCCATGGCTGAAATCTTATGCCGGTCCAGTGCGGACGGCGGCCAGCGCCGCGGAGACCATTCGCCCGCGTCAGCGCACATCTGCCCACGTCAGCCCGGGCCACGAGCCCGGACCGTCAGTCCGCCGCTGGCCGCAGGTCCACGGCCGGAGAATCCCGCGTGGCCCTTCAGACGGGGAGGTTGCCCCGGGCGGGCGCGGTGGCGCCGCGGGGGCCGTGCGACGCCGCGTAGCGCGCGGGCGGGATCCGCAGGTGGCGGGTGAAGTGCCGGTTCAGATGTGCCTGGTCGTAGAAGCCCACGCTGGTGGCGACTTCGGCCGGCCGCTGACCCGCGAGCAGCAACCGGCGCGCCCGGTCGATGCGTCGCCCCGTCAGATAGGCGTGCGGCGCGATCCCGTACCGCTGGGTGAACGCGCGGATCAGGTGCGTGGGGTGCGCGTGCAGGAGGCCGGCCGCTTCCGCCATGGAGAGGCCGGTCGCGATCCGGGAGTCGAGCAGTTCGCGCAGCGCCCCGGCGAGCGGGCCGGACGGCGGGCCGGGGTCGTGGGCGGGCAGGGCCCGCAGATGGCGCAGCAGCCGTTCCCTCACCAGCGCCAACCGCGACTCCGCCTCCAATCCGGCTCCGCCGCCCGCCGCGGGCGGGACTGCGCACAGGGCTCCGTGCAACTGCCCGATGCGGTGGTGCAGCAGGACGTCCCGGTGGACGGGGATGTCGACGGCGGCTCCCGTCAGCCGCTCCGGCAGTACGTCCCCCTCCAGGTAGAGGACGCGTTTGCGGAACCCCCGCGCGCCCACCGTCCGCCCGTCGTGCGGCACCCCGGGCGGCAGCAGGACGACCGTGCCGAGCCCGGCCGCGCCGTGCCGGTGCCGGTCGAGCCCGAAGTCGACGCAGCCGTCGTCGAGGATCATCAGCGTCCAGGTGTCGTGCGTGTGCACGGGGTACGCGTGGTCGGCGAAGTACGCGTGGAACGACTCGGCGATCCCGGTCACCGGGGGCCGCCACGCACTGACCCGCGCCCCGGTCCGTCCGTCGCTCATGCAAGGAACGTACAAGACCCGCGGCGACGGCGGTCGGCACGCTCGTTCCATGAACACCTCGCACCCCACGACCACCACGCACTCCACCCCGACGACCTCGCACTGCACCCCGAACGCCGCCGCCCCCGACCGCGCCGCCGACCGCGCCGCCGTCAACATCGCCCACAAGCTCTCGCTCTTCAACGACCTGTGGGCGCAGAAGAAGATCGCCGACGTCAACGACTACGAGGTCAAGCTCGCCAAGCTCAAAGGGGAGTTCGTCTGGCACTCGCACCCCGACACCGACGAACTCTTCCTCGTCGTCAGCGGCCGGCTCACCATCCGGCTGCGGGAGGGCGACGTCGTCCTCGGCCCCGGCGAACTGTTCGTCGTGCCCCGGGGCGCCGAGCACTGCCCGGTCGCCGACGAGGAGACGGCCATCCTGCTCCTGGAGCCGAAGGGCACGCCCAACACGGGCGACGCGGGCGGCCCGCTGACCAAGGCGCCGCAGCCGTTGGCGTGAGGCCCGGCGCACCGCCGCCCGCCCGTACCCCGCTCGGCCCCTCCCCCAAGCCCCTCCACCACCGAACTGCGGTTTTCCGCAATTCGGTGGTACGGCGAACACCACCGCACCGAACGGCCATCCTCATACCGCTACTGAGCTGCGGTTTCTAGCGTGTGACCGAGTCGGGGCCGAGGGGTCCCGACCGAAAGAGACCTGCGCTTGGAGGCCCCGTCATGGAGTTCGTGAGACTGGCTCTGCCCGATGAGCCGGCGGGCGGGATCGCGGGGTGGGCCGCGGATCTGGTGGACGCGATGGGCGGGCCGGGCGCCGGGCTGGCCATCGCGTTGGAGAACCTGTTCCCGCCGCTGCCGAGCGAGGTGATCCTGCCGCTGACCGGGTTCGCGGCCGGGCAGGGCGTCATCAGCCTGGCCTCGGCCCTGTTCTGGACGACGCTCGGGTCCGTGGTGGGCGCGGTGGTCCTGTACTGGATCGGCATGTGGTTCGGGCGCGAGCGGATGCACGCCCTGTGGGGCAAGCTGCCGCTGGTGAAGCCGTCCGACCTGGTGCGCACCGAGGAGTGGTTCGCACGGCACGGCACCAAGGCCGTCTTCCTCGGGCGGATGGTGCCCATCTTCCGGAGCCTGATCTCGGTGCCCGCCGGGGTGGAGCGGATGCGGCTGCCGGTGTTCTTGGCGCTGACCACCCTGGGAAGCCTGATCTGGAACTCGGTGTTGGTGCTCGCCGGCTACTGGCTGGGCGACCAGTGGGACGCGGTCGAGACGTACGTCGGCGTGCTGTCCAAGGTCGTGCTCGTCGCGGTCGTGCTGGCCGTCGTCGGCTATGTCGCGGTGCGCTTCCGCGGCCGCGACCAGGCTCGACAGCAAGGCGGTTCGTGATCCGCGTACGTCCTCCCGCAGCGCGGCACGGCGCCCCGGAGCGATCTTGTTCCAGTCCGACGGCGCGATGGGACCCAACACCCGTGCCGGTGTCTCACGCGGGCGTCACGGCCCATCACGCGAAGGGCGCCCCGGCCGGACCGACCGGTTTCCCCTCCTGGCACCGCGTCCTTCCCGGAGTGGTCCTCGGCTGCGCCACCGCCCTGATCGGGCTGCTCTACTGCCTGCTGGCGGGCCTGGCACTCGGCCATCGGCTGGTGCGCCCGAGCACCAGGGACCGCGCGCTGGCCACGGTGGCGGTCGGGGCCCGCAGGCTGGCGGACGGGGACCGGCTGCGCCGCTCCGTCTTCTTCGGCGACCGCTTCCCCGAGCACTACAAGGCGTCGGACCAGAAGATCCTGCGCTACGTCCTGGTCCGCGGCCGCGCGGGGCTGCTGAGCGCCGTCGTCCTCGGGCTGCTCGGCGTGGGCCTCATCCTCGCCGTGGTGCTGGTCACGGCGATCGTCCGGGGCACCGTCGGCTGGCGGGAGTTGTTCCTCCAGGCGTTCCTGGGCTGTGCACTGCTCTTCCTCGACGTCCAGGGGCTGTACTCGCTGGCCGCGCTGGACGCCCGGCTGGCCCGGGAGTGCTTCGGGCCGTCCGATTCGGAGCTGCTGCGCCGGCGCATCGACGAACTGTCCACCAGCCGGGCCGGGGTGGTGCGGGCCGTGGACGCCGAGCGCCGGCGCATCGAACGGGACCTGCACGACGGCGTCCAACAGCACCTCGTGGCCCTCGCCATGCTCATCGGCCGGGCCCGCCGCAGCCGGTCCCGTGACGCGGAGCAAGCGGACGCCCTGCTGCTGCAAGCCCACGAGGCGGCCCGGGAAGCCCTGACCGAACTGCGCGAGGCCGCCTGGCGGGTCTATCCGTCCGCGCTCGACAGCCAGGGGCTACCGGAGGCGCTGCGCGGGGTCGCCGAGCGGTGCGCGATCCCGATCGAGATGGAGTGCGCGGTCGAGGGGCCGCTGCCGCAACCGGCGCGGACCGCCGCGTACTTCGTCGTGTCGGAGTCGGTGACGAACGCGGCCAAGCACTCCGGCGCGACCCGGATCTCGGTCAGGCTGGTCCGGACCGGCGGCATCCTCGTGCTGCGCGTCGAGGACGACGGCGCCGGCGGGGCGGACCCGGCCGGCGGCGGGCTGACGGGGCTGCGCAGCCGGGTGGGCGCCCTGGACGGCGTGCTGCACGTCGAAAGCCCCGCCGGGGGACCCACCACGATTACCGCGGAGCTGCCATGCGTGTGATCCTCGCCGAGGACTCGACCCTGCTGCGGGAGGGCCTGGTGCGGCTGCTCGTCGATGAGGGCCACGAGGTCCTCGCGGCGTTGGGCGACGCGGTCGCCCTGATGCGGGAGATCGAGGAGCGGAAGCCGGACATCGCCGTCGTCGACATCCGGATGCCGCCGACCCACACGGACGAGGGACTGCGGGCCGCGGTGGAGATCCGCCGGCGCTGGCCCGAGATCAGCGTGCTGGTCCTCTCCCAGCACGTGGAGCGCAACTACGCGGCCCAGTTGCTGTCCTCCAACGCGGAGCGGGTCGGCTACCTGCTCAAGGACCGGGTGGCGCAGGTCGAGGAGTTCCTCGACGCGCTGGAGCGGATCCACGCAGGCGGCGCGGCCATCGACCCTGAGGTGGTGCGGCAGTTGGTCATCCGCACCACCCACGGCGATCCGCTGGCCCGGCTCACCCCGCGCGAGCACGGAGTGCTGGAGGCGCTGGCCCAGGGACACACCAATACGGCCATCGCGCAGAAGCTGCACATCTCGCTGAGTTCGGTGGAGAAGAACCTCAACACGATCTTCGACAAGCTGGAGCTGTCCCACACCACCGGCTACAGCCGGCGGATCCTGGCGGTCCTGCGCTATTTGGAGTCCTGAGACGAGTTCGAGGAGCACGTCGAAGACGATGTGCTCCTCCGGCCCGAAGCCGGTCGAGTCGAAGACGTTCACCCGCTCCCGCCGGGCAGCGGCCGCCTCCTGCGCGGCGCACAGGGCGAGCAAGCCGGGCCCGAGGGCGACGCCGCTCGATCATCGCCAGACAATTCGAGAACCGGAGCATGGAAATATCCGCTCCCATTTCTTTCGGTCAAGGTTTACCCCGACCGCCTACGACCTCCCGCAGGTTCCCAAGTACGGGAATCCACTGGGTACCAACTGCGGGAAACCGCAGGGTCTCAACTGTGGAAAACCCCGCGGACCTCGACGGTTAACCTCGTGTCCACGCCCGGGCCGCCGAACTAGCGTTTTCCACGTTGGCTCGGCGGAAGGAATGCAGAAAGTGGCCAAGAAACCGGCAACGGTACGGATCGCTCGATGGAGCGCCACCCATCCGTGGTCCGCGATGGGGCTGTGGGCCGTCTTCGTCGCGCTGTGCATCTTCCTCGGCGGAGCGGCGGGCACGAACAAGCTGGACGAGCAGGAGTCCGGGGTCAGGGAGTCGGGGCGGGCCGGCAAGATCGTCGTCGACGGCGACTTCCCCGAACGGCCCGAGGAGAACGTGCTGATCACCGCCGAGGGCGGCGGTGCGCTGGACCGGGCCGCGGCGCAGCGGGCCGCCGCCGACGTCGCGGAGCGGATGAAGTCGCTGCCCGAGGTGGCGAGCGTGGGGTCCGTGGTGCCGGCGGAGAACGGCAAGGCCGTGCTGGTGCCGGTGACGATGAAGGGCCACAAGGACGACGCCGCCGAGAACGTCGAGCCGCTGCTCGACGTCAGCGCCGCGGTCGAGGACGCCCACGACGGGCTCAGGATCGAGCAGGTCGGCACCGGCTCCACAGCCAAGGGCATGCAGGAGACCATCGGCGAGGACTTCAAGAAGGCCGAGTTGATCAGCCTTCCGCTGACCCTGCTGATCATGGTCGTCGTCTTCGGCGCGCTGATCGCCGCCGGGGTGCCCGTCGTCCTCGCGCTGTCCTGCGTGGGCGCCGCGATGGGGCTGTCCTCGCTGGCCTCCCACGTACTGCCGGCGACCAGTGCGATCAGCAGCGTCATCCTGCTCATGGGCATGGCGGTGGGCGTGGACTACTCGCTCTTCTACCTGAAGCGGGAGCGGGAGGAGCGGCACAAGGGCAAGGGGCACATCGACGCGATCGAGATCGCCGCGGAGACCTCCGGACACACCGTCGTGGTCTCCGGCACCACCGTGATCGTGGCGATGGCCGGGCTCTACCTCGCCCGGGAGGCCACCTTCGCCTCGCTGGCCACCGGCTCCATCATCGTCGTCGGGGCCGCCGTCCTCGGCTCGCTGACCGTGCTGCCCGCGCTCCTGGGCAAGTTGGGCGGCTGGGTGGACCGGCCGCGGGTGCCGTTCCTGTGGCGGCTGACGATGCGTACGGGCGAGTCCACGCTGTGGCCGGCGCTGCTGCGCCCGGCGCTGGTCAAGCCGGTGATCACGCTGGTGGTGTCGATCGGCGCGCTGCTGTTGCTGGCGCTGCCCGCGTTGGACATGGAGTTGAAGCAGTCCGGCTCGGACGACCTGTCCCGGGACATACCGGTGGTGCAGTCGCTGGACCGGCTCACGGAGTCCTTTCCCAGCGAGGGCACCGTGCACAGGGTCGCGGTGCGCGCGCCCGCCGAGGCGGCCGACGAGGTCAAGGCGGCCCTGGGGAACCTGCTTGAGCGCACTGCTGCGGACGACGCGTTCGCGCACGACCAGGAGCCGGCGATCCGCACGTCCGAGGACGAGCGGGTGCACACGGTCGACGTCGCCACGCCACATCAGGCGAACACGGACGAGGCGAAGGAGTCCCTGAAGGTGCTGCGCGCCTGGGTGCCGCAGGAGTTGGACGGGATCGACGGCGTCGAGAGCGGCGTCGGCGGCGAGGTGGCCAGGGGTGCCGACTTCACCGGCCACCTGGCGGAGCGCATTCCGTGGGTGGTGGGCTTCGTGCTGCTGCTGACCTTCACCACCATGGGCATCATCTTCCGCTCGCTGGCGGTGGCGCTCTCCGCGATCGTGCTGAACCTGCTGTCGGCGGCGGCGTCCTTCGGCGTCCTGGTCGCGGTCTTCCAGAACACCTGGGCCGAAGGGCTGCTCGGCTTCGACAGCACCGGCGCCATCGTGAACTGGCTGCCGCTGTTCCTCTTCGTGGTGCTGTTCGGACTGTCGATGGACTACCACGTGTTCGTGGTGAGCCGGATCCGCGAGGCCGCACTGGCGGGCGCCCCCGTCCGACAGGCCGTCCAGGACGGCATCACCCGCTCGGCCGGCGTGGTGACCAGTGCGGCGGTCGTGATGATCGGGGTGTTCGCGATCTTCGGCACGCTGAACGCGGTCGAGTTCAAGCAGTTGGGCATCGGTCTCGCCGTGGCGATCTTCCTGGACGCCGTCGCCATCCGGATCTTCGTGCTCCCGGCGCTGATGTCGGTCGTCGGCGGGTGGAACTGGTGGCCGGGCGGCCCGGCCGTCGGCAGCCGGGGCCGCCACTCGGCGTCCGGCCGGGGCGCGGGCAAGGGCGTTGACGGGCCGTCCGTTGAGCGGCGCCCACCGTACGTGCCGCTCCCGGCCCCGGCGCCTGAGACCACGCGGTCTGACCACTCCCAGCAGCAGTAGCCGGACCCTTCCCACGGAGGAGGGAGGGCGTCCCGGGCCCCCGCCCGGGCGCCCTCCCTCTGCGTTCCGTCCCTCGCTTCCCGGGGGCGCGCAGCGCGCCCTCCCGGTCCGCCGGGTCGACCGGGAAGCCCGCGCCCGTCTCCTCGACGACCGCCTTCGGCGCACCCGGACGGCTTACGGCAGCCGCACATGAAAAAACCACCGCCCGACGGCCTTGCCGACGAGCGGCGAGACCACCGAGCGGTGGAACGTTTCCGCAGGTCAGAGGGGGTTCTTACCCTCGACCCGCAGTGGGGCGGGTGGGACTCGAACCCACGGCCGACGGATTATGAGTCCGCTGCTCTAACCGGCTGAGCTACCGCCCCTAACGGCGCGTCGCGCACAAATGTGCGCGCCGTCTGCCGCAGCATAGCCGGTCATACGATCTCCTGCCTCGGATGGCCGGCAACGCTCGCAGGTGAAGACCGTGCCGGGGCCCCACCGGTTCCCGACGGCAGGAAGAGTCACCTAGATCACACAAACCTCGTCATACGAAAAAGGACCCACAAGGGGTCCCGTTCCGTTAGGTGCTCCCCCGGCTGGACTCGAACCAGCAACCCTCCGGTTAACAGCCGAATGCTCTGCCAATTGAGCTACAGGGGATCGCGCTCCCCCGACTGGACTCGAACCAGTAACCTGCCGGTTAACAGCCGGCTGCTCTGCCAATTGAGCTACAGGGGACTGCTGCATGCACCGAACGTACCTACCGGGGGGCTCCCGGAGGGCGTGTGCTCGCTGCGACACATACATTAGCGCAAGCAGGGGGGTGCTCCGCCAATCGGTAGGGTCCCGGGTGATCACGGTCCGGCCCGGGTAGGCGGGCGGGCACCGAGGTACACCAGGGAAGGGTGGCAGACCCATGCGGTACAAGCTCACGTTCGTCGTCGGGCTGGCCATCGGCTACGTGATCGGCACGCGTGCGGGCCGCGAACGCTACGAGCAGATGAAGAAGTCGGTCCGCGAGTTCTCCCAGAACCCGGCGGTGCGCAACGCCGCCGAGTCCGCCGCGCACAACGGCCGACAGGTGGCGGGCCGGGCGTTCCACGTGGTGAGCGACAAGGTCGGGGAGCACGTGCCCGAGTCCGTCGCGGCACGCGTCCGCACGCTGCGGGAGCGCACGCAGAACGGCGAGGACGACTGGGGCACCAGCAATACGTAGCTCCGAGGGGCCACGGGGTCGAGGGGCGGAACCGACGGCTTGTGACACCCGCGGTCCGGGCGTGCGGCACAATCCATGCCCATGGGGATAGTCGCCGGCTTGGACAGCTCGTCCGCCTTCACTCGGATCATCGTCTGTGACGCGGACTCCGGTGCCGTACTACGGCAGGGGTACGCCCAACACCCCGTGGACCCGAAGTCCACCGACGTGGACCCGCAGTCCTGGCTGCTCTCGCTCGGCGAGGCGGCCGGGGCCGGGCTGCTGGACGGCGTGCAGGCGATCGGGGTCTCCGCGCAGCAGCACGGACTCGTACCGCTCGACGAACACGGCGCACCGGTGCGGCCCGCGCTGGTCGGCAACGACCGACGGGCGCAGGTCGCCGCCGCCGATCTGATCGACGCGCTCGGCGGACGGCACGCCTGGGCCGACGCGGTCGGCTCCGTCCCGCAGTCCTCGCTGCCCGTGGCGAAGCTGCGCTGGCTGGCGCGCTCCGAGCCGGAGGCCGCGCAGCAGGTCGCGGCCGTGCTCCAGCCGCACGACTGGCTGGTGTGGCAGTTGCTGGGACGACCCGCGCGGCGCACCACCGACCGCGGCGGCGCCTCGTCCACCGGTTACTGGTCCGCCGCGGCCGGCGCCTACCGGCCCGACCTCGTCGAGCTGGCGCTCGGCCGGCCGTGCGCGCTGCCCGACGTGTTGGGCCCCGCCGAACCCGCCGGAACCACGCCCGAGGGGCTGCTGATCTCCGCGGGCACCGGCGAGACGATGGCCGCGGCCCTCGGGCTGG
The DNA here is from genome assembly GCF_044328175.1 of Streptomyces sp. NPDC017979. Lineage (NCBI taxonomy): Bacteria > Bacillati > Actinomycetota > Actinomycetes > Kitasatosporales > Streptomycetaceae > Streptomyces > Streptomyces sp. NPDC017979. The sequence continues at coordinate 358,271 of NZ_JBIRGU010000003.1, read as the reverse complement.
GCGTCGGGCCCGGTGACGCGGTGGTGTCGCTGGGCGCCTCCGGGTCCGTGATGGCCGTGCACCACGAGGCGCTGGCCGACCCGAGCGGGATGATCACCTCGTACGCCGACGCCACCGGCATGCACCTGCCGGTCGTGCACACGCTCAACGCGGTGCGGGTGCTGCGCGGCGCGGCGGAGATGCTGGGGGTCGCGGACCTCGAAGCGTTGTCGGAGTTGGCGATGGCGTCCACGCCGGGGGCTTCGGGGCTGGTGTTCCTGCCGTACCTGGAGGGCGAGCGCACCCCGCACCTCCCGCACACCGCGGGCACGCTCAGCGGGCTGCGCCGGGAGTCGATGCGGCCGGAGCACCTGGCGCGCGCCGCGTTCGAGGGGATGCTGTGCTCCCTCGCGGACGCGTTGGACGTGCTGCGGGGGCGGGGGGTCGCGGTGCGCCGGGTCTTCCTGTTGGGCGCGAGCGCCGACCTGCCCGCGGTCCGGTCGGCCGCGCCGGCGATCTTCGGGGCGCAGGTCGTCGTCCCGCAGCCGGCGGACTACACGGCGATCGGCGCGGCCCGGCAGGCCGCCTGGGCGCTCGGGGTCTCGCAGGGCTCCCTCTCCCCCGCCGCCCCGCCGCTGTGGCAGCCGCCGGCGATGGAGGTGCTGGAGCCGGGCGAGGACGGGCCGGTGGGCCAGGCGGTGCGCCAGCAGTACGGTGCGACGCGCGACCAGCTCCACCCGGGGGCGTTCGGTCCGGTGCCGGGGCCGTACGGGAACGGGCTGCCGGGCGGGGACCCGGGCCTGCTCGGACTGGTTCCGTGAACGACGCCACGGACTGAGCCGGCCTCGACCAGCGCTTCTGCGCGCGGGCGAGTCGATCCCAGCAGCGCGGGCTGACGTCGGCGTCGGCCCGCGCACCGACTGCCGGCCGGGCCCTGCCCGTCGCCGGCGGCGGGCAAACGGAGTCCGGAAGCACGGCGTCCGGCGGTCGGGGGCGCGTGCTGTCCGGGCGCCCGGACAGCACGCCGTCTTGACCCTGCCTTGGCAGAATTCACCTGGGGTTCAGCGCCACGGTGCCGCAAACTGGGTCGGGGCGTCGCCCGTGCCGGATCCGTCAGGTCATCGTGTCGGGTCGTGGTCCGATGCCGCCCATGACTTCCGGGGCACCCGCCCTCGCCGACTCCGAGAGACAAGCACGTGCTGATACGCCTGCTACGGACGTATGCGCGCCCGTACAAAGTCCAGATCGTCCTATTGGTGGTGCTTCAACTCCTCCAGACCAGCGCCACCCTCTACCTGCCCACCCTGAACGCCGACATCATCGACGACGGCGTGGTCAAGGGCGACACGGGCCTCATCCTTCAGCTCGGTGCCGTGATGATCGGCATCAGCCTCGTGCAGGTGTTGTGCAACATCGGCGCCGTCTATTACGGAGCCCGCACCGCAGCCGCGATCGGGCGCGACATCCGCGCCGGGATCTTCGACCGGGTCCAGAGCTTCTCCGCCCGCGAGGTCGGGCACTTCGGGGCGCCCTCGCTGATCACCCGGACGACCAACGACGTCCAGCAGGTCCAGATGCTGGTGCTGATGGCGTTCACCCTGCTGGTGTCCGCGCCGATCATGTGCATCGGCGGCATCGCGATGGCGCTCGGGCAGGACGTCATGCTCTCCGCCGTGCTGCTGGCCGTCGTGCCGGTGCTCGGCATCGCGGTCACCTTGATCGTCATCCGGATGCGCCCGCTGTTCCGCACCATGCAGGAGCGGGTGGACACGGTGAACCGGGTGCTGCGGGAGCAGATCACCGGCAACCGCGTCATCCGGGCCTTCGTCCGCGACGCCTACGAGCAGGAGCGCTTCCGCAAGGAGAACACCGAGCTGACGGACGTCTCGATGGCCACGGGCCGGCTGATGGCGCTGATGTTCCCCACCGTGATGACGGTGGTGAACGTGTCGTCCGTCGCCGTGGTCTGGTTCGGCGCCCAGCGGATCGACAGCGGCGCCATCCAGATCGGTGCGCTGACCGCGTTCCTCGCGTATCTGATGCAGATCGTGATGGCCGTGATGATGGCGACCTTCATGTTCATGATGGTGCCGCGCGCCGAGGTCTGCGCCGAGCGGATCGAAGAGGTGCTGGCCACCGAGTCCAGCGTGGCGCCCCCGGCCCGGCCCGTCGCCGAGCTGGCGCGCCACGGCCACCTGGAGGTACGGAACGTGGACTTCCGCTACCCCGGTGCGGAGGAGTCCGTGCTGCGCGACGTCTCGCTCACCGCACGGCCGGGCGAAACGACCGCGATCATCGGCTCGACCGGCAGCGGCAAGTCCACCCTGCTCGGCCTGGTGCCGCGGCTCTTCGACGCCACGGACGGCCAGGTGCTCGTCGGCGGCGTGGACGTGCGTGCCCTCGACGCCGCGCTGACGGCGCGCACCGTGGGGCTCGTGCCCCAGAAGCCGTACCTCTTCTCCGGCACCGTCGCCACCAACCTGCGCTACGGCCGGCCGGACGCGGACGACGAGGAGCTGTGGCACGCCCTGGAGGTGGCGCAGGCCGCCGACTTCGTGCGGGGTCTGGAGCACGGCTTGGACGCACCGATCGCCCAGGGCGGCACCAACGTCTCCGGCGGTCAGCGGCAACGACTTGCCATCGCGCGCACGCTGGTGCAGCGCCCGGAGATCTACCTCTTCGACGACTCGTTCTCGGCGCTGGACTACGCCACGGACGCGGCGCTGCGCGCGGCGCTGGCGAGCGAGACCGCCGAGGCGACGGTGGTGATCGTGGCCCAGCGCGTGGCCACCATCAGGGACGCGGACCGGATCGTGGTCCTGGACGAAGGACGGGTCGTGGGCGTCGGAAGCCACCACGAATTGATGCAGGACAACGACACGTACCGGGAGATCGTGCTCTCGCAGCTGACGGAGGCTGAGGCCGCATGAGCGGGCCGCGCATGATGATGGCCAGCAACGGCGAGCGGTCCCTGGACTTCAAGGGGTCCGGCAAGCGGCTGCTGCGGCAGTTGGCGCCGGACCGGGCGCTGCTGTGGCTGATGACGGCCGCGGCCGTGCTGAGCGTGGGCCTGTCGGTCGTGGGGCCGCTGGTCCTCGGGCACGCCACCGACGTAATCTTCGCCGGCGTCGTCGGGCAGGGCATGTCGGAGGACCTCACCAAGGCGGAGGCCGTCGAGGGGCTGCGGAGCGAGGGGGACGGCGGGCTCGCCGACATGCTCTCGGGGGTGGCCTTCACTCCCGGCGAGGGCATCGACTTCACCGCCGTCGGCCAGGCGCTGCTGCTGGCGCTGGTGCTGTTCCTCGCCTCGGGGCTGTTGGCGCTGGTCGCCACGCGATGTTCGATCAAGGCGATCAACCGCGCCGTGTACCGGATGCGCGAGGACGTCCAGACGAAGCTGGAGCGGCTGCCGCTGGCGTACTTCGACCGGGCCAAGCGCGGTGAGGTGCTCAGCCGGGTCACGAACGACATCGACAACATCGCGCAGACCCTGCAACAGACGATGGGGCAGTTGATCAACTCGCTGCTCACCATCATCGGGGTGCTGGCGATGATGTTCTGGGTCTCCCCGCTGCTGGCGCTGGTCGCGCTGGTGACGGTGCCGCTGTCGATCGTCGTGGCGGCGAAGGTCGGCAAGCGTTCGCAGCCGCACTTCGTGCAGCAGTGGCGGTCGACGGGCCGGCTCAACGGCCACATCGAGGAGATGTACACCGGGCACACGCTGGTGAAGGTCTTCGGGCGGCAGAAGGAGTCGGCCCGGGACTTCGCCGAGCAGAACGACGCGTTGTACGAGGCCGGGTTCAAGGCGCAGTTCAACAGCGGTGTGATGCAGCCGCTGATGTTCTTCGTCTCCAATCTGAACTACGTGCTGGTCGCGGTGGTCGGCGGGCTGCGGGTGGCGTCGGGGTCGCTGTCGATCGGCGACGTCCAGGCGTTCATCCAGTACTCGCGGCAGTTCTCGATGCCGCTGACGCAGGTGGCCTCGATGGCGAACCTGGTGCAGTCCGGCGTCGCGTCGGCCGAGCGGGTCTTCGAGCTGCTGGACGCGGAGGAGCAGGAGCCGGACGCGGTGTCGGAGAAGGGCCGCACGGCGGGCGCGGGTCCCGAGGCGGGCCCGGCGGCGGCAGCGGTGGGCGAGGGCTTCAAGCGTCCGCTCGGGCACGTCGCGCTGGAGGAGGTCGCCTTCCGTTACGAGCCGGACAAGCCGCTGATCGAGAACCTCTCGCTGACCGTGGAGCCGGGCCACACCGTGGCCATCGTCGGACCCACCGGTGCCGGCAAGACCACCCTGGTCAATCTGCTGATGCGGTTCTACGAGGTCACGGGCGGTCGGATCACCCTCGACGGCGTCGACATCGCGAAGATGCCGCGGGACGAGCTGCGCTCGGGGATCGGGATGGTCCTCCAGGACACCTGGCTCTTCGGTGGCACGATCGCGGACAACATCGCGTACGGGGCGTCCCGGGAGGTCACGCGCGAGGAGGTCGAGGAGGCCGCGCGGGCGGCGCACGCGGACCGCTTCATCCGGACGCTGCCGAACGGCTACGACACCGTGATCGACGACGAGGGCGCGGGGGTGAGCGCCGGCGAGAAGCAGTTGATCACCATCGCGCGCGCCTTCCTGTCCGACCCGGTGATCCTGGTGCTCGACGAGGCGACCAGCTCGGTCGACACCCGTACGGAGGTGCTGATCCAGAAGGCCATGGCGCGGCTGTCCCACGGGCGCACCAGCTTCGTCATCGCGCACCGGCTCTCCACCATCAGGGACGCGGACGTGATCCTGGTGATGGAGGACGGCTCGATCGTGGAGCAGGGCACGCACGACGAACTGCTGACGGTGAACGGGGCGTACGCCCGGTTGTACTCGGCGCAGTTCGCGCACGCGGTGGCGGAGGTGGAGTAGCCGGGCGGCCGGGCCTTCGGCGTCAGTCCAGGTAGCCGCGGAGCTGGTCGGCGAAGGCGTGGTCGCGGAGCTTGTTGAGGGTCTTGGACTCGATCTGGCGTATCCGTTCCCGGGTGACGCCGAAGATCCTGCCTATCTCCTCCAGGGTCCGCGGCCGGCCGTCGACCAGCCCGTACCGCAGTTGGACCACCTTGCGTTCGCGCTCGCCGAGGGTGGAGAGCACCGCTTCCAGGTGCTCGCGCAGCAGGAGGAACGCGGCGGACTCCACCGGGGACGCCGCGTCGCCGTCCTCGATCAGGTCGCCGAGGGCGACGTCGTCCTCCTCGCCGACGGGCGCGTGCAGCGACACCGGCTCCTGGGCGAGCCGCAGCACCTCGCTGACGCGCTCGGGCGTGAGGTCGAGTTGGATCGCGACCTCGTCCGGCGTCGGTTCCTGGCCGCGCTCCTGGAGCATGCGGCGCTGGACGCGCACCACGCGGTTGATCAGCTCGACGACGTGCACCGGGACGCGGATGGTGCGGGCCTGGTCGGCGAGCGCGCGGGACATGGCCTGTCGGATCCACCAGGTGGCGTACGTGGAGAACTTGTAGCCGCGGGCGTAGTCGAACTTCTCCACCGCCCTGATCAGGCCGAGGTTGCCCTCCTGGACGAGGTCGAGCATGGTCAGGCCGCGGCCGACGTAGCGCTTGGCGACCGAGACGACGAGCCGGAGGTTGGCCTCGATCAGCCGGCGCTTGGCCATCCGGCCCATGACGACCAGCCGGTCGAGGTCGACGGCGAGTCGGGAGTTGTTGATGTCGGGGGTGTTGCTCAGCTTCTCCTCGGCGAAGAGGCCGGCCTCGACGCGGCGGGCCAACTCGACCTCCTCGGCCGCCGTGAGCAGCGGGATCCGTCCGATCTCGCGCAGGTACTGGCGGAACAGGTCGGAGGACGGGCCGCTGCTCTCGGCGCGGGGAGCGGCCCGCGCGGGCTCCGCCGCTCCCGAGTCCGACGCTTCCGACTCGGGTCCTCGTTGTTCGGACCCTTGTTGCTCCTCGCCGGGTGCGTCGGTGGGGAGCACGTCGACGAGTGCCTGCGGCATCGTCTCGGGGTGTTGCGGGGGCGGGCTCTGGGCGGGGACGGCCGCGATGGCGTCCGCCACCGGCGCGGGCGCCGGCGCCGAAGCGGCCTCCGTCTCGGTCAGGGTCTGGGTCTGCACGGGGGCGACCTCCAGGGTGATCGCTGCCGGTTCGAGGGCGTGCGGCAGCGGGACGGCTGCGGCCGGGCCGCTGTCCGTCCCGTACACGATGAGCGGATCCGCGGGGATGGTTGGCCCACCGGGGGTGGGCCGGCCGCGCTCCGAGGACTCAGGCACCGCCCCCAGTGTGGGGTACGGCACATCCCCACCACGAGGGGCGTGCGATGGTTTTTTGAGTCCGGTCCGTGACCGTGCGGTTACGCTCCATGGTGCGCCGCCACCGCCGCGGGCGGGTGCCGCGGTGGTGGCGGACCGTCGTTCAGAGGGCCGCGGCGCCGTGGTTGCGCAGGGACTGGCCGTACTGCTGGAGCACCCACAGCTCGTTCTGCACGGCGGCGTACTGCTCGGCGTCCGCGTGCTGGCCGAGGCGGGCGAGGGTGCCCTGGACCTCGGCGACGCGGCGGTCGACCGCGCGCAGCCGGACCTGGACGAGCTGGACGCCGGCGTACGTCTCGTCGACGGTGCGGCAGTGCACGGCCTCCACGGCCAGCTCCGTCACCAGGGCGCGCACGGTGTCGTCGGACGCGGCGTCGCGGACCCGGGCGAGGTATCCGGCGGAGTCCGTCAGGCCCTGTTCGGCGCCGCCGGCTTCGGCGATCGTCTGGCGCACCACCGCGTACGGCGGGGCGGTGAACTCGTCCACCCCGTAGGCGTCGAAGGCCGGGGAGACCAGCTCGGGGTGTTGGAGGGCGAGCTTCAGCAGCTCGCGCTCGGTGCGGTGGGCGGGGCTGCGCAGATTCAGCGCGGGGCCGCCGGGGACGGGCGGTGCGGCGACGGCCTGGGCCTGCCCGGCGCGGGACGGCGCGCGGGACCCGTCGGAGCGGGCCGAGCCCGCCGGGCCGCGGCCGCCGCGGTCCCGGGCCCAACGGGCGAGCTGGGCGACCCGCTTGACGACGAACTGGGTGTCGAGGATGCCGACCATGCCGGCGAGCTGCACGGCCGACTCGTGCTGGATCGCGATGTTCTTGATGCCGGCGACGATGGGTGCGGCCTCGTCCAGGGCGGCGGCCCGGCCGGCCGGGGTCTCCAGGTTGTGCCGGGAGACGACGTGGCGCAGGGCGAACTCGAACAGCGGCGTACGGCTGTCGACCAGACCCCGCACGGCCACGTCCCCGTCGGCGAGCCGCAGCTCGCAGGGGTCCATGCCGCCCGGGGTGATCGCGATGGAGGTCTCCGCGGCGAACTTCTGGTCGTCCTCGAAGGCGCGCAGGGCGGCCTTCTGACCGGCGGCGTCGCCGTCGAAGGTGAAGATCACCTCGGCGGTGGCGTTGTCCATCAGGAGACGGCGGAGGATCTTGATGTGGTCGCCGCCGAAGGCGGTGCCGCAGGTGGCGATGGCGGTGGTCACCCCGGCGAGGTGGCACGCCATCACGTCGGTGTAGCCCTCGACGACGACGGCGCGGCTGGACTTGGCAATCTCCTTCTTGGCCAGGTCGATGCCGTAGAGGACCTGGGACTTCTTGTAGATGGCCGTCTCGGGGGTGTTCAGGTACTTGGGGCCGTTGTCGGTGTCGTAGAGCTTGCGGGCACCGAAGCCGACGACGTCGCCGGAGATGTCCCGGATGGGCCACATCAGTCGGCCGCGGAAGCGGTCGATCGGGCCGCGGCGGCCGTCCTGGGAGAGGCCGGAGAGCACCAGCTCCTTGTCGCTGAAGCCCTTGCCGCGCAGGAAGCGGGTGAGGTGGTCCCAGCCCTGGGGGCTGTAGCCGACGCCGAAGTGCTGGGCCGCGGCGTGGTCGAAACCGCGCTCGGCGAGGAAGGCGCGGCCCTTCTCCGCCTCGGCGCCGTTCTCCAACTGCTCGATGTAGAACTGCGCCGCGATCTTGTGGGCCTCCACCAGGCGGATGCGTTCGCCCCGCTGGTGGCTGGGGTTGTACCCGCCCTCCTCGTACCGCAGGGTGATGCCCGCGCGGGCCGCCAGCCGCTCGACCGTCTCGGAGAAGGTGAGGTGGTCGATCTTCATGACGAAGGCGATCGTGTCACCGCCTTCCTGGCAGCCGAAGCAGTGGAAGAGTCCCTTGCTCGGGCTGACCTGGAAGGACGGCGACTTCTCGTCGTGGAAGGGGCAGAGCCCCTTCAGATTGCCGCCGCCAGCGTTGCGTAGCTGGAGGTACTCGGACACGACGGCATCGATCGGGACCGCGTCCCTTACCGCCTTGACGTCGTCATCGTTGATCCTGCCTGCCACGCGTGAAGTCTACGGTTTCCCGGCGGCCCTCCCGCTGGCCTGTGGATAACCTCGTTCCCGGCCCCGGGCACCGCGGGTTCGGCCCGTTCGCGGGGCGGGGTCAGGGGGTGGGCTGCTGGACGAGCGCGGCCAGCGGCACGGACGGGTCGCTCAGGGCTTCGGGGTCCACCGTCGCGCCGGAGCGGATCAGCGCCTGGATCTGCTCCGTCACGTCCCACACGTTCACGTTCATGCCCGCCAGCACGCGCCGGTCCTTCAACCAGAACGCGATGAACTCCCGTCGGCCGGCGTCCCCGCGCAGGACGACCTGGTCGTACGTGCCGGCCGGCGCCCAGCCGGAGTACTCCATGCCGAGGTCGTACTGGTCGGAGAAGAAGTACGGGACGCGGTCGTACGACACCTCCTGGCCGAGCATGGCGCGGGCGGCCGCCGGGCCGCCGTTGAGCGCGTTCGCCCAGTGCTCCACGCGCAGCGCGGTGTCGAGGAGGGGGTGGTGGGCCGATGCGACGTCGCCCGCGGCGTACACGTCGGGGTCGGAGGTGCGCAGGGACGCGTCGACGGCGATGCCGCCGCCGTGCGCCCGGTCGGCGAGCGCGAGGCCGGCGGCTTCGGCGAGCCCGGTGCGGGGGGCGGCGCCGATGGCGGCGAGCACGGCGTGCGCGGGGTGCTCCTCGCCGTCGTCGGTGCGGACCGCGAGCACCATGCCGTCCTGACCGGTGATCTCGGTGAGGCGAGCGCCGAAGTGGAAGCGGACCCCGTGGTCGCGGTGGAGTTCGGTGAAGATCGCACCCAGCTCGGGGCCGATGACCTGGTGCAGCGCGGTGGGCTCGGGCTCGACGATGGTCACTTCGGCGCCGTATCCGCGGGCCGCCGCGGCGACCTCAAGGCCGATCCAGCCCGCGCCGGCGACGACGAGTTGGCCGTTCTCCCGGCCGAGCGCGGTGAGCATCTGCCGCAGCCGCTCGGCGTGGGCGAGCCGGCGCAGGTGGTGGACGCCGGCCAGGCCGGTGCCGGGGACGTCCAGGCGCCGGGGCTCCGCGCCGGTGGCGAGCAGGAGCTTGTCGTAGTGCAGGACGGTGCCGTCGCCGAGGCGTACGGACTTGCCCGCGCGATCGACGGCTACGACGCTCTGCCCCAGGTGGAGTTCCACGTCGGCCTGGGCGTACCAGCCCGGCTCGTGGACGAAGACGCTGTCGCGGCTCTCCTTGCCCTGGAGGTATCCCTTGGACAGCGGAGGCCGTTCGTAGGGGTGCTCGCCTTCGTCGCCGATGAGGATCACGCGTCCGGTGAATCCCTCGGCACGCAGGGTCTCGGCGGCCTTGGCCCCGGCGAGACCACCGCCGACGATGACGAATGTGCGATGCCCGTCGACCACTTGATGCCTCCTTCGTGCTTCGTGCTTGTGCGGAGCCCGTCCCGTTCCGTGCTGCGCAGCCTCCAGCGAGCGTCCCGCACGGAGCGTGATGGCGGAAGAGGGAGTGCGTCTGGCGTGTCTCGTCCGCGCCCCCGCCCACGAGCCCCGTAGGGGCTCAGCGGCGCGCCGTGAGCTGGGCGTGGAGGGTGCGGGCGGAGGCGTCGGTGAGCGACGCGAGCTGATCCACAATCACCCGACCGCGCGCCCGGTCGTCCGGGGCCGCGAGGAACAGGGCGCGGAACTGGGGGTCGAGGCTGTCCGGTGCACGGCTGGTGATCGCCTCCGCCAGTTCCGCCAGCAGGATCCGCTGATCGGCCCTGAGCGTCTTCTGTTCGGCCCGCTGCATCACGTAGCGGTGCGCGACGGCCTTGAGGACCGCGCACTCGTGCCGGGCGGCGCGGGGGACGACCAGCTCGGCTGCGTAGCGGGTGAGCGGTCCGGTGCCGTAGGCGCTGCGGGTGGCGCCCTCGGCGGCGAGGCAGAAGCGGCCGATGAGCTGACTGGTGGCGTCCTTGAGGCGGGCCTGTGCCACGGCGGAGCCGTCGTACTGGTGGGGCCACCACTCCTGGGCGATGAGGCGGTCCAGGGCTGCGGCCAGTTCCTCGGGGTCGGTGTCGTCGGGTACGTAGCGGCCGACGGCGACGCGCCAGATCTCGGCGCGCTCGGAGTCGTCGCGCAGGAGCGCGGGATCGATGTGGCCGGCGTGCAGGCCGTCCTCGAAGTCGTGGACGGAGTAGGCGACGTCGTCGGACCAGTCCATGACCTGGGCCTCGAAGCACTTGCGGTGTGCGGGCGCTCCCTCGCGCACCCAGGCGAAGACCGGCAGGTCGTCCTCGTACACCCCGAACTTCGCCGAGTCCGGGTCGGTGGGGTGCCCGCCGCGGGGCCAGGGGTACTTGGTGGCGGCGTCGAGGGCGGCGCGGGTGAGGTTGAGGCCGACGCTGACCGGGTCCCCGGCGGCCGGATGGGTGAAGCGCTTGGGTTCGATGCGGGTGAGCAGGCGCAGGGACTGCGCGTTGCCCTCGAAGCCGCCGCAGCCTTGGGCGACCTCGTTGAGGGCGACCTCGCCGTTGTGTCCGAAGGGCGGGTGGCCGAGGTCGTGGGCGAGGCAGGCGGCTTCGACGAGGTCGGGGTCGCAGCCGAGCGCGGCGCCGAGTTCCCGGCCGACCTGGGCGCATTCGAGGGAGTGGGTGAGCCGGGTGCGGGGGCTGGCGTCCCAGGCTTCGTTGCGGGTGCCGGGGGTGACGACCTGGGTCTTGCCGGCGAGGCGGCGCAGTGCGGCGGAGTGCAGCACGCGGGCGCGGTCGCGTTGGAAGGCGGTGCGGCCGGGGCGCTTGTCGGGTTCGGGGGCGAAGCGGGCGGTGGCCGCTTCGTCGTAGGCGTCGTGGTCGGCGCCCGGAGCCCCCTCGGAATAGGTGCGCTTGTCGTACGAATGTGGGCCTCGGGCTGCGGGGCCGGCGGGTGTGCTGGTCGTACCTTCCATGCACCGAAGGTAACCGGCTCGAAAGGCTGTCCGCCCGTCCGGTCGGCAAGCGCCCGGGACCTGGGTTATCCACAGGCTCAAGCGACTGTCACAGGGTGCTCCTACTGTGATCGTCATCGAAACCGAAAGCGTCGGGGAGGCGGTCTCGCCATGGGCTGGATCGAGACACAGAGCGGTGGTTACACCGTGTCGCTGGACGGCAGCGAAGTGCTGTGCAGGAACGCGGCGGGGCGGCAGCTGAAGCAGGTGCCGCCGAAGCTGAAGGACGACTCCGTCGTCGTGCAGCTGCGTCAGTTGTCGGAGTGGTTGCAGCGCCATGAGCGCGAGTGCCGGGAGCAGGTGGACGCCTGGCTGGTGCGCTCGTTGCCGGTGCCGGTCGCGGTGCTCGCCCGGGTCTGGCCGGACGCCGGATGGCAGCGGGCGCTGCGGGACCTGGTGGTCGCCCCGGTGGGGGACGACGGGTCGGCGGACATGGCGCGGGCGGGTTTCCTGCGGGACGCGGACGGGGCCCGGGGGCTGGGCATCGTCGACCTCGACGGTGACTCGGTCCGACTGGATTGCGCCATGGTGCTGGTGCCGCATCCCGTGCTCCTGGACGACCTGGAGGACCTGCGGGAGTTCGCGGTCGAGCTGGGCGTGGAGCAGCAGGTCGAGCAGTTGTTCCGCGAAGTGTGGCGGCGCCCGGAGACGATCTCCGGCGACGTCTGCGAGACGTATCAGAACGGTCGGTTCCAGCAGTTGCGGCACGCCACCGCACGCGCGGCCACCTTGGGGTACCGGGTGCGGGACGGCCGGGCGGTGTGCCCGCTGGTGGAGGACGGCCGGCCGCTGGAGGCGGCGTACTGGCTCGGTGCGGACTATCCGGACGCGGAGGCGATGACGGGCGGGCTGACGTGGCTCGGCGAGGGCGGGGGCCGCGTGCCGCTCGCCGAGGTGGGGCCGGTCGCCTGGTCCGAGGGCGTGCGGATGGCAGCGTTGATCTACGCCGGCCGCGTGGTCGAGGACGAGGAAGAGGCGCTGCGGTGAGCGGGGCGACGGGCACGGACGACGGGCAGCAGGGGGCGACGGTGGGGGAAGCCATGGACGCGACAGGGGGCAGGACAGTGGACCGGACGGAGCGGGTGGACAGCGCGCTGCTGGCGGCGGGTGCGGTGCTGCCGCTCGACGCCGGGGCCGGCGGGGGCACACCGGACGCCAAGGCGCCGCGGGGCGCGGCGAGATCCCGGGCCGGGAGGTCGGCGGACCCGGGGGCGGGAGAGGGCGGTGCCGGCGACGTCCTGACGGCCCGGTCGTTCGTCCACCCGGCCCTGGAGGGGCGCACCGTGGTGCGGCTGGTGCCGGAGTCGATCGGCCCCGCCGAAGACCTCGCGCTGGAGTACCTGGGCTTCGAGCCCACCGGCACGGAGCCGGTGGGCCGGGTGCGCCGGCAGTCGCTGGGCTTCCCCGCCTGGGCCCTGGTCCACGACCCGAAGAACGGGCACCACGCCCTGGCCGTGGTGAAGGAGATGGAGCGGCTGACCCGGCTCGTGCCGACCAAGCCGGGACAGGCGAAGGACGGCTTCGACGAGATCGGGAGCCGGCTGGACCGTTCCGTACCGCAGTTCCTGCCGACGTACTACGAGCAGGTGGCGCGGCTGTTCCTGGCGGCGGAGGCGCAGCAGACGGCGTCCACGTTCTTCGGCAAGGCGCGCGCCGCCGAGCAGCGGCACGCGCTGCCCGTGGACGAGGAGCGGCTGCGGGAGGTCTTCCTGGAGTTCGCCGGGGCGGGCGCGCTGAGCGGCAAGGTGCTGCGGGAGTACGCGAAGGGGCTGGCGGAGCGCCTTCCCGCGGAGCGGGCGTTCGAGGAGTTCCGCACGGTCTGTTCGCAGCGCTGTGCCTCCGGGCTCACCCCGTACGCCGGGATGCTGGAGGACCTGCGGCGGCTGGCGAAGGCAGCGGGTCACGACGCGCTGACCGTGGAGCGCTCCCTGGTGAAGGAGATCGTCGACACCGACGCGGTGAACCGCGCGGCGGGCGGGTTCTGGCGGTCGGCGCTGCCGGCGCTGAAGGTGCTGGCCGCCGAGGACGAAGCCGTGCGCCGGCGGCTGCTGGCGCTGCTGCCGCAGACGGGCGGTGACAGCCCGGAGACGTTCGACGCGTCGTGGCTGGCGCTGCTGAAGACGTGCGGCGCGGTGGACCTGCTCCTGGACGGGACGGTACCGGCGGCGCAGTGGCTGTCCGCGTGGGCCGAGCACCGGCAGCGGGGCTGGCAGGCGACGGCCCGCATCGCTGACGAACTCGTGCTGGTGGAAGGGCTGGCGGACCGGCTGGTGGCGGACGGCGTCCCGGTGCGGCTGGTGCGCTCGGGCTGGCGCGTCAGCGTCGACCTGGACGTCCTCGACCTGTGCCTGGCCCTCGGTGTGCCGGTCGCGCCGCCGGGTGACGACGTGGAGTCCCTGGACCTGGAGAGCTGGCTCACCGGTGCGGAGGCCGGGCGCCGGGACCTGGCGGCGCTGGCCGCGGATCCGCGGTTCGCCCCGTTGCTCCGTGCCGGTCTGGAGAATCTGACGCGGGGCCGCAGCTCGACCGCCCGGCTCCAGCAGATCGCGGACCATCCCGTGCTGCGCACGGTGCTGGTGGGGTGGTTCGACGACCGGGCGGACGAGTTGGCCGAGCCGATCGGCCTGCCGGGCATCGAGGAACTGTTGCAGCGGCTCCTCCCGTTCGCCCACGCCCCCGTGTTGGCGACCGCTCCGCAGGCCCTGGCCCGGATCGGTTCGTTCTCCCCGGCAGCGGCGCTCGGGCGCACCCTGCGGGCCGGCGTGTGGGACGAGTTGGGCTGGCCGGCGTTGGAGGAGGCCGTCGCGGAGCTGGGCGCCCCGGCTCCCCCGGACGAGCACACCGGCCACGGACACCGCGACGACTGGTACCGGATGATGGACGCCTGGCCCGGGCTGATCGTCCGGCTGGGGATGCAGGCCGTCCTGGTCGGCGCCGAGAAGGTGGTCGACCGGCTGACGATCTCGCTGCCGTCGAGCAAGAAGTACGGCTGGGACACCCCTGACGTGCGCCACATCGGCGGCCAGTGGCTGACCGTCAGTGGCGTGGGCGACGACCGCAGGGCCCGCTGGTCGGGCCGGCCGGCAGAGGTGTTCGCCCCGGACGGCATGGTGACGGACCGCTACGTCTCCTATCAGCACCCGTCGTTGGAGCTCGCCGACGGCAGCCGGACGTTCGGCGCCCGCCCCATCTCCCCCGGGGACACGTCGTTCGCGCAGGAGTGGCGCGCGATCGCCTTCGACGGGGTGTCGCTGTGGGTGTTCCACGAGGGCCAGTGGTGGGACTACGACCCGGAGACGGCCCGCCGCGGCCGGGTGTCGGTGCCGTCGTTCTTCGACTCGGCGCTGGGCACCGGCGGGTCGTTGATGGAGCAGTACTGCCGGTTGCTGCCGGTGCCTTCGGGCTTCGAGGGCTCCCCGTTCGGCACCCGGGACGGCCTCCTCGGCTGGTGGGTACGGTCGGAGCCGAACTCCGGCACGGCCACCGCCTGCTCCGTGGACGGCAGCAGCACGTCTGCGGCCGTCACGAAGAGGTCGACCCGCTTCTCGTACCGCACGGAAGCCGTGCCGATGCCGCCGATGCGGCTGCCCGCGGGCGCCGCGCTGCATCCGCTGGAGACCCGTGGCCAGCGCACCCATATCGAGTTCCGCGACGACCAGGGGTTGTTGCTGTCCAGCGTCGTCGAGGGCTCCTGGGGCGGCGCCTACGCGGCCGGCACCACGGCCGTGCCGCCCGTCGCGTACTGGCACGCGCTGCGTCCGCGGGACGAGGCCGGGTCTGCGGCGCTGCGGGAGGTGACCGACGCGGAGGCCGGGAAGCTGGTGGCCGCCGTGGTGGGCGGTGCACCTGCGCAGGACGCCGTGCGCGAACTGCTTCCGCTGGTCAGCCACCCGGGCCTGGTGGCCGGAGTGGCCTCCTTCGTGGAGCAGTCGGCGAAGTTCGCGCGCCGGGTCACCGAACTCGCCGAGCGGGCCGAAAAGGGGCGCCAGGCGCAGTCCGCCGCCCCGTCCGCGGCCGCCAGGACCGAGCACGCCTTCGACGGGCTGTTGCAGAAGGCGCTGGACGGTCTCGTCGACACCGGCCGCGTGTACAGGTACTACTCCGGCGACGACCGGACCGCGACCGCCATGACCCAGGTCGACCTGGTGCGCAGGACGCTGGGCGGCGAGGAGGCCGGCGGCGAAGAGGTGTTCGACACCCATGTCGGCTGGCTGACCCTCGTGGGCCCCGGTGTCGTCGCCGCCGCCGTGCGCGCGGGCGCCCCGCAGCTTCCCGCCGGCGAACGGGCGGGCCTGTTGGAGCTGTTGGACGCGGTGCTGAAGGTCCGGGCGGAGGGGGACGCCGTCCTCGTCGATCCGCGCGGGCGGCTGCGGACGGTGCACCTCAAGGCGCTCAAGTCCGGCACGTTCACCAAGATGCTCGGCGAGGTGCAGCAGGACGGGGCGCGCCGGCTGGTCTTCCTGGACCGCCGCTACGCGGGGGACGACCTGGCGCACTGGCACTGCCTCGAATACGACCCGACCGGAGCGTTCGGGGCGTGGGACGGCTTCGCCGTCGTCGAGTCCGACGTGTTGGGGGCGCCGGACGACCCGCTGCGGGCGGACGCCGTGGGCCGGATGGTGGCCGCGGTCCGCGAGCAGGGGCCGCTGCCGTACCTGACCGAGCCGATCGAGCGGTTCGCCACGGCGACGGGGACGAATCCGGCGGTGGGCGCGCTGCTGACGCTGGGCCTGCCGGGGATCACCGACTCGGGCCGCGACGGACTGCTGTCCGCGGAGTACCTGGCGCCGCTGGGGCTGAAGTCGGCCGACGCCAAGGCGGCGCGGGGCGTCCTGAACGGACTGGCCCCTCGCGAACGACAGCACTACACGAGCCTGTTGCTGCCGCTGGAGCCGGAGCGGGTCGACGAGCTGTGGCGGGCCGGACTGGACACGGATGCGCTGGCCTCGGCGTGGGTGGCGGCGCGCGGCAAGCAGCGGACGGTGCCCCCGTGGCTGACGGGTCGGGCGGTGGCGGAGCTGGGGCCCGCCTCGCTGCTGGACCGCACGTTGAACCCGGAGGTGCAGCCGGAGCTGATCGGCCGCACCGAGCAGAAGCTCGACAAGGACGAGGCCCTCGTCCCGGTGGAGCGCGACAAGTTGCTCACGGGCGCGGACTTGGGTGCGTACGTCACCACGCTGCGCTGGCTGGCGTACCGGCTGCCGTTCGGCGATCCGCTGCGGGAGGTGCTGCCCGTAGCCCTGCGGATGCTGCGGGAGCGGCTGCGCGACCCCGGGCTGCTGCTCCACCTCGCCGTGGACTGGGACGCCGAGGGCAATGCGACGTCGAAGCGGCTGCGCGATGCGCACGGCGTCGGGGCGCGGCCCGAGGACGCCAAGGGATTCGTCGAGCTGGGCGATGCGCTGGTCCTGTCGCCGAAGCAGTACTACTCGGGCTGGGAGGACGTGTGGGTGCGCCCGGCTGCGCTGATGGCGGCGGCCGATGCGGCTCCCGGCGCCGACCACCCCGCGGTGCAGTTGCTGTTGGGGACCGCGGGCGAGCGGCAGCAACTGATGGCGCTGCGGGCGCTGCTCAGCCCGGAGTTCGAGGCCCTGGTGACGGCCGACGGCGCGCCGGGAGCGGCCCAGTGCCCGGCGATCGGTGCACCGGAGCTGGTGGGGGCCGCCGTGCAGGAGCTGGGGCTCGGCGAAGACGCGGCGGCCCTGTATCTGATGCTGTTGGCGCTGCCCGACCCCACGGACCGCAACCAGGCGGAATGGACCGGTTGGAAGCCGGCCCGGTTGAAGAAGGCCCGCGCCGAGTTGGCGGCCACGGACCTGGTGGTGGAGGCGAAGCGGGCGCGGGCCGGCCGCTCGCTCTTCCTGCCGGGCGGCTGGCTGGAGGCGAAGGCGCCGAAGCTCCCCGTCGAGACGTGGAAGACGACGCTGCTGCCCTGGCAGGGCGCGGAGTTCGTGGTGCCGGAGGTGGCAGTGGCGGCGCTGTACGCGGCGGCGTGGCAACGGGTGGTGGCCGGGGATCCGCCCGGGTTCGAGGAGTTCAAGGGGCGCAAGTCCAGGGGAGGTTCGCGATGAGCGGGTACGAGAACGGGAACGGGGCGGGATCGGCGCGCCCGTCGCAGGAGCCGCAGCCGGGGGCCCGGCAGATGGAGCTGCCGGAGGACCGGTACGCGCAGGAGCTGGCGTTCCTCGCCGGGTACGACGACGGGCCGAGGCCGCCGGGCTGGCGGATGACGCCCCGCGCGGTGGTGCTCTTCGTCTGCGGTTCGGGGGACGAGCCGCTGCGGGCGGCGGACGGGCGCCAGTTGGTGGTGGCGCGGAAGTTCGTGGGCGATCGCGCGCTGGTGGAGCGGTGCGTGGTGACGCTCGCCGGCGAGCGGGGGCTGTTGCTCGTCGGCGAGCCGGGCACGGCGAAGTCGATGCTGTCGGAGCTGCTGTCCGCCGCCGTGTGCGGTACGAGCACGCTCACGGTGCAGGGCACCGCGGGCACCACGGAGGACCAGCTCCGCTACGGCTGGAACTACGCGATGCTGCTGGCGCAGGGCCCCAGCCGCGCCGCCCTCGTGCCCTCCCCCGTCCTCACCGCGATGACCACCGGCGCGGTCGCCCGGATCGAGGAGGTCACCCGCTGTCTGCCGGAGGTGCAGGACGCCCTGGTGTCCCTGCTGTCGGAGCGGCGGATGGCCGTGCCGGAGCTGGCGGGTGACGGGGCGGCGGAGGGCACGGTGCACGCGGCCCCCGGGTTCACCCTCATCGCCACGGCGAACCTGCGCGACAAGGGCGTCTCCGAGATGTCCGCGGCCCTGAAGCGCCGGTTCAACTTCGAAGAGGTCGGCCCGATCGACGACCTGGACGCGGAGACCGCGCTCGTCCGGGCGCAGGCCACGGCCGCGCTGACGCGTTCGGGTGCGGCGTTCGGGGTGGACGACGCGGTCCTGGAGGCGCTGGTCACGGCGTTTCGGGACTTGCGTTCCGGGCGCAGCGCGGAGGGCTGGGAAGTGGAGCGGCCGTCGACGGTGATGTCGACCGCGGAGGCCGTGCACGTGGCCACGGCGATGGGGCTGGGTGCGGCGTACCTCGGCGACGGCCGGGACGTGGTGCGCACCCTGCCCGGCCATCTGCTGGGCACCGTCCGCAAGGACGACCCCGCCGACCACGCCCGGCTCCTCGGCTACTGGGACGGGCCGGTGCGGCGTCGGGCGGAGAGCGGTGCGCCGCTGTGGCGGACGCTGTGGGAGTTGCGCGATGGCCTCGGGTGACCCGGCGGCGGAGCCCTCCGGCGCTGTGGCCGGGGGCTGGTCGCCGACCGAGGCGGCGGACGTGCTCGCGGGGTGTCGGGAGCCGTATCTGATCGGGGTGCGGCACCACTCCCCCGCGCTGGCGGCGGCCGTGCCGGCCCTGTTGGAGCAGGCCGCGCCCGAGGTGGTGTTCGTGGAGCTGCCGGAGGAGTTCGCGCCCTGGCTCGGGCACCTGGCGGACCCGCGGACGGTGCCGCCGGTCGCGCTCGCGGGCAGCGGCGCTGACCTGGTGTTCCTGCCGTTCGCCGAGTTCTCGCCGGAGTTGGCGGCGATCCGGTGGGCGCGGGCGGCCGGGGTGGAGGTCGTCCCCTTCGACCTGCCGCTCGCGGCCCGGCACGGCTCGGACGGCCACCGGGGTGAGGCCCTGCCCGGCGACGGGCCGGACGAGGCAGAGGCAGGTCCCGGGCCCGGGTTCGCGGCGGCGCTGCGCGCCCGGGCCGGGGGCCGCCCCGGTGACGACCTGTGGGAGAGGTTGGTCGAGGCGGCCGCCCCCGGTTGCGCGCCCGAGGCGCTGCGGCGCGCCGCGCTGCTCGTCGGCTGGGCGCTGCGCGAGGACGAGCTGACGCCGCCCGGTGGGGTCGACCCGTACGACCTGCGGCGGGAGGCCCACATGCGGCGGCGGCTCGCCAAGCGCGGGGAGCGGCGTGCGGCGGCGGTGATCGGGGCGTTCCACGCGCCCGCCCTGGTGGGCGCCTCCGCCGCGGAGCCGGTGGCAGCCCCCGTGACGGAGGCTGGTGCATCGGTGGAGGTCGTCACCTCCCTGGTGCCGTACGCGTATCCGCTGCTCGACGAGCGGTCGGGCTATCCGGCCGGCATCCGGGATCCGGAGTGGCAGGAGGGGGTGTTCCGGGCCGGGGGCGATCCGGCGCGGATGGACGAGTTGCTGACGGCGACGGCGGTGCGGATCTGCGCCGCCGTACGGGCCGCGGGGCATCCCAGCGGGCCGGCCGACGCCCGCGAGGTGGTGCGCGTGGCCCGGGACCTGGCGACGCTGCGCGGGCTGCCGGCGGCCGGCCGCGGCGAGTTGGCGGAGGCCGTGCAGACCGTGCTCACCCAGGGCAAGTTGTTGGGGCGCGGCCGGGTCGTGGCGGCGGCGATGGAGGACGTCCTCGTCGGAAGCCGCAGGGGGCGGCTCGCGCCGGACACTCCGCGCTCGGGCCTCGGACCTTCGGTGGAGGCGCTGCTGTCCGAGTTGAAGCTGCCGGGGCCGGATGCGTCCGACCGCCGCGAGCTGCGGCTCGACGTGTTGCGCAGCGACCTCGACCGGCGCCGGGAGATCGGTCTGCGGCGGCTCGTGGTCTGCGGGGTGCCTTACGGGGAGGAGTCCTCCGTCGCCACCGTCGGCGACGCGTCCGCGCTGACCACGCGGTGGCACGTGGCCTGGTCGCCGTCGACCGCGGCGATGCTCGACGTGGCCGGGGTGCACGGGGTGACCCTGGAGCAGGCGGCGGAGGGAGTGCTGCGCCGTCGGAGCGCCGAGCAGCACCGCGGCGGCGGGCCCACGGCGGCCGACGCAGTCGGCGGTCTGGCGGAGGCGACGCGCTGCGTGCTGCCGTCGCTGGCGGCGCAGCGCCTCGCCGAGCTGGCCGAACTGCTGCCCGCCACGGGCACCTTGCCTGAGTTGTTGGACGGCATGTCCCTCCTGGAGCGGATCAGGTCCGGCCATGTGCCGGGGATCGACGCGGACTGGGAGCGCCCGGCCGTGGAGGGGGCGTATGAGGAGCTGACGGCGGCGGGGGTGCGGGCGCTCGACGGGCTCGCCGGCTCCACCGAGCCGTCGGACGCCCACGCCCTGCTCGCGCTGGTGGACCGGGCGGCCGGGCTCGGCGGTGGGCTGCGGCTGGTGGACGCGCTGGCCCGGCTGGAGTCGGACGGCACGGCGCTGATGAAGGGCGCCGCGGGGGCCGCCCGGGTGCTGCTGGGGCAGCAGGACGCCGCCGCGTTCGGCGCGCGCCTGGCGTCGCGGGCGGACGGCGCGACCTCCCGCGAGCTGCGGGCCCGGCTCACGGACGTGCTGCGGGGTGCGCTCCTGGGGGCGGGGCCGCTCCTGGAGACCGGTAGCGCGCTCGATCCGCTGGTGGAGCGAGTGGAGTCCTTCTCGGACCGGGCCTTCCTGGATCGCCTTCCGGCGCTGCGGGCCGGGTTCGACGTGCTGTCGCCCGCCGCTCGTTCACGGCTCCTCGCCGTGGTGGAGGACCGTACGGGCACGGCGGCGGGCACCTTGTCCGGGCCGGTGACGGACCCGGCCGCACTGGCCCTGCTGGCGTTGGCGGACCAGTCGGGCCGGGAGGCCCTGGCGGCGCGCGGGTTGACCGTACGCGCCCCTGTGGGGGAGGCACCGGCCGAGGCGGAGACCGCCGCACCCGCCCCGCGGGTCGAGAAGCCGGCCGTTGCGGACGCGGACCGCGCCCTGTCGCCCGGCGATCGGTGGCGGCTGCTCCTCGGCCGCGGCCAGGGCCTGAGCGGTCAGGCGCGGCGCACCGCCACGGCGTTGGACGAGTTGTACGGCCGCGGCAAGGGCGAGGGTTCCCTCAGCGACGAGGAGTTCGCGGGGAGCGGCGGGGGCGACGGGCCGTCGTTCCCCGGGGTGCGGGAGTGGTCGGAGGAGTTGGTAGCGCTCTTCGGCGCCGGCGTCCGCGAGGAGGTGTTGGCCGCCGCCGCGGACACGGGCCGCCTCGATGCCGCCCTGGAACTGGACCCGGCGTCCGTGCAGCCCTCCGTCGACCTGCTGCGGACGGTGCTCTCGTACGCGGGCGGCATGCCGGAGCACCAGTTGGCCCGGTTGCGCCCGCTGGTCGCGGCGCTGGTGCGGGAGTTGACGGCCGCCCTGGCGAACCGGCTGCGGCCGGCGCTCACCGGTCTGACCCACCCGAGGCCGACGAGCCGGCCGGGCGGACCGCTGGACCTGGCGCGGACGGTGCGGGCGAATCTGGCGACGGCCCGCCGGGACGCCCGGACGGGTGCGGTGACGGTCCTCCCGGAGCGCCCGGTGTTCCGCACCCGGGCGCGCAAGTCGACGGATTGGCGGCTGGTGCTCGTCGTCGACGTGTCGGGGTCGATGGAGGCGTCCACGATCTGGTCGGCGCTCACCGCCTCGGTCCTCGCCGGGGTGCCCGCCGTCAGTACGCACTTCCTGGCGTTCTCCACCGAGGTGCTGGACCTCACGGATCGTGTGGACGACCCGTTGGGCCTGTTGTTGGAGGTCCGGGTCGGCGGCGGCACGAACATCGCGCGGGGCCTGCGGCACGCCCGTTCGATGGTGAAGGTCCCGTCCCGGACGCTGGTGGTCGTGGTCAGCGACTTCGAGGAGGGCGGCCCGGTCGGGCCGCTGCTCGCGGAGGTGCGGGCGCTGGTCGACGCCGGCTGTCACGTCCTCGGCTGCGCCTCGCTGGACGACGGGGGACGGCCCCGGTACTCGACGGGTGTGGCGGGCCGCCTGGTGGCTGCGGGCATGCCGGTCGCCGCACTCAGCCCTCTGGAGCTGGCCCGTTGGGTCGGCGAACGCGTGGGAGGTAGCGCCCGATGACGACCCCTCAGCCCTCGGTGTCCACTGCCGGTGCGCTGCCTCCGGTGGCCGCGGACGTGGCGGCCGGCGCTCTCGACCTGTTGCCGGCCCGGCTGCGCAAGCGGGTGGACGGGGCGACGGCGAAGGTGGCCGGCTGGCCGGTGGAGGCCGTCCCCGACGGCGTACGGATCCGGGTGGACGCGGAGACGGCGGTGACGCTCACGCTCACCGACGGCGTGGTGGCCCGCGCCGCGGACGCGGTGTGCGGCTGTCTGCTGGCGCCGGCCTGTCTGCACCGGGCGGCGGTGCTGTCGAGTGCGCCGCTCGCCGAAGCGGTCGCCGAAGCCCCGCTGCCGGAAGCCCCGCTGCCCGACGGCGCTTCTTCCGACGGCGCTTCTTCCGACGGTGCTTCTTCCGACGCCGCGCCGGCGAACGAAGCGCCCGCGGTGAGCGCGGACCCGTCCGGACCGGCCGGTGCGACGTCCCGCGCCACCGCCAGCGTCACCCTCACCACCGCCCAGTCGACCGCGCTGGTCGCGCTGCGCACCGCCGCCACCGATGTGCTCGTCGCCGGGGTCACCGGCTCCGGCGCCGTCCACCGGGCCGGGCTGCTGCACGCCGCGCACTCGGCGAAGGTCGCCGGGCTGCACCTGCCGGCGGCCGCCGCCGTGCGGATCGCCCGCCGGCTCGGCGAGGCACGTTCGCAGGACCCCGGCTTCCGGCTGCCGGAGCTGTCGGCCGAGTTGGCCGGGCTGCTGGAGTTGCTGAGGTCGCCGGACGAGGCGGTGACGCCCGCGCGCCGGGCGTACCAGCCGGCCAAGCCCCTGCGGTTGTACGGGCTGTTCACCGAGCCCGTCGTCACCGCGTCGGGTTACGCGGGCGCGGTGGGCTACGGCGTCAGCGCCGAAGGCGTGGTCCACACCGTGGCGGACGTCGCGCCCGGCGTGCCCGAGCGGGCGCTCCAGGCCGCGGGCACCCCCGTGCCGGGCGGTTGCGCGCTGCCGCTGCGCGACTGGGGCGACGGGGGCGCGGTGATCCTGACCGGTCCGACGGTCTCCCCGGACGGCCGGGTCGGCGGCGGTTCGCGCATCCGGTCCGTGACGACCGCGGGCGCCCGCTGGCACGAGCCGCCGCTCGACGGGCTGTGGCAGCGCCCGGCCGCCGAGCAGTTGGCCCGGGCGCTGGACTGGCTGGCCAGCCCGCCCGAGACCCGGCCCGCCGGCGGCGACCTGCTCCATCTCACCGGGGTGGTGGCGCACGGCGGCTTCCGGGTCGCCGGCGGCCCGCTGCTGCGTCTGCTGGCGCCGGACGAGCGCGCCGAGTTGCCGTACGCGGCGAACGTACGGCTGCTCGCCTCCCGCCCCGGGTTGGAGCTGCGGCTGATCGCCCGGGTGAGTGCCGACCGGCCGGGCAGCGTCGCGGCGCTGGCCGCGGCCTGGCGCGGGCACGACGGGGAGCCGATGCGGGTGGACCTCGGGTTGCGCCGGCTGAACCGTTCCCACCTGCCCGCGGAGACCCGACAGGCGACCCCGGGCCCGGGGCCGGTGGGTGCCCATCCCGCGCTGCCGGTGGAGCTCGACCTGTTGCGGCGCGCGGTGGACCGGACGGTCGCCGGCGGCCGTGCCGTCACGGCCGCCGCGGACGACGAGCTGCCGCGCCGGCTCCGCGCGGTGGGTCTGTCGTCGGGCGCGGAGTGCATACGGGCCCTGGCGGGCGCGGCGGCCGAGCGCCGCCGTGACGGCCTCGGCAGACTGCTGCCGGCCGACCCGGACGCCTTCGCCACGGCCTGGCTCGCGGCGTCGGTGTACGCGACGGCGGCGACCCGGTCCCTGTTGCCGACGCTCTGGTCCCCGACGGACTCGACCGACCCGACCGGCCCGACGAGCTCAGCGCACTCAGCGAACTCAACGAACTCAACGAACCCGGCGGACATGCCGGACCGGACGGAGCAGGAAGGAGGACGGGGCGGCGGAATGCGGGCGAAAGAGAACCAAAGTGCCAGTTCAAGCGTCTGACCAGGCATGAAGAGACCGACAGCACCCCGCGGACGCCTCGGTCCCGAGCTTCGCCCCCTCCGTAGTCTGGTGGCGGCGCGGGCTGCTGTGGCAGCCATCCGGGTGCGGACGCGCAGGTCCGCCGGGCGGCGTCCGCGCTTCGGGCTGCCGCGCACCCGACGGGGCCAGCGCAGGCTGGTGCAGTCGGCGATGCTCGGGGCGGTGCTCGCGCTCGCCCCGGCGACCTGGATGCACCTGTCCGCCCACGACCGGATCCGTACGGTCGCGGAGGTCCCGGCGCAGGACGTGGCCGTGGTCTTCGGCGCCGGCCTGTGGGAGGGCCGCCCCACGCCGTATCTGGCGCACCGGCTGGACGCGGCGGCCGAGCTGTACGAGCGGGGCAAGGTCAAGGTCGTCCTGGTCACCGGGGACAACAGCCGGGCGGAGTACGACGAGCCGAGCGCCATGCGGTCGTACCTCACCGAGCGCGGTGTGCCCGACGGGCGCATCGTCAGCGACTACGCCGGGTTCGACACCTGGGACTCCTGCGTGCGGGCGAAGAAGATCTTCGGCGTGGACCGCGCGGTCCTGGTCACCCAGGGCTTCCACATCCGGCGCGCCCTCGCGCTCTGCGAGTCGGCCGGCATCGAGGCGTACGGGGTCGGGGTCAGCGAGCGCCGCGACGCGACCTGGTACTACGGCGGTGCGCGGGAGTTGGCGGCGGCGGGCAAGGCGGCGCTGGACGTGGCACTCAAGCCGGACCCACGCTTCTTGGGCGCCCAGGAGAAGGGCGTGCACAAGGCACTGGCGTCGGCCGGGGACTGACGTCGCGGGCCCGTCGCGCCGGGCGGAAACGGGCGCGGCGCCACCTGGCCACGGACACGCTGACGAACGGGCGCACGCTCGCGTCGTCACCCCCGGCGCGCGACAGTGGCCCCATGGCACACCTGGAACAGGACGTGACGACCCTGCTCAACCGTCACTCCGAGGCGCTTGCGCTCTTCACCGACCGCGTCCACGCCGTGCGGCCCGACCAGTGGGGCGAGCCGACGCCCTGCACGGAGTGGTCCGTGCGCGACCTCGTGAACCACCTCACCGCCGAGCAGCTCTGGGTGCCCGACCTGGTGACCGACGGCGCCACCACCGCCGACGTCGGCGACGCGTACGACGGCGACGTGCTCGGGAAGGACCCGCGCGCCGTCTGGGACGCGGCGGCCCGCGCCGCGCGGAAGGCGTTCGCCGCGCCGGGAGCGCTGGAGCGGACCGTGTGGCTGTCGTACGGGGAGACCCCGGCCGTCGCGTACTGCGCGCAGATGACGACGGACGCGGTGGTGCACGCGTGGGATCTGTCGCGGGCGATCGGGGCGCCCGAACGGCTGCCGGACGAACTGGTGAACTTCGCGCTCGACGAAGTCACTCCGTACGCCTCGGGCCTGTCGAAGACGGGCCTGTTCGCGCCGCCGGTCGAGCCGCCGCCGGGTGACAGCCACCAGGCGAGGCTACTGGCGCTCCTGGGCCGCGCCTGAAATTCCGTGCCCGACCCCTTTTCGGGCCGGCCCCGCCGAACCGACCTTCCCCCTGCGGGAGCGTTGGTCACCGCAAGCCGGTGGGGCCCGTTCGCGCAGTTCCGCCCCCGATGCCCCGCGGGCATGGGCGGGACCCCAGCGCCCCTGACCCACCCGCCGTACCCCTGCGGGAGCATCGGTCGCCGCGGCCCGGTGATGGGGCACCCGCGCAGTTCCGCCCCCTGTGCCCCGCGGGCATGGGGGACCCCCAGCGCCCCTGACCCACCCGCCGTACCCCTGCGGGAGCATCGGTCGCCGCGGCCCGGTAGACGGAACGCGCGCAGTTCCCCGCGCACCTGATTCGCTGCCCTCGACGGCCACCTTCGGGTTGTCCATCTCGGCTCGCTCCCCCCTACGCCCGAAGGGCGTGGGGTTTCAGGGGCGCTGGGATCCCCCAAGCCGCAGGGCACAGGGGGCGGAACTGCGCGACAAGCCACACGCCGAGGCGCGGAGACCGATGCACCCGCAGGGGCACAGCGGGTGGGTCAGGGGCTGCCGGCGCGGAACTGCGCGACGAACGCACCACCGGGGCGCGGAGGGGCGCGGGTGGGGGTCAGGTGCGGGGGGTGGTCTCGGAGGTGAGCCAGGTCAGGTACGCGGGGGCGCCCGCGACGACCGGGGTCGCGAGCACCTCCGGGGTGTCGTAGTCGTGCGCGGCGATCAGATGGGCTTCCAGTTCCGCGTACCGTTGCGGCACCGTCTTGAACAGCACCTGCCACTCCCGGGTGGTCTCCACGGCGTCCCGCCAGTGGAAGACGGAGGTGACCGGCGCGGAGATCTGTGCGCACGCCGCGAGCCGCGCCTCCACCGCGCCCCGCGCCAACTCCTCCGCCTTCGCGGCGCTGTCGGTCGTGGTCAGTACGGTCAGGGCGACGACGCCCGCGAAGTCAGCGGCGTCGGGAAGGGCAACGGCGTCGGGAAAGTCGGTGGCGTCGGTCATGCGCACACCGTACGCACGCGCACGGCCCCGCGCCGGGCGTCACGCGGCGTACGGTCGCTCGCTCCGCGCGTTCCGCAGGGCGTGCCCCCACCAGGTCAACCGGTCCAGCAGCGCCTTCGCCGCGGCGTCGCAGCCCGCGGGGTCCTTGTGGTGGCCCTCGCCGTCGAAGTCGCCGTGGGCGTTGTGGAAGGAGACCGTGTCGCGGACGGTCGTGGCGTGCAGTTCGGCGAAGACCTGCCGGAGGTGTTCGACGGCGCGCAGGCCGCCGGAGACCCCGCCGTAGGAGACGAAGGCGACGGGCTTGGCGTGCCACTGCGCGTAGTGCCAGTCGATCAGGCTCTTCAGGGCCGCCGGGTACGAGTGGTTGTACTCGGGCGTCACCACGACGAACGCATCGGCCTGCGCCAGCGTCGCCGAGACGGCCGCCAGCCCTTCGGGCGCCGCCGACCCGAGCGCCGTCGGAAGGTCGAGGTCGGCCAGGTCGACCAGGGTGACGTCCAGATCGTCGCGCTGCTGCGCATGGCGCACGAACCAGCGGACGATCACGGGGGCGAAGCGCCCCCGTCGATTGCTGGCGACGATGACGGCCAACTTCAGCGGATCCTGCTGCGGATGCGTGCCCGAGTGCGTACGGGCAGGGGCGAGTTGCGGGTTCTCCCGCGTGGTCGTGTTCATGGGTGAGAGCCTCTGACCTCAAGCTCGCTTGAGGTCAAGCCGACCTTGCGCCCACGCCCGGACCGACCGCGTCACCCGATCGGCGCGCACCGCGGAGGAAAACCAGAGCACCCCACCTGACCTGCGGTGACGCAGTACGTCCAGGACGCCACGCCGCGCAATGGGGCGTGATCTGATGACTTATCAGCAGGCGGTGTCGACGTCCCGTGCATTACCTCGGAGGAGACGGACCAATTCGCCGTGCTCCGGAGGAGACCATGCGCACCACCGCCCGCCTGCTGTCCAGCGCCGCGCTCGCCACCGCGACCATAGGGCTCGGCCTCGGCGCCTCCGCAGCGCACGCCGAGGACGGCGGCGGTCGGCTGGAGGTCTTCCCGTCCACCGCCGAGCCGGGCACCACGATCACCGTCAACACGACGGCGTGCGGCAAGGACGGCCACGGCACCGGCGACGCCCGTTCGCTCGGGGTGGACGAGTTCCACCTCTCCCCCGGCTCCCACCGGGATTCCGTGGTCGGCGAGTTCCAGGCGCCGCACAGCATCGAGTCGGGCAGTTACCGCGTCGAGGTGCGCTGCAAGAACGGCAAGCGCAGCTCGGGCGACGTGGTGATGAGGCACAAGTCCGGGGACCGGGGCAACGAAGGCTCGGGCGAGCAGCGCCGCGACGAGCCCAGTGGCCACGTACGGA
The DNA here is from genome assembly GCF_044328175.1 of Streptomyces sp. NPDC017979. NCBI lineage: Bacteria > Bacillati > Actinomycetota > Actinomycetes > Kitasatosporales > Streptomycetaceae > Streptomyces > Streptomyces sp. NPDC017979. The sequence goes on along the minus strand of NZ_JBIRGU010000003.1, from coordinate 330,368 downwards.
CCGGTCTCGGCGGCAGCGTTGGCCCGGACACCACCCAGATCGCGGTGGGTGTGGCCGTACTGGCCGCTGCCGCCGCCGGCGGGACCCTGCTTCTGCGTCGTCGGGCGAGAGACGCGCAGGGCAGCTGACGGGCCGCCTCGCGCGCCCCACGTTCCCGCCCCGTCCCCGCTCCCGTCGGCCCTGGCCCAGTTCGGCCCGACGGGAGCGGGGCACATCCGTACCCCGCACCCCGTACCCACCCCCGCACGCTGCACGCCGTCACACGCCCTCACCACGGAGGACCTTTGGGCTCCCAGGCCAAGGGGTGGTGCATCGCCGCCGCCGTCTGCACCGGGCTGTGGCTCGTCCACGACGGCGCGCAGAACGTCACGCCGCCCTCCCCCTCCGCCGCGCAGGCGTTCGCCGCCGGCCCCCGGACGCACACGGACGCCGCGGCCGATCCGCTGCCGCCGTCGGCCCCCCTGCGGCTGCGCATCCCCGACATCGACGTGGACGCCCCGATGACGGGACTCGGCCTGGACGCCAAGGGCGGCCTTGAGGTGCCGCCGGCCGAACAGGGCAATCTGGCCGGCTGGTTCCGCAACGGCACGCCCCCGGGCTCCCGCGGCACGTCCGTCGTCGCGGGGCACGTCGACAACGCCAAGGGCCCCGCCGTCTTCTACGCCCTCGGCGCCCTGGAGAAGGGCCACCGCATCGAGGTGGTGCGGGCCGACGGGCGGGTGGCGGTGTTCACCATCGACGCGATCGAGGTGTACGAGGCGGACGACTTCCCCGACGCGAAGGTGTACGGCGCCAAGGACCGCGCGGAGCTGAGGGTGATCACCTGCGGCGGCGGGTTCAACAAAAAGAGCGGCTACCAGGGGAACGTGGTCGCCTTCGCCCACCTCATCGGCGTGAAGCCGGTCCGGGGCCCGACGGACGCGGCCGGCGCGGCGACCGCCCCGGCCGGCTCCCGATGACCACCGTCGCCGCCGACTCTTCCGACGTCTCCACCCGCGCGGCCAACCCGCCCCGCAACACGGCCTCCACCGCCGGGGCCGTCTGCCGCTGGCCGGTCTCGAAGAGCAGTGAGCCGCCCGGCGCGAGCCAGCTCCGCGCCTCGGCGGCGACGCGGCGCAGCACGTCGAGGCCGTCCCGGCCGCCGTCGAGGGCGACGCGCGCCTCGTACTCCCGCGCCTCGGCCGGCAGGAAGTCGATCTCGTCGGTCGGCACGTACGGCACGTTCGCCAGCAGTACGTCGACGGTGCCGCGCAACCGGGCGGGGAGCGCCGCGTAGAGGTCGCCCTGGTAGGCCCGGCCGCCGTAGGGCGCCACGTTGCGACGGGCGCAGCGGACCGACGCCGGGTCTATGTCGGCGGCGTGCAGTTCGACACCGACACCGACACCGACCCCGCCTCCCGCGCCTCCCGCGCCTCCCGCGACGCCCGCGACGCCCGCGACGCCCGCGACGCCCGCGACGCCCGCCGAAGCATCCCCTGCTCCGTCCCCTGCTCCGACGCCCGCGGCCAGGGCCGCGCCGAGCGCCCCCGAGCCGCAGCACAGGTCGACCACGACGGCGCCCGGCCGGGCCGGGGCGAGGGCGTGCCGCACCAGGAACTCGGTCCGACGCCGCGGTACGAAGACCCCCGGGTCGACCTCGACGCGCAGCCCGCAGAACTCGGCCCAGCCCAGCACGTGTTCCAACGGAAGCCCGGCGACGCGTCGCTCGACCAGGGCGTTCAGTCGGTCGGGGCGCCGGTCCGCGGCGGCCAGCAGCAGCCGTGCCTCGTCCTCCGCGAAGACGCAGCCGGCCGCGCGCAGCCGCTCGACGACCGCCTCACCGACACCAGCACCGACAACATCGGCAGCAAGGGAAGGAGCGGTGTCCGACGGATCGACGGGCAGCGGAACGTACGACATGGGAGCGGCCTTTCGACAACACGAAGGACGCTCCTCGGATCACCGGCTCCGGTGTTCCGAATGGGCCGCGGGCCCGTGCGAGGGGAACGCCCGATCTGACACGGCAGTGATGGGTCCCACCTCCTCGATCGGTCCCGCCCGGCTCGGGCGAGGGGACGGCCACACTATCCGACCCTCCCCCACGGCGCACCCGTGCCCGCGCCACCGCGGTCAGGCGCTCACTTCAGGTCCGACGCCTCGAAGACCGCCCGCGCCGCGTCGTTCTCCACCCGCGCCATCAGCAGGGCGAGCGAGTCGAAGGCGGGGCCGCCGGTGCGCAGCAGCCCGTTCGCGCGCGAGCGACGGACACCGACGTCCACCGCGTGCCAGATCAGCGGGTTGTCGACGAGGGTGCTCGGGTCGACCTCGACCCGGCCGCCCCGCGCGTCCCGCAGCACCACCCGCTGCGCGACGCCACCGCGCCGTTCGACCTGGACCAACAGGTGCGTGTCGATCCGGCGCTCCCGCACCAGGCCCCGCACCGACAGCCAGCCGCGACCGACGGTCACCCGCGGCGGGTAGAGCACGGCGAACAGAGTGGTGCCGAGGGTGCACCACAGGGCGCAGCGCGGTGCGCTGAGCGTGCCGGCGCCGAGGTCCACGAGGTGCAGCAGCAGGAGGAGCGCGAGGGCGCAGAAACAGGCCGCCCACAGGTCGGGCATCCATCTCCGGTCCTCGGCGAGCACGTCGCCGCCGTCCGGTGAACCGCCGTCGCCCACCGGGCGGTCGACGCCGCCGCTGCCGGGACCGCCGAGCCCGTCCCGGTCTCCGCCGTCCTCCAGACCGCCGCCGCGGGGTCGACTCTCCATGGCCCGGACGGTAGGCCGTCGTGCGCCCGCGGGCGGCGGCCCGACGGATTCCTGACGCGTTCCCTACGCCCCGCGTCAACATCCCGTGAAGACGGCCCCCTTGGACGCAAGAGTCATGACAAAGGGACGCGCACGACGAAAAACGCTCCCTCACGCTGGGGTGCCGCCCTCACGGCGAGGGCCACCAGGGAGGGATCCACCACGATGACCAGCATGTCCACGTCGTCGGACGCCTCCGGAGACGCGGCCACGCCGACTCCGGACGCCCCAGCCAGACCCGACACGCCCGCAGGCCCGAACGGCGTCAGCGACCCCGGAGGCGCCGGAGCCCCTCGGGGCACCGGGAACACCAAGAACACCGGGAACACCGATGCGCCCGGAGGCATCGGGAACACCGCAGACACCGACCGCCCCACCAAGCCCGACCGGCGCGAGAAGCACCGGCTGACCTCGCTCCAGGGCCTCGCCGCCCTCTCGTTGGACGCGATGGCCTCGGTGGCGTACGGCCCCGAGGCCATCGTGCTCGTCCTCGCCGCGGCCGGCGCGGCCGGGCTCGGCTACACCCTCCCCGTGACCCTGGCGATCGCCGCGCTGCTCGCGGTGCTCGTGGCGTCGTACCGCCAGGTCATCGCCGCCTTCCCGAACGGCGGCGGCTCGTACGCGGTCGCCCGCCGGCACCTGGGCAAGCGCACCTCGCTGACGGCCGCCGCCTCCCTCGTCCTCGACTACGTGCTGAACGTGGCCGTGTCGGTGACCGCCGGCGTCGCCGCGCTGACCTCCGCCTTCCCCTCCCTCTACGACGACCGGATGTGGCTGTGCGCGGGCGTCCTGGTCCTGGTGACGGGCGTGAACCTGCGGGGCATCGTCGATTCGGCGAAGGCGTTCATCGTGCCGACGGCGGTCTTCGTGGGATCGATCCTGACGCTGATCGTGGTCGGGCTGTTCCGCAGCGCACCCGCGTCCACCGAGGCCGCCGCCGGCCACGCCTCCGCGCTGGGCGACGACGCCACCACCGTCGGCGCGCTGCTCCTGCTGAAGGCGTTCGCGTCCGGCTGTTCGGCGCTGACGGGAGTGGAGGCGGTGGCGAACGCCGTGCCGTCCTTCCGGGCGCCCGCCGCCCGCCGCGCCCAGCACACCGAGGTGGCGCTCGGCGCGCTCCTCGGCGTGATGCTGATCGGGCTGTCCGTCCTCATCGGCCGCTTCCAGCTCCAACCGGTGGAGGGCGTGACGGTGCTGGCGCAGCTCGCGGACGCCTCCCTCGGCCACAACTGGGGCTTCTACGTGGTGCAGTTCGCCACGGTCGTCCTGCTGGCGCTGGCCGCGAACACCTCCTTCGGCGGGCTGCCGGTGCTGATGTCCCTGCTGGCCAGGGACAACTACCTGCCGCACGTCTTCCGGCTGAAGGCCGACCGCGAGGTGCACCGCCACGGCGTGCTGGCGCTGGCCGCGGTCGCGGCGCTGCTGCTGCTCTTCTCCGGCGGCGACACCAACACCCTGGTGCCGCTGTTCGCGATCGGCGTCTTCGTCGGCTTCACCATCTGCCAGGCCGGAATGGTCGTCCACTGGTACGCCGAACGCTCCGCGCGCTGGCGGCTCAAGGCCGCCCTGAACGGCCTGGGCGCCCTGCTGACCGGAGTGAGCACGGTCGTGGTCACCGCGACCAAGTTCACCGAGGGCGCCTGGCTGGTGGTGATCGCGCTGCCGCTGCTGGTGCTGCTCTTCGAGCGGGTGCACCGGGCGTACGGCAGCATCGACGACCGGATCGGGCTGGGGCGGGTCCCCGAGGCACCGCACCGGGACCGCTCCCTGGTGATCGTGCCGGTGTCGCACCTGTCCCGGCTCACCTGCGAGGCGGTGAACGCGGCCGTGTCCCTGGGCGACGAGGTGCGGGCGGTGACGGTCACCCACGACGACGCGGAGGACCAGGAGGCGGCGCGTGAGCTGCGCCGGGACTGGGCGCGGTGGAACCCGGGCGTGGAGCTGGTGGAGCTGCGCTCGGAGCACCGGACCATAGGACGTCCGGTGTCCCAGTACGTACGGCGGGTGTACCAGTACCACCCGGGGACCCGGGTGACGGTGTTGATACCGGAGGTGGAGCCGGACCGCTGGTGGCAGCGGCTGCTGCAGAACCAGCGGGGCGCGGTGCTGGCGCACGCGGTGCGCCGGGACACGCAGGCGGTGATCTGTCGACTGCGCTTCCGGTTGCCGGGTCCGGGTCCGGTCCCGGGGCCGCCGTCCCCGTCGGACCCCGTCAACTGATGGGCCGGTAGGAGCAGTCGGGGACCACGCCCGTTCACATGTACGACGACGAAAGGCCCGACCTTTGTCGTGCACTCGTCAACCGCTGGTGCTACGTTCCCTCCGCACGGCCCCGTCCGCCGTCCGGCGCGACGGGTGACCCCCCATTCCCCTGGAGCGATACGTGGAACGTCGCAACTTCCTGCGCGGAGCGGTCATCGGTGCGTCGGCGACCGCCTTCGGCGGCTCGCTGTGGCGGGGCGCCGCCCTCGCCGACCCCGCCCAACCCGGCCCGGGCCCCTACGGCGCCCTGCGGCCGGCCGACGCCAACGGCATCCAACTGCCGAACGGCTTCAGCAGCCGCTTGATCGCCCGCTCCGGGCAACGGGTCGGGCCCAGTTCGTACGCCTGGCACGGCGCGCCCGACGGCGGTGCGTGCTTCGTGGACGGCACCGGCTGGATCTACGTGTCGAACGCGGAGTTGTCCACCGGAGGCGGCGCGGGCGCGGTGCGCTTCTCCTCGTCCGGGGCGATCACGGACGCGTACCCCATCCTGTCGGGCACCCGACGCAACTGCGCGGGCGGCGCGACGCCGTGGAACACCTGGCTCTCCTGCGAGGAGGTCGGTCGCGGCTACGTCTTCGAGACGGACCCCTGGGGCGTGAAGCCCGCGGTGCGCCGGGACGCGATGGGCCGCTTCGTGCACGAGGCGGCGGCGGCCGACCCGGTCCGCAAGACGATCTATCTGACCGAGGACGAGTCCAACGGCTGTCTGTACCGCTTCACCCCCACCACCTGGGGCGACCTCTCCTCCGGCAAGCTCCAGGTGCTGGTGGCGGGCTCCTCGACCACCGGCAGCTACCGCTGGGCGGACGTCCCGGACCCGGACGGCTCCCCGACCGCGACCCGCAGCCAGGTGTCGGGGGCGAAGAAGTTCAGCAGCGGCGAGGGCTGTCACTACGCGGACGACAAGCTGTGGTTCACCACCAAGGGCGACAACCGGGTCTGGCAGCTCAACCTGACCAGCAGCACCTACGAGTTGGCGTACGACGACTCCCTGGTCACCGGCGGCAGCGCGCCCCTCACCGGGGTGGACAACGTCACCTCCGCCGCGTCCGGGGACCTCTTCGTCGCCGAGGACGGCGGGAACATGGAGATCTGCGTGATCACCCCGACCGGGGTCGTCGCACCGTTCCTGCGGATCAACGGCCAGTCGTCGTCGGAGATCTGCGGGCCGGCCTTCTCGCCGAACGGGTCGCGGCTGTACTTCTCCAGCCAGCGCGGCACGACCGGCTCGTCGTCCGACGGGATCACCTACGAGGTGACGGGCCCCTTCCGCACGTGACGGGCCCCTTCCGCACCTGAAGCCCGCCCGCGCCCGCGCCGGCGGGGGTCAACCCGCCGGCGCCTCCGCAGGAGCGCCGCCCCGCAGCAGGGCGGCGCCCAGCGGGGTGAGGGTGTGCAGCACGGCATTGCCGTGCCGCAGGGTCAGCACCAGCCCCGCCTCCCGCAGCACGGCGGCGTGCTGGCTGGCCGAGGCGAGCGAAACGCCCGCCCTGCGGGCCAGTTCGCTGGTGGTGCAGCCGTACCGGATGGCCTGGAGCACGACCGACCGGGTGTGGCCGACGAGCCGCCCGAGAGAGGGGCCGAGCGCCGAAGACCCCTCGCCGAAGGCGGGGTCGGGCGCATGGGCCACCGGATAGACCAGGACGGGCGGCAGCGTCGCGTCCCGCAGCACCACGGGGGTGCCGCGACAGAAGAACGACGGCTGGAGCAGCAATCCGCGCCCGTCGAGGTGCAGTTCGCGGTCGACCGGGTAGTCCGCCTCCAGGACGGGCGCGCGCCAGCGCAACACCGGCGGCAGCGAGCCCAGGAGTTCAGCGGCGCCGCCGTCGAGCAGCGCCCGGCCCCGTACGGCCCGGTCCGCCTCGACCCTGGCTTGAATGTGCGGCCAGTACGGCTCGATCGCCGCCCGGTGATACCCGCGCAGGGCCGAAAGCAATCGGGACAGCGCCTGGGGCGCGCCCTCGGCGAGACCGCCGATGACGGCCGCTCCCGAAGGGGCCGCGGGCCCGGCAGAGGGGCCGGATGCAGGGCCGGACGCACGCGCGGATGCACGTGCTGCTGAAGCGAGGGTCAGTTCGGAATGTAACCGCGCGGGCGCGGTGGCCCGTATCGCTTCGAGGCCGGATTCCAACCCACCGCCCGCTTCCGGCGGGGTCAGGAAGTCCGGAAAATATCCCTTGGGCGGGACCAGTGCGGCCAGCAGGTTTGTTTCACCGTTCAACCGGGCACGGGTTTCCGTACGCCATTCCCCGAACATCAGGGCACGGCGCCGCTCCCGCAATCGATGAAAACTGAGAATCGTTTCCCACAGGACATCCGGTTTTGCCGCCATTCTCACTTTGGCCAGATCGTCGCCCGTGAAATGGATACGGAGCACTGAACCCCCACTGTTGCACCAGCAATCGCCCCCTACCCCTGAGTATGCACGTCATCACAACCGGTTACCAGGGAGTTTCAGCCAGAGTTGAAATGTCTCGCCCAGCCCGGGTGCGAACCGAAATCCTGTACCGCGTCGGGCAGGTTCCTTCTGTCTCCGATGGACGAGGCGAAGACCGTGGGGGGCTTTGCACGTCCGGCGGCGGGTGACAGAAGGTGCGGCTCCCTGTCCGGCCGGGGTAATGGGGCGCGGCCCGCGGATGGGGATCCACGGGCCGCGCCCCGCCCATGTTGGACGGAATGTCATCCTCCGCCGTTTGTGGCGTCTGAAGAGCTGAATTCAGAAGACACTTTTCGGAAGTCCGGTAAACACCGCGCCAGGGCACACGGCCCCACACGGCTGAGCACCACGGAGCGCCATTGAGCGCAAATGAACGCGTCCCAACGGGCGAATCAACGCAGCCCAACGCAGGCGCACACCCCCACGCCCCGCGCCCCACTCACGCGCCACCACGCCCCACCCGCACGCCCCAGCACGCCGCACCCGCCGTCGCTGCACGAAGGCGTCAGAAGACCTACGAGGACGTACGAAGGCAATGAAGAAGGAGCGGGCGCCCCGCACATGGCGCCCGCTCCTCGTCTTGCGGCCGCGGCTCAGCCGCGGCCTCCCCGCCCGCGGTCAGCGCGAGTCGCTGCCCTGCGACACCGCGGCCGCGCGCCCCGCTTCCAGCCGCGCCACCGGCACCCGGAACGGCGAGCAGGACACGTAGTCCAACCCCACCTCGTGGAAGAAGTGCACCGACTCGGGGTCGCCGCCGTGCTCGCCGCACACGCCCAGCTTCAGCCCCGGACGGGTGGCCCGCCCCGCCTCCACCGCGCTGCGCACCAGCGATCCGACGCCGTCCTTGTCGATGGTCTCGAAGGGCGAGACCCCGAAGATGCCCTTCTCCAGGTAGGCGGTGAAGAAGCTGGCCTCCACGTCGTCCCGGGAGAAGCCCCACACGGTCTGGGTGAGGTCGTTGGTGCCGAAGCTGAAGAACTCCGCGGCCTCCGCGATCTGAGCGGCGGTCAGCGCCGCCCGCGGCAGCTCGATCATCGTGCCCAGCGCCAGCTTCAGCGAGGTGCCGGTGGCCGCCTCGACCTCGGCGATGACCCGCTCCGCCTCGTCGCGGACGATCTCCAACTCCTGGACCGTGCCCACCAGCGGGATCATGATCTCGGCGCGCGGATCGGCCTTGGCGTCCTTGCGGGCCGCGGCGGCCTCGGCGATCGCGCGCACCTGCATCGCGAACAGACCGGGGATGACCAGCCCGAGCCGTACGCCGCGCAGCCCCAGCATCGGGTTCTGCTCGTGCAGCCGGTGGACGGCCTGGAGCAGCCGCAGGTCGTTCTCGTTGTGGTCCTTGCGGGACTCGGCGAGCGCCACGCGCACGGACAACTCGGTGATGTCCGGCAGGAACTCGTGCAGCGGCGGGTCGAGCAGCCGGACCGTCACCGGCAGTCCGTCCATCGCCTCGAACAGCTCGACGAAGTCCTTGCGCTGGAGCGGCAGCAGCTTCTCCAACGCCTCGGCGCGCTCCTCGTCGTGGTCGGCGAGGATCAGCCGCTCCACCATCTCGCGGCGCTCCCCGAGGAACATGTGCTCGGTGCGGCACAGCCCGATGCCCTGGGCGCCGAACCGCCGGGCGCGCAGCGCGTCCTCGGCGTTGTCCGCGTTGGCCCGCACCCGCAGCCGGCGCACCCGGTCCGCGTACGCCATGATCCGGTGCACGGCGCCGACCAGTTCGTCGGCGTCGTCCGCGCCCGCGTGCATCCGACCCTCGAAGTACTCGACGACCGGGGACGGCACGACGGGCACCTCGCCGAGGTACACCTTGCCGGTGGAGCCGTCGATGGAGACGACGTCGCCCTCCTCGACCACGGTGCCGTTCACCGTCATCCGGCGCCGCTTGGTGTCGACCTCCAGCTCCTCCGCGCCGCAGACGCAGGTCTTGCCCATGCCGCGGGCGACGACGGCGGCGTGCGAGGTCTTGCCGCCGCGCGAGGTCAGGATGCCCTCGGCGGCGATCATCCCGTCCAGGTCGTCGGGGTTGGTCTCGCGCCGGATGAGGATGACCTTCTCGCCCGAGCGCGACCACTTGATCGCGGTGTACGAGTCGAAGACGGCCTTGCCGACCGCGGCGCCCGGCGATGCGGCGATGCCCCGACCCAGCAGGGTCACCGGAGCGTCCTCGTCGAAGCGGGGGAACATCAGCTGGGCGAGCTGGGCCCCGTTGACCCGCTGGAGCGCCTCGGCCTCGTCGATCAGCCCCTGGTCGACGAGTTGGGTGGCGATCCGGAAGGCGGCGCCGGCGGTCCGCTTGCCCACCCGGGTCTGGAGCATCCACAGCCGTCCGCGCTCGATCGTGAACTCGATGTCGCACAGGTCCAGGTAGTGGTTCTCCAGCGTCTCCATGATCCGCATGAGCTGGTCGTACGACGCCTTGTCGATCGACTCCAGGTCGGCGAGCGGCACGGTGTTGCGGATGCCGGCGACGACGTCCTCGCCCTGGGCGTTCTGGAGGTAGTCCCCGTAGACGCCCTGCTGTCCGCTGGCGGGGTCGCGGGTGAAGGCGACGCCGGTGCCGGAGTCCGGGCCGAGGTTGCCGAAGACCATCGAGCAGACGTTGACGGCGGTGCCCAGGTCGTTGGGGATGCGCTCCTGGCGGCGGTAGAGCTTGGCGCGGTCGCCGTTCCAGGACTCGAAGACGGCCTTCACGGCGAGGTCCATCTGCTCGCGGGCGTCCTGCGGGAAGTCCCGCCCCGCCTGCGTCTTGACGATCTTCTTGAACTGCTTGACCAGCTTCTTCAGGTCGTCCGCCGCGAGGTCGGTGTCGACGCTGACGCCCTTGGCGGCCTTGGCGTCCTCCAGCGCCTCCTCGAAGAGTTCGCCGTCGACGCCGAGGACGGTCTTGCCGAACATCTGGATGAGCCGGCGGTACGAGTCCCAGGCGAAGCGCTCGTCGCCGGCCTGCTGGGCGAGCCCGACCACGGAGGCGTCGGACAGGCCGATGTTGAGGACGGTGTCCATCATGCCGGGCATGGAGAACTTGGCACCGGAGCGGACCGACACGAGGAGGGGGTCGTCGGCCTGCCCGAGCTTCTTGCCCATCTTCGCTTCGAGGGCGTCGAGGTGCGCACTCACCTCGGCGCGCAGCGCCGGCGGCTCCTCGCCGCTGTCCAGGTAGACCTTGCACGCCTCGGTGGTGATCGTGAAGCCCGGAGGGACGGGCAGACCGAGGTTGGTCATCTCGGCGAGGTTGGCCCCCTTGCCGCCCAGGAGGTCCTTGAGGTCGCGATTACCTTCGGTGAAGTCGTAGACGAACTTCTGCCCTTGGAGCTCTTTGGTTTCCGACACGGCTCTCGACTCCTCCGAGGCTCGCTGGCTGCCCTGACGGCGAGGAACATACCCAGATCAAAGGCGTCTGGGTACGTCCACTTGGTCGTCATACGGCTGTAACCACTCGTCCGCCACCGGATCGAAAGTGAACCGACGGGCGAGCGGCCGAGAAGCTTCGCTTCACGACTTGAAGCCAAGGGGACGGGTCGTCACGCACGAACGGGGAAGAGTCGACGGAAGGTGAAGGAGTGCTCCACCTTGTGAACGCAGAGGGCCTGGCACGGAGTGTCACTCGTCTGAGATGTGCAATCGACCTTTGAGCGCTCATCCGAGCGCAACCCTTATCAAGGGTGGCGAGAATCACGCGCTGGCGAGGGGGTCCGTTCCATCATCCGGACGAGCGTCCCGAGGTGCGGCGCACCGCTCGGCACGCCCGATCCGCCGGCTGGCGGTCAGCCGCCGGAGGTGTCCAGCTCGGCGTCGGCGCTGACGCTCGCGCAGTCGTACGGGTCCTTCAACCAGCCGTCCGGCAGCACGACGCGGTTGTTGCCCGAGGTGCGGCCCCGGGGCCCGTCGGCGCCCGCCGGCCACGGTTGGTCGAGGTCCAGCAGCGCCAACTGCTCGTCCAGCTCCGCGAGGGACGAGGTGATGGCCAGCCGCTTGCGCATCTCGGAGCCGACGGCGAAGCCCTTCAAGTACCAGGCCACGTGCTTGCGGAAGTCGATGACACCGCGTGCCTCGTCCCCGATCCACTCCCCCAGCAGCTCCGCGTGCCGGCGCATCACCGCGGCGACCTCGCGCAGCGTGGGCGCCGTGCGCGCGGAACCGCCCTCGAAGGCGGCGACGAGGTCGGCGAAGAGCCAGGGCCGCCCCAGGCACCCGCGGCCGACCACCACGCCGTCGCACCCGGTCTCGCGGACCATCCGCAGCGCGTCGTCCGCGGACCAGATGTCACCGTTGCCGAGCACCGGGACCTCCGGGACGTGCTCCTTCAGCCGGGCGATGGCGTCCCAGTCGGCCGTGCCGCCGTAGTGCTGGGCGGCGGTGCGGCCGTGCAGGGCGATCGCGGTGACGCCCTCGTCCACGGCGATCCGCCCGGCGTCCAGATACGTGATGTGGTCGTCGTCGATGCCCTTGCGCATCTTCATCGTGACCGGCAGCGGGCCCGCGTTGCCCACCGCCTCGCGCAGGATGGCGCGCAGCAGGGGGCGCTTGAACGGCAGGGCGGAGCCGCCGCCCTTGCGGGTCACCTTGGGAACGGGGCAGCCGAAGTTCAGGTCGACGTGGTCGGCGAGGTCCTCGTCCACGATCATCCGGACCGCCTTGCCGACGGTCACCGGGTCGACCCCGTAGAGCTGGATCGAGCGCGGCGTCTCGGTCGCGTCGAAGTGGATCAGCTGCATGGTCTTCTCGTTGCGCTCGACCAGCGCCCGGGTGGTGATCATCTCGCTGACGAACAGCCCCTTGCCGCCGCTGAACTCCCGGCACAGGGTGCGAAAGGGCGCGTTGGTGATGCCGGCCATCGGGGCGAGCACCACCGGCGGCTGCACCGCGTGCGGCCCGATCGCCAGCACGGACGGCACCGCAGACGCCGCGGGCGCCGAGGTCGGTGCGGCGGGCGCGGACGGGGTCGGTTCGGGGGACGGGGCGAGCGTGGTCATCCGTCCATTCTCGCGTATGGCGCACCACGGGAGCGCGAAGGTCATTAGTTAACCGTACTATCGACATATGCATGTGTCTGAGCTCACATCGCGGCGCCGTTTGCTGGTGCTGGGCATCTGCTGCATGAGCCTGCTGATCGTCAGCCTCGACAACACCATCCTCAACGTGGCACTGCCGTCCATGGGCCGGGAGCTGGGCGCTTCCGTCTCCGGACTCCAGTGGACGATCGACGCGTACACGCTGGTCCTCGCCTCCCTGCTGATGCTCGCCGGCTCCACCGCGGACCGCATCGGCCGGCGCAAGGTCTTCATGGCGGGCCTGGTGCTCTTCACCCTCGGCTCGGCCCTGTGCTCCGTCGCACCGAGCCTGGAACTGCTGGTGGTCTTCCGGATGGTGCAGGCCGTGGGCGGCTCCATGCTCAACCCGGTCGCCATGTCGATCATCACCAACACCTTCACCGACCCGGCCGAACGCGCCCGGGCGATCGGGGTGTGGGGCGGTGTCGTCGGCATCTCCATGGCCGCGGGCCCCCTGGTCGGCGGACTGCTGGTGGACTCCGTCGGCTGGCGCTCGATCTTCTGGGTCAACCTGCCCGTGGGCCTGGCCGCGCTCCTGCTGACCTGGCGCTACGTCCCCGAGTCCCGCGCCCCGAGGCCACGGCGCGCCGACCCCGTCGGCCAGTTGCTGGTGATCGCGCTGCTGGGCTCCCTCACGTACGCGATCATCGAGAAGAGCCCGGTCGCCGCCGGGGTCGCCGCCGCTGCGCTGCTGGGCGTGCTGCTGTACGAGCCCCGGCGCCGGGAGCCCCTGATCGACCTGCGCTTCTTCCACAGCGCGCCGTTCAGCGGGGCGACGGTCATCGCGATCGCCGCGTTCGCCGCCCTGGCCGGCTTCCTCTTCATGAACACGCTGTACCTCCAGGACGTCCGCGGCTACTCCGCGCTGCACGCCGGGCTCTACATGCTGCCGATGGCCGGCCTCACCTTCGTCTGCGCACCGCTGTCGGGGCGCATGGTCGGCAGCCGCGGCCCCCGGCTGCCGCTGCTGATCGCCGGGGCCACGATGGCGGCCAGCGGACTGCTGTTCGCGATCTTCCAGGCCGAGACCTCGAACGCCCTGCTGTTCACCGGCTACGTGCTGTTCGGCATCGGCTTCGGCCTGGTGAACGCGCCGATCACCAACACCGCCGTGTCCGGGATGCCGAGGGCGCAGGCGGGCGTCGCGGCGGCCGTGGCCTCCACCAGCCGCCAGATCGGCGCGACCCTCGGGGTCGCCGTGATCGGCACGGTGCTGGCGTCCGGGGTGGCCACCGCGGCCGGCGCGGCGGCCCGCAGCACCGCCTACGCCGACTCCTTCCTGGACGCCAGTCGGACCGCCTGGTGGATCATCGCGGGCTGCGGGTTCCTGGTGTTCCTGGTGGGCGCGCTGACGACCGGTGCCTGGGCCCAGAGCACCGCGCTCAGTTGCGCGAACCGGCTTGAGGAGCCGGAGCCCAGCCCCGAGCCGTCCCGCGCCTGAACGTGAATGACGCAGTCGGGCGCCCGAACAACGCAGCCGGCCCCGGACCGCATACTGCGGTCCGGGGCCGGTTCATGCTCTCTTGCCCGCTACGGGGCGCTGCTCAGTTGCTCAGCCGTCCTGCTGCGCCGCGCCGTCCCCGGCCTGCTGCGGCTCGGTGGACTCGGGCGCATCGGCGGACGCGTCGCCCGCCGCACGGCTGCGCATCTTGCGCAGCAGCTCCGCCTTCTGGTCGGCGGACGCCTGGCGGTCGGCGGAGCCTGCGGGGCCGTGGCCCCGCTGCTCGGCCCGGGACAGCTTCTTGCGCTGTCCACCCACGCCGAGGAGGTTGTTGCGGCTCTTGGCCATGGTGTTCTCCCATGAGGGTGAGAAGTGACTGGAGGAATCGTCAGACGGGGCGGCGGCGCTGCGGCCGCCGCGCTCTCACTCGTAGACCTGGAAGAACGAAGACATGCCCTCGACACTACCCCCGCCCGACTGCCGGATGCACCCGGTTTTCCCTGCGCACGGAAGAGCCGGCCGGGCTCTGCGCCCGGCCGGCCCCTCCTCATGCCCTTACGCGGTTCAGCAGCCCAGCAGTCGGGCGCCGAGGTACGCCTGGATCTGGTCCAGCGAGACCCGCTCCTGCTGCATGGTGTCGCGCTCGCGCACGGTCACCGCGTTGTCGTCGAGGGTGTCGAAGTCGACGGTGACGCAGAACGGCGTGCCGATCTCGTCCTGACGGCGGTAGCGGCGGCCGATGGCGCCGGCGTCGTCGAACTCGATGTTCCAGTTCTTCCGCAGGTCGGCCGCGAGGCCCTTGGCCTTCGGGGAGAGCTGCGGGTTGCGGGAGAGCGGCAGCACCGCGACCTTCACCGGCGCCAGGCGCGGGTCGAGCCGCATCACGGTGCGCTTCTCCAGGACGCCCTTGGCGTTCGGCGCCTCGTCCTCGTTGTACGCGTCGAGCAGGAAGGCCAGCATCGAGCGGCCGACGCCCGCGGCGGGCTCGATGACGTACGGGGTCCAGCGCTCGCCGGCCTCCTGGTCGAAGTACGACAGGTCGTGGCCGGACGCCTTGGAGTGCGCGTTGAGGTCGTAGTCCGTGCGGTTGGCCACGCCCTCCAGCTCACCCCACTCGCTGCCGCCGAAGCGGAAGCGGTACTCGATGTCGGCGGTGCGCTTGGAGTAGTGGGAGAGCTTCTCCTTCGGATGCTCGTACCAGCGCATGTTCTCCTCGCGCAGGCCGAGGCCCGTGTACCAGTTCCAGCGCTGCTCCATCCAGTACTCGTGCCACGTCTCGTCCTCGCCCGGCTTGACGAAGAACTCCATCTCCATCTGCTCGAACTCACGCGTGCGGAAGATGAAGTTTCCGGGCGTGATCTCGTTGCGGAAGGACTTGCCCATCTGCGCGATGCCGAACGGCGGCTTCTTGCGCGAGGTCTGCTGCACGAGGGCGAAGTTGGTGAAGATGCCCTGGGCCGTCTCGGGCCGCAGGTAGGCGACGGAGCCGGAGTCCTGGGTCGGGCCGAGGTGGGTGGAGAGCAGGCCGGAGAACTGCTTGGGGTCCGTGAAGGCGCCCTTGGTGCCGCAGTGCGGGCAGTTGATGTCGGCGAGGCCGTTCTCGGGGGAGCGACCGCCGTGCTTCTCCTCGTACGACTCGACGAGGTGGTCCGCACGGTAACGCTTGTGGCAGGAGGTGCACTCGGTGAGCGGGTCGCTGAAGGTCGCGACGTGGCCGGACGCCTCCCAGACCTCGGTGGCGAGGATCACCGACGAGTCGATTCCGACGACGTCCTCACGGGAGGTGACCATCGCGCGCCACCACTGGCGCTTCAGGTTCTCCTTCAGCTCGACTCCGAGCGGCCCGTAGTCCCAGGCAGCGCGCTGACCACCGTAGATCTCGCTGCAGGGGTAGACGAAGCCACGGCGCTTGCTCAGGCTGACAATCGTTTCGATCTTGTCGGCGGCCACGGTGCTCTCTTCTAGGGAACGACGGCTAAGGGCGAATGCCTCAGGTTACCGGCGCTCGCACCCTCCGGATCAAATCGAGCGGCCCGTTCCCGGGGTGGGGAAGCTTGTTGACAATCGTTTCCACTTTTGTTGAAAATGAGTGTCATGAACATACGTCGCCCGATACCTACCGCCGCCGCCGCGGGAGCGGCCGTTCTCGGTCTGCTCGCACTGTCCGCCTGCTCCGACGCCGGAGCAGCCGACGGCAAGGAGGGCGGGAAGCTGTCGGTCGTCGCGTCGTTCTACCCGATGCAGTACCTCGCCGAGCAGATAGGCGGCGAGCACGTGAAGGTCACCACCCTCACCAAGCCGGGCGTCGAGCCCCACGACCTCGAACTCAAGCCGCGCCAGACCGCGCAGCTGAGCGAGGCGGGGTACGTGCTGTACCTCAAGGGCGTGCAGCCCTCCGTCGACGGAGCCATCGAGAAGGCCGGCGTCAAGCACACCACGGACGCCGCCGCGCTGACCGACCTGGACGTCGCCGGCATCGAGACGACCGCGGGGAAGAGCGGCGGGAAGAGCGGTGGGAAGAGCGGCGGCGGGAACGGCGCCGACGACGGCCACGGCCACGGCCACGACGAGCACGCCGAGGGCGAGGGCGAGGACGGCGGGCACAGCGCCGACGACGGACACAACCACGGCGAGGACGGCGCCGACCCGCACGTCTGGCTGGACCCGGTGAAGTACGCGGAGATCGCCGAAGGCGTCGGCGCCGCGCTGGGCAAGGCGGACCCCGACAACGCCGCCGCGTACGAGAAGAACGCGGACGCGCTGGTCACGAAGTTGAAGGCGCTGGACGCCTCCTTCCGGGACGGGCTGAAGAACACCACCACCAAGACCTTCATCACCACCCACTCCGCCTTCGGCCACCTCGCCGGGCGGTACGGGCTGGAGCAGGAGGGCGTCGCGGGCGTCGACCCCGAGGCCGAGCCCTCCCTCGCCCGCATCAAGGAACTCCAGTCCGTCGCCAAGAAGGACAACGTCACCACGGTCTTCTTCGAGACGCTCGCCAGCGACCGCACCGCGAAGACCCTCGCCGCCGACACCGGACTCAAGACGGACGTCCTCGACCCGCTCGAAGGCATCACCGACAAGTCCAAGGGCCGCGACTACTTCGAGGTCATGAACGCCAACCTGGTCGCGCTCAAGACGGCCCTGGGGGCGAAGTGAGCGCCCGGGGAACGCAGCAGCCGGTCATCGCGCTGCGCGGGGCGCGGGCCGCGCTCGGCTCCCGGCCCGTGCTGCGCGGCGTCGACCTGACCGTGGAGCAGGGCGAGGTCGTCGCCCTGCTCGGCGCCAACGGCTCCGGCAAGTCGACCGCCGTGCGCGCCGTGATCGGCCGGGTGCCGCTCACCGAGGGCCGCGTCGAGCTGTTCGGCACCGAACTGCGGCACTTCCGGCAGTGGGCCCGGGTGGGGTACGTGCCGCAGCGCACCAGCGCCGCGAGCGGGGTGCCCGCGACCGTGCGCGAGGTCGTCACCTCCGGACGGCTCTCCCGCACCCGGCTGGGCCTGCTCAGCCGCGCCGACCGGGCCGCCGTGGACCGAGCGATCGACCTCGTCGGCCTCGGCGACCGGGCGAAGGACTCGGTGGAGGCGCTCTCCGGCGGCCAGCACCAGCGGGTGCTGATCGCCCGCGCCCTCGCCTCCGAGCCCGAGCTGCTGATCATGGACGAGCCGATGGCCGGCGTCGACCTGGCCAGCCAGGAAGTCCTCGCCTCGACCCTGCGCGAGCAGGTCGCGGCGGGCACGACCGTACTGCTCGTGCTGCACGAGCTGGGCGCCATCGAGCCGATGATCGACCGGGCGGTGGTGCTGCGGGACGGCTGCGTCGCGCACGACGGCCCGCCCCCGAAGGCCGTGGGGCAGCACGCCCTGCCCGGCCACGACCACGTACACCCGCACGCGGCCGGCGAGCCGCTGCGCACCGGACTGCTGAGCTGACCCATGGAAATCCTCGAAACCGCGTTCATGCAGCGGGCCCTGCTCGCGGCCCTGCTGGTGGGCATCACCGCCCCCGCCATCGGCGTCTACCTGGTGCAGCGGCGCCAGGCGCTGATGGGCGACGGAATCGGCCACGTCGCGATGACCGGCGTCGGCCTCGGCTTCCTGCTGTCCACCAGCCCCATCTGGACGGCGGCCGTCGTCTCCGTCCTCGGCGCGGTCACGATGGAGCTGATCAGGGCGTACGGACGCACCCGCGGCGACATCGCGCTGGCGATGCTCTTCTACGGCGGCATGGCGGGCGGCGTGCTGCTGGTCAACCTCTCCGACGGCGGCTCCACGGCGAACCTCAGCTCCTTCCTGTTCGGCTCGCTCTCCGCGGTCTCCGACGCGGACCTGCTGGCGATCTCGCTGCTCGCGGGGTTCGTGGTGCTGGTCTCCGTCGGCCTGCGCCGCCAGCTCTTCGCGATCAGCCAGGACGAGGAGTTCGCCCGGGTCACCGGCCTGCCGGTGCAGGCGCTGAACCTGCTGATCGCGGTCACGGCCGCGGTGACCGTCTCGGTCGCGATGCGGGTGGTCGGCCTGCTGCTGGTGAGCGCGCTGATGGTGGTGCCGGTGGCGGCGGCGCAGCAGGTGTCCCGCTCCTTCCGCGCGACGTTCGCGCTGGCGGTGGGGATCGGGGTGGCGGTGACGCTGGGCGGGACGACGGCGTCGTACTACCGTGACCTGCCGCCCGGCGCGACGATCGTGTTGCTGGCGATCGGGGTCTTCGTGGCGCTGACGGCAGCGGCGGCGCCCTTGGCCCGCCGCCGTGCCCGCGCCGCGGAAGCGGACGCGACCTGCGCGACGGCGCCCACGCCCACCGGAGGCGTCCCGGCCCAGCGCTAGCCGCCTGGTGCCCTGCGGGCGCGCCAGCGGGCGCGCGAGCGCCGTTGCGGGCGATGCGGTAGGGCGTCTGCGGCCCGTCTGTGGCTTGTCGCGCAGTTCCTCCCCCTGTGCCCTGCGGGCACGGAAGCACCCCCAGCGCCCCTGAAAGCGCCGCATCACGCCGTAGCAAATGATGTCGTAGGGCGTCCGCCCCGCCGTCTGTGGTTGTTCGCGCAGTTCCCCGCGCCCCTGATTCGCTGCCCCCGTCACTCGTCTGCGGGCCGAGGGCATGGCATTTAGGGGCGCGGGGAACTGCGCGAACAACCACAGACGGGCCGCGGACGCCCTACCGCGTCGTCCGCAACGGCGCTGCTGCGTGGCCTGCCAGTACGGGGCGCTGGGGGTACCACCACGCCCTCTGGGCGTGGTGGGGGTGCTTCCGTGCCCGCAGGGCACAGGGGACAGATATGCGCGGGCAACCAGCGACGGTCCACGGGGACCAGTGCAGCCACAGGGTTACGGCGGGTGGGTCAGGGGCGCCCGGAAACGCCCGGGCGAGCGCGGAGAGGGGCGCGGGACTTACGGAGCGTGGGCCGATGGTTCGGTCCGCGGGTGGCGGGCTGGCAGAATTGGGGGGACAGGGTACGCGGGCCATACGAGGAGGCACCTGTGACGACGGCGCCAACCGGCGGGAACACCGCCCCCGTGCGAGGCCGGTCCACCCGGCAGCGCGCCGCGGTGGCCGCGGCGCTCGACGAGGTGGACGAGTTCCGCAGCGCCCAGGAGCTGCACGACATGCTCAAGCACCGGGGCGACTCGGTCGGGCTGACGACCGTCTACCGCACGCTCCAGTCCCTCGCGGACGCGGGCGAGGTCGACGTCCTGCGCACCAGCGACGGCGAGTCCGTGTACCGGCGCTGTTCCACCGACGACCACCACCACCACCTCGTGTGCCGCGTCTGCGGCAAGGCCGTCGAGGTCGAGGGCCCCGCCGTGGAGAAGTGGGCGGAGGCCGTCGCCGCCCAGCACGGCTACGTGAACGTGGCGCACACGGTGGAGATCTTCGGCACCTGCGCGGAGTGCGCCGCCGCCGGGAACTGACCCGGGCCGGGAAGCTCACGGAGGAAGGCCCCCGCAGGCGCACCGCCTCCGGGGGCCTTCGACGTCAGCCCGCGCTCGTCCCCGCGCCCTGCGCCGGCACCTCGTTCGGCTTCGCGCCCCCGAAGCGGCGGTCGCGCTGCGCGTACTCCAAGCACGCCCGCCACAGGTCGCGCCGGTCGAAGTCGGGCCACAGCACGTCCTGGAAGACGAGTTCGGCGTACGCGCTCTGCCAGAGCAGGTAGTTCGAGGTGCGCTGCTCGCCGCTGGGTCGCAGGAACAGGTCCACGTCGGGCATGTCCCCGTAGTACAGGTACTTCTGGAAGGTCTTCTCGGTGACCTTCGACGGGTCGAGCCGGCCCGCCGCCACCTCCCGGGCGATCTTCTGCGCGGCGTCGGCGACCTCGGCCCGACCGCCGTAGTTGACGCAGAAGTACAGCGTCATGGCGTCGTTGTCCTTGGTCTGCTCCTGCGCGACCTGGAGCTCCTGCACCACGGACTTCCACATCTTGGGCATGCGGCCCACCCAGCGGATCCGGATGCCGAGTTCGTCCATCTCGTCGCGGCGGCGCCGGATGACGTCCCGGTTGAAGTTCATCAGGAAGCGGACCTCGTCGGGCGAGCGCTTCCAGTTCTCGGTGGAGAAGGCGTACAGGGAGAGGTTCTTGACGCCCATCTCCAGGCAGCCCTTGAGCACGTCGAGCACGACGCCCTCGCCGACCTTGTGGCCCTCGGTCCTCGGCAGCCCGCGCTCCTTCGCCCAGCGGCCGTTGCCGTCCATCACGCAGGCCACGTGGTTCGGCACCAGTTCGGCGGGGATCCGCGGGGGGCGCGCGCCCGAGGGGTGCGGCTCGGGGACCTTGTACTCGCGGCGGGAACGGCCCAGGATTCCGCGTCGTGCCATGCGGCTCACTTCTCCTACGTGTCGCTCGTACTGCTTCTGCGTGTTCTGCGGGTGTCGCTCGTACTGCTTCGATCACTTCTCGACGTAGCGCAGGGAGCGCAGCCCGCGCTCCATGTGCCAGTGCAGATAGGCGGAGACCAGCCCGCTGCCCTCCCGGACGTGGCGCGCCTCGCAGGCGTCCGCCGTGGGCCAGTCGCCGGTCAGCAGCGCGCTGAGCAGCGTGATGGCCTCAGCCGAGGGTACGACGCTCCCCGGCACCCGGCAGTCGCCGCATATGACGCCGCCCGCCGCGACGGAGAAGAAGCGGTTCGGCCCCTCCAGGCCGCACTTGGCGCAGTCCACGAAGCTGGGCGCGTAGCCGTTCACCGCCAGCGAGCGCAGCAGGAAGGCGTCCAGGATGAGGTGCGGCGCGTGCTCGCCCTGGGCCAGCGCGCGCAACCCGCCGACCAAGAGGAGGTACTGCTGGACCGCGGGTTCGCCCTCGTGGTCGGTGAACCGCTCCGCGGTCTCCAGCATCGCGGTGCCGGCCGTGTAGCGGGCGTAGTCGGCCACGATGGCGCCGCCGTACGGGGCGATCGTCTCGCTCTGGGTGCACAGCGGCAGGCCGCGGCCCACCAGCTCGCTGCCGCGGGCGAAGAACTGCACGTCCACGTGGGAGAAGGGCTCCAGCCTGGCCCCGAACTTCGACTTCGTCCGCCGCACCCCGCGCGCCACCGCCCGGACCCGTCCGTGCCCCCGCGTCAGCAGGCTGATGATGCGGTCGGCCTCGCCCAGCTTCTGCGTGCGCAGCACGATCGCATCGTCGCGGAACAGACTCATGGGCCCCATTGTCCCCCAGCGCGACGGGCCCCTCGGACGGCCCGGGCCGCCGGCCGGGCCGGGCTACCCCTCCCCGGGAACGACCAGGCCCGACTCGTACGCCACGATCACGAGCTGTGCCCGGTCGCGGGCGCCCAGCTTGCCCATGATCCGGCTGACGTGGGTCTTCGCGGTGAGCGGTGAGAGGGCGAGCGCATCGGCGACCTCGGCGTTGTTCAGTCCGCGGGCGACCAGGGCGAGGACCTGGCGCTCGCGGTCGGTGAGGTGGTCGGGTCCGGCGCCGGCGTTCGGTACGGGCGGGCTCGGCGCGGCCAGCACGCGGGCGATGAGCCGGGACGTGGGGCCCGGCGAGAGCAGCGCTTCGCCCGCGGCGACCGTGCGGATCGCGGCCAGCAGGTCGGCGGGACGGGTGTCCTTGACGAGGAAGCCGGAGGCGCCGGCGCGCAGCGCTTCGACCACGTACTCGTCGGTGTCGTACGTGGTCAGGACGAGGACCCGGACGCCCGCGAGGTCGTCGTCGGCGGCGATCCGCCGGGTGGCCTCGATGCCGTCGAGGTGCGGCATCCGGATGTCCATGACGGCGACGTCGGCGCGCTCGCTGCGGGCGAGTTCGACGGCCTCCGCGCCGTTGCCGGCCTGCGCGACGACCTCCATGTCGGGGGCGGAGGAGACGAGCAGCGCGAAGGAGGCGCGGACGAGGTGCTGGTCGTCGGCGAGGAGGACGCGTATCGGGGCGGCCGTGGCAGCCGGGTCTGCGGGGGCGGGTCTCATGCGGCGGGCTCCGGTTGTCTCAGGGGCAGGACGGCGAGGACCTCGAAGCCGCCGTCGGGGCGGGGGCGCGCCAGCAGGGTGCCGCCGACGCTGCGGGCCCGCTCGCGCATGCCGACGATGCCGAAGCCGGGCGGCTGGCCGGGGGCGGCGGCGGGCAGCGGCTCGCCGGCGCCGTCGTCGCTCACCGCGACGTGCAGGGCCTCGCCGCGACGTTCGACCGAGACCTCTATGCCCACGCCCGCACCCCCGTGGCGCACGGCGTTCGTCAGCGACTCCTGGACGATGCGGTACGCGGCCACCTCGGCGGCCGGCGGGAGGCGTTCCCCGCCCGGGCGCAGGGTCAGCCGGGCGCCGGACGCGGCCGTGAGTTCGGGCAGCGAGGCGAGTTCCGGCAGCGGGCCGCTGGGGGCGCCGGTGGTGTCGGTGCGCAACACCGTGAGCGTGGTGCGCAGTTCGCCGCGGGCGGCGCGGCAGGTGTCGGCGATGTCGTCGAGCGCCTTGGCGATGGCCGCGCGGTCGAGCCGGTCGGGGTCGACGGTCAGCACGTGGGAGGCGACGGAGGTCTGCACGCCGATGAGGGTGATCGAGTGGGCGAGGAGGTCGTGCAGGTCGCGGGCGATGCGGATGCGCTCCTCGGCGACGCGCCGGGCGGCCTCCTCCTCCCGGGTGCGCTCGGCGTGTTCGGCGCGGGCGACCATGGAGGCGACGTACTGCCGGTAGATCCGCACGTCCATGCCGACGACGAGGAAGACGATGATCCAGCCTGAGGTCCGCAGCGACTCCAGGCCCTCGTGGGCGCCGACGGTGAACATGGTCGTCAAGGTGAGGCCGACGACGGCGCCCCCGACGACGACGGCGTGCAGCGGGCGGACGAGCGAGGCGAAGGTGTAGACCGCGAGCACCGACCCGGCCATCGGGGCGCCGTGCGCGTTGTCGAGCGCGTGGTACGGCGCCACGCACAGCACGCAGACGACGAGCACGGCGTACGGGTGGGAGCGCCGCCACACCAGCGGCAGGATCGCGCCGGCCAGCAGCGTCCAGCCGAGGGCGTCGGGGCGGCGCTCCTCGCCGGCGAGGAAGGCCGCCGCAACGGCGGCCACCGCGATGACGGCGGTGATGAGGGCGTCGTTGCGGGTCCGGTGCGGGGTGGACAGCGGATCCCGGCTCACCGCGGTGAGCACGCCCCCGAGCCGGCCCCCACCCCGTGCGGCGTCCTTCGACGGCTTCGGTTGCATCGCTCCATCCTGGGTCACGGGTCGGGTGGTGGGGAGGGCGGGGGCGCACTCGTCCGCCCGGATCGCTCCGGCGGTCAGGTGCCGACGGACTCCCGCTCCACCACGGGCCGTTCGCGCACGGTCACCGGCTTGGACAGCTTCCCCGGCCACCAAACGGCCCGCCCCAGCAGCAGGCTGGCGGAGGTCACCAGGTACGTCCGCACCAGGAAGGTGTCCAACAGGACGCCGACGGCGACCAGGAAGCCCATCTCGACCAGCGCCACCAGCGGCAGGTTCATCAGCACCGCGAAGGTCGCGGCGAGGACCACGCCCGCGGAGGCGATCACGCCGCCCGTGGTGCGCAGCGCGGTCAGCGCCGCGTCGGCCGGCTCCTTCCCGGCGAGCGCCTCCTCCCGCATCCGGTGCATCAGGAAGATGCCGTAGTCGACTCCGAGGGCGACGAGGAAGACGAAGGACAGCAGCGGCATGGTCGGATCGACGCCCTCGAAGCCGAAGAGCGGTTCGAAGACGAGCCCGCCCAGGCCCCAGGCCGCGCCCCACACGGCGACGACCGCGGCGGTGAGCAGGGCGGCGGCGACCACGGACCGCAGCAGGGCGATCAGGATCAGCAGGACCGCGCCGAGGACGAGCGGGATGACGATCGCACGGTCCCGGGCGTTGGTGTCCGCCAGGTCGAGCGCCTGGGCGCTGGGCCCGCCGACGTACGCCCCCGAAAGTGCGTCCCGCAACTCCTCGATCGTCGCGGTCTCCCCCGCCGACTCGGGCGGGTCCTCGGCGAAGACGGCGAGTTCGGTCCAACCGTCGGCGCTGCGACCGCGCTCCACTCCGGCGACCCCTTCCACGGCCGCGGCCTCGGCCCGCAGTTCGTCCGCGCGGCCGGTGGGCGCGATCACGCTGATGGGCTGGGCGCTGCGCTCCGGGTAGGCGTCGGCGAGCCGTTCCATCGCCGACACGGACTCGGGCCGGTCGGTGAACCCGTCCTCCGTCTTCAACCCGCCCGGCAGGTTGAACGCACCGAGCGCGAGCGCGCCGAGCAGGGTGACGCCGGTGACGAGCACCGCGAGCGGCCGGCGGCCGGCGGAGCCGCCCATCCGGGCGAAGAGCGAGGTGCGGTTCGGCGCCGCGGCCCCGTACGCCGGGACCAGCGGCCAGAAGACCCGGCGCCCCAGCAGGACGAGGAGCGCCGGCAGCAGCGTCATCATCGCGGCGAGGGCGCCCACGACGCCGATCGCGCCGACCGGGCCGAGCCCGCTGACGCTGTTGAGGTCGGCCGCGAGCAGACAGAGCAGTCCGGCCGCGACCGTCCCGCTGGAGGCGAGGACGGCGGGCCCGCAGCCGCGCAGCGCGGCCACCATCGCGTCGTACGGCAGCGGATGGCGGCGCAGCTCCTCGCGGTAGCGGGCGACCAGCAGCAGGGCGTAGTCGGTGCCGGCGCCGAAGACGAGGACCGTCATCACGCCGGCGCTCTGGCTGGTGACGGTGAGGCCGAAGCCCTCCACGAGGCCGTAGACGGCGGCCCGGGTCAGCAGGGCGGCGACGCCGACCGTGAGCAGCGGCACGAGCCACAGGAAGGGGCTGCGGTAGGTGATGATCAGCAGCACGGTCACCACGGCCACGGTGGCGAAGGTCAGGGTGCCGTCGATGGTGGAGAAGACCTCCTCCATGTCGGCCTGGAGCGCGGCGGGGCCGCCGACCTCCGCCCGCAGCCCGTCGCCGCCCGATACGGCGTCGCGGATGTCGGCGACGAACTCGGCCTGCTTCTCCTCGTCGTTGCCGGGCTCGGTGGTGACCAGCGGCACCATCAGCGTGCCGCCGTCCGTCGACGGCACGGACTGGGGCGGCACGGTCAACCGGTGTTCGGCGGCGATCGCCGCCACCTGGCCTTCGACGGCGCCGCGGTCGGCCTCGGTGAGGCCGCCGTCCCGGGTGTAGACGAGGACGACCTCGGTCGTCGCGCCGCCGGGCAGGCTCTGCTCGACCTTCGCCACCTGGGTGGAGTCGGCGCTGGCCGGCAGGTAGTCGACGACGTTGTCCCGCTGGACCTCTTCGAGCTTGCCCGCGAAGGGCAGCGCGACGGCGACGACGGCGACCCACAGCGCGAGGAGGGCCCACGGCAGGGTCCGCCGTCGCCGGCCCGCTGCGCCCGGCCCGTTGGTCGCGGGCGTCGGCGGCGGCTGCTCGACGGGAGCAGGTGTGGTCGAACCCATGGGTCGTTTCCCCCTTCGTGACCGGACGGTGCCTCGCCCGTCCGAGGCCACCAGACTCCCGCCGTTGCGCGGTGGATTCGTCGGACGGTGGGGCGAGATGGGGCGTACTGCGGCGGTGGGTCCGCCCGGCCGGTTACTCCCCGGGGAGTACGGCCAGCGGCTCGGGAGTGTCTTCAAAGTGGCGTCGTCCGCCCTTGGGGCGGGCCTGGCGGGGTCTGGTGCGTGCGATCTCCCCCTGTGCCCAGAGGGCACGGGGGGACCTCCAGGCGGAGGAGGGAGTCAATGCGGTGCATTGGCGAATGACGACAACGCTGGGGGTGCCTCCGTGCCCGAAGGGCTACGGGGGAGAGCGTGCGTGCCAGACCCCGCCAGGCAGACGGGACTCTGAAGACACGACCTAGTCCGCGGTACCGCTGAGGTAGCGGCCGGGCGAGGTGCCCACGGTGCGGCGGAACGCGGCGAGGAAGGCGCTGGCGGTGGCGTAGCCGACGGCGTGCGCGACCCGGGACACCGGCTGTCCCTCGGCGAGCAGCGGGAGGGCGGCGCGCAGCCGCGCGTGGGTGCGCCAGTGGTCGAAGTGCATGCCGGTGTCGTGGACGAAGAGCCGGGTGAGGGTCCGCCGGCTGACGCCGACCGCGCGGGCGTGGGCGTCGAGGGTGCGGGGGTCGGCGGGGTCGGCGAGGAGGGCGTCCGCCACGGCCCGCACCCGCTCGTCGCACGGGCTCGGCACGTCGATGGGCGCGGCGGGCAGCGGGTGCAGCAGGTCCGGTACGACCGCTTCGGCCCGCAGCCGGGCGTCGTCGGCGAGGTCGGTGCGCCCCAGGTGGACGATGAGCCGGGCGAGCAGTCCGTCCACGGCGACGGGGGTGGGCTCGGACCAGTCGACGGTGCAGAGTTCGGGTCGGAAGTACAGGGAGCTGAGGACCGCTTCACGGGTGGCACCGGGCCGGTGGACGGTGCCGGCCGGTATCCACAGGGCGCGGGTGGGCGGCAGCACCCAGTAGGTGTCGTCGACGGCGACCGAGATCACCCCGCGGCTGCTCCAGGCGAGTTGGTGCTGGGAGTGGCTGTGCGCCTCGAACCACTCGCCCGAGGTGAGCGGGAAGCTGCCGACGACGATGGCGCCTATGCCGACGGGGGCGTCGCACGGTTCGGGGATGGCCACCCGGCTCGTCACCTCCCGTGGCGCGCGCCGGCGCACACCACCGTGTCCTCAATGCGCTATTGCCTGGCCCGGTAGCATATCGCGGCCATCTGACCTGCTGAATAGCGTCGTCGTATGACTGCAATCACAACGACGACGCAGGTCATCCGGGGCAGTCGCCGCACCGCGGCGCTGGTCCTGCTGTCCTTCGTCCACTTCATGCTGGTCCTCGACGACTCGGTGGTGAACGTCGCTCTCGCCACCGTCCGGGACGACCTCGGATTCGGCACCGCCGGCCTCGCCTGGGTGGTGAACGCCTACTTCCTCACCTTCGGCGCCCTGTTGCTCCCCGGCGGGCGCGCCGCCGACCTGTTGGGCCGCCGCGCGGTGTTCGTCGCCGGCGTGAGCCTGTTCGGGGCGGCGAGCCTGGCGTGCGGACTGGCGCAGGAGCCCTGGCAATTGGTGACGGGACGGTTCCTCCAGGGCACCGGCGCCGCGCTGGCGAGCCCGGCCGCGATGTCGATGATCACGCTGATGTACCCGGGCGAGGGCGAGCGGGCGAAGGCCATGGGCGTCTGGGGCGGGGTCGCAGCCCTGGGCGGCACGACGGGCCTGGTGGTCTCCGGCGTGCTCACGGACCTGCTGTCCTGGCGGTGGGCCTTCTTCATCAACGTGCCGATCGCGGTGGGCGCGCTGCTGCTGGCGCCGCGTCTGCTGCCCGGCGGCCGGCCGGCCCACCGGCCCCGCATCGACGTTCCCGGCGCGCTGCTGGGTACGGGCGCCCTGCTGGCGCTGGTCAACGGTCTGCTGCGGACGGCGGAGTCGGGCTGGGACCCGCAGACCGCGGTGTCCCTGCTGCTGGCGCTGGTGCTGGGGGCGGCGTTCCTCGTCGTGGAGGCGCGCACCGCCGAGCCGTTGGTGCCGCTGGCGTTCCTGGCGGTACGGGTCCGGGCCGTGGCGTACGGCACGTCCCTGCTGTTCACCGCGGCCTTCTTCGCCCTGACCTTCCTGATCATGCTGCACCTGCAGAACGTGCTGGGGTACAGCCCGCTGGGCGCGGGCATGGCCTACCTGCCGTACGCGGGCGGCGTGTTGACCGGCGTCTGGCTCTCGGCGCGCACCGTCGCGCGCTTCGGTGTGCGTCCGCCGCTGGTGGTGTCGTTCGTCGTGAGCGCGATCGGCATGCTGATGCTGTCGCGGGTGTCGGAGGGCGACGGCTACGCCACCGCGGTGCTGCCCGGGGTGATCGTCGTCTCCGTCGCTTCGGGGCTGGGCTTCCCGGCGCTGGCGATCGCCGCCGTCACCGACACCACGGAGCGGGACGCGGGCCTAGGGTCGGCGCTGCTGAGCTCCGTGCAGCAGATCGGCGGCGCGGTGGGCATCGCGGCACTGGTGTCGCTGGCGTCCAGCCAGGGCGACCCGGTGCACGGCGGCGGGGACGCGGCGACGGACGGCTTCGCGCTCGCGATGGTGGTGGCGGCCGGGTTCATGACGCTCGGCGCGGTGGCCATCGCGACGCTGATGCCGGGCCGCACGCCGACCGACGGAAGGCCGGGCGACGCGAAGGAGGCGCCGACGGCAGCGGCGTCATCGGACGCCGACGGCTGAACGCGCCCGCGGTCAGGGCGAGTGGGTGCGGGCGGTGTCCAGCAGTCGTACGGTGTCGGCGGCCGGCAGCCGCAGCGCCGTGCCCACCGTCGTCAGCACCTCCCGCTCCGCCGGGGTGTAGGGCCCGTCGGCGAGCGCGATCCGGGCGCCCTGGAGCAGGATCGACTCCCGCCCCGCCGGCGCGAGGTGGGGCGCCAGCGGCTCCAGCGCCTCGTGCAGTTCGATGGCGAGGGCGGCGGCAGCGCCCCCGTAGGGGCCGGCGTCGGTGACGAACCGACCGGTGTCGGCGGCCAGCGCCTCGATCAGCGCGGTGAGCTGGTCCTCGGTGCAGTCGTGCAGACCGGCGGCCCGGACGGTGGCCAGGGCCGTCTCCCGTACGGAGCGCGACGAGACGCCGCCGGCGACGAGGACGGCGAGGGCGACGGTGTGCACCGCGTCGCGCAGCATCGCGGAGAAGCGCGCGGTGGTGGGGTGGTCGAGCGCGTCCATGCCGAAGTGGCCGTGACAGGCGGCACATTCGACGACGGGTCCGGCCGAGCCGCGCGGCAGCAGCGGGATGCCCAGCAGGGTGAAGCGCCTACGGCCGGTGCGCCGGCGGTAGTTGCGGTCGCCGCCGCACGCCGTGCAGAAGAACTCCCCGTCGGCGACGGTGTGCCACGAGGTGTGAACGCCGCAGACCACTACCTTCCGGCCAAATACTCCTCGGCCAGTCCGCACTCAGCACCTCCGCCATGCTCCCCGCGGCACCGCCGCGTTGGCGTGATGTTAGCCACATGGACGGGGGGCCGTCAGCACCTCGGAGCCAGCCGGACGGCACATGGCCGATTCCCGACGACCGTCACGACGCCCGTGCCCCGGGCCGTATCCGTACGGGAACGGCCCGGGGCACGGGGTGCGGACGCCCGGCGTCGCACGGATGGACGCCGGGCCAATGCGGTCAGCGGGCGGCGCGGTTGACCGCCGACACGACGGCCTTCAGCGAGGCCCGCGTGGTGTTGGCGTCGATCCCGACCCCCCACAGGACCTTGCCGTCGATGGCGCACTCGATGTACGAAGCGGCTTGCGCGGAGGCGCCCTCGCTCATGGTGTGCTCGGTGTAGTCCAGCAGCCGCACGTCGATCCCGATGGCCTGGAGGGCGTCGAAGAAGGCGGAGATCGGACCGTTGCCCGCGCCCTCCAGCCGGGTCTCGACGCCGTCGACGACCGCGTCCACGGTCAGCGCGTCCACGCCGTCGGTGTCGGTGGTGGACTGGCCCGAACGGAGCTGGATCCGGCCCCAGGCGTTGTCGGGGTTGGGCAGGTACTCGTCCCGGAAGACGCCCCAGATCGCGCCCGGGGTGACCTCGCCGCCCTCGGCGTCGGTCTTCGCCTGGATGATCTTCGAGAACTCGATCTGCATCCGGCGCGGCAGGTCCAGCTTGTGGTCGTTCTTCAGGACGTACGCGATGCCGCCCTTGCCGGACTGCGAGTTGACCCGGATGACCGCCTCGTAGGAGCGGCCCACGTCCTTGGGGTCGATCGGCAGGTACGGCACGTTCCACTCGACGTCGTCGACGGTCTTGCCGTCCGCCGCCGCGTCCGCCTCCAGCGCGTCGAAGCCCTTCTTGATGGCGTCCTGGTGGGAGCCGGAGAAGGCGGTGTAGACCAGGTCGCCCGCGTACGGGTGGCGCGGGTGGACCTCCATCTGGTTGCAGTACTCGCTGGTGCGCCGGACCTCGTCGATCTGCGAGAAGTCGATCTGCGGGTCGACGCCCTGCGAGAACAGGTTCATGCCCAGGGTGACCAGGTCGACGTTGCCGGTGCGCTCGCCCTGCCCGAACAGACAGCCCTCGACCCGGTCCGCGCCCGCCATCACGGCCAGTTCGGCGGCGGCCACGGCCGTGCCGCGGTCGTTGTGCGGGTGCGTGGACAGGCACACGTACTGGCGCCGGGACAGATTGCGCGACATCCACTCGAAGCGGTCCGCGTGCGTGGACGGGGTCGACCGCTCGACCGTCGCCGGCAGGTTCAGGATGATCTCCCGGCCGTCCTCCGGCTGCCAGACGTCCATGACGCCCTCGCAGACCTCCAGGGCGAAGTCCAGTTCGGTGTCCGTGAAGATCTCCGGGCTGTACTGGTAGCCGAAGACGGTCTCGGGGCCCAGCAGCTTCTCGGCGTACTCCATCACCAGCCGGGTGCCGTCCACCGCGATCTGCTTGACCTGCTCCTTGGAGCCGCGGAACACCACCCGGCGGAAGGTGGGCGCGGTGGCGTTGTACAGGTGGACGGTGGCCCGGTGCGCGCCCTTCAGCGACTCGACCGTGCGCTCGATCAGCTCTTCGCGCGCCTGGGTGAGTACGGAGATCGTCACGTCCTCCGGGATCGCGCCCTCCTCGATGATGGAGCGCACGAACGCGAAGTCGGTATCGCCGGACGACGGGAAGCCGACCTCGATCTCCTTGTAGCCCATCCGGACCAGCAGGTCGAACATCGCGCGCTTGCGCGCCGGGGACATCGGGTCGATCAGCGCCTGGTTGCCGTCGCGCAGGTCGGTGGAGAGCCAGCGGGGCGCCTCGGTGATGCGGTTCTCCGGCCACGTGCGGTCGGCGATGTCGACCGCGTCGAAGGGGCGGTACTTGTGGATCGGCATCCCGGACGGCTTCTGCGTGTGACTCGCGTTCGTCAGCGGGGTGGGACGACCAACGGTGGTGTCGGACATTGCGCGGGCTCCTCGGAATCCGGATGGATGGAAGGTCTCAACCGGCCGACGGTTCGAAGCAGCAGCAGGTCCCGCGGGGAGGGGGTCGGCCTACGACTACAGGCCCTCGCCGCGGCAGCTAAGAAGAAGCAGCCCGAAACGCATGATGCCTGGCATCGTAACCGACGCTCCGCGAGTCGGACCCGCCCGTATCAGTATGCGGAACCTGGAATGTCCGCCGAACATTCCCGCAGGGGGGGCGACCCTGGGCCGCGGGGGTGCAAGTGGCGTCGGGGGCGTCAGCGGAAGCGGACGCTTCACTCCATTTCACTAAAGGCCGTCGCAGCTAGTGACAGTTCGGTGACGCGGTGCCACATTGCCAGACATGGCATTCCACACCGTCTTCTGCACCGTCGTGCCCCCTCATCTGCTCGACAGCATCGCGCGCTCCGCCGCGGGCGAGGTCGCCCGGCGCGCCCACCGCA
Source organism: Streptomyces sp. NPDC017979 (assembly GCF_044328175.1). Classification (NCBI taxonomy): domain Bacteria; kingdom Bacillati; phylum Actinomycetota; class Actinomycetes; order Kitasatosporales; family Streptomycetaceae; genus Streptomyces; species Streptomyces sp. NPDC017979. The sequence continues at coordinate 298,635 of NZ_JBIRGU010000003.1, read as the reverse complement.
CCCTGGAGCTGGACGCGCTCCAGCGCACCCGCCGTCGGATCACCACCGTGCGCGGCCTGACCGCGGCGGCCGCACCGCCCGGCCCCGGGGACACCCCGCAGCGCACCGTGTACGACTGCGAGCACCGCACCGACCTGCCGGGCAAGAAGGTCCGCGGCGAGGGCGACGCACCGGTCCAGGACGCCACCGTCAACCGCGTCTACGCGGGCCTCGGCGCCACCTTCGAGCTGCTGCTGAAGTCCTACGGGCGCAGCTCCCTCGACGACGCCGGGCTGCCGCTGAAGGCGAGCGTCCACTACGACCGCGACTACAACAACGCCTTCTGGGACGGCGCCCAGATGGTCTTCGGCGACGGCGACGGCGAGATCTTCCTGGACTTCTCCATCCCCGTCGACGTCATCGCGCACGAACTGGCGCACGGGCTCACCCAGTACACCGCGAACCTCGACTACTTCAGCCAGTCGGGCGCCCTCAACGAGTCCGTGTCGGACGTCTTCGGCTCGCTGGTCAAGCAGTACACCCTGGAGCAGACCGCGGAGGAGGCGGACTGGCTGATCGGCGCCGGGCTGCTGGCGCCCGACGTCAGCGGGGTCGCCCTGCGCAGCATGAAGGCCCCGGGCACCGCGTACGACGACGACGTCCTCGGCAAGGACCCGCAGCCGGCGACGATGGACGACTACGTGCGCACCGGCCGGGACAACGGCGGCGTCCACATCAACTCCGGCATCCCGAACCACGCCTTCTACCTGCTGGCCACCCGGCTCGGCGGCAAGTCGTGGGAGCGCGCGGGACAGATCTGGTTCGACACCCTGACCGGCGGGGAGCTTTCGAGCGACGCGGACTTCACCGACTTCGCCCGGCAGACGGTGGCCGCGGCACGCGCGCGCTACGGTGAGGGCGACGAGACGGAGGCCGTGCTCAAGGCGTGGTCCACGGTGGGCGTGCCCACCGCGTAGCGGGCCCGGGGCGGCCGAACACACGGGAGCGGAGCCCATGCGCATCCAGGTACGGCGCACCGGCGGATTCGCCGGCATCGAGCGGTCCGCGACGGTGGACACCACGGGCCGGTCCGACGGGGACGCCTGGCGCGCGCTGGCCGACGAGGCACTCGCAGGCGCGTCCCTCGCCCCGCGCGCCGGGGTGCCGGACGGCTTCGCGTACGAGATCACCGTCGACGGCCGCACGCTGCACACCGCGGACCCCCGTCTGACGGACGCCCAGCGCGAGCTGGTCTCCCGCGTACTGAAGGAAGGCGCCTAGTCCCTCTCCGCGGCGCGTCCGACCGTAGCCGCGGTGCCTCTGCGGGAGCGTTGTTCCCCGCGGCGTTCCCCGCGGCCCGGTGGTGGGCCTGTCGCGCAGTTCCTCCCCCTGTGCCCTGCCGGCACGGGGGCAGCGATACAGGGGCGCGGGGAACTGCGCGACAGGCCCACCACGGTCCGCAGAGACCAACGCACTCGTGCGCGAACGGCGCCGGTGTCCCAGGCCGCAGAGACCAACGCACCCGCGGAGCAAAGCGCCGCTCCGGCCGAAGCCGCGAGGGAGCGCCGTCGGCGCTCAGAAGCCGAGCTTGCGGAGTTGCTTGGGGTCCCGCTGCCAGTCCTTCGCGACCTTCACGTGCAGGTCGAGGAAGACCGGCGTGCCGAGCAGCGCCTCGATGTGCTTGCGGGACTTGCTGCCGACCTCCTTCAGCCGGCTGCCCTTGGGGCCGATGATGATGCCCTTCTGGCTGGGGCGCTCGATGTAGACGTTGGCGTGGATGTCCAGCAGCGGCTTGTCCGCCGGGCGGCCCTCCCGCGGCAGCATCTCCTCGACGACGACCGCGATCGAGTGCGGCAGCTCGTCCCGTACGCCCTCCAGCGCCGCCTCGCGGATCAGCTCGGCGACCATGACCTGCTCGGGCTCGTCCGTGAGGTCGCCCTCCGGGTAGAGCGGGGGGCCCTCGGGCAGCAGCGGGACCAGCAGGTCGGCGACGAGCGTGACCTGCTGGCCGCCGGTCGCGGACACCGGGATGATCTCGGCCCACTCGATGCCCAGCTCCCGGCCGAGCTGGTCGACGGCGAGGAGCTGCTCGGCGAGGCGCTTGGAGTCGACCAGGTCCGTCTTGGTGACGAGGGCGACCTTCGGGGTCTTCTTGATCCCGGCCAGCTCCTGGGCGATGTAGCGGTCGCCGGGGCCCACCTTCTCGTTCGCCGGCATGCAGAAGCCGATCACGTCGACCTCGGCCCAGGTGGTGCGCACCACGTCGTTCAGCCGCTCGCCGAGCAGGGTGCGCGGCTTGTGCAGGCCGGGGGTGTCGACCAGGATTAGCTGGGCTTCGGGCCGGTGCACGATGCCGCGCACGGTGTGCCGGGTGGTCTGCGGGCGGTTCGAGGTGATCGCCACCTTCTGACCGACCAGAGCGTTCGTGAGGGTGGACTTGCCGGCGTTGGGTCGGCCGACGAAACAGGCGAAGCCCGACCGGTGGGGGGCGGACTCGGTGGGCTGGTTACGCACGCTCATGCCGTTCATTGTCGCTGATGCCCGCCGCGCCCGTGCCCGCCGTGCCCCACTCGGCGCCGCGAGGGGTGCTCACCGGGCCCGTGCGCGGGCCTTCAGCCGGGCGCGGGCCCACGCTCCGCCGCCCCCGAGCAGCGCCGCCACGACCGCGGCGAGGAGCCACGGCAGGGCGAAGAAGGAGACCGCGGCCGACTCCCGGACGTCCTTCGCGGTCGCGGTGAGCCGGATCTCGCCCCAGTCGGCCTGCGGGGAGCCGCGCCAGCGCTCGGTGAGCCGGATCTTCTGCCGCGGCAGCAGCTCGGACGGCACCTTCCGCAGCTCCCGCGCCAGCAGATCGCGGCCGAAGAGCCCCTCGGCCTTCAGGGCGACCTGCGGGTTCAGGGTCACGTTGCCCCGGTTGTGCAGGGTGTACGAGATGACGGCGCTGCTCTCGCCCGCGCCGGGCAGCAGCGGGCGGTCCTGGCTGAGGGTGACGTCCTCGACGGAGAGCGCGGGCACCGCGGGGCCCTTCACCCGCAGGTACACCCGGGCGCCGACGGCCTGCTGCACGCCGAGCGCGACGTCCCCGCCGACCCGGCCGACGCGCTCGTCCAGCGCCACCAGGGCGCCCGGGTGGTCCCCGGGCTCGGCGCCCTCGGGGACGGTGAGGGCGTAGCCCACGGTGACCGAGGAGCGCGGCGGTACGGTGACGCGCTCCCGCTCGGGCCTGGCCCAGGCGCCGATGCCGCGCTGCTGCTCGTCCGGGGCGCGCACGGCGAAGCCGCCGTCGCGTTCGGTGTTGTACGCGTCGGCCGCGTACAGCCGGAAGGTCAGGGGGGTCGCGGTCTTGTTGCCGATGGTGATCCGGTCGGTGAGGGTGGCCCCCGGTTCGGCGGTGAGGTAGAAGTACGGCCGGCTGCCCAGCTCGGACGCGGCGGGGTAGACGGACCACTCGCCGTTCTCGGCGGCCCGGGCGGCGGGCGCCGTCGGGGCCAGCAGCGCGGCGAGCAGGGCCGGCAGGACGGCCCGTGCGCGTGCTCGGCGGGCTCTCGTCATGGGTGCGGGACCCCCGGGGTCGGGGCGGGCCGACCGGGTGCGCGCCCGGCCCGCCGTGCGGTCAGGTGAGGGTGAGGGTGAGGACGCCGGTGTACGCACCGGGCGGGGTGAACGCCGGGACGTCGAGCGAGACCTTCGCGTCCACCGCGAACTCTCCGCCGGTGACGGTGCCGTTGGGCGTGGAGGCGAGGGTCGCACCGGCGCTCCCCACGGTCCCCGCGGAGCCCGGCACGCAGGTGCTGGGGCTGCCCGTCTCGGTGGCGCAGGCGGGGGTCCAGCCGAGCTTCCCCGCCTCGATCCGGCCGCCGGGGCCGGTGAAGTCGGTGACCTTCCCGGTGAGGGACCAGCCCGCGGGCCCGCCGCGGAAGTCCCGGACCGTCACCTTCTGGAGGTCGCCGGTGGCCGCTCCGCCGGCGCCGAAGTTCACCGCGGAGAGTCGGACGGCGTCCCCGGCCTGCGTCATGGACAGGGTGCCGGCGACGACGGACGCGGTGAGCTGCTGGCTGTTGCCCGGCACGGGGGTGTCGTCGACGACGGTGTACGCGGCCGGCCCCGCGCCCTTGTCGGCGGACCAGGAGCTGCCTTCGTACGCGACGACTCCGCTGGTCCCCTTGGAGTTCACCTTCAGCCGGGCGGTGAAGCCGCCGGCCGCGTCGGTCCTGACGGTCATCTTGTCGGCGGTCTCGGCCCCGCCGGCCCGGCCGGCGACGGTGACGTCGGCGAGCGGGGTGAACGCGGTACCGGTGACGGTGACGCGTTCGCCGGGCTTGCCGGACGCCGTGCCCAGCGAGATCGCGCGCTCGTTGGCGCCGGGCCGCTCGCTCGCCACGATCGTGCTGGAGACGGGCGCCGGCGGGCTGCTGACCGCGCAGGGGGTGTCCAGCTCCATGATGTAGCTGGTGTGGATGTTGTAGTCGCCGGGCGAGAGGGTGATCGAGCCGGCCGCGGTGACCGTGAACGTGCCGGTCATGGCGAACGGCGGGAACTCCCCCTTGCCGGGCACCGGCGGGTTCTTCTTCGGGCCGGCGACGGTGAGGGCGCCGGTCTGGGCGCCGCCGATGGTGACCTTGCCGGTGGGGGTCATGATGTCGGCCGGGAGCGCGAGGTCGACCGGGTTGCTGGCGGCCGGTTTGGTGACCCGGTAGGTGACCGTGACCGCGTCGCCGACCTTGGGCGCGGCGTTGTCGACGGTGATCTCGGCGGTCGTGGTGCCGTTGATGGGCGGGATGCCGGCGATCGGCGGCGGTACGCAGCGGGTCGCGAAGTCGACCGGTGCGGACGCGGCGGGCGTCGCGCGTGCGGGAGCGGCCAGGGCGGCCGCGCCGGCGAGGAGCGCGAGGCCGCCGAGCGCGGCGGTCCACCGCCGACGCCCGGCCGCGCGACGGCGGGCCGCTGGTCTTCGCCCGGCGTTGCGGGTGGCTGAGGCCATGTGGTGTGCCCCCTTCGGAGGAAAGCGGACGGCCATTGACCAGGGGTGCTCAAAAGAAGTCAAGGGAAGCGAAATCCGCCAACTGATGACCCATCAGTTGCTGTCAAGATCGGTGCGTGCGGCCCCGGTGGAACGGTGCCGGAGGGGCCGGCGCCGCGCACGGCGACGCCGACCCCGGCTCCGTACGACAGGAGGGACGGTCAGAACACGAACGGCCCCGGCGACTGCGAGCTCACGGCGTCACAGCTCACCGGGAACCCGAAGATCGTCATCGTCAGGGCGGGCCCGGCGAAGTACGAGTTGAGGCTCTCGCCGAGCGCGACCGTCGCCTTCAACGGGCCGATCTCCACGGACGAGCCGGCCGCCAGCGCCGGGTTCTTCTGCCCGGTGAACTGCCGGGTGCCGCCGCCCGCCTTCGCCAGCGTGAGCGTCGCGTTGATGGTGTCGGCGCCCACCGCCACCGGCGTCTTCACCGCCGAGCGCAGGGTGATGGTGGCCGCGGTGCCGTTCTGGGTGGCGGTCAGCCTCGCCTGGCCGCCGCCCCACATGCCGCAGTCGTAGTCGGCGGTCGCCTCGGTCGGCGTGACCGCCCCGGCGCCCGGCGCGAACGCCAGGGACGTGACGGCGAGCACCCCCGCCGCCACTGCGGCGCCGATGCCCAGTCTGCTGCCTCGCATGGATTCCCCTTTCCCTTGCCAGGGATGGTCGGGGCAGCCCGCCGCACGCGGCGGACCGCGCGTGGTGACACGTGGACGTCATCGCGCACGGACGCGCCGGGTCGCGGGCCGCGTCACAAGGGTGTGCGTGGATCGTCGGCGAACTCCGCGGGCGGGGTGCGCACGCCGCACGGACGAAGGGACGGCCGGACTCGGCTCGGGACCGCGGATCGGGGTCCCGGACCGGGCCGTCAGGGGGTGGAGCGGGTGAATCTGACGATCCGTCGGTTCGAGCTGCTGTTCATTGATGCGCAACCGGCCGACGAAGGCAAGACGGACGGCCGTGATCCTTCTGGGAATCCACGGCGGGACCGGCGGGACGGGTCGATTCGCGAGGGCGTACGGGGGTGGGCGCGAGGTACGGGGCGGGGGTTCAGCCGGCCGTGACGCTGGCCCTGAGCCGTCCGTCCGGGCCGGCCAGCAGCACCGGGGTGGCGGGCCCGCCCGCGTCCCGTACGGCCGCCCGGTCCTGCTCCGAGACGGCGGCGGACTCCGAGACCACCGCCGCGGCCTCCAGCGACGTCGCCCCGCTCGCCACCGCCATCGCGACGGCCGTCTGGAGCGCGCTCAGCTTCAGCGAGTCGAGCGCCACCGTCCCGGCGACGTAGGTCCGTCCGGTCTCGTCGCGCACCGCGGCGCCCTCGGGCACCGCGTTGCGGGCCCGGGCGCTGCGCGCCAACGTGATGATCTTGCGGTCCTCGGCGCCGAGATCCGCCCCGTCGGCACCCTGGGATTCGCTGCTAAGGGTCATGCCCGAAGCATAGATCGCGTCCCGCCGGCGCCTCCTGGTCGGGCCACCCGGCGGGACGCGGCAGGTCAGGGCCGGTCCAGGCGGAGTCGTTCCGCCCTGGGGAGCTTGGCCACCACCAGGTCGTACGAGTCCTCGATCAGCTCCTTGACCAGGCGTGCGGGCAGGTCGGCGACGGCGACCGTGTTCCAGTGGCGCTTGTTCATGTGGTAGCCGGGGGTGATCGCGGGGTACTCGGCGCGCAGCCGCACCGCGTTCTCCGGCTCGCACTTCAGATTGACCGTCAGCGGCCGGCCGTCCAGCGCGCAGAGCGCGAACATCTTCCCCGCGACCTTGAAGACCGAGTTCTCCGGGCCGAAGGGGAAGGTCTCGACGGCGTCGTTGAACTCCAGGCAGAACGCCCGGAGCCGGGCCGCGGTCAGCGGGCGGGGCGTGGTCATCCGACCGCCACCTCGGCCTCGGGACGGTCCTTGACCGGCTCCGTCAGCACCGTGACGATCTTGTTGCGGCGGCCGGCCGGGGACTCCGCGGTGAGCCGCAGCGACCGGCCGTCGGGCAGGTCGACCAGCGCGGTCGCGCCCGCGATCGGGACCCGGCCCAGCGACTTGGCGAGCAGCCCGCCGACGGTCTCCACGTCCTCGTCGTCCAACGCGCCCACGCCGTACAGCTCGCCCAGGTCGCCGATGTCCAGGCGGGCGGTGACCCGGAAGCGTCCGCCGCCGAGGTCCTCGACGGGCGGCAGCTCGCGGTCGTACTCGTCGGTGATCTCGCCGACGATCTCCTCCAGGATGTCCTCGATCGTGACGATGCCGGCGGTGCCGCCGTACTCGTCGATGACGACGGCGACGTGGTTCCGCTTCTGCTGCATCTCGCGGAGCAGGTCGCCGGCGTTCTTGGTGTCGGGGACGAAGACCGCAGGCCGCATCGCGGTGGCGACCAGGTCGCCTTCGGCGTCGCGGTTCACATGGGTCTTGCGCACCAGGTCCTTCAGGTACACGACGCCGACGACGTCGTCCTCGTTCTCCCCGGTGACGGGGATCCGGGAGAAGCCGGAGCGCAGCGCGAGGGTGAGCGCCTGACGGACGGTCTTGTACCGCTCGATGCAGACCAGGTCGGTGCGCGGCACCATCACCTCGCGCACCAGGGTGTCGCCCAGTTGGAAGACGGAGTGCACCATGCGGCGCTCCTCGTCCTCGATCAGCGACTCCTGCTCGGCGAGGTCGACCAGCGCCCGCAGCTCCGCCTCACTGGCGAAGGGGCCCTTGCGGAAGCCCTTGCCGGGGGTGAGGGCGTTGCCGATCAGGATCAGCAACTGCGGGATCGGACCCATGATCCGGGCCAGCGGGAGCAGTACGTAGGCGGCGGCGGTCGCGGTGTTCAGCGGGTGCTGGCGGCCGATGGTCCGCGGGGAGACGCCGACGGCGACGTACGAGACGAGGACCATCACCGCGATGGCGACGGTCAGCGCCTCCCAGGTCTCCGGGAACGACCGGAGGCAGACGTAGGTGACGAGCACGCCGGCGGCCATCTCGCAGGCCACCCGCACCAGCAGGGCGACGTTCAGATAGCGGGTGGGGTCCGCGGTGACCTGCGCGAGCTTCGCCGCACCGCGCCGGCCCGAGCGCACCGCCTGGTCCGCACGGAAGCTGGAGACCCGGGCGAGGGCGGCCTCGGCGCACGCCGCCAGCCAGGCGACGACGACCAGCAGGACGGCCCCGGCGATCAGGAAGCCGCTCATGACACGGTCGGCGCGGGGGACGGGCCGGTCAGCCCCCGCTCGGCCCGCCAGCCGTCGACGATGGCGGCCTGGAGCCCGAACATCTCCGCCTTCTCGTCCGGCTCCTCGTGGTCGTACCCCAGCAGGTGGAGCACTCCGTGGACGGTGAGGAGCTGGAGCTCCTCGTCCATGGAGTGCCCGGTGGGCGCCTGCTCGCCCTGCTGGCGGGCGACCTCGGGGCAGAGCACGATGTCACCGAGGAGCCCCTGCGGGGGCTCCTCGTCGTCCTTGACCGGCGGGCGCAGCTCGTCCATCGGGAAGGACATGACATCCGTCGGGCCGGGCAGGTCCATCCACTGGATGTGCAACTGCTCCATGGCTTCGGCGTCCACGACGATCACCGAGAGCTCGGAGAGCGGGTGGATGCGCATCCGGGCGAGCGCGTAGCGGGCCACGTCGAGCACCGCCTGCTCGTCGATCTCGATTCCGGACTCGTTGTTGACGTCGATCGACATGGTGTGGTGGTGCTCTACTTCCCCTGGGCGTTGCGGCCGGAGTGCTGGTGGTGGTGCTGGTGCGCGGCCTGCTGGCCGTGCTGGGCACCGCCGGCCTGCGCACCGTTGCGGCCGTCGTACTTCTCGTACGCGTCGACGATACGTCCGACGAGCCGGTGCCGGACCACGTCGTGCGAGGTGAGCCGGGAGAAGTGGACGTCCTCGACGCCGTCCAGGATGTCCTGGACCTGGCGCAGGCCGCTCTTGGTGCCGTTCGGCAGGTCGACCTGGGTCACGTCGCCGGTGATGACGATCTTCGAGTCGAAGCCGAGCCTCGTCAGGAACATCTTCATCTGCTCGGGGCTCGTGTTCTGCGCCTCGTCGAGGATGATGAACGCGTCGTTGAGCGTACGGCCACGCATGTACGCCAGCGGCGCGACCTCGATCGTGCCCGCGGCCATCAGGCGCGGGATGGAGTCGGGGTCGAGCATGTCGTGCAGCGCGTCGTACAGCGGGCGCAGATACGGGTCGATCTTCTCGTAGAGCGTGCCGGGCAGGAAGCCGAGCCGCTCCCCCGCCTCCACGGCGGGCCGGGTCAGGATGATCCGGGTGACCTGCTTGGACTGGAGCGCCTGGACCGCCTTCGCCATGGCGAGGTACGTCTTGCCGGTGCCGGCGGGGCCGATGCCGAACACGATCGTGTGCTTGTCGATGGCGTCGACGTAGCGCTTCTGGTTGAGGGTCTTGGGGCGGATGGTGCGACCGCGGCTGGAGAGGATGTTCTGGGTGAGCACCTCGGCGGGGGTCTCGGCGCCGTCTCCGTCGCCGTTCGCCTCCGCCCTGAGCATGGCGATCGAGCGTTCCACGGCGTCCTCCGTCATCGGCTGTCCCGTGCGGAGCACGAGCATCATCTGGTCGAACAGTCGCTGTATCAGGGCGACTTCCGCCGCGTCTCCGACCGCGCTGATCTCATTGCCCCGGACGTGGATATCGGCCGCCGGGAAGGCCGCCTCGATCACGCGCAGCAGTGCGTCACCCGAGCCGAGGACCGTCACCATGGGGTGCTTGGGCGGGACGGTGAAGAAGGCTCGCGCCTGACCTGGCGCCGAGGTCTGTGCTGTGGATGTCTGAGTCATGGTCCGGCCCGACGGGCCTGCCTGACCTCCTCGTGCGGGGTTCTCGCCACTCGACAACCTCTGGTACCCCAGCGTACGTCCCCCCGGCCGCAACAGCGGAAGCCTTTTCCCGCGGAGTGCGGTGCGGGGCGGGGTGCGGGCCTACTCGCCGTAGCCCTGCGGGCGCGTTGTGCTCTGCGGCTGATCTGTGGCTCGTCGCGCAGTTCCCCGCGCCCCTATTGCGCCCTGCGGGCGCTGGGGCGCTCATGCCCGCAGGGCATGGGTTTTCAGGGGCGCGGGGAACTGCGCGGCAAGCCCACCACCGGGTCGCGGAGACCAACGCGCCGCAACCACAACGGCGGGCAGGTCCAAGCCGCCCCAGCGGAGCGTCAGGCGTGGCGGAAGCCGATCGTGGGGACCGCGCGGCGCAGGGGGCGGGGGGTCGCGGGGGTGGGGAGCAGGTCGTCGAGGAAGGCGTACCGCCGCAGCGCCGCGGGGTCCTGGTCCCGCGCATCCCGCGCGTACTGCCACCACGCCGCGACCTCGCACCAGCCCGGCGCCGAGAGCGAGCCGCCGAACTCCTGCACGGAGAGCGCCGCGGTCAGCCCGGCGAAGGCCAGCCGGTCGGCGAGCGGCCAACCGGCGAGGGTGCCGGTGACGAAGCCGGCGACGAAGACGTCCCCCGCGCCGGTGGGGTCCAGCGCCTCCACCGCGATCGCGGGGACCTCCGCGGCCTCGCCGGTGCCCGCGTCCACCGCGTACGCCCCCTCCGAGCCGAGGGTGACGACCGCGGTCGGCACGTACGCGGTGAGCGCCCGCGCGGCGGCCCGCGGGCACTCGGTGCGGGTGAAGCGCATGGCCTCCTCCGCGTTCGGCAGGAACGCCTCGCAGTGCGCCAGGTCCGCCAGCCGTGCGGGGTCCCAGCGGCCGGTCTCGTCCCAGCCGACGTCCGCGAAGATCCTGGTGCCGCCGGCCGCCGCCTCGGCGATCCACGGCGAGCCGTCGGGCTCCAGCGAGGCCACCGCGGCGCGACTGCGCGGCGGGCGGTCGGGGGCGGGCTCCGGCGGCGGGGCCTCGTGGCCGTGGGAGACCATGGTCCGCTCGCCCTCGTACGCCATGGACACGGTCACCGGCGAGTGCCAGCCGGGCACGGTGCGCGACAGGCTCAGGTCGATGCCCTCGCCCTGCTCCAGGGCGTCCCAGCAGTAGTCGCCGTAGTGGTCGTCGCCGAAGGCCGCGGCGAGCGAGGTGCGCAGGCCGAGCCGGGCGAGCGCGGTGGCCATGTTGGCGACGCCGCCGGGGCTGGAGCCCATGCCGCGGGCCCAGGACTCCGTGCCGCGCACCGGCGCGCAGTCCAGGCCGGTGAGGATGATGTCGAGGAACACCGTCCCCGTCAGGTACACGTCGTAGTACGGGTCGTCCGGCGCGCGCAGCGGCGCGAGCGGGTCGAGGAGGCTGGCGTGCCGGTTGGGGTGGGGATGGGGGTGAGCGTGGGAGTGGGCGTGCCGGGGTTGAGGGTGCTGCGTGCCGTGTCGCGTGGTCACCGTGGCGCTCCTGTGCGTGGTGCAGATTCGGTCAGTCTGCCAAATCCACGCCCGCCCGGCGTTGGGAAAGCCGCATCCCCCCGACGGGCCGCGACTACCAGCGCGGCACGGTCGGCACCGTCCACGAGGGGTCATTCGCGCGCATCGCCCGGGCGTCGTCGCGGTCCCGCAGCGCACCGTCGTCGTCCAGCCACCGCTGGTGCAGCGCGCGCAGCCGGTCGTGGTCGTCCACTCCGAGCCCGGGCCGGACGTCGACCGGGAGCGCGCCGCCTGCGAAGACGTGCCGCTCGGTGATGACGTCCTCGGTCTGCCAGGGGTAGTGGCTGTCGCAGGCGTAGTCCAGGTTGGGCACGACCGCGGCGACGTGGGTCATCGCGGCGAGGCTGATGCCCAGGTGGGTGTTGGAGTGCATGGCGAGCCCGACGTGGGGTCCTCCAGGTACTCCAGGACGTCCCGCAGTTCGTCCGCGACGCGCACCGCGGTCTCCACGGACCGGGCGCCGTTGGGGTCCAGCCGCAGCGGTGCCCCGGGGAACGCGTCCGCGAGCGCGCGGACCGCCGCGACCTCCTCGTCCGGCGGGAAGACGCCGCCCTTGAGCTTGAAGGAGCGGAAGCCGTGGTCGCGGGCGAAGCGACGGGCCTGCGCGACGACGCCGGCGGGGTCGAGGGCGGCGCCCCAGCCGTCCGGCTCGCCGCCGCCCGGGTGGGCCGCCCACCGGTAGAAGAGGTACGCGCTGTACTCGACCCGGTTGCGGACCTTCCCGCCGAGCAGGGCGTGCACGGGCAGGTCGAGGCTCTTGCCGAAGGCGTCCAGGAGGGCCACCTCGAAGGCCGAGACGACCGAGAGCCGTAACTTCTCGCTGGTGCGCACGCCCCGCTGGCCGGCGGCGTCCACCGAGCCCGCCTCCTCCGCGCTGCGGGCGCGGCACACCACTTCGGCGAGCCGGTGCAGTCCGTTCACGTCCGTGATCCGGTGTCCGGGCAGCGACTCGGCCAGTTGGGCGGCCAGCTCCAGATAGGCGGCGTCACCGTAGGTCTCGCCGACGCCGTCGACCCCGTCGGCGGTGCTGACCTCGACGATCAGCCTTGGCGTGTACGGCTGGTGGACGCCCTGGACGTTCAGCAGCGGTGGGTCGGCGACCAGGACGGGGGTGAGTCGTACGTCGCTGACCTTCAGGCCCCGGAGCAGGCGTCGCCCTCCCACCCGCTCGCGTGCGCATTCGGGAATCGAGGCTGGATAGGTGAACTGAGGCCCGTCAACGGGTCGTTGCGCACCGGGTCAGCGGCGCGTCCGACCACCCGCCCGACCGGCTCACCCGGCGTCGTCGGCGGCGAAGTCGTACGCGTCGACCTCGGCGATCAGCCGGGCCCTGCGCTCCTCGTCGTCGTCCAGGAAGGCCGCGACGAAGGAGTTGCGCGCCAGTTCGCGCAGCCGCTCCGGGTCCAGCCCCAGCGCCTCGTGCACCGCGTGGAAGGTGTCGCCGACGTAGCCGCCGAAGTAGGCGGGGTCGTCGGAGTTCACGGTGCACAGCAGCCCGGCGTCCATCATCCGCGGCAGCGGGTGGGCCTCCAGGGTGTCGATCGCCCGCAGCCGTACGTTCGACAGCGGGCAGAGCGTCAGCGGCACCCGCTCGCGGGCCAGCCGCGCCACCAGCTCTGCGTCCTCCATGCAGCGCAGCCCGTGGTCCACGCGCTCCACGCCGAGCACGTCCAGCGCCTCGGCGACGTACGCGGCCGGGCCCTCCTCGCCGGCGTGCGCCACCTTGCGCAGCCCGAGGGCGGCGGCGGCCTCGTACACCTCGCGGAACTTCGACGGCGGGTGCCCCACCTCCGCGGAGTCCAGTCCGACGGCCGTGATGCGGTCCAGGTGCGGCCGGGCCGCCTCAAGGGTCTCCATCGCCTCGGCGGCGGGCCGGTCGCGCAGGAAGCACATGATCAGCCGGGTGGAGACGCCGTGCCGCTCCTCGGCCGCGTCCAGCGCGCGGGCCAGGCCCCCGACGACGGTGCCGATGGGCACGCCGCGCGCCGTGTGCGCCTGCGGGTCGAAGAAGATCTCGGCGTGCCGCACGCCCTGCGCGGCGGCGCGGGCGAGGTAGGCGTCGGCGAGCTCGGCGAAGTCGTCCTCGGTGCGCAGCACCGCCATCAGCCCGTAGTACAGGTCCAGGAAGGACTGGAGGTCATCGAAGAGGTAGGCGCGGCGCAGTTCTTCGGTGTCCCGGTAGGGCAGGGCGACGCCGTTGCGCGCGGCGAGCGCGAAGGCGAGTTCCGGTTCGAGGGTGCCTTCGATGTGGAGGTGGAGTTCGGCTTTGGGCAGCGGCACGGTCGGGTCCTCGCTCGCGTTGGTGCAGGTGGTGCTGGTGATAAGGGTCGGGTGGGTCAGGTCGTGCGCTTGGGCAGGGGCACCCGCAGCAGGTCGCGGGCGACGGTGAGTTCGCCCTCGTACCCGGCGGCCCGCGCCTGTCGTTCGAACTCCTCGGCGTCCGGGTAGCGCTGCGAGAAGTGGGTGAGCACCAGGTGCCGCACGCCGGCGTCCCGGGCGACCCGGGCCGCCTGCCCGGCGGTCAAGTGCCCGTGGTCGGAGGCCAGGCGCTCGTCCTCGTCGAGGAAGGTGGACTCGATGACGAGCAGGTCGCAGCCGTCGGCGAGGGCGTACACCCCGTCGCACAGCCGGGTGTCCATGATGAACGCGAAGCGCTGCCCCGGGCGGTGCTCGCTGACCTCGTCCAGGGTGACGCCGTCGACCTCGCCGGTGCGCTGGAGCAGCCCCACGGCGGGCCCGCGGATGCCGGCTTCGGCCAGCTTCCGCGGCAGCATGCGCCGGCCGTCCGGCTCCACGAGGCGGTAGCCGTACGACTCCACGGGGTGCGAGAGCCGGTGCGTGTGGAGGGCGTACGCGGGGGTGCGCGCGAGCACCCCGTCCGCCGCGTGCGGGGCCTCGGTCAGCGAGACGGTCTCGCGGTACGCCGTGGCGTACCGCAGCCGTTCGAAGAACCGCTGGCCGCTCGCCGGGTAGTGCGCGGTGACCTCGTGCGGGACCCGGTCGAGGTTGATGCGCTGGATGACCCCGGCGAGCCCCAGGGAGTGGTCGCCGTGGAAGTGCGTGATGCAGATCCGGTTGATGTCGTGCGCGGCGACCCCGGCGCGCAGCATCTGCCGCTGGGTGCCCTCGCCGGGGTCGAACAGGATGCCTTCGGAGTCCCAGCGCAGCAGGTAGCCGTTGTGGTTGCGGTGGCGCGTGGGGACCTGGCTCGCAGTGCCGAGGACCACGAGTTCTCGTACGGACACGTGCTGGCCGGTGCTATCCGGGCGGCCATTCGAGGCCGCGTCCGCCCAGGAGGTGGGCGTGCGCGTGGAAGACGGTCTGACCGGCGCCGGAGCCCGTGTTGAACACGACCCGGTACCCGGTGCCGTCCAGCTTCTCCTCGGCGGCGACCTCGCCGGCCTCGCGCAGCACGTCGGCGGCCACCTGCGGGGCTTCGGCGGCGAGCGACGCGGCGTCCGGGTAGTGGGCCTTGGGGATCACCAGGACGTGCGTGGGCGCCTGCGGATTGATGTCCCGGAACGCGACGACGGTGTCGGTCTCCCGCACCAGGGTCGCGGGCACCTCCCCCGCGACGATCTTGCAGAACAGGCAGTCCGCCTGGGCCTCTCCGGCCATGCCGGCTCCTCCTCGGGGTGGTCGCTGGTGTGCTGCGCCGCCATCGTATCCGTCACTTCTGCGGGGGCGCGGTGACGGTCTCGGTGACCGTCACCGTGACGGTGGGGCGGGCCCTTCCGTCCGCGGCGGGGCGGCGGGGGGACGCGTCGCGGGTGGTGGTGGTGCCGGACGGTCCGCCCGCGCAGTTCCCGAGGTAGCGCGCCTCGAAGACGAGTTGGCCGTCGACCCGGGCGTCCAGGTCGCCGCGTACGCACGCACCGGCGATCTCGTCCGTCACCTTGCCCTTGAGGGTGATGGGCTGGCCCTTGCGGGTCTTGCCCTCGCAGGCGACGGTGGCGGGCTCGGTGGCCCCGCCGGGCGCCGGGTCGGCGGTGCCGTCGCCCCGTACGTCCACGTCGCCGTTCTTGGCGCCCCCGGCGTCGTCCTTCGCGCCGTAGCCGTCCTTCGCCCCGTCCGTACGCTCGACCGTGGCGGTGCAGTTGAACCAGCGCACGTCGAAGCCGATCCGCTCCAGCGTGTTCGTCGCGGTCTGGTCGGTCGTCAGCGAGACGGAGTTGGCGGAGAGTTCGTGCGCGGTCGGCTCGCACGCCGTCAGCGCGATCAGCGCCGCGCCCACCAAGCCGGCCGTAGCGGCCCGCACCGTCGTTCTGCGTCTCATACCCGGCATGCTCGGAAGAGTGGCACCGAGGGGCGGGGAGCGGAAGGTCGGTTGCGGTCAGAGATCACCCGTTCGGCGTACCACCCCCGGCCCGGGCCGCCCGAACGCCGTCTCAGGACACCTTCTCCAGGCCCTTGCGAGTGCGCTGCCCTCCGCGACCGCCGTGGGTTGCTCGCGCACTTCCCCGCGCCCCTGGACGCGCCCGCCGTTGCCCTGCGGGCGCGTTGGTCTCTGCGGTCCGTGGTGGGTTGCCCGCGCAGTTCCCCGCGCCCCTAAACACCAGGTTCCAGCTCGCACTTGAGTCTCGGGGCAGCGAATCGGGTGACCTTGGAGGTCCCCCACGCCCTTTGGGCGTAGGGGGGGAACTGCGCGAACAACCCACCACCAGGCCGCAGAAACCAACGCTCCCGCACGGCAGCGGCGAGGACGTCAGGGGACCGGTCCGGAGGGGGATCGGGTCAGGACCAGCGGCCCGTGCGGGAGAGGAGGAGCGCCGTCGCCGCCGTGCCCGCCGTCGAGGTCCGCAGGACGCTGCGGCCCAGCCGGTACGGCCGCGCCCCCGCCGCCTCGAAGGCCGCGAGTTCCTCCGGCGACACCCCGCCCTCCGGGCCGACCACCACGACGATGGACCCGGCCGTCGGCAGCTCCGCCGTCGCCAGCGGTTGCGCCCCCTCCTCGTGGAGCACGGCCGCGAAGTCCGCGTCCGCGAGCAGCGCCGCCACCTGCTTGGTGGTGGCCGCCTCCGCGACCTCGGGGAAGCGCAGCCGGCGGGACTGCTTGCCCGCTTCTCGGGCGGTGGCACGCCACTTCGCCAGCGACTTCGCCGCCCGCTCGCCCCGCCACTGGGTGATGCAGCGCGCAGCGGCCCACGGCACGACCGCGTCGACGCCGGTCTCCGTCATGGTCTCGACGGCGACCTCCCCCCGGTCGCCCTTGGGCAGCGCCTGGACGACGGTGATGCGGGGCGCGGGCACGGGCTCCTCGGGGAAGGCGACCGGCTCCACCACGAGCCGGTCCTTGCCCTCGGTGCGCAGCACGACGCCGGCCGCGCCCCGGCCGCGGCCGTCGGTGAGGACGACCTCCTCGCCGGCCGTCAGACGCTTCACGGACACGGCGTGCCGGCCCTCGGGCCCCTCCAGCGTGAGCACCGCGCCGGGCCCGACGCCTTCGAGGGAGTCGACGACGAAGACGGGCGCGGTCACCGGGACTCCTCCGGGCGGACGAAGCGCTCGCCGGCTTCGGCGATCTCGGCGACGAGGGCGTCGACCAGCTCGGCCGCCGGCAGCGCACGGGCCAACCGGTGGCCCTGGCCGGCCCACAGCGCCATGCCCTGGGCGTCTCCCGCCGCCGCGGCGGCCTTGCGCACGGGGCTGGTCAGATGGTTCACCTCGGGGTACGCGGAGGGCGCGTACGGGCCGTGTTCGCGCAGGAAGCGGTTGACGAGCCCGCGGGCCGGCCGCCCGGTGAAAGCGCGGGTGAGTTCGGTCCTGGCGAACAGCGGGTTCGTCAGGGCCTGCTTGTGCAGCGGGTGCGCCCCTGACTCGGGGCAGACCAGGAACGCGGTGCCGAGCTGCGCCGCGGACGCCCCCGCGGCGAGCACGGCCGCGATCTGACTGCCCCGCATCAGCCCGCCCGTCGCGATGAGGGGCAGGTCCACGGCTTGGCGCACCAGCGCGAGCAGGGTGAGCAGCCCGACCGCGCTGCCGTCGGCCGCGGGGTCGTCCCGGTGGGTGCCCTGGTGTCCGCCGGCCTCGATCCCCTGGACGCAGAGCGCGTCCGCCCCGGCGCGGGCGGCGGCCTGCGCCTCGTCGACAGTGGTGACGGTGACGACGGTGTACGTGCCGACCTCGCGGAAGGAGGCGAGCACCTCGGGGGTGGGGCAGCCGAAGGTGAAGGAGACCACCGCCACCGGGTCGTCGCGCAGGATCGCCAGCTTGGCTTCGTAGCCGTCGTCCCAGCCGGTCTCCGGGTCGCCGAGTTCGCTCTCGTACCAGGTGGCCTCGCCGGCGAGTTGCTGTCGGTAGACCTCGACGGCGCTGGGGTCGGCGGCCCGGGTCTGCGGCATGAACAGGTTCACGCCGAACGGCCGGGAGGTCAGCGCCCGGATCTCCTTGACCTCCTGGTACATCCCGCCGGTGGTCTTGTAGCCGGCCGCGAGGAAGCCGAGCCCGCCCGCCTCGGAGACGGCCGCCGCGAGCCGGGGCCCGGAGGCGCCGCCGGCCATCGGGGCCTGCACCAGGGGGTGGTGGCAGAGATCGGACGGGGTTCTCGGGATGGAGGGCGAGGAGGACATGCCTGCATCGTGCCACCGCGGGCCGGCCCGCCACGAATCGACCCCGCTGCGACGTTTGCCCCCGCCCCCTCGGCGGGTCCACGCGCGTAGCGCACGCGCACGACCCCCGGTCTGCCGACCGGCGCGTCACGCCGGTCGGCCCACCGTGCCGTCACCTGCCGTTGAACGCGTCCTTCAGCCGGGAGAACAGCCCCTGCTGGCCCGGCTGGAACTGCCCCTGGGGCCGCTCCTCGCCGCGCAGCTTCGCCAACTCGCGCAGCAGCCGCTCCTGCTCGGGTTCGAGCTTGCTGGGCGTGGTGACCTCGACGTGCACGATGAGGTCGCCGCGGCCGCCGCCGCGCAGGTGCGTCACGCCGCGGCCGTGCAGCGGGATCGACTGGCCGGACTGGGTGCCGGGCCGGATGTCGACCTCCTCCATGCCGTCCAGGGTCTCCAACGGCACCTTGGTGCCGAGCGCGCCCGCCGTCATGGGGATGGTCACGGTGCAGTGCAGGTCGTCGCCCCGGCGCTGGAACACCGAGTGCGGCAGTTCGTGGATCTCGACGTACAGATCGCCCGCGGGGCCGCCGCCGGGGCCCACCTCGCCCTCGCCGGCGAGCTGGATCCTGGTGCCGTTGTCGACGCCGGCGGGGATCTTCACCGTCAGGGTGCGCCGGGAGCGGATCCGGCCGTCGCCCGCGCACTCCGGGCAGGGGGTGGGGACCACGGTCCCGAAGCCCTGGCACTGCGGGCAGGGCCGGGACGTCATGACCTGGCCCAGGAAGGAGCGGGTGACCTGGGAGACCTCGCCGCGGCCGCGGCACATGTCGCAGGTCTGCGCGGACGTGCCGGGCGCCGCGCCCTCGCCGGAGCAGGTGGTGCACACCACGGCGGTGTCGACCTGGATGTCCTTGGTCGTGCCGAAGGCCGCTTCGTTGAGTTCGATCTCCAGCCGGATCATGGCGTCCTGGCCGCGGCGGGTGCGCGAGCGCGGACCGCGCTGGGACGCGGTGCCGAAGAAGGCGTCCATGATGTCGGAGAAGTTCCCGAAGCCGCCCGCGCCGAAGCCGCCCGCGCCACCGGCGCCGCCGGCCTGGGACAGCGGGTCGCCGCCGAGGTCGTAGACCTGCTTCTTCTGCGGGTCCGACAACACCTCGTAAGCGGCGTTGATCTCCTTGAACCGCTCCTGGGTCTTCGGGTCCGGATTCACGTCCGGGTGCAGTTCGCGGGCGAGGCGGCGGAACGCCTTCTTGATCTCGTCCTGCGACGCGTCGCGGCGTACGCCCAGTACGGCGTAGTAGTCCGTGGCCACTTACGACTCCGCCAGGATCTGTCCGACGTAACGTGCCACTGCGCGTACCGCTCCCATCGTTCCGGGGTAGTCCATGCGGGTCGGTCCGACCACGCCGAGTTTGGCAACTGCCTCGCCGCCCGAACCGTAACCGACGGAAACGACGGACGTTGCGTTGAGTCCCTCATGGGCGTTCTCGTGACCGATGCGCACGGTCATGCCCATGCCGCCCGACTCCGTGGCCTCGCCGAGCAGCTTGAGCAGCACCACGTGCTCCTCAAGGGCTTCGAGCACCGGCCGGATGGTGAGCGGGAAGTCGTGTCCGAAGCGGGTGAGATTGGCGGTGCCGCCGATCACCAGCCGCTCCTCGGTCTCCTCGACGAGGGTTTCGAGGAGGGTGGAGAGCACGGTGGCGACCGTGCCCTGGTCGTCCGGTTCGTCGAACGACTCGGGGAGGTCCTGCACGAGCTGCGGGATGTCCGCGAACCGTCGACCCACCACCCGGCCGTTCAGCCGGGCCCGCAGATCGGCGACGGACGCCTCGCCGAAGGGCGCGGGGCAGTCGATGACCCGCTGCTCGACGCGGCCGGTGTCGGTGATCAGCACCAGCATCAGCCGGGCCGGCGCCAGGGACAGCAGCTCCACGTGGCGCACCGTGGAGCGGTTCAGCGAGGGGTACTGCACGACGGCGACCTGTCGGGTGAGCTGCGCCAGCAGCCGCACCGTGCGCCCCACGACGTCGTCGAGGTCGACGGCGCCCTCCAGGAAGCCCTGGATGGCGCGTCGCTCGGGGGCCGACAGGGGCTTGACCCCGGCGAGCCGGTCGACGAAGAGGCGGTACCCCTTGTCGGTGGGGATGCGGCCGGCGCTGGTGTGCGGCTGGGCGATGAAGCCCTCGTCCTCCAGCACCGCCATGTCGTTGCGCACGGTGGCCGGGGAGACGCCGAGCTGGTGCCGCTCGGTGAGCGCCTTGGAGCCGACGGGCTCCTCGGTGCCCACGTAGTCCTGGACGATGGCGCGCAGGACCTTGAGTCTGCGTTCGTTCAGCATCGCGCGCACCTCCAGCGGGTGTCTCTCGGTCGTGCCTCGATGGCCGCCTGGCACTCCCCGGGTCCGAGTGCCAGGATTTTCCCGTGCCAGTGTACGGCCGACGGGTACGGCCGTAGCAAGGGCGACCGATCACGCTACCGTGCGCCGCGCCCCTCCTGGTCGGTTCCCGGCCGGCGCTGCCCTCACTGACCCTGGCAGTAGCGTCGCCGTATGAACGTCACTTGGGAAGACCTCGGCTGGGAGCGGCTTGCGGACGGGGTGGGGCGGCGCCGGCTGCCGGGGTGGGACGCAACCTGCGGCCTGGTCGTGGGTCGGGAGGGCGCGCTGCTGTACGACACCGGGTCCACGCTCCGCGAGGGCGCCGAGCTGCGCGCCCAGGTCGGGGCGCTGCTGTCCGGCCGCGAAGTGACGCACATCGCACTCAGCCACCCGCATTTCGATCACGTGATGGGAACGGCGGCCTTCCCGGGCGCCGAGGTGTTCGGCGCGGTCGGCGTGGACGCGCTGCTCCAGCAGGAGGCGGCGGTGCTGCGCTCGGACGCCGTGCGCCACGGGGTGCCGGCGGACGAGGCGGCTGCGGCGGCCGAGGTGCTGGTGGCGCCCACCCGCCTGGTCTCGGGGCAGCGCACGCTGGACCTCGGCGGGCGGCAGGTGCTGCTGGCGAACGTCGGCCCCGGGCACACCGGCCACGACCTGGCGGTGGTGGTGCCGGGCGAGCCGAGGGTGGTGTTCTGCGGCGATCTGGTGGAGGAGTCGGGCGAGCCGCAGGCGGGGCCGGACGCGGTCGGGGCGCGCTGGCCCGCCGCGCTGGACCGGCTGCTGGCGCTCGGCGGCGCGGACGCGGCGTACGTGCCGGGGCACGGCGCGGTGGTCGACGCGGCGTTCGTACGGGCCCAGCGGGCCGCGCTGGCGGAGCGGTTCGGGGTGTCGTAGCGTCGGGCGAATGCGCAGCTACAGCCCTGATCTGACACCTCCTTGGAAGAAGAAGCCGGCGCCGGCGCCGGAGGTGGCGGCCGACCCCGCCGACCCCGACCTGGTGGTCGAGGAGGTCAGCACGGGCTTCTGCGGGGCGGTGGTGCGCTGCGAGGCGGGGACGGTGACCCTGGAGGACCGTTTCGGCAAGCATCGGGTCTTCCCCATGGAGCCGCGCGGCTTCCTGCTGGACGGGCAGGTGGTCACGCTGGTGCGGCCGGGGACGGGCGCTCCGGCCCGACCGGCGCGCACGGCATCGGGGTCGGTGGCGGTCCCGGGGGCGCGGGCCCGGGTGGCGCGCGCCGGCCGCATCTACGTGGAGGGTCGGCACGACGCCGAGTTGGTGGAGCGGGTGTGGGGCGACGACCTGCGGATCGAAGGGGTCGTCGTGGAGTACCTGGAGGGCATCGACGACCTGCCGGCGATCGTGGCCGAATTCCGCCCGGCGCCGGACGCCCGCCTCGGGGTGCTGGTCGACCATCTGGTGCCCGGTTCGAAGGAGTCCCGGATCGCGGCGTCGGTGACCGATCCGCACGTGCTGGTGGTGGGGCACCCGTACGTCGACGTGTGGGGCGCGGTGAAGCCGGCCGCGCTCGGCATCCCCGGCTGGCCGTCGGTGCCGCGGGGGCAGGACTGGAAGACGGGCGTGTGCCGGGCGCTGGGCTGGCCGGAGAACACCGGCGCGGCCTGGCAGCACATCCTGTCCCGGGTCGGCTCCTACAAGGACCTGGAGCCGGAGCTGCTGGGGCGGGTGGAGGAGCTGATCGACTTCGTCACGGGCGAGTGACGCGGCCGGCCCCTTCCGTCGCGGTCCGGGAGGTG
This sequence comes from Streptomyces sp. NPDC017979, assembly GCF_044328175.1. Lineage (NCBI taxonomy): Bacteria > Bacillati > Actinomycetota > Actinomycetes > Kitasatosporales > Streptomycetaceae > Streptomyces > Streptomyces sp. NPDC017979. Next base: position 276,619 of record NZ_JBIRGU010000003.1, on the reverse strand, counting down.
GTCATTGCAGGGCCCGGACTTCTTCCACCGCCTCCCGGACGCTCGGGTGCGGGTCGTCGGCGAGGCCGTCCAGCAGTTCGGCGACCCCCGGGGTGGACCAGCGGTAGACCGCCCACACCAGCCCCTCCCGCACCTCGGGGGCGGAGTGGGCGGCGAGGCGGCTCAGCTGGGCGAGCGGGCCGCGCCGACGCGTGCCGAACCAGTACAACGCGTCCCGCAGCGCGGCCGGGTCCCCCGGGTCGGCGGCTGCAACCCGGGCGAGCAGCACCCTGACGGGCGGCGGCGGACCGTCCAGCGGGTGCGGCAACCGCTCGCGCAGGCGCCGCGCCCCGTACCCGCCGCGCACGCGGCACCCGACGCACGTGCAGGGGCGCGCGCCGTGCGCGCCTGGCACGTAGCGCCAGCCAGCCACCTGCGGCACGGCGCGGACCCGGTGCACTTCGCGCGGCCGGATGGCCCGCGGGACGAACACCTCCCACCCGCGCGGATCGTCCAGCGTCGCGATCCGCCGCACCGCTTGGGCCGCGGGGACGGTCGCCTGGGCGTCCCGCACCCGGTCGGCATAGCGGCCGACCAGCACGTCCTCGGTGTCGTCGAGCCGCACGTGGACGGCCACCAGCCCGCCCCGGCTGCCGAAGCGGGCCAACTCGCGCAGCCACTGGTGGGTGAGGGCGTACGACGGCAGCACCGGAAAGCAGTAGACGCCCCGCGCGCCGCCCTGTCCGTGGCTGACTGCCCGGATCCCCGACCGCCGGATGCGCGACGCGTTCGCCGCCGAGGTCATGTGCACGAACATCGCCATGACACGGGATCGTAGGCGACCGGCCCCCGGCATCGGCCGCGCGATGACGGCCCACGGCCGCCGGTCGCCGGTCGCCGGTCGCCGGTCGCCGGTCGCCGGTCGCCCGGAGAACCGTCGGGGATCGTCTGGGGTTCGGTCGGCCAAGGGGTGTCCCGTCATCCCTGGTGGATCAGCGTGCGGCGTCAGATGCGGTGCGTCGCAAGGCGTCGGGGTGTTCGCATGCTGGATGTATGCGGACGCTCCGGCAACGCAGCGTGGGGGTCCCACCGTGCCCGCAGGGCACAGGGGGAGTGCCGTAGCTGTCGTCGCACGCCCGCCAGGAATGACGGGACACCCCTTAGTCGACGAGGTCGCGGACAACGCCGTCCGCCAGCAGGCGCCCGCGCAGGGTGAGCACCGCGTGCCCGTCCTCGTACGGCCCCGGCTCCAGCAGCCCGTCCGAGAGCGCCTGCGCCGCCGCGGCGAGCCCGGCGGGGCGCAGCAGGGAGAGCGGGACGCCCTCGCGCAACCGCAGCTCCAGCAGGACGCGCTCGACGCGGCGGTCCTCCGCGGTCAGGACCTCGCGGCCGGCGCCGGGCGAACGGCCCTGGGCGAGGGCGGCGGCGTACGCGCCGGGGTGCTTCACGTTCCACCAGCGGACCCCGCCGACGTGGCTGTGCGCACCGGGGCCGGCGCCCCACCAGTCGGCGCCGCGCCAGTACAGCTCGTTGTGCAGGCAGCGGCCGGCGTCGGTGGTCGACCAGTTCGAGACCTCGTACCAGGAGTAGCCGGCGCCGGACAGCAGTTCGTCGGCGATCAGGTAGCGGTCGGCGTGGACGTCGTCGTCGGTCATGGGCACCTCGCCGCGGCGGATGCGCCGGGCGAGCTGGGTGCCCTCCTCGACGATCAGGGCGTACGCCGAGACGTGGTCGGGCCCGGCGCCCAGGGCCGCTTCCAAGGAGGCCCGCCAGTCGTCGTCCGACTCGCCGGGGGTGCCGTAGATCAGGTCGAGGTTCACGTGCTCGAAGCCGGCGGCGCGGGCCTCGGCGACGCACGCCTCGGGGCGGCCGGGGGTGTGCGTGCGGTCCAGCACCTTCAGGACGTGCTGGCGGGCGCTCTGCATGCCGAAGGAGATGCGGTTGAAGCCGCCGGCCCGCAGCTCCGTCAGATAGGCGGCGTCCACGGACTCCGGGTTGGCCTCGGTGGTGATCTCGGCGTCGTCCGCGAGCCCGAACTCGCTGCGGACCGCGTCCACCATCGCCACCAGGTCCGCGGCGGCGAGCAGGGTCGGGGTGCCGCCGCCGACGAAGACGGTGCGCACCGGGCGCGGGTCGTCGCCGAGGACCTTGCGCGCCAGCCGTACTTCCTCGGCGAGGGTCGCCGCGTAGTTCTCCCTGGACGCGAGCACTCCGCCGGATCCGCGCAGTTCCGTCGCCGTGTAGGTGTTGAAGTCGCAGTACCCGCAGCGCGTGGCGCAGTACGGCACGTGCAGGTAGAAGGCGAGGGGGCGGTCGGCAGCCCCGGCGAGCGCGGAAGCGGGCAGCGTCCCGTCGTCGGGCACGGGCTCGCCGTCGGGCAGTACGGAAGGCATGCGTCCCATTGTCCGACACCCGGGACCGGTCCGGAGCCGGGCCGGGCGCGGTGGTGGGCCGGCCCGGGTGGTCGGCCGGCCCCGATGACGGGCCGGGCCGCCTCCAGGGGCGGCGGCCAGGCCCGGCTGCGGCGGCTACCGCTCGTTCTGGCCCGCGTACATCTCGTCGATCAGCCCCTGGAACTCGCGCTCGACGGCCGGGCGCTTCAGCTTGAGGCTGGGCGTGAGGTCGCCGTGCTCGACGTCCAGGTCGCGCGGGAGGATCCGGAACTTCTTCACCGTCTGCCAGCGCTGGAGGCCCTCGTTGAGCTGGTCCACGTACCCCTGGATCAGCTCGGTGACGGCGGGGGCGGCCACCACCTCCGCGTACGCCCTGCCCGCCAGGCCGTTCTCCGCGGCCCACCCGAGGAGCGCCGCCTCGTCCAGCGCGATCAGGGCGCTGCAGTAGTTGCGGCCGGCGCCGACGACGACCAGGTTGGAGACCAACGGGCAGATCGCCTTGAACTGGATCTCCACCTCCGTCGGCGCGATGTACTTGCCGCCCGACGTCTTGATCAGGTCCTTCTTGCGGTCGGTGATGGTGAGGTAGCCGTCGTTGGACAGCTCCCCGATGTCACCGGTGTGGAACCAGCCGTCGGCCTCCAGGACCTCCGCGGTCTTCTCCGGCTGGCCGTGGTAGCCGTCCATGATGCCCGGGCCGCGCAGCAGGATCTCGCCGTCCTCCGCGATCCGCACCTCCGTGCCGGGCAGCGGCTTGCCGACGGTGCCGGTGCGGTACGCCTCGCCGGGGTTCACGAAGGACGCGGCGCTGGACTCGGTGAGTCCGTACCCCTCCAGGACGTGGACGCCGGCGCCGGCGAAGAAGTAGCCGATCTCGGGCGAGAGCGCGGCCGAGCCGGAGACCGCGGCGCGCAGCCGGCCGCCGAACGCCTCGCGCAGCTTTCCGTACACGAGGGTGTCGGCCAGCTTGTGCTGGGCGGTCAGCCGGAAGGGGGCGGACGCGGTGCCGGTGCGCCGGAAGTTGTCCTGGGTGACCTTGGCGTACTCGCGGGCGACGCCGGCCGCCCACTGGAAGATCTTGTACTTGGCGGGGCCGCCGGCGCGCGCCTTGGCCGACACGCCGTTGTAGACCTTCTCGAAGATGCGGGGGACGGCCGCCATGTAGGTGGGCTGGACGACCGGCAGGTTCTCCACGATCTTGTCGATGCGGCCGTCGACGGCGGTGACGTGGCCGACCTCTATCTGCCCGGAGGTCAGCACCTTGCCGAAGACGTGGGCGAGCGGCAGCCACAGGTACTGCACGTCGTCCCGCGTGATCAGCCCGGTCGCGGCGATGGCCTTGGCCATGTACGACCAGTTGTCGTGCGGCAGCCGGACGCCCTTGGGACGGCCGGTGGTGCCGGAGGTGTAGATGAGGGTCGCGAGCTGGGTGGCGGTGATCGCGTCGATCCGGTCCTTGACGGCCGAGGGGTGGGCCTCCTGGTGGGCCCGACCGCGCTTTTCCAGGTCGTCGAGGGTGAGGACGAAGCCGGCCTCGTCACCGTCCGCACCGCCGTCGTCCGCACCGCCGTCGTCCGCACCAGCGCCGGCCTCGATGACGGCGTCGACGCCTTCGGCGTCGAAGACCACGACGTGCTGGAGTTCGGGGAGGTCGGCACGGTGGGCGAGGGCCTTGGCGAGCTGGGTGGCGTCCTCGGCGACCAGCACCCTGCTGCCGGAGTCGGCGAGGATGTACGCCGCCTCCTCGGCGTTCGTGGAGGGGTAGACCGTCGTCGTCGCACCGCCTGCGCACATCACGCCCAGGTCGGCGATGATCCACTCGATCCTGGTCGTGGACAGCACGGCGACCCGGTCCTCGGAGCGCACGCCGAGCGCGACCAGGCCGGCGGCGATCGCGTACACCCGGTCCGCGGTCTCCCGCCAGCTCAGCGACGCCCACTCGGAGGGGCCGTCGGCCGTCGTCGAGGGGAGCGGATAGCGGAATGCCTCGGCGTCCGGCGTCGCGTCCACGCGCTGGGTGAACAGGGTCGCCACCGAGGGCGGGCGGTTCTCGATCATGGTCTGGGTGTCGCTCAAGACGTCCTCCGGGCGGGCGGCAGCTCGGCACCGGCAGCGCTGCACGAGCACTGCACGACCGTGCACTACGGGCTGTGTTTAACGCACGACGGCTGTATCTAACTGGCGAGTAACTATCGAGCCGCGCTCACATTAGAACGCGCCGTGGCCGCTGCGTAAGGGGACGGAGCCGACCGCTTCTCGGCGACGCCGGATGCGGGTCCGGAGCGCCGGGGTGCTGGTGGGGTGGGTGGGGCGCGGGTCGCGGGGGTGGCAGACGCCGTCCCCGCGACCCGTCACGGCGGCTACTTCTTGGCCTTGCCGCCGCTGTCGTCACTGGAGAGGACCGCGATGAACGCCTCCTGCGGCACCTCCACGCTGCCGACCATCTTCATCCGCTTCTTGCCCTCCTTCTGCTTCTCCAGCAGCTTCCGCTTCCGGGAGATGTCACCGCCGTAGCACTTGGCGAGGACGTCCTTGCGGATGGCGCGGATGGTCTCGCGGGCGATGACGCGGGAGCCGATGGCGGCCTGGATGGGCACCTCGAACGCCTGCCGCGGGATCAGCTCCCTCAGCTTGGCGACCAGCCGCACGCCGTACGCGTACGCCTGGTCCCGGTGCGTGATGGCGGAGAACGCGTCGACCTTGTCGCCGTGCAGCAGGATGTCGACCTTCACGAGCTGGGCCGACTGCTCGCCGGTGGGCTCGTAGTCCAGCGAGGCGTAGCCGCGGGTCTTGGACTTCAGCTGGTCGAAGAAGTCGAAGACGATCTCCGCGAGCGGGAGGGTGTAGCGGATCTCCACCCGGTCCTCGGACAGGTAGTCCATGCCGAGCAGCGTGCCGCGACGGCTCTGGCAGAGCTCCATGATCGAGCCGATGAACTCGCTGGGGGCGAGGATCGTGGCCCGCACGACGGGCTCGTAGACCTCGTCGATCTTGCCCTCGGGGAACTCGCTCGGGTTCGTGACGGTGTGCTCGGCGCCGTCCTCCATCAGGACGCGGTAGACCACGTTCGGCGCGGTGGCGATCAGGTCGAGCCCGAACTCGCGCTCCAGTCGCTCGCGGATCACGTCCAGGTGCAACAGGCCGAGGAAGCCGACGCGGAAGCCGAAGCCGAGGGCGGCGGAGGTCTCCGGCTCGTAGACCAGGGCGGCGTCGTTGAGCTGGAGCTTGTCGAGGGCGTCGCGCAGCTCGGGGTAGTCCGAGCCGTCCAGCGGGTAGAGGCCGGAGAACACCATCGGCTTGGGGTCCTTGTAGCCGCCGAGGGCCTCTTCGGCACCCTTGTGCTGCTGGGTGATGGTGTCGCCGACCTTGGACTGGCGGACGTCCTTCACCCCGGTGATCAGATAGCCCACCTCGCCGACGCCGAGGCCGTCGGCCGGCAGCATCTCGGGCGAGTTGGTGCCGATCTCCAGCAGCTCGTGGGTGGCGCCGGTGGACATCATCCGGATGCGCTCGCGCTTGCCGAGCTGGCCGTCGACGACCCGGACGTAGGTCACGACGCCGCGGTAGGAGTCGTAGACCGAGTCGAAGATCATCGCGCGGGCGGGGGCGTCGGCGACGCCGACCGGCGCGGGCACCTCGCGGACCACGCGGTCCAGCAGCGCCTCGACGCCCAGACCGGTCTTGGCCGAGACCTTCAGCACGTCGTCCGGTTCGCAGCCGACCAGGTTCGCCAGCTCCTCGGCGAACTTCTCCGGCTGGGCGGCCGGCAGGTCGATCTTGTTGAGGACGGGAACGATCGCGAGGTCGTTCTCCATCGCCAGGTAGAGGTTGGCGAGGGTCTGCGCCTCGATGCCCTGGGCCGCGTCCACCAGCAGGACCGTGCCCTCGCAGGCGGCGAGGGAGCGGGAGACCTCGTAGGTGAAGTCCACGTGGCCCGGGGTGTCGATCATGTTCAGGATGTGCGTCCGGCCCTGGCCCTCGCCCTCGGTGGGCGCCCACGGCAGACGGACGGCCTGGGACTTGATCGTGATGCCGCGTTCGCGCTCGATGTCCATCCGGTCGAGGTACTGGGCGCGCATCTGCCGCTGCTCGACCACCCCGGTCAGCTGGAGCATCCGGTCGGCGAGCGTCGACTTGCCGTGGTCGATGTGCGCGATGATGCAGAAGTTGCGGATCAGCGCCGGGTCGGTACGGCTCGGCTCGGGCACGTTGGGAGGAGTCGCGGGCACGCAGGGTCCTGATTCTTGAGACGCTCCCGGCGGCGCCGGGCGTCTCGTCTCGGGCGATGGCGGATCGATACGTAGCCTCTATCGTCCCACGCGAACGGGACTGCGCCCGGTTTGGGCCGCTCGGAGGCCGGCTGGTAACGTGGTCAGCTGTGTCTCGTGCCCGACGGGCGGGCGCTCCCCAAGGTCACCTGCGGGGGCCGTTCGTACCGCCCGGCGCAGGGGACGCGCTCATCAAAGATCATCGAACCTGAAAAGGCTCTTTCGTGGCGAACATCAAGTCCCAGATCAAGCGGAACAAGACGAACGAGAAGGCGCGCCTGCGCAACAAGGCCGTCAAGTCCTCGCTCAAGACCGCGATCCGCAAGGCCCGCGAGGCCGTCGCCGCCGGCGACGTCGAGAAGGCCACCGCGGCCACGCGTGAGGCGTGCCGCAAGCTCGACAAGGCCGTCTCGAAGGGCGTCATCCACAAGAACGCCGCCGCCAACAAGAAGTCGGCGCTGGCGTCGAAGGCTGCCACCCTGCAGGGCTGATCACCCAGGCACCACCTCCGGTGACGTCCCGCGCGGACGGCGACCGGAAGACTTGATCGTCGGTGGATCCGAGCGGGCCCTCTCTCATCCGCTCCCCGTCGACGTTTCGGACCCGCACTTGGTCCTGCGTTCGCCACGCAGGTGCGGGCCCACCCAGCAGTAGCCGAAGGCCCCGAGCTCCCCGCTCGGGGCCTTCGGCATGGGCTCGCTCGTAGGTCTAGGCGCGGGTGCCGCGGCCGGAGCGGGCTGCGCGGGCGATGGCGACGACGGCCTTCTCCAGGGCGTACTCCGGGTCGTCGCCGCCGCCCTTCACGCCCGCGTCCGCCTCCGCCACGGCGCGCAGCGCCACGGCCACGCCGTCCGGCGTCCAGCCCCGCATCTGCTGGCGCACCCGGTCGATCTTCCAGGGCGGCATCCCGAGCTCCCGCGCCAGGTCGGCGGGGCGTCCGCCGCGGGCGGAGGAGAGCTTGCCGATGGCCCGTACGCCCTGCGCCAGCGCGCTGGTGATCAGCACGGGGGCCACGCCCGTCGACAGCGACCAGCGCAGTGCCTCCAGTGCTTCGGCCGCCCTGCCCTCCACGGCGCGGTCGGCGACCGTGAAGCTGGACGCCTCGGCGCGGCCCGTGTAGTAGCGCCCGACGACGGCCTCGTCGATCGTGCCCTCGACGTCCGCCACGAGTTGGGAGACGGCGCTCGCCAGCTCCCGCAGATCGCTGCCGATGGCGTCGACGAGGGACTGGCACGCCTCGGGCGTGGCGGACCGCCCGAGCGCGCGGAACTCGGACCGCACGAACGTCAGCCGCTCCGCCGGCTTCGTCGTCTTGGGGCAGGCGACCTCCCGCGCGCCCGCCTTGCGGGCCGCGTCCAGCAGCCCCTTGCCCTTGGCACCGCCGGGGTGCAGCAGGACCAAGGTGATCTCCTCGACGGGCGCGCCGAGATAGCCCTTGACGTCCTTGATCGTGTCGGCGGAGAGGTCCTGCGCGTTCCGCACGATCACGACCTTGCGCTCGGCGAAGAGCGACGGGCTCGTCAACTCTGCCAGGGTGCCTGGCTGGAGCTGGTCGGCGGTGAGGTCGCGCACGTCGGTGTCGGCGTCGGCGGCCCGCGCCGCCGCCACCACCTGCTGCACCGCACGGTCGAGGAGCAGGTCCTCCTGCCCCACCGCGAGGGTGACCGGAGCGAGCGGGTCGTCTGTCGAGTTCTTCCTGGTGGCCATCGCGCTCCAGCATCCCACGGTGCACCGACAACGCCGGCCCGGGTGACGGTACGGAGGCGGGGCAGTGGCGCCCCGGGGAACCGGGCGCGGGGCAGGGCGGGAGCCGGTGACAGGGCGGTCCGCCCGGGGCGGGGCCGAGCCGGCCGGTGCCGGGGGCGGCGCCGGAGCGGGAGCCGCTGACGGACAATGAGCGGGTGAACGATGGACGACACGTGCTGGTGCTGCCGGACCGCGACGCCGCCGAGGAGGTGGCGCAGGAACTGGCCGACCGCTTCGGAGTGGCCGACGAGCCCCAGCTCGTACGGGACGCCCTCGCGGGTGAGGACGACGCCGAGGACGCCCAGTGGCTGGTCGTGGTGGAGGACCCCGCGGCCCGCCTCGACCCCGCGGCCCTCGACGACTTCGCCGCCGAGTACGAGGGCTGGCTCGAAGCACCCCGCTGACGCCCCCGCCACGGCGCTGCGAACGGCGCCGCGGGTCAGCTCCGCGAGTCGCGCGGGCGGTGCGGATCGCGCGGATCGACGGGCAGCCGGTCCAGCACGATCCCGAAGACGTCGCGGTACGCCGCGAGGACCGCGGCGTCGTCGGACAGCTCTTCCTTGTGCCGCTCGCCGTGCACGGTGGTGACCAGGGTGTGACCACTGAGAGTGATCCGCCCGTCCTCGGTCAACCGGGAGCAGACCAACGACTGGGTGAAGTGGGACCGGGGCGACGTGCTGTGCCACCAGGCGCCCGCCGCGAAGTCCGCCAGCACGCGCGGCCGGGTCTCGATGCGGAACTGCGGCTTTCCGTCCCGGTACAGGTCGAGGTCCCCGTGCTCCCCCGTCTCGACCAGCCGGAACGCCCCGGCCGGGTCCTGTTGCTCCTCGCGCAGGTCGAACGCGAGCGGGTAGTGAGTGTGGTCCCCGAAGCCGACGTCCACCAGCCAGCGCCCGGCGGCGTCCTCCGTCTCCACCAGCAGCACGAGGTGGTCGTAGGGGATGCCCAGCCGTCCGTCCCCGTCGAAGACCCGCGCTTGGAAGTGGGTGACGGCGTACCCGAGGTCCTTCAGCAACGCGGCGAAGGCGCCGTTGAGTTCGTAGCAGAAACCGCCGCGCCCCGCCCCCACGATCTTGTCGAGCAGCAGCTTCTCCTCCAGCAGGATCTCCTCGCCGAGGTGCACCGAGAGGTTCTCGAACGGCACGGTCCGTAGGTGGCGGAGCTGGAGCTCGTTCAAGTGCGCGGCGTCCGCGTGCCGCGGGCGGTCCATCCCCAGTCGAGCGAGATAAGCGTCCATGGGGACAGTGTGACCCCGGCCCGCCTCGCGCCGCACCGTCTGCCGCCCGACCTGGTCCCAAGGTCCGAGCCGACGGGGACCAGCGACCCAGCGGCGTCTCCGTCCGGCGGCGGAGGGCCCGTGGCCCGCCCCGACAGCGGCCGCGCGGCCCCGGTCTGCGCGAGCCGCGCAGGGTCGCGCGCAGCCCCTGGCCCTCGCCCGTCACCGCGATCGGGCCGTGCTCGTCGGTGCGCAGCACGACCGCTCCCCCGGCCCGCAGCGCACGGACCGTACGGGGCGCGGGATGGCCGTAGCCGTTGTCCCGACCGACGGAGATCAGCGCGAGCGAAGGGCGCAACGCGCGCAACAGGCCGGGGTCCTGATGGGCGGAGCCGTGGTGGGCGACCTTGACGACGTCCACCCGGGGCAGGGCGGGATGGGCCAGCAACAGGCCGCGCTGGGCGGGTGGTTCGAGGTCGCCGAGCAACAGCAGGGTGGGGCCGGCGGCGACACGGACGAGGAGGGTGACGCTCGCGTCGTTGGGACCATCGGGCGCCCCCGCGGCCGTGGTGGGCGCGGCGGGCCAGAGGACCTGCCAGCTCAGCCGTCCGACGGTGCGCCGCTCCCCTTGCGCCGCGGGCAGCAGCGGCACACCGGCCTGCTGCGCCGCGCGGCGCACGAAGGCGCTCTGCTCGCGCGGTTCGTCGAGGTGGGTGGTCTGCACGGCGCCGACCGCCCGGCCCCGGAACACCCCGGGCAGCCCCCGCACGTGGTCGGCGTGGAAGTGCGTCAGCACGACCAGGGGAACACTGGTGACGCCGAGTTCACGCAGGCAGCGGTCGACTGTCTCGGGATCGGGGCCGACGTCCACCACCACGGCGGACCCCGCGCCGGCCGCCAGCACTCCCGCGTCCCCCTGCCCCACGTCGCACATCGCGAACGACCAGTCGGGCGGCGGCCAGCCCGTGAGGACGCGGGTCAACGGAGCGGGGCGGACCAGGGCGCACAGGAGCAGCAGCGCGCCGGCCGCGGCCACCCAGGGCCGACGGGGCAGGCGGCGCATCAGCAGGACGGCGATGCCCGTGGCAGCGGCCAGCAACAGCCCTCCGCGCCAGCCGCCCGGCCAGTCCACCTGCGCCCCGGGCAGTCCGGCGCCGGTGCGGGCGACGTCCGCGATCCACTCGGCGGGCCACCCGGCGCCCGCGGCCAGCACTTCGGCCACGGGCATCGACACCGTGGCAGCAGCGAGCGCGGCGAAGCCGAGGACGGTGACCGGGGCGACCGCGAACTCGGCGGCCAGATTGCAGGGGACGGCCATCAGACTGACCTTCGCGGCGAAGATCACGACCACGGGAGCGCACACGGCCTGGGCCGCCCCGGCCGCAGCCAGCACCTCGGCGAGCCTCGGCGGCACCCCCTTGCGCACCAGGGCCGCGCTCCACCCCGGGGCGACGACCAGCAGCGCGCCGGTCGCAAGAACGGAGAGCGCGAAGCCGTAGTTCCGGGCCAACCCGGGGTCGTAGAGCACCAACAGCAGCACGGCAGCCGCGAGGGCGGGCAGGAGCGAACGTCGGCGACCCGTGCCGATGGCGAGCAGGGTGATGGCGCCGCAGACCGCGGCCCGCAGCACGCTCGGCTCGGGCCGGCACACCACGACGAACGCCAATGTCAGTCCCCCGCCGACGAGCGCCGTCTGACGGAGCGGGATCCCCAGCCGAGGGGCGAGGCCGCCCCGCTCCGCGCGGCCCGCCCTGCTCGGTGGTCCGATCAAGAGCATCAACACGATGGTGAGGTTGCTCCCCGAGACGGCCAGCAGATGCGTGAGGTCGGTCGCTTCGAAGGCCGCACGCAGTTCGGGCGCGATCCGTGAGGTGTCGCCGACGGTGAGCCCGGGGACCAACGCACGGGCGTCCTCGGGCAGTCCTTCGGTGGCCGCCCGCAACCCGGCGCGCAGCCCGCCAGCGGTGCGCTGCACGGCGGACGGGGCGCCGACGACGTCGGGCGGCCGGTCCGCACCGATCGCGATCACTGCCGCGAACCGGGTCTCGTCGTCCATCGGCGGAGCGAGTCTCGCGGCGAGCTTCAGCCGGGTCGACGGCAGCAGTTCCCGCCAGCGCGCGAGGGCCTCGGGTGCCCCTTGGGGCCGTACCAGGAGCAGCACGGGGGTACGGACGGCTTCGGTCGCCCCACCGGCACCAACGACCCGTAGCGCATCGGCTTCGATGGCCAGCGGGCGGTCAGGCACCCCGCCGCCGGCGCCGCTCCCGCGCGGACGGGTGGGCCTCGGGTCCGCAGTGACAGACAGCTCCACGGTGGCGTGGGCGTATCGCTCCGCGAGCCCAGGCAGCGGTCCGCGGTGCGGGTCCGCGCCGTGCAACCCGGCGGCGGCGATGCCCGCGCCCGCGCACAGCAGGACGGCTGCGAGCGCGGTCGCATGCTGCCCGTGCCACCGGCCGGTGGCACCCGCCCCCGACCGCCGCCGCCAGGGCGGCTGTTGGGCCCGGGGATCTCGCGCTTCGGGTGCGGGCCGTTGGAACGTCTCGGTGCGGTCCGGCTCGGGGCGACGCCGCGGGCTGACGAGCACCCGGCCGGCCCGAGCTCCGCTGCCCCGTGCCCGTAGCCATCGGGCGGCCATCGGCACGAGCACTACGGCCGCCGCCGCGAGGCAGAGCGCCGCACACGGCACGATCCACCGCTCGGGCGCCCCGACGGCCAGCCCCGCGGCTCCCCACGCGGCCACCGCCGGCAGCACCAGGCGCAGATCGACCGGGCCCTCCCGACGGGGGTGGGACGCGCCCAGCCGGTGACCGGAGGTGGCGTGGACCGCTGGGCGCCTCATGGCCGTACGAGGGGCTTGAGGTCGGCGAAGCGTCGGGCGCCGATTCCGTCGACCTCGCGCAGTTCGTCGACGGACCTGAAACCGCCGTGCTCCGTGCGGTAGTCGACGATGTGCTGCGCGAGCACCGGGCCGACGCCGGGCAAGGTGTCGAGTTGCTGCACGGTCGCGGTGCTCAGGCTCACCGGGCCGGGCGGTCGCGCTCCCGAGCCGGATCCCGCCGCAGCTCCGGCAGGATCACCGTGCGGCCCGCCGGGTGGTGCCGCGCCCGGCGGCAGCGGCACGCCGACCAGGACCTGTTCCCCGTCCATCAGCACCCGTGCGCGGTTGAGCCCGGTCAGGTCGGCTCCTTCCTTGGGACCTCCCGCGGCCATGAGGGCGTCGGCGACCCGGGAGCCCGCGGGCAGCTTGAGCACCCCCGGCTGCCGCACCTTGCCGCTCACGTCCACCACGATCCGACCGTCCGGCCCCGCTCCGGTCGGCGACGTCGCCCCGGGCACGGGCAGTTCAGACGAAGACGAGTCGGACACGGGCAGTTCGGACGAGGACGACTCGGGCGGCCTCACCAACGGCGCCCCCTGCCGAACCAGTTCGGGAGCGCTGACAGTCTCGGGCCGGCCCAGCCAGAAGTGGTACGCCGCGAACGCCGCGGCCACCACCAGCACAACGGTCAGCGCAGCGAGGGACCTCGGCTCAAGCCCACATCTGAGCTGCAACCAGACCGGCAGCCGGTCCCGCAGCGCGAGCCCGGCGCGGCGCAGCCCATCGCCCCGCACGCCCGGCTCGACCGCAGGCCGGACCCCCGGGCGAAGACCGGAGCCCGCGTCGGCAACCGGCCCGTCAGCCGGCAACCCGGTGCGCGCCGAGCCACCAGGGGCCTGGGCAGCGAGCAGAAATGCGTCCGCCCTCGCGCGGGCGGGCCCGACAGCGGCGGGACCTGACGCATGGCGCCCGGCACGTAACCGCAACGGGTGGACCGCTCGGCTGCCCCGCCCCGGCCCCTGGCCGGCGCCCAACGAACCCGAACCGACGACACGGACCGTGGCCGAACTCGTACCCGAGCCCCCGCCCGTATCCACGCCCGCGCCCGTACCCGCGCCCGCACCCGCACTGGCGCCGGCGCCGGAAGCGGGGCCCTGCGCAGGGGCCCGGGCAGGGACCGTGACCGGTCGGCGTCGTGGACGAGCGCGACCGTCGGACATCGGGCCGCGACCCGGCCCACTCGTTACAGAGCGTGTTCGAAGAGCCATGCGTACGACGGTAGGCACCTTCGGAAAATCCTGCTGAACTCACCCAAATTCCGTGGACAACTGCCGTGTTGTGGATAACTCCGTCACCCGTACGGGGACCGTCATCGGCTCGTGCATCGAGGATCGGACCGTCGGAACGACAGCCGACACCAAGCCGCTGTCGGCCCCGAGCCCCGAGCCCCGGGCCCGGTGGGCTGCCGCCGGAGCGAGGCCGGGCAAGATCGTCGCACCCGGCAGCAGCGTGCGGTGACGACGCCCACTGCGTTCCGATGTCGTATGCGGTGCCGTCGGCGACGGCCTGGAGTTTGTCCGGGTTGGCCACGTTGTGGATGACGGTGATGCGACCGTCGGCGTCGAAGTCGAAGGTGACGGTGGCGATCACGCGCCCCGGCGCGCTGAACACGGTGCCCGGCGCCCCGTTGATCTCCACGAGCTCGGCAGATGGAAGGAGGCGACCTGGACGGGACACGGACCGGACGAGATGCGCGACACACCTGAATCAGGGCTCGCCGGAACGCAGTTGCCCGCGTCGCCGCCAGGCTCGTCCCGCTCCGTGCGCAACCCGACCGCGCCCGCCCCAGGGCAGCTCAGTGCGGTGAGACCACCGCGCCCAACAGGCCGGGCCCCGTGTGCGCCCCGATCACCGCGCCCACCTCGCTGACGTGCAGCTCCGCCAGCCCCGGCACCCGCTCGCGCAGCCGCTCGGCCAGCGCGGCGGCCCGCTCCGGGGCGGCCAGGTGGTGCACTGCGATGTCCACGCCGCCCGCGCCCGCGCAGTCGACGGCCAGCTCTTCCAGCCGGGCGATCGCCTTCGACGCCGTCCGCACCTTCTCCAACATCTCGATCCGACCGCCGTCGAGTTGGAGGAGCGGCTTCACCGCGAGCGCCGAGCCCAGCAGCGCCTGCGCGGCCCCGATCCGACCGCCGCGCCGCAGGAAGTCCAAGGTGTCGACGTAGAAGTACGCGGCAGTGCCGGCGGCCCGCTTCTCCGCCGCGGCCACCGCCTCGTCGAGCGTGCCGCCGCTCTCCGCGGTCTCCGCCGCGGCCAGCGCGCAGAACCCGAGGGCCATCGCCACCATGCCCGTGTCGACCACCCGCACCGGCACCGGAGCGTCCTTGGCGGCGAGCACGGCCGCGTCGTACGTGCCCGAGAGCTCGGCGGACAGATGGAGGGAGACGATGCCGCTCGCCCCCTCCGCCGCGCACCTGCGGTACGTCTCGGCGAAGACTTCCGGGCTCGGCCGGGACGTGGTCACCGGACACCGCTTCTGGAGGGCGGCGGCGAGCGAGCGCGCCGAGATCTCCGTTCCCTCCTCCAACGCCTGATCGCCCAGGACCACGGTCAACGGCACCGTCACGATGCCGTGGTGCTCCACGGCCGGCGGAGGCAGGTAGGCCGTTGAATCGGTGACGATCGCGACATGGGGGGACATGACCGGGAGGTTACCGGTCAGGGACGCGGGACGGCAGTCCGACCCCTCGGGGCCCTCGACACCCGTCGCGCACCACGGCGCACCACGGTCGCAGCACCGCGGCCCTCGACGTCAGTTGGTGGCCTCGGGACGGGGCGCCTTCTGCCAGGGATAGTGCTCCTGACGCGGATCCCGCGCAGTGATCGCCGGCGGCTCGGGCTCGGCCTCCCGCTCCGCGCCACCAGCACCAGCACCAGCACCAGCACCAGCACCAGACCCTGTCTGAGCAGCGGCCCCCGCGCCAGCAGCCGGCGGCGCCGACTGGCCGGCGCCGTCCTCCGACCAAGAGCGCCCCGGGGACGAGCCCGGTGCCGGGCTCTCCGTCCAGTGCCGCAGCGCACCCGCCTCCATGTCGATCTGCGAGCTCAGCACGTCCAGATCGTCGTCGGCGAACTTCTGCGCGCGGTCACGCGCGGCCCACCGCAGCGACTCCGCCGAGTGCACGATCCGCTCCGTCCGCTCCCGCAACTCCGGCAGCCGCGCGGCCACCGTGCTCCGGTCGGGCTCCCGCTCCAGGCGCTTCAGCTCGTCGTCCAACTCGTGTCCGTGCACACTGAGCCGCTCGAAGAGGGCAAGCGACTCCGCCAGCCCCGAGTCCTCCGCCACGCCGGCCCGGAGCGCGTCCTGAGTGGCCCGCATCGAGGTCCGCAGCGACAGCCGGAGCTGGGCCAGCTCCCCAGCGACCCCGACCTGGCCGAGGCTCTTGGCCCGCAGGGTGGTCTCCTCCACCGTGCGCCGCGCCTGCGTGACGGTGCGCTCCACGCCGCGCTTCGCCGCGCCCACGGCCTTGACGGTGACAAAAGCACCCAAACCAATAAAGGCGAAGAAGAGCAGCGCCAGAATCAAGATCACGGCTTCCATGGGCGGCCCTTCGACATCGGTTGTGGTTCTTCCAACGGTAAACGGAACGGGCAGGCCGCGGGTTCCAGCAGAACCCTCAGCCTGCCCTTAGGAAGACCCCTGATTGGCCCCGGAGAAGCAACCCGGAGCGGAGACACCCCCTGAGGACGCCCCCAGGGGTGGCACCGCCCAAAACGGTGCCACCCGGGACGCGCTCCGCGACGGCGGTGTTACGCAGGGACGATGTTGACCAGCTTCGGCGCCCGGACGATCACCTTCCGGATGCCGGCGCCGTCCAGCGCCGCCACCACTGCCGGGTCCGCCAGCGCCAACGCCTCCAGCTCCGCCTCCGAGATCGAAGGCGGCACCTCCAGACGCGCCTTGACCTTGCCCTTGATCTGGACCACGCAGGTCACGGCCTCGTCCACGACGTACGCCGGATCGGCCGCCGGGAAGGGCCGGTGCACCACCGAATCGGTGTGGCCCAGCCGCCGCCACAGCTCCTCGGCGACGTGCGGTGCCAGCGGCGCGACCAGCAGCACCAGCCGCTCCACCACGTCCCGCGGCACGGCCCGACCCGTCTTGGTCAGGTGGTTGTTCAGCTCGGTGATCTTGGCGATGGCGGTGTTGAAGCGCAGCCCCGCCATGTCCTGCCCGACGCCGTCGATGGCCTTGTGCAGCGCCCGCAGCGTCGCCTCGTCGGCCGTACCGGCGTCCGCGACCGTCACCTCGCCGGTCGCCTCGTCGACGACGTTGCGCCACAGCCGCTGCAGCAGCCGGTACTGACCGACGACGGCACGGGTGTCCCACGGTCGCGAGACGTCCAGCGGACCCATCGCCATCTCGTACAGGCGCAGCGTGTCCGCTCCGTACTCGGCGCAGATCTCGTCCGGAGTGACCGCGTTCTTCAGGGACTTGCCCATCTTGCCCAGCTCGCGCTTGACGCGCTCGCCCTGGTAGAAGAAGCCGCCGTCCCGCTCCTCCACCTCAACGGCCGGCACCGGGAACCCGCGGGCGTCCCGGTAGACGTACGCCTGGATCATGCCCTGGTTGAACAGCCGGTGGAACGGCTCCGCGGACGAGACGTGGCCCAGGTCGAACAGCACCTTGGACCAGAACCGCGCGTACAGCAGGTGCAGTACGGCGTGCTCCTGGCCGCCCACGTACAGGTCGACGCCGCCGTGGGGCTTCTCCTCGGTCGGCCCCATCCAGTACCGCTCGACGTCCGGCGCGACCAGTTCGCGGTCGTTGTCCGGGTCCAGGTAGCGCAGCTCGTACCAGCACGAACCCGCCCAGTTGGGCATGGTGTTGGTCTCGCGGCGGTACCGGCGGGGGCCGTCGCCCAGGTCCAGGGTGACGTTCACCCAGTCCTCGTTGCGCGACAGCGGGGTCTCCGGCTCGGTGTCCGCGTCGTCCGGGTCGAAGGTGCGCGGCGAGTAGTCGTCCACCTCGGGCAGTTCCAGCGGCAGCATCGACTCGGGCAGCGGGTGCGCGACGCCGTCCTCGTCGTAGACGATGGGGAACGGCTCGCCCCAGTAGCGCTGTCGGCTGAACAGCCAGTCGCGCAGCCGGTAGGTGACCGTGCCCTCGCCGATGCCCTCCTCGCGCAGCCAGCCGATCATCTTGGCCTTGGCCTCGGCGACCTCCAGGCCGTCCAGGGAGATCCGGTCGTTGGCGGAGTTGATGGCGGGCCCCTGGCCGGTGTACGCCTCGCCCTCCCAACCCTCCGGCGGCCGTACGGTCCGGATGATCGGCAGCTCGAACGCCTCGGCGAACTCCCAGTCCCGCTCGTCCTGCCCGGGCACGGCCATGATCGCGCCGGTGCCGTAGCCCATCAGGACGTAGTCGGCGACGAAGACGGGGACGCGGGTGCCCGACACCGGGTTGACCGCGTACGCGCCCGTGAAGACGCCGGTCTTGTCCTTGTGCTCGGTCTGCCGCTCGACGTCGCTCTTGTTCTGCGCCTGCTTGCGGTACGCGGCCACGGCGTCGGCCGGGGTCGCGGCGCCGCCCGTCCAGGCTTCCTTGACGCCCTGCGGCCACTCGGCGGGCAGGATGGCGTCGATCAGGTCGTGCTCGGGCGCCAGGACCATGTAGGTGGCGCCGAACAGGGTGTCGGGGCGGGTCGTGAAGACCGTGACGGCCGCGTCCTCGTGGCCGTCGACCGCGAAGTCCAGCCGGGCGCCCTCGGACCGGCCGATCCAATTGCGCTGCTGCAGCTTGATGGCGTCCGGCCAGTCCAGCGCGTCCAGGTCGTCCAGCAGCCGGTCCGCGTAGGCGGTGATCCGCATGTTCCACTGGCGCAGGTTGGCCTTGAAGACGGGGAAGTTGCCGCGCTCGGAGCGGCCGTCGGCGGTGACCTCCTCGTTGGCCAGCACGGTGCCCAGGCCGGGGCACCAGTTGACCGGGGAGTCCGAGGCGTACGCCAGCCGGAACCCGCCCAGGACCTCCGCGCGCTCCGCGGCGCTCAGCTCGCCCCACGCGCGCGACGTGCCGGGCACCGCGCGCCCCGCCTCGAACTGGGCGACGAGCTCGGCGATCGGCCGCGCCCGGCCCGCCTCCTCGTCGTACCAGGAGTTGAAGATCTGCAGGAAGATCCACTGGGTCCAGCGGTAGTACGAGGGGTCGATCGTAGCGATCGAACGGCGCTGGTCGTGCCCCAGGCCCAGCCGGCGCAGCTGCCGCTTCATGTTCTCCATGGCGGCTTCGGTGGAGACCCGGGGGTGCGTGCCGGTGGCGATGGCGTGCTGCTCGGCGGGCAGGCCGAAGGCGTCGAAGCCCAGGGTGTGCAGGACGTTGTGGCCCGTCATGCGCTGGTAGCGGGCGTACGCGTCGGTGGCGATGTAGCCCAGCGGGTGCCCGACGTGCAGCCCCGCGCCGGACGGGTACGGGAACATGTCCATGATGAACTTGCGCGGCCGGGCCACCACCTCCGCGTCGCCGGCCAGGTCACCACTGGGGTTCGGCGTCTCGTAGGTGCCTTCCGCCTCCCAGACGTCCTGCCAGCGCGCCTCGATGTCGGCGGCCATGGCTGCCGTGTACCGGTGCGGCGCGGCCACCTGCGCAGCAGATGCGGCAGCGGCGGAATTCGTCTCGCTCATGGTCCTCAAAGCTCCATCGATCGTCTCTGCTTGCGGTCGGGAAGGGCTCGTGGCCCACCGTCGAGTGGCCCACAAACAAAAGGACCCCTCGCACAGGAGGGGACGCCGCGCCGATTCCGACCGGATTCTTCATCCGTCGGGACTGATCAGCGCGGCTCGCTAAGCAGAAGGCGTACGGCACGCATGGCGCCAGGGTACCGCAGTGGGCCCCGCGGACGCGCGCGGGTACGGGGCGCGCAGTGCCGCACGAAACCCGTCGAGGAAACCGGTGATGGGGCCGACGCGCGGGGGATCGAGACGAGCGGATGCCGCCACCGTATCCAAGGGCATGCCCGTCCAAAGGCATGCCCAACGACGGAATCGACATGACCAACGACGCATCCAACTTCCCGATACCGGCAAACCCCGATCCGCTCGGTGTGCGTCGACCTAGCATGCGACCACCGGGACCGCACTTCCCGCACCCTCGGAGCCGCCCATGAAGCCCCACCGCAAGAGACGTTCGTCGCCGGTGCCTCGTGCAGGGCCCAGTCGCGCGGTGCGGGGCGGGCTGCTGCTGGCCGCGACCGCATGCCTTCCGCTGCTCGCCGTCGGCAGCGGCGACGAGGTCCGCACCGCGCTGGACTCCACCACCGGTGTGCTCTCCCTGGTGGCGCTGACCGCGTCCATCGCCTGGGGGCTGCTCGCCACCGAACGGCTGCTGCTCTCCCCGCGCCACCGCCTCGTCGCCCAGGCCGTGCACCGGGCGACCGCGGCGGGGGCGCTCGGCTTCCTGCTGCTGCACGCCGCCGTGAAGGTGTCGCTCGGGCACGTGTCGCTGTTCGGCGCGCTGGTCCCCTTCGGGCTCGGGGTGACCAGCACGGAGGGCCTGATCGGCTTCGGCGCGCTGGCCGGGGTCCTCGTGGTGGCCGCGGGCGCCACCGGGGCGCTCCGCAGCACCCTCGCCGGCAACGTCCGGGCCGCGGGACGCTGGCGGTCCCTGCACGTGCTGGCCTACCCCGCCTGGTGCTTCGCGCTGGTGCACGGGCTGTTCGCCGGGCGCCCGGCGCCGACCTGGGTGGTGGCGGCGTACGGCACGGCGCTGCTCGCCGTCGCGGGCGCCCTCTCCCTGCGGCTGCTGCCGCGCCCCGTACAGCGTCGACTGGCCGCCGGGATCGCCGTGCTGACGGACGGCGATCGGGAAGGCCGAACAAAAGAAGCGCCGCCGGCACCTAAGGCGGGTGCCGATCGACACCGCACCGCTCCGGCCGCATCACAGGACGTACGGACGGCGGCGTGGCGCCCCGACGCACGGCCCGGGCACTCAGCGCTGGACGGGCACGGGCACGGGCAGCGGCTCGCGCCACCGTTCCCGCAGTTGTACGAGGCACCGCCCCCGACCGCCGAGCCCGCGGAACACGGCAGGGACCTCGGAGCCGGTTCCCTCACCGGCACCGGGATGTCCGCCGCCTATAGGGCCGTCACCCGCGCGCGCGGGAGCGGTGGAACGGCGCCCCCGTACGTGCCGGGCCACCCCCCGGTGCCGCCCCGGCAGCCCATTCCGTACGACCACGACACCCCAGCCCCGTACGCCGACCAGGCCCCGGACGTGCCGACCGCACCACCCTCCCCGTACGACACCGACGCCGCCGGCGCGCAGCCCTGGCCCCACCCTCCGTGGGCCGGCGAGCCCTGGGGCGCGCCCGTTGGAGACCGACCGTGAACGCCCCCCTCCCCGACGTCCCGGAGGTCCGCGTCGTCGGCCTCCCCCAGCTCACCCAGGGCTTCGACCTCGTCGAACGGTTGGACCTCGGTCTGCACCTGAAGGTGCACGGCCCGCTCGAACCGATCGCCGGCGAGCTGCTGGCGCGGCTGACCGAGGAGATCTCCCTGCGCGGCCGGGGCGGCGCGGGCTTCCCCTTCGGACGGAAGCTGCGTGCGGTGGCCGCGTCGGCGATACGGCGCGGGGTGCGGCCCGTCGTCGTGGTCAACGGCAGCGAGGGCGAGCCGGCCTGCCGCAAGGACACCGTCCTGCTGAACCGTTCGCCGCACCTGGTCCTCGACGGGGCCCTGCTGGCCGCCGAGGCGCTCGGCGCCCGCACCCTGGTCGTCGCGGTCACCCGGGACCCCACCGAGATCTCGACCCGGGCGGCGCTCGCCGAGCGCGGCCTGTCGGACCGCCGCGGACAACGGATGCGGGCCCGGGTCGTGCGGACCCCGGAGCGCATGGTCTCCGGCGAGGCGTCCGCGGTGGTCCGGGCGATCAACGGCGGTCCCGCACTTCCGCCCGGCCGTCGGGTGCGGGCCGCCGAGAGCGGCGTGGGGGGCGCGCCGACGCTGCTCTCCAACGCCGAAACGTTCGCTCAGCTGGCGGTCGCCGCCCGGATCGGCGCGCGGCGCTACAGCCGCACCGGCACGGCGGCCGAGCCGGGCACGGTCCTGTTGACGATCTCCGGGGCCGTGGCGCGGCCGATGGTCGTGGAGGTGCCCACGGGCGTCCCGCTGCGGTACGTACTGCAGCTCGCCGGCGCCCCGCCCGCGCCCGAGGGGGTGCTGACCGGCGGCTACCACGGCGAGTGGATCGGCTCGGCAGCCGTCCACGAAGCGGTGGTCTCCCGCGAGTCCCTGGCTTCGGTGGGCGGCTCGCTCGGTGCGGGCGCGATCTTGCCGATCGGTCCTGACACCTGTCCGCTGGGCGAGGCGCTGCGGGTCGCGCACTGGCTCGCCGCGGAGTCGGCCGGCCAATGCGGACCGTGCCGGCTGGGCCTGCCCGCCGCGGCCGGTGGGCTGGCGGACGTGATCAACGGCGGTGGTCCGACCGCGTTGGAGGCCCTGCGCGAGGTGACCCGGGCGCTCAAGGGGCGGGGGGCGTGCAAGCACCCGGACGGCTCGGCCCGGTTCTTCGCCTCCACGCTGTCCGCGTTCACGGACGACCTGGCCGCCCACGTGCTGTACGGCGGCTGCGGGCGGGAGACGCAGGGCGTGCTCCCGCTGCCGTTGCCGGACCACCGGGACGCGGCGGAGCTGACGCAGAGCAGCGAGCGGATCGTCATCGACTGGACCCTGTGCCAGGGCCACGGCCTGTGCGCGGACGTCGTGCCGGAGCTGATCCGGATCAATCCCGACGGATATCCCTCGGTGGCGGACGCAGTGGTGCCGGTGCAGTTGCGGGGGCGTGCGCAGCGTGCCGTGCGCCGGTGCCCCGCGCTGGCGATGCGGATCGAGCAGACGGACCTACCTGAACCGGACCGGGCACCACGACCGGCGCTGCCCGCCACACACCGCAGGGAGCTGGGCAGCGGGCCGCAGCACGGTCTGCGATGAGGTCCCGTACGCAGCTACGACCGGGCCCTAACGGAACAGTCAAGGGCGGGGCAAACCCGAGCGGGGCAAAAGAAGAATCCCGCCGGACCGATCGGTCCTGGCGGGATCTTTGATTCCGTCCCTCTTCGAGACGGATGCTGTGGAGCTAAGGAGAATTGAACTCCTGACCTCCTGCATGCCATGCAGGCGCTCTACCAACTGAGCTATAGCCCCTTGCGAGATGTCACCCGGCTCGTTTCGTTCTCCGGGTCGCGGCGACGTCGACAACATTAACGCTCATCAGGGCGCTTCACCAAATCCGTTTCCGGCGCCCCGCCCGCAGGGCCGTCCCCGGGCTCGACGCCGGTCACGGCTACGCCGTGGCGAAGGAGTAGAAGCGCTTCAGCGTGCAGTGTTCATCCAGCAGGCGGCCGTAGATCGGTTCGCCTTCCAGCTCCCGGTACGTCTCGATCGGGTCGCCCTTTATGATCAGCGCCCGTGCGCATTCCTCGCACCAGTACTGGTAGTCGGGGTTGATCGGGTCCATGTCGCGAACGATGGGCGTACCGCTGCCGCACCAGTCGCATTTACGCCTGTGTGCCCCCATCAGTCAGCTCCAGCAGTGGCCGCAGGACGTGCACACGTAAGAGACTCCACCGTTGTCGCCGAGGACCTGGGCGACATGCGCGGATCCACAGGACGGGCAACTGAGGAGGGCACGCGCATCCACCGCGGCGAGCAGGGCGTCACCGTCCTGGCCCGTGGTGGCGGACATCGTGCACTCCTTCCCGTTCCGGCCGGTGTCCCCTCCGGCCGTCCGATTCTGCCACGACCAAGGCCGGCAGGTCAGCGCCGTGCGCGCACGAGATGGGCCGCGGCGCCCAGGAGCGACACGAAGGCCAGCGCGAGCGAACACCACCACCAGCCGTCGGCGGACCCCGCCGCTCCGGTCGTCGTCCGCTGACTGAGGAACAACGTGCCGAAGGCGGAGACCCCCAGGACCTGTCCCAGTTGGGTGACGGTCACCAACAGCCCGCTGGCGTCGGGCGCGTCCTCTAGGCGCACGGTCGCCAACGCGCCGGCGAGCACGGGGCTGAAGGCGCACGACAGGCCCGCTCCGAGGCAGACGAGCGCGGGGAGCAGCAGGAGGCCGCCGTCCCCGCCCTCGCGCCACAGGAGCCCGCAGACGGCCGTGGAGAGCCCGGCGAGGGCGAACCCCGCGGGGACCAGGACCGCTTGGAGCCGGGCCGGCCAGCGCTGCCAGGTCAGTCCGGCCAGGCCGAAGGCCAGGGCCGTCGGCGCGAACAGGAGTCCGGCGTGCAGGGCTCCGTAACCGAGTCCGTCCTGCACGTGAAGCGCGGCGGCGAACACGAAGCCGGCGTTCACGGCCATCGCGACGGCGATGCCGAAGGCGGCCCGGCCCATGCCCGGGATCCGCAGGACGCGCGGGGAGACCAACGGGGCCCCGCCGCGCCGGGCGAGCCGTGACTCGTACGCGAGGAAGGCGCCGAAGACGACGGCGGACGCCGTGAGCCCGACCCAGGTCCACGTGGGCCAGCCCGTCTCGTGGCCCAGCACCAGAGGAACCGTCAACAGGCAGACGGCGGCGCCGAGCAGGACGAGGCCCGGCAGGTCGAGGCCGCGCGCGGACCGGTCGCCGCGGTCGTGCGGCAGCACCCGCAGTCCCAGCAGCAACAGCACGGCTCCGATCGGGACGTTCACCAAGAAGGCCGGCCGCCACGCCAGTCCGAACAGGTCGGCGCCGACCAGTACTCCGCCGACGACCAGTCCGGAGACCGCGCCGAGGGCGAGCACCGCGGAGTACGCACCGAGCACGCGCGCGCGTGCCTCGCCGGTGAAGTTGCGTTGGATCAGGCTGAGCACCTGGGGGATCAACAGGGCCGCCCCCGCTCCCTGGACCAGTCGGAAGCCGATCAATTGGCCGGTGTCCGCGGCGAGTCCGCAAGCGAGGGAGGCCGCGGTGAAGAGCGCCAGCCCGCCGATCCAGACCCGCCGGTGCCCGATCAGGGCGCCCAACCGGGCGCCGGTGACCAGGAACACGGCGTACGCGATGGTGTAGCCGGCGGCGACGAGTTGCAGCCCGGCACCGGACGCGTCGAGATCGGCGCGCATGGTGGGGAGCGCCGTGCTGACGATGAACGTGTCCAGCAGCGCCATGAACTGCGTGCCCAACAGGGCCACCAGCAGCAGGGCGGGCCGCCCGCCGCGGCGATTGTCAGTGCCGGGCCCTTTACTGGGCGTACGGAGGTCACCGGGGTTCGGCGGCCGGGAGGAGGTGGTCGACATGACGGGGAGCCTGCCGGCACTCCGGTACGGGTACTGAGAGCCCGCTGATACTGGTACTGGCAGCACCTGGCACGGTGCAGCAGCGGCGTCGACCATGGGGGTGTGACGACGATGACGACTGCCGACGGCACGGGCGGGACCACCGACGCGGACGGGACGGGCAGGGCGGACGGGACGGCCGGCGCGGGGCGACACGTCGGCGGACGCGCCTGCCGCCGCCGACCGGAGCTGGCCGCCTTCCTGCGCAGCCGTCGGGCCAGGGTGACGCCGGCCGACGTCGGCATGCCGCCCGGCGTCCGACGGCGGACGCCGGGGCTGCGCCGCGAGGAGGTCGCCCAGCTCTCCGGCGTCGGCGTGACCTGGTACACGTGGTTGGAGCAGGGGCGGCCGATCAATGCTTCGCCCCAGGTCCTCGACGCGATATCGCGCACGCTGCGGCTGGGCCCGTCCGAGCGCCAGCACCTGTACCACCTGGCACAGGTGCCGTACGAGCAGAAGGTGCGGGAGGACCCCACCGGCGTGGGGCCCGAGGTTCAGGGCATCCTCGACGCCCTCGACCCCCGCCCCAGCGTGGTCTACAACCCCCGGTACGACGTCCTGGCGAGCAATCGGAGCTACGACCGGCTGTTCCAGAGCGAGCTGTTCGTGGGCAAGGGCCGGGGGAACGTGCTGTGGACGCTCTTCGTCGCTGCGGGGTGGGACGAGTGTCCGGTGCTCTACCCGGAGGTGGAGCTTCCGCTGATGGTGGCGCAGTTCCGCGGGGCGTACGGACGGCACGTGGGCGAGCCCGCATGGGACTCGTTCGTCAAGGAGCTGTCGAAGGCCAGCGGCCACTTCGCGGAGCTGTGGCGCAGTGGGGACGTCGTGCTGCCGGGGCCGCGGATCAAGACGTTCCGCCATCCCGCCGTGGGCGTGATGCGGATGTCCTCGGTGTCGATGGAGATCAACGGCATGCCCGAGTGCCGGCTGGTGGTGTACTCCCCGGGCGACGAGGAGAGCGGGCAGCGGTTGGACGGGCTCCGGAAGCTCGACGAGCAGGGGGCGCTGTGAGGCGTAGCGGCGGGCGCGGCCGGGTGCTCGGGGCGGAGGCAGCCCCGAGGGCGCTTTGCTCCGGGCACGGGCGGTGCAACGAGAAATCCCGCCCTCGGATGAGGACGGGATCTCGGGGTGTGGAGCTAAGGAGAATTGAACTCCTGACCTCCTGCATGCCATGCAGGCGCTCTACCAACTGAGCTATAGCCCCTGGTGTTCTTCACGCTCGGCGCTGCGAACAAGAAGAACTTTAGCCTGCGACCAGCCGGAAAGTGAAATCCGGTGGAGCGGGGCCGGGCGAGCGGGCCGGGTCAGGTGTCGTCGCCCAGGACCGGCTCGGGCAGGGTGCCGGCGTTGTGCTCCAGCAGGCGCCAGCCGCGGGCGCCCTCGCCGAGGACGGACCAGCAGCAGTTGGAGAGGCCGCCGAGGCTCTCCCAGTGGTGGGAGTCCAGGCCGAGCAGGCGGCCGATGGTGGTGCGGATGGTGCCGCCGTGGCTGACGACGACCAGGGTGCCGTCCTCGGGCAGCTTCTCGGCGTGCCCCAGGACGACGGGCGCGGCACGGTCGGCGACCTCGGTCTCCAGCTCGCCGCCGCCCCTGCGCACCGGCTCGCCGCGCTTCCACGCCGCGTACTGCTCGTGGTGGCGCTCGATGATCTCCTGGTGGGTCAGTCCCTGCCAGACGCCCGCGTAGGTCTCGCGCAGACCTTCGTCGTGCTGGACCGGCAGCCCCGTCACGTCGGACAGCTCGGCGGCGGTGGCAGCGGCCCGCTTCAGGTCGGAGGCGACGATCGCGTCCGGCTTGAGCGAGGCGAGCAGCCGGGCGGCGCGGCGGGCCTGGGCGATGCCGGTGTCGGTGAGCGCGATGTCCGTGGTGCCCTGGAAGCGGCGCTCCAGGTTCCACGCGGTCTGACCGTGCCGCCACATGACGATGCGGCGGCCGGAGCGCTTGTAGGCGTCCTCGTTCAGCTCAACTCACCGTCCGAGCCGCCGGTCAGCTCCGCGTGCTCCTTGCCCTTGCCGCGGGTCTTCGCGGCGTCCTCGGGCAACGGCAGCTCGGGGCAGTCCTTCCACAGGCGCTCCAGGGCGTAGTAGACGCGTTCTTCGCTGTGCTGGACGTGGATCACGATGTCGACGTAGTCAAGGAGGATCCACCGGGCGTCGCGGTCGCCCTCGCGGCGCACCGGCTTGGCCCCCAGCTCCATCTGCAGCCGCTCCTCGATCTCGTCGACGATCGACTTGACCTGGCGGTCGTTGGGCGCGGAGGCGATGAGGAAGGCGTCCGTGATGGACAGCACGTCACTGACGTCGTACGCGATGATGTCGTGCGCGAGCCGGTCGGCCGCGGCCTGCGCGGCGGCGTTGACGAGCTCGATGGAGCGGTCCGTAGCGGTCACAAAGCTGGCTTTCTTCGACGGTCGGATACCACCCAAGGGTCTCACGGACCGCTGACAACCCCCGCCCCCTTTTGTTGCCGGCCCCCGCGGGCCCGACCTGGCCCCTTCGGAAGGGGCCAGGTCAGAGCCGGGCGACGGGTCGGCGGGTGCGGTGGATCACCCCGTGCGGAAGTCCTTGCCGAGGACCACGGCGACGTCGGCGTTGGGGAGCGCCTTGCCCTGCTTCACCGCGTCGGCCGGCAGGCCCAGCGTCTTGGCGATCTCCGCGGCCTCCGCCTTGCGCGCCTCGTCACCGTAGGTGACCTGGGATGCGGCGGCGGTGTCCGCCTTGCCGCCGTCGACGACCGCGTAGCCGGCGTTCACCAGCGAGATCCTGGCCTTCTCGGTGGCCGCGGCGCCCCCGGTGGCGTTCTTGATGCCCACCCGGACGGCTGCGCCCTGCTCGGGAGCGGTGACGGAGCCGCCCAGGACGTTCTTCACGACGTCGACGGACGCCTGCTCGCTGAGGGTGCCGTCCGGCTGGACGGGCAGCAGCGTCGTGGTGTGGTCGCCGCCCTTGGCGTGGTCGGCGAGCTTGGCGAGCGAGGCGCCGAGGTCCTTCTCGGTCAGGGAGGGGTCGAGGATCTGCGCCAGGGTCTCCACGGTGACGGTCGCGGACTGCGCGTCGCTCGGGAACTTCTTCAGCACGCCCAGCATGACCTGGCCGAAGCGTTGGAGCTGCTGGGCCTCGGACTCTCCGGGGCCGAGGTGGGTGGCGTACGCGACGGCCGCGCGGCCGTTCAGGGTCTGGTTCTCGCCCTTGGGCACCAGCGGTGCGGCGCCCTTCTTGGCGCCGGGCACCTCGGCGTCCGTCGTCAGGTCGATGCTGCCGACGAGTTCGACCAGGTTCTCCAGGAAGGGGGTGTCGAGCCGCCACGTGCCGCTGATCTTCGCGCCGAAGAGGGCGCCGACGGCCTCCCGGGTGCCGACCGAGCCGTCCTCGTCGACGGACTTGCCCAGAGTGGTGGCCGCACCGTCCTCGCCGGCGACGCCCAGGGCGTTCGGGAGCAGCACCGTGGTGCCCCGGCCCGCGGTGACGTTGTCGACGAGGAGCACGGTGGACGTGCCCTTCTTCTTGGTGTTGTGCAGGTGCACCACGATCACGTCGCGCTTCTGCGGGCCGCCCGCCGTGCTCTTCTCACCGTCGTCGGACAGGCCGGGCAGCTTGCCCGCGGCCCAGAGGTAGCCGACGCCGCCCACGGCGAAGAGCGCGAGGACCACGGCGAGCGCGATGATCCGGAACCGGCCGCGGCGCCTGGCCTCCTCGCGCCGCTCGGAACGGCTCTCAGTGAACTTCAGCCAGTCGATGACGTCTTCGGACTCGGCGTTCTCCTCGATGAAGGAGAACTGCTCGGTGCGGTAGTCCCGCTCCCCCGCGGGCTCGTCCCCGGCCCGGCGCTGGCCGGGCACGGCGAGCGGGGTCTCGGCGGGCGGCGGCGTTTCGGGCGGCCCGGGGCGCTGGTCGGGCGCGGCCTGCTGCGGGGGGACGCTCCACTGCTGCGCGGTGTCGACGGCGGCGGGCTGCTGGCCGGTGTCGTAGTCGTACGCGGCGGGGGCGTAGCCGGCCGCGGGGTAGCCGCCGGCGTCGTGGCTCCCGGTGGCGTACGGGTCGGGGGCTCCGTAGTCGTACCCCTGACCCGGGGCCTGACCTGGGCCGACGTCCGCGGGGTGCGGGCCTTGGGGCTGCTGCTGTGCGTAGGGGTCGTAGCCGTACTGCTGTTGGGCGTACGGGTCGTATCCGGGGGGCTGCTGGGGCTGCTGGGGCTGCTGGTAGACCGGCTGCCCGTACTCGTCGTAACCGATGATCTGCGGAGGTGGGTAATACGGGTCGTACGGCTGCTGCTGGTCGTTCACCGGGGCCCCTCTCCGCGGCTCAGTCGCCGCGGTACAACTGGCGCTTGTCGATGTAGCGCACGACACCGTCCGGCACCAGGTACCAGACCGGATCCCCCTGGGCGACCCTCGCCCGGCAGTCGGTCGAGGAGATCGCCAGAGCGGGGACCTCCACCAGGGAGACCTTGCCCTCGGGGAGTCCGTCGTCCGTCAGGTCGTGCCCCGGACGCGTCACCCCGATGAAGTGGGCGAGCGAGAACAGCTCGGTGGCGTCCCGCCACCCGAGGATCTGGGAGAGCGCGTCGGCTCCGGTGATGAAGAAGAGGTCGGAGTCCGCGTTGAGGACGTGCAGGTCCCGCAGCGTGTCGATGGTGTACGTCGGGCCGGGCCGGTCGATGTCGATCCGGCTCACCGAGAACTGGGGGTTGGAGGCCGTGGCGATGACCGTCATCAAGTAGCGGTCCTCGGGCGGGGACACGGTCTTGTGGGTCTTCTGCCACGGCTGCCCCGTCGGCACGAACACCACCTCGTCGAGGTGGAACAGGGCGGCCACCTCGCTGGCCGCCACCAGGTGACCGTGGTGGATCGGGTCGAACGTCCCGCCCATCACGCCGAGTCGACGACGGGCCGGGCCGGAGCCCGAGGCACCGGGCCCGGCTGCGTTGGCCACTTCCTGCTCTCCCATGCGTGCAGAGCCTACTGGCACGTTCGTGCGGAGCACCCGGTCGGGACTCAGCGGTCCCGGTTGAAGCGGGTCGTGATCCACAGCAACAGGAGCAGCGCGGCGAGGGCGCAGCCGCCGACCAGGAGCGGGCTCAGGCTTTCGTGGCCGCCCCCCTCGGCAAGGGTGACCAGGTCGGTGGCGGTGCTTGTGAGGCTCATCTTCAGCGGGACCAATCGATCGGTTGCGGGGCGGAGGGACTTCGGGCACATCGTATGCGGGCGGGTCGGGCACGCTCACGCCGACTCAGTCGTTGTCATCGTCACGGCGTCGTCCATGCGGTGCCGGCGGGTGGGGAGCGGGCGGGGCGACCGGGCAATTTCGGATGCCAATGCCCCCTCGGGGACCGGCGATCCGAAGTTATCCACAGGCTTCGGCGGACCTGGACGCCAGCGCCTACGCTGGATGTCGTCAGGGGGGCGAGCCGTCCGTTCGCACATCCGTCGCCTTCGCACGGACGTTCGCGTATACGCGTAACGGACGTACACGTAACAGACGTACGCATGCACGAGCACGATCACACGCACCATCGGTTCACACAGGGGGCTGGAATGACCGAAAGCAGTCAAGACAAAGTGCCGAGCAGGCAGCGCCGGCGCTTCCCCGGGATCTCCTCCCGGGCGTACGAGCATCCCGCGGACCGCTCGGCGCTGGTGGCACTGCGCAAGCTCAGCGGCTTCGACACCGTCTTCAAGTCACTGAGCGGACTGCTGCCGGAGCGCAGTCTGCGCCTCCTCTTCCTCTCCGATTCCGTTCGGGTGAGCGACGCACAGTTCGCCCATCTGCACGCCATGCTGCGGGACGCCTGCTACATCCTCGACCTGGAGAAGGTCCCCGCGATGTACGTGACGCAGGACCCGCGCCCCAATGCCATGTGCATCGGCCTGGACGAGCCCATCATCGTGGTGACCACGGGCCTGGTGGAGCTGCTGGACGAGGAGGAGATGCGGGCCGTCGTCGGCCACGAGGTGGGCCACGCCCTCTCGGGCCACTCGGTGTACCGAACGATCCTGCTGTTCCTGACGAATCTGGCGCTGAAGGTCGCCTGGATACCGCTGGGCAATGTGGCGATCATGGCGATCGTCACGGCACTGCGCGAGTGGTTCCGCAAGTCGGAGCTGTCCGCGGACCGCGCGGGGCTGTTGGTGGGACAGGACCTCCAGGCGTCCATGCGCGGTCTGATGAAGATCGCCGGCGGCAACCACCTGCACCAGATGAACGTGGACGCCTTCCTCAAGCAGGCCGAGGAGTACGAGGCCGGCGGCGACCTGCGCGACTCCGTGCTGAAGATCCTGAACGTGCTGCCCCGCTCGCACCCGTTCACCACGGTGCGCGCCGCGGAGCTGAAGAAGTGGGCCGACAGCCGCGACTTCCAGCGCATCATGGACGGGCACTACCCCAAGCGGGACGAGGACAAGGACACCTCGGTGACGGACTCCTTCCGCGAGTCCGCCTCCCACTACGCGGACACCGTGCGCACCAGCAAGGATCCCCTGATGAAGCTGGTGGGCGACATAGCCGGCGGCGCGGGCGACCTCGGCGGCAAGCTCCGCGACAAGTTCACGGGCAACGGCAGCCGTGGCGGTTCGTCCGGAGGCGGCAAGGACGCCGGTGCCGGTGCGGACGGTGGCAGTGCGGACGGCGACGGCAAGGGCGCCAGTGGCTCGGGAGGCAGCGGTTCGGGAGGCAGTGGCTCCGGCAGCGAAGGCTGACGGGCCCCTCACCGCCCCTTGGACGGCGAGGGGGAGGGTTGGGCGGCCGGGGAGAGGGAGCCGCACAGCGCCGTCGTCGGCTCGGCCGTGGTGTAAGGATCCGTGCCGGCCGGGACCCCGAGGGCCGCTCGTTCGCCGGACAGCAGGGGCCGCAGGGTGCCGGAGCCGTCTTGGGGGCAGCTCTGGGGGCCCGCCTGGATGCTGCTGGAGACGAGTTCGGCGCGGCGGTGCGGCAGGTCGTCGTGGTCGAAGCGGAGCCGTAGCTCACGGCGGATGACGAAGAGGGACGCGCCCCGGTTCGCCGAGTCCGCCTGCTGGGCGGTGCCCGCCTCACCCGACGGCCGCCCCCAGCCGGTCTGCTGCCCTGCGCCCGCCTGGCTCTCTGGGCCCGACTGCCCCGCTCCAGCAGCCTGCGGCCCTGAGGCCGGCTGTCCCGAGCCCGCCTGCCCCGCGTCTGGCTCCTTCGAGCCGGACTGGTGTCCCGGGTCCGGGGCCGCCTGGGCTTGCGCGTCCGGTCGTGCTCCCGCGGCCGCTTGGGGTTTCGCGGGTGGCGCAGCGGGGTCCGGCTGTGGGGTCGCGCCGGGGGGCCGTGCGGGGCGCAGGGCGTAGGTGAAGGAGTGGTTGGAGGTGACCTCCAGGGTGTCCGACCCGGCGGTGGAGTAGCTGAGCGTGCCGTGCACCCGGACGCCGGGGTCGGCCAGCGCGACCTTCGCCGGGTCGAAGCGGATCAGCCAGCCCGCGGCCGCGTGGCGGCCGTCGGGCGCCGGGGTGGCCATGCTCCGGTCGAACTGGTCGAACTGGTCGGGGTCGAGCAGGACCCGCACCGGGCGGACCGCGCCGCCCGTGAGCACCTCCGGATAGAGGGAGGAGACCACGAGGTAGTTCTTGGCGATGGTGAGCGCGGCGAGCACGTCGCTCTCGGAGAAGCTTCCGGTGCGCCGGGCGCCGGGCAGGGGGATGCCGGAGGCGCCGATGCGGTGCTGGGCGGCGGGGCTGTTACGGAACAGTTCCTCGGGCGTCCCGCCGGGCACCGGGCCGGAGGGGACGAGCGGAATCATCGAGATCCGCAGGGCGTCGGCCCGCTGGCTGACCGGGGCCCGATGGGGGTGGCGTACGCCCAGGTAGATCACGGTGCCGAGGGCGATCGCGATCAACAGCGCGAGGACGAGTGCGGAGAGGGCGCCGCCGCTGCGGCGGGGGGTGCCGTGCCAGGGCGGCAGGGTGCGGACGGCGCGGGCGGGGCTGCCCAGGCGCTCCCGCGCGGAGTACTCCTGGAGCCGCGCAGCGCGTACGAACGATTCGTCGAAGACGACGGATCGGTACTCGTCCTCCCCATCGCCGGGAGGTCCTTCGGGTGTCCCTCCGGGGGTCTCCCCGGGTGGATCTCCGCGCCCAGCCATACCTTCAGAGTAGGTCTGCCGGCCGTTCAGTAAACGCGCCTTCGCAGGGCAAAGTTTGACGGCGCGTCACTCCGTGCCCGTTGGGGCACCGGCGTTCGACGGAGGGGGCAGGTCAGGGGGTGCGCGGGTCCATCGGGACCGGTGCGGCGGGGCGGTCGGGCGGCGCGGATGAGACGGCGACGCGGTCCCGCAGGGCGTTCGGGTCGGCCGCGGAGCCCGGCGGTCCGGGGGTGCCGGGGGTGCCCGCGCCAGGAGCCGGGGCCGGGTTCGACCGGGTGCTGTCGACGCCGGTCGTCGCGGGCGCCGGGACCTGGTCCTGGCGGTTGCCGGCGGCGCCCCGGTAGACCGCGGTGAAGGCCAGGGCGACCATCCCGATCCCCATCAGCAGGGCCAGCACCCAGGCGACCGGCCGGTGCCAGCGGGCGGTGCTGCGGTAGGGCCGCAGGGCACCGTCGTAGGGGCTGTAGTTGGCGGACCACCCGTCGTCGACGGCGCCGTCGGGGGCGCGGGGCCGGTCGCGGTCGTACGCCTCGTAACCGTCCCGGTAGGGATCGTCGTCCGGGGCGCCCATCCCCGCGCCGGCGCGGGCCGCCTCGGCCTCCGCCCTGGCCTGGGCCGCCGCCAGCAGCCGCTCGACGGCGGTCGGCTCGTGGACCTCGGCCGACCTGACGAAGTCCTCGTCGAACACCACGGAGGCGAAGTCCTCGTCCGCGCCTCCGCGGTCGTCGTCAGGCTCCGAGCCGTCCGGGAACGGCCTGCCCCCCACGTCGTCCGGCACGCCTTCAGAGTAGACCTGGGCGATGGGTTTGGGCAGACGCCGGAAGAAGTCAGCCGCGGCCGTGGCCGACACCCCACCCGTACCATCGCCCCCCCGCTCCCCCGCCCAAACCGCCCCGGGGGGCGCCCCAGGGCGTCAGCGGGTGTGGCCGTCGCCCGTCACGATGTACTTCGTGGACGTCAGCTCCGGCAGCCCCATCGGCCCCCGGGCGTGCAGCTTCTGCGTCGAGATCCCGATCTCCGCGCCGAAGCCGAACTGGCCGCCGTCCGTGAAGCGGGTGGAGGCGTTCACGGCGACCGTGGTGGAGTCCACCAATTGGGTGAACCGTCGGGCCGCCGCCTGCGAGGAGGTCACGATCGCCTCGGTGTGGCCGGAGGACCACAGCCGGATGTGGGCGACCGCCGCGTCCAGCGAGTCCACCACGGCCGCGGCGATGTCGTACGACAGGTACTCCGTCTCCCAGTCGTCCGGGGTGGCCTCCACGACCGTGGCCTTGCTGTCGGCCGCGTACCCGAGCACCCGCTCGTCGCCGTGGACGGTCACCCCGGCCTCGGCCAGCGCGTCCAGCGCCCGCGGCAGGAAGGCGTCGGCGATGTCCCGGTGGACCAGGAGGGTCTCGGCGGCGTTGCAGACGCTGGGCCGCTGCGCCTTGGAGTTCACCAGGATGGAGACCGCCATGTCGAGGTCGGCGTCCGCGTCCACGTACACGTGGCAGTTGCCCGTGCCGGTCTCGATGACCGGGACGGTGGACTCCGTCACCACGGTCCGGATCAGCCCGGCGCCGCCGCGCGGGATCAGCACGTCCACCAGCCCGCGGGCGCGCATCAGCTCCTGCACGGAGTCCCGCGACTCGCCGGGCACGAGTTGCACCGCGTCCGCCGGCAGCCCCGAGCCGCCGACCGCGTCGCGGATGACCCGCACCAGCGCGGTGTTGGAGGCGTACGCGGAGGAGGAGCCGCGCAGCAGGACGGCGTTGCCGGACTTGAGGCAGAGGGCCGCGGCGTCCACGGTGACGTTCGGCCGGGCCTCGTAGATGATCCCGACGACGCCGAGGGGGACCCGGACCTGTCGCAGGTCGATGCCGTTCGGGAGGGTGGAGCCGCGCACCACCTCGCCGACCGGGTCGGGCAGCGCCGCGACGTCCCGCACGTCGTGCGCGATGGCCCGCACCCGCTCCGGGGTGAGGGTCAGCCGGTCGACGATCGACTCGCCGGTGCCCGCCTCGCGGGCCCGGGCGACGTCCTCGGCATTGGCCGAAACGATCTCGTTGGCACGGACCTCCAGGGCGTCCGCGATCGCCAGCAGCGCGTCGTCCTTGACCGAGCGCGGCAGCGGCGCGATGTCGGCCGCGGCGGCCCGGGCTCGGTAGGCGGCGCGGGCGACCGGAGAGAGGTTGTCGTACGGCGAGAGCGGCGATGACGTCGTCATACCCGCAGGGTAGTGCGCCGGGCGGAACGACCCCTCGCACATCCCGCACTCCGAGACGCCCCCACGGACCGCCCCGCACCGGGACGAGCCCGTGCGATCCCCCGCAAACCCCGTGCGACCTGGCCAAAGGGAGCGAGCGAGCGGTCAGAAGGGGTGGATGCCGACGGGCGACGCCGGGGGCGGACCGTAGCCCTCCGCGATGCGCTGGTGGTACGTCTGGCGGTCGATGACCTCCAGGCCGACGATCGTCCACGGCGGCAGCTTCGCCGACGAGCGGTGCTCCCCCCACAGCCGCAGCGCCACCGCGGCCGCGTCGTGCAGGTCGCGGGCCTCTTCCCAGTAGCGGATCTCTGCGTGGTCGTTGGCGTACCGGCTGGTCAGCAGGAACGGATGATCGTGCGCCAACTGCTCCAGACCGCGCCGGACCTCGGTCAGCGGCGCCTTCGCCCCGGAGACGCTGAGCGTGATGTGCCACAGCTTCGACTGGCTGCCCTCGTCCCCGCCGCCCGCGCCGCCTTCGTCGCACCGGTCGTCGCGGGGACCGCCCCCGGACGCGTCGACGCTCGTCAGGGGCCGCTCGGAGCGGGCCCTGGCCGCGCTCCTGGCCGTGACCGTGGCCGCGGCGGCGTCGAGGGCCGCGGACCGTTCCCCGCCCGCCAACCCGCGCAGACGGGGGACGCCATCGTTCCCTCGGGACAAGTCCCCTGGGCGCGCTCGTGTCACCAGCGGCCTCCTGTTTGCATGTGTCCTGGTGCCCTGCCCTGGCCGCGCCCCGGCGCGCGGCGGGACCCCCGTCCGACCCCCCGCAACAAAGTTGACCAGTCCCGGACGGGACGTGGGGCGGTTTTAGTAAAGGTCCCTGTTGGTTGACGGCAGTTTCAGCCGATTCAGGGGTGCAGGACGACCAGATCGTCCCTGTGTACGACCTCTCTCTCGTATGCCGGACCGAGCTCCTGTGCGAGGTCGCGGGTGGAGCGGCCGAGGAGTCGGGGCAGTTCCCTGGCGTCGAAGTTGACCAGGCCCCGGGCCACGGGGCGGCCCGTCGCGTCCCGCAGCTCGACCGGGTCGCCCGCGGTGAACTCGCCCTCGACGGCGGCGATCCCGGCCGGCAGCAGCGACTTGCGGCCCTCCACGACCGCCCGCACCGCGCCGTCGTCCAGGACCAGGGCGCCCCGCGGCGTGGAGGCGTGTGCGAGCCACAGCAGCCGGTCGGCGGAGCGCCGGCCGGTGCGGTGGAAGTACGTGCCGGTGGCGCGGCCGGCGAGGGCGTCCGCGACGCTGACGGCGGAGGTGAGGACGACGGGCACCCCGGCGGCGGAGGCGATCCGGGCCGCCTCCACCTTGGTGACCATGCCGCCGGTGCCGACGCCCGCCCGGCCCGCGCTGCCGATCTGGACGTGCGCGATGTCGGCGGGGCCGCGCACCTCGTCGACGCGGGTGGCGCCCGGCTTCGCCGGGTCCCCGTCGTAGAGCCCGTCCACGTCCGACAGCAGGACGAGCAGGTCGGCGCGGACGAGGTGGGCGACGAGGGCGGCGAGCCGATCGTTGTCGCCGAACCGGATCTCGTCCGTGGCGACGGTGTCGTTCTCGTTGATCACCGGGACCGCGCCCATGGTCAGGAGCTGGTCCAGGGTCCGGTAGGCGTTGCGGTAGTGGGCCCGGCGGCTGGTGTCGTCGCCGGTGAGCAGCACTTGGCCGACGCGTACGCCGTACCGGGCGAAGGACGCGGTGTAACGGGCCACCAGCAGCCCCTGGCCGACGCTGGCGGCGGCCTGCTGCCGGGCCAGGTCCTTGGGGCGGCGGGCGAGGCCGAGCGGGGCGAGCCCGGCGGCGATCGCCCCGGAGGAGACCAGCACGATCTCCTTCTCCCCGCCGCTGCGGACCTTGGCGAGGACGTCGACGAGGGCGTCCACCCGGTCGGCGTCGAGTCCGCCCGACGCGGTGGTCAGGGAGGACGAACCGACCTTGACGACGATCCTGCGGGCCTGCACTACCTGCTGTCTAGCCACTGTCACAGCCCGAATCTATGCCAGGGCGCGGCCCCCGTGCCCCGGCATTTCATCGGCTGGACACAGCGCGACGAAGACCGGACACGGCCGGGCGCCGTGACGGGAATGACCCGGGCCCGCGACGGGAACGGTGCGGGGCCCTGGCGAGAACGGTGCCGGGCGCCGCGGCAGGAACGGCGCGGGGCCCGTGGCGGACGAATCCCCACGGGCCCCGGGCCCGTCCCTACGCCCGACCGCGCCTCAGCGCGCCAACCGCGCCTCGGCGCCGTTGGTCTCGTCGGTGTCGCTGCCCTCGGCGCCCTCGCCCCGCTCCCCGCCGGTGCCGTGCGGCGCACGGGCGGCCGTGCCCGGCAGCAGCGGTGCGCCGGCCTGCTCGCCGATGCGCTGCTCCACGCGCCGGTTGCGGGCCTCGGCGACGGTCTGGAGCGTCCGTACGGCCGCGTTGAAGCGCTCCATCGAGGTGGGGCGGTCCGGCCCGAGGAGGTACTGCTTCAGCTCGCGACGGGCGCCGGCCAGGGAGTCCCGCTCCGTGGAGCCGACCGCGGCCAGCAGCTTGTCCAGGTCCTGCGCGCCGTTGGTGAGGACGACCGCGGCCCGCGCCGCGGTGTTCTGCCGCTGGAACTCCTCGGTGCCGACGCCCGCGGAGTCCGTCACGGCGTAGGGCTTGCCGCTGGCCATGAAGTCGGACACGACGCTGGAGATGTCGGAGACCATGGCGTCGGCCTCGTTGAAGCAGTCGTACAGCCGCGGCTCCGGGCCGGTCACGATCCGGTGCTCCCACCAGCCGACCGAGCGCCAGTACGCGTCGTTCCACGCGGCCCGCAGCGCCGCGATGCGCTCCAGCTTCACCGGGTCGGCCAGCGAGACGCGGGACTGCTCGGCCTCGTCGCCGCCGGCGCGCCCCGGCTTGGTCAGCGCGGCCAGCTCCGCCTCGACGGCGGACAGCTCCGTGCGCGCCTTCTCCCGGTCCGACGCGGACGCGGCGACCTCGGCGGCCCAGCGCGGGTCCGTGCCGCGCTCGGCCGCGGCCTTCTTCACCATGGCCACGATGCGCTCGTGGACGGCCTTGGCCTCCTTCTTGCGGATGCCGGTGAAGGGGTGCGGCTTGTAGACGAGACGGACCGGCTGTTCGGCGGTCAGCAGCCGGCGGACGATGTTCTCGCCGGCGAGCAGCAGGGAGGTGTTGCCCGGGTTGTCGTCCCAGCCCTCCCAGGTGGGGGCGTACAGGACGGTCGGGACGGGGTTCTTCGGGGTGCCCGTCCAGGTCTGGATGGGGGCGAGCTGGGGACGTCCGACCTCGACGATGTCCTCGTCCCGCACGCCGACGTCCGCGAGGGCGTACCGGTCGCGACCGGCGCGGCCGGCCGTCCACACCTCGTCGTACGCCTTGCTGAACGGGTTGACGCTGGCGAGCTTGTCGCTGTCGCCGTGGCCGATGAAGACGTGCTTCATGCCGGGCTGGCGCAGCATGTGGATGTTCTTGCCGACGTTGGCGGGGTAGAGCGCGACGCGGACCGTGGCCAGGTCCAGGTTCATGGTGTGGGTGCCGCCGGGGACGCAGAGCACCGGCACGGTGGTCACGTTCAGCTTGGGCACCAGTTCGCGCTCCCGCATCAGGATCAGCGGGCGGCCGTCGACCTGCTCCATGGTCTCCAGCCACATGTTGACCTGGTACGCGGACTCGCTGCCGCCGGAGAAGTACAGGACGACGGTGGGGCGGTACTCGCGCAGCCAGGTGTTGACGGCCTTCAGCACGGTGGCGGCGGGCGGCACCCGGCGGTTGCGCAGACAGGGCACCAGGACCGCGGTGTAGAGCAGCCCGAGGGCGACGCTCAGGGCGACGCCGGCGTATCCGACGAGGTACCTGCCGGTGGCGGCGGCGACCAGGACGCCGGCCATGGCGGGCAGGTCGAGGTGGAGCATCTTCTCCGCGGAGCGGCGCATCAGCGACCGCGGCGGGGCGTCCGGGATGCGGACGCCGTGCAGGTCCACGTTGCGGGTGACCACCGGCAGGGTGCGGCGCAGCCGGATCAAGGTGGTCAGCGCGCCGTGCGGGGCCTGGAGGCCGTAGAAGACGAGGAAGCCGGCGACCGCGGTGTAGAAGAGCGAGGTCTCGGCGAGTCCTTCGCGGGCGAGCAGCAGCACGACCAGGAGCTGGCGCAGCAGGAAGCGGATCGGGAGGCCGACCCGGACCTTGTTGAGGCGGTTGATCAGATAACTGCCTCTTTGGTGCAGGTAGGCGTCCGCCGCGTAGGTCACGGCGGCCGCTCCCACGAAGACCGGGATGCTCGGCAGGAGCGCACCGAGCAGGGCGGCGGGGTAGCCGAGTCCGATGAGGAGCGCTGCGACCAACTCGGACTTGCTGCCGACGCGTACCAGACGAATGACGGTCGAAATCACGGGGAACCTGCTCCAAACGGTGCGGGTCGATCTCACACGAGCACAAGCGAAATGAGGCGGAGGACCGGGGTCGGGCGGGGGTGGCGGGGGGAGGAGGGGGACGCGGCTACGGCGTCACACGTCCCCCTCGCGATCGAGGACCGCGGCGAGCGCCTGCTCGAAGTCGGACGCTTCGCTCGCGCCGCGGGTCGGGTCCTGCTGGCGGACGTCGATGACGTGTCCGGTCAGCTCCGAGAGCAGGACGTCGAGCGAGGTCCGGGCGACGGCCTCGGAGGAGAGCAGGCTGCCCGCGGGCTCGGTGCCGAACGCCTTGGTGCGCATCGGGGTCGCGGTCCGCTCGGGGTTGACGCAGTTGACCCGGATGCCGTCGGCGGCCCACTCGTCCGCTAGGGCCTGGGTGAGGTTCACCATGGCGGCCTTGGTGGAGGAGTACAGGCTGTACTCGGCGCGGCCGCGGGTGTAGCTGGAGGAGGTGTACAGCAGGAGCTGTCCCCGGGTCTCCGCCAGGTACTTGTAGGAGGCGCGGGCGATCTGGACCGGGGCCAGGTAGTTGACCTGGAGGGCCTCTTGGATGGTGCTGTTGTCCGTCTCGGCCAGCTTGCCGATGCGCAGCACGCCCGCGGTGTTGATGACGTAGTCGATGCGGCCGGTCTCGGCGTAGGCGCGGGAGAGGGCGTCGTCGACGTGCTCCGGGTTCTCCACGTGGGTGCCGGTGGTGGACCTGCCGAGGGCGTACACCTTGGCGCCGTACTTCTCGGCCAGCGCGGCGATGTCGGCACCGATGCCGTACGAGCCGCCGAAGACGACGAGGGTGCGGCCGTCGAGCAGCTCGCGGTAGGCGGCCTCGTCGGCCTGGCGGGGGGCGGCGGTGGAGGCGAGCTGGAAGAGCTTGTCCGCGATGAAGACGTCGACCGGCTGGGTGACCTTCATGTTGTACTCGTCGCCGGCGACGACGTGGATCGGGACGTCCGGCAGGTACTTCAGGACCACCGAGCAGTCGTCGGTGGCCTGGAAGTTCGGGTCGCCGGCGGCGACCTCGTACGCCCGGCGGATGGTGGACAGCTTGAACGCCTGCGGGGTCTGGCCGCGGCGGAGCCGGGAGCGGTCCGGGACGTCGGTGATGAACTCGCCGTCCTCGCCGTGGGTGCGGGTGACGATGATGGTGTCCGCGGACGGGATGGCCACGTCCACGGCCTGGTAGCGGTCGAGGGCGTCGACGCAGTCCTGGATGACGCGCTGGGACAGCAGCGGGCGGACGGCGTCGTGGAAGAGCACGTTCGGGTCCTCGCCGTCGGCGAGGCCCTCGCCGAGGGCGGCGATCGCGCGGCGGGTGGTCTCGTTGCGGGTCGCGCCGCCCTCGATGACCCGGCGCACCTTGGTGAGGCCGGCCTTGGCGACGATCCGCTCGACGTCCGGCACGAAGCCCGGCGCCATCAGGACGATCACTTCGTCGACCGAGTCGGCCTGCTCGAAGGTCGACAGGGTGTGCTCGATGACGGCCTTGCCGGCGATCTTCAAAAGCTGCTTCGGGATCGCGAGTCCCACTCTTTGGCCGGTGCCACCCGCGAGCACGACTGCCGTGGTACGGGGCTTGGCTTCACGCGGTGCGGACACAGGGAGACCTACCTAGGAGGAAGAGGGGAACGGGGCGATGGTCGCACTCTGCGTGACCGTCCCGCAAGGTGAGTACGGCCCGGCAAACACTGTGAGGACACTGTGATTTCACACTGTGTACAACTACGCCGAGATTTCCGTGGAGGGCTCGTGGAGCCGGGGCACACGGAGAGTGACGATCGGGGCTGAGCACGGCGGGACCGGTCATCGATCCTGCACCCGCAGCACGAGGCGGTTCGTGTCGTCGAAGGCGAGTCGCAGCTTGACCAGGCGCTGGTTCTGTCGCCGCAGCTTGCGGATGACGCGACGGGCGAAGAGGAGGGGGCGCTGCTTGTGCACCAGCACCTCGGGGTAGACGCGGACATCACTCTTCTGGACTACGTCGTCAAGGAGCCTGGCGACCTGGACCGGCTCGTGGTCCGGGGCGAAGCGGAGCCACAGCTCCCACTGCTCGTCGCCGCTGCGCTGGAGGGCGGCGACGGACTCGCAGTCGATGACGGCCGAGAAGCCGCGGGTGCCTTCGCGGGTGCCGTGGAAGGTGATCTCGTCGCCCGAGGCGTCCGTGCCGCCGGTGGCATCAGTGGCACCGGTGCCGTCCGGTGCAGTCGTGTCTGCGGTGGCCGAGGGTCTGCCGGTGCCCGCGCGGCGCACCACCAGCGTGGGCTCGCCGGAGGGCTCCACGGGCCCGACGATCCGCCCGGTCAGCGCCAACCGACGTTCGACGACGGTGCCCAGCCGGCGCTCCAGGATCGTGACGTCGCCGGACTCCACGTGCACCGGACGCACCCAGGAGCGCAGCACCAGCCGGTGTTCGAACTGCTGGCGGTAGGGAACGAGGTGGCGCACGCCGCAGTCGGTGCGCATCCGCTCGGCGACGTTCATCGCGCCGCGCTGGTCGACGGAGCGGGCGATCACCTCGGTGCGGCGGCCGGTGAGGGGGCTGTCGGTGTGGCACGTCCACACGCCGTCCGCGAAGTCCTCGCCGGCCGGGACGACGGAGGTGCCGTTCGGCGCGAGGGGGTACGCCCGCTCCTCGGCCGCTCCCTCGGCGTGCGTCCACACGAGCTGGAGCCCGGGGTGCTTGAGCGCGGCGGCCTCGGGCGAGACGACGGTCACGGTCAGGGAGCCGTCGGCCTCGGCTACGCAGTCCGCGACCGGGGTCGGGGACGGGTCCGGGGCGCCGGCGGTCGAGGAGAGGAAGGAGCGGCTGCGCTGGGCGGAGCCGGCGCCGAGTTCGGCGAAGAGGTCCGCGTACTGCTTGGCCACGGCGGCGGGGTCGTAGCGGCGGGAGTTGCGCAGGGCGGCCTCGGCCATGGTGCGGCGCAGGGACTCGTCCTCGATCAGCTTCAGCATGGACGCGGCGAGGGCGGCGACATCGCCGACGGGGACCAGCAGGCCGTCCTCGCCGTCCTTGACGATCTCCCGCGGCCCGTAGTCGCAGTCGGTGCTGATCAGGGGCAGTCCGCAGCGCATCGCCTCGACGAGCGTCATGCCGAAGGACTCCTGGCGGGAGGTGGAGACGGCGATGGAGCCCTTGACCCACTCGGGCTCGATCGGCGAGCGCGGGCCCATCAGCTGGACGCTGTCGTGCAGCCGCAGCCGGTGCAGCACGCGGCGGATGCGGTCCCGGTCGGGGCCCCAGCCGCAGATCCGCAGGGACCAGTCGGGGTGGACGGCGACGACCTTGGCGAACGCCTTCAGCAGCACGTCGTACTGCTTCTCCTTGGAGAGCCGGCCGGCCGCGACGATCAGCTTCTGGGAGAGGTCGGCGGGGGCGAGGAGGGGCCCGGGGACGCTGTTCGGGATGCACAGGAGGCGGGTGTCCGGCAGCGGCATCTGCTCGCGCCAGACCGCGGCGTCGCCCTCGGAGACGGTGACGAAGGCGTCCATCGTCTCCAGGTGCGGGCGCAGCTCCTCCTTCAGCGCCGCCTTGTGGTGGTTGAACGTCATGTGCTCCTGGCCGATGAGCACCGCGTTCTGAGGGGCGAACTGGGCGAGGTAGGCGACGAGGCCGGGGCGGGTGCCGATGACGACGTCGGCGTCCGAGTCCGCGTAGTGCGCGCGCACCCGCTCGTCGGTGAGCTTGCTGTACTCCTTGTAGCGGGCCTCGTGCCGGGGGAAGTGCTCGGCGGGCTGCTGGTGGTCCGGGTGCCCCTTCTCGTACGTCGGCGACTTGGGGCGGGTGTCGACCAGGTACGACAGCTTGACGCGCGGGTCGATCGGGAACAACGGGACGTCGCGGTGCCGGAACGCCGAGACGATCTCCACCTCATGCCGGACGGCCAGCTCCTCGGCGAGGTTCACCGTGGTGCGGATGGTGCCGCCGATGCCGTACACCGTGTGTATGAGGAAGGAGATCTTCATCAAGGCTCCGTTCGGTTTCCAGGGCGATGAAGCGGCACTGTCTCACGGCCGGCACCCCGGAATCACAACGTCCGCCGACGATTTGAGACCTGATTGTAAGACGCTCGTCGGCCACCGAGAGTTTCCGTTCCGGGTGAGGGAATTTTCACGCCTCGGTCACGGAACGGGCTCGGAACGGGCTCGGCATCCGACGGGCGCCGAGGGGGACGGTGGTCGTCCGCCCCTCCTCAGCGCCCTCGTGGGCCACCGGTCGACTACTGGAAGGGGTCGAAGTCGTCGTAGGCGCGCTGGGCCTCGTCCCGCTCCGCGTCGCGGTCCCGGCGCCGCTGCGCGGCCGGCCGGGGGGCTTCGAGGCGGTGGTCCTCGCCCCGTCGGCCGAGCATCTCGGCGCCCGCCATGACGGTGGGCTCCCAGTCGAAGACGACCGCGTTCTCCTCGGGGCCGATGGCGACGCCGTCGCCCGCGCGGGCCCCGGCCTTCATCAGCTCCTCCTCCACCCCGAGGCGGGCCAGCCGGTCCGCGAGGTAGCCGACGGCCTCGTCGTTGTTGAAGTCGGTCTGGTGCACCCAGCGCTCCGGCTTCTCGCCGCGCACCCGGTACAGGTCGCCGTCCTCACGGGTGACCGTGAAGCCGGCGTCGTCCACGGCCTTGGGACGGATGACGATCCGGGTCGCCTCCTCCTTGGGCTTGGCGGCACGCGCCTCGGCGACGATGCCGGCGAGCGCGTACGACAGCTCCTTCAGCCCCGTGCGGGCCACCGCGGACACCTCGAAGACCTGGTAGCCGCGGGCTTCGAGGTCGGCGCGGACCAGGTCGGCGAGGTCCTGGCCGTCCGGGATGTCGATCTTGTTGAGCACGACCAGGCGCGGCCGGTCG
This sequence comes from Streptomyces sp. NPDC017979, assembly GCF_044328175.1. Taxonomy (NCBI): domain Bacteria; kingdom Bacillati; phylum Actinomycetota; class Actinomycetes; order Kitasatosporales; family Streptomycetaceae; genus Streptomyces; species Streptomyces sp. NPDC017979. The sequence goes on along the minus strand of NZ_JBIRGU010000003.1, from coordinate 232,327 downwards.
TCGAGGCCGCCGTACTGCCGCAGCTCCTCCTCGATGACGTCGAGGTCGGAGAGCGGGTCGCGGTCCGACTCCAGGGTCGCCGTGTCCAGTACGTGCACGAGCACGGAACAGCGCTCCACGTGCCGCAGGAACTCCAGGCCGAGGCCCTTGCCGCGGCTGGCGCCGGGGATCAGCCCGGGGACGTCGGCGACGGTGTAGACGGTGGAGCCGGCGGTGACCACGCCGAGGTTCGGCACGAGGGTGGTGAAGGGGTAGTCCGCGATCTTCGGCTTGGCCGCGGAGAGCACCGAGATCAGCGAGGACTTCCCGGCCGAGGGGTAGCCGACGAGGGCCACGTCCGCGACGGTCTTCAGCTCCATCACCACGTCGCGGCTCTCGCCGGGCTCGCCGAGCAGCGCGAAGCCGGGGGCCTTGCGGCGGGCGGAGGAGAGCGCCGCGTTGCCGAGGCCGCCGCGACCGCCCTGGCCGGCGACGAAGGTGGTGCCGTGGCCGACGAGGTCGGCGAGGACGTTCCCCTGCCCGTCCAGCACGACCGTGCCGTCCGGCACCGGCAGGACCAGGTCCTGGCCGTCCTTGCCGGAGCGGTTGCCGCCCTCGCCCGGCTGGCCGTTGGTGGCCTTGCGGTGCGGGCTGTGGTGGTAGTCGAGCAGCGTCGTCACGGACTGGTCGACGACGAGGATCACGTCGCCGCCGCGGCCGCCGTTGCCGCCGTCGGGTCCGCCGAGCGGCTTGAACTTCTCACGGTGGACGGAGGCACAGCCGTGGCCTCCGTTACCCGCGGCGACGTGCAGCTCGACGCGGTCCACGAAGGTGGTCATGGGATGTCCTCCAGGGTCACTGCCGGTTTCGGGGGCAGGGACGGTCGCACCGCTCGCTGCCGGGATCTGCTTACTCGTTAACACGCGAAGGGCGGACCCGCTTCCCGTACCGGTTCCGGATGCCCGGGCCCGGTACGGGAAGTGAGGTCCGCCCTCGCGAAGAGAACCGTGTTACGGCGCCTCGATCAGAAAGATCGGATCAGGCGACCGGAACGATGTTCACGACCTTGCGGCCACGGAAACGGCCGAACTCGACCGCACCGGGCTGCAGCGCGAACAGGGTGTCGTCGCCGCCGCGGCCGACGCCCTTGCCGGGGTGGAAGTGGGTGCCGCGCTGGCGGACCAGGATCTCACCGGCGTTCACGACCTGACCGCCGAAGCGCTTCACGCCGAGCCGCTGAGCGTTGGAGTCGCGACCGTTCCGGGTGGACGATGCGCCCTTCTTGTGTGCCATCTCTCCTCAGTCCCTTACTTCGCAGCCGTGGGGATGCTGGTGACCTTGATCGCCGTGTACTGCTGGCGGTGGCCCTGGCGACGGCGGTAACCGGTCTTGTTCTTGTACCGCAGGATGTCGATCTTGGCGCCCTTGTGGTGGTCCACGACCTCGGCCTGGACCTTGATGCCGGCCAGCACCCACGGGTCGCTGGTCACGGCGTCGCCGTCGACAACGAGCAGGGTAGAGAGCTCTACCGTGTCGCCAACCAGGGCGGTGGAAATCTTGTCAACCTCGACGATGTCGCCGACAGCAACCTTGTGCTGGCGACCACCGCTGCGCACGATGGCGTACACGCGGAACTCACTCTCGCTCGGAACGGAAGCCCCTGATGCCAGCCGTTCGCACGGGCCGGGGCCCGCGACCGTCCGGAATGGATGAGCGGCCTCTCCGGGCGGCGGCCGGGGGCGGCCACCGGAGGAAGGTGCTCAGGAGCTGGCGTGCGTACAGACACGCCGACGGTCAAGGTTACGGGGCGCCCGCGGGAGGGGTCAAACCGGGCCCGGCGCGTATGCTCGCTCGCCTGAGCGACGCCGTCGCCACCCGCCGGCAGCTCACCTTTCCCCACCCGTTACGCCCGCGCGTCCGCGTTCCCCGGAAGGCAGCACAGTGAACTACAGGGTCCAGCCCTCCGCCCAGGTCGACGAAACCGCCGAGATCGGCGCCGGCAGCAGCGTCTGGGAGCTCGCCCAGATCCGTGAGGGCGCCCGGCTCGGCGAGGGCTGCGTGGTCGGCCGCGGGGCGTACGTCGGGACCGGCGTGCGCATGGGCGACAACTGCAAGCTCCAGAACTACGCCCTGGTGTACGAGCCGGCCGAACTGGGCGACGGCGTCTTCATCGGCCCCGCGGTGGTCCTCACCAACGACCACAACCCGCGCTCCGTCGACCCCGACGGCCGGCAGAAGCGCGGCGGCGACTGGCAGGCCGTGGGCGTGAAGATCGCCGACGGCGCCTCCATCGGCGCCCGCGCGGTCTGCGTGGCCCCGCTGGAGATCGGCCGCTGGGCGATGGTCGCCGCGGGCGCCGTGGTCACCAAGGACGTGCCGGACTTCGCCCTCGTCGTCGGCGTGCCCGCCCGGCGGATCGGCTGGGTCGGCCGCGCGGGCGTGCGCCTGGCGGAGCGGGACGGCGAGCCCGGGGTCTGGGAGTGCCCGCAGACGGGCGAGGCGTACGAGGAGAAGGACGGCGAGCTCACCGAGCGCTCGGCCTGAGCCCGGGGGCGCGGCGCAGCACGGAGGCGGCGGGCCCGGGGGCGGCGTACGGCACAAGGCGCACGTCGGCGAGGTGCGCGAGACCGGTGTACGGCGCAGGTGCACGAGGCGTGCGTACGCGACGGGTGCATCCAGCGGGCGCATGCGACACGCCGGGCCGACGCAGGAAAGCGCGGGCCGCCCGACCGGCGGGCCCCGCTGGCCCCGCCGTCTCCACCGCCCCTCCCTGACCCGCCCTCCTTCCCGCTACTTCCCGCACCCTTCCGTTTCTTCCTCCCGTCCGCTCCCCCACTTCTCCACCGCCCCTTCCCTTCACGTCCGCTTCTCGCGCCCTTCCCCCTCTCTTACGGCTCCCTTACGGCCTTCGCGTGATCCTTTTCCGTGAGATGGCCCGGGTCACAGTGGCTGGTACGAACCGTTGCGTCCAGGGCGAGTTCCGGCACCCCGCGTATACTCAACTGGACCAGCCCCCACCGCACATGGCCCGTCGGGCGGCCGATCCCCCGATCGATTGCCGTCTGCAGCGGTCACGCACGGGGTGCCGGGACGGGGCCCTCGCCGAGCGGTCCGCGCGGACTCCCCCGCTACCATGGATTCCGTTTTGTCTTGAGGAAGGGTCATCCCACCGTCATGCCGCTCGGGTCACGCGGACGCCCACCGCGCGTTCTCTATCTCGCGTTCTTCTTCCCGCCCAGCCGAGCGAGCGGGGTCTTCCGCGGTCGCGCCACGGCGAACCACCTGGCCGAGGCGGGGTGGGACGTCACCGTCCACACCGCCCCGCGCGAATTCTTCGAGACGTACCTCCACGACGCCTGCGATCCGTCGCTGGAAGAGACCGTCGACCCCCGGGTCAAGGTGGTCCGCCCGCGCATGACGTATTACGCGTGGGAACGGGACATCCGCCAATTCGGGAAGCTGCGCCGGAACTTTCCCACCGTGGCCGGCAGCCTTTACAAACTCTTCCAGGACAAGGTGTTCCCCGAGCACTACCTCTCCTGGATCCCCGGCGTCATCTCCGAGGCCGTCAAGGCGCATTTCAAGGACAAGTTCGACGTCATCCTCGCCACGGGGAACCCTTTCTGCTCCTTCGCCGCCGCGCGGATGCTCAGCAAGCTGCTGAAGATCCCGTACGTGGTCGACTACCGCGACGCCTGGACCTTCAACCAGTTCACCGAACAGTTGAAGTTCAAGGAGGACAGCAAGGCGTTCGAGTGGGAGGAGAAGGTCCTCCGCGACGCCTCCGAGATCGTCTTCGTGAACGACGGCATGCGGCAGTGGCACATCGACCGCTACCCGTACGCCGCCGAGCGGATGACCGTGGTGCCCAACGGCTGGGAGCCCGAGCTCCTCGGCGACAGCGCCTTCACCCCGCCGGACCCGGACCGCCCGCTGCGCTTCGGCTACCTGGGCACCGTCACCTCGTACCTGCCGCTGGAAGACCTCTTCGAGGGCTGGCGGATCGCCCGCGCCCACCCGCTGCTGCGGGACGCGGAGCTGAACATCCACGGTCACCTGGGATTCTTCCCCAACGACCGGGCGCCCCTGATGGAGCGGCTGCCGCTGGAGGAGAACATCGGCGTGCGCTACCACGGCGCCTTCGGCAAGGCCGAGGCGAAGGCCGTGTACGCGGAGACCGACGCGCTCGTCTTCTGCGTGCCCGGCGCCCGCTACGTCACCTCGGGCAAGATCTTCGAGTACATGGCGTCCGGCAAGCCGATCGTCTCGGCGCACCGGCCCGACATCGCGGCCACCGAGGTCCTCGACGGCTACCCGCACTGGTTCCGCGGCGAGGAGCTGAACGGCGAGGCCGTCGCGAAGTCCTTCATCGCCGCGGCCGAGGCCGCGCGGAGCATGGACCGGACGCAGCACGAGCTGGCCGTGAAGCACGCCCACTCGTACACCCGGGCGGCGACCCTGGGACCGTTGGAACAGCGTATGCGCAAGCTGGTGGAGGGCCGTCGATGAGCACCACGACCGCGGGCAAGCACGTGCTGTACCTCGCGCTCGGCAAGTACCGGGTGCGGGGCAACCGCGCGCACGTCGAGCGGCTGGTCGCCGAGGGCCGCAGCGTCGTCCTGGTGATCCCCGACGTCGACGAGTGGGCCGACCTGCCGGAGCTGTCCGGCGTCCGGGTCATCAAGGTCAAGGAGAACAAGAAGGGTTCCGTGTGGCGCGCCGCACGAAACCTGGTGCTGGCCCGCAAGGGTCCGCTCAAGGACGCCGAGCTGCTGATCGCGGGCGACGCGCAGTCGCTCCCGGTGGCCTGGGCCGCGCTGCGCCGGCGCAACAAGCTGCCGTTCCAACTGGAGCCGTACGACTCCGCGGGCCGCGGCACCGAGCCGGCCGACCTGGCGATCGTCACGCCCTGGTACCCCTCGCCGAACAACCCCTTCGCGGGGTCCTTCGTGCAGGCCGCCGCGGAGTCCGTCGCCGACCACTTCGGCCGGGTGTCGATCCTGCACACGGAGGACTGGGCGGGCAGCGCGGACGCCCTCCTCGAAGACGCCATCCGGATCACCGCCGACCGGTTCCAGGACCGGCCCGAACTGATCCCGGTGCTGGACGTCCCGGAGGGCCGGGTCACCCGCGTCCCCGTACCGCTGACCACCCGCCGGCACTACGCGACCTGGGTGACCCTCCAGGAGGCGGCGCTGCGCAAGGCGCTGCCGACGGGACGCATCGAGGCGCCGCTGATCCACGCCCACACCGGCATCTACGGCGGCTACCTGGCGACGCGCCTCGGCCGGCCGGACGCACGGCTCGTGGTCACGGAGCACTCCAGCTTCCTGGAGAAGATCTTCCGCCAGCCCGCCAGCCGCAAGCTGTACGCGGAGGTGCTGGAGCGCGCCGACGAGTTCATGTGCGTCAGCCGCCATCTGCGGGACCAGGTCGTCCGGGAGTTCCCGCAGTACGAGGGGAAGATCCGGGTCGTCCCCAACGTGATCAACTTCGAGCAGTTCAGCGCCGACGCCCAGCCGTCGGAGAAGCTGCTCAAGTGGCTCTACCTGGGCCGACTGATCCCGCTCAAGGGCGTCACCACCCTCTTCGAAGCCTTCGCGCAGGTCGCGGAGAAGGAGCCCGAGGCCACGCTGACCATGGTCGGCTCGGGCCCCCTGAAGGCGGACCTGCTGGAGCGGGCGGAGGAGCTGGGGCTCAGCGACCGCTTCACGATCCTGCCGGCCGTGCCGCCGGAGGAGGTCAACGCGCTGATGCACCAGTACGACCTGCTGGTGCACGCGAGCCATGCCGAGACCTTCGGCATGACCGTCGTCGAGGCGAACGCGGCGGGCCTGCCCGTCCTCGTGACCCGCTGCAACGGCCCCGAGGAGTCGCTGGACGGCATTGACCACCTGGCGGGCGCGCTCATGGAGGTGAGCGACGACCCGCAGGTGATAGTGGACGCCTACTGGGGTCTGCGGGAGCGGTTCCACGAGCTGGACCTGGAGAAGGCGCGGCAGGAGCTGCACGCGCGGTTCAGCCGCGGGGTGATCCGCGACCGGCTGATCGAGGTCTACGAGGACCGCGCCGGCGAGATCGAGCCGGATCCGCCGGTGGTGGAGGCGGTTGCTTCGGCGGCCTCCGCGACTGCGGCGGCGGCCTCGGGCTCCGCTTCGGCCGAGCCCGTCGAGTCCGCGTCCACGGAAGCCGCGGACGCCGCTGACCCGGGCCGGGTGGTCGTGCTCGCCCTCACCCCGGGCCGGCCGCGCCGGGTGTCGAGCTTCGTGAACTACCTCGCCGAGCGGGGCGTCACGGTCGACCTGGTCACCGCCAGGGAGGGCGCGTGGACGCGCACCCAGCTCGACGAGCGGGTCGTGGTGCACAACATCGAGGCGTGGGAGCAGAAGCTCGTCATCCCGCGCGGTGAGCGCTTCGTCGTCTACCGCGCACCGCGGGCGGTGCTGCGCAGGGCGGACCGGATCGCGCACAACCAGCGCGACAAGATGGGCCCCGAGTTCGCGGTGCAGGTCGCCAAGCGCGCCCACAACAAGGTCGCGCACGGCTTCCACAAGAAGGTGTTCCAGCGCGGGTACCGGGTGCTGCGGCCGCGGATCCTCGCGAAGATCGCGGAGCGGGAGGCGGTGCCGCAGCTCCTTCTTGAGGAGACGCAGTACGTCTTCGTGTGCGACACGAACGCGACGTCCGTGGCGTGGCGCATGGCCCAGGCGCACCCGCACCTGAAGGTCACCAACACGATGACCCGCGAGCCCTTCCAGCACCTCCCCGTCCTGGACGCGTCCACCACCTGACGCAGCCGCCCCCTGACGGGCCTCGCCTGGGCTGACCGAGCCTCTTCCAAGCTCGGTCAGCCCAGGCGTTTTGCCGCGCCAGTGGCCTTCGGCAGGGCAGCTCGTGAGACACCGCGGCGCTGGGTTGCGCGGCGCGCGGGCGCTCGTGGGTTCCGCAACGTTGGACGCCCCTGGCGGGGCGTCGTTTCGCCCTCCGGGCATGGGAAGGCCCCGGCCGCTGGCGCGGCCGGGGCCTTCGTGGGGTCAGCCGCCGATGACGACGCGGCGGACGCCCTCCCAGTTCGCCGGGTCCGTCGTGCGGCGGCCGTCGACCAGGACCGTGACGTCCGGGAGGTCGGACGCGGCCAGCTCGCGGTACTCCGCGTGGTCGGCCTGGAGGACCGCCGCGGTGACCTTCTCGCCCTGGTGCGGGGTCAGGCCGTGCGCGGCCAGTTCCTCCGCCGTGTACATCGGGTCGGAGACGTACGGCACGGCGCCGCGCGCCTTCAGGGACTCGACGGTGCCGAAGACGCCGGAGAACGCGGTCTCCTTGACGCCGCCGCGGTACGCAGCGCCGAGGACCAGCACGTTCACGCCCGTCAGGTCGCCGTACGCCGCGGCCAGCAGGTCGACGGCGTACTCCGGCATCGCGGCGTTGGCCTCGCGGGCCGAGCGCACCACGGTCGCCTCCGGGTCGTTCCACAGGTACATCCGCGGGTAGATCGGGATGCAGTGGCCGCCGACGGCGATGCCGGGCTGGTGGATGTGGCTGTACGGCTGCGAGTTGCAGGCTTCGATGACCTTCTTGACGTCGATGCCGTTCTTGTCGGCGAACCGGGCGAACTGGTTCGCCAGGCCGATGTTGACGTCGCGGTAGGTGGTCTCAGCGAGCTTCGCCAGCTCGGACGCCTCCGCGGTGCCGAGGTCCCACACGCCGTTGGGCCGCGGCAGGTCGTCGCGGACGTCGAAGTCGAGCACCTTCTCGTAGAACTCGACGCCGTGGCGGGCGGACGCCTCGTCGATGCCGCCGACCAGCTTCGGGTAGCGGCGCAGGTCGGCGAAGACCCGGCCGGTGAGGACCCGCTCCGGGGAGAAGACCAGGTGGAAGTCCTCGCCGGGGGTGAGGCCCGAGCCCTCCTGGAGCATCGGGGCCCAGCGGGTGCGGGTGGTGCCGACCGGCAGGGTCGTCTCGTACGAGACGAGGGTGCCCGGCTTCAGGCCCTTGGCGATGGCGCGGGTGGCGGAGTCCATCCAGCCGAAGTCGGGGGTGCCCTCGGCGTCCACGAAGAGCGGGACGACGACCACGACGGCGTCCGACTGGGCGACCGCGGCCGCGGTGTCGGTGGTGGCGCTCAGCAGTCCGGCATCGACGGTCTGCTTCAGCTTGACGTCGAGGTCGTGCTCGCCCGGGAAGGGCTCGGTGCCGGCGTTGACCAGCTCGACGACCTTCTCGTTGACGTCCGCACCGATGACCTTGTGGCCCTTGGTGGCGAACTGCACGGCGAGCGGAAGGCCGATCTTGCCGAGAGCGACTACACAGATATTCATCGAGTCAGTTTCCTCTTCACACGGGACAGCTGGTGGCGCAGTCGCTTGCGCGCGCCGGGCGACGGCGTCCACAGGGGAGCCGTGGTGATCACGAGCCGGCCCTTGCGGTCGCCGGTGGCGGAGACCCGGAAGGGGACCTTCTCCCGCCAGCGACGTGCCAGCGGCAACGGCCGGTCCTGGATCCGTACGGCGATCTCGTACGTACCGCCCACCATGGTCACATAGGCGCGCACGCCCTGAGCGGCGCGCCGGGCGGGCAGCGGGAAGCGGGCGCGCAGCACCGTTCCCACGCCGTCGGGGGCCGGCTCGCGGACCTGCTCGCCCTCGGCCGCGGGGGGCGTCGTGCCCTGCGGCAGGCGTCGGGCGCCGACCTTCTGGGCGCCCTTCGGCAGCTCCTTCGGGGCGAGTGCGAGCGTCACGGAGCCGAGGTCGCCGACGAACGGGGTGCGGACGGCCACGACGACGGCCATCTCCTCGCCGTGCTCGCCGGTCTGGTCCCACTCGGCTTCGACGAGCGAGGTGCCGTCGGCGAGCAGCGTGGGCAGCCCCTCGCCGTCGAGCACCTCGAACAGCCGGTCGGGCAGGTCGAGGTGCGCGTCGCGGAAACCGGGGTAGCGGGCGTAGACGCGGCCGTCCTCGACGAGGAAGTCCACCGGACCGCCGGTGATCGCCGCGACGAGTTCGTCGATGGCGCCCCGCTGGGCGAGGCCGATCCGCACCCGCCGCTTGACGTCCACGGAGTCGCGCAGGGCGTCCGTGAAGTACAGGTCCGCGAGGGCGGCGATGCCGGCGCAGACGTCGCGCCGCGTCTCCGGCTCCAGCGCCGGGAAGTCCTCCTGGACGAGCTTGGCCAGCTCCCAGGTGAAGTGGCGCTTGAAGAGCGCGTCACGCCGCGGACCGGCTTCGACCAACCCGGCCGCGTGCCGCATGATGTCGGCGGCGCAGCGCAGTCGGGCCAGGTGGTTGGCGCGGTAGGTGATGTTGGAGGCGTCGCCGCGCTTGACCGCGTAGTAGCAGGTGTAGTCGGCGAGCACCGAGATCTTCTTGGCGCGGACCAGCGCTTCGATGGTGAAGGGCTGGTCGGAGCCGACCGGCATGTCCTCCGGGAAGCGCAGCTTGTGCCGGTCGACCAACTCGCGGCGGAACAGCTTGGTGTTGGCCAGGGTGAACGGCAGCGCCGACTCGTACAGGCTGACGTCCGGGTCGTTCTTCTTGTACAGCGCCTGGTGGACGTAGCGGCCGTTGGTGCCCACCATCTTGCCGACGACGACGTCCGAGCCGTGCCGGTCGCCGTAGTCGACCATGCGCTCCAGGGCTTCCTTGCCCAAGTGGTCGTCGGAGCCCATGAAGTAGACGTACCGGCCGGTCACGACCTCCAGCGCGCGGTTGCTGGGGGCTGCCGGGCCGCCGGAGTTCTCCTGGTGGATGACCTTGACCGTGCCTGGGTGCTCCCGGGCGAACCGGTCGAGCTCGCGTCCGCTGTCGTCGGTCGAGCCGTCGTTCACCGCCACGATCTCCAGACGGCCCTTCCCTATTGACTGCTTGATCAGGGAGTTCAGGCAGTCGGTCAGGTACGGCATCGTGTTGTAGACGGCGATGACGACGCTGACGTCGGGCCCGCCGGTCTGGGGCTTCTTGCTACCCACCGGACGCCTCCCGTGCACGCCGTTGGGTGGCGTGGTGCTGCGTGCCGTCGGTCGGCATGTCCCTAGTGCTCCTGGTCAGCGAGGTCGATCGTGGTCCCGGTCGCGGCGGATTCGAGGACCGCAGCGGCCACTTCGACCGTCCGGAGGCCCTGCCGCAGCGTGCAGATGTCGTTTCCGGTGCCCAGCACGGCGTCGCGGAAGAGCTCGTGCTCCACCAGCAGCGGCTCGCGCTTGGGGATGGCGTAGCGGATCATGTCGCCCTCGGCGACGCCGCGGAACGCCTGGAGCGCCTCCCACTCGGTGGCCTGGGCCGCGTTGGAGTGGAAGGTGAGGTCGGCGGTGAGGGTGTCGGCGATGAAGCAGCCCTTCTCACCGGTGACCGAGGTGAAGCGCTCCTTCAGCGGGGACAGCCAGTTCACCAGGTGGTTGACCATGGTGCCGTCGGAGAGCTGGCCGACCGCGGAGACCATGTCCTCGTGCGGACGTCCCGACTTGGAGACGGTGCGCGCGGAGATGGAGGTGTACGTCTGACCGGTGACCCACCCGGTGAGGTCGATGTCGTGGGTGGCGAGGTCCTTGACCACGCCGACGTCGGCGATCCGATGCGGGAACGGGCCCTGCCGGCGGGTGACGACCTGGTAGACGTCGCCCAGTTCGCCGGCCTCCAGGCGCTGGCGCAGCGAGCGCAGCGCGGGGTTGCACCGCTCGATGTGGCCGACGCCCGCGACCAGGCCGCGGGACTCGAACGCCTCGACGAGGCGGCGCGCGCCCTCGACGGTGTCCGCGACCGGCTTCTCGACGAGCGCTCCGACGCCGGCCTCGGCCAGCTTCAGCCCGACCTGCTCGTGCAGGGCGGTGGGGCAGGCCACCACCGCGTAGTCGATGCCCAGGTCGATGAGCTGCTCGACCTCGGACAGCACGGGCGCGCCCTGCGCCCAGCCGTTCTTGTCCCCCATGGGGTCGACGACGCCCACGAAGGACACGCCGTCGAGGCCCGCGAGGACGCGGGCGTGGTGGCGGCCCATGGAGCCGAGGCCGATCAGCCCGGCCCGCAGTCGTGGGGCGCCCTGGACGGTGGTCACAGATTCTCTCCAAGCTCGTTCACGGCGACGACGATCCGCTCCAGGTCTTCCCCGGAGAGCGACGGGTGTACCGGGATCGAGACGACTTCGGCGGCGGCGCGCTCGGTCTCGGGCAGGTCCCAGGTGCGGCCGGCCTTCTGGTCGGGCTCCCAGAACGGCTTCAACCGGTGGATCGGGGTGGGGTAGTAGACGGCGTTGCCGATGCCGGCTTCGCTGAGCTTCGCCATGGCGGCGTCGCGGGCCTCGGCTCCCCCGGCCACCCGGATCGTGTACTGGTGGTAGATGTGCCGGGCGCCCTCGGCGACGACCGGAGTGGTCACGTTCGGCGCGGTGATGTGCTCGCTGAGGTACGCGGCGTTGGCGATGCGCTGCTCGGTCCAGCCGTGCAGCTTGCCGAGTTGGACGCGGCCGACGGCGGCGGCGACGTCGGTCATCCGCATGTTGCAGCCGACGATCTCGTTGGCGTAACGCTTCTCCATGCCCTGGTTGCGCAGCAACCGCAGGGTGCGGGCGAGTTCGGCGTCCCCGGTGGAGATCATGCCGCCTTCGAGGGAGTGCATGTTCTTCGTCGGGTAGAAGCTGAAGGTGCCGCCGGCGCCGAAGGCTCCGACCGGGGTGCCGTTGAGGGCCGCGGCGTGGGCCTGGCAGGCGTCCTCGACGACGGCCAGCTTGTGCTTGGCGGCGATGGCGGTGATGCGGTCCATCGCGGCGGGGTGGCCGTAGAGGTGGACCGGCATGATCGCGGCGGTGCGCGGGGTGATCGCGGCTTCGACGGCGGCCGGGTCCAGACAGTAGGAGTCGGGCTCGACGTCGACGAATACGGCGTCGGCGCCGACGAGTCGGATCGCGTTGGCGCTCGCGGCGAAGGAGAACGAGGGGACGATCACCTCGTCGCCGGGGCCGATCTCCAGCGCCAGCAGGAGCAGGTGGAGCGCGGAGGTGCCGGAGTTCACTGCGACGCAGTGCCGGCCGTCGACCAGCTCCGAGAAGCCCTCCTCGAAGGCGGCCACCTCGGGGCCCTGCACGACCAGGCCGCTGCGCAGTACGCGCACCGCGGCCTCGATCTCCTCCTCGCCGATGACCGGGCGGGCAGCGGGGATGGGCTGCCTGTTGCTGCTGCTCGTCATGGTCGTCCTCCTAGAACACCAAGAGCTGTCTGTGGCAGGAGGTCTGGGGGGATGCGGACGTCTCGCGAGGCCGCGCACACCCCGTCCGGCACAAGCCGACGCCCTACCGAGGATCGAGGACCGGGCCCTGTTCGGGCGAACCGGGTCGGTCACCCACCGTAGTGTCCGGGTTGGTCCTTTCCCGGTAGCGACCGCCCGTCACATTATCAGGGATTTCCTAGCCCAATTCGGGGGTTGAGCGGCCCGTCGCGCATCAATTGGGTGTCAAACCAGCGTGTCCCGTCCCCCAGTGTGGGACGGGACACGCCGGTGTGTCGGAACCGGGTCCGGCGGCCCTTCTCGGCCGCCGTCACCGGGCGGGGCCTACTGCTCCGCGGCCGCCGCCTTCGCGGTCTTCGCCGTCTTCTTCGTGGCGGCCTTCTTGGCCGTCGTCTTCTTCGCCGCGCTCTTCTTGGCCGCCGTCTTCTTGGTGGCGGCCTTCTTCGCGGTGGCCTTCTTGGCGGTCTTGCGGGCCGCCTTCTTGGCCGGTGCCTGAGCGGCTTCCGCCTCGGCGTCGGCCGGGGTCGACGCGACCACGACGACCGCGGCGTCCTCGGCACCGGCCGGGGCGCCCGCGGGTGCGGTGACCTTGCGGACCACCCGACGGCGCGGACGGGGCGCAGCGGCTTCCGCGGCCGGCTCGGGAGCCGGTGCCTCGGCGGCCGGCGCTTCGGCCGTCGGCTCGGGCTTCGCCGCGATGATCACTTCGGTCTCCGCGGTCTCCGCGACCGGCGAGCCGGCCGGAGCCGTCGCCTTGCGGGTGGCGCGACGACGGGTCCGCGGCGCGGGGGCTTCGGCCGGTTCGACCACCGCAGGCTCGACGGCCGCCGGCTGCTCGACCTGCGCGGCGGCCTCGGCCACCGGCTCGTCGGTCGGCTGCGGCGAGCCGGCCGGAGCCGTCGCCTTGCGCGTGGCGCGACGACGGGTCCGCGGCGCGGGCGCCTCCTCCACGGCCTCCGCGACCGGGGCGGCCTCGGGCTCGGGCTCGGCGGCCCGCTCCTGCGCCACCGCCGGCTTCGGCTCGACGGCCTGCGGCGCTCCGCCGGGCGCGGACACCCGACGCGTCACCCGACGGCGACCACGGCCACGCCGGGCCGCGGCTTCAGCCTCGGCGGCGCTGCTGTACAGCTCCTCGTCGGGGACGAACGCGGGCTCGGCGAGCGCGACGGGCTCGGCCACTTCGGCGGCCACCTCCGCCGCAGTCTCGGCCTGCTCCTCGCGGCTGGGCTCGTGCTCGTGCGCCCCGTGTGCCTCGGGAGCGTGCGCATCCGCGCCGCGCCCCCGCTTCTTGGCGCGCTTGCCGCCGCCACCGCCGCCGCCGACCGAGGTCGGCTGCTCCATGTGGACGATCACACCGCGGCCGTTGCAGTGCACACAGGTCTCGGAGAACGACTCCAGCAGCCCCTGGCCGACCCGCTTGCGGGTCATCTGGACCAGGCCCAGCGAGGTGACCTCGGCCACCTGGTGCTTGGTGCGGTCCCGGCCCAGGCACTCCAGCAGCCGGCGCATGACCAGGTCCCGGTTGGACTCCAGGACCATGTCGATGAAGTCGACGACGACGATGCCGCCGAGGTCGCGCAGCCGCAGCTGGCGCACGATCTCCTCGGCCGCCTCCAGGTTGTTCCTGGTGACGGTCTCCTCCAGGTTGCCGCCCTGGCCGGTGAACTTGCCGGTGTTGACGTCGACCACGACCATCGCCTCGGTCTTGTCGATCACCAGCGAACCGCCGCTGGGCAGCCAGACCTTGCGGTCCAGCGCCTTCATCAACTGCTCGTCGATGCGGTACGTGGCGAAGACGTCGACCTCGCTCGTCCACCGCTGGAGCCGGTCCGCGAGGTCCGGCGCGACGTGCGACACGTAGCCGTGGACGGTCTCCCACGCCTCGTCACCGCTGACGATGACCTTCGAGAAGTCCTCGTTGAAGATGTCGCGCACCACGCGGACGGTCATGTCCGGCTCGCCGTACAGCAGCGTGGGGGCGCCGCCGCTCTTCGCCTTCTTCTGGATGTCCTCCCACTGCGACTGGAGCCGCTCCACGTCGCGGCGCAGCTCGTCCTCGCTGGCGCCCTCCGCCGCGGTGCGCACGATGACGCCCGCGTCCTCGGGGACGATCTTCTTGAGGATGGCCTTCAGCCGGGCGCGCTCGGTGTCGGGCAGCTTGCGGCTGATGCCGGTCATCGAGCCCTCGGGCACGTACACCAGGTAGCGGCCGGGCAGGGACACCTGGCTGGTGAGCCGGGCGCCCTTGTGGCCGATCGGGTCCTTGGTGACCTGGACGAGGACGGACTGGCCGGACTTGAGCGCGGCCTCGATGCGGCGGGGGCCGTGGGCCATGCCCAGCGCCTCGAAGTTGACCTCGCCCGCGTACAGCACGGCGTTGCGGCCCTTGCCGATGTCGACGAACGCGGCCTCCATCGACGGCAGGACGTTCTGCACCTTGCCCAGGTAGACGTTGCCGACGTACGAGGTCGACTGCTCCTTGTTGACGTAGTGCTCGACGAGGACGTCGTCCTCCAGGACGCCGATCTGCGTGCGCTCGCCGCTCTGCCGGACGACCATCACGCGCTCGACGGCCTCGCGGCGCGCCAGGAACTCGGCCTCGGTGATGATCGGGACGCGGCGGCGGCCCTGCTCGCGGCCCTCGCGACGGCGCTGCTTCTTCGCCTCCAGACGCGTGGACCCCTTGATGGACTGCACCTCGTCCGAGGGCTCCTCGCGGGTGCGCGCCGGGCGCGGCTCGCGGACCTTGACGACCGTGCGCTCGGGGTCGCCGGTGGCCGCGGCCTCTTCGAGGGGCTCGCCGCTGCGGCGGCGACGGCGCCGGCGACGGCGGCTGCTGGAGGAGCCGCCGGACGTCAGGCCCTCCTCATCGGCGTCGTCGGCCTCTTCGTCGGCGTGCTCGTCGCCCTCTTCGCCGGCCTCGCCCGCGGGGCCGTCGGCGAGGTCGTCGACGGCCTCGCCACGGCGCCGGCGGCGACCGCCGCGACGGCGACGGCGCGAGGGACGGTCCTCGTACTCGCCGTGCTCCTCGGCGTCGTCCTCGACGGACTCGTCGTCTGCTTCGACGGACTCGGCAGACTCGACGGAGCGAGTCTCCTCCGCGATCGCTTCGGCGGCCGGCTCGGCCTCCTCAGCGGGCGCTTCCGTCTCGACGCGCTCGACGGACTCGCCGCGACGGCGGCGGCGCCGGCGGCCGGCGGGCTCGGGAGCGACCTCGGCGACGACCGTCTCGGTCTCCTCCGGCTCTTCCTCGACCTCTTCGGCCTCTTCGTTGACGGAGTGGGCCGCGGCGGCGGCAGCGGCGGCCGTCTCGGGGGTCTGGAACATCGGCTCCGCGAAGACGGGAGCCTGGAAGACGGCGACGGAGGGGCGCGGCCTGCGGCGCGACGGCTTCTCGACGACCTCGGCCTCGGGGGCCGCGGCGGCAGCCGGTTCGGCGGCCTTCGCGCGCTCGCCGGCCGCCTCGGCGGTGAACTGGGGCGCCACGACGCGGCGGCGCGTACGGCCGCGGGAGGCGGCCTGCTCGGCGGCGGCCACCTGCTCCTCGTGGGCGGTGATCACGGCGACGGAGTTCTGCGGCAGGCTCTCGCCCCGCGCGCCGGCGTTGTTGTTGTCGTTGCCGCCGGCCTCGGCGGCGACGGGCTCGGCGGCCGTCGTCTTGCGGGTGGCGCGACGACGGGTCCGCGGCGCCGGCGCCTCAGCGGCCTCGGCAGTCTCAGCAGCCGCAGCGGTCTCGACGCTCTCGACGGCCTCCGGGGCGCTCGCGGAACGCGTGGCACGACGACGCGCACGCGGCGCCGGCGCCTCCTCCGCAGCCTCGGCGACCTCGGCAACCACCGGCTCCGGAGCCGCAGCGGCCCGGGTCGCGCGGCGACGCTTGCGCGGCGCGGCAGCCTCGTCAGCGGCTTCGACGGCCTCGGCCGTCACGGTCGTCTCGGCGGCCTCCGGGGCGCTCGCGGAACGCGTGGCACGACGACGCGCACGCGGCGCCGGTACCTCTTCCGCAGCCTCGGCGACCTCGGCGGCCACCGGCTCCGGAGCCGCAGCGGCGCGCGTCGCCCGACGACGGGTGCGCGGCGCGGGAGCGGCTTCCTCGGCGGCCTCCGCCACCGGGGCGCTCTCCGCTGCCGTCGCCTCGGCGGCGACGGGCTCGGCGGCCGTCGTCTTGCGGGTGGCGCGACGACGGGTCCGCGGCGCCGGCGCCTCAGCGGCCTCGGCCGCCTCGGCCGGCGAAGCGGTCTCGCCGGACGCAGCGACCGGCGGCCCCGCCGGGCGGGACGCGGCACGCCGACGGCGCGGCGGCAGCGTGTCGCTCGGGGTGTGGGATTCGTTGGCGTTGTTGTCCCCGGCGGTGCCGGGTTCGTTCGACTCGTGCATGCGGGCGGTTCTCCCGTCACGCTCCCGGGCGGACGCGCTCGCGGTCCGGCCTTCGTCCGCGCGGTGCGCGGTGTTGCCGTCCGGGGCGGGGCCGCCGCACGGGAGCTGTTGTGTCTGGCTCGCCGGTTCCGTACACCTGGTGCGCACGGCCTGGCGAAAGTCTGTTGTGTGGTGCCACGGCCCGACCCAGGTGGCTTCCGAGTACGAGGGCCGCGCTGCGACGACTGCCTGAGCGGCGGGACCTTCGGGCGCCGTCGCGAAGTCCCCCCGGCGTCAGCCTGGGGGCGGCGGCCCCGACGGCCTTGGGTCAAGCGGTCGGAGCTGCCTCGCGGTCGAGCGCGAGCGGGTCGGTCACCGTGCCGGACTCCTCGTCGAAGAGCCCCTGCGCCAGCCTGGTCACCGCTGCGGGGACCGGCGGCGCCAGGTCGGCCACAGCGCGGAGACCGGACAGGACGTCGTCGGGTCGTACGGCAGGTGTCACGTGCCGTACCACCAGCCGCAGTATCGCACAGGGCCCCTGCGTCGGCCTATCAGGCAGCGGAGCGTGCGCTTCGAGCCCCGCGACGGGGCCGCGGGCGTCGAAGGCGCGCATGCCGTTCTTGGTGCGCCGCTCGACCTCGACGGCGTCGGCCGCGAGGAAGGCCGCGACGGCCTTCTCCGCGTCCTCGACGGGGACCCCGTCGAGCCGCATCTCCCACTCGGAGGCGGTGAGCCGGTCGGCGAACCCGGAGGTGCGCACTTCGACGGCGTCGACGACGTCCAGCCCGTCCGGCAGCGAGCCGTTCAGCAGCTCGCGCAGGGTGTCGGGGTCGCGGTGGTCGACGAGGGCGATCTCCAGGTACTCGGCCTCGCTGCCCGTACCGGTGGGTGCGGCATTGGCGTACGAGACCTTCGGGTGCGGGGTGAAGCCCGCGGAATACGCCATGGGCACCTCGGCCCGGCGCAGCGCGCGCTCGAAGGCGCGCTGGAAGTCGCGATGACTGGTGAACCGGAGGCGACCGCGCTTGGTGTAGCGCAGGCGGATGCGCTGGACCGCGGGTGCGGGCGGCGGGCCTTCGGGCTGTCGCTTGCCCAGTGGTTCTTCTCCTCGGTGCGGGGCGGGCGCGGGTGGGCGCCGCCCTCGGAATGCGGGCGCCGCGCCGAGGGGCCGGCCCGGCTCACACCCGCCTGCGCGGGGAGACCTCGGGCCCGGCCGCCGCTCGGGCGACAGTCGTTCTCCTACCCAGAGTACGCGCAGCAACCACCGGCGGTTCCCCCGGTTCCGACGCGGTTGCTTCGCCGGGGCGCGGACGCCGCGATCACTGAGCGACCCACGGCGGAACCGCGCCCTGCCGAAACAACCGCGCCCGCCCGGGCGCCGGGGCGCCGGGCGCGGCGAGGGGCTACTTGACCACGGTCAGCGGGAGCAGCTTCTTGCCCGTGGGGCCGATCTGGATCTCCGTGCCCATCTGCGGGCAGACGCCGCAGTCGAAGCACGGAGTCCACCGGCAGTCCTCGACCTCGGTCTCGTCGAGCGCGTCCTGCCAGTCCTCCCAGAGCCAGTCCTTGTCGAGACCGGAGTCCAGGTGGTCCCAGGGCAGGACCTCCTCGTAGGTGCGCTCGCGGGTGGTGTACCAGTCCAGGTCCACGCCGAACTCCGGCAGCGCCTTGTCCGCGCACGCCATCCAGCGGTCGTACGAGAAGTGCTCGCGCCAGCCGTCGAAGCGGCCGCCGTCCTCGTAGACGGCGCGGATGACGGCGCCGACGCGGCGGTCGCCCCGCGAGAGCAGGCCCTCGACGATGCCGGGCTTGCCGTCGTGGTAGCGGAAGCCGATGGAGCGGCCGTACTTCTTGTCGCCGCGGATCTTGTCGCGCAGCTTCTCCAGCCGGGCGTCGGTGGCCTCGGCGGAGAGCTGCGGCGCCCACTGGAAGGGAGTGTGCGGCTTGGGCACGAAGCCGCCGATGGAGACCGTGCAGCGGATGTCGTTGGAGCCGGAGACCTCACGGCCCTTGGCGATGACGTTGACCGCCATGTCGCCGATCTGGAGCACGTCCTCGTCGGTCTCGGTGGGCAGACCGCACATGAAGTACAGCTTCACCTGGCGCCAGCCGTTGCCGTAGGCGGTGGCGACCGTGCGGATCAGGTCCTCCTCCGAGACCATCTTGTTGATGACCTTGCGCATCCGCTCGGAGCCGCCTTCGGGCGCGAAGGTGAGGCCGGAGCGGCGGCCGTTGCGGGTGAGTTCGTTCGCCAGGTCGACGTTGAAGGCGTCGACGCGGGTGGACGGCAGGGACAGCCCGATCTTGTCCTCGGTGTACCGGTCGGCGAGGCCCTTGGCGACCTCCCCGATCTCGGAGTGGTCGGCGCTGGACAGCGACAGCAGGCCGACCTCCTCGAAGCCGGTCGCCTTCAGGCCCTTGTCGACCATCTCGCCGATGCCGGTGATGCTGCGCTCCCGCACCGGGCGGGTGATCATGCCGGCCTGGCAGAAGCGGCAGCCGCGGGTGCAGCCGCGGAAGATCTCCACCGACATCCGCTCGTGCACGGTCTCGGCGAGCGGGACCAGCGGCTGCTTCGGGTAGGGCCACTCGTCCAGGTCCATGACGGTGTGCTTGGACACCCGCCACGGCACGCCGGAGCGGTTGGGCACCACGCGGCCGATGCGCCCGTCGGGCAGGTACTCGACGTCGTAGAAGCGCGGCACGTACACCCCGCCGGTCTTCGCCAGGCGCAGCAGCACCTCCTCGCGGCCGCCGGGCCGGCCCTCCGCCTTCCAGGCGCGGACGATCTCGGTGATGTCCAGGACCGCCTGCTCGCCGTCGCCGATGACGGCGCAGTCGATGAAGTCGGCGATCGGCTCGGGGTTGAAGGCGGCGTGGCCGCCCGCGAGCACGATCGGGTGCTCCACTCCGCGGTCCTTGGCCTCCAGCGGGACGCCGGCGAGGTCCAGCGCGGTGAGCATGTTGGTGTAGCCCAGCTCGGTGGAGAAGCTCAGGCCGAAGACGTCGAAGGCGCCGACGGGGCGGTGGGAGTCCACGGTGAACTGGGGGACGCCGTGCTCGCGCATGAGCTCCTCCATGTCCGGCCACACGCTGTACGTGCGCTCCGCGAGCACGCCCTCGCGCTCGTTCAGTACCTCGTAGAGGATCATGACGCCCTGGTTGGGCAGTCCGACCTCGTACGCGTCCGGGTACATCAGCGCCCAGCGGACGTCGCACGACTCCCACGGCTTGACGGTGGAGTTCAGCTCTCCGCCGACGTACTGGATCGGCTTCTGCACATGCGGGAGCAGAGCTTCGAGCTGTGGGAAGACCGACTCGGCAGCAGACATCTCAGGGATCTCAGAGCTTTCGTGAGCTGGCAGGGGTGACCATCCAGCCTAACCGACTGCGGACGGCCCTTCAGCCGCACCGGACCCGCCCGGGACGGGGCGGGTCCACGCGGGGCAACTAGCTCACCAGGGCCGCCCGCAGCTTCTCGTCCGCGGCCTCGGCCCACACCTGCGGCAACTCCCGCTCCCGGTCGGCGGCGGCCCGCTGCTCCTGCCCGTACAGCAGGCCCCAGGTGAACGCCGACTCCCCCGCGGCGTGCGCCTGGACGCCGATGTCGCGCAGGGTGTCGCGGGCCACCACGCTGTCCTGGTGGTCGCCCAGCACGGACTGCACGGCCTTCATCCGCTTGGCGAAGCGGCGGGCGGGCCGGCCGAGCGCTGCGGTGGCCGCCTCGCCGGCGTAGCGGGCGCGCTTGGCCGCCTTGCGGGCGTCGTGCATGGCGAGGTCCCGCTCGTGGCCCGCGGGCAGCGCCAGCGCGTGTTCGACGCGGCCCGCCAACCGCTCGTAGTCCTTGATCACCGCGCGGGGCAGGACGACGTCGGGGGCGCCGGCGGCCCGCTTCAGCCGCGGCGGTCGGCGAGCAGGGCGTCCAGGGAGCCCAGCAGGGCGAGGTAGCGCTTGTTGTCGAGGGCGGCGACGGCGCGGCGGCGCGAGCCGGAGCCGCGGGCCGACGTCCATCTGCGCAGCCGTCCGCGCACCGGCCCGAGCAGCAGGGTCCTGGGCAGGGCGTCGATCCGGGCGCGCAGCCGTTCGGCGAGCACCTCGGTGTCCCGGGCCACGCCCAGCTCGCCGGCGAGCCACTTCAGCTCCTCGCCCACGGGATCGGTGACGGTCCGGTCCAGGACCTTGCGGTACGTGCGGAACGCGCTGCGCAGACGGCGGGTGGCGACCCGCATCTGGTGGACCGCGTCGGGGAGGTCGCGCCGTACCCCCGGGTCGTACGCGAGGAGGGCCGCGACCTGCTCCCGCAGGTAGTCCAGGATGTGGTCGCCGGCGTCGCCGCTCGCCGCGTGGTCGGGCACGTCGACGGGGGCGGTGGCGTCCGGCGGCGCGCTCAGCCCGGTCTCGGCGAGCGCGCGGGCGAGCTTCGACGGTGCGGCGGCGGCCGGGATGCCGGCCTTGCGGAACTTCTTGTCGACCTTGGCGAGCAGGGCGGGGTCCGCGTCGTCGGCCAGTTCGACCTCGATCTCGTCCCAGGCGGCCGTGCGGCCGTCGTCCAGGCGCTCGGCCCGTACGGCGTCCCGGCTCAGCTCGGCCAGTGGGGTGCCGTCCTCGGCCAGCAGCCGCGTCACCCGCCGCGCGGAGCGCAGTCGTACGACGGGCACCAGCTCGGCGTCCCGGGTGCGGGCCCGCACCAGCGCCTTCAGGGCGCGCGGCAGGTTCGGCGACAGCGGCGCCCGGATCTCGTCCCGCACTCCGGGCGCCACCGGCAGCTTGAGGTGCCAGCCGGCGTCGTCGCCGCCGGTGCGCCGGCGCAGGGTGATGGACGCGGCGGCGAGCCGCAGGTCGGTGGTGTCGTAGTAGACGGCGTCGAGTTCCTGGACGCCGTCGTCGTGGACGGTCGAGACCCCGCCCACCCGGGTCAGGTCCGGCAGCCGGGTCTCGGGGGTGGCTTCGTACTTCCGCTCGATCTCGCGCTTGGTGTCCGCCATGTATCGAATCTAGTTCGGGACGATCCGGCGCGGCAGTGCGACGACGAGCCCGGTGTCACTCCGTCGGCCGACCCCGGGCGGGGCCGGCCGCGGGCACTACGCGCTCATGGGCCGCTGGACCCTGATCGACTGGAGGAGTCCGATCGCCACCCAGACGGCGAACATCGAGGAGCCGCCGTACGACACGAAGGGCAGCGGCAGCCCGGCGACCGGCATGATGCCGAGCGTCATGCCGATGTTCTCGAAGGACTGGAAGGCGAACCAGGCGATGATGCCGGCCGCGACGATCGTGCCGTACAGCTCGGTGGTCTCCCGGGCGATGCGGCAGGCGCGCCAGAGCACGACGCCGAGCAGGAGCAGTATCAGCGCGGCGCCGAGGAAGCCCAGCTCCTCGCCGGCGACGGTGAAGACGAAGTCGGTCTGCTGCTCGGGAACGAACTGGCCGGTGGTCTGGGAGCCCTTGAAGAGGCCGGTGCCGGTCAGCCCGCCGGAGCCGATCGCGATGCGCGCCTGGTTGGTGTTGTAGCCGACGCCGGCGGGGTCGAGCGCCGGGTTGGCGAAGGCCGCGAATCGGTTGATCTGGTACTCGTCGAGCAGGCCGAGCGCGGCGACGAGGACCGCGCCGACGACCCCGCTGCCGATCAGACCGAGGATCCAGCGGTTGGGGGCGCCGGAGGCCAACAGCACGCCGAGCACGATCACCACCATGACCATCACGGAGCCGAGGTCCGGCATCATCATCACGATGGCCATCGGCACGGCCGCGAGCACCAGCGACTTGGCGACGGTGCGGTGGTCGGGGTGGAGGGTGTCGCCGGCGTCCACCCGCGCCGCGAGCAGCATCGCCATCCCCAGGATGATGGTGATCTTGACGAACTCGGACGGCTGGATGGTGAAGCCGCCGCCGATCACGATCCAGGCGTGCGCGCCGTTGATGGTGGCGCCGACCGGGGTCAGCACCAGCATGATCAGCAGTACGGAGATCCCGTACAGCACCGGCACGGCGCCGCGCAGGGTGCGGTGGCCGAGCCAGATCGTGCCGACCATCAGGGCGACCCCGATGCCGGTGTTGAGCAGGTGGCGGAAGAGGAAGTAGTACGGGTCGCCCTGGTTCAGTTCGGTGCGGTTGCGGGTCGCGGACCAGACCAGCAGGGAGCCGATGGCCGAGAGCGCGAGCGCGGAGAAGAGCAGCGGCCAGTCCAGTCGCCGGACCATCGAGTCCCGGGAGCTGAGCTGGACCCACAGGCCGCCGCGCTTGGGGCCGTAGCCGGAGACGGAGAAGCCATTGGTGCCGGCCATGCCTCTTAGTCCCTCCGAGCGGGCGGTCCCGCGAGCTGATCGGTGTCCCGGTCCTGCTGCTGGTCCTGCTGCTGGTTCTGGTTCGGGTCCTGCTGGTCCTGCTGTTGGTTCGGGTCCTGCGGGTCGCCCAGCGGCTCGCCGGTCTCCCCCTCCGGCTTCGGCGGCTCGTACGGCTTGACCTCCGGCGCCTCGATGGTGCCGTCGGGCTCGACCTTGGGCAGCGACGTCTGCGGCTTGGGCAGCAGCGCCCGCTTCAGGTCCTGCTCGCCCTTCTCGTTGAGGCCGTACATCGCCTCGTAGATGTTGCGGACGGCCGGTCCCGAAGCGCCGGAGCCGGTGCCGCCCTGGGAGATCGTCATCACGATCGTGAAGTCGTCGGTGTACGTGGAGAACCAGGAGGTCGTCTGCTTGCCGAAGACCTCGGCGGTGCCCGTCTTGGCGTGCATCGGGATCTTGTCGTGCGGCCAGCCGTTGAACCGCCAGGCGGCCGAACCGGTGGTCACGACTCCCGCGAGGGCCTTGTTTATCTGGTTCCTGGTCTTGCGGTCCATCGGCAGCTTGCCGTGCGACTTGGGCTTGATCTCCTGCACGGACTTGCCGTCGGGGCTGATGACCGCCTTGCCGATGGTGGGGTCGTAGAGGGTGCCGCCGTTGGCGATGGCGCTGTAGATCGTCGCCATCTGTATCGGCGTGACGAGGATGTCGCCCTGGCCGATGGAGTAGTTGACGGAGTCACCGGCGCGCATCTGGTTGCCTTCGAGGCAGTTCTCGTACGCGACCTGCTCGGCGTAGTCCCCGCCCTTCTTCCCCGTCTTGCACCAGGACTCCTTGTTGGCCTCCCAGAACTTCTGCTTCCACTCGCGGTCCGGGACCCGGCCCTTGACCTCGTTGGGCAGGTCGATCCCGGTCTCCTTGCCGAGGCCGAAGTCGTGCGCGGTCCGGTAGAACCAGTCCTTGCTGTCCTTCTTCGGCTTGATGCCGCCGTCCTTCTGCCACTCGTTGTACGCGAGGCCGTAGTAGACGGTGTCGCAGGAGACCTCCAGCGCACGGCCCAGGCTGATGGAGCCGTACCCCTTGGACTCGAAGTTCTTGAACTCGCGGCCGCCGAAGCTCAGGGACGACGGGCACGGGTAGGTGCCGTCGAACTTGTAGCCCGCGCGCACCGCGGCGGCCGACGAGACCACCTTGAAGATGGAGCCGGGGGCCGCCTGGCCCTGGATCGCCCGGTTGAGCAGCGGATAGTTGGACTCGTTGCTGGTGAGCGCCGCGTAGTCCTTGCCCGAGATGCCGCCGACCCAGGCGTTGGGGTCGTACGTGGGCTGCGAGGCCATGGCGACGACCCGACCGGTCTTGTTCTCCATGACGACGACCGCGCCCGCGTCGGCCTTGTAGGTGCGCTGGGTGTTGCGGTCGAACTCCTTGCGGGCCGCCTTCATCGCCTCGTGGAGTTCGTACTCGGCGACCGCCTGCACCCGTGCGTCGATGGAGGTGACCAGGTTGGAGCCGGCCTGCGCCTCGTCGCGGTCGGACTCGCCGATGACCCGGCCGAGGTTGTCGACCTCGTAGCGGGTCACCCCGGCCTTGCCGCGCAGCGCCTTGTCGTAGGTGCGCTCAAGGCCGGAGCGGCCGACCTGGTCGGAGCGGAGGTAGGGCGATTCGGAGTCCTTGGCCTTCTCGATCTCGCCGTCCGTGACGGGCGAGAGGTAACCGAGCACCTGGGCGGTGTTGGCCTTGCCGGGGGCGGTGTAGCGGCGTACGGCGGTGGGCTCGGCGGTGATGCCGACGAAGTCCTCGGCGCGCTCGCGGATCTGTAGCGCCTGCTGCGTGGTGGCCTCGTCGGTGACCGGGATCGGCTGGTAGGGCGAGCCGTTCCAGCAGGGCTTGGGCGTCTTCGCGTCGCACAGCCGGACCTTGTCCATGACCTCCTTCGGCTGCATGCCGAGGACTTCGGCGAGCCGGGTCAGGACGGCCTTGCCGTCGTCGGGCATCTTCATCAGCTCGGTGCGCGACGCGGAGACCACGAGCCGGGTCTCGTTGTCGGCGAGGGCCACCCCGCGGGCGTCCAGGATGGAGCCGCGCACGGCGGGTTGGACGACGCGCTGGACGCCGTTGTTCTTCGCCTCGTCGGTGTACTCCTGGCCGTTGCGGATCTGGAGGTACCACAGCCGCCCGCCGAGGGTGAGCAGGAGGGAGAAGACCAGGATCTGGATGATGACGAGCCGGATCTGGACCCGGGGGGTCCGCCCGGTCTCCGGGATGTTGCTCATGCTGCTCGTTCCCCTCCCTCGCTCACAGTCGCTTGACGCCCTTGATGCGGCCGGCGCGGTTCGCCCTGGTCCGCGCCGTCTTCACCCGCAGCCCGCTGCGCTGGCTGCCGATCCGCAGACCGGTGCCGGAGGCGAGCCAGCCGGATGCCACGTCGCCGCCGCTCTGGGAATCGGCGAGCGGATCGTGGTCCGTCCGGCGGGCGAGGGCCATGATCAGCGGCACCGTGAACGGCGCCAGCAGCAGGTCGTAGACCGCCGCGGTGAACAGCAGGCCGACCAGGCCCACGTGGCGGGCGGCGGTGTCGCCGACGAGGGCGCCCACGCCCGCGTACAGCAGCGTGGAGCCGATGGCGGCGGCGACCACCACGGCCATCGGACCGGTCGCGGAGCGCAGCTTGCCGTCCTGCGGGCGGGCGAGACCGGCGAGGTAGCCGATGACGCAGAGCACCAGGGCGTACCGGCCGAGCGCGTGGTCGGCGGGCGGCGCCAGGTCGGCCAGCAGCCCGGCGCCGAAGCCGATGAAGGCGCCGGCCAGGTGCCCGTAGACGAAGGCCAGTCCGAGGACGGTGAGCAGCACCAGGTCGGGCACGGCGCCCGGGAGCTGGAGCCGGGCGAGGACGGAGACCTGGATCACGAGCGCGACCACGACCAGGGCCGTGGAGAGAAGGATCCGGTTGGGACGCATGTACGGATCAGCTCCTACTGCTGCTCGTCGGTCCGGCCGCCGGGGGCGGCGGGGGTGGCGACGCCCTGGTTCGGCGGTTGGTTCGGCGGCGGGTCAGCGGGCTGGTTCGGGTCGGGGGTCACGCCCGGGTCCGGGGCCGCGCCCGGGTCCAGCTCCTGGCTGTCGCCCTGGGCCTGCTCGCCCGCGGGCGCGGACGGGGTGACGGTGACGGTCACCGTGGGCGTGGGCACGGGCTTCGGCTTGGGCGGCAGCACGGCGTCGCGCGGGTCGGTCCTGGGCGCCTCGACGACGACGCCGACGATGTCGAGCCGGCTGAAGCCGACGTACGGGCGTACGTAGATGGTGCGGGTCAGGTCGCCGCGGGCGGGGTCGACGCGGACCACCTCGCCGATCGGCACGCCCGCGACGAACGGCCGGGACGCCTGCGAGCCGAAGGTGACCAGCCGGTCGCCCTGCTTCACCTTGGACTTCCCGTTGAGGAGCTGGACGGAGAGCGGCCGGTCGCCCTGGCCGGTGGCGAAGCCGAGTTCGTCGGTCTTCTCCATGCGGGTGCCGACGGTGAAGTCCGGGTCGTTGGCGAGCAGCACGGTGGAGGTGCTCGGGCCGACGGTGGTGACCCGGCCGACCAGCCCGTCGCCGTTGAGCACGGTCATGTCCCGCTTGATGCCGTCGCGCGAGCCGATGTCGATGGTGACGGTCCAGGAGAAGCCCTGGGCCGCTCCTATGGCGATGACCTGGGCTCCCTTGACGCCGTACTGTCCGGCGCCGGCGGTCTTGAGCATCTTGTCCAGCTCGCGCGCCCGGCTGCGGTTGCGGTCGTCGCTGCCGAGCCGCGCCTTCAGCTCCGCGTTCTCCCGCTCCAGCACGCTGATGCGGTCGTGGCGCTCGCCCGAGTCGCGCACCGCTCCGATGGCGTTGCCGACCGGGTCGACGGCGGTGGCGACGCCGTTCTGGATCGGCCCGAAGACGGTGGCGGCGGCCTGCCGGGCGCCGTCGACCGGTGAGTCCTCGCCGCCGCGGATGTCCACCGTGATCAGTGCGAACGCGATGGCGATCAGCAGCACCAAGAGCAGCCGGCTCTCTCGTGTGTCCCTCACGTGCGGCGGCCGTGCCTTCCTCGTAGGAATCTCGGAATCTCAGTTGTGTGTGTCGACGATCGGCCGTACGGGTCGGCAGGCAGCCGTACGGGGGATCGTCCGGTGCCCGCGTCGGCGGGCACCCGCGCCGGAACGGGTCCGGCGCGGGGACGCTATCGGCGGGGCTGGGCGTCCAGGACCTGCTGGAGCGCCTCGAACTCCTCGACGCACTTGCCGGAGCCCAGGGCCACGGAGTCCAGCGGGTCTTCGGCGATGTGGATCGGCATGCCGGTCTCCCGGCGCAGCCGCTCGTCCAGGCCGCGCAGCAGCGCGCCGCCGCCGGTCAGCACGATGCCCCGGTCCATGACGTCGCCGGACAGCTCCGGCGGGCACTTGTCGAGGGTGGTCTTCACGGCGTCGACGATGGCGTTGACCGGCTCTTCGATCGCCTTGCGGACTTCGGCGGCGGAGATGACGACGGTCTTCGGCAGTCCGGAGACCAGGTCGCGGCCGCGGATTTCGGTGTGCTCGTCCTGTTCGAGGTCGTAGGCGGAGCCGATGGTGAGCTTGATGGATTCCGCGGTCCGCTCGCCGAGGAGGAGCGAGTACTCCTTCTTGATGTGCTGGATGATCGCGTTGTCCAACTCGTCGCCCGCGACCCGGATGGACTGTGCCGTGACGATTCCGCCGAGGGAGATCACGGCGACTTCGGTGGTGCCGCCGCCGATGTCCACGACCATGTTGCCGGTGGCCTCGTGGACCGGGAGGCCGGAGCCGATGGCCGCGGCCATGGGCTCTTCGATGATGTGCACCTGGCGGGCGCCGGCCTGCGTGGACGCCTCGATGACGGCGCGGCGCTCGACGCCGGTGATGCCCGAGGGCACGCAGACGACGACGCGCGGACGGGCCAGGTACCGCCGCTTGTGGATCTTCAGGATGAAGTAGCGGAGCATCCGCTCGGTGATCTCGAAGTCGGCGATGACGCCGTCCTTCAGCGGGCGGACGGCGACGATGTTGCCCGGCGTCCGACCGATCATCTTCTTCGCCTCGGCGCCGACGGCGAGAATGCCGCCCGTGTTGGTGTTGATGGCGACCACGGACGGTTCGTTCAGAACGATCCCCCGGCCCCTGACGTACACCAGCGTGTTGGCGGTCCCGAGGTCGACAGCCATATCACGGCCGATGAACGACATGTTCTTCCCCAAGAGGATGCGTCCGCCCTTCCCGAATGGAGCTATGACGGCTTTTCAGGAAGGCGCGGTGGTGGATTTTGTGGCGTGGCGGCTTCCATCGTAGTGCCGCCGCAGACCGAGCGGCGCGGTGGACCGCCTCTGTATAGGTGACGTCGTGTCGCAGCGATCCGTTCCCGAAAAGTGTCCGCATATGCCGGAGGGCGACCGAATTACATCGGTCGCCCCAGGTCACGCACGTCGTTTGGCGCTGTTTGGCTGACGGCAGGTCAGGAAAGACCGGGGAAGAAAATCTTCAGCTCTCGAATGGCGGACTCCTCGGAGTCCGAGGCGTGAATCAGGTTCTCCCGGACGATGGTGCCGAAGTCGCCCCGGATGGAGCCGGGCTCCGCGGCGATCGGGTCGGTGGGGCCCGCCAGTCGGCGTACGCCTTCGATGACCCGCTCGCCGTCGACCACGAGCGCGACGACCGGACCGGAGAGCATGAACTCCACCAGCGGCTCGTAGAACGGCTTGCCCACGTGCTCGGCGTAGTGCTGCTCCAGGGTCTCCCGGTCGAGCTGCCGCAACTCCAGCGCGGTGACGGTCCAGCCCGCCTTGGCCTCGATGCGGCCGACGATCTCGCCGACCAGCTTGCGGCGGACCGCGTCCGGCTTCAGGAGGACGAGCGTGCGCTGGGTCATGTGTACGGCTCCTTGCAAGGCATTCGAATGCGGTGGTGTGAGGTTACAGGCCGTCACCCGCACGGCGGCACTCGGACCGGTCCCGTACGCCCGTGCGCTGCGACGGCTACGAGGGCTCCGCCTCCGCCTGCGCCGCCCAGCGGGCCTTCGCCTCGTCGATCTTGCGCCCGTAGTGGATCGACGCCCACCACAGGCCGGCGAAGCAGGCCCCCAGGAAGAACATCATCGGCACGAAGAAACCGCTGACGATCAGCCCGATCTGGAGCGCCCAGCCGAGCTGGACGCCACCAGGCCGGGAGAGCATCCCGCACAGCAGCAGGGACAGCACCATCGCGACCCCGCAGACCGTCCAGACGGTGCCCATCGTCAGGGAGTCGTCCTTCATCGCCACCAGACCGGCGAAGCCGATGATGAAGAACTCACCGATCAGGGTGGAAGCGGCGAGCGTACGCATCAGTTGTCAGCCTTTCCTCAACAGCAGGCGGGCGTCGCCGACGGTGAACACCGAGCCCGTCACCAGGACACCGGCGCCCGCGTACTCGGCCTCCTCCTCCGCGAGGGTGACCGCCGCCTCCAACGCGCCGTCGAGCCGCGGCTCGACCACCACGCGATCGTCGCCGAAGACCTCCACCGCGATCGCCGCGAGTTCGTCGGCGTCCATCGCGCGGGGCTGCGAGTTCTGCGTGACGACGATCTCCGCGAAGACCGGTTCGAACGCCTCCAGCACCCCGCGCACGTCCTTGTCGGCGCTGGTGCTCACCACCCCGATCAGCCGGGTGAAGCCGAACGCCTCGGTGACCGCCTCCGCCGTCGCCCGGGCGCCGTGCGGGTTGTGCGCCGCGTCCAGCACGATCGTCGGGCTGCGGCGGACCACCTCCAGCCGCCCCGGGGTGGTGACCGCGGCGAACGCCGAGCGGATCGTGTCCAGGTCCAGCACCCGCGCGTGCTCCGCGCCGACGCCGAAGAACGCCTCCACGGCCGCCAGCGCCACCGCGGCGTTGTGCGCCTGGTGGGCGCCGTACAGCGGGAGGAAGACGTCGGGGTACTCGCCGCCGAGCCCGCGCAGCGTCAGCAGCTGGCCGCCGACCGCGACCTCGCGCGTCACGACGCCGAACTCCATGCCCTCGCGGGCCACCGTGGCGTCCACCTCCACGGCCTTCTTCAACATCACCTGCGCCGCGTCCACCGGCTGCTGGGCCAGGATCACGGTCGCGCCCTGCTTGACGATGCCCGCCTTCTCGGTGGCGATCGCGCCGGGGGTGTCGCCGAGGCGGTCGGTGTGGTCCAGGTCTATCGGGGTGACCACGGCGACGGACGCGTCGATGACGTTCGTCGCGTCCCACTCGCCGCCCATGCCGACCTCGACGACGGCGACGTCCACGGGCGCGTCCGCGAAGGCCGCGTACGCCATGCCCGTCAGCACCTCGAAGAAGGACAGCCGGAACTCCTCGGCCGCGTCCACCATCTCCACGTACGGCTTGACGTCCTCGTACGTCGAGATGAAGCGCTCGGCGGAGATCGGCGCGCCGTCCAGGCTGATGCGCTCGGTGATCGACTGCACGTGCGGCGAGGTGTAACGGCCGGTGCGCAGCTCGAACGCGGAGAGCAGGGCCTCGATCATGCGGGCCGTGGACGTCTTGCCGTTGGTCCCGGTGATGTGGATGGAGGGGTACGCCCGCTGGGGCTCGCCCAACACGTCCATCAGCGCGGCGATCCGCCGCACCGACGGCTCCAGCTTGGTCTCGCCCCACCTGGTCGCCAGGTCCTCCTCCACCGCGCGCAGCGCCGCGTCGACCTCGGGGTCGGCGGGGCGGGCGGGCAGCGAGTCGGCCTGCGGCGGGCCGCCCTGGGTGCGCAGCGTACGGCTCCCGGCCTCGATCACCGCCAGGTCGGGGTCGCGGTCGGTCTCGGCGTCGACGATCTCGTGGAACTCGTCGACGGCGTCACGCTCGTGCGGCTCGGGTTCGGGCCCGTTCGGCTCGGCGGGGTACTCACTCACGGAGACAGTCTAGAGTCCGGGCCGCGGCCGGCGCCCGGGGGCTCACGGTCGGGCCGGGAGACGGCCCGCGGGGAGGTCGGCGACGACCTCGTACGCGCCGTCGTGCGCGCCGGCGGTCAGCGTGCCGCCCATCGCCGTGACCCGCTCCCGCATCGAGGACGTGCCGGTGCCGCTGGAGACCGGCTCCGTCACCGGAGCCGCGGCGGGCAGCGCATTGCGCACGGTCACCCGCAGCCGGGCGCCGTCGAGGCCGATCGCGACGGTGACGCGTTCGCCCGGGGCGTGCTTGGCCGCGTTCGTCAGGCACTCCTGCACCACCCGGTAGACCGCGGTCTGCCGCAGCGGCGAGAGCCGGTGCGCCGTCGGGCAGATCTCCAGCGCCACCGGACTGCCCATCCGTTCGCTCTCCGCGGCGAGCGCGGTCAGCCCTTCGAGGCCGGGGGTCGCGGTCCGCTCGTCGGCGCGGTGCACGATGGTGTCGTTCAGCATCAGGTGCGCCCGGCGGGCGGTGTCCGCGAGTTCCTCGAAGTCCTTGAGGTGGGGGCCGCCGCGGGCCCTCGCGGCGAGCACCTCCGCCCGCACCGCGAGCACGGTCAGCTCCCGCCCGACGAGGTCGTGCACGTCCCGCGCGACGGAGATCCGCTCCTCCTGCACGGCCTGCGACACGGCGGCGCACGCCCGCTGCGCGGCGAGTTCGCGCACCAGGTCCTGCCGGTACGCGGCGATGCCGACGGCGGCGGCGAGCACCCCGATCGGCACGATCAGCCCCAGGAAGCCGCTGAGCGTGTCGGCACGGTGCTCGGGCCAGCCCGGCAGGTGGAACATCGCGTACGACCAGGCGACGTACCCCACTGTCGCGACGACGCCGGCCGCGCGCCCGCGGAACCGGCCCAGGGAGTACAGCGCGAACTGGATCAGCGTCAGCTCGTGCAGCCAGCCGAGGAGGACGAGCGCGACGAGGTACGGCACCCAGGGCGCCCGCCGCCGCACCACCAGCGTCACCGCGCCGGCGGCGAGCACGAGGGTGGCGGTCAGCCCGGTGAGCGAGTTGTCGGCGTCGGCGAGCCCCGGCACGTCGAGCACCATGAGCGAGAAGCAGCTCAGCGCGGCGACGACGTCCAGGGCGCGGGGGGAGCCGGGCCAGTTCGGGGTGCGCGTGCGGGCCGCCGTGAGGAGGCGGAGTACGGCGTACCGAGCGGGCGCGAGCATCCCCCCATGATGCGGGGGCCCTCCGGGCGGGCTGAGCGGGGGTCGACGCGGGCCACCTACTGCGGTGCCCCGCACCCGTAGTGCCCTCGCCGTCCCCCTGCGGATGCGCTTGCCCCTGCGGGTGGACCGCGTCCCCGACAAGCCCGCCGTAACCCTGCGGGAGCGTTGGTCTCCGCGGCCCGGTGGGGCTTGTTCGCGCAGTTCCGCGCGCCCCTAAAAGCCTCTGCCCTCGGCCCGCAGACAAAGGCTGGGGCAGCGAAACAGGGGCGCTGGGGGTCCCCCCGTGCCCGCAGGGCACAGGGGGCGGAACTGCGCGACAAGCCATCCGCCGGGCCGCGGAGACCAACGCTCCCGCGGGGGAAACGGCGAGTAGGTTCATCACAGCGGAACCCGCAGGGGCCGACGCTACCCCGGCGCTACGGCGGGTAGGGCCTCCGCGGCGCGGCCCGCAGGGGCTACGCCGGCGGGAGGGTCTCCAGCTGCGCCGAGATGCGGGTGATGTCGGACTCCGCCGCGGAGAGCCGCGCGCGGATCTTCCCCACCACCGGCTCCGGCGCCTTCGCCAAGAACGCCTCGTTGCCGAGCTTCGCCTCCGCCTGCGCCTTCTCCTTCTCCGCCGCAGCCAGGTCCTTCGCCAGCCGCTTCCGCTCCGCCGCCACGTCGATCGCGCCGGAGAGGTCGAGCGCCACGCTCGCCCCCGCGACCGGCAGCGTCGCCGTCGCCTGGAAGCCGTCGCCCGCCGGCTGGAGCCGCAGGAGCTGGCGGATCGCCGGCTCGTGCGGGGCGAGCGGCGTACCAGTCACCTCCAGTTGCGCCGGGACCTTCTGGCCCGGCTGGAGGCCCTGGTCGGAGCGGAACCGGCGGACCTCGGTGACCACCCGCTGGACCAATTCGATCTCGCGCTCCGCCGCCTCGTCGCGGAAACCGCTGTCCGCGGGCCACTGGGTGACGACGACGGACTCGCGCCCGGTGAGCGTCGTCCACAGCTCCTCGGTGACGAACGGCATCACGGGGTGCAGCAGCCGCAGGGTGACGTCCAGCACCTCGCCGAGGACGCGCGCGGAGACCTTCGCCTGCTCGCCGCCGGCGAAGTACGTGGTCTTGGACAGCTCGACGTACCAGTCGAAGACCTCGTCCCACGCGAAGTGGTACAGCGCGTCCGACAGCTTCGCGAACTGGTAGTCGTCGTAGTGCGCGTCGACCTCGGCCACGGTCTTGTTCAGCCGGGACAGGATCCACCGGTCCACCGCGGTGAGCTGCTCCGGCGCGGGCAGCTCGCCCTCCACCGTCGCGCCGTTCATCAGCGCGAAGCGGGTGGCGTTCCAGATCTTGTTGGCGAAGTTGCGGGACGCCTGGACCCAGTCCTCGCCGATCGGCACGTCCGTGCCGGGGTTGGCGCCGCGCGCCAGGGTGAAGCGGACGGCGTCGGAGCCGTACGCGTCCATCCAGTCGAGCGGGTTGACGGTGTTGCCTGCCGACTTCGACATCTTCTTGCCGAACTCGTCGCGGACCATGCCGTGGAAGGCGACCGTGCGGAACGGCGGCTGGCCGTCCATGGTGTAGAGGCCGAACATCATCATCCGGGCGACCCAGAAGAACATCAGGTCGTAGCCGGTGACGAGGACGTCGGTGGAGTAGAACTTCGCCAGGTCCGGGGTCTGCTCGGGCCAGCCGAGGGTGGAGAAGGGCCACAGGCCGGAGGAGAACCAGGTGTCGAGGACGTCGGGGTCCTGCGACCAGCCCTCGCCGCTCGGGGGCTGCTCGTCCGGGCCGACGGCGACCATCTCGCCGTTCGGGCCGTGCCACACCGGGATGCGGTGGCCCCACCAGAGCTGCCGGGAGATGCACCAGTCGTGCATGTTGTCGACCCAGTCGTAGTAGCGCTGGGTCATGTCGGCGGGGTGGATGGCGACCCGCCCGTCGCGGACCGCGTCGCCCGCCGCCTGCGCGAGCGGGGCGACCTTCACCCACCACTGGAGCGAGACGCGCGGCTCCAGCGTGGTGCGGCAGCGCGAGCAGTGGCCGACGGAGTGGGTGTACGGGCGCTTCTCGGCGACGATGCGGCCCTCGGCGCGCAGCGCGGCCACGATCGCGGAGCGGGCCTCGAAGCGGTCCAGCCCCTCGAAGGGGCCGTGCACGGTGATGATGCCGCGCTCGTTGAGGACCTCGATCGACTCCAGGCCGTGGCGCTGGCCGATGGCGAAGTCGTTCGGGTCGTGCGCGGGCGTCACCTTGACCGCACCGGTGCCGAACTCGGGGTCGACGTGGGTGTCGGCGACGACCGGGATGGAACGGTCCGTCAGCGGGAGCT
Source organism: Streptomyces sp. NPDC017979 (assembly GCF_044328175.1). NCBI lineage: Bacteria > Bacillati > Actinomycetota > Actinomycetes > Kitasatosporales > Streptomycetaceae > Streptomyces > Streptomyces sp. NPDC017979. The sequence goes on along the minus strand of NZ_JBIRGU010000003.1, from coordinate 198,076 downwards.
TGATCCGCTTGCCGATCAGGTGCGCGTACCGCTCGTCGTCGGGGTGGACGGCGACCGCGGTGTCACCGAGCATCGTCTCGGCCCGGGTGGTGGCGACGATCAGGGTCTCGTCGCCCTCGCCGTACTTCAGCGAGACCAGCTCGCCCTCGTCGTCCTGGTAGTCGACCTCGATGTCGGAGATGGCGGTCAGACAGCGCGGGCACCAGTTGATGATGCGCTCGGCGCGGTAGATCAGCCCCTCGTCGTACATCCGCTTGAAGACGGTCTGCACGGCGCGGGACAGGCCCTCGTCCATGGTGAAGCGGTCGCGGTTCCACGCGACGCCCTCACCCAGGCGCCGCATCTGGCCCTGGATCTGGCCGCCGGACTCCGCCTTCCACTGCCACACGCGCTCGACGAACGCCTCGCGCCCGAGGTCGTGGCGGGACTTGCCCTCCTTGGCGAGTTCGCGCTCGACGACGTTCTGGGTGGCGATGCCGGCGTGGTCCATGCCGGGCTGCCACAGGGTCTCGAAGCCCTGCATGCGCTTGCGGCGGGTGAGGGCGTCGATCAGGGTGTGCTCGAAGGCATGGCCCATGTGGAGCGAGCCGGTGACGTTCGGCGGCGGGATGACGACGGTGTACGCCGGCTTCTCGCTCTTCGCGTCCGCCTCGAAGTAACCGCGCTCTACCCAGCGCTCGTACAGCTTCCCCTCTACCTCGGCCGGCGCGTACTGGGTCGGCAGTTCGGGGGTGGTGGCTGTCTGCTGCTGAGTGTTCTCGGTCACGCGCCTCAGTTTAGGGGTGTCACGGGCCCGCACAGAAACGGGAAGGTTCGGTAACGGTGTGACCCCCGTCGCCCCGCCGCACGGACGCGTGGGTGAGGATGTCAGAGCCAGATAAAGCCTTCAAGGGGGAACTGAGGAATGAGCCACAACCAGCCGGGCCCGTACGACGGGCAGCCCCAGCAGCCCGGACCGTACGGACAGCAGCCGGGTCCCTACGGGCAGCCGCCGCAGCCGGGTCAGCAGCCGCAGCCCGGCTACGGCTTCCCGCAGCAGCCGCCCGGTCAGCCCGGCGCCCCGGGTTACGGGTATCCGCAGGCGGACCCCCAAGGTGCCCAGCCGGGGTACGGCTTCCCGCAGCAGGGACAGCAGCCCGGACCGTACGGCCAGCCCCCGCAGCCCGGCCAGCAGCCGGGCTATCCGCCGGCCGGTCAGCCGCAGCAGCCGGGCCAGTGGGGCCAGCCGCAGCAGCCGGGGCCGTACGGGCAGCAGCCGGGCCACCCCGGCCAGGTGCCGCCCCCGCCCGGCGGGTCGAAGAAGAAGACCGGTCTGATCGTCGGCGCCGCGGTGCTCGCCCTCGCGGTGATAGCCGGCGGCGGCTACCTGCTGTTCAGCGGGGACGACGGCAGCTCCGGCGTCGCGGACAGCACCAAGGGCTACAAGCTGACCCCGCCCGCCTCCGTCGGCGACTTCAAGCGCATGAGCGGCGAGTCGAACGACAAGGAGATGAAGGACAGCGACCGCAAGGACGCCGAGGCCATGGGGATCAAGAACCCCAACCAGGCCGGCGCCGCCTACCGCAGCGGGGACGACCCGAGCACCGGCAAGACGCTGGTGATGACCGGGTTCTGGGGCGAGGTCGAGGACCCGGAGAAGGCCGTCGACGGCTTCTTCGACATCGTGCGCAAGGAAGCCAGCAACGGCGGCGAGGACGACGTCCAGTTGCAGGGCAGCGCCAAGTCGTACGAGCCCGCGGACTTCAAGGGCGCGGTCATGAAGTGCCAGAACGCGAAGGACGCCTCGCAGAAGGAGCCCTTCGAGGTCCCGATGTGCGTGTGGGCGGACTACAGCACGCTCGTGGTCGTGATGCACATGGACATGGCCGCGGTCGCCCAGTTGGACGGCGGCGAGAAGCCGGGCCCGCCGCTGGCCCAGGACAAGCTCGCCGATCTGGCCGCGAAGCTCTACAACACCTCGCGCACCAAGGTGTCCTGACCTCCGGTTGACAGCGAGGAGGGGGCGCCCCGTGCGGGGCGCCCCCTCCTTCGTGCCGTAACGGCCGCGCGGCCGACGGGCGGTGGCCTACGCCGACTTCTCGTGCCGGCCGTCGTTCTTCACGATCCGGGGCACCAGCGTCGGGTTCACGTTGTCGCGGACGACGTCCGCCGTGATGACGACGCGGGCGACGTCCTTGCGGGACGGGACCTCGTACATCACGGACTGGAGGACTTCCTCCATGATGGCGCGCAGCCCCCGGGCGCCGGTGCCGCGCAGGATCGCCTGGTCGGCGATGGCCTCCAGGGCCGGGCGGTCGAAGTCCAGCTCGACGCCGTCGAGTTCGAACAGCCGCTGGTACTGCTTGACCAGGGCGTTGCGCGGCTCGACGAGGATCTTCAGCAGCGCCTCGCGGTCGAGGTTGTGCACGGAGGTGATGACCGGGAGACGGCCGATGAACTCGGGGATCATCCCGAACTTCACCAGGTCCTCCGGCATGACCTCCTGGAACTGGTCGCTCGCCTCGATCTCGCGCTTGGAGCGGATCGTGGCCCCGAAGCCGATGCCCTTGGCGCCGGCGCGGGACTCGATGATCTTCTCCAGGCCGGCGAACGCGCCGCCCACGATGAACAGCACGTTCGTCGTGTCGATCTGGATGAACTCCTGGTGCGGGTGCTTGCGTCCGCCCTGCGGCGGCACCGAGGCGGTGGTGCCCTCCAGGATCTTCAACAGCGCCTGCTGGACGCCCTCTCCGCTGACGTCGCGGGTGATCGACGGGTTTTCGCTCTTACGGGCGACCTTGTCGATCTCGTCGATGTAGATGATCCCGGTTTCGGCCTTCTTGACGTCGTAGTCGGCCGCCTGAATGAGCTTCAGCAGGATGTTCTCGACGTCCTCGCCGACGTACCCGGCCTCGGTGAGCGCCGTGGCGTCGGCGATCGCGAAGGGGACGTTCAGCATCCGGGCGAGCGTCTGCGCGAGCAGGGTCTTGCCGGAGCCGGTGGGACCGAGCAGGAGGATGTTCGACTTGCCCAGCTCGATCGCGTCGTCCCGGCCCTGCACGCCGCCGTTCTCGCCGGCCTGGACGCGCTTGTAGTGGTTGTAGACCGCGACGGAGAGGGCGCGCTTCGCGGGCTCCTGCCCGACGACGTAGCCCTCCAGGAACTCGTAGATCTCGCGGGGCTTGGGAAGTTCTTCCCAGCGCACCTCGGAGGTCTCCGCGAGCTCCTCCTCGATGATCTCGTTACAGAGCTCGATGCACTCGTCGCAGATGTACACACCGGGGCCTGCGATGAGCTTCTTCACCTGCTTCTGGCTCTTTCCGCAGAACGAGCACTTGAGCAGATCGCCGCCATCACCGATGCGTGCCACGAGGTGCTTCCCCTTCGCCTGGGAGCGGCTTGGTGCAGCCTGCTCCTGGTGCCTCATATCCGACGGTACCTTGCCGGAGCCCTCGTTCGGGCCCCTCTTGGCGCGGTTCACATTGTCGTGGACCGCGCCAAGCCGGAAGGCACCGGGTCAGGCGGCAGCCGCCGCCGTGCTCTTGCGGGTGGAAACGATCTGGTCGATGAGACCGTACTGCAGGGCGTCTTCCGCGGTGAGGATCTTGTCGCGCTCGATGTCGTCGCGGACCTTCTCCAGCGGCGTGGTGGAGTGCTTGGACAGCATCTCCTCCAACTGCTGACGCATGCGCAGGATCTCGTTGGCCGCGATCTCCAGGTCCGACAGCTGCTCGCGGCCGGTCTGCGAGGAGGGCTGGTGGATCAGGACGCGGGCGTGCGGCAGGGCCATCCGCTTGCCGGGGGTGCCGGCGGCGAGCAGCACGGCCGCGGCGGACGCCGCCTGGCCCATGCAGACCGTCTGGATGTCGGGCTTCACGAACTGCATCGTGTCGTAGATCGCGGTGAGCGCCGTGAAGGAGCCGCCGGGGCTGTTGATGTAGATCGAGATGTCCCGGTCGGGGTCCATCGACTCCAGGCACAGCAGCTGCGCCATCACGTCGTTGGCCGAGGCGTCGTCGATCTGCACGCCGAGGAAGATCACGCGCTCCTCGAAGAGCTTGGCGTACGGGTCGTACTCGCGCACGCCCTGTGAAGTGCGCTCGACGAAACGGGGGACGACGTAGCGGTTGTCCGGCTGCGGGCCGGTGTAGAGGCCGCTGGCGGAGAGGTTGGTCATTGGGGTGTTCACCATCCTGGTGGCGTACTGCACAACGGTTCGCTGTCGGGGTGGGCCCGTTCTGGGCCCTGCGGGCCGGGAGAGCGCGCGGGCGCTCAGGCGCCGGTGCCGCCGCCGCCGGGGACGTGCGACGCGGACGACATGATGTCGTCGATGAGGCCGTACTCCTTGGCCTCCTCCGCGGTGAACCAGCGGTCGCGGTCGCCGTCGCGGAGGATCGCCTCGACGGTCTGCCCGGAGTGGCGGGCGGTGATCTCCGCCATGCGCTGCTTGGTGCGGAGCAGGTACTCGGCCTGGATCTTGATGTCGGACGCGGTGCCGCCGAGGCCGGCGGAGCCCTGGTGCATGAGGATGTCGGTGTTCGGCAGGGCGAAGCGCTTGCCGGCGGTGCCGCCGGTGAGCAGGAACTGCCCCATGGAGGCGGCCATGCCCATGCCGATGGTGACGACGTCGTTCGGGATGAACTGCATCGTGTCGTACACCGCCATGCCGGCGGTCACCGAGCCGCCGGGGCTGTTGATGTAGAGGTAGATGTCCTTCTCCGGATCGGCCGCGAGGAGGAGCATCTGCGCGGTGATCTTGTTCGCGATGTCATCGTCGACCTGCTGGCCGAGGTAGATGATCCGCTCGCCGAGCAGTCGGTTGTAGACATGGTCACCAAGGCCACCGAGGGACGGCTCACTGGCGGCTTGAGGCATCAGATTCGTCACGTGTCCACCTGCTCGTCTCTGACGGCTGCCCGCCGTCTCAGCGTCTTCGTAGCCGGGGGCGGGTACTCCCCTGCCCTCGTACTCATGGACCCTAACGCGCAGGTCGGACAACGCCATCCCGGTTCCCGAACTGTTCGCTCGGAGCGCAAGGTCATGGCCGGGGATCGAGTACGGCGAAGGCCCGGACGCGGGTGCGTCCGGGCCTTCGCTGGCGTGCGGCGGGCCGGCCCGGGGCCGGCCTCGGCGCGTTACGCCTCGGGCTTCTCGTCGGCCTTGTCAGCGGCCTTCTCGTCGGCCTTGTCCTCGGCGGCGGCCTCGACGGTCTCGCCCTCGGCGGCCTCGTCGTCGGCGTCGTCGTCGAGGTCGACGACCTCACCGTTGGTGTCGACGACCTTCGCGGCCTCGACGACCAGGGCCAGCGCCTTGCCGCGGGCGACCTCGCCGACCAGCATCGGGACCTGGTTGCCCTCGACGACGGCCTTGGCGAACTGGTCCGGGCTCATGCCGGAGGAGGCGGCGCGCCGCATGAGGTGCTCGGTGAGCTCCTCCTGGTTGACGTTCAGCTTCTCCGTGTTCACCAGCTCGTCGAGGACGAACTGGGTCTTGATGCCCTTGACTGCCTGCTCGCGGGTCTCGGCGTCGAACTCCTCCTCGGTCTTGCCCTGGATCTCCAGGTACTTCGCGAGGTCGAGGCCCATCTGGCCGAGCTGGTGGTGCTCCAGGTTGTGCTTGCGGGTGTTGACCTCTTCCTCGAGCAGCTTCTCGGGGATCGGGATCTCGACCAGCTTCAGCAGCTCCTCCAGGACGCGCTCCTGCGCCTGGGTGGCCTGGTCGTACGCCTTCATGTTCTCCAGGCGCTTGCGGCTGTCGGCACGCAGCTCCTCCAGCGTGTCGAACTCGCTGGCGAGCTGGGCGAAGTCGTCGTCGAGCTCGGGGAGCTCACGGGCGGCGACCGCGGTGACCTTCACGGTGACCTCGGCGTCCTTGCCCGCGGCGGAGCCGCCCTTGAGCTGGGAGGTGAAGGTGGCCTCGCCACCGGCCTCCAGGCCCTTCACGGCCTCGTCGATGCCGTCGAGCAGCTCGCCGGAGCCGATGGTGTAGGAGACGCCGTCGGCGACGCCGTCCTCCAGGACCTCGCCCTCGACCTTGGCCTCCAGGTCGACGGTGATGACGTCGCCGTCTTCGGCGGCGCGCTCGACCGGGCTGGTGGTGACGAACCGCTCACGGAGCTGCTCGACCGACTTGTCGACGTCCTCGTCGCTGACCGTGACCGCGTCGACCTCGACCTCGATGCCGGAGTAGTCCGGGATCTCGATGGCGGGGCGGACGTCGACCTCGGCGGTGAAGTTCAGCGTCTCGCCGTCCTTCAGCTCCGTGATGTCGACCTCGGGCTGACCGAGCGGGTTGATCTCCGCCTCGTTGATGGCCTCGGTGTAGAACTTCGGCAGCGCGTCGTTGACGGCCTCCTCCAGCACCGCACCACGGCCGAACCGCTGGTCGATCACGCGGGCCGGGATCTTGCCCTTGCGGAAGCCCTTGACCGTGACCTGCTGGTTGATCTTCTTGTACGCCGCGTCGAGGCTGTCCTTGAGCTCCTCGAAGGGCACCTCGACAGTGAGCCGAACCCGGGTCGGGTTCAGGGTCTCCACGGCGCTCTTCACGGTTCGGTCTCCTTGGTGGCTGAATACTGGGGTCATGCTGCGTTCCCGCACGAAGGCGCGGGCCGGCCGATCGGCCCGCTTCGCTGCCTGTCCCCTCGGCTGGGGCGCCTAGGCCGCTCTTCCGTGTGCGGACACGCGGGCACGCAGCTTGCATAGTAGCTGTAAGCACGATGCGCCCCACAACGCGATCTTGTGGGGCGGTGAGGACGGTGGTCGGGGTGGCCGGATTCGAACCGACGACCTTCCGCTCCCAAAGCGGACGCGCTACCAAGCTGCGCCACACCCCGTCGGTGCGACACGTAGGGTACATGTTCGCAGGCAGTACGGCTGCCGGTTAGTACGTGTACGGGGTGTGCGCTCGGGTGTGCGGGAATCGGGTGTGCGTCCGCCGGCCGCGACCCGCTACGATGCTCTTCGTGCCGCGGACCTGCGGTGCGTCGCACCGTACGCGGTGCTTGCGGGCGTAGCTCAATGGTAGAGCCCTAGTCTTCCAAACTAGCTACGCGGGTTCGATTCCCGTCGCCCGCTCCATGGAGGAACGGCCCGGGCCCGGTTCGCGATCTGCGACCGGGCCCGGGCCGTTCTCCGTTCCTGCCGAGCCCGGCGGCTCAGAACTGGAGGCCGCTGATGCTGTTGGCGACGGAGTCCAGCAGGCGCTGTATTTGCGGGGCCATGCCGGTGGAGGCGAGGAAGAAGCCGAAGAGGACCGCGGTGACGGCCGGTCCCGCCCGTAGCGAGCCCGACCGCATCAGCACCACCAGGACGACGCCCAGCAAGAGCACCACGGACAGCGAAATGGCCACTACTGATCACACCCTCGGTCGGTCGCCTCGCCGGCTCGGGCCGTACCGGAACGCACGCCTCCGCCTCGGGGACATCGTGCCACCAACGGCGTTGTTCATGCGCCCCGGTGACAATTGAGCGGAAGCGGAATCAAGCCATCCGATCGCGCTTCAGGCAGGGTTGGGCCGGCTGGCGGACGAAGAAGGGGAAGCCGGCGGTGAGTTGCCGTCGGCGCCGAGGGCGCGGAGCACCGTGACGTGCAGGGCGGCGTTCGCCTCGGCCGCCGTCATTCCGCCACCCCCGGCTTCCCCGTGGGCGGTGTGGGCCAGGGCGATCACGACGGTGGTGAGCCAGGTGGTCGGCAGGTCCGCGGTGAACTCTCCGGCGTCCTGTCCGCGTCGGACGACCCGGGCGATCCGGTCGACGACGGGGACGTGCCGATCGCGGTCCTCCTCGGGGCTCGCGGGCAGGGAGTTGATCGCCCGGACCAACTCCGGGTGGCGTCCGGTGCTCCGGGCCGCGGCGTCCAGCAGCCGCAGCAGGGCGTCCGCGGCCGGTCCCGCGTCGAGGTCGACGGCGTCCATGGCGACGACGGCCTGCTCGGTGACGTGGTCGACGACGGCCGCGAGCAGGCCCTCGCGCGAGGCGAAGTGGGCGTAGATCGTCTGCCGGGTGACGCCCGCGGCGGCGGCGACGGCCCCGAGGCCGGCCTCGGGGCGCTCGCCCAGCACCCGGACCGCCGCGTCCAGCACGGCCGCCCTGCTGCGACGGGCGTCCGCGCGCCGGGGGCGGGCACCGGCGGGCGCCGCGCCGGGCGCGGTGGTGCGCTCGGCGCGCTGGGCCGCGGGGCGGTGCACCGCCCCGGATGAGTCCGTCATCTCTTACAGCCTTGTCAAAGTTTTGGCGGGGTGCCTACTTTAACCCCCGCCGACGGGACCGCCGGCGTCCCCGTGTCGACAGGAGCCCTGATGCCGCACTTCCAGAACGACCTCCAGGTCCACTTCCAGGACGCCCCGAAGAGGTTCATCGCCGACTTCTACACCTCCTTCACCGAGGAGATCCTGCACAGCGGGGACGACCCGGGTGCGATCGTCGACCGCTTCCACGAGCCCGGCTTCGTCCAGGTCGCCGACGGCAACGTCATCGACCGGGAGAAGCTGACGGCCCATCTGCGGCCGGTGCGCAAGAACGTGCTCGCCAGCCGGATGGAGGTGCACGACGCCCTGGTGGACGGCGATCTGCTCGCCGCGCGGTACACCCTGCACGTGACCGGCCGGAAGGGCGACACCGTGAGCGACGTGCACTTCTTCGGGCGCTTCGCGCCGGACGGGCGGATGCGCGAGGCGCACGTCCTCAGTCGAACGCGCCGCGTCGACGCAGCGGACCCGGCAGACGCAGCGACGGTCGACGGGGGCTGACCTCGCCCGGGCCGCGGGGCAGCGCGGCGCGGGCCGGCAGGGCGGTGGAGACCAGGCCCAGGAGCACGGCGCCGGCCACGAAGGAGCCGTACACCAGGGGCGGGACGTGCGGGGACTCGCCGGTCAGGCCCTTGACCATGGGTATCAGCGTGGCCAGGGCGATGGCGGTGCCCAGCGCGAGCCCGATGCCGGTGACGAGCAGGGCCTCCCAGCGGATCATCTGCAGCACCTGGCGGCGGGTGGAGCCGATCAGATGCAGCATCCGCAGCTCACGGCGGCGGTCCAGCACGGTCATCACCAGGGTGTTCGCGGCGGCGACCGCGGCGAAGCCACCGAGCACGGCGGCCATGGTCTTGTTCGCCCAGGCGTTCAGCTCTCGATCGACGTCCTGCGCGGTCGCGTAGCCGGCGCGGTCCTGAACGGTGCCGAGGGCCGCGAGGGGGGCGGCCGCGGTCGACTCGGCCCGCACCAGAAGTTCGGTGGGGTACGCGGCGGGGGCGTGCGCCCGCAGGGTGGCGGCGGGCAGCGTCACTTGGGAGAGGCCGAGCCCCCGTTCGTAGACGGCGACGATCCGGGCGGTCGCCGGGGTGCCGTCGGGGAGGCGGTACTTCAGGTCGTCGCCGAGGTCGCGCCGCGCCGAGTCGGCCAGCGCCGCGTCCACGGCGACGGTGCCCGGGGCGAGGGCGGCGAGCGAGCCCTCCCGTACGCCGAGGTCCTGCACCCGGGCCAGGTCGGCGGGGCGGCCGTCGACGCCCTGCGCGGTCGCGGTGGACAGGTACAGCCCACCGGAGTGGAGCGGGACCATCACGGAGGTGCGCAGCAGGGACACGGCTGCGGAGACTCCGGGGACGGCGGCGGCGCGGTCGGTGGCGTCCACGGGGAGCACTCCCCCGTCGGCGCCGGTGACGACGAGGTCGGCCAGGACGCCGGCGCGCTGTTGGTCCTCCGTGGCCCGGTCGGTGCTGGTGTGCAGGAAGACCAGCACGGACGAGAAGGCCATCGCCAGCGCGATGGGGGTGATGGCGGACGCCATCCGCCGTGCGTTGGCGAGGGCGTTGGCGGCGGCCAAGGACGCGGCGGCACCGGCAGCGCGCAGCGGAAGGCCGAGCAGCGCGGTGCACCCCTTGGCGAGGTAGGGGCCCAGGAAGGCGACGGCGAGCAGGAAGAGCATCACGACGCCGAGCGCGGCGTTCGCCGCGTCCTCGCCGGACTCGCCGGCGGCCACGGAGGAGAAGGCCACGCCGCCGGCGAGCGCGCCGAGGCCCAGCGGCGTACGGATCCAGCCGAAGCCCAGGCGCTCCACTGACGCGTCGGTCAGCGCCTGTCCGGGGGCGATCTTCGAGGGGCGACGGGCGGCTGCGTAGCCGGCGATCAGGGCGGTGAGGACGACGGTGCCGGCGGCGATGGCGAGCGGCAGGGCGGAGATCGTCAGCTCCATGCCGTCGGGGACCGCGCCGCGGTCGCCGAGTTGGCCGAACCACCAGGAGGCGAGGGCGATCCCGGGCAGGCAGCCCAGGGCGCCGGCGAGCGGGGCGACCAGCATCGCCTCGGTGGCGATGCTGCGCCGGATCTGCCGCGGGGTGGCGCCGATCGCCCGGAGCAGGGCGAACTCGCGGCGGCGCAGGCCGACGGAGAGGGTGACGGTGGCGGAGGCGGTGAAGACCGCGACCATGGTGGCGATGCCGCCGAAGGAGCCGCCGATGCCTTCGAGCAAGCCGCGGGCCTCGGCGACCGAGGCGTCTTCGGCGGTGCGCCGGGCGTCGCCGGTGAGGACGCGGGGCGCGCCGTCCGCCGTGCCGTACACCTCCTTGAGCTGCTTCTTGAGCTGCTTCTTGAGTTGGGCGGCGGAGGTGCCGGGGGCGGGCTCGACGGCGATCGCGTCGACCTGCTCCGGGTGCCCGGAGAGGGCGACGGCGGTGGGGTCGGCGAGCCAGGCGCCGGGGGTGTCGGTGCGTCCGGAGACGGTGAGGGCGCGCGGCCCCGCGGGAGTTTCGAGGGTGATCCTCTCGCCGGGGCGCGGCTTTGCGTCCGGGCCGCCGATGACCACGCCGTCGGCGCCGGGCGCCCGGCCGGCGGTCAGTTCGACCCCGGTGAACCGGGCCGCGCCGAAGCCCTGGGCGGTGAGCGTCGTGTCGTCGATGCGCACGGGGTAGGTGACGTCGCCGACGGCGGAGGCGACGCCGGGCGCGGCGGCGGTGCGCTCGACGAGGGAGCGGTCGAGGCGGGCGGTGCCGGGGACCTGGGAGGTGGCGTCGTACTGCTCGTCTCCGCTGCCGACGGTGATCCGGGCGAGCGGGTCGGGCGCGACGACGACGGGCGCGCCCGCGTACCGCTGCGCGGGCAGGGAGACCCGTAGGCCGGTCTCCAGCATGATGCCGCAGGCGGAGACGATGGCCGCGGTGAGCAGCAGGGCGACGAAGGTGCCGGCGAAGGCGGAGGGGCGGAAGCGGACGGCGGCGCGGGCGAGGCCGTTGGGCAGGAACATCAGGCTGCCGCCGTCACGTGGCCGGAGTGCGGGGCACCCGTGCGGGCGGTGAGCGCCGTCATGTGGGCCGCGATCGTCGCGGAGTCGGCGCCGGCGAGGCTGGTGCTGATCGCGCCGTCGGCGAGGAAGAGGACCTGGTCCGCGTGGACCGCGGCGGCGGGGTCGTGGGTGACCATGACGACGGTGGCGCCGAGGTCGTCCACGGCGGAGCGCAGCAGGGCGAGCACTTCGCCCGCGGTGGTGGTGTCGAGGGCGCCGGTGGGCTCGTCGGCGAAGATCACGTCGGGTCGGGTGACCAGGGCGCGGGCGAGGGCGACGCGCTGCTGCTGGCCGCCGGAGAGCTCGGTGGGGCGGCGGCGCGCCTTGTCGGCGAGGCCGACGCGGGCCAGGACGTCCGCGGCGCGGGCGCGGTCCGGGCGGCGCCCGGCGAGCCGTAGCGGCAGCAGCACGTTCTGCTCGACGGTGAGGGACGGCAGCAGGTTGAACGCCTGGAAGACGAAGCCGAGCCGGGTGCGCCGCAGCACGGTCAGCTTCTGCTCCTTCAGCCCGGTGATCTCGGTGCCGGCGAGGCGCACGGAGCCCTCGGACGGGCGGTCGAGTCCGGCCGCGCACTGGAGGAAGGTGGACTTGCCGGAGCCGGAGGGGCCCATCACTGCGGTGAAGGTGCCGTGCGGCAGGGTCAGGTCGATGCCGCGCAGGGCGTGCACCGTGCTCGCGCCGCGTCCGTACCGGCGTCGTACGCCGCGGAGTTCCACCGCTGCGACGTCCTTCATCTTCTCCGCCACCCCATTCACGTCCGTGCAGGTCAACAACGTCGACGCTACGGATCGCCGGGGCCCTGCGGCCATGGCGGCTGCTGGCGGATCGGGGGTGGGGAGAACCCCACCCCCGGCCGGGGGTCATCGGCCACATACTTGCGGATGTCAACCATTTGGTAAACTAATTACTGACGGTTCCTTGACGCCCTTTTGACTCAGCACACCCTTTTGACTCGTCCCCAGTCGTCCGCAGTCCTCCTTGGGACGCCGCCCGGTCGACCCAACAGCCGAAGGATTGAGCCATCGGACACGCAGACACCCTCATAGCAATGGGCGGCGCCTTCCTGGCGGCCGCCTTTCTCGCCAGGGTCGGCGGACGCATAGGTCTACCCACGATCCCGCTCTTCATCCTCGCCGGCATCCTGCTGGGGCCGCACACCCCCGGCATCGTGCTGGTATCGGACCCGCACGAGCTGGAGATGCTCTCCGCCCTCGGCCTGGTCCTGCTCCTGTTCTACCTGGGTCTCGAATTCCACCTCGACGACCTCAAAGCCGGTGGCCGCCGCATGGCGATCGCCGGCGGCGTCTACCTGCTGCTGAACGTCGGCGCCGGGCTCGGCTTCGGCTTCGCGCTCGGCTGGGGCACCTCCGAGGCGCTGGTGCTCGCCGGTGTGCTCGGCATCTCCTCGTCCGCGATCGTGACGAAGGTCCTCGTCGACCTCAATCGGATCGGCAACGCCGAGACCAAGCCGATCCTCGGCATCATCGTCGTCGAGGACATCTTCCTCGCCCTCTACCTGGCCGCCCTCCAGCCCATCCTCTCCGGCGCGGACAACCTCGCAGCCGCGGTGATGGACGCGGGCAAGGCGTTCGGCTTCCTGCTGGCGCTGGCGCTGGTCGCCCGGTTCGGCACCAAGGTCATCGGCCGGCTGATCAACACCCGGGACGACGAACTCCTCGTCATCTCCTTCCTCGGCGCGGCCGTCTTCCTCGCCGGCGTCTCCGAGTGGTTCGGCGTCGCCGACGCCATCGGCGCGTTCATGGTCGGTCTGATGCTCGGCAGCACCGCGTCCGGCGACCGGATCCGCAAGCTGGTCCACCCCCTGCGGGACGCCTTCGGCGCGATCTTCTTCTTCGCCTTCGGGCTCTCCATCGACCCGGGCGACCTGCCGAGCGTCCTGTGGCCCGTGCTCGCCGCCGTCGCCGTGACCCTGGCGATGAACGTACTGGCCGGCCTCGCCGCCGCGCGCCTGTACGACTTCGGCTCGGAGCCCGCCGCGAACATCTCCACCACCCTGCTGGCGCGCGGCGAGTTCGCGCTGATCCTGGCCACGATGGCCGCGTCGGCCGGACTCGACGACCGGCTCTCCCCCTTCATCGCCGGGTACGTGCTGATCCTCGCGGTCCTCGGACCGCTGGCCGCCGGGCGCTCGCACCTGCTCGCCCGGATCCTGCCGGAGAAGCAGAAGGTGGGCGCCGCCGGCTGAGCCGGCTTCCCCAACAGCGCTTCGGGGCGCGGCAGTTCCGACCACGGAACCGCCGCGCCCCGTCGTCGTACCGCGCTGCCGCCCACACCACCGTGCGCCCTGGCCATCCGGGTGAGGGCCGCGGTTGCGGGCGTACGGGCGTGGACAGCCTCCCCACTACACCGGTAGAACCCGGTGCTTCCACCCCAAACCAGGAGGTTCCTCCATGCGCCCGATCGCCCTGCTCGCCGCCGCCGCCGCGCTAACCGCCGGTCTCGCCGCCACGCCGTCCGCCGCCACGCCTTCGGTGCCCTCGGCCAACGAGCGCGCCGCGGCGGCCGTCACCCACTTCTCCGGGTCGAACTGCCCATCCCGCAGCCTCTGTCTCTACCGGGACTACAACTTCACCGGCGGGGGCGTCGCCATCAAGGCCGGTGACTACGTCGGCTTCCTCGGCGACTACGGCTTCAACGACCAGATGTCGTCGTGGTCCAACGACACCGGCGTGACCTGTTGGTGGTGGACACACGCCTACCGGGGCGGTGACTCCCACATCATGTACAACGGCTACCGGGTCAACGTGCTCGCGAGCGAGAACGACACCGCGTCGTCCGTGCAGTGCTGACGCGGCGCGACGGACAGCGGTCGCACTGAGGCAGTACGCAGCAGGAGGGGGCCGGCCGCCACAGGGCGCCGGTCCCTGTCGGCGCTGCGAGACTGGGCGGATGACGATCAGACTCGCCTACGAGCACGACCTGTCCGGCCTCCTCGACCTCGCGGCCGAGGTCGAGCACTGGTTCGGCCCGATGGTCGATGAGCCCGGGTTCCACGGGGCGCTCGCGGAGCACGTCCGCCGCGGGACGGCGCTGGTGGCCGAAGACCCCGGCTCCGAGGGGACGTTGCTCGGCGGCCTGCTCTTCGACCACTCCCACGCCCCGCTCCACCACGTCGACTGGCTCGTGGTCGCCCAGCGCTCCCGCGGCCGGGGCATCGGACGGGCGCTGATGGCCGAAGCCGTCGACCGCTACGTCACCGGCCCGGGCACCATAGAGGTGGTCACCTTCGGGCCGGACCACCCCGGCGCCGTCACCAGCGGGGCGCGGACCTTCTACGAAGGGCTCGGCTTCGCCCCCGGCGAGCCCACCGAGCCCGGCCCGGAGGGCGGCTCCCGCCAGATGTACCGGCGTACGGTCCCGGCGCCCGCGCTCCCGCGTCCCTGATGCGTCACTCGCCCTTGAGCTGCCGCAGCGTCCACCCCGTGCCGTCCGCGTCCAGCGGCTTCGTCGACTGCTTGAAGAGGCGCTCGGCCCGCTCGTAACTCAGCCGGGCCCGGCCCGAATCCGGGCACACGTCGGCGGCCGACGCACGGCGCCGGGCAGGACCCGGGCGGCGGTCGGTCAGGAAGAGGGGACCGCCGCGGCGGCCCGCGAGCAGCTCCGGCAGCAGTCGGGCGGCCCCCGCGCGCCAGCCGATCCAGCGCTCCCCCACCCGGGCCCTGCGGTCCGCCAGGGCGGCCGCGTCCAGGTCCGGCACGTTCAGCGCGAGCACGGCCGTGACCGGTGCGCCCGACTCGTACAGCAGCCGCCACAGGGTGCGTTCGCGCAGCGGTACGTCGTCGCGGGCGAAGAGGGCGTCGAGCTCCGCCGGGGCGAGCGGGCGGGTGGGCGTCGGCGACCCGGCGCGCCGCTCGGGGCCCGCGGCCACCGCCGCGTCGAGCCCGGCCCAGGTGGCGAAGGAGCGGTACGCCGAGCGGTGGCGGTTCCAGGTGGCGGGCGCGGCCTGCGACCACGCCGTGGTGAACACCCGGTCGACGCCCTCCGGGGTGAGCGCCGCCAGCGGGAACGCGTCCCCCAGCGAGCGGCGCAGCCGCCCCAGCGTCTGGCCGTACGAGCGGACGCTCGCGGCGTCGAGGCCGTCGCGGGCCAGGAATTCGGCCGCGGCGGCGCCGAGGACAGGCCCGGCCGTGCGCGGCTCGGGCCGTCCGGTGTGGGCGGCCGCGAGGGCGGCGGCGTCCGCGCGGCGGCGCAGGAACGCGCGCTCGGCCGCGTTCGCCGTCAGCCCGGCGGCCCGTTCGAAGTCCAGCCGGGCCCGGTCGTAGCGTCCGAGGCGGACGAGCAGGTCGCCGCGGACGCCGGGCAGCAGGTGGTAGTCGCGCAGGGCGGGGTCGGCTTCGAGGTCGGCCACGAGGGCGAGGCCGGCCTCCGGGCCGATGGCGTGCCCGACGGCGACGGCCCGGTTGAGCCGTACGACCGGGGTGGGCAACAGCCGCTCCAGTGCCTCGTACAGCCCCGAAATGCCGGCCCAGTCGGTGTCGGCGGCGGTGGGCGCCTGGGCGTGGGTGATCGCGATGGCGGCCTGGAGGACGTACGGGCCGGGCGGTGCACCGCCGCCGGCTTGGGCGGCGTCGCGGGCGAGCAGCATGGCGGCGATGCCGCGGCGGATCAGCAGCCGGTCCCAGCGTCCGCGGTTCTGCTCGTGGAGCGGGACGGGTTCGCCGGCGGGGCCGGTGCGGGCGGCCGAGCGGGACTCCTGGACCTCCATCAGGGCGACCAGGCCGTGGACTTCGGGTTCGGCGGGGGCCAAGCGGGCGAGCAGCCGGCCGAGTCGGAGGGCTTCGAGGGTGAGGCCGGGGCGCATCAGGTCGTCGCCCGCGGTGGCCGCGTACCCCTCGTTGAAGATCAGGTAGACCACCTCCAGGACGGCCGACAGCCGGTCGGCGAGCGCCGAGGCGTCGG
Organism: Streptomyces sp. NPDC017979; assembly: GCF_044328175.1. Classification (NCBI taxonomy): domain Bacteria; kingdom Bacillati; phylum Actinomycetota; class Actinomycetes; order Kitasatosporales; family Streptomycetaceae; genus Streptomyces; species Streptomyces sp. NPDC017979. Next base: position 181,904 of record NZ_JBIRGU010000003.1, on the reverse strand, counting down.
GCAGTTCGAAGGGGACGCGCTCGCTGGCGAGGGTGCGTTTGGCGTCGGCGATGCGGCGGGCGATCGTCGTCTCGGTGGTGAGGAAGGCGCGGGCGATCTCGGCGGCCGTCAGCCCGCCGAGCAGGCGGAGGGTGAGGGCGACGCGGGCGCCCGTGGGCAGGACGGGGTGGCAGGAGACGAACATCAGGCGCAGTACGTCGTCCTGGGCGGCGCCTTCGGGATCGGCCGGGGCGCGGTCGGGTCCGTCGTACGCGTCGTACGCGTCATACGTGTCGTGTGCGTCGAAGGCGCCGTCACCGGCGGTGTGTTGCCGGGCCTCTTCGCGGGCCTCGTGCACCAGCAGGTCCGCGGTGCGCTCCCGGGTCCGCGCGCGCCGGATCTCGTCGACCGCGCGCCGCTTGGCGACGGCCGTCAGCCAGGCGCCCGGATTCTCCGGGACGCCCGACTGCGGCCACTGCTCCAGCGCGGAGACGAGGGCGTCCTGTGCCAACTCCTCGGCCAGGCCGACGTCGCGGACCAGTCGCGTGAGTCCGGCGACGATCCGGGCGGACTCCTGCTTCCAGACGGCGTCGACGGTGCGGCGGACGTCGAGCACGGTGCGTGTCCTCGTGGGCTCGGGGGATGATTGGGGTGCGCCCGTGCCCTGCGGCCGGGTGCGCTGGCGGCTTCCCGCCGTGGGGTGTTGCGCTTGTGTGCCGCCCGCGCCCCGTCCGTGGCTTGTGCGCGCAGTTCCTCCCCCGTGCCTTGCGGGCACGGGGGCGCTCCCCGCGCCCCTGGACGTGTCCGCCATAGCACTGCGGGCGCGTCGGTCTCCACCGGCCGGTGGTGGTTGTTCGCGCAGTTCCCCGCGCCCCTGAAACCCCCTGCCCAGCCCACAGACAAATGACGGGGGCAGCAAAACAGGGGCACGAGGGCGGAACTGCGCGCACAAGCCCCACCGGGCCGCGGAGACCGACGCGCCCGCGGGGGAACGGCGGACATGTCCAGGGGCGCTGGGGGTCCCCCGTGCTCGCAGGGCACGGGGGCGGAACTGCGCGGGCAACCCACCACCGGGCCGCACAGACCCAGCACCCCGCAGGGGGACGGCGGTGGAAGGGTCAGCCGGTGAAGACCTGTTGGATGATGCTCTCGCCGTCGCCGGCGATGCGGCGGAAGCGGCGGGCCAGTTCGACCGCCTCCTCCTTGGTGCGGGCCTCGACCAGGGCGAAGCCGACGACCGCTTCCTTGGCCTCGGTGAAGGGGCCGTCGGTGACGGTGATCTCGCCGCGGACGGAGCTGATGAGGGTGCCACCGGGCGCGAGGCCCCCCGTGGCCAGCAGCGCACCGGACGCGGTCAGTTCCTCGATGAAGGCGGACATCTCCGCGAACATCTTCTCGTCGGCGGCGGGGGTGGTGTCCGTGGCCTTCGTCATCATCATGTAGCGCATCGAGGACTCGCTCTCTCCTGTGGTGCTCGGCGACCCGTTCGCCTCGCTCTGCTCGGACGTCGAAAATCCTATGTGACGGGGAACGGCGGTCATTCCCTGTCACATGTGTCGGACGACGTACCGGCAGAACCACCACAGCCGAACGCGACCGAAGGGCACCATCCGCCATGGCCACCGCTCACGTCACCACCGCCGCCACCGCCGTCCCCGCCGCGCACTCCGGCTCCGGCACCCGGGCCTTGCTCGCCGCCGGGGCCGTCGGCGCCCCGCTGTGGGCGGTGGTGTCCCTGGCCCAGGCGGCCACCCGCGACGGATACGACCTCACCCGCCACCCGCTGAGCATGCTCAGCAACGGCTCCCTCGGCTCGCTCCAGATCGCCAACTTCGTCGTCGCCGGCGTGCTGACGGTGCTCGGCGCGGTCGGGTTGCGCCGGGCGATGCGCGGCCGGGCGGGCGGCACTTGGGTCCCCCGGCTGATGTGGGTCAACGGCGTCTGCACGGTGCTCGCCGGAGTCTTCGTCATGGACCCGGGGGACGGCTTCGCCGGCACGCCCGCCGGTCCGCCGGAGTCCCTGTCGGGCGCCGGCTACGGCCACCTGGCGGCCGGTTCGCTCTCCTTCGTCGCCCTGATCGCCGCGAACTTCGTCCTCGCCCGGCACTTCTCCCGCGCCGGCGAGCGCGGCCTCGCGGTCGCCTCCCGCGTCGCCGCCACGGCCCTGCTGCTCGGCAACGGCTGGGCGATGAGCGGCAGTGCGGGCGGTTCGCTCACCCTGGCGATCGGCGCGATCCCCGCGATGGTGTGGGTGTCGGCGGTCGCCGCGCTGTACCGCCGTCGTACGGCCTGAGCGGCGCGGGAGCCGTCAGGCGCCGCGGCAGAGCAGCAGCAGCGCGCGGTCGTCGTTGACGTCCTTGGCCACCGCCTCGATCAAGTGCCAGGCCGCGCCCTCGAAGCCGGAGTGCACGTACCGGTCGGCCTCGCCCGTCAGCCGGTCCATGCCCTCGCTCAGGTCCCGGTCCGACGCCTCCACCAGGCCGTCCGTGAAGAGCATCAGCACGTCGCCGGGGCGCAGCGCTCCCTTCACCGGGTCGAACTGCGCCCCTTCGTACACCCCGAGGAGCGGCCCTTCGGCGCCCTTCTCCTCCCACAGGCCGCTGCCGGCGTTCAGTTGGAGCGCGGGCAGGTGCCCGGCGGAGAAGAGTTCGTAGTCCCCCGAGTCCAGGTCGAGGACGAGGTGGATGGAGGTGGCGAAGCCCTCGTCCCAGTCCTGGCGGAGCAAGTAGCCGTTGGCGGCGGGCAGGAAGCCGTGCGGCGGCAGCGAGCCGAGGAGCCCGCCGAAGGCGCCGGAGAGCAGCAGCGCCCGGGACGCCGCGTCCATGCCCTTGCCGGAGACGTCGGTGAGGACGACCTCCAGCGTCCGGCCGCCGTTGGTGCGCGCCGCGACGACGAAGTCGCCGGAGAAGGACTGGCCGCCGGCCGGGCGCAGCGCCATCTCCCGGTGCCAGCCCTTGGGCAGCCGGGGCAGGGCGCTCTGCACCCGGATGCGTTCGCGCAGGTCGAAGAGCATGGTGCCGCCGCGCCGCCAGGGCACCCCGACCCGGGCCCGGAACTGCGCGATCAGCAGCCCGAAGAAGCCGCAGGAGGCGACCACGAGGACGGTGCCCGGGGTGACCCGGGCGGGGCCGTCCGCGTACGGGCCGAGGGTGAAGGTCTCCACGATCAGCCCGGCCGCACAGGCCGCGTACAGCCCCAGCAGGCTCGCCGGCCGCAGCAGCAACGCGCCGGCCACGATGGGCAGGACGAGGGCGGCGGGCGAGATCCACTCGGAGTTCCAGGTCGTGCCCCAGGTCAGCAGGGGGACGGTGAGGAAGAGCGCGGCGAGGGCGAAGGTGTCGGAGCCGTCGCCGCGGAAGTAGTCGACCATGGACCTGCGCAGCGCGATGCGGACCCGGTGCGCGGTCTTGCGCATCCGGGCCCTCGTCGAATCTGCTGCGCTGCCGTGGGCCATTGACGTGTGACCCTATCGATCCATCGATGTTTCGTGCAGGGGGACCCCTCAGACAATGCATTCGAAATCGGATCGCACTGTCGACATATCGTCCGGTCATCATGGCATATGACCGGACCTCCGCCGGGGTGCGTGTGACCGGGGGAAACGCGTGGTCCGTCTGCGACTGCTGAGGCACGGGACGGGCACAGGGCGGATGCGCGGGGTCGGGCGCCCCCTCGCGGCCCGCCGGAGAACCCCCGAGGACGTCAGGGGCCCCTGGTGCGTCAGTCGGCGCGCGCCGCGCGGGGCTGGCAGCGCGGGCACCAGAACAGGTTGCGGGCCGCGAGGTCCGCCGTGCGGACTTCGGCGTCGCAGACGTGGCAGGGGAGGTTCGCCCGCCGGTACACGTACACCTCGCCGCCGTGGTCGTCGACCCGCGGCGGGCGTCCCATCGCCTCCGGCGTGTGCTCCGGGCGCACGGTGTCGATGCGGTTGTTGCGCACGCCCTCGCGCATCAGCTCCACCAGATCGGTCCAGACGGCGTCCCACTGCGCGCGCGTGAGGTCCCGGCCGGGGAGGTACGGGTCGATGCCGTGCCGGAACAGCACCTCCGCGCGGTACACGTTGCCGACGCCCGCGATCACCTTCTGGTCCAGCAGCAGCGCGGCGACCGTGGTGCGCGAGCGGCTGATCCGCGCCCAGGCGCGGCCCGGGTCGTCGGCCTCCCGCAGCGGGTCGGGCCCCAGCCGGTCGTGTATCGCGGCCTTCTCGGCGTCCGTGATCAGCGCGCAGGTCGTCGGGCCGCGCAGGTCCATGTACGTGCCCGCGGAGGCGAGCCGCAGCCGGACGGTGTCGGTGGGCGGCGGGGCGGGGGTGGCGCCGAAGCCCACCTTGCCGAAGAGCCCGAGGTGGACGTGGATCCAGCCGAGCGGCCCGAACCCGAGGAACAGGTGCTTGCCGTGCGCCTCCGCCTCCTCCAGCTCCCGGCCGTCCAACAGGGCCGCGGAGTCCGCGAACTTGCCCTGCGGGCTGCGGACGGCGACGGTGCGGCCGACGAAGCGCGCGTGGTGGTCGGCGGCGAGCCGGTGGATCGTATGCCCTTCGGGCACGGGGAACTCCTGGGGTGTGCCGCGCCCCCGCTCCCGGCGCGGACGGCGGACGGGAGGCGGGGGCGGGGCGGGGGCGCTGGTGACGTGCGTGGGGACGGTGCGGGCGGACGTCAGGGCTGGGGGTGGCCCTCGGGGATCGGCGGCAGTTCGCCCGTCGACTCGTAGCGGCTCAGCATCTCGATGCGGCGGGTGTGCCGCTCCTCGCCGGAGTACGGGGTGTCGAGGAAGATCTCCACGAAGCGGGTGGCCTCCTCCAGGGAGTGCATCCGGCCGCCGACGGCGATCACGTTCGCGTCGTTGTGCTCCCGGCCCAGCGCCGCGGTCTGCTCGCTCCACGCCAGCGCGGCCCGTACGCCCTTGACCTTGTTCGCGGCGATCTGCTCGCCGTTGCCGGAGCCGCCGATGACGACGCCGAGGGAGTCGGCGTCGGCCGCGGTTCGCTCGGCGGCGCGCAGGCAGAAGGGCGGGTAGTCGTCGAGGGCGTCGTAGATGTGGGGACCGCAGTCGACGGGCTCGTGGCCGTTGGCCTTCAGCCACTCGACGAGGTGGTTCTTGAGTTCGTATCCGGCATGGTCGGAACCGAGGTACACGCGCATGGACGGAAGTGTGGCACGGGTGCGCGGGGGCGGTGGCGTCGGGCGGCGCCGGAAGCCCTTCGGGATACTTGACGCTCCTTGTCAGGTATCCCGGGGAAGCTGCGGCACATGGAGCACATCAACGACGTTCAGCAACTCGCCCGGGTCGTCCTCACCCCCGATGCCCCCGGCTACGAGGAGGAGGTGTCCGGCTTCCAGACCGGTTTCCACCAGCGCCCGGAGGTGGTGGTCGGCGCGGCGGACGCCGACGAGGTGCGGCGGGCGGTGGCGTACGCGGCCGGCCGCGGCCTGTCCGTGTCCGTGCAGGCCACCGGTCACGGGCTGCCGGGCGCTTCGGAGGGCGGGCTGCTGATCACCACGCGCCGCATGGACGAAGTGCGCGTCGACCCAGCGGCGCGGACCGCCCGCGTCGGCGCGGGGGTGCGCTGGGCCTGGGTCGTCGCGGCGACGGCCCCGCACGGACTGGCGCCGCTCAGCGGTTCGTCGCCGGGCGTCGGCGCGGTCTCGTACGTCCTCGGCGGCGGGATCGGGCTGCTGGGCCGACGCTTCGGATACGCCTCGGACCACGTGCGCGCGCTGGAGGTGGTGACGGCGGACGGCGCCCTGCGGCGGCTCACCCCGCACGGCCCCGACCGCGACCTGTGGGCGGCGCTGCTCGGCGGGGGCAACGTGGTGCGGCTGGGCGTCGTCACCGCGATGGAGATCGACCTCTTCCCCGTCGCCACGCTGTACGGGGGGTACCTGCGGTACGGCGAGGAGTCCGTGGCGGCGGCGGTGCGGGCGTACCTGGAGTGGACCCGCGGCGTGCCCGACGAGATGACCTCCGGGCTCGCGGTGCTGGTCTACCCCGACGCGCCCGGCCTCCCCGAGCACCTGCGGGGCCGGTACGTCGCGACGGTCTCGGTGGCGTACGCGGGCGACGCCGCCACGGGGGCGCGGCTGGTCGCCCCGCTGCGGGCGGCCGCGCCGGTACTGGAGGACACCTTGCGGGAGTTGCCGTACGCGGAGAACGCGACGGTCTACGCGGAGCCGGACCAGCCCCACGCGTACTACGGCGACAACGCGATGGTGCGGGACCTGGACGCGGACTCGGCGCTGCGGGTGCTGAAGGCGACGGGGCCGGGGCAGCCGGTGTGGTCGGTGATCCAGCTCAGCCACCTGGGCGGCGCGCTGGCCCGCGGGGGCACGGAGGGCGGTGGCGGCCTGGACTCGGTCCCGCACCGCTCGGCGGCGTACGCGGTCCGGATGCTGTCCGCCCTCACCCCGGACGTGGACGTCCCCCGCGTCCGGGCTCTCCACCGCGAGGTCTTCGCCCTCCTGGGCGAGCAGGTGCTGGGTCGGGCGGCCAACTTCTCCTTCGGCGGCGGCGACGAGGTCTCGGGCCTGCACGACCCGGATCTGACGGCGCGGCTCTCCCGCGCGAAGCGCCACTACGACGCGCACGGCGTCTTCTGACCTGCGCGGCGGGTTCGCGCCGCGGGCTCGCTCCGCGGGTGTGCGCCGCGGATTGTGCGGGTCGTGCGCCGTCCGCGGCCCGGTGGTGGGCTTGTCGCGCAGTTCCTCCCCCTGTGCCCTGCGGGCGTGAGGTCCCGCCTCCGGCGGGCGGCCTGGCCCATGCAGCAAGTCCCCAACGCCCGCAGGGCGTGGGGACACAGGGGCGCTGGGGGTGCCCCGTGCCCGTAGGGCACAGGGGGAGGAACTGCGCGTACAGCCCCCGGTGGTGGGCAAGCGCAGCGCCCCTCGGCGGGAAGCCGGCAGGTCGGTGCTTCAGCGCGAAGGGCTAGTGCCGTGACCGGCAATGTTTGCCCGTGAGGAGTGTCGTCCGGTGCGTGCGATCGCAAGGCGGCCGGAAGCTCTGGTAGCGGTGGGGGTACCTCCCGTGCCCGCAGGGCACAGGGGGCCTACCAGGGGTTTCGGCCAACGCGGCGAGGGTGCGTGCCGGACGGGACGACAGGGCAAAGCTTGCCGGGAGGGGCACTAGTCGCGGGAGAGGAGCTTCCACGCAGTGGGGAGCGCACCCATGGCCAGGGCGGCCTTGAGGGCGTCGCCGATGAGGAAGGGGGTCAGACCCGCGGCCACTGCTTGGGACATGGACATGCCGGTGGACAGCGCGAGGTACGGGACGCCGATGCCGTAGATGATCGCCGAGCCCACCACCATCGCCCCGGCCGTCTGCAGGACGGAGCGGTCCGCGCCCCGTCGCGCCAGCGCGCCCACGACCGTCGCCGCGAGGAGCATGCCGAGGATGTAGCCGAACGACGGCATGCCCCAGCCCGCCTCGCCCTCGGCGAACCACGGCATGCCGGCCATGCCCGCCACCGCGTACAGCGCGAGCGAGAGGAAGCCGCGGCGGGCACCGAGCGCCGTGCCGACGAGGAGCGCGGCGAAGGTCTGGCCGGAGACCGGAACGGGCGAGCCGGGCACCGGCACCGCGATCTGCGCGGCGAGACCGGTGAGCGCCGCGCCGCCGGCGACGAGCAGGACGTCGCGGGTGCGGGAGGCGGGCAGCAGGTCCGCGAGGACCGCGCCGGGGCGTGTGGTGACGGTGGCAGTGCTCATCGGGTCTCCGCGGGGACGAAGGAGAAGGGACACGGGTCAGCAATAAAACAAGGGAACAGACGCGACCGTAGCCCACGCTCTTTCACCGGAACACCATCAAGCGTCGACAAAGGCAGCCGAAGGCCGTTGATGGGGAATCAACAAACGACCACCCCCAATCCCACTGCACCCCATCGTGCACGTGACCCTCATCACGTGCACGGCACGGTTCCCGGGGTCGTTCAATGGGGAGGCGGGCCAACGGCCGGTCTGTAGGGTCCCACCAACGGGAACCGGCGACCCGGGCCGCCGCCGACTCGTAGGCGCGTGTACACCATGTGTGAGCCTCGTGACCGTATAGCGGACAACCGTTCCCACTGAGCGGATGGTGCACTCACACTGGGCGCCTTCCCGACCGCTAGTGATAGAGGGCGCCCATGTCCCGAACCTCCGCGTCCGCCGAACCGGCGAAGCCCGCCGGCCCGGACGGCCCCGTCGAGCGCCGCCCGGACGACGTCACCCTCTCCCACGGGCTCAAGCAGCGACATCTGTCGATGATCGCCCTCGGCGGGGTGATCGGCGCCGGGCTGTTCGTCGGGTCCGGTGCGGGCATCGCCGCCGCCGGGCCGTCCATCGTCGTGGCGTACGCCCTCTCCGGGCTGCTCGTCATGCTGGTGATGCGGATGCTCGGGGAGATGTCCGCGGCGAACCCGGCGTCCGGCTCGTTCTCCGTGCACGCCGAGCGCGCGATCGGACCCTGGGCCGGCTTCACCAGCGGATGGGCGTTCTGGACCCTGCTCTGCGTCGCCGTCGGCATCGAGGGCATCGGCGCCGCGAAGATCATGAGCGGCTGGATGCCGGGTACGCCGGAGTGGGCCTGGGTCGCCCTCTTCATGCTGGCGTTCTGCGCCACGAACCTTGCCGCGGTGCGCAATTTCGGCGAGTTCGAGTTCTGGTTCGCCGCGTTGAAGGTCGCCGCGATCGTGTTGTTCCTGGTGATCGGCGGGCTCGCGATCTTCGGGCTGCTGCCCGACGCCGACGCGCCCGGCACCGCCAACCTCACCGGCGAGGGCGGCTTCATGCCGAACGGCGCCGACGGGTTGATCATCGGCCTGCTCGCCTCGGTCTTCGCGTACGGCGGTCTGGAGACCGTCACCATCGCCGCCGCCGAGTCGGAGAACCCGGTGCGCGGCGTCGCGAAGGCGGTGCGCACCGCGATGTGGCGGATCGCGATCTTCTACATCGGCTCCATGGCGGTGATCGTCACACTGGTGCCGTGGGACGACCCCGCGGTCGCCGAGAAGGGCCCGTACGTCGCCACCCTGGACCACATCGGCATCCCGGCCGCCGGCGAGATCATGAACGTGGTCGTGCTGATCGCGCTGCTCTCCGCGATGAACGCGAACATCTACGGCGCCTCCCGGATGGCGTGCTCGCTGGTCGCCCGCGACCAGGGCCCGACCTTCATGGGCAAGACGCACAACGGCGTGCCGCGCACCGCCGTGCTCGCCTCCTCCGTCTTCGGCTTCGGCTGCGTCCTGCTCAGCTACTGGCGGCCGGACGACGTCTTCATGTGGCTGCTCAACATGGTCGGCGCGATCATCCTCGTCGTCTGGATCTTCATCGCGGTCTCGCAGCTGGTGCTGCGCCGCCGCACCGAGCGCGAGGACCCGTCCCGGCTGGTGGTGCGGATGTGGCTGTACCCCTGGCTGACCTGGGTGGCACTGGCCGGCATGGTGGCGGTGTTCGTGCTGATGGCCCGGGACGAGGGCACCCGCACCCAGCTCTACTACACGGGCGGCCTCACCCTGGCGCTCGCCGCGATGGGGTACGCCCGGCAGACCTGGGCGAGAAAGTCACGCGCACGGGATTGACGCCCCCCGCCCGCGGTCGCAAGCTGCTGTGCCATCTACGGAGGTCGGGCGGCCGGGTAGTCGGGTCAGGGACGGCGGGCCCCTCGCCCCCACACACGGAGGCGAGCGAATGAGAATTCTGGCTGCCGGTGACCACTTCGTGCGCAACTCCCTGATCGCCGAGGCCCTGCGGCACGACGTCACGGACGCGCCCCTGGACCTCACCGAACTGACGCTGCCCTGGCCGCTGGAGCCGTTCGGGCGGGTCGCGGAGGTGGAGGAGGCGAGCGACAGCGAGGACGCGCTGATCGCGGCGCTCGACGGGGTGGAGGTCTGCGTCACCCAGATGGCGCCCTTCACCGAACGCGTCCTGGACGCCGCGCCCGCGCTGAAGATGATCGCGGTCTGCCGCAGTTGGCCGGTCAACATCAACGTGGCCGCGGCGCGGCGGCGGGGCGTCCGGGTGTGCTGTGCGCCCGGCCGCAACGCGGCGGCGACCGCGGAGTTCACCCTCGGGGTGATGCTCGCCGCGCTGCGCCGCATCCCGGACGCGCACAACTCCCTGATCGGCAGGGGCCACTGGGACGGCTCGTACTACACCTACGAACACAGCGGCACCGAACTGGAGGACACGCCCGTCGGGGTCCTCGGGTACGGGGCGGTCGGCAGCCGGGTCGCCCGGGTGCTGGGCGCGTTCGGCGCGCAGGTCGAGGTGTACGACCCGTACGTCCGCGGCGACGTGCACGGAGTGCGGGCGCCCACCCTGGAGGCGATGCTCCGGCGCTCCCGGGTGCTCACCCTGCACGCCCGGCTGACCGCGGAGACCCGCGGCATGATCGGGCCGCACGAGCTGTCGCTGCTGCCGCGCGGCGCGGTGCTGGTGAACACCGCCCGCGGCGGGCTCGTCGACACCGACGCCCTGTGCGACGCGCTGGACAGCGGCCACCTCGCGGCGGCGGCGCTGGACACCTTCGAGGAGGAGCCGCCGCGGCCGGGCTGTCGGCTGTTCTCCACCCCGAACCTGGTGCTGACCCCGCACGTGGGCGGCGCGAGCCGGGCGGTGGCGCAGAAGGCGGCGGCGTTCGTCGCGGCCGAGGTCGCCCGGTACGCCCGCGGCGAGCACTTGTCCCACGCCCTGGTGTGATCCGCGCCCCGGGCTGACCGACGCCCCGGTGTGACCCGCGTCCGGTGCCGCGTGATGGTGCATCACCTGCATGGCGGCACCGGCCCGGGGGCACATCGGGGACATGGCTGACACGGGTGGGATGACACGACGGAGCGCCGTGGCCCTCGCCGCCGGGGCGGCGGTCGCCGGCACCACGAGCGCCACGGCAGCAGCAACAGCAACGACGACGGCAGGGCCGGCAACGACGCACGACGGCCGCGGGCCGCTGGTCATCGGGCACCGCGGCGCCGCCGGCTGGCGCCCCGAGCACACGCGGGCGTCGTACGAACTCGCCGTGCAGACGGGCGCGGACTGGATCGAGCCCGATCTGGTGATGAGCCGCGACGGCGTCCTCGTCGTCCGGCACGAGAACGAGATCTCCGGCACCACGGACGTCGCCGGCCGCCCCGAGTTCGCCGCCCGGCGCACCACCAAGACGGTGGACGGACGCCTGGTGACGGGCTGGTTCACGGAGGACTTCGCCCTCGCCGAGCTGCGCACCCTGCGCGCCGTCGAGCGGCTGCCGCTGGTGCGCGACCGGAACACCGTCTTCGACGGCTTGCAACGGATCATGACGTTCCAGGAGGTGGTGGACCTGGCGCGGGCCCTGTCGCGCACGCACCGGCGGCGGATCGTCGTCTTCCCCGAGACCAAGCACCCCGCCTACTTCCGCTCGATCGGCCTGCCCCTGGAGCCCGAGTTGGTCCGGGTCCTGCGGCGCGGCGCGCTCGGCGCCGGCGGGTGCGTGGTGCAGTCCTTCGAACCGTCGAGCCTGCGGCGGGTGGCCGCGGCCGGGCTGCGGGTGCCGCTGTGGCAGGCGCTGGGGACCGTCGGCGGTCCGTACGGCCACGACGAGACGTACGCACAGATGCGCACCCCCGAGGGGCTGCGGCGGATCGCCTCGTACGCGCAGTGGATCGGGCCCGACAAGTCCTCGCTCGTCGCGCCGTCGCCGCTGCTCGCCGACGCGCACGCGGCGGGGCTGCGGGTGGGCGCGTACACCTTCCGGGCGGAGAACCAGTACCTGCCGGCGGAGCTGCGCCGCGGGACGGATCCGCACTCCTTCGGCGCAGCCCTCACGGAGTACGCACGGCACTACGCCATGGGGGTGGACGCGGTGGTGACGGACTTTCCGGACCTGGCGGCGGCCGCCCGTCGGACCTGGGTCGAGGGCCGGGCCCAGGGCCGGGCCCAGGGCCGGGCCTAGGCCGTGTCCGGGGCTTCGCACCGACCCCGGTCCTAGGACCAACGCACGATCCCGTCGGGCCGTTGGGGCGAGATAACTGCTGCTAACGTGCAGATGCATAAGATGTGCAATAAGCAGCAGCCCGGAGGGACCCCGGACATGGCCGTCTACAAGCTTCCTGAACTTCCCTACGACTACGCCGAGCTCGAACCGGTCATCAGCCCGGAGATCATCGAGCTGCACCACGACAAGCACCACGCGGCCTACGTCAAGGGCGCCAACGACACCCTGGAGCAGCTCGCCGAGGCCCGCGACAAGGAGTCGTGGGGCTCCATCAACGGGCTGGAGAAGAACCTCGCGTTCCACCTCTCCGGGCACATCCTGCACAGCATCTACTGGCACAACATGACCGGCGACGGCGGCGGCGAGCCGTTGGACAAGGACGGCGTGGGCGAGCTGGCGGACGCGATCGCCGAGTCCTTCGGCTCGTTCGCCGGCTTCAAGGCCCAGCTGACGAAGGCGTCCGCGACCACGCAGGGCTCCGGCTGGGGCGTCCTCGCCTACGAGCCGGTCAGCGGCCGGCTGATCGTCGAGCAGATCTACGACCACCAGGGCAACGTCGGCCAGGGCTCGGTGCCGATCCTCGTCTTCGACGCCTGGGAGCACGCCTTCTACCTCCAGTACAAGAACCAGAAGGTGGACTTCATCGAGGCCATGTGGAAGGTCGTGAACTGGCAGGACGTGGCCAAGCGCTACGCCGAGGCCAAGGGCCGCACCCCGCTGATCGCCCCCTGACGCCGACGGCGCCGGCCCGGCTGGAACCGGCCCGGCGCCCGCGGTCGTCCTGCTCGTGATCGTCTTCTCACCTTTCACGTGCGGGCGGATAGAAGAAGGACCCCTGCGAGGACGTGACTCGCGGGGGTCCTTCCGTTGGTGCCGGCGCGCCTCGGGGATCAGAGGTTGGAGAAGTCCGGTTCCGCCGTGCGGGTGCGCTTGATCTCGTAGAAGCCGGGGGTGGCGGCCACCAGCAGCGTGCCGTCCCACAGCCGGGCCGCGGCCTCGCCCTGCGGTGCGGGGGTGACGACCGGACCGAAGAAGGCGATCTGCTCGCCGTCGGCGCCGGGCACCGCGATGACGGGGGTGCCGACCTCCTGGCCGACCTTCTCGATGCCCTCCCGGTGGGAGGCGCGCAGCTCGGCGTCGTAGGTGTCCCGGTCGGCGTACTCGATGAGCTCGGCCGGCAGGTCGACGTCGGCGAGGGCGGCGGCGACGGCCTCCCGGGTGCCGCCGGCGCCCTCGTTGTGGAAGCGGGTGCCGAGCGCGGTGTAGAGCGGGCCGACGACCGCGTCGCCGTGCAGCTCTCGGGCGGCGGTGACGACGCGGACGGGCGCGATCGCGTCCTTCAGCGCCTCCCGGTACTCCTCGGGGAGCTCGTCCATCCGGTCCTCGTTCAGCACGGCGAGGCTCATCACGTGCCAGCGGACCTCGACGTCGCGCACCTTCTCCACCTCCAGCATCCAGCGGGAGGTCATCCAGGCCCAGGGGCACAGCGGGTCGAACCAGAAGTCCACCGGGGTTCTGGCGTTCTCGGACATGTCTCTCCTCAGGGACGTGAAAGTCTGTTCCCATCAACCACGGCCGTCACCGACCGATTCCCCGGTCGGGCCCCGGGCGGGGCGCTAGGGCCTGTCTGATGGATCGGGCTGGGTCAGTGGGGGTCCCCCCACGCCCTCCGGGCGTAGGGGGAGGGGTCTGGTGCCGTGGATCTCAAGGCGGAGGAGGGAGTCGACGCGGAGGGGGTACCTCCCGTGCCCGCAGGGCACAGGGGGCCGTCGGCGAGTGACGACAACGCGGAGTGGGGGGCACCTCCCGGGCCGCAGGCCCAGGGGGAATGGTGCCAGGGCACGCGAGCCCAGCAAGATCCGTCAGACAGGCCCTGGGGCCCGTGGCAGGATCGGTGCCGTTCACATGAGACACGAAGGAGTACCCGTGCCGGGTGAGAATCTGTCCCGCGACGAAGCCCGCGAGCGGGCCGAGCTGCTGTCCGTCGACGGCTACGAGGTGGCCCTCGACGTCCGTTCCGCGATCGACGCCCCCGGCGCGGCCGGCGGCGACGGCGAGAAGGGCGCGCCGCGGACCTTCCGGTCCGTGACCACGATCCGGTTCCGCGCCGCCCGGCCGGGAGCCGCCACCTTCGTCGACCTGATCGCGCCGCGGGTGACCGCGGTGAGCCTGAACGGGGTGGCGCTCGACCCGGCGGAGGTCTTCGACGGCGCGCGCATCGCGCTCGCGGACCTGGCCGCGGAGAACGTGCTGGTGGTGGACGCCCAGTGCGCGTACAGCCGGACCGGCGAGGGGCTGCACCGCTTCGTCGACCCCGAGGACGGCGAGGTGTACCTGTACACCCAGTACGAGCCGGCGGACGCCCGCCGCGTCTTCGCCAACTTCGAGCAGCCCGACCTGAAGGCGCCGTTCCGCTTCGAGGTGACCGCGCCCGAGGGGTGGACGGCGTGGAGCAACGGCGCCGGGGAACAGGGCGCGGACGGGGTGTGGCGGTTCGCCGAGACGAAGCCGATCTCGACGTACATCACGGCGGTCGTCGCCGGCCCGTACCACTACGAGACCGACCTCTACACCCGTACGTTCGACGACGGCACGGTGCTGGAGATCCCGCTGGGCGCGATGTGCCGCAAGGGCCTGGCCCGGCACTTCGACGCGGACGACGTCTTCCTCGTCACCAAGCAGGGCCTGGACTTCTTCCACGACCGCTTCGACTTCCCCTACCCCTTCGGGAAGTACGACCAGGCGTTCGTGCCGGAGTACAACATCGGCGCGATGGAGAACCCCGGGTGCGTCACCTTCCGGGAGGAGTTCATCTTCCGGGGCAAGGTGACGCAGGCCGCTTACGAGCGGCGGGCCAACGTCATCCTGCACGAGATGGCGCACATGTGGTTCGGCGACCTGGTCACCATGGTGTGGTGGGACGACCTGTGGCTGAAGGAGTCGTTCGCCGACTTCATGGGGTCGTACGCGATGGTCGGCGCCACCCGCTTCACCAACGGCTGGACCACCTTCGCCAACAACCGCAAGGCGTGGGCCTACCGGGCCGATCAGCTCCCCTCCACGCACCCGGTCACGGCCGACATCCGCGACCTAGAGGACGCCAAGCTCAACTTCGACGGCATCACCTACGCCAAGGGCGCCAGCGTGCTGAAGCAGCTCGTGGCGTACGTCGGTGAGGACGCGTTCCTGGAGGGCTCGCGGCGCTACTTCCAGCGGCACGCCTACGGCAACACCCGCCTCGACGACCTGCTGTCGGCGCTCGCCGAGACCTCCGGGCGGGACCTGGCCGCGTGGTCGCGGTCCTGGCTCCAGACCTCCGGGGTGAACTCGCTCGCCCCGGACGTCACCTACGACTCCGGCGACCGGATCACCGAACTCGCCGTCGTCCAGGACGGGGAGGCGCTCCGGCCGCACCGCGTCGCGGTGGGGCTGTACCGGCGCGAGGGCACGGAGTTGGTGCGGTACGCGTCGGCGGAGGTCGACGTCGACGGCGCGCGGACCGCGGTGCCGGAGCTGGCGGGCGCGGAGCGGCCGGCGTTCGTGCTCGTCAACGACGAGGACCTGACGTACTGCAAGATCCGCTTCGACGAGGGTTCGCTGACCACGCTCCGCGCCCACCTGGGCGACGTCACCGACCCGCTGGCGCGGGCGCTGTGCTGGTCGGCGCTGTGGAACCTGACCCGGGACGCGCTGATGCCGGCGCGCGACTTCGTCGACCTGGTGCTGCGGTTCGCCGGGCGGGAGTCCGACATCGGGGTGCTCCAGATGCTGCACGCCTGGGCGCGCACCGCGCTGGTGCACTACGCGGCGCCGGCGTGGCGCGCGCAGGGCGGGCGGCTGCTGGCCGAGGGCGCGCTGCGGGAGCTGCGGCAGGCCGAGCCGGGGAGCGAGCACCAGCTCGCCTGGGCGCGGTTCTTCGGCTCCGTCGCCGAGTCCGCGGCGGACCTCCAGCTCCTGAAGGGGCTGCTGGACGGCACCGCGAAGATCGACGGCCTGGACGTCGACCAGGAGCTGCGCTGGACGTTCCTCGAACCGCTGGCGTCGCACGGCGTCGCGGACGAGGCGGTCCTCGCGGCGGAGTTGGCGCGGGACGACACCGCGTCCGGCACCCGCCACCACGTGCGCTGTCTGGCGGCCCGGCCGTCCGCGGCGGTGAAGGACCAGGCGTGGGCGCAGGTCGTGGAGTCGGACGAGCTGTCCAACGCGCTGGTGGAGGCGACGATCTCGGGCTTCGTCCAGTCGGGGCAGCGGGAGCTGCTCGCGCCGTACGCGCCGAAGTACTTCGAGGCGATCGAGCGGGTGTGGCGGGAGCGGACCATCCAGATCGGGATGGACGTGGTGTCGGGGCTGTTCCCCTCGCTCCAGGGCGAGGCGGCGCGGCGGGCGTCGCAGGAGTGGTTGGCGGCGCGGGAGGACGCGGCGCCGGCGCTTCGCCGTCTGGTGCTTGAGGCGGACGACGACTTGTCTCGGGCGCTCGCGGCGCAGCGCTGCGACGGGGCTGCCGCGCTTTCCGAAGGCGCGTGACCCCTGGGCGCCCCGGCGTGAGCCGGGGCGCCTCTTCTCCTGCGAGGCCCCGTTGGGGGGGCCAGCCCCCGCGGAGATGCGTGCCACGCCCTAGCCGTACGGCGTGCGGCCGACGACTGGCCCCCGGCCCAACGGCGAACAGTCCCGCCCAGTCGGCGGCGCCGACGGCCACTCGCCGTAGGGCTACGGGCCGTTCATCGCCCACAGACCGTGGATGGTTGTTCACGCAGTTCCCCGCGCCCCTGTTTTGCTTCCCCCGTCATTTGCCTGCGGGCTAGAGGACGGGTTTTAGGGGCGCTGGGGGTACCACCATGCCCTCTGGGCGTAGGTGGCGGAACTGCGCGACAAGCCCACCACCGGGCCGCAGACGCCATCACTGCACACTCATCACGGCGCTACCGCGCCCGCCAAGCCAACGGCATTGCCCCAGAGGGCCCGGGGGCCCCAGCGCCCCTAGGTTGCCCACCCCGGGGCCCACCGCAGGGTGGAGGGGCATCGATGCGTGCTGGGGCGCCCGGCTCGGCTGGGTCTCGCAGGGAGGTTGCGGGATGCCCACAGGGGTGTAACAGCGGTTAGCGCGGGGGCTGCGCGCGGGAATGGGGACCGCATGGAACACGACGCCGCTCCGTCCCCGTCCCGCTTCCACGCCCGCCAACGCGTGGTGTCCGCCGCCGAGTTGCGCGCGCGTCGCACGCGTGGGGAGCGGCAGGTGTTACTGCCGGGGGTGTATCTGTTGCGCGCGGGCGCGGTCACGAGCGAGGAGCGGCTGTGCGGCGCGCTCGTGTACGCGTCGCGACCCGGCGCGGACGGCGCGGACGGGCAGGCCGTGCTCACCGGGCTCGCCGCGCTCGCGCTGCGCGACTTCGCCGGCGCCCCGCCCCTGCACGCCGTGGAGCAGGTCGACGTGTTGGTGCCGCGCACCCGCCGGCTGCGGTCGACGGGGTACGCGCGGATCGTCCGGGCGCAGGTGCTCCCCGAGCCGGAGTGGCTGCTCGGGCTGCCCGTGGCCCCGGTGCTGCGCGCGGTCGTGGACGCGGTCGCGCAGACCGCGGCGCGGGACGCCGTGGAGGCCCTGCTCGCGGAGGCCGTCGGCGGCGGGCACTGCGAGCCGGCCGCCCTGGTCGGGGAGTTGCGGCGGGCGCGGCTGCTGCACCGCCAGCCGGTCGCCGACGCGGTCGAGACGCTGCTCGCGCAGGGCCGGGTGCTCGCCGAGGAGCGGTTGTACGCGCTGGTGCACGCGTACGGGCTGCCCGACCCGTTGTGGAACGTGGAGCTGCGGCTGCCGCACGGCCCGAGCCTGGGCGCCGTGGACGCGTACTGGCCGGACCAGGCCGTCGCCGTGGAGCTGGACACCAGGGCGTCGCACCAGCAGGGGCACCCGGAGGGTTCGCGCCGGCGGGAGCGGCTGGCGGAGCTCGGGATCACGGTCGTCCACCTCACCCCGCACAAGCTGCGCGACCGCCCTGACCAGCAGGCCGTCGTGGTGCGCACCGCGCTGATGGCGGCGGTGGACCGCCATCCGGACGATCGGCTCGTCGTCCTGCCGCGGTGACGGTAACTCCTGTTTGCACACCCCTTGTTCCCGATGGCGCATCCCCCACCATGGCGGGTTTCCGCCATGGTCACATCACATCTGTCGGCTCCCCTCCCCAAAACCCCGCCCCGTGCGAAAAGCTGAGCGGTCGTCCGGCACCGAATTCCGGACTGATGTTCGCTGTGTCCTCCTTCACAACAGGGATGCTGATGACCCCCGAATCCCAGAGCTCCATATCCGGAAGCTCCACGCCCGGGCGCAGACGCGCGGCCCGCATGGCAGCCGCCGCGTCGCTGGTGACGGCGCTGGTCGCCACCGGTGCGGCACCGGCGTTCGCCACCACCCCGGCCGACCCCGACCCCGCCGCCGGGGCGAAGGCCGTCCAGCCCGCCGAGAAGAAGCTCGGCTCCGCTGACGTCGAGCTGCTCGCCGAGGCCGAGGCCAAGGGCGAGAAGCACGTCACGGTGATGGTGGCCACCGCCCCCGGCTCGACCGAGCCCGTGGCGCAGCAGTTGGACGCCGTCGACGGTGCGTCCGTCGGCAAGACGTACGACGCACTCGGCTACGTGCGGGCCACCCTGCCCACCGCGAAGGCGGAGGCCGCCCTCAAGGCCGCCGCCAAGCTCCCCAGCGTCCACGGCATCGACCTCAAGCACGAGGTGAAGCTGGACGACCCGACGCCGGCGGGCGACACCACGAAGGCCGCCGGCACCGCCGGCAAGCAGGGCAAGAGCTACCCGGCGCCGGGCAAGCACACGCCCGCGAAGAACCCGTACAACCCGTCGTTCGAGACGGGCGCGGTCGACTTCGTGAAGAAGCACCCGAAGTACGACGGCCGCGGCATCACCATCGGCGTCCTGGACTCCGGCGTGGACATCGCCCACCCGGCGCTGCAGAAGACCACCACCGGCGAGCGCAAGATCGTCGACTGGGTCACCGCGACGGACCCGGTGTACGACGGCGACGGCACCTGGCGGCAGATGCGGCTGGAGGTGAAGGGCCCGTCGTTCACCGTGAACGGCCGCGCCTACACCGCCCCCGCCGGCACGTACAAGTTCAACCTCTTCGCCGAGTCCGCCACCCGCGGCGGCGACATGGCCGGCGACCTCAACCGGGACGGCGACACCACCGACGTGTGGGCGATGCTGTACGACCCGGCGCAGGGCACGGTCCGGGTGGACCTGAACAACGACGCCGACTTCGGCAACGACACCGCCATGAAGCCGTACAAGGACGGCTTCCAGGTCGGCTACTTCGGCAAGGACGACCCGGCGACCCCGGTCGTCGAGCAGATCCCCTTCGTGATCGAGCTCCGCAAGGACGTCGTCTACAACCCCGACACCGGCGCCAAGGCGGACTACGCCTCCATCGGCGTCATCGAGGGTTCGCACGGCTCCCACGTCGCCGGCATCACCGCCGCCAACGGCCTGTTCGGCGGGAAGATGAACGGCGCCGCGCCCGGCGCCAAGATCGTCTCCTCCCGGGCCTGCACCTGGAGCGGCGGCTGCACCAACATCGCCCTCACCGAGGGCCTGGCGGACCTGGTGATCAACCGGGGCGTCGACATCGTCAACATCTCCATCGGCGGACTGCCGGCGCTCAACGACGGCAACAACGCCCGCGCCGAGCTGTACAACCGGCTGATCGACACCTACGGCGTCCAGTTGGTGATCTCCGCGGGCAACGACGGCCCCGGCACCAACACCCTCGGGGACCCCGGCGTCACCACCAAGGCGATCTCCGTCGGCGCGTCCATCTCCAAGGAGAGCTGGGCCGCGAACTACGGCTCGCAGGTGACGAAGAAGTACCAGATGATGCCCTTCTCCTCGCGCGGCCCGCGTGAGGACGGCGGCTTCACGCCCACCATCACCGGCCCCGGCTCGGCGATCCAGACCACCCAGACCTGGTCCCCCGGCGGCCCCGTGAAGGAGGCCGGCTACCAGCTCCCGCCCGGCTACTCCATGCTCCAGGGCACCTCGATGTCCTCGCCGCAGGTCGCGGGCGCCAGCGCGCTGCTGCTGTCGGCCGCCAAGCAGCGCGGCATCGACCTGACCCCGGCGAAGCTGCGGACCGCCCTGACCAGCACCGCGAACAAGATCCCCGGGGTGCAGGCGCACGAGCAGGGCGCCGGTCTGATGGACACCGTCGAGGCGTGGGAGTCCATCACGGACGGCGTCGGCGCCCACGAGTACGCCGTGAAGGCGCCCGTGGACACCGCGATCGACTTCGCGCTGAAGGACCCGGGCTTCGGCACCGGCCTGTACGACCGCGAGGGCGGGCTGAAGGTCGGCCAGTCCAAGACGTACGACATCACCGTCACCCGCACCACCGGCCCCAAGGGCTCCGTGTGGCACGAGCTGGACTGGCGGAACAACGACGGCACCTTCCGGCTGCTCACCGGTGACAAGGTGCGGCTGCCGCTGAACCAGCCGGTGACCGTGACCGTGCAGGCCCGGCCGAAGTCGGTCGGCGTGCACTCGGCGATCCTGGAGGCGGACGACCCGCGCACCGAGGGCGTCGACAAGCAGATCATGTCGACCGTCGTCGTCTCCACGCCGCTGGCGGCCCCCTCGCACGCGTTCTCCGCGGCCGGCTCCGTCCAGCGCAACAGCTCGACGTCGTACTTCATCAACGTGCCCGCGGGCGCGAAGAACCTGGAGGTCGCGCTCGGCGGGTTGGCGAAGGACAGCCAGACGCGCTTCATCAGCATCCACCCGTACGGGGTGCAGATGGAGGACAGCGCCACCATCTTCTGCTACCCGAACTACGAGAGCCCGACCAACACCTGCCGTCCCGACCTGCGGTCCTACGCCGACCCGACGCCGGGCGTGTGGGAGATCGAGGTCGAGTCGCGGCGCACCTCGCCGCTGCTGAACAACCCGTACAAGCTGGACGTGACGCTGCTGGGTGCGGACTTCGACCCGGCGATCACCACGCTCCCCGAGGTGAAGGTCGGCACGCCGGCCCCGGTCGACTGGAAGGTCACCAACAAGGTCGCGCCCGTCGACGGCAAGCTGGCCGGCGGCTCCCTCGGCTCGGCGAAGGTGACCCGCCCCACCATCAAGCAGGGCGAGTCGCACGAGACCACGGTCACCGTCGGTGCCGGCGTCGAGCGGCTGGACATCGCGATCGGCAACACCTCCGACCGCGGCGCCGACCTGGACCTGTCGGTCTACAACGAGGCCGGGGTGCGCGTCGGGTCCGCCGCGGACGCGGACTCCGAGGAGGCCGTGAGCCTGGTGAAGCCCGCTGCGGGCACCTACACGATCGTGGTCGACGGCTACGCCGTGGCCGCGGGCGGCACCGAGTACGACTACCGCGACGTGTTCTTCGCCCCGTCGCTCGGCGAGCTGAAGGTCGACCCGAACAAGCCGGTCAAGCTCGGCAGCGGCGAGTCGGCGCAGGTCGCCGCGGAGGTCGTGGTGGCCGGTCCGGCCCCCGAGGGACGGCAGTTCTTCGGCGAGGTGCGGCTGGTGAACGCGCGCGGCACGGCGGCGGGCGCCGGCAGCGTGGTGATCGGGAAGGTCATCCCGTAACGAACGGTGACACATGGCGATGATCCGTAGCACTCCATGACGGATCGGCCAGGAGGGGCGGGTGCCGGCGACGGCGCCCGCCCCTCCCCCGTTGCGTCCCCCTCGTGCCCGGCCCCGAAATGTTCGACTCGTCACATGTTCCGCCCCTTGGACAATGGACTGGACAAGCCGGCCGTGGGGACACGCATCATGGAGCGGCACCCGTCGCCAGCGGATCAACGTGGATCTCGCAGATCAGAACGTACGAAGGAGTCTTCCGTGAGGGTCGGAATCGTCGGAGCCACCGGTCAGGTGGGCACGGTCATGCGCAGGATCCTCGCGGAGCGCAAGTTCCCCGCCGAGGAGCTGCGGCTGTTCGCATCCGCCCGCTCCGCCGGCTCCACCATCACGTGGGAGGGCCGGGAGATCACCGTCGAGGACGCCTCCGTCGCCGACTACAGCGGGCTCGACATCGTCCTGTTCTCGGCGGGCGGCGCCACCTCGCGCGCGCTGGCGGAGAAGGTCGCGGGGCAGGGCCCGGTCGTGATCGACAACTCGTCCGCGTGGCGGATGGACCCCGAGGTCCCGCTGGTCGTCTCCGAGGTGAACCCGCACGCGGTCAAGGACCGCCCCAAGGGCATCATCGCCAACCCGAACTGCACCACCATGGCCGCGATGCCGGTGCTCAAGCCGCTGACGCTGGAGGCCGGGCTGACCTCCCTGGTCGCCACCACCTACCAGGCCGTGTCCGGCTCCGGGCTGGCCGGCGTCGCCGAGCTGGACGGCCAGGTGAAGCAGACCGTGGAGGAGGCGGCGGCCCTCACCCACGACGGCGACGCGGTCTCCTTCCCCGAGCCCGGCGTCTACAAGCGCCCCATCGCCTTCAACGTGCTGCCGCTCGCCGGCAACGTCGTCGACGACGGCTCCTTCGAGACGGACGAGGAGCAGAAGCTCCGCAACGAGTCCCGCAAGATCCTGGAGCTGCCGGAGCTGAAGGTCTCCGGCACCTGCGTGCGCGTCCCGGTCTTCACCGGCCACTCGCTCCAGATCAACGCCCGCTTCGCCGGGCCGCTGAGCGTGGAGCGCGCCTACGAGCTGCTGGCCGAGGCGCCGGGCGTGGAGCTCTCCGAGATCCCGACCCCCCTCCAGGCGGCGGGCAAGGACGTGTCGTACGTGGGCCGGCTGCGGGTCGACGAGACCGTGGAGCACGGCCTCGCGCTGTTCGTCTCGGGCGACAACCTGCGCAAGGGCGCGGCGCTGAACGCCGTGCAGATCGCGGAGCTGGTCGCGGACGAGCTGTCCGCACAGAAGTAGGCACCGCGCCGCATTGACGGACGGTCGGCCCCGCCCCGGTGCACGGGTGCGGGGCCGACGCGTGCCCGGGGGCGTACGGGCACGTCACCGCCCGCCGCGCAGCTCCAGGACGTACGCGGCGGTGAGCGCGACGGCGCGGTCCGCGTCCTGCGTCAGCTCGACGAGCGCGCGCGCCGCGGTGGCGCCGGGGACGTCCGCGAGCGCCTGCGTCAGCCGTCGCCGCCCGGCCGGGTCCCCGCGGGTGGCGGCCAGCCGGTCGACGAGCGCGGCGGCGATCAGCTCCGCCCCGTCGGGGCCGTGTGCGAGCGTGCCCAGCGCATCGGCCGCGTCGACGTCGTTCGTCCCTTCGACGACCATGTCGACGAGGGTGGGCACGGCCTCGGTCGCCCCGCGGGCGGCGAGCACCGGCGCGGCCCGGCGCCGGACCGCGGCGTCCGGGTGGGCGAGGGCGTCCCGCAGCAGCGCGGTCGCCGCACCCTCGGAGAACTCGGCGATGGACTGCACGGCCCGCTCGCGCACCTCGGCCACCGGCGAGCGCAGGCCCTTCGCCAGCAGCGCGAGCCCCCGCTCGCCGGACTGCGCAAGGGCCCACCGCAGCGCCCCGGCCACGTTCGGATCGCTCTCCCCGAGCACCGAGTCCACCAGGCCCTCCACCGGCACCGGGGCTTCGGCGACCGCGGTGAGGGCGGCGCGCTGGCGCTTGCCGGCGCTCTCCGAGTCCAGCGCCTGGAGCAGGGCGACGACCTGGAGGACCTCCTCCCAGCCGGTGGGTTCGGCGGCCTCGATCCGTTGCAGCCGGGCGAGCAGCTCCGTCTCCGCCGCGATGCGTTCCAGGGTCCGCCGGGCGAGGTCCTCGACCAGCTCCGACGGCGTGAAGCCGGGGTCGTCGAGCGCCCGTTTGACCTCGTGCAGCGACAGCCCGAGGGACCGCAGGCTCTCGATGTGGAAGATGCGCTCGATGTCCGCGCCGGAGTACTCGCGGTAGCCGGCGTCGGTGCGCTCGGCCGGCCGCACCAGGCCGAGGGATTCGTAGTGGCGCAGCATCCGGGCGCTGACCCCGGACCGCCGCGCCACCTCACCGATCAGCACGGTCCCTCACCCCTGCGCGCCGTCGGGGCCGAGGACCGCGACGCGCTTGGCCTCCTCGACCGCCAGCGTGAAGCCAGCTTCCGGGTCTCGGTAGAGCTGCTCGGTGGCGGTCGCGTGGGCGCGCACGGCCGGGTCGGGGTGCTGCGCCGCGGCGTGCAGCAGCGGCAGCACCCCTTCGCCCAGTCCGATCAGCGCCCGGCTGAGGCTGAGCCGGGTCTCCCGGCTGCCGCGGGCGAACTGCGTCGTCAGCACCTCGGCGAGCGCGTGCTCCCCGCCGTCGGGCACCAACGCGACCGCGGTCCGCCAGGCGGCCCGCGCCACCTCGTCGTCGGCGTCCAGCAGCAGGTCCCGGGTGATCGACGGCCAGGTCCGCGGGTCGCCGATCTTCGACAGGGTGTGCAGCGCCTGGCTACGGGCCCGGGCGAGCGGCGAGCGGAGTTCGGGCAGCAGCCGGGGGACGGTCGCGGCCGGGTCGTGGCGGGTGAGCGCCCACGTCAGCATCTCCCGTACGGAGAACTCCGGCTCGACCGCGCACCGCGCCACGAGCGGGTCCACGGCGGCGGCGTGGGGGTTCGTACCGATCGCCAGCGCGGCGCGCAGCCGTACGGACGCGTCGCCGTCCCCGAGCGCCCCGAGCGCCCGCCCCATCTCTGCGGTCATCCGGACCACCTCCTTGCCCCCAGTGAAGAGCTTGCCACCGTGTCAAGGTCAAGCGGTGTCCTCGTGCGCCCGGCCGGCGCCACGGTTTCGCCGTGCGGCGGGCGGGGTTGTCGCGTCTGCGGCCGGTGGTGGGTCGCTCGCGCAGGTGCGATGCCTGCGGCCCGTCGCGTGATGACCGGGCCGCCCGCGAGCGACCTGCTGCGCATCCCCGTAGGTTCGGGTCATGAGCCGAACGGACCGTGTCAGCAAGGTCATCGCCGCATCTCCGGCGGCCGTCTACGAAGCGCTGCTCGACCCCGCCGCCCTGGAGGCGTGGCTGCCGCCGGAGGGCATGAGCGGGCGGATCGAGCGCTGGGACCCGCGGCCCGGTGGCGGATTCCGGATGGTCCTCACCTATCTCGACCCCACCGACAGCCCGGGCAAGTCGTCGGACGCGACGGACGTCGTCGAGGTCGGCTTCGTCGACCTGGTGCCGGCCGAACGCGTGGTGCAGCGGGCGGAGTTCGAGGCCGACGACCCGGCGTACGCCGGCGTCATCACGCTGACCTGGGCGCTGGCCGCGGTCGACGCCGGCACCGAGGTGACCGTCACCGCCGCCGACGTGCCGCCCGGCATCAGCAGGGCCGACCACGAGGCGGGGCTCGGCTCCTCACTGGCCAATCTGGCGGCGCACGTCACCGGTGTCTAAGCCTGCGGACAGGTGTTCAAGCCTTTGTCGAGCGCCCGCGGGGAACAATGAAGACGACCTCGTCCTTCTCCGGGCGGGGCGTTGGGCATCTAGGCATCGACCGGAGGTCGGACGGGTGAGCGGGTTGGAGACGCACGAGCTGCGCTGCTTCATCGTGCTGTCCGAGGAACTGCACTTCGGACGCACCGGGCGGCGGTTGTACATCACGCAGAGCCGGGTCAGCCAGCTCCTCGCTGCGCTGGAGCGCCGGATCGGAGTCCGTCTGGTGGAGCGGACCAGCCGACGCGTGAGCCTGACCCCCTTCGGCGAACGCTTCCTCACGGAGCTTCGCCCGGCGTACGAGCACCTGGAGTCGGTGGTCGAAGCGGCCCGGGAGGCGGCGCGGGATGCGGCCGGGAACCGCACGGGCACCCTGCGGATCGGCTTCCAGTGCGCGGCGGACGGCGAGCTGACGCGGGCGGTCGCCGCGTTCCGCGAGGCGTGGCCGCAGACGGAGACGCAGGTCACGGAAGTGCCGCTGGCGGACCCCTTCGGGGCGCTGCGCCGCGGCGAGGTGGACACGGCGGTCGTGCTGCTGCCGGTCGAGGAACCGGACCTTGAGGTCGGCCCGGCCTTCGCCGCGCAGCAGCAGTCCCTGGCGATGTGCACCGCCCACCCGTACGCCTCGCTGCCCTCCCTGCCCGCCGCCGCCCTGCCCACCGCACGCCTGATCTCCCCGGCCGCACCCGCCCCCGCGTACTGGCGCGCGGCGCGGGCCCCGGGCGGCGGGGACGGCCCGGTGGCGTCCACGGTCCAGGAGGGCCTGACGCTGGTGGGCGCGGGCGTCGGCACGATGCTGCTGTGCCGCGCGTCCGCGGAGCGGTACGCCCGCGATGGCGTCACGTTCGTCCCGGTGGACGGCCTCCCGCCGGCGTCCCTGGCCCTCGTCTGGCGCCGCGGCGCATCGACCCCCCTGATCGAAGCGTTCGCCACGGCCCTGACCGCTCCGACGCGCAACCTGGCCGCGGCGTAGCGCCCTCCGGGCGGGTGGGTTCGGAGCTTCCGTCGCCCCAACGCGCAGTTCCTCCCCTGCGCCCCCGGAAGACCGCGGTTGCACCGTGCCGGGTGCGTGGTCACGGCGTCTGCGGCCTGGCGGTCGGCTGGTCGTGCAGTTCCCCGCGTGCGCCCCCGAAGGACCGCGGTCGCGCCGTAGCAGGTACGCGTTCACGGCGTCTGCGGCCCGGTGGTGGGCTGTTCGCGCAGTTCCCCGCGCCCCTGTTTCGCCTCCCCCCGGTCTCAAGCCTGCGGCCTGGCGGTGGGCTCGGCGCGCAGTTCTGCCCCCTATGCCCAGAGGGCATGGAGGACCCTCAGCGCCGTTGATGTGCTCCCCCCGGCCTTCGTCTGCGGACTGGAGGAGAACTCCCCGGGGCGCGAGGCCCATCGGCCCGCAGACTTGCGGCAGGGGAAGCGAAACAGGGGCGCGGGGAACTGCGCGACCAGCCCACCACCGGGCCGCAGACGCCGTGACCGCGTACCCGGCACGGTGCAACCGCGGCGCGAACCCGCCCCGCACACCCGCGGTGCGAACCCGCATTACCCCTTCCGCGCCTCGAAGAGGAAGCAGCCGAATTCCAGCGCACGCACGTGCACCAGCACCACGCCCTCCTCGGTGAACGCCTCGCCCAGCGCCCGGCCGATGGCCGCGTCCGGGTCCGCCGGGAGCTCCAGCATCCGGCCGCCGACGATGCGGCCCTGCGCGTCGTACTTGCGCAGCACCCGCAGCGCGCCCGTTCGGGCGAAGGGGTACCCCTCCGGCCCCTCCACCGGCCCCCCGCACTCCTGCGCGTGGATGAAGACCGGGCCCTGCTCGTCGTACGCACCGGGCCGCGCCCCCCGCTCCGCTGCCCAGCGCCGCAGCGGGGCGTACGACACCAGCGCGATGGAGTCGCCCTGTTCGCTCCCGCGCAGGCAGCACCGCAGGGGTCGCCCGCCGCGGTCGTCGGTGAAGGGGACGCAGGGGCGCCCCGCGTCGTCGGTGGCACGCAGTTCCGCGAGGGCACCGGCCCCGATCGGCAGCGGGCGGTGGGTGGTGGGGGCCGCAGAGGCGGTCGTCGTCGTCATGCGACGAGCCTCCCCCACCCCGCCCTCCCCGTCCGGCGGGATTCGGACGTCGCATTGCCCCAGGTCACGGCCCGGCGGATACTCACACGCCGGCACCGCACCCGCCATGGAAGGATGGCCGCAAACACCACATATATCCGAGGAGACACCGCGTGCCTGGCACGAATCTGACCCGCGAAGAGGCGCAGCAGCGGGCGCGCCTGCTCACCACCCACTCGTACGAGGTCGACCTCGATCTGAGCGGGGCGCAGCAGGGCGGCATGTACCGCTCGGTGACCACGGTCCGCTTCGACTGTGCCGAGGCGAACGCGCACACCTTCATCGACCTGGTGGCGCCCGCCGTGCACGAGGTCGTCCTGAACGGCAACGTCCTCGACGTCGCCGCCGTCTTCCGGGACTCCCGGATCGACCTGAAGCACCTGCCGCAGGGCCCGAACGAGCTGACGGTCGTCGCGGACTGCGCGTACACGAACACCGGCGAGGGCCTGCACCGCTTCGTCGACCCGGTCGACGAGCAGGCGTACCTGTACACCCAGTTCGAGGTGCCGGACGCGCGCCGGGTCTTCGCGAACTTCGAGCAGCCGGACCTGAAGGCGACGTTCCAGTTCACCGTGAAGGCCCCGCAGGGCTGGACCGTGATCTCGAACTCGCCGACGCCCGAGCCGACGGGCCCCGGGGGCGACGTGTGGCGCTTCGAGCCGACGCCGCGGATGTCGACGTACGTCACGGCCCTGATCGTCGGCCCGTACCACTCGGTGCACAGCAGTTACGAGCAGGACGGGCAGACCGTCCCGCTGGGCATCTACTGCCGGCCGTCGCTGGCGGAGCACCTGGACGCGGACGCGATCTTCGAGGTCACCCGGCAGGGCTTCGCGTGGTTCCAGGAGAAGTTCGACTACCCGTACCCCTTCGCCAAGTACGACCAGCTCTTCGTGCCGGAGTTCAACGCCGGCGCGATGGAGAACGCGGGCGCGGTGACCATCCGCGACCAGTACGTCTTCCGCTCGAAGGTGACGGACGCCGCGTACGAGGTGCGCGCGGAGACGATTCTGCACGAGCTGGCCCACATGTGGTTCGGCGACCTGGTCACCATGGAGTGGTGGAACGACCTGTGGCTGAACGAGTCGTTCGCCACCTACACCTCCATCGCCTGCCAGGCCGCGGCGCCCGGCTCGCGCTGGCCGCACTCGTGGACGACGTTCGCGAACTCCATGAAGACCTGGGCGTACCGTCAGGACCAGCTCCCGTCCACGCACCCGATCATGGCCGAGATCCGGGACCTGGACGACGTCCTGGTGAACTTCGACGGCATCACGTACGCCAAGGGCGCGAGCGTGCTGAAGCAGCTCGTGGCGTACGTCGGTGAGGACGAGTTCTTCCGCGGCGTCCAGGCGTACTTCAAGGCGCACGCCTTCGGCAACACCCGGTTGAGCGATCTGCTGGGCGCGCTGGAGGAGACCTCCGGACGCGACCTGAAGACCTGGTCCAGCAAGTGGCTGGAGACCGCGGGCATCAACGTGCTGCGCCCCGAGGTCGAGACGGACGCCGACGGCGTCGTCACCTCCTTCGCGGTGCGCCAGGAGGCCCCGGCGCTGCCGGCGGGGGCGACGGGCGAGCCGACGCTGCGTCCGCACCGGATCGCGATCGGCTGCTACGACCTGGACGGCGACGGCCGGCTGGTGCGGACGAACCGCATCGAACTGGACGTCGACGGCGAGCTGACGGACGTGCCGTTCCCGGCGGGCACCCGGCGTCCCGCGGTGATCCTGCTGAACG
The DNA here is from genome assembly GCF_044328175.1 of Streptomyces sp. NPDC017979. Taxonomy (NCBI): domain Bacteria; kingdom Bacillati; phylum Actinomycetota; class Actinomycetes; order Kitasatosporales; family Streptomycetaceae; genus Streptomyces; species Streptomyces sp. NPDC017979. The sequence goes on along the minus strand of NZ_JBIRGU010000003.1, from coordinate 152,779 downwards.
ACGACGACCTGTCGTACGCGAAGGTCCGGCTCGACGAGGCGTCGCTGAAGGTCGTCACCGAGCACCTGGGCGACTTCGTCGAGTCCCTGCCGCGCGCGCTGTGCTGGGCGTCCGCGTGGGACATGACGCGCGACGGCGAGCTGGCGACCCGCGACTACGTCTCGCTGGTGCTGTCCGGCATCGGCAAGGAGACCGACATCGGCGTGGTGCAGTCGCTGCACCGCCAGGTGAAGCTGGCGATCGACCTGTACGCGGCGCCGGCCGCGCGGCCGGCGCTGCTGGACACCTGGGCGCGGGAGGCGCAGGAGCGGCTGCGTGCGGCCGCGGCGGGCAGCGACCACCAGCTCGCGTGGGCGCGGGCGTTCGCGGGCGCGGCCCGTACGGACGACCAGCTCGACCTGCTGCGCGCGCTGCTGGACGGCACCGAGACCGTCGACGGCCTGACCGTCGACGCCGAGCTGCGCTGGACGCTGGTGGAGCGGCTGGCGGCGACGGGCCGACTGGACGAGGCGGGCATCGCCGCGGAGTACGAGCGGGACCGCACCGCGGCGGGCGAGCGGCACGCGGCGACGGCGCGCGCCGCGCGGCCGACGGCGGAGGCGAAGGCCGAGGCGTGGGCGTCGGTCGTGGACCGCGACGACCTGCCGAACGCGATGCAGGAGGCGGTGATCGCGGGCTTCGTCCAGACGGACCAGCGGGAGCTGTTGGCGCCGTACGCGGAGAAGTACTTCGCGGCGGTCAAGGGCGTGTGGGAGTCCCGCAGCCACGAGATGGCGCAGCAGGTGGCGATCGGGCTCTACCCGTCGCTCCAGGTGTCGCCGGCGACGCTGGCGGCGACGGACGCGTGGCTGGCGTCGGCGGAGCCGAACGCCGCGCTGCGGCGTCTGGTGCTGGAGTCGCGCGCTGGCGTCGACCGCGCCCTCCGCGCCCAGGCCGCGGACGAGGCTTCCCGCGCCTGACCCCCACCCGGGCCCCTGGAGCCTCCCGCTCCGGGGGCCCGCCCCTTTTCGGGGCCCTGCCGTCGCGGGAGCGGTCTTACGCAGGGGCGCTGGGGCGGTCTTTGAGAACGCTGAGGCCCCGGCCACGCGCCGTAGCACTAACGCCCGTACCCCGACTGCGGCCCGTCTGTGGTTGTTCGCACAGTTCCGCCCCCTGTGTCCTGCGGGCACGGGGGGACCCCCAGCGCCCCTGCTTCGCTGCCCCCGTCACTTGCCTGCGGGCCGGGGCAGGGGTTTGGGGGCGCTGGGGTCCCCCATGCCCTCTGGGCATGGGGGGGGGCGGAACTGCGCGAACAGCCCACCACCGGGCCGCAGAGACCAACGCACCCGCAGGAACCGCACACGGGGCACACGCAAAACGACCCGGTCGCAAGGCACGACCGGGCCGGTTCGAGAAGCGAACGCGCGTTAGTTCTGGGGCTTGCGGGACTTGTCCAGGATCATGACGGCGAAGGTGATCGCCAGGAAGATCGCCAGGGGGAGAAAGACGAAGAGGCCCAGCGTCTCGGCCACGCTCAGGCCGGGACCCGGGTCGTCACCGTCGTCGCGGGTCAGCGCCAGCGCGGGCGACGACAGGAGCAGCATCATCAGCGTCGTACCGGCCGCGACGGTGCCGGCGCGCAGAGCGTTCTTCTTGTCCACGGTGACCAACGTAGCGAACGGCTTCGGGGGGCGCGCGCCCGGGGGTGCCATACGTGCCGCACGGACCCGCCGCGGCCCGGTCACGCCCCCGGGCCCGGACCCCCCGCCCAGACGCCGTGCGCCGTGGGCTCGCTGGTCAGCGAGGGGATGTCGACCAGCGGCGGCTCGCTGGTGAGCGGTACGGGACCGGGTAGCGGCGGCTCGCTCGTCAGCGGCGCGGGGTAGTCCTCGGGGCCGGGACCGGGGCCGAGGTCGAAGTCGGGCGCCGGGACCGGGTGGGTCAGGGCAGAGAGCAGCAGGTGGGCGGCGGGCGCGGTCATGATCGTCACTCCTCGAAGGACGGTAACGGTTCGGACCGCGCCTACCCAGGGGAAGCGATCCCAGACCCCCGGACTCCGCCGCACCTCGCCCTCACACGCATAAGCCGCAGATCGCCCAGCTCCGTTGACACGTCCCAGCCAGGGTGATGGGCTCGTTACCGTTCAGAGACCTCGGAGTGATGCGTGATGGGTGACGGCGTGCGGTTCACGCGCGGAAGCGGGAGGCGACGGGCCACCGCCCTCGCCGTCGCAGTGGTCGGCGGACTCCTCGGCGGCGGTCAGGGGACCGCGGTCGCCCAGCCCGCCGCGCCGGGCAGCGCGCCCCGGGCCACGACCGTCCCCGCGTCCGCCGCCGCCCCGCCCTCCGTGTGGCCCCGCCCACAGTCGATGAAGGCGCGCGGTGCCGCGCTGCCGCTGGGCGGCGAAGTGAGCGTGGTCGCGGACGCGGCCGCCGATCCGTACGCCGTGGACCTGGCCCACCGGGTGCTGCGGGACGCCGGCGTGCGCACGACCTCCACCCGCGCCGCACCGCCCGGCGGCCGCGGCCCCGTCCTGCACCTCGGCGGCGTCGGCGCGGAGCTCGCGCTGCGGGCGCTCGCCCCGGGCGCGTCCGCGCCGGGGGGTCTGCCCGCCGGCGGCTACCGCCTCGCGTCGGGCCGGCTCGACGGCCGGGTGACGGTCGCCGTCGACGGCGTCGACGCGGCCGGCCTGTTCCACGGCGTCCAGACCCTGCGCCAACTCGTCGGCCGCGGCACGATCGCCGAGGTCGCCGTGCGCGACTGGCCCGGCACGGCGGTCCGCGGCACGACGGAGGGCTTCTACGGCGAGCCGTGGCCCCACCGGCAGCGGCTGGCCCAGCTCGACTTCATGGGCCGCACCAAGCAGAACCGCTATCTGTACGCCCCGGGCGACGACCCCTTCCGGCAGGCGCGCTGGCGCGACGCGTACCCCGCCGAGGCCCGGGCCGAGTTCCGGGAGTTGGCCGAGCGGGCGCGGCGCAATCACGTCACGCTCGCCTGGGCGGTCGCGCCGGGCCAGGAGATGTGCTTCTCCGACGACGGGGACGTACGCGCCCTGACGCGGAAGGTCGACGCGATGTGGGCGTTGGGCGTGCGCGCGTTCCAGCTCCAGTTCCAGGACGTCAGCTACAGCGAGTGGCACTGCGGCCGGGACGCGGAGGCGTTCGGCCGCGGCCCCGAGGCGGCGGCGCGGGCGCAGGCGCGCGTCGCGGACGCGGTCGCCCGGCACCTGGCGGAGCGCCACCCGGGCGCCGAGCCGCTGTCGCTGATGCCGACGGAGTTCTACCAGGACGGGGAGACGGCGTACCGGCGCACGCTGGCCGAGGAGTTGGACGGGCGGGTCCAGGTGGCGTGGACCGGCGTCGGGGTGGTGCCGCGGACGATCACCGGCGGTGACGTGGCGAAGGCGCGCGCCGCCTTCGGGCACCCGCTGGTGACGATGGACAACTACCCCGTGAACGACTACGAGCAGGACCGGCTCTTCCTCGGCCCGTACACCGGCCGCGACCCGGCGGTGGCGGCGGGCTCGGCGGCGCTGCTGGCGAACGCGATGGAGCAGGCGTCCGCGTCCCGCATCCCGCTGTTCACCGCCGCGGACTACGCGTGGAACCCGAAGGGCTACCGGCCGCAGGAGTCGTGGCTGGCCGCCCTGGACGACCTCGCGGGCGGGGACGGTGCGGCGCGCGAGGCGCTGGGCGCGGTCGCCGGCCACCACACCTCGTCCGTGTTGAACGGCACCGAGTCCGGCCACCTCCAGCCGCTGCTGGACGCGTTCTGGCGCACCCGCGCCGCCGGCAACAAGGACCGGGACGAGGCCGCGGCGGCGCTGAAGGCGCAGTTCACCGCGGCGCGGGAGGCCCCCGGCAAGCTCACCGGCCCGGCGGAGGGCCGGTTGGACGACGAGATGCGGCCCTGGCTGGACCAACTGGCCCGCTACGGACGGGCCGGCGAACTCGCCGTCGAACTGCTCCAGGCCCAGGCGCGCGGTGACGGCGCAGCCGCCTGGGCGGCCTCGCTGGCGCTGGAGCCGTTGCGCCGGGAGTTGGCGGCGAGCCCCGCGGTGGTCGGCAAGGGCGTGTTGGGCCCCTTCGTGGACCGTGCGGTGCAGGAGGCCGCGCAGTGGACGGGCGCGGACCGGGTCGCGAAGGAGCAGGACGCGACGGGCGTGGTGGACTTCGGTCGCGTACGGCCGCTGGACACGGTCACGGTGATGACGGCGGCGACGGCCGCGGGCGCGCCGACCGGTCGGCTGGAGGCCCGCGCCCCGGGCGAGGGCTGGCGCACGGTCGCCGAGCTGTCCCCCACCGGCTGGACCCAAGTGCCCGCGAAGGCGCTGCGCGCGGACGCGCTGCGGGTGGTGGGGGCGACGGGCGTACGGGCCGTGGTTCCGTGGTTCGCGGACGTGCCCGCGGTCGGGCTCGACCTGCCGCGCACTCCGACGGACGCGGAGATAGGCGGCGGGCCGCAGCGCGTGGACGTGCGCCTCACCCCGCAGCGGCCCGCGGACGCGCGCGGCGCCCTGATCGCGAAGGCGCCGGCCGGGGTGAGCGTGAAGGTGCCCGACGGGACGGGCGTGGCGCGCGGCCGGGCCGCGACGGTCCCCGTCGAGGTCACGGTCGCGCCGGACGCGCCCGCTGGCACCTACCGCGTCCCGCTGTCCTTCGGCGGCGGACAACGGACCCTCACGGTCCGCGCCTTCCCCCGCACCGGCGGCCCCGACCTGCTGCGGCTGCCCGGCACGACCGCGTCCTCCTCCGGCGACGAGACGCCCGACTTCCCCGCGTCCGCCGCGCTGGACGGCGACGCGGGGAGCCGGTGGTCGTCCCCGTACGAGGACGGCGCCTGGTGGCAGGCGGAACTGGCCGCGCCGGTGCGGCTGGGCCAGGTCGTCGTGCACTGGCAGGACGCGTACGCCGCGCGCTACCGCGTCCAGGTCTCGTCCGACGGCCGCACGTGGCGTGACGCGGCGACGGTGCCGGTGGGCGCGGGCGGGCGGGAGTCGGTCCGGATGGACGCCCCCGACGTCCGCTTCGTCCGGGTGCAGGGGGACCAGCGCGCGACGCGCTTCGGCTACTCGTTCTTCGCAGTGGAGGCGTACGCGGTGGCACCCTGAGCGCGGCGCGTCGGGGTGGGGTGCGTCAGGGCTGGTGCCGCCACCAGAAGGACGCGGGTTGGAAGTGCCGGGTGACGCCGAGTTGTTGCCAGAGCGGGCGCAGGATCGCCCCTAGTTCGGGGTCGCCGTGGAGAAAGGCGTTCGGCAGTTGGACGTCGAAGCGCTCGGGCGTGGACGTCAGCAGCGCCGCCAACAGGTACTGCTCGGAGTACATCCGCCAGCGCCAGGACTCCGGATAGTCCGCGGGCAGCATGATGTCGTGCACCTGTATGAGCACTCCGGACTTCAGCTTCGGCAGGATCTCGAAGAAGAAGACCATGACGTCCGACCCCATGTGCAGCCGGTGCGACCCGTCGAGGAAGACGACGTCCCCGGCCTGGAGCTCCTCGAACACGTCGTGCTCCGCGTCCTGGAGCGGCACCCGGACCACCTCGTCGCACAGGGCGTCGATCTCGGCGCGCGGCGCCGGGTCGATGGACGTGATCCGGGTGTCCAGCCCGTGGTCGGAGACGGCCCGCCGGGCGAACATGGTGGAGTTGCCGGACCCGATCTCCAGATACCGCGCCGGGTTGGTCTGCGCGAGCACCCCGTAGAGCGAGAGCGCGTCCAGCGGCGGCAGCCAGGTGTTCCCCCAGTACGGGCTGGTCCCCCGCTCCCTGCCGTCGACGGGGATGCGCCCGAGGTGGTCCGCGAGGTCGAGGAAGCCGGTCAGCCGTTTCGCGTACTCCTCCCGCCCCCGTTCCAACACCTCCCGCACCGGACCCAGTTCGGCGCGGGGCTGCGGCGTGACCACGTGGTCCATGAAGACCGGTTTCATCAGACCGGCGGCCCACATGACCAGCCCGAAGGCGGTGGGCCTGCGCTCCAGCCGATCGAGCCCCCGCTGGATGGCGGGGAACTTCTCCCACATGGTGGGGGCCGGTTCGCGGACGGTGTCCAGGTTCTGTGCGCGCAAGGAGAGGGAGCCTTTCGGTCAGCGGTACGGCGGGCCGTGAAAGGACGTGCTCTGGGTTCGTGCGCTTGCCTCGGTGCGACCGGAGCACAGGGCTCCGGCCTCGATGATCCTTTCCCCGGGCGACCCGCGGCTATCCCTGGCGTTCGATCTTCCTCGGGCCGCGCCCGCGGGCCCTTCCTACGGGGCCTCCGCCCGTGCTCCCGCGACCGCCGCCCGTACGTCCTCCTCCACCAGTTCCGCGTTCAGTGCGAACGCCAGCGACGCGCCCGCGCCCGCCGCGGTGATGACCTGGGCGCGGGGGTCGACGACGTTGCCGGTCGCCCAGACGCCGGGGACGCTGGTGCGGCCCGCGGGGTCCGTGGTGACCCAACCGGCTTCCGCGGCGGCGCCGAGGGAGGTCAGCAGGGCGTCGTGGGGGACGAAGCGGGGGGCGACGAAGACCGCGGCGCGCGGCAGGGCACGGCCGTCGACGAGTTCGACGCCGCGCAGGCGGCCGTCCGCGACGGCGATGCGCTCCACCGCGCCCGCCACGATGCGCACCCCGCGCGCCGCGAGGCGTTCGCGGTCCTCCGCGGACAGGTCCAGGCCGTTGGCGAAGAGGACGACGTCGTCGCTCCACTGGCGCACCAGCAGGGCCTGGTGCACCGAGCCGGGCTGGCTGGCGATGACGCCGAGGGGGCGGTCGCGGACCTCCCAGCCGTGGCAGTACGGGCAGTGCAGCACGTCCTTGCCCCAGCGCTCCCGCACGCCGGGCAGGTCGGGCAGTTCGTCCCGCAGGCCGGTCGCGACCACCACGTGGCGGGTGGTGAGCTGCGGGCCGCCCGCCAGGCGGACGGCGAATCCGGGGGCGGCGGCCCGGACGTCGTCCACGCGGGCGGTGCGGAGCCGCACCCCGTAGCCGGAGAGTTCGGTGCGGCCGAGTTCGAGCAGGGTCGCGGGCGGCAGGCCGTCGCGGGACAGGTAGCCGTGCATGTGGGCGGCGGGCGCGTTGCGCGGCTCGGCCGCGTCGACGACCGCGACCCGGCGCCGGGCCCGGCCGAGGACCAGCGCGGCGCTGAGTCCGGCCGCGCCGCCGCCGATGACCACCACGTCGTAGTCGCTGCGGTCGCGGTCGCTGCCGTCGTTCTCGTTCTCGTACTGCTTCGTCGTCGCTTCGTTCACGGCGATCACCTCCGCCGCAGAGCGTGCGCGGTGCCGTGCCGAAACGACAAACAAAGTTGCCGGAATGGGGAATCGGCGGTGTGCTGTGGCCATGGACGAACCCATCGCCACCGCGCTGGCCGAGGTCGGCCCCCGCCTCAAGCGCATCCGCACCCGCCGGGACCTGACCCTGACCGCCGTGGCCGCGGCGACCGGCATCTCCAAGAGCACCCTGTCCCGCCTGGAGTCCGGCCAGCGCCGGCCCAGCCTGGAACTGCTGCTGCCGCTGGCCCAGACGTACCGGATCCCGTTGGACGAACTCGTCGGCGCACCCGACGTCGGCGATCCGCGCGTCCGCCTCGCGCCCCGCGTCCACGCCGGCCGCACGATGATCCCGCTGACCGCCCACCCCGGCCCGCTCCAGGCGTGGAAGTCCGTGATCCCGGCCGATCAGAACCGGCCCGAGCCGGTGACGCACGAGGGGTACGAGTGGCTGTACGTGCTCTCCGGCCGGCTGCGGCTCCTCGTGGCCGACCACGACATCGTGCTGGAACCGGGCGAGGTCGCCGAGTTCGACACCCGGCTCCCCCACTGGTTCGGACCCGCGGGCGACTCCCCCGTCGAGGTCCTCAACCTCTTCGGCCGCCAGGGCGAACGCATGCACGTGCGGGCCCGCCCCGCCGCCCCGCGGACGTGAGGTCCGCCGAAACGACGAACGGCGCCGGTGTCAGGCGGAAACGCCGTCCATCCGTGCGCCGTCGATCCGTGCACCGTCTATCCGGGCCATCACGTCGTCCGCTCCGTACGGTTGCAGGTACGGCAGCCAGCGCGGGTCCCGGTGGCCGGTGCCGATGATCCGCCACGCGAGGCCCGACGGCGGGGCCGGTTGGTGGCGCAGCCGCCAGCCCAGCTCCCGCAGGTGCCGGTCGGCCTTGACGTGGTTGCAGCGGCGGCAGGCGGCGACGACGTTGTCCCAGACGTGCTGGCCGCCGCGGCTGCGCGGAATGACGTGGTCGACGCTGGTTGCGACGCCACCGCAGTACATGCAACGCCCGCCGTCGCGGGCGAAGAGCGCTTTGCGGGTCAGTGGAACGGGCCCCCGGTAGGGGACCCGTACGAACCGTTTCAGCCGGACCACGCTGGGCGCGGCGACGACACGGGTCGCACTGTGCAGGAAGGCGCCGGACTCCTCCAGGCAGAGGGCCTTGTTCTCCAGGACGAGGACGAGCGCGCGGCGGAGCGGTACGACGCCGAGGGGCTCGTACGACGCGTTGAGGACCAGGACGTGCGGCACGGTTGATGCCTCCTTGTACGCCGGCGACGCGTGGCTCGCGCCGGGACGATCTGTACTTCAGTCTCTCCTCAGCCCAGGTCCGAGCGCCACCACATGGCGGTAACGGGCTGGGAGTGTTTTCAACCACACCACTCGCGCACCACGGAACCCACCCTTCCAACGAACGGCCGTTCCCGGGTCGGTGCCGGGTCGGCCCGCGCCCGATCCCGGACGGATCACCGGCCGATCGCCGTACGTGACCCTCCGGGCACCCCGCGCACGCACCCCGGGTGAGCCTTCTCTCTCCCCGCGCCCGGAACAGCAAGTGGAGGAGGTGCCGCCGTTAGGGTGGTTGGCCTCCCGTACGCCATGCCTGGAGGTTCTCCCCGTGACCGCCATCTGGTCATCCTTCGCCCTCGCCGCCGACCCGTCGTCGCCCGCGTCGGAGACGACGCCCGAGTCGACGCCCGTCACGCTCGACGAGGCCGCGGAGAAGGCGGGGAACGCCGCGGGATGGGTGGAGCAGAACTGGTCCACCTGGCTGAACACCAGCCTGCGGATCGCGCTGATCGTCGTCGTCGCGCTGGTGCTGCGGTTCCTGGTGCGCCGGGCGCTGACGAAGTTGATAGAGCGGATGAACCGTTCCGCCCAGGCGGTGCAGGGCACCGCGCTCGGCGGACTGCTGGTGAACGCGGAGCGGCGTCGGCAGCGGTCGGAGGCCATCGGCTCGGTGCTGCGCTCCGTGGCGTCCTTCCTCATCATGGGCACCGCGGCGCTGATGGTCCTCGGCGCCTTCGAGATCAACCTCGCGCCGCTGCTGGCGTCCGCGGGCGTCGCGGGCGTGGCGATCGGCTTCGGCGCGCGCAACCTGGTCACCGACTTCCTCTCCGGCGTCTTCATGATCATGGAGGACCAGTACGGCGTCGGTGACTCCATCGACGCGGGCGTGGCCTCGGGCGAGGTCATCGAGGTCGGGCTGCGGGTCACCAAGCTGCGCGGGGTCGACGGCGAGATCTGGTACGTCCGCAACGGCGAGATCAAGCGGATCGGCAACCTCAGCCAGGGCTGGGCGACGGCGACGGTGGACGTCACGGTCCGGCCGACGGAGGACCTGGACCGGGTGCGCGGCGTGCTCGGCGAGGTCTCCGACGAACTGGCGAAGGCCGAGCCGTGGAACGAGCAGCTGTGGGGCCCGGTGGAGACCCTGGGCCTGACCGAGGTGCTGTTGGAGTCGATGACGATCCGGGTCGCGGGCAAGACGATGCCGGGCAAGTCGCTCTCGGTGGAGCGGGAGCTGCGCTGGCGGATCAAGCGCGCCTTCGACGCGGCGGGCATCCAGATCGTCGGCGGGCTGCCGCCGGTGGAGCAGGCCGCGCCGGCCGCGGACCCGTCGGCTTCGGTCGCCCCGCCGTCCGCGCTGGCGAGCCCCACCTCCCCGCAGTCGCTGGCCACCGCGCCGATACCGGCGCCCGGGCCGAACCTGACGAAGTAGCACCTCCGAGCACACCCGAAGCGGGCACCCGGCAGCACCGGGTGCCCGCTTCCTCGTGCGCACCGCGTCCCGCACGTGCGACTTCTCGCGCGTGCGACTTCTCATGCATACGGCGGCGCGGTGAAGGTAACGCTTTGATTGCCGCGCGCGTGACGGCCATTGACGCCCGCACGGCCACCGGAATACGTTCAGGCCCTGTTAGGAAACTTTCCTAACAGTCCAGCGCGCCCACTGACCTCCGCTGGGCCCCGCGGCCGAAGGGCAGGTGCAACCGTCGTGGCCGGAGCCACCCCCGGAACCACCCCCGGCACACCGCGCGTGCTGCGTGCGATGAACGACCGCGCCGCGCTCGATCTGCTGCTGGAGCACGGCACCCTGTCCCGTACCAAGGTCGGCAAGCTCACCGGGCTGTCCAAGCCCACCGCGTCCCAGCTCCTGGTCCGGCTGGAGGAGGCCGGTCTGGTCGTCGCCACCGGCACCACGGAGGGCCGCCCCGGCCCCGGCGCCCAGCTCTACGCGATCAACCCCGCCGCCGGGCACGCCGCCGGGCTCGACGTCACCCCGCAGCGCATCCGCGCCGCCGTCGCGGACGTCACCGGCGCGGTCGTCGGGGAGTACGAGCTCGCGACCCGCGGCCTGCGCAGCACCAGCGTGGTGCGCCAGGTCACCGACGCGCTGGACGGCGCCGCGAAGGCGGCCGGGCTGACCCTCGCCGACGTCCACCGCCTCGTCATCGGGACCCCGGGCGCCTTCGACCCCGCCACCGGACGGCTGCGGTACGCCTCCCACCTGCCCGGCTGGCACTCCGCGACGCTGCTGGACGAGTTGGCGGCGGCGCTGCCGATGCCGTTCGAGTACGAGAACGACGTCAATCTCGTCGCCGTCGCCGAGCAGCGCATCGGCGCCGCCCGCGGCCACCGGGACTTCGTCCTGCTGTGGAACGAGGAGGGGCTCGGCGGCGCCGTCGTCATCGGCGGCCGGCTGCACCGCGGCTTCACCGGCGGGGCTGGCGAGGTCGGCTTCCTGCCGGTGCCGGGCACCCCGCTGATGCGCCAGGTCACCAAGAGCAACGGCGGCGGGTTCCAGGAGCTGGCCGGCGCGCAGGTGCTGCCGCGGCTGGCGCGCGACCTGGGCGTGGCCGACGTCGGCGACGGCCCCTACACGGACGTCGCCGTCGCGTTGCTGGAGCGCGCGGCCCTGGCCGCCGGTCCCCAGCATCGCGCCGACCCGGCGCAGCAGCCCTACCGGGACCTGCTGGACGCGTACGCCACCGCGCTGGCGACCGGACTCGCCTCCGTCGTCGCCGTGCTCGACCCCGAACTCGTCGTCCTCGCCGGGCGGGCGATCACCGCCGGCGGGGAGCCGCTGCGCGCCCGCGTGCAGGCGGAGCTGACCGAGCTGGCCGCCCCCAGACCACGGCTGCTGATGGCCTCCGTACCCGAAGACCCGGTGCTGCGCGGGGCGTTGGAGAGCGCCCTGACCGCCACCCGCGAAGAGGTCTTCGACACCACCGCCCGCTGATCACCCCCCTTCTGCCTTTCTCCTTCTGCGCACCACCACGGCACGTCCCTTCCCGACACCCGACCCGGCACCTGCCACAGGGAGACACCGCCATGTCCACACGCACGAGGAAGACCGCGGCAGCGCTCGCCGCCACCGCCGCACTGTCCCTGCTCGCCTCGGCCTGCACGGGGTCGAACGAGAGCGGCTCGGACGACGACCCCAAGGCCAACACCACGCTCACCTTCTGGCACGGCTGGTCGGCCCCCAGCGAGGTCAAGGCGATCGAGGAGAACGTCAAGCGCTTCGAGGCGGCGCACCAGAACATCAAGGTCAAGGTCGTCAAGAACATGACCGACGACAAGATCAACCAGGCGTTGCGGGCCGGCGGTTCCAACGCACCGGACGTGGTGTCGTCCTTCTCCACCGACAGCGTCGGCAAGTTCTGCGACTCGGGCGCCTTCGTGGACCTCAAGACGTACCTGGAGAAGTCGAAGATCGATCCGACCAAGGTGTTCCACAAGCCCCTGCTGGACTACACCCGGTTCGAGGGCAACCAGTGCGCGCTGCCGCTGCTGAACGACGCTTACGGCCTCTACTACAACAAGGACGCGTTCAAGAAGGCGGGCATCACGGCCCCGCCCAAGACGTGGAGCGAGTTCGCCGAGGTCGCCAAGAAGCTCACCCAGCCCAAGGGCGACGGCTACCAGCAGCTCGGCTTCATGCCGACGTACCACGGCTACGAGACGAGCGCGAGCCACTACGTCTCCCAGTGGTCGCCCACGTACTTCGACGCCGACGGCAAGTCGAACCTCGCCAAGGACCCGGCGTTCGCCAACATGATGACCTACCAGAAGGGGCTGATCGACCAGCTCGGCGGCTTCCAGAAGCTGGAGAAGTACCGCAACACCTTCGGTGACGAATGGGGCGCCGAACACCCCTTCCACCTGGGCAAGGTCGCCATGCAGCTGGACGGCGAGTGGCGGCTGGGGATGGCCAAGGACGCCGGGGTGAAGTTCGAGATCGGCACCGCTCCGCTGCCGGTCGCCGACGACCAGGTGGCCGACTACGGCAAGGGCTACCTCTCCGGCACGATCATGGGCATAGCGTCCACCAGCGAGAAGAAGAACGCGGCCTGGGAGCTGGTGAAGTACATGACCACGGACACCGCGGCCGTGGTCGCGTTCTCCAACGGGATCCGCAACGTGCCCTCCACCATCGAGGCGCTGGACTCGCCCGACCTGAAGTTCGACCCCGCGTTCAAGACCTTCATCGACATCGCCAAGCACCCCAAGTCCAACACCACGCCCGCGCAGGTCGACGGCGGTGCGTACCAGGTGACGTTCCAGGACCTCGCGTACCGGTACGAGGCGGGGAAGGTGAAGGACCTGAAGGCCGGTCTGGAGAAGACGGCCCAGCAGATCGACACCGACATCGCCAAGCAGAAGTAGCGGGACCGGACCCCGTATGGCCACGCACACCCTGCGTTCGAAGCGCCGCAGGTCGGCGCTTCGAACCGCGGCCTTCCTGTCGCCCTGGTTGATCGGCTTCAGCGTCTTCTTCGCCTATCCGCTGATCTCGACCGTCTACTTCTCCTTCATGCAGTACGACGGCTTCCGTCCGCCCACCCCCAACGGCGTGGAGAACTGGACCTACGTCTTCAACGAGTACCGGCTCTTCTGGCCGGCCCTGAAGAACACCCTGTGGCTGGTCGTGGTGATGGTCTCCTGCCGGGTCGTCTTCGGCCTCGGCATCGGGCTGTTGATCACCCGGATCAAGACCGGCGCCGGCGTCTTCCGCACCCTGTTCTACCTGCCGTACCTGGCGCCGCCGGTCGCCGCCACGCTCTCCTTCGTCTTCCTGCTCAACCCCGGCACCGGGCCGGTGAACTCCTTCCTGGAGTCGATCGGGCTGCCGGCCCCCGGCTGGTTCACCGACCCCACCTGGTCCAAGCCGGCGCTCACCATGCTCGCGCTGTGGGGCATCGGCGACCTGATGGTGATCTTCATGGCGGCGCTGCTGGACGTGCCGAAGGAGCAGTACGAGGCGGCCGAGTTGGACGGCGCCTCCTCCTTCCAGCGCTTTAGGTACGTGACGCTGCCGAACGTCTCCCCCATCGTGCTGTTCGCCGTGGTCACCGGCGTGATCCAGACGATGCAGTACTACACGCAGCCACTGGTCGCGGGGAAGGTGGCGTCCGGCATCATCGGCGGCAGCGGGCAGCAGTTCGAGCCCGGCTACCCCGAGAAGTCGACGCTGACGCTGCCGCAGCTGATCTACAACATCGGCTTCCAGCGCTTCGACTACGGCGCCGCCGCGGTCCTCGCCCTCGTCCTGTTCGCGTTCTCCATGGTCTTCACCGCGTTCCTGATGCGTCGGCGCGGCGGCCTCGTCCGGGTGGGTGACTGAGATGGCCCAGGTGATCGACCGCAAGCCCGCCGCCCGCAGCGGCGGCGGCCCGCCGTCGGCGGCCGCGCGCACGGCCCGGCGCAAGGCGGTGCTGCACTGGATCGGCGTCCACGCGCTCGGCGTCGCCGCCGCGCTGTTCTTCGTCCTGCCGTTCGTCTTCGTCGTGCTGACCAGTCTGATGAGCGACCAGCAGGCGCTGACGCGGGACCTGATCCCGCGGACCTGGGAGTGGGACAACTACGTCAAGGTGTGGGACACCCCCGGCTTCTTGACCTGGTGGCGCAACACGCTGCTGTACGCGGGGCTCGGTACCGTCCTGACGGTGGTCAGCTCCATCCCGGTGGCGTACGCCCTCGCCAAGTTCCGCTTCCGCGGCCAGCGGCTGACGATGATGCTGGTCATCTCGATGATGATGCTGCCGCCGCAGGTCGTCGTGATCCCGATGTACCTGTTCTGGGCGAAGGAGCTGGACCTCGCGGGCTCCCTGTGGCCGCTGATCATCCCGATGGCGTTCGGGGACGCGTTCTCCATCTTCCTGCTGCGGCAGTTCCTGCTCACCATCCCCGACGAGTACCTGGACTCGGCACGGGTCGACGGCTGCGGCGAGGTGCGGACCCTGTTGAAGGTGGTCCTGCCGATGGCGAAGCCGGGGATCGCCGCGGTGGCGCTGTTCCAGTTCTTCTACGCCTGGAACGACTACTTCGGTCCGCAGATCTACGCCTCCGAGAACCCCGCCGCCTGGACCCTCAGCTACGGCCTGGAGTCCTTCAAGGGCGCGCACCAGACCAACTGGAACCTGACCATGGCCGCGACCGTGCTGGTCATGGCCCCTGTGATCCTCGTCTTCTTCTTCGCCCAAAAGGCGTTCGTCGAGGGCGTCACACTGACCGGAGTGAAGGGCTAGGAACTGAATGAAGCTGGCTGTCGTGGGTGGCGGATCCACCTATACACCGGAGTTGATCGACGGCTTCGCCCGGCTGCGGGACACGCTCCCGATCACCGAGCTGGTGCTGATCGACCCGGCCGCGGAGCGGCTGGAGCTGGTCGGCGGACTGGCCCGGCGGATCTTCGCCAAGCAGGGCCACGGAGGGACCATCGTCACCACCTCCGACGTGGACGCGGGCGTCGCCGACGCCGACGCGGTGCTGCTCCAGCTCCGCGTCGGCGGGCAGGCGGCCCGGCAGCAGGACGAGACGTGGCCGCTGGAGTGCGGCTGCGTCGGGCAGGAGACGACCGGCGCCGGCGGCCTCGCGAAGGCGCTGCGGACCGTGCCCGTCGTGCTCGACATCGCCGAACGGGTGCGGCGCACCAACCCCAACGCCTGGATCATCGACTTCACCAACCCGGTGGGGATCGTCACCCGGGCCCTGCTGACCGCCGGGCACAAGGCCGTCGGCCTGTGCAACGTCGCCATCGGCTTCCAGCGCAAGTTCGCCAAGCTGCTGGGCGTGACCCCCGGCGAGGTCCACCTCGACCACGTCGGGCTCAACCACCTCACCTGGGAGACCGGGGTCCGCATCGGCGGGCCGGCGGGCGAGGACCGGCTGCCGCAGCTGCTCGCCGAGCACGGCGCGGCCGTCGCCGACGACGTCCGGCTGCCGCGGGAGCTGCTGGACCGGCTCGGCGTCGTGCCCTCGTACTACCTGGGCTACTACTACACGCACGACCAGGTGGTGCGGGAGCAGCGGACCAAGCCGTCCCGGGCCGCGGAGGTCGCCGCGATGGAGCGGCAGCTCCTGGAGATGTACGGCGATCCGACGCTGGACACCAAGCCGGAGCTGCTGGCCAAGCGCGGCGGGGCGTACTACTCGGAGGCGGCGGTGGACCTCGCGGCGTCGCTGCTCGGCGGGGGCGGCAGCCCGTACCAGGTGGTGAACACCACCAACGACGGCACCCTGCCGTTCCTCCCCGACGACGCGGTCATCGAGGTGCAGGCCGCGGTCGGCGCGAAGGGCGCCGCGCCGCTGCCCGTACCGACGGTGGACCCGCTGTACGCGGGCCTGATCGCGAACGTCACCGCGTACGAGGACCTGGCGCTGGACGCGGCGCTGCGGGGCGGGCGCGACCGAGTGTTCCGGGCGCTGCTGGCGCACCCGCTGATCGGCCAGTACGAGTACGCCGAAGCGCTCACCGACCAGCTCGTGGCGCACAACCGGGAGCACCTGGCGTGGGCGTGACCGCAGCAGTCCTCGCGATCGACGCGGGCAACAGCAAGACCGACGTGGCCTTCGTGGCGGCCGACGGTTCGGTGCTCGCGTCGCAGCGGGGGAACGTGGGCTTCCAGCCCCCCAAGGTCGGCCTCGACGCCGCGGTCGATGCGATCGCCGCGCCCGTCGCGGCGGCGCTCGCACGGGCGCGTGCCGAAGGGCTGGACATCGACGGGGTCGAGCACGTCTCGGCGTGCCTCGCCAACGCCGACCTGCCGGTGGAGGAGGAGCAGATCACCGCGGCGCTGCACGCGCGGGGTTGGGGGGCGTCGACGCGGGTGCGCAACGACACCTTCGCGATCCTGCGGGCCGGGGTCGACGAGCCCCGGGGCGTCGCGGTCACCTGCGGCGCCGGCATCAACTGCGTCGGGATGCGCCCCGACGGGCGCACCGCGCGCTTCCCCGCGATCGGGAAGATCTCCGGCGACTGGGGCGGCGGCATGGGGCTCGCGGAGGAGTCCCTGTGGTCGGCGGCGCGCTCGGAGGACGGCCGGGGCGCGCCGACGGAGCTGGCCCGCACCCTGCCGGCGCACTTCGGTCTCGGGTCGATGACGGAGCTCATCGAGACGTTGCACCTGGGCGGGATCCCGTACGCCCGGGTGCACGAGTTGACCCCCGTGCTCTTCGCGACCAGCGCGGCGGGCGACCCGGTCGCGCAGGCGCTGGTGCGCCGGCTGGCGGAGGAGATCGTCACGATGGCGACGGTCACCCTCGGCAAGCTGGACCTCTTGGCGGAGGAGGCGCCGGTGGTGCTCGGCGGGGGTGTCCTGGCCGCGCGGCACCCGGAGTTGGACGCGCACATCGGAGCGCTGCTGGCGGAGCGGGCTCCGAAGGCGCGGGCCCAGGTCGTGGTGTCCCCGCCGGTCCTGGGCGCGGTCCTCCTGGGTCTGGACGAGCTCTCCGCGCCCCCCGCGTCCCACGCGACGGCCCGCGCCCACTACCTCCCCTAGCCGCCCCCGCCCCGGGGCCCGCGCCCCGGGGCCCGCCGTACCCCTGCGGGGTGCGTTGGTCTCAGCGGCCCGGTGGTGCGTCACCCACGCAGTTCCGCCCCCTACACCCGCGGGGCCTGGGGGACCCCAGCGCCCCTACCCCCTTTCGTCCGCGGCCCGGTGGTGGGCTGGTCGCGCAGTTCCGCCCCCTACGCCCAGAGGGCGTGGGGGGACCCCCAGCGCCCCTGACACACCCGCCATACCCCTGCGGGTGCATTGGTCTCTACGGCCCGGTGGTGGGTTACTCGCGCAGTTCCCCGCGCCCCTAATTGCCCACGCCCTACGGGCGTAGGGACAATCCCGTGCCCGACCTGCACGTGACCGACAGGGGCAGCGAAACAGGGGCGCGGGGAACTGCGCGACCAGCCCACCACCGGGCCGCAGCCAACAAACGGCACTTCGCCCTACGGCGCGTAGTCAAGGAGCGCCGGGGCTTCCTCCCACCCGCAAGGCACGAAGGTTTAGGGGCGCGGGGAACTGCGCGACCAGCCCACCAGGCCGCAGCCAACAAACGACACTTCGCCCCACGGCGCGTAGCCAAGGAGCGCTGGGGGTGGTCCCCCCCACGCCCTACGGGCGTAGGGACAATCCCCTGCCCGACCTGCAGGTGACCGACAGGGGCAGCGAAACAGGGGCGCGGGGAACTGCGCGACCAGCCCACCACCGGGCCGCAGAGAGCAACGCACCTGCAGGGAAACCGCGCCCTCCAGCGCAGCCCGACGCGGGGGAACCGGACCGAGGGCAGAGGGCGTGGGCGCCGTCGCCGGGGGGCACCCGGGTGCGTGGCTGGTGCAAGATCCAGTCAAGGCGGCTGTGCTCGTCGGCCATCGCAGCCATACTGCTGGCCGGGGGCAGTCCCCCGAACCGCCGGGGGGCGGACCGTCGTCAGCGACCGAGGGGGAGGTCTCGTGACACATCCGCCGAGCACGTCGAGCGCACCGAGCACGCACACCGCGTCAAACACGCCGAGCGCGCCGAACACACAGGGCACGCCGAGCTCGCCGAGCACCCGGAACACACCGAGCGCGGGAAGCAGTCGCGCCCCGCGCGACCCCCGCGTCCCGCCCAGCACCCTCGCCGACGCCGCCGCCCACCTCCGCGCCGCCGCCACCACCGAGCCCGGTCGGCTCCAGGTCATCGGCGCGGTGCTCGCCGTGCTGGTGCTCGCCTTCGGCGCGGTGACCGCGCTGGAGGTGTCGCAGCGCGCGGGCGCCGCCGACGACGTCGTCGAGCGCAGCCAGCCGCTCAGCGCGGACGCCGCGCTCGTCTACCGCTCCCTCGCGGACGCCGACACCGCCGCCTCCAGCGGCTTCCTCGCCGGCGCCGTCAAGGAGCCCCGCGCGGTGCGCGAGCGGTACGAGCAGGACGTCGCCCGGGCTTCCCAACTGCTGGTGAAGGCCGCGACGCACGCGGACGGCCGCAGCGAGTCGGGCCGGCACATCGCCACGCTCAACGAGCAGTTGCCGATCTACACGGGGCACATCGAGACCGCCCGTGCGTACAACCGCCAGGGGCTGCCGCTCGGCGGTGCGTACCTGCGGTTCGCCAACGAGCAGATGACGAAGGTGCTGCTGCCCGCCGCGCAGAAGCTGTACGACGCGGAGACCGCCCGGCTCGACCGGGACGACGAGGACGCCCGGTCCTGGCCGCTGCTGTCCGTGCTCGTCGGACTCGCCGCGCTCGGCGCGCTCGGCTGGGCGCAGCGCCGGAACTTCCTGCGGACGAACCGGGTCTTCAACCACGGGCTGCTCGCGGCCAGCGCCGCCTGCGCCGTCGTCCTGCTGTGGCTGGTCGTCGCACAGACCGTGGCCGCGGCCCAGTTGGGCCAGGCGCAGGCCCACGGACAGCAGTCGCTGAAGGTGTTGAACGACGCCCGGATCAGCGCCTTGAAGGCGCGGGCCAATGAGAACCTCGTCCTGGTTTCCCGGGGCGCCGTGCTCACGGACGACGGCAAGCAGGACAAGTACGAGACGGAGTACGCCCAGCACGTGCGCGATCTGGTCGACGACCTGGGCCGGGCCCAGCGGCTCGCCGACGACGCCGCGGGCCGCCGCCCGGTCGAGTCGGCGGCCGAGGACGTCGACGCCTGGCAGGAGCGGCACCGGCAGGTGAGCGAGACGGACCGGGGCGGCGAGTACGAGCGCGCGGTGGAGAAGGTCATCGGTGCGAAGGGCTCGACCGGGCAGTCCTTCGACGAGGTGGACGCCGCGCTGGACCAGGCGCTGGCGCACGAGCAGCGCGAATTCACGCGCGCCGCGGAGAACGGCCGGGGCGCTCTGGGCGTCTTGCCCGTCGGGGCCGTGGCGCTCGGCGTGGCGGGGGCGCTGGGCGCGGTCCTCGGGATCAACCGCAGGCTTTCGGAGTACCGGTGACGGCGCCGGTGGAAGAGGGAGAGGGGGACGTGATGGGAGTGCAGGACACCGGGCGCGTCGGACGGTTCAGTCCGCGCGGCTGGGGCGGCGTGGTCGCCATGGCCGCCGCCTGCGCCGCGGCCGCCGCCACCTTGCTGCCGCTGTCGCGGGACGCGGGCGCGGCGATCTCGTCGGCGGGCGTCCCGAAGGCCGGGGTGGCGCCGGTGACGCGCGCCGCCGCGGCGGCGGAGTGCGAGTCCCCGGAGGCGTCCTTGCCGCCGTCGTCCGCGGACGGCCCGACGATCGCCGCCATCAAGGAGCGCGGCAAGCTGGTCGTGGGCGTGGACCAGAACAGCTACCGCTGGGGCTACCGCAACCCGACGAACGGCGCCCTCGAAGGCTTCGACATCGACCTCGCGCGGGCGATCGCACAGGACGTCCTCGGCAGCAGGGACGCCGTCATCTTCCGCGCCATCCCGACGAACCAGCGCATCCCCGCGCTGAACAACGGCACCGTGGACGTCGTGGTCCGGACGATGACGATCAACTGCGCCCGGATCAAGCAGGTCGCGTTCTCCACCGCGTACTTCCAGTCCGGCCAGCAGGTGCTGGCGCCCAAGAACTCGGACGTCACCGGGTACGACGAGAGCCTGAAGGGCAAGCGGGTGTGCACCGCCGAGGGCTCCACGGCGAACGAGGCCCTGAAGGAGAACTCCTTCGGCGCGGTCTTCCAGGACGAGCACGACGGCCGGCCCGGCGACGCGGACGTGCTGACCGTGCCGAACCAGCTCGACTGCCTCGTCCGCCTCCAACAGGGCCTGGTCGACGCGGTCGTCACCGACAGCGCGCTCGCCGCCGGCCAGGCGGCCCAGGACCCGGCGGTGGAGCTGAAGGGCGGCAAGCCCTTCACCACCGAGTACTACGGCGTGGCGACCAAGCTCGGCAAGGACGACCTGGTGCGCCGGATCAACAAGGTCCTGGAGGAGTACCGCCCGGTCGCCTGGAAGCAGGCGTACCGGAACTGGCTGGAGGCCGACCTCCCCGGCATGACCGCCGCCCCCGCCCCCAAATACCGCTCCGGCTGACCGACGAAAGAGGTGATCGATGGGCGTCGCTGGATCCTTCCCCGGCTCAGGAGACGGGCTCTTCGAGACGGTGATGGACCGGGACGAGGTCGACCGTGCCGTGGCCCGGCTGGGCTCCGAGCACGAGGCGATCGAGACTTCCCTGCTCGCGCTCCAGGACCACGCGGGCCGCAGACTCCTGGAGGGCGCGGAGCTGACGGGCGTCACCAAGGACCGCTGGGCCGTGACCGAGCAGGCGATCGCGCTGCTGTGGGGGTACTTCGACGCGTACAGCGACGCGCTGACGCAGATCCGGGAGGTCCGGTCCCGCCGCCGCTGGTCGAGCCGGGACGACCTGGTGGAGCTGACGGAGCGGCTGCGCGGCCCCAGCGTCACCGTGCCGCACCGGGCCGGCGCCGCCGCCCCGCCGGGCGCCCCGACGAAGCTGTCGGAACGGTTCACCCTCGCCGGTCTGGTGGAGCGGATGAACGAGTTGTACGCGACGTCGCTGAACATGGTGGTGACGGCGGACGCGGTGTGGTCGGCGCTGCCGGCCCGGATCGACCTGCTGTCGGCGGAGTTGCAGCGCACCCGCTCGCTGGCGCACTCGGTGGGCGTGCGCCCCGGTGAGCACCCCTCCGGAGACGAACTAGAGTCCATCACGCAGGAGTTGGCGACGCTGCGGGTGCAGGTGATCTCCGACCCGTTGGCGTTCTGGCGGCCCGCGCCGCTGTCGTCGGCGCCCGGCGGGGGCCGCCCGGACACCGACCGCTACGACCGGGCGGCGCGCGCCCTGGAGGACGTGCGCCGGGAGATCGAGGCGGTGTTGCAGGTCCGTCAGGACTCGGAGGAGCGGCTGGTGCGGCTGCGGGACGTGCTGTCCCGCGCGGACCGGACCCTCGCGGAGGCGCGGGCGGCCCGCGGCGAGGTGCTGGCGAAGATCGCCGCGTCCGAGGTGCCGGCGGTCAGCGGGCCCCCGACGGTGCTCCAGGAGCGGCTGGTGACCGCCGCCGACCACCGCCGCCACTCGCGGTGGCACCGGCTGTCCCCGCTGCTGGAGTCCCTGGAGCGGGAGGCGGAGGACGAACTGCTGCGCGCCCGGGAGTCCTTGACCGCGGTGACCGCGCCGCTCGCGGTGCGCGCCGAGTTGCGCGGCCGGTTGGACGCGTACAAGGCGAAGGCCGCCCGGCACGGCCTGGTGGAGGACCCGCTGCTGATCGAGCGGTACGACGCGGCCCGCCGGATGCTGTGGAGCGCACCGTGCGACCTGCGCGTCGCCGACCAGGCCGTGTTGCGCTACCAGTCGGCGGTGGCGGAGGCGTTGGCCCATGCGGAGCCCGGGCGTCCGGGCTCCGCCGACGGCGGGGGGAATCCATGACCGAGACGCACGTGAGCAGGGGCAGGAACGGCGGCGGGCGCTGCCAGCGGCCCGACTGCGAGGGCTCGTACGAGGACGTGGGCGGCGGCGAGTTGTACTGCGACGCCTGCGGTCTCGCGCCGGTGGTGGCGGCCGGCGGCGCGGGGAGCGCCCGCTCGCGGGCCCGCGCCGGCGCGTCGGGCCGCGGTTCGCGCGCCTCCTCCCAGGGCTCACGCGCCTCCTCCCGCTCGTCCTCCCGCGCCTCCTCGCGCACCTCCCGCTCCGCGTCCTCGCGCCGCTCCGTGTCGGGGCGGCTGTCGCGCACGGTGACGGGCGCCGGCGCCGCGGCCCGCACGGTCTCGGTCTCGGTGGTCTCCGCCGGCTCCACGGGGAACGCGTCGGGGCGCGGGAGGCTGGGCGCGGGCCTGGTGAGCGTGCCGGAGGTGCCGCGCCCCGACCCGTACTCCGCGGTGATGGACGTGCCGGAGGTGCCCGAGCGCAAGCGGTTCTGCTCGCGCTCCGACTGCGGTGCGCCGGTGGGGCGGGCGCGCGGGGAGCGCCCGGGCCGCACCGAGGGCTTCTGCACCTCCTGCGGGCACCCGTACTCCTTCGTGCCGAAGCTGGCGGCGGGGGACGTCGTGCACGGCCAGTACGAGGTCGTGGGCTGTCTGGCGCACGGCGGGCTCGGCTGGATCTACCTCGCCGTCGACCGGGCGGTCTCCGACCGCTGGGTGGTCCTCAAGGGCCTGCTGGACACCGGCGACCAGGACGCGATGGAGGCGGCGATCTCCGAGCGGCGGTTCCTCGCCGAGATCGAGCACGCCAACATCGTCCGCATCTACAACTTCGTGGAGCACCTGGACCAGCGCACCGGCTCCCTCGACGGCTACATCGTCATGGAGTACGTCGGCGGCAAGTCCCTGAAGGAGTTGGCGAACGAGCGGCGCGACGCGGGCGGCAAGCGCGATCCGCTGCCGGTCGAGCAGGCGTGCGCGTACGGCATCGAGGCGCTGGAGGCCCTGGGCCACCTGCACGGCCGCAACCTGCTGTACTGCGACTTCAAGGTCGACAACGCGATCCAGCAGCAGGACCAGCTCAAGCTGATCGACCTGGGTGCGGTGCGTCGGATGGACGACGAGGAGTCCGCGATCTACGGCACCATCGGGTACCAGGCCCCGGAGGTCGCCGAGGAGGGCCCGTCGGTCGCCTCCGACCTGTACACGGTCGCCCGCACCCTCGCGGTGCTGACCTTCGACTTCCAGGGCTACACGAACGTGTTCGTGGACTCCCTGCCGGACCCGGAGAACATCGAGGTCTTCCGGACGTACGAGTCGTTCTACCGGCTCCTGGTCCGGGCCACCGACCCGGACCCCAACCGGCGGTTCTCGTCGGCGCAGGAGATGGCGGAGCAGCTCACGGGGGTGCTCCGGGAGGTCGTCGCGCTCCAGACCGGGCGGCCCAGGCCGGCGCTCTCCACGCTCTTCGGCCCCGAGGTGAAGGTCGCGGACACGGAGCTGTTCGCCGCTTCGGACGACGTGTCCGCGCTGGGGGCGCGGCCGGTGCCGCGGGGCGTGTTCGGGCGCGGCGCGCCGGCCGTCACGGGAACCGGAGCGGCGATCCCCCGTCAGGGTGGGTCCGGTGGTGCGCTCCAGCAGGGTCCGGCGGCCGGGGGCGCACTCGGCGCCCGGCTCGCACCCCGGCTCGCGCCGCTGGACACCGCAGGAGTGGCGCTGGCGCTGCCGGCGCCGCACGTGGACGCGGACGACCCGAACGCCGGGTTCCTCGCCGGTCTGCTGGCCGCCGCCCCCGCCGAGTTGGTCGCCGCGCTGGCCACGGTCCCCGTCGCCTCGCGCGAGACCCGGCTGCGGGAGGTGCGGGCCCGGTTGGAGACGGGCGAGCACGCGGCGGCGCTCGACGTGTTGACGGAGGTGGAGCGGCAGCACGCCGACGACTGGCGGGTGATCTGGTACCGCGGCCTCGCCTCGCTGGTGGCGGGCGACGAACGGGGGCTGGCCGCGGCGGCGGTCTCCTTCGACGCGGTGTACGACGCCTTCCCCGGAGAGTCCGCGCCGAAGCTGGCGCTCGCCGTGTGCGCCGAGCTGCTGGGCCAGTTGGACAACGCCGCCGAGTACTACCGCCTGGTGTGGACGACCGACCCGAGCCATGTGAGCGCCGCGTTCGGGCTGGCCCGGGTGCAGCTCGCGTCGGGCGACCGCGTCGGCGCGGTGCGCACCTTGGAGTCGGTGCCGGAGGCGTCCATCCACTACACCGCGGCACGGGTGGCGGCGGTGCGGTCCCGGCTGCGCCGGCGCGCCGCGCTCGACCCCCTGCTGGACGATCTGTCGGCGGCAGCGGCGCAGGTGGCGGCGTTGCGGACGGCGGGCCTCGACGCGGTCCGCGGCGAACGGTTGACAACGGAAGTACTCGGTACGGCGCTGGACTGGGTAATCTCCGGAAGTCCCGGAGCACCACCGCCCCCGCCGAGTTCGGCGAGCACCGCGGATCCGGACGGCGCGCCCCGCGCGCTGCTCGGCTGCGAACTCGACGAACGGGGCCTGCGCTTCGGGCTGGAACGCTCGTACCGGGTGCTCGCCCGGCTCGCCCAACGCGGCGAGGAGCGCGTGGATCTGGTGGAGCGTGCCAATCGCTTCCGCCCCCGGACGTGGGTGTGATCGATGTCGTCGCAGAACGAACAGCCGACCGGGGCGGTCTCCTGCCCCGGCTGCGGCGAAGCCGTGGAGATCGAGGACCGCTTCTGCGGCAGGTGCGGTGCGGGCCTGCCGCAGATCGCCGGCCGCCCACCGGGGTCGGACAGGCCGACCCTGCCGATCGGCACCGCGGCGCTCCGGCTCCCGCCGCAGGCGACGCCGTCGGTCGACGGCCCGGCGGAACCGGCGCCGGGGACCGCGGCCACCGCGTCGTACGCCCGGCCTCCGGGAGCCGACGTCCCGACGGCGGGCGCCCCGGTGAACGCTGCGGTCAGCGGCGCCCGCGTCCCGCCCCCCTACCGCGAAACGCCCCCGACCGGGGGTGACGCGGCGGCCGGCGCGGAGTCCGTACGGCCGCGGTCCCGTCTCGCGGCGCTCGCCGACCTCGCCGGGCCGCCGCGCGACCCCTCGGCGCCCAGTGCGTGGGACGTGCTGCCGGACGCGCCGGGCCGGGTGCCGGCGGCGCAGTACGTCCCGGCGGGCAGGGCCGGCGGCACGGGCGCGAGTGGCACTTCCCAAGCGCCCACGTCCCAAGCGCCCACGTCCGAAGTGCCGGCGTTCGACCCGGAGTACGGTCAGGCGCCCCTCCCGGACGGCACCGTCGAGGTGGACGTACGGCCGCGCGCGGTGGCGGGCGAGGAGCCAGCGGAACGAGGCAGTGGGGACTACGAGTTGCAGCAGCCGCTGCCGGACCCGTCCGACGCCGGCGCACCGGTGTCGCCCCCGCCGTCTTCCGGGGCCGAGCACCCTGAGGACCCGCCGTCGCCGCCGGCACCGGACGGGCCCGACCCGCGGGCCGAGGGCGCGCCCTGGTGCGTGGCGTGCCGCGCCGGCCGGGTCGACACCGACGGCTACTGCGAGAACTGCGGTCACGCCCAGCCGCGCGAACGCGACCACCTGGAGCAGGAGCTCGGCCCGCTGGCCGCCGTCAGCGACCGCGGGCTGCGCCACCACCGCAACGAGGACGCGTTCGCGATCTCGACCACGGCACTGCCCGACGGCTCGCCCGCGGTCGTGGCGATCGTCTGCGACGGCGTCTCGTCGGCGACCCGCCCCGACGAAGCGTCACAAGCCGCTTCACGCACGGCCTGTGACACCCTGACGGCCGCACTGCCCCGGGGCGTCCACCCCGAGCAGGCCATGCGGGAGGCGATCGTCGACGCCGCTGCCGCGGTGAACGCCCTCGCCGCGCCGGCCCCCGGCGGCGACCCGCTCGACCAGGACCAGCACCGCCAGCAGAACGCCCCGGCGTGCACCGTCGTCGGCGCGGTGTCGGCGGGCGGGCTGCTGGTCGTCGGCTGGGTCGGCGACAGCCGGGCGTACTGGGTGCCCGACGACCGCGCCGCGCCCGCGGCCCGGCTCACCGAGGACGACTCGTGGGCCGCCCAGATGGTGGCGGCGGGGCTGATGAGCGAGGCGGAGGCGTACGCGGACGAGCGGGCCCACGCGATCACGGGCTGGCTCGGCGCCGACGCGTACGAACTCGACCCGCACACGGCCGTCTTCCGACCGGACCGCCCCGGCGTGGTCGTGGTCTGCACCGACGGCCTGTGGAACTACGCGGAGGGCGCCGACGAGATGGCCGCCGCGGTGCCCCGCGACGCCGCCGAACGCCCGCTGCACGGCGCCCGGGTGCTGGTCGGCCACGCACTCGACGGCGGCGGCCACGACAACGTCACCGTGGCGGTGTTGCCGATCTCCGGTCGACATCGAGCTTGAGGGGGCCTCGCGGCCGCTGAGGTTCCTCGACGTCGACCCGGCCGTGACGTGGCCGGACCGCACCGCCCCTCCCAGCACAGCGTGATCACCGTGTCCCGTATGGAGCCTCCAAGGAGTCCCTGACATGGCCAACTTCACCAAGTCGCAGGTGCCCCGGTTCTCCGTCTTCTCCGTCGATGTCTATCAGAACGAGTTCCTGCCCGAGGACGGCCGGGAGGTGAGCGCGATCGTCACGGTCACCTCCACCGGCGGCGGCACCGGCGGGGGCGCCCCGCTGGCCGGCGCCACGGCGTCGCCGACCGGCATACCCGCCCCCGCCCCCGGTGCCGCGGTCGTCATCATGGTCGACTGCTCCGGCTCGATGGACTACCCGCCGACGAAGCTGCGCAACGCGCGCGAGGCGACGGCCGCGGCGATCGACACCCTGCCGGACGGGGTGGAGTTCGCGGTCGTCGCCGGGACGCACGAGGCGAAGGAGGTCTACCCGGGCGACGGCGGGCTCGCGGTCGCCGACGCGCGGACCCGGACCGCTGCCGTACGGTCCCTGCGCCGGCTCGCGGCGGGCGGCGGCACCGCCATCGGCACCTGGCTGCGGCTGACGGACGAACTGCTCGCGGACGCCGCGAGCCGCATCCGGCACGGCATCCTGCTGACCGACGGCCGCAACGAACACGAGTCGCCCGAGGACCTGCGGGCCGCGCTGGAGGCGGTCGCGGGCCGGTTCACCTGCGACGCGCGGGGCGTCGGCACCGACTGGGAAGTCCAGGAGGTCACCACGATCGCCTCGGCGCTGCTCGGCACCGCGGACATCGTCGCCGACCCGGCCCACCTGGCGACCGACTTCACGGCGATGATGACCGAAGCGCTCGGCAAGGAGGTCGCGGACGTCGCGCTGCGGCTGTGGACGCCGGTCGGGGCGGAGGTCGTCTTCGTCAAGCAGGTCGCCCCCGCCGTCGAGGACCTGACCGACCGCCGCACCGGGGCGGGCCCCCGGGCCGGGGACTACCCGACGGGTTCGTGGGGCGACGAGTCCCGCGACTACCACGTCTGCGTACGGGTGCCGGACGCCGGCGTCGGCCACGAGATGCTGGCCGCCCGCGCCTCGCTCATCGTCCCGGCCCCGGACGGCGGGGCGCCGGAAGTGCTCGGCCAGGGCCTGGTGCGGGCCGTGTGGACGGACGACCTGGCGGCCTCCACCGCGATCAACGCGCAGGTCGCGCACTACACCGGGCAGGCCGAGTTGGCGGCGGCGATCCGCTCGGGACTGGACGCCCGCAAGTCCGGGGATTTCGACGGCGCGACGGCGAAACTGGGCCGTGCCGTGCAGTTGGCGGCGGCCTCCGGGAACGCGGACACTGCGAAACTCCTTTCGAAGGTGGTGGACGTGGTCGATGCGGCGACGGGTACTGTGCGACTCAAAGCAAAGGTCGCGGACGCCGACGAGATGACTCTCGAAACGCGCTCCACGAAGACGGTCCGAGTGAAGAAGTAGGGCGGGCCGTCGTCGACGGCCACGTATCGAACAGCGGCCCTCGGGCCGGACGAGGAGAGGGGGCGGCGCCTCCATGCCGACCTGCCCGAACGGTCATCAGTCGGGCGCCGACGACTGGTGTGACGTCTGCGGCCAGCGCATGGCCGGTCCCGGCGCCGCGCCGGGGTCCTTTCCGCCGCCGCCTCCGCCGCAGCCCGGGTACGGCTTCCCGCCGGCCGGGGACCCGAACGCGACCGCCCAGGCGGAGCTGTGTCCGCAGTGCCGCACTCCGCGGGAGGCGATGGCGCCGTTCTGCGAGGAGTGCCGCTTCAACTTCGTGACGAACAAGGCGACGTCGTACACGCCGGTCGCGACGACGCCGCCGCCCGGTCTGAACCTTCCGGCGGGCTTCACCAACCGCCCGGCGCCGCAGACCCCACCGCCTCCGCCGGGCCCCGGCCCGCAGGGTCCCGGCCCGGTCGGTCCCGGCCAGGGCGCCCCCGGCCCCGGCCCGCAGGTGGGAGGATTCCCGCCGGCACCGCCGATGCCCGGCCAGCCCGGTCCCGGCCAGCCCGGTCCCGGCCCGATGGGTCCCGGTCCGGTCGGTCCCGGTCCCGTCGGCCCTGGCCCAGCCGGTCCCGGCCCGACGGGGTTCGGTCCGCAGACACCGGCGCCTCAGGGCCCTGCGCCGCACGCGCCTGGGCCGCACGCGCCGGGTCCGCAGGCTCCGGGTGCGCCTGACGCGTACGACTTCCAAGGCTCGCGCCCCTCGCAGGGACACCAGCCCCCGCCGCCCCCGCCCCCCGGTTTCCCGCAGGGCCCGGCCGGCGCGCACCAGTCGCCCCCGCCGCCACCGGCGTTCCCCCAGCAGTCGCCCCCGCAGCAGCAGCCGGCGCACCCGAGCGCGGGTCCGGCAGCAGACGACTGGCCCCTGAGCCCGCCGCCGCCCCCGCAGGCGCACGCGCACCCGCAGCAACAGCAACAGCAACAGCAACAGCAACCGATACAGGCGCCGCCGTTCGGCGGCCCGCAGCAGCCGGCGCCGGGCACCGGCACCTGGACGGCCGTCATCGGGCCCGACCGCGAGTACTTCCTGGCGATGATGCAGCGCAGCGGCCCGGACGCGAGCGGCCTCGTGCTCCCCGCGTACTCCCCCGAGCAGCAGTTGCCGCTCACCGGAACCCAGGTGACGATCGGCCGCCGCCGGCAGTCCACGGGCGAGGCTCCCGACGTCGACCTGTCGGTCCCCCCGGAGGACCCGGGCGTCTCCCACCAGCACGCGGTGCTCGTCCAACAGCCGGACGGCTCCTGGGCGGTCGTGGACCAGAACTCCACGAACGGCACGACCATCAACGGCGCGGAAGAGCCCATCCAGCCGTACGTCCCGGTCCCCCTCGCCAACGGCGACCGCGTCCACGTAGGCGCCTGGACCACGATCACCATCCGCCACGCCTAGTGCCGTGACCGGCAATGTTTGCCCGTGAGGAGGGTCGTCCGGTGCGTGCGATCGCAAGGCGGCCGGAAGCTCTGGTAGCGGTGGGGGTACCTCCCGTGCCCGCAGGGCACAGGGGGCCTACCAGGGGTTTCGGCCAACGCGGCGAGGGTGCGTGGCGGACGGGACGACAGGGCAAAGCTTGCCGGGAGGGGCACTAGCATCCGCGGGGCGCCACGACTGCGTGGCGCCCCGCGGTCCCCCCGGGGAACCTCACCCCGCTCCTCCCAACTCCCACACGTACGGTCCCGACGGGTCGTCCAGCCACGCCCACTGCCTGCGCGCACCCACCGTCACCCCGAAGCGGTCCCTCCGCGGGCCGCGTTCGCGCTTCCACAGGGAGAGCGCCTCGTGCGGGTCGAGGCTGCCCGCCGTCAGCGTCAGCAGGAAGCGGAAGAGGCCGTCGTCCAGAACCTCCCGCGGCAGCCCCGCCACGCCTGTCCGCGGCGCAGCCGCGACCCCCCGCAGCGGTACGAAGTGCGCCGGCGGGCGCAAGAAGCGGCCCTCCGCGAAGCGACCCCGGGCGTCGTCCCGTACCCGCAGCGCGATCAGGCCCGTCGAGAGCGGGGCCACGATCCGCGCGTCGGGGCGGCACTGGGCCAGCCAGGCGTACGGCACCGACGGCAGGGTGCAGGTCGCCACGATCCGGTCGAAGGGCGCCCGGCCCGGCGCACCCCGGGCGCCGTCGCCGGTGACGACGGCCGGGTGGAAGCCGGCGAGGGCCAGGTGCACCCGTGCGGACTCGGTGATCTCCGGTTCGACGTCGACGGTCGTGACCTGCGCCTCCCCCACCCGGTGGCACAGCAGCGCCGCGTTGTAGCCCGTGCCGGCGCCGATCTCCAGCACGGAGTCGCCGTACCGCACCTCCAACGCGTCCAGCATCCGCGCCATGAGCGAGGGCTGGCTGCTGGAGGAGAGCAGCACCCCGTCGCGCACCCGGGTGGCCAGCGGGCCGTCGTGGTACGCCCCGCGCAGCCAGCGTTCCCGGCGCGCCGGGTCGGGGTCCTCGCACCACAGCCGCTCGTACTCGCCGGGCCCGGTGGGCACGTAGTAGTACGGCACGAAGAGGTGCCGCGGCACCTCTTCGAAGGCGAGCCGCCACGCGGGATCGGTCAGCCCGCCGTCCGCGACCATCGCGCGCACCAGGGAGCGGCGGGCCTCGTCGGCGGGCTCGGTGTACGGCTCCAGATACGTCCCCATGCCTCCACTGTCACGCGCGCCCGGTCCGCGGGCGAGCACCCGCCGACCGTCGGCCCCGTCGGCCCCGTCGGCTCCGCGGGGCCGGGTCGGCCGGAAGTCCTAGGACCCCGGTCCTCATCCCGGTCATCTGAGACGATGGACGGGTGAACGAGATTCCGCGAGGCACCCTTCAGGAGCAGACCTTCTACGAGCAGGTCGGCGGCGAGCCGACCTTCCGTCGCCTTGTTCACCGCTTCTACGAGGGCGTCGCCGAGGACCCGCTGCTGCGCGCGATGTACCCGGAGGAGGACCTCGGCCCGGCCGAGGAGCGCTTCGCGCTGTTCCTGATGCAGTACTGGGGCGGCCCGCGCACCTACAGCGAGAACCGCGGCCACCCCCGCCTGCGGATGCGGCACGCCCCGTTCCAGGTCGACCGCGCCGCGCACGACGCCTGGCTGAAGCACATGCGGGTCGCGGTGGACGAGCTCGAACTGGCGCCGGAGCACGAAGCGCAGCTGTGGAACTACATGACGTACGCAGCCGCCTCCATGATCAACACCGCCGGCTAGGTTCGACGTCGCACGGCACGGTCGGCTGCGTGCCGTTCGTGCCGTTCGTGCCGTGCGTGCCGTTCGTGCCGTGCGTGCCGTTCGAGCGGGGTGGCGTACGGGCAGGTCACGGCGGTGCCGCGGCTCAGTCCGCGTACCCCATCCGGCGGGAGAGTTCGTCCGCCGCCGTCACCGCCCGCTTCGCCGCCGCGGGCAGTGCGTCCTCACCCAGGCGGTACACCGGTCCCGAGACGCTGAGCGCCCCGATGACCGTTCCGTCGTACGAGCGGACGGGCGCGGCGACCGCGTTCAGACCGGTCTCCAGCTCCTCGACGGCGACGGCGTACCCCTGCTCCACGGCCTCGTCGAGCAGCGGGCGGAGGGCCGCGGGCGAGGTGACGGTGTGCTCGGTGAAACCTTCGAGGTGTCCGGCGGCGAGGATCCGGTCCCGCACGGGCGCGGGTGCGTGGGCGAGCAGCACCTTGCCGCTGGAGGTGGCGTGCAGGGGGGTGCGGCGGCCGATCCAGTTGCGCGAGGTGACGGCGGCGGTGCCGTGGCCCTGGGCGACGTTGACGGCAGCGTCGTCGTCGAGGACCGCGATGTTGACGGTCTCACCGATCTCGGCGGCGAGTTCGTGGCAGAGGGAGACGCCCTCGCGGACGATGTCGAGGCGGCGGGCCGCGGCGCCCGCGAGGCGCAGCATGCCCGCGCCGAGCCGGTACTTGCCGCGGTCCCGGGTCTGGGCGACGAGCCCGCGGTTCTCCAGGGCGCCGAGCAGCCGGAACGCGGTCGACTTGTGCACTCCCAGCTCGTCGGCGAGTTCCGTGACGCCCGCCTCGCCCTGCCGGGCCAGGCTCTCCAGCACGCTCACGGCCCGGTCCACCGACTGCACGGCGCTGGGCTGCCCCTCGCCATCCCTCGCCATCGTTCGCCCCTGCTCCCTCACCGGTCCGTGTTCGCCGGCACCGCGTACGGGCGCCGGGCGGTGCGTCGTGCCTTGCGCACCTGCCCGTTCACCGTCGGGTCAACCGGTCGGAAGGCCCCTCTTTCGGGTGGCGTCCATCACGCCGGGCGGTCGGTCACGCCTCTCGGGTGGGTGGTCACGCCTCTCGGGTGGGGTGGGGTTGAGCGGTGGGGGTGACGTTGAGCGCCAGCGGGCCGTTCGTCCGGAGCGCGACGGAGCCGAAGGGCGTACGCAGCCGGAGCCAGGCGCCGGAGGGCACTCCGTGCGCGGGCGCGCCGGATGCGGCGGGCGCTGCGGGCGCGGTGGTGAGCAGGGCCACGGGTGCGCCGGGGCGCAGGAAGCCCAGCGAGTGCGCCGCGTGCACGGCGCGCAGCGGCAGGGGCGTGGGCGCTGTGTCGCGCGTCCAGATCTCCCGTCCGATCCGGTCCCGCTCGGTGCGGGTGCGCCGCTCGGGCGGCAGTGCCTCGTCCCGGCGCCGGAACTCGGCGACCGCCGCGGCGACCAGTTCGCGCAGCTCGGGCCCGTCGGGGAGGCCGGGCACCTCGCGCCAGCCGCCGCGGGGCGGCAGGACGCCGGCCCAGGGCGGCCCGGTGACGGGGGCGGGCAGGGTGAATCCGACGCCCTGGACGCGTTCCAGCAGTTCACCTGCGGAAACGGTGGAGTCCAGGGCGATCGGGGTGCCGAGCCTGGCGGTGCGGATCGCCAGCACCTCGAAGGAGGGCGGGCGGCCGAAGACCGCGAGGCTCGGTCGGGGCTCCCCGTCCGGTCCGCCGGCCTGGAGGCGGACGGCGGCGGCACGGTCGTAGTGGAGCAGCCGGGCGAGGAAGGCGGTGAGGTCCTCCGCCTCCCTCGCGTCGGCGAAGTGCAGGCTCTGCACGGGCGCGGTCATGCGACCAGCACGCCCTCGTCGCTGTCCGCCCCGTCCAGGTAGCGGCTGAGGTGGGTCCGCTCCTCCTCGGTGATCCGCCGCGGCCGGCCCGCTTCCAGGTCGTACGGGACCACGACGGTGGAGGCCCGCACGTAGACCTGCGACGGGCCCTCCGCGTCCTTGATCTCGTAGGCGACGGTGAGCGAGGCGGCGCCGATCCGGGTCACCCAGGACTCGATGACCACCGGCTCGTGCCGGTGGACCAGCGGGAGCAGGTAGTCGATCTCGTGCCGGGCCACCACCGAGCCGCCGGAGAACGACGTGGAGCCGTCCTTCGGCCGGAGCCGGAACATGAAGTCGATCCGCGCCTCCTCCAGGTAGCGGAGGAAGACGACGTTGTTGACGTGCCCGAAGGCGTCCATGTCCGACCAGCGGAGGGGACAGCTGTATACGTGCCGAGCCATGGGTGACCGTTCCCGCTTTCTGTCCTTCGACCGCCGGGTGGCGGTCGCTTGCCTTCGGCTCAGCCTCGGGTGAGCTTCTTGTACGTCGCGCGGTGCGGACGTGCCGCGTCCGGGCCGAGGCGCTCGATCTTGTTCTTCTCGTACGACTCGAAGTTGCCCTCGAACCAGAACCACTTGGAGTCGCCCTCGTAGGCGAGGATGTGGGTGGCCACCCGGTCCAGGAACCAACGGTCGTGGGAGACGACCACGGCGCAGCCGGGGAACTCCAGCAGCGCGTTCTCCAGGGAGGAGAGCGTCTCGACGTCGAGGTCGTTGGTCGGCTCGTCGAGGAGGAGCAGGTTGCCGCCCTGCTTGAGGGTGAGCGCGAGGTTCAGTCGGTTGCGCTCGCCGCCGGAGAGGATGCCCGCGGGCTTCTGCTGGTCCGGGCCCTTGAAGCCGAAGGCGGAGACGTAGGCGCGGGACGGCATCTCGACCTGGCCGACGTTGATGTAGTCCAGTTCGTCGGAGACGACGGCCCACAGCGTCTTCTTGGGGTCGATGTTGGCGCGGGTCTGGTCGACGTAGCTGATCTTGACCGTGTCGCCGACCTTGATGGTGCCGGCGTCCGGCTGCTCCAGGCCCTGGAGCATCTTGAACAGCGTGGTCTTGCCGGCGCCGTTGGGGCCGATGATGCCGACGATGCCGTTGCGCGGAAGGGTGAAGCTGAGGTCGTCGATGAGCAGCTTCTCGCCGAAGCCCTTGGTCAGGTTGTTGACCTCGACGACGATGCTGCCCAGCCGGGGGCCCGGCGGGATCTGGATCTCCTCGAAGTCCAGCTTCCGCATCTTGTCGGCCTCGGCGGCCATTTCCTCGTAACGCGCGAGGCGGGCCTTGGACTTGGCCTGGCGCCCCTTGGCGTTGGAGCGGACCCACTCCAGCTCTTCGCGCAGGCGCTTGGCGCGCTTGGCGTCCTTCTGGCCCTCGACCTTGAGGCGGGACTGCTTGGCGTCCAGGTAGGTGGAGTAGTTGCCCTCGTAGTGGATGGCGCGACCGCGGTCGAGCTCCAGGATCCACTCGGCGACGTTGTCGAGGAAGTACCGGTCGTGGGTGATGGCGACGACGGTGCCGTCGTACTTGGCGAGGTGCTGCTCCAGCCAGTTCACCGACTCGGCGTCCAGGTGGTTGGTGGGCTCGTCGAGGAGCAGCAGGTCGGGGGCTTCCAGCAGCAGCTTGCAGAGCGCGACGCGGCGCTTCTCGCCACCGGACAGGTTGGTGACCGGCCAGTCGCCGGGCGGGCAGCCCAGCGCGTCCATGGCCTGCTCCAGCTGGGCGTCCAGGTCCCAGGCGTTGGCGTGGTCGAGCTCCTCCTGGAGCTTGCCCATCTCGTCGCCCAGCGCGTCGGTGTACTCGGTCGCCATCTGCTCGGCGATCTCGTTGAACCGGTTGAGCTTGCCCTTGATCTCTGCGACGCCGTCCTCGACGTTCTCCAGCACGGTCTTGGACTCGTCCAGCGGCGGCTCCTGGAGCAGGATGCCGACGGTGTAGCCGGGCGACAGGAACGCGTCGCCGTTCGACGGCTGCTCCAGACCCGCCATGATCTTCAGGACGGTGGACTTACCGGCGCCGTTCGGGCCGACCACACCGATCTTCGCGCCGGGCAGGAAGCTCAGCGTCACGTCATCGAGGATGACCTTGTCGCCGTGCGCCTTGCGCGTCTTGCGCATCGTGTAGATGTACTCAGCCAAGAGAAACCGTCCGGCAGATAAGTGGTGGGCAGAGATACCACCCATCTTGCCGTACGGCCGACCCCCGACGGAAACCGGTAACCCCCCGCCCGGCCGCACCTCCCGCCCCGCACGGACCCGTGAGCACGCGGGCTACGGAGCACCGGCACAGCCACGCGCGCACCTCGCGCACGACGACAACCACAGACCCGCCTCCGTGCACGGACACGGCCCCGGGCGCAGGCACAGGTGAGGCCCCGGGTGCCGTGGCACCCGGGGCCTCACCTCGCTTCGGCCTCGCCTCAGCCTTGCTTCAGCGCGCCGTCACTCCGCGCTCAGGGGTGTTCACTCCCCGGCGGTGGCCTTCTTCTTGCGCAGGAAGAACACGGCACCGCCGCCCAGCGCGACCAGGGCGATCGCGACGCCCGCGATGATCGGGGTGGAGCTGGAGCCACCCGTCGCGGCGAGGTTGTCCTTCGAGGAGGAGCCGCCGGTGTTGCCGCCGGTGGTGTCGGACCCGCCGGTGCTACCGCCGGCCGAGGCCGGGGTGGGCTGGGAGGACGGGTTCGGGTTGGGGCTCGGAGTGCTGGTCTTGCAGTCCAGGACGCCCTTGAAGGTCTCCTTGAAACCGTTCGGCCCGGTGATGGTGATGTCGTACGCCTGGTCCTCGCCGACCGGGACGGTCACCGTCTTGGAGCCACCCGCGGGGACGGTGTGCTCGGTGCCCTTGAGCGTGAAGGTGAAGGGGGAGTCGCCCTTGTTGCTGGCGGTGACGTCGACGCCGCCCTTGTCGCAGTTCTCCTTCGCGGTGACCGCGGGCACCGGGCCGGTCTTGGCCCAGGTCGCCGAGGCTATCGACTTCGCGTTGGACCGGCTGGAACCCGCCAGGATCATCGTCTGGCTGGTGCCGACGAGCGGGGTGAACGCCCGGCCGATCGGAACGGGCGTCTCGGCCTGCGCGGTCAGCGTCGCGGAGCCGTCAGCGGCCCCCGCGGGGACGTCGAAGAACACCTGCGCGCCGTTGGCCGCGGTGGTGACCGGCTTGCCGGCCGCGTCCACGAGCTTGACCCCGGCGCCGGCCGCGTCGTCGGAGAGGGCGAGCGCGGCCTGAGCGGCGTTCGTGGTCACGGTGACCGGGCCTATGCGCCCGCCGGGCTTGCCGGAGACCGCCTTCGGAGCGAGCGCGAGGGAAGCCTTCGGCTCCGCCAGGTTCTTCGCTTCCTTCTCCAGGTAGTCGGCCAGCTTCTCCGCGTCCTCGTCCGCGGCGGTGACCTCCACCTTGTCGGAGTAGCGCCAGATGGCGACCTGGGTGCCGGCGGCGGCGGTCTTCTCGGTCAGCTTCTTGGCGCCGGCCTTCTCCGCCAGCTCCGCCAGGTTGTCGACCTGCGGGAACGAGTTCTGCAGGATCCAGAGGATCTTGCCGGCGTTCTCGTTCTTGTTCAGGGTGCTCTGGTCCCAGGGCGTCTCCTGGTACCGGGCGCCGTCCTGGGTCGGGTTGTGGAGGTCGATGCAGTAGGTCTTCAGCGTGCCGCCGCCGTCAGCGGTCAGCTCGAAGACGCCCGCGGGCATCTTGAACGGCTGCTTGTCGCCCGGGTAGTGGAGCAGGGCGGTGTCGTGGATCTTCAGGCCGTCGAGCTTGGCGACGGCGCCGTTGACGTGCTGGTCACCCTCGCTGGCGACGGCCGCACCCGCGCCAGTCAGTGCACCCGTCGCAACGAGCCCGGTCACCGCGGTGACGGCGGCGATGCGACGGGCGGTGGAACGTCCACGCCCAGCGGACGCAGAGAACTTGGCAAACACAGAATTCCCCTCCGGGCGAGGCTTTCGCATGCTGCGTGTGGGGAGGGAACCTCGCCTACTGACTCAAGTGCCCCGTGAGTACCGGGGAATCCTATGGACACCAACCCCCGCAGATCCCCGTCGTACCGTCATATAACCATTCCGAATCGGAATCGTTATCACCGATGGCCCCACCAACTACCCACCCCCCTAAGTGAGTCGACAAATCTCCCCGACTCCCTTCGCCGTCACTCTGCCCGTTTCCCAGGCTTCCGCAGGTCAGAGCAGGTGCGATGGCGGCGCGGAAGGGGCGGGTAAGGACGGAACAAACACCTGGTGAACGATGCGATGGGGCGGCGAGATCTCGTCGACGCCCCGGCCCGCCCTTATGACACTGCTTCCGGAATATCCGATTTCGGCGCCGCCTTGACCACGCGTCGAAATGCGGAAGTGCCGCGCGTCAGATCGTGCCCCACGGCGACGGCGTCGATGTCCACGAAGGTCCGCCGCGGCCCGTCCCGAGGCCCTTCCGCCGCATCGCCGTATGCCGGATACGCCCCGTCGGCCCCGTCCGGACCCCGATCTCCCTCGCGCACCCGCAGCCGCCCGTGGACCACCAGCGGATCGCCCACCGACACGGAGCCGGCCACGTTCGCCGCGAGCCCGCGCCAGGCGACCACCGTGTAGAAACTGGTGGGCCCGTCGCCCCAGCTCTCGCGCTGGCGGTCCCAGCGCCGCGGCGTCACCGCGATCCGGAACCGCGCCATCGCCCCGTGGGCCGACTCCCGGAACTCCACCGCCGTGGCGGCGTTGCCCACCACCGTCACCATCGTGTCGTGCACGACGGCCACCTCCCCCGTCTTCCGTCTTCGTCCGGCCCGCACGGTCCGTCCGGGCCTCCGTCTCGTCCCCGTGCCGTCCCGCTCCGCAGGCTCCGCACCCGCCGCGACGACCGGAACTCCATGGTGGATCCGATGGAAGAACCCCGCTGAAGCCTGTGGATTACCGGGGAGTTGTGGAAAACCCCGTCACCCCCAGAACACCACCCGCTCCCCTGCCGCTCCCTGCGCCACCGACGCCCCGCGCTCCCCCCAGCCCCGTGCGCGCATTGCCGGCGACCGTCGCGTACTGCTCCCGCACCTCCCGGTACCGCATCAACTCCCCCGCGACGGGATCGAGCACCCGTGCCCGTCCGCACGCGGCAGCTGCCTCCCGCAGCCGGCGCTGGGCGTCCTGCCCGTACCGCCGTGCCGGGCCCCGCACCGCCACCGTGCACGCCCACTCGACCAGCGGCCCGCCGACGATCCCGGCCAGCATCAACAGCGCGGGCACGATGAGCCCCGGCTGGAACACCCCCACGATCTGCCCCACCAGCCACAGTCCGCCGTAGATCTGCACCAGCGTCATCGACGCCTGCGCCAGCACCGCAGCGGGCCACCACGCGGGCCGCAGCGGCCGCTTCGCCGTGACGGCCGCCTCCCGTACGGAGAGTTCGTCCAGGGCCTCCGGCAGCCCGTCCGCCCCGCGGACCGCGGCCTCGCGCACGGCCTGCGCCCAGGGCGCGGGCAGCCCCTCGGCGGCCTCGTCGGCGACCGTGCGCACCGCCTGCTCCACCCGCTGCCGGGCCGTCAACTCCTCCTCCGCCGGGACCGGAGACGAGGACGGCGCCCCGCCCGGCACCCGCTTGCGCTCGTACCAGCGCCACAGTCGCAGCCAGGGCGTTCCGCACGCCCGCCCGGCGTGCCGGCGCCAGGCGCGCTCGGCCGCCTCGCCGGCCGCCTCCGCACCCACCGCCTCGGCGAGCCGGGCCGCGAAGTCCTCGCGGGAACGCTCGTCGAGACCCGTACGGCCGTGCGCGACGTACGCCGCACGCAGGCCGTGGGCCGCCGCGTCCACATCGGCGGACAGCCGGCGGGCCGCGGCCGTCCGCTCCTGGACGAACGTCCCGACGGCATCCCGGAGTTCCTCGACCCCCTCCCCCGAAAGGGCGGAGAGCGCCAGCACCGTGGCGCCGGGGTCGCCGTGTTCGCCGACCGCCATGCCGTCCTCGTCGAGGAGCCGGCGCAGATCGTCCAGCACCTGGTCAGCGGCTTCTCCCGGCAGCCGGTCGACCTGGTTGAGCACGACGAAGGTGACCTCGGCGTGCCCGGCGAGCGGGCGCAAGTACCTCTCGTGCAGGGCGGCGTCCGCGTACTTCTCCGGATCGACGACCCAGATCACCGCGTCCACCAGTGCCAGCACCCGTTCGACCTGCTCCCGGTGCTTCACCAGCGCCGAGTCGTGGTCGGGCAGGTCGACGAGTACGAGCCCGGACAGTTCCTCAGCGCCGCCCGCGAGCGGCCGACGGCGCAGCCGCGGCGGGATGGCGAGCCGGTCCAGCAGCCCCGCGGCCCCCTCCGACCAACTGCAGGCGATCGGCGCCGACGTGGTGGGCCGACGCAGCCCCGTCTCCGACAGCGGCACCTGGGCGAGCGCGTTGAAGAGGGTGGACTTGCCGCTTCCGGTCGCACCCGCGATGGCGACGACCGTGTGCCGGGCGGACAGCCGCTGCCGTGCGACGGCCTCGTCGAGCACCCGCCCGGCCTCGGCGAGCGCGCCCTCCTCCAGCCGCGTACGGGACAGGCCGACCAACTCGCGCAGCGCTTCGAGGCGGGTGCGCAGGGGCCGGCCGTAGTCGGCCCCGACGAGGACTTCGACCCCGTCGTCGTCCGCCCCCTCAGTTGCCCGTCCGTCCGCGCCGGCGCCTTGGTCGGCCGGCGGCTCGACGGCAGCGGGGGCGACGGCAGCCGGGTCGACGGGGTCGGCTGCGTCGGCGCCCGATCCGGGCTTGCGGCGCGCGATCAACCCGTCGTCCCAGCGCCGCTCCCCCTCTTGCTCCTCTTTCTTCCCGTCGCCCTCCATGATGGCGGTCACCGCCGTCACCTCACCTTCTGCAGTCGGGACAGCGCGGCGATCAGCTCGGCCTGCGGCTCGGGCGTCACGTCGAGGGCGTCCAGGGGCGCGAGGCGGGCGTCCCGCGCACCGTTGAGTACGGAGTCGATGCAGCCCGCGAGCAGTTCGGCGCCCCGGTCGCGCAACCTCAATGCACCCTGTGCCCCAATGCGCTCCGCAAGCCTCTCGCCCGCCCCCTTGGCGCGCCGTCCGCCCAGGAGCGCTGCGGCGAGGAGCGCGGCCACGGTCTCCGGGTCGGGCGCGGGGTTCAGTTCGAGCCCGCGCACCTCTTCGTCGGCCAGTTCCTCCAGCTCACGCCGCCAACGCCGAACGGCCATCCCCATCCGCTCGGTCGCCTCGGGGTCCGTTCGCCGCTCCGACGTCACCCCGCCCGCGGCGGCGTCCCGGCGCCAGACCTCCCGTACGCGCTCTTCGGCGGCGGCCACGGCGCACTGCACCAGCGCCGACAGGCTGCCGGCGAGCGAGTCCAGCACCTCGCCCGCGGTGCTGTCCCGGGGGAAGCCGCGCCAGCGCGTGCGCGCGTCCCCGGAGAGCACCGCGCCGGTCTTGAGCTGCTTGTCCAGCCGTGCGCGTTCCTTGTCGTACGCGTCCTCCACGGCCCCCGTCAGGCGTACGGTCGCGGCGTACTGCCCGGCGACGGCGGAAGCCAGCGCGGGCATCCGGGCGTTCAGGGAGTTCACCACGCCCGTCGCGGTGCGCTCCAGCGCCTGTTGGCGTGCGGCGGGGTCCTGCACCCGGTGCGCCAACCAGGCGTGCAGCGGTGCGACCGCGGTGGTGGGGAGCAGGCCGCTGCCGCCACCGG
Organism: Streptomyces sp. NPDC017979; assembly: GCF_044328175.1. Lineage (NCBI taxonomy): Bacteria > Bacillati > Actinomycetota > Actinomycetes > Kitasatosporales > Streptomycetaceae > Streptomyces > Streptomyces sp. NPDC017979. The sequence goes on along the minus strand of NZ_JBIRGU010000003.1, from coordinate 112,301 downwards.
CGGACTCCGGCAGTTCGGGGATGGTGAACCGCGGCACCTCGCCGAGCCCGGCCTTGGTCAGCAGCGCGGCGTACTGCCGGGACACCTCCGTGACCACCTGGTGCGGCACCCGGTCCAACACGGTGATCAGCGTGGCGTCGTACTCCTTGGCCGTGCGCAGCAGGTGCCACGGCACGGCGTCGGCGTACCGGGACGCCGTGGTCACCATCACCCACACGTCGGCCGCGCAGATCAGCTCGGCGGCGAGCAACCGGTTCTCCACGACGAGGGAGTCGATGTCCGGCGCGTCGAGCAGCGCGAGCCCGCGCGGCAGCGATGACGCCTTCTCCACCCGCAGTTCGCTCCCCGGTCCCCGGGGCGCCCCGCCGTCGTCGCCCTCCTCCTGGTGCGGCAGCCACACCCGGGTGAGCTGCGGCAGCACCCGCGCGCCGGAGAAGTAGTGCTGGTCGTCCGGGTGGCAGACGAGCACGGGCGTACGCGTCGTCGGCCTGAGCACCCCCGCCTCGCTGACCCGCCGCCCCACCAGCGAGTTCACGAGCGTCGACTTCCCGGCCCCGGTCGACCCCCCGACGACGGCGAGCAGCGGCGCCGCCGGGTCCCGCAGCCGCGGCACGAGGTAGTCGTCGAGCTGCGCCAGCAACTCGTCCCGCGTCTGCCGGGCCCGCGGCGCCCCGGGCAGCGGCAGCGGAAGACGCACGGCAGAGACACGGTCACGGAGGGCGGTCAGGGCGTCGATCAACTGAGGCCGTGCATCCAAGGTCACCACATGCGAAGAATGCCCAATTTTTGCGCCATTTTGAAGCGTATGACCACGCCTGCGCGCCGATCGGACACAAGGGACAGAGGGGATGAGTGGGGCGCAGGCATAACGAGTGCACAACACCCGCGAGAAGAGGCGCGAAAAGCGATGCAGGAATCGCACCTGCCTGCGATTATCGGTTCGCTTCACCGAACCTCCACATAGAGCCACGCAGGCGAAGCAACGGGGTCAAGGCGACGGGAGCCCTATCCTTGTCCCCGACACGGCCATGGACGCTCACGCTCCGTTTATCCGTGACCACCACCCGGCCCCCGTAGCTCAGTGGATAGAGCAGGTGCCTTCTAAGCACTTGGCCGCAGGTTCGAGTCCTGCCGGGGGCGCCACTGGCGCCCTCCCGTTACGGGAGGGCGTTTTTGCTGGTCAGAAACGTTTGGCAGGGCGACCGAGGGCGCGCAAACGCGAGGGCCGGGACGCGCACCGTCCGCGCCCCGGCCCCATGAAGACGAACGCCCCGTCGACACCACCACCCGACCCCACCGACGACGCGCTTCGACGTCGATGCGGGCGCCGGCAGGGGTGGATTCGCCCGATTCGCCAGCGCTGTTGACGCAGTACGTCACCGCGGGAACGGCGGCCCGGGCGGTGCACCGAGGATCAGCCCTCGGGGTGGATGAGGCCCCGTTCGTACGCCTTCGCCAGGCGTTGCGGCACTCGGTAGACGACGCCGTCGATCGTGACCGGCACCAGTTGGGGCACGGTCGCCTTCCACTGGGCGCGGCGGTGGCGGGTGTTGCTGCGGGACGTCTTGCGTTTGGGGACGGCCATGGGAACTCCTAGAGGGTGGGGCGGGGTGGGCCGGTCGGGGCCTACCAGGAGGACTTGGTGACCCCCGGCAGGAACCCGGCGTGCGCCTGTTGACGCATCCGTACGCGGGAGAGGCCGAAGGCGCGCAGGTGGCCGCGGGGTCGGCCGTCGACGCTGTCGCGGTTGCGGACGCGGGTGGCGCTGGCGTCGCGCGGTTGACGGCGGAGTTCGGCCAGGGCGGCGTCGCGTTCGGCCGGGGTGGCGGACGGGCGGCGGACGATCTCCTTGAGTTCGGCGCGGCGGGCCGCGTAGCGCGCCACGACCTCCTTGCGCTGCTCGTTCCGCGCGATCTTGCTCTTCTTGGCCATCAGACCCTCCCCCCGCGTGCGCGGATCCTGGCCACGGCGGCTTCGACGCCGATGGCGTCCACCGTCTTGATCGCCTTGGCGCTCAGCACCAGGCGGACGTATCGCCGCTCGCCGGGCAGCCAGTACCGCTTGCGCTGGACGTTCGGGTCGAAGCGGCGCGAGGTGCGCCGGTGGGAGTGGGAGATGGAGTTGCCGAAGCCGGGCTTGGCGCCGGTCAGTTGGCAGTGGTTGGACATGGGCGGGTGCTGCCCCTCTCGCCGGGAGTGTTACTGGTAATGAAAACCATTGCCATATACTACCCCTCATGGCACGCAACGAGCTCCGTCCGGTCGTCAAGCTCCGCTCCACCGCGGGCACCGGATTCACCTACGTGACGCGCAAGAACCGCCGGAACGACCCCGACCGGCTGGTGCTGCGCAAGTTCGACCCCGTCGTCCGCCGACACGTCCTCTTCCGCGAAGAGCGCTGACCCGCGGCCCACCGGAAACCGCCCCGCTACCGAAGGACCCCTGCCTTGAAGCCTGGAATCCACCCCGCCTACGGGCCCGTCGTCTTCCGCGACTCGGCCTCCGGCGCCGCCTTCCTCACCCGTTCGACCATGACCAGTGACAAGACCGTCGTCTGGGAGGACGGCAACACCTATCCGGTGGTCGACGTGGAGATCTCGTCGGCGAGCCACCCCTTCTACACGGGCAATGCGCGCGTGGTCGACACCGCCGGCCGGGTCGAACGGTTCGAGCGCCGCTACGGAGCGCGTTGATGGACCGCGCACACCGACTGCCCGTCGCGATCGTCGCCGGGCTGCACTGCGACGCCCGCAAGGAGGTCGTCGAGCACCTGCTGCGCAGCGTCCCGGGGAGCGCGGCGCTGCACCACGACCTGACCGCGGCGCCGGACCGCACCGTGCTGCGCACCGTCCGCGACGCCTCCGGCGTCCTCTCGCAGGCGAAGACCCAGCTGGTCAACGACTGCGCGTGCTGCGCGCTGCGCGAGGACCTGGTGCCCGAGCTGGAACGGCTCGCGGACGGCGGTACGGCCCGGCTCGCCGTCGTCGAACTGTGGGACTCGGTCGAGCCCAAGGCCATGGCGGAGGTCATCGCCGCGTGCGGCGGGGACCGGCTGCTGGTGACGAGCGTGATCACGGCCGTGGACCCGGCCCTCGTGCTGCCGTACCTCGGCAACGGCGACGACCTGGCCGAGGTCGGACTGGCCGCGGCCCCCACGGACGGACGGACCGTCGGCGACACCTGGGCCCGGCAGTTGGAGTACGCCCCCGTGCTCGCCGTCGTCGACAGCGCCGATGCCGACGAGGAGGACCGCGCCCTCCTCGCCCAACTGCACCCCACCGCACGGCGCGTTCCGGCCCGTTCGCCGGAGCTCGTGGGCGCCGCGCTCGCCGGCTTCGACGTCGAAGCCACGGCTGCGGCCCAGCACCCGGCGTGCGCGCTGCTCCCGCAGGACGCGGACGAGGCCGGCGTGACCACCTTCGTCTGGCACCGTCGGCGGCCGTTCCACCCGGAGCGGCTGTACGACGCGCTGGAGGACCTGTGCTGCGCGGCGGCGCGCAGCCGCGGGCGCTTCTGGCTCGCGGACCGGCCGGACACGCTGCTCGCCTGGGACGCGGCGGGCGGGGCGCTGTGCGTGGAGAGCGCCGGTCCGTGGCTGGCTTCACTGCCGGACGCGGCCTGGGAGATGGTGCCCCCGGTACGGCGTGCGGCGGCGGCGCTCGACTGGCACCCCGACCACGGCGACTGCTGCCAGCACCTCGTCTTCACCTCGCCCGGGCTCGACCGGGACGGGCTGGAGCGGCTCCTCGACTCCTGTCTGCTGACGGACGCGGAGTACGCGTCGGGGCGGGAGGCGTGGAAGCAGCTACCCGCGGCCTTCGACGCCCTCCTCGACGCCGCCTGACCTGCCGCTCGTTGGCGCCCTGCCCGTCCTGCCGTCCCTTGGCGCAACCCAGTTACGCACCCCACCGCAAGGAGAGTCCCATGGCCCGTCCCCATCCCCGCAAGCCCGCCGCAGCCCGCCCCAACCCGCTGGACGCGGCCGGCATCACGTACGTCGACTACAAGGACACCGATCTGCTCCGCAGGTTCATCTCCGACCGCGGCAAGATCCGCAGCCGTCGGGTGACCCGGGTGACGGTCCAGCAGCAGCGGGCCATCGCCGCCGCCATCAAGAACGCGCGCGAGATGGCCCTGTTGCCGTACTCCGGCCGCTGACGACGAAGGCCGGCCCCGACTCGGGGGCGCGGAGGCGGTCGGGAGGCCGTCAGGGGGCCGTTGTCAGTGGTGGCACCTACCGTGGTAGTCGCTCGAACTCACACCGCACCACCAGCACCGCACCACCCGTACAACAGCACTCGCACAACACCCCTGGGGAAACCATGTCCGCGAGCCACGTCGTCGTGCCGGAGCAGGCACTGCACCCGTCGATCGTCCACGCGCCCACGCGGCGGGCCCTCACCCGGGGCGCGGGGCTGCACGGGCACGGGCTGGTCAGCTTCCATCCGCTCGCCGCGCCGGTCGCGCCGACGGTCCGCGAGCGCCTGATCGCGCTCGGCGGTGATCCGGCCGAGCTGGACGGGGAGTTGGCGGAGCTGGTGCTGATAGGCCACCTGGTGGTGGAGGGGGACCCGGAGGGCGAGGAGGTCGTCGTCGACGGGGCCACCGGGCGGGTGCACAGCATGTGGCTGTACGAGAAGTCCCCCGGCACGGCGGAGGTGTTCCCGCTCGCCCCGTCCGTCGACGCGCTCCTGCGGTTCTTGGGCGCGGTGGACGACTTCCGGAGCCGGAGCGGGCGGTTCGCCGCGCTGGCGGGGCGGTCGGGACCGACGGCGGTGCAGGAGGCCGAGGCGCTGTTCATGGAGGTCCTCGACGCGGAGGAGTGGGGCGAGGACGGTTGGGGGGCGGCCGAGCCGCCGTCTGACGGGGAGCACGAGATACCGGCGCTCTGGCGGATCGCGGCGACGGTCCGTCCGCTGGGGCTGATGGCCGGCCCGGGGCGCGGGCTGGCGCTGGAGCTGCCGGTTGGGCTCTTGGAGGACGCGTTCGGGGCGGACGAGGTGGTGCGGTTGACCGAGGAGCAGTTGCCGGCGGCCCTGGTGCACGAGCCGACGCGGCGGTTCCTGACCGAGGTCGGGCTCCCCGGCGACGGGATCATGTTCTCCGGGCCGGCTGCGGAGCCCCTGCCCGTCGTCGCACGGGACCGCGAGGGCGGCGGACCGCTGCCGGTCGACGCGGAACACCTGATCGTGCTCGGCGGGCTGGTCCACGACTTCGAGGTGCTGCTCGACGGCCGGAGCGGTGCGCTGTCCTACGCGCAGTTCGGCAGCGCCGACGTCGTCCCGGTGAACGCCGACGTGTCGACGCTGGCGTTCACCCTCTGGCTGCACCAGTGCGAGCGCGAGTTGAACGAGGAGCACGACTTCACCCAGGACTTCTACCACCCGCTGGCCGACACCATGGTGGAGGTCCTGGCCTCGGTCGACCCGGTCGCCTGCGTGCCCGCCGCGCACCCGGACGACTTCCGGTACTGGCCGGAGGTCTTCCACGACGAGGCGGGTGGGGTGCTCTGAGCCCGACAGGTGCGAGACCCTCGCTAGGTCCTGGTCCGGGTTCGCCACAGGTCGCGGAGGAGGGCGATCTCGGCCATGTGGTGGATGAATTCGAGGTTGCTGCCCGTCAGCACGAAGGCGTACGGGTCGTCGGGCGCGGAGCCGTAGGGGTACTGGGAGAAGCCGACGGTGTCGAGTTGCTCCTCGGTCACGGTGGCCACGCCCTCGCGCCAGCGGTCGATCGTCGCCCAGAACCGCTCGACGGCCGCGTCGGCGGAGGGGCTGAAGTCGACCATCAGCTTGGGGTCCCGGCGCCGCTCGCCGAAGGTCCACTCCCACTCGCCCGCGAAGCAGTAGTGCAGGTGGCCCAGTCGCCAGGCGATGGTGGTGACCGGGGCGTCGTCGGGCGGCGGCGGGCCGACGTGGGCGAGGACCTGCTCGACCCGCTCGACGGTGACGCTCCAGTCCTCGGCGATCTTCGCGACGGTCATCCCGCCGGCGACCTGCCGGGCGACTTCGGCGTACTCGCTCGCCGGGATGTCCGGGGCGCCCTGGTCGAGCAGCCACTCCCCCGGCCCGAACGCCCTGGGCGTCGTCGCTTCGGCCCGGCGCCGGATCGACCAGCAGTCGGGTGCCGGCTCCCACAGGTACTCCTCGTCGCTGAGCCCCGCGAGCCGTACTTCCGCCATCTCCCTTGCCCAGTCGAACTGTTCCAACAGCAAGCCCAGGCGGTCCATCCGTACCTGCCCGTCCCCCATGTCCGGCTCCTTTCGCGCGCCCGTGGATCTCGCGGGCCGTGCTCCAGCGCAAGCTAGCGGCCCGCACCGGCCGGCGCGACGGCTTTCCCTGCCGGACCGCACCCGGACCGCGCCCGGAGCCGTACGCGTACGATCGGCCCGTTCCGTCCGCCGTACGAGGAGTGCTTCGGTTGAGCGTCGCCGTTCCGCCGCCCCGCGCCGCCGCCGGACCGTTGGTGGTCGACCGGCTGACCCGCATCGAGGGCGGCGAGCGGTTGGGATCCCTGCTGTGGCGGGCCGGGCCGGGCTGGCGGATGATCAGCAGCGCCGTGCTGGGCGGAGGGCTGGGCGAGCGTTCCTGGGTCCTCAACGCCCAGGTCGCCCACGGTTACCTGCGCACCGACCCCGACGCGCACCTCGCCGAGCTGGCCGACGCCTCGGGGGCGCTCGGGCCGGGGGTGGGGCTCATGACCGCCGCCGACGTCAGTGCGTACGGGTGCGGGCACGACGGCGGAGTGGACGCGGTCGCCACCGCGGGCCTCCGGGTCCGCGGCTGGGCCGCTGCGCCATCCAGCAGCCCCGCCCCGTCCAGCAACCCCGCCGCGAACGCAGCCGCAGCCACGGCCACCCCGCCCGGCACCATCAACGTGATCGTCGCGCTGCCCGTCGCGCTGACCGACGCGGCCTTGGTGAACGCGGTCGCCACGGCCACCGAAGCCAAGGTCCAAGCCCTGCTCAGCGCCGGTTACGACTGCTCCGGCACCCCCACCGACGCGGTCTGCATCGCCGTGCGCACGCCCCGCGACGGCGCCGAGGTCCACCCCTTCGCCGGCCCCCGCTCGCTGTGGGGCGCCCGACTGGCGCGCGCCGTGTACGAGGCCGTACGGACGTCCGTACCCGCGCCGTGTCCACCAGGCGCCGCTGACCTGCGGAGCCCCGCAAGCACTGGGTGACGCGTGTTACACTCCCCGGGAAGATCATCATGTAGTCGAGGAGTGGCAGACGTGTTGGTGGGTGACGACGACATCTCCGGGTGATACCCGGATCTGACGGCCACCGGCCGGTGCATCGGAGCACCGCCGCAAGTGGCCCCTCAGTCGTCCCCCTTTCCCCGTCTGCCGAGGCGGCGGCCCCTGCGTGCGCCGCGCCGCCCTCCGCACCGTCTCCTTCGAGGTGGCTCCATGTCTGTGTCTTCTGTTGCGCCTTCTGCTGCTTCTTCCGTCGTCTGCTCGAACCTGTCCTTCGCCTGGCCCGACGACACCCCCGTCTTCGAGGACCTGTCCTTCAGCGTGGGCACGGGCCGCACGGGACTCGTCGCGCCCAACGGCGCCGGCAAGAGCACCCTGCTGAGGCTGATCGCCGGCGAGCTGCGGCCCGGCGCCGGTGCGGTGTCCGTCAACGGCACGCTGGGGTACCTGCCGCAGAGCCTGCCGCTGACCGCCGACCTCACCGTGGCCCAGGTCCTGGGCGTGGACGCGGTGATCCGGGCGCTTGACGCCGTCGAGTCCGGGGACGTGGCCGAGGAGCACTTCGCGACCATCGGCGACGACTGGGACATCGAGGAGCGCACCCGCGTCCAGCTCGACCGGCTCGGTCTCGACGGGCTCGCCCTGGACCGCGCCCTCGGCACGCTCAGCGGCGGCCAGGTCGTGTCGCTCGGGCTCGCCGCCCAGCTCATCCGCAACCCGGACGTGCTGCTGCTGGACGAGCCGACCAACAACCTCGACCTCGAAGCCCGCCACAAGCTCTACGACGTGCTGGAGGGTTGGCAGGGCTGTCTGCTGCTGGTCAGCCACGACCGGGTGCTGCTGGACCGGATGGAGCGGATCGCCGAGCTCGGCCGCAGCGAACTGCGCCTGTACGGGGGAAACTTCACCGAGTACGAGGCGGCGGTGCAGGCGGAGCAGGAGGTCGCCGAGAAGAACGTGCGCAACGCGGAGCAGGAGCTCAAGCGCGAGAAGCGGGAGATGCAGCAGGCCCGGGAGCGCGCCGAGCGCCGGGCGAGCAACGCCGCGCGCAACCTCAAGAGCGCCGGCCTGCCGCGCATCTTCGCCGGGAACATGAAGCGGGGCGCGCAGGAGTCCGCGGGCCGGGCCGGGCAGATGCACTCCTCCCGGGTGAGCGAGGCGAAGGCCCGGCTGGACGAGGCGGGCCGCGCGCTCCGCGACGAGCAGCGCATCACGCTGGACCTGCCGGACACCGACGTGCCCGCCGGGCGCACCCTCTTCCTCGGCGAGGGCCTACAGACGCGGCTCGGGGAGCGGGCCGCGTTCGGCGCGGCGGGCGTCGACCTGACGGTCAGGGGGCCCGAGCGCATCGCGCTGACCGGCCCGAACGGCGCGGGCAAGACCACGCTGATGCGGCTGATCAGCGGGGACCTGGCGCTCACGGGCGGGGAGGTGCGGCGGGCCGACGGCCGGATCGCGTACCTCTCGCAGCGGCTGGACCTGCTGGCGGCGGACCGTACGGTCGCGGAGAACTTCGCCACGTTCGCCCCGGGCCGTCCGGAGGCCGAGCGGATGAACCTGCTCGCGCGCTTCCTGTTCCGGGGTGCCCGGGCGCACCTGCCGGTCGGGGTGCTCTCCGGGGGCGAGCGGCTGCGCGCGACGTTGGCGTGCGTCCTGTGCGCCGAGCCGGCGCCGCAGTTGTTGCTGCTGGACGAGCCGACGAACAACCTGGACCTGGTGAGCGTGGGCCAGTTGGAGGGGGCGCTCACGTCGTACCGGGGGGCGTTCGTGGTGGTCAGCCACGACGAGCGGTTCCTCGCGCAGATCGGAGTGAACCGCTGGCTGCGGCTGGCGGACGGCGCGCTCAAGGAGACGGGAGCGGCGCAGGTGTGACCCGCTGACGTGTCGATGACCGGGCCCGCCCGAGGCACTCGCCCGCAGGCCGAGCGAACGATCACGTTGGATGGACTGACACCATGTCGCAACCCGCCCTGCTCGCCCATGACCTCGTCCGCGTACTCGCCGGTCGACGCGTGCTCGACGGCGTCGGCCTCACCGCCTCCCCCGGTCACCGCATCGGACTGATCGGGGAGAACGGAGTCGGCAAGTCGACTCTGCTGCGTCTGCTGGCGGGGGTGGACGAGCCCGAGTCCGGCTCCGTCACCCGCCCCGCCGACGTGGGCTTCCTCCGCCAGGAGGTGTCGTACGAAACGTCCTGGACGATCGCCGACGTACTGGCCGACGCACTGCGCGAGGCCCGGGAGGACCTTGCCGAACTGGCGCGCCTGAGCGAGGAGGTCGCCCTCGCCCCGGAGGGTTCGCCGGGCCACGCGGAGCTGCTCGACGCGTACGGCCGGCGCCTGGAGCGGGCCCAGGAGCGGGACGCCTGGGACGCCGACCGGCGCGCCGGCCTCGTCCTCCAGGGGCTCGGTCTCGGGGCGCTCGGGCACGAGCGGCGGGTGGACTCGCTCTCGGGCGGACAGCGCGGGCGGCTGGCGCTGGCCGCGTTGCTGGTGCGCCGCCCCTCGGCGCTGCTGTTGGACGAGCCGACGAACCACCTGGACGACGAGGCCGCCGCGTTCTTGGAGGAGCAGGTGCGGGAGCTGCCGGGTGCCGTGGTGCTCGCCAGCCACGACCGGGCGTTCTTGGACGCGGTGTGCACGGACGTCGTCGACCTGGACCCGGCCGTCGACGGACCGGTGCGCTACGGCGGCAACTACAGCGCCTACCTCGCGCAGAAGCGGGCCGAACGGGTGCGCTGGGAGCGGCGGTACGCCGAGGAGCAGGAGGAGTTGGTCGCGCTGCGCCGCTCGGTCGGCGTCACCGCCCGACTCGTCGCGCCGGACCGGGAGCGGCGGGACAACGAGAAGATGGGGTACGACTTCCGCGCCGACCGGGTGCAGAAGCAGGTGTCGCGGCGGGTGCGGAACGCGGCGCGCAGGTTGGACGAGTTGCTGCGCACCCAGGTCGACGAGCCGCCGGAGCCGCTGCGGCTACGGCGCACCGAGCTGGCGGCGGAGCCGGCACCGGACCCTGCGACCGGGGCGGACCGGCCGTTGGTGGCGCTGCACGACGTACGGGTGCCGGGCCGGCTGGCCGTTGAGCACCTGGAGGTGTCGGCGACGGAACGCCTGCTGGTCACGGGCGGCAACGGGGCAGGGAAGTCCACGTTGCTCGCGGTGCTCGCGGGCCGGCTCGCGGCGGACGGCGCGGTGCGACGCCGGGACGGGCTGACGGTGGGGCTGCTGGCGCAGGACACCGTCTTCGACCGGCCGGAGCGCACCGTGCGGGACACGTATCTGCGTTCGCTCGGCGCGGAACGGGCGGAGGCGGTGCCGCTCGGCTCGCTGGGCCTGGTGCACGGCGGGGACCTGGACAAGCCGGTGGGGCACCTGTCGGTCGGGCAGCGGCGCCGGTTGGCGCTGGCGCTGCTGGTGGCCCGTCCGCCGGCGCTCCTGCTGCTGGACGAGCCCACGAACCACCTTTCGCCGAGGCTGTGCGACGAGTTGGAGGCGGCGCTCGGCAGCGGGCCGGGGGCGATCGTCGTGGCCAGCCACGACCGTTGGCTGCGGCGGCGCTGGCAGGGCCGGGAGCTGCGGATGACGGCGGCGCCTGCGGACGGGGGGCAGGGGTAGGCGGTACGGGTGGGGCGGGTGCGCTCCGTACGGGCCACCCGTTCCGCCACCTCCCGCACGGAGCGCACCCGCTCCCCGCAGATGGTGGCGGGCTCGTCGGGGCGCTGCTGCACGGCGCCGTGCAGAGACTGGGTGAGATACCTGAACACCACCGCTCATTAAGTTAGGCCGCATTCACCATCAGAGAGCCGTCTCGGAACTGTCGACATATGTACACCAAGTGTGGCGACCACTAGTTGACACGTCACACCCTAGGCAGTTAGCCAATATTTACTTATGCTGCGCTGGTAGCCATGTGTCGAACCCTGCGGAACGGAGGTCGGGATGAGCGGGACCGTCCCTGCCGGAGCTCGGAGCCTGACCGGATTCCTCAGCCTGGAGCGTTTGGACCGCGACCTCTTCCGGGGCTGGTGCCACGAAGGGCTGCCGCTGCGCGCCTTCGGCGGTCAGGTCGCGGCCCAGGCGCTCACCGCCGCCGGCGGCACGGTGGGCGGCGGCGGGGTGCAGTCGGCCGTGCACTCGCTGCACGGGTACTTCCTGCGCGGCGGTGACCCGGCCCGGCCGATCGTGTACGCCGTGGAGCGGCTGCGCGACGGGCGCGCCTTCTCCTCCCGCCGGGTGACCGCCCGGCAGGAGGGCGAGGTGATCTTCACGCTGTCGGCGTCGTTCAAGTCGACCGAGGACGGTTACGACCGCCAGCCGGCGATGCCGGCGACGCCCGCCCCCGACGCCGTACCGGACCTCTTCGAACTGTGGGCGCAGACCTCCCCCGCGGACTTCGAGCAGTTGGTCTTCCCCTACGCCCTGGAGGTGCGGCGGCTGCCGGGCCCCGCGGAGCCGACGACGCCGGGGCTGACCGAGCAGAAGTTGTGGATCCGGGCCACCGATCCGCTGGGGGACGACCCGCTGCTGCACGCCTGCGCCCTGGCGTACGCGTCGGACCTGCTGCTCGCTCCGACCGCGGCGCTGTCGCTGGAGCGGCCCCGGCCGCTGCGGGAGGAGCCGTCCTCGGTCTTCATGACCTCCCTGGACCACGCCATTTGGTACCACCGGCCGTTCCGGGCCGACGAGTGGCTGCTGTTCTCGCAGCGCAGCCCGTCGGCGGCGGACGGCCGGGGGCTCGCCTTCGCCGACGTGTGGGGGCACGACGGGCGGCTGATCGCGCACGTCGTCCAGGAGGCGGTGCTCAGGCCGGCGAGGCCCGCGCGGTAGTCGTCCGGCGGGCCCCGCTCGGGTCCGCAGCGCCTCGGCGTCCCAGCGGCCCGGGGCCTCAGGCCGCGCGGGAGCGCGCCGCGCACGGATCACCACTCCGACACCCAATGCGCCCATCGCGTCACCCGATCGATGGATTTTCGGAGTAGTGCGATGAGCGGTGGGCAGCCCGTTGCGGACGACAGAAGCATCCGACGCAGGGGGCGGGCCGATGACGCAGGAGCAACACCCCGGAGGGCAGCAGGACCAGCAGGGGGCCGGGGCGGGCGCGGGCCGGCGCTCCGACGAGGCCGTCATGGCCGTGGCCGGGGCCGTGGACCTGGTGCTCGAACAGGCCGAGGGGGCGTTACGACGGGTGCGCGCCCTGCTGAGCAGATCCGACCTCCTCGATCTCGCGGGCGACGTGCGCGAGGACCTGGTGGCCCGCGGGCGCAACAGCGGCCTGGGCTCGGCCCTCACCCCCGGGTCCGTGCCGTCCGTGGGATCCCTGGCACTGGGCGAGCCGCACATGGAGTTGGTGGCACGACGGCTGCGCGAAGCGCAGGCGGACGCCACCGGCCGCGCGCCGGCCGGCGCGCCCGAGGGCGCCGGCTGATGACGGCGTTCGCGGCCGACAGGGCCGGCGCCGGCGCACGACACGGGCGTCCGGAGCAGACCGCGGTGCCCCTGAGCACCCTGAAGGCGCGGATCGATCACGAACTGGGCGTCTTCGCCCGGGACGAGACCGCGCTGTTGGAGGCGATCGACCCCGAGTTGAAACCGCTCGGCGACCAGCTCCGATCGATCGTGTCGCGCGGCAAGCGGCTGCGCGCGGCGTTCTGCTACTGGGGCTGGCGGGCCGCCGGCCGGGACGACGGCGACGACGTCGTACGGGCTGCCGCGGCCATGGAGTTGGTGCACGCGGCGGCCGTCGTGCACGACGACATCATCGACCACAGCCCGGTGCGGCACGGCCTGCCCACCGCGCACCTCGCGCTGGCGCCGCCCCGGAAGGAGTGGCCGAACGGCCCCGGTCGAGCGGCGGCCGGCCGCGCTCTCGCGCTGCTCACCGGTGACCTGTTGATCTCCTGGGCGGGCCAGCTCTTCACCGACTGCGGGCTGCCGAGCGGGTATCTGAACCGGGCCCGGCCGCTGTGGGCGACGCTCGCCCGCGAGTTGGTCGCCGGGGAGTGCCTGGAGGTGCTGCGCACCCGCCCGGGCGCCGACGGCGCCGCGGACCCGCGCGACTCCCTCCAGATCGTCCGGTACAAGACGGCGAAGTACACCGTGGAGCACCCCCTCCACATCGGCGCCCTCCTCGGCGGGGCGCCGCCCGCGCTGCTGGAGACGTTCACGGCCTACGGCGTACCGCTCGGCGAGGCGTTCCAGCTACGGGACGACCTGCTGGGCGTCTTCGGCACCCCGGGCGCGACCGGCAAGTCGAACCTCGACGACATCGACGGGGCCCGGCCCACGGTGCTGCTGGCCCTGATGAAGCAACTGGCGTCGGACGGCGAACGGCGCGAGCTGCGGGCGGTGTTGGAGCGCCGATCAGGCGCGCAGCGGCTCGACCGGTTCCGGGAGCTGGCCGAGCGCACCGGGGCCCGCCGCGAAGTGGAGGACCTGATCGCCGCGCGGGCCGAGTCGGCGGCCGAGGTCGTGGACGCGGCGCTGACGGCGGGGCGGCTCGCGCCGCACGTCGCCACGGCGCTGCACGAGTTGGCACGCCACTGCCTGGCCCGGGCCGCCTGACCCCGGCCCGCTGCCCCGATCGCCCCCCGATCCCGCCCGACACCCGAGTTCGTACGAATCGAGAGGAAGCCTGCGCCATGACCTCCACCGGAGCGGAACAGACGTCCGGAGCTGACCGGGTCGACAGAGCTGGGCACGGTTCCGGGCAGGGTGCCGGGGCCGGAGCCGGGGAGGGCGCCGGGGCCGGCACCGTCCCGACGTACACGAACGAGTCCCTGAACGCCCTGCGCCTGGTCGGCGACGAGTTGGCGGACGCCACGGTCGCGGAGTTGTTCGAGCGCGGCGAGATGGGGAAGTTCAACACCCTGATGCGCTGGTTCTCCACCGCCGGTCAGGACCTGCCCGAGGGGCTGCCCGACGTCGCCCGCGAATACCTCGAAGCGACCGCGATGCCGCCCTCCTGGGTGGACTGGGGCGAGATGGAGCGGGCCCGGCTCTTCTTCATCGACAACAACGTCCACGTGTCGACGGCGCTCTCCTTCGCCTCGATGCCCGCCTGCTACGCGATCCCGCACGTGGCGAAGTTGCTGAGCGCGACCCATTCGCTGGAGTACCCCTCCCGGCGCATGGCGGAGACCGGGCAGTTCACCGTCTACCTGATGCAGTCGAACGCCTTCGAGGCCGGCAGCCGCTTCATCCCGGCCGCGCAGAAGGTCCGGCTGCTGCACGCGTCGATCCGCCACCACCTCCGGCGCGAGGACCGCTGGGACGTGGCGAACCTGGGCGTGCCGATCTGTCTGGAGGACATGATCGGCGGCCAGGTCGCGTTCTCCCTCACGGTCCTCGACTCCCTGCACCGGCTCGGCATCCACATGTCGAACGAGGGCGCCGACGCGTACTACTACGCCTGGCGGGTCGTGGGCGCGATGCTCGGCATCGACCTGGCCCACATGCCGAAGGACCTCGACGAGGCGAGGCTCTTCGGCGACCTGTACCTCACCCGCCACATGGGCCCCTCGGAGGAGGGCGTCCGCCTCACCCGTCAGCTCATCGACCTGTACGAGGAGGTCGTCCCCGGCACGGTCTTCGACCCGGTCGTCCCGGCGATGATCCGCTACCTCGTCGGGGACACCGTGGCCGACTGGTTGGACGTGCCCCGCTCCGCGGTGTGGGACTCCGCGATCCGCGCCGCGCCCGCTCTGCTCGGCGTGCTGGAGACCCTGGAGGACCGCTCCCCGCTCGCCTCCTGGGCCCTGGACCGCCTCGGCCACTACACCAGCATCTTCGAGCTGAGTTCGCTGACGCGGGGGCGGGTGATGCAGTACGCCATCCCGGAGCAGTTGAAGAACGAGTACGGCGTGTCCTCGGCGAAGGCGCGCCTGGACCGCTGGACCCCGCCGCCGCTCACCCCCACCGGGGGCGCGCCTTCTTGAGGGGCGGCCCTCAGGGCTTCAGGGCTTCAGGGCTTCAGGACGATCTTCCCGGAGACGCTGCCCTGTTCGCTGTCGACGTGTGCCCGCGGCGCCTGGGCCAGCGGCAGCACCTCGGCGACCGGCACCCGCAGCCGGCCTTCCGCCGCGAGGCGCGCGTGGGCCGCGAGTTGCTCCACGCTGCGCTCGGCCTTCGACGTGTAGATGACGCCGTACTTCGCGGCGTCCGGGTCGGCGATGGTGACGATGCGTTCGGTGGTGCCGCCGCGCAGTTCGATGGAGTCCGGGAGCGCGCCCTTGCCGGCCGTGTCCAGGACCGCGTCCACCCCGTCGGGGGCGACCGCGCGGACCCGGGCCACCAGGCCGTCCCCGTACGCCACCGGCGTCACGCCGAGGGCGCGCAGCGCGGAGTGGCGGGCGGCGGACGCGGTGCCGATCACCCGGGCCCCGCGGGAGAGCGCCAGTTGCACGGCCGCCGTGCCGACGCTGCCCGATGCGCCGTGGATGAGGATCGTCTCCCCCGCTTCCAGGTGCAGCAGGCCGAGGGCGCGCTGTGCGGTCTCGGCGGAGGTCGGGAGGGCCGCGGCCTCCTCGAAGGAGAGCCCGTCCGGCTTGCGCACGACGACGGTGGCCAGAGCGTACGGGGCGTATCCGCCGGTGTCGGTGAAGCCGAACGCCTCGTCGCCGACGGCGAGATGGGTCACGCCCTCGCCCACCTCGTCCACGACGCCGGCCGCTTCGACGCCGGGGACCTGGGGCAACGGGGTCGTGAAGACGCCTTGGAGGGAGCCGCTGCGGATCTTGTGGTCGTACGGGTTGACGGCGGCGGCCACGACCCGCAGGCGGACCTGGCCGGGGCCGGCGTGCGGGTCGTCGACCTCCCGCAGTTGCAACACCTCGGGCCCGCCGAACTCCTCGTACTGGATCGCTTCCACCGCTGCCGCCCTCTTCCGTCGCCCGCTCCCGGTGCACTCGCGCACCGTCCGATCTGGTCACGGTAGGCCGCGGCGGGGCCGCGGGCCGGGCGGTGCGCTCCCCGCGGCGGGGCCGGGCACCCGAACGGACGAGGAGGGGGGCGTGGGCGCCACACCCCGAACGGCTCGCCTACCCTGGCGTGATGCGCACACGACGGACAGGCGGCACGCCGTGACACGACGACGCACCGGGCCGGGGGCGATCGGTCTGGTCTGCCTGCTGGCCCTGACCGCCGGGTGCAGCACCGCGCCGTCGGGCGGGTCGAAACCGTCCGGCTCCGCCGGCTCCGCCTCGCCCGTCACCACCTCCGCCGCGCTGCGCGCCGCGGAGGCGCAGACGGTGTTCGAGGAGTACGCCGAGGTCAACGCCGCCGCCGACGCCGCGCTCGACGACACCGCGATCGCCCGGGTGCAGACCGGTGCGCTGTTGCGGGAGTCGTTGGCGGAGTACGCGGTCGCCCGCGAGGCGCGGCGGAAGGTGCCCGTCACCTCGTTCACCCGGCCCACCTTCCTGCTGCCGTCCGGGAAGGCCGACGCGCACCCGCGGTGGTTCGCGTCGATCAGCAAGTGGCGGGGGCGCGAGGACGACCGTCAGTCGGCGCTGCACTACTTCGTGCAGGAGGAGAAGGACGGCCCGTGGCGGGCCGCCGCGGCGTCGTGGGTGGTGACCGACCCGGGCGGGGCGCGCCCGCCGGCCGCGCCGCCGAAGGTCTCCACGGGCAAGGTGCGGACGCAGCCGCCGGTGCTGCCGACGCTGGACCGCGCGGCGACGGGCACCGTACGGCTCTCCCCGCGGGCGTCCGAAGCCCGCGCCGCCTGCCGGGACTTCGCGGCGCGCCTGAGCTTCACCGTCCCCGACGGCCGTGCGCCCGGCGACCGCTTCACCGCGGGGCCGTTCACCGAGGACCTGGTGGCGTACGCCAACGGGCTCGCCGACGAGGCGCTGGAACGCAGCTACGCCTACCGTGCGCAGGAGGACTTCGAGCCTCCGGTGTTCCGGCTGTCCACGGGCGGCTCGCTGGTGCCGTGCACCCTGACCCGCGAGCACCGGGTGACGGGCCGGGACGGCGCCGCGGTGGTGTTCGACGCGGGCTCCGACACGGACGTGCTGCTCGGCGGCGGCGAGCGGCAGTGGCGGCGGGTGACCGAGGTCAGCAGCGTGAACGCGCTGATCGCGGTGCCCGCCCGCGAGGGGGTGCCGGCGACGGTCGTCTCCTGCGACTGCTACGACCCGCAGACGGTGTCGGCCACGGGGCGCCCGTAGGGCGTGCCCGCGGTTTCGTTCTGCGCCTGTGGACGTATCCGCCGTAGCCCTGCGGGAGCATTGGTCTCCACCGGCCGGTGGTGGGCCGTTCGCGCAGTTCCCCGCGCCCCTAAAAGCCTCCGCCCCCAACCCGCAGACGATGTCGGCCACCGAACGCCCGTAGAACATCCCCGCGGTTTCGTTCTGCGGCTTCCGGCAGTGCCGCCGCCTCGGCAGGCGCGGTAGCGCCGTGATGCGTGGGCAGGGATGGCGTCTGCGGCCCGGTGGTGGGCCGTTCGCGCAGTTCCTCCCCCTGTTCCCTGCGGTCACGGGGGCACCCCCACCGGTGCCCAGCGGGCGTGGGGTGCCCCCCAGCGCCCATGTTCCGCTGCCCCCATCGCTTACCTGCGGGACGAGGGTCTTAGGGGCGCGGGGAACTGCGCGACGAGCCCACCACCGGGCCGCAGGGGTCATCACTCCCGCAGGGAAACGGCGAGGGTGGTTAGGGGCGCCGAGGGTCCCCCGGCCCGCTGGGCACAGGTGAGGGTGCCCCCCGTGACCGCAGGGAACAGGGGGGAGGAACTGCGCGAAGAACTGCTTCCGCGGGGTCGCCGCGGACGGGTGGGGTGTAGCGCGCTACACCACGGATACGCCAGCCAGGCGGATCGTGCCGGACCCCCCGTCCGCCGTTGACTTGTCCTCGTCGCAGCAACACGAGAGGGCAGGGCACATGACATCGGTCTGGCATCCGACCGCGCACCACGGGAACACCGGGACGGCGGCCGCCATGCGGCTGGAGGCGGTGACCAAGACGTACGGCTCCGGGGAACGGGCCGTCACCGCGCTGAACGACGTCTCGCTCGCCCTGCCGCGCGGCAGCTTCACCGCCGTCATGGGCCCCTCCGGCTCCGGCAAGAGCACCTTCCTGCACTGCCTCGCCGGTCTCGACCGGCCCACCTCCGGCCGGGTGTACCTCGGCGACACGGAGCTGACGGGGCTGAAGGAGGCCGCGCTGACGGCGGTGCGCCGGGAGCGCATCGGCTACGTCTTCCAGGCGTACAACCTGATGGCGGCGCTCACCGTGCAGCAGAACGTGACGCTGGTGCCGCGGCTGGCGAACAAGCCGGTGGACCGCGGCTGGCTGCGGGAGGTCCTGGAGCGCGTCGGCATGGCCGGCCACGTCGACCGCAAGCCCGGCCAGCTCTCCGGCGGTCAGCAACAGCGGGTGGCGATCGCCCGGGCGCTGGTGACCCGGCCGGACGCGCTGCTCGCCGACGAGCCGACGGGCGCCCTGGACTCGCGCACCAGCCAGGAGGTGCTGCGGCTGTTCCGGCAGATCGTCGACGAGACGGGGCAGACGGTCCTGATGGTCACCCACGACCCGGTCGCCGCCTCCTACGCGGACTCGGTGGTCTTCCTCGCGGACGGCCGACCGGCCGGTGAGCTGCACCGGCCGTCGGCCGAGCAGGTCGCGGAGCGCATGACCCACCTCGGGAACTGGTGAGGCGCGCCGTGTTCGACATCGCGTGGAGCAGCATCAAGCACCGCACCGGCGGTTTCGTCGGTGCGTTCGTCGCCCTCTTCTTCGGCTCGGCCGTGGTCACGGCCTGCGGGATCCTGCTGGTGTCCGGACTGACGTCGGGCATGCCGCCCGAGCGGTACGCGGCGGCGTCCGTCATGGTCGGCGGCGAGCAGTCGAAGCACGTCAAGGAGGACTTCGACCCGGTGCACGCGGAGCGGGCGACCGTCCCGGCCGACCTGGTCGAGAAGGTCGCGGCGGTGCCGGGGGTGAAGTCCGCGGTCGGCGAGCGCACGTTCGCGCTGAGCGCCGCGGACGCCCGCGGCAACCCGGTGGGCCTGGCCGATCCGCTGTACGGGCACGGCTGGTCGTCGGCCGTCCTCGGGCCCGTGGAGCTGCGCACGGGCACCGCGCCGCGCACCGAGCGGGAGGTCGTCGTCGACGAGACGGTGGCGCGCGCGGCCGGGCTGAAGGTCGGCGACACGGCGCGCATCGCGGTGGGGACGACCCCGGCGGCGTACGAGGTCACCGGCATCGTCGCGGGACTGGACCGGCAGGCGTCGGTGTTCTTCACCGACGGGCGGGCGGAGGAACTGTCGCCGCGGGCCGACCGGCTGACCGCGATCGGGGTGTTCGCCGACGCTGGTACGGACGCCGGCGCGCTGGCGGACCGGGTCGCGAAGGCGGCCCCCGGCACGGACGTCTACACCGGGGACCGCATCGGTGACCTGGAGTTCTTGGACGTGGGGCAGTCCCGCGGCTTCCTGGTCGGGCTGTCCGCCGCGTTCGGCGGCACCGCGCTCGGCGTCGTCATCTTCGTGATCGCGTCCACGCTGGGGCTCGGCGTGCAGCAGCGGCGCCGGGAGCTGGCGATGCTGCGGGCCGTCGCCGCGACGCCCCGCCAGGTGCACAAGATGATCGGCAGCGAGACGTGGCTGGTGTCGGTGGTGGGCGCGACGCTGGGCAGCGGTCTCGGCTTCGCCGTCGCCGGCTGGCTGCGCGGGGCGTACGCCGAGGCCGGCGCGCTGCCGGCGGACTTCGCGCTGTCGTACAACCCGCTGCCGGCGGTGGCGTCCGTGGTGCTGTGCGTGCTCGGCGCCCGGCTCGCGGGGTACGTCGCGGCGCGCCGGGTGGCCCGCATCAAGCCGGTGGAGGCGCTGGGCGAGTCCTTGGTGGAGGCGCCGGAGCTGGGCCGGGGCCGCTGGATCTCCGGGCTGGTGCTGATCGGGCTCGGTCTGGTGGTGGCGATCGTGGTCCCGGTGCTGGTGCCCGGCGAGTTGGCGATCGCCGGTGCGGCGAGCGCCCTGATGGTGCTGATGATCGGCAGCGGTCTGATCGGCCCGGTGCTGGTGCGGGCGGCGGCGCGGCTGATGGGTCCGCTGCTGGCCAGGTCGCGGGTGAGCGGCTACCTGGCCGCCGCCAACAGCACCGCGAACACCCGTCGGTTGAGCGGCGCGGTCGTGCCGCTGGCGCTGGGCGCGGCGATGGCGCTGCTCCAGGTGTCCATCCTGACCACCACCCAGGCGGAGGCGAAGGAGCAGGTCACGGACGGTGTGGTGGCGGACTGGGTGCTCACTCCGGCGGGGCCGGGCCTGTCGCCGGAGTTGGTGGACGAGGTGCGCGCGATCCCCGGCGTCGCCGCCGCGACCCCGGTGGCGCGCTCCCAGGTGATGCTGGACTACCAGGAGATCGACCAGGTGGTGACCAAGCAGTTCGGCGCGCAGGGGCTCGACCCGGCGGACCTGGACCGCACCCTCGACCTCGACGTGCGGGAGGGCGGACTCGCGCGGCTGACCGGTGACACGATCGCGCTGAGCCGGATCGCCGCCGGCACCACCGGTCTCGACGTCGGCGACACCGCGGACGTGCACCTCGGCGACGGCACGCCCAAGAAGCTCCGGGTGGTGGCGGTGTACGGGAAGGGGCTCGGCTTCGGCGACGTGACCCTCCCCCACGACCTGCTGACGCGGCACACCACGGACGGTCTGGACGCGGCGCTGCTGGTGGCCGCGGACGGGGAGCGCTCCGCCGTGTCCGACGCGCTCGACGAACTCGCGGCCGGCACCCCGACGCTCCGGGTGGAGCAGCCCGACGACTTCGCGGCGGCGCAGGAGGACGCGCAGAACGAGCAGTCGATGACGAATCTGATCGCCAACGCGGTGCTGCTGCTGTACGTGCTGATCGCGGTCGTCAACACGCTGGTGATGGCGACGACGGCCCGGAGCCGGGAGTTCGCGATGCTCCGGCTGATCGGGACGACGGCCCGGCAGACGCGCCGGATGATGTTCATGGAGTCCTGGGTCGTGGTGGCCACGGCCCTCGCGGTGGGCGCGCTGATCGCGGTGCCGCCGATGGTGGGCGTCAGCCTCGCGTTGACGGAGCAGCCGCTGCCGTACGTGCCGCCGCTGGTGTGGGTGGCGATCGGCGGGTTCGTGGCGGTGCTGGGCTGGCTGTCGATCAGCCTGCCGACGCGTTCGGCGCTGCGGCGGGCGCCGGTGGAGGCGGCCGGCACCCGCGACTGAGGACGGACGCGCGAAAGCGCCGGGCCGCCCCCGCTGTGCGGGGGCGGCCCGGCGCTTTCGTGCGTCGCGCGTCAACTCTTGGTGGACGGCGAGTTCAGATACGTCAGGACCGCCAGCACCCGCCGGTGTCCGCTGTCGCTCTGCGGCGGCAGGCCGAGCTTCAGGAAGACGTTGCCGATGTGCTTGCTCACGGAGCGCTCGGTGACGCTGAGGGCGGTCGCGATGGTGGTGTTGTCCCGACCCTCGGCCATCAGGTGCAGCACCTCGCGCTCGCGCGGGGTGAGCAGGTCGACCGGGTCGTCGCGGCGGCGCGACATCAGCTCCGTGACGACCTCGGGGTCGAGGGCCATGCCGCCGGCCGCGACCCGTTCGAGGGCGTCGAGGAACTCGTCCACCCGACCGACCCTGTCCTTCAGCAGGTAGCCGACGCCGGCGACGTCGTCCCCGAGGAGTTCGGCGGCGTACGTCTCCTCCACGTACTGCGACAGCACGAGGACGGGCAGGCCGCGGACCTCCCGGCGGGCCTCCAGCGCGGCGCGCAGCCCCTCGTCGCGGAAGCCCGGCGGCATCCGCACGTCCAGGACGGCGACGTCCGGGCGGTGTTCGAGGAGTGCGGGCAGGACCTCCGGGCCGGTGGACGCGACCGCGACCACCTCGTGGCCCGCCGACGTCAGCAGCAGGACGAGGCCCTCCCGCAGGAGGGCGTTGTCCTCGGCGATCACCACACGCACGGCAGCTCCACTTCGATCACGGTCGGCCCCCCGGCGGGGCTGGCAACGTCCACGGTCCCGTCGAGCGCGGCGACCCGGCGGCGGATGCCGACCAGCCCGCTGCCGCCGCGTTCGTCGGCGCCGCCGCGGCCCTCGTCCCGCACCAGGACGGTCAGGCCGCGGGGCGTACGGGCGAGCCGCACGGTCGCACCTGGCGAACCGCTGTGCTTGGCGGCGTTGGTGAGGGCCTCGGCGACGACGAAGTACGCGGCGGCTTCGACGGCGGCGGGGGCGCGGGCGCCGGCCCGGCCGGCGTTCGACGCGTCCGCCGGCGTCTCCAGGCCCTCGTCCGTGACGGTCACGTCGAGGCCGCTGCCGGCCGCGAGGGCGCGGACCGCGCCGACCAGCCCGCGGTCGGTGAGGATCGGCGGATGGATGCCGCGGACCACGTGCCGCAACTCCGTCAGCGCCTCTTCGGCCTGGTCCTGCGCGTCGTCCAGCAGCCGGCGGGCCAGTTCGGGATCGCTGTCGTACGCGCGCCGGGCCATGCCGACCCGCATGGACAGCGCGACGAGGCGGGCCTGGGTGCCGTCGTGCAGGTCCCGCTCGATGCGGCGCAGTTCGGCGCCGTGCGCGGCGACGGCACCGGCGCGCGTCTCGGTCAGCTGCTCGACGCGGCGGGCGAGTTCGGCGGCGCGGCGCGCCTCGGGCGACGGCGCCAGGAAGGCGCGGGACCAGGAGGCGTCGAAGGCGTCGAGGCGTTCGATCAGCGGCAGCACGAACGGGCGGCGGCCCAGGGTGCCGCTCCAGAAGCCGTCGAGCATCAGGCCGAAGTACCAGAGCACGATCAGCACGAGGAACACCGCCCAGCCGAAGACGGCGTGGAGGGCGAGCCAGCTCAGGTCGCGGTAGGTGCCGGGGTCCTTGAGCGCGGTGCGCAGCCGGGCGGGGAGGGCGCCGGTCAGCGGCGGGTACGCCTCGTCGACGGGTTCGCCGGTCGCCTCGGCCACCATGCGCCGTTTGACGCCGGCGATGCGCCGCTGGAGGAGCACGGTCTCGGGCAGGGCGGCGGCACCGACCACCAGGGCCGTGGCGACGACGGTGAAGACGAGGACGGGGAGGTAGAGGAGCGTGGCGAAGGACAGGCCGACGGTCTTGCCCAGCCGGACCGTCGCCCGGAACGCCCGGCCCACCGTCTCTTCCACGCCGACCAGGTTAAACGACCCGTCGGGGGGCGGGGCGGGTGCGGGGACGGGGATGGTGCGGGGGCGGGCGGGACGGATGCGGGGGTGGTGGTGCGGGCTCCACCTTGGTTCGGGGTGCGGCCCCCCTGGCATCGGCGGCGGGCCCGCAGGCATCGTTGATCAGGCACCGCGCACACTGCATGCACCCGCTCGCACCGCGCACACCGTCCGCAGGAAGGCCCCTGATGAAGCCCGTGCTCTGGTTCCTGGTCTCCGCCGGGCTCGCCGTCAGCCTCGTGAACGACTTCGTCCTCGACGGCTGGGTGCGCACCGCGGTCGAGATCGGCGGTTCGGCGGTGGCGCTGGTCGCCGGCGTGACGCTGTATCTGACCCGTACGCGCAAGCCGTGACCGTACGAGCGGGGCCGAGAAGTCGGAAGGCTCCCTTCCCTGCACGGGGAACAGGGAAGGGAGCCCTCTAGGGCCCAGTGGGGGAAGCGTTGCCGCTAAAGGCCCTGCGTGTCGCCCACGGTCCTGGGGATGGAGTCCCGTGGGCGACGATCGGGGTGCGCGGACGTCCAGGGCCGTCCGGGGGGTCAAGGACCTCCGCGCACCGGCTCGGATGGCCGGCCTGACGGTCGACGGGTTCGTCGACCGGGACGTCGGCCGACCTAGTGCTGGTGGTCGCCGTCCGCCTTGCCGTCGCGGCGGGCGGCGGCCGATCTGGCTCGCTCGTCGGCCCGTTCCGCGGCGTGCGCCACCGGGTCCTGGGGCGCCGTCAGGAACTGGTGCAGCGACTTCAGGAACAGGAACAGGGTGTCCTCTCCGGGTGGGTCGGCGGCCGACCGGTAGTCCATCCGGTGGCCCATGCCCTGGCCGTGGCCGTCGGCCTCGCGCCGGTCGACCGCCGCGCGGTCCGGCACCCGCTCGTCGTGCTCCTGGCGCAGTGCGCACTGCTCGGAGGGACACTGCGGCGGGACCTCGTGGTCGCACAGGTGTAAGGCGTCGGCCAGGGCCGTCTTGAGGGGGCGTTTCATCGCCAGTTCCCTTCGCCGTACGCCTGCACGGCCCTGTCGTCCTCCGGCCCCCAGTGGTTGGGCGGGTCGCCCGGTCGACGGCGGTCGTGCGGGCCGGGGCCGTGCGCGCCTCGGGGCGGGCGGGCGTCGTCGTGCGCAGACCGCTGGTTCGGCTGCGGCGGCACGTACCGCTGGTGGTGCTGGTGCGGGTCGTGCTGCTGCGGCGGCTGGTGCGGCCCGTGGCTCTGGTGGGGGACGTGCCCCTGGGACGGCGGCTGCTGGGGGACGTGCCCGGTGCGTCCGTACTCCTGCTGGCTCTGCCGTTCGGGCTGCGTGCTGTGGGTCACGTACCCTTCCGCGTACCCCTGCCCCATGCCGTACTGCTGGGAGCTCGACTGGGCCGGGGGGACGTACGGCCGGTAGGTGTCCGGCTGGGGCGGGTGGCCGTGGTCCGCCGGCGGCTGGTCGAACTCGGCCGTGTCGCGGCGCGGCGCGTCGCCCGCGGCGGTCGCGTGCTGGCCTGCGGTCGTCGCACCGACTCCGACGAGGACGTGTTCGGAGTCCTTCTCGGTCTCCTCCGCGCCGGTGGTGGTCGGTTCGCCCTTCGGCTCGGCTGCGGGGCTCGGGAGCAGCAACTCCACTTCCTCGGCCCCGGCCTTGCGACGCTGGTCCGCCCACTCCTCCAACTGCGCCTTGCACGCCATGTCGAGGTGCAGGATGCCGCGTGCGTCGACGAGGATGCGGCTCTTGTCCTCGACGGATCCGAGGACGTCGATCAGCTTCGGCAGCCGCAGGAAGGTCGCGTTCCCCTTCATCTCCAGCCGGGCGAAGTCCCCGTCGGTGGTCTTGCGGATCGTCAGGTGCGACATGCGCAGCGCGGTCAGCACGACCGCGACGGCGAGGCCGAAGAGGACGCCTTCGAGGAGGTTGGTCCCCACGATCACCGCGGTGGTGGCGAACATGACGAACCCCTCGCCGCGGTCCTTCTTCCACATCTTCACGAAGGACGGCGGGTTGAAGAGCTTCCAGCCCGCGTGCAGGAGCACGCCCGCGAGGACGGTGATGGGGATCAGTCCGAGCAGACCGGGCAGCAGCAGGCCGAAGCCGAGGAGCCAGACGCCGTGCAGGATGCGGGAGATCTTCGTCCTGGCCCCGGCGTTGACGTTCGCCGCGCTGCGCACGATGACCGCGGTCAGCGGCATGGCGCCGAGCGCACCGGAGACGGTGTTGCCGACGCCCTGGGCGAACAGCTCCTTGTTGTACTGCGTCCGCGGCCCGGTGTGCATCCGGTCCACGGCCGCCGCGCTGAACAGGCTCTCCGCGGAGGCGATGACGGTGAAGGTGACCACCATCATCAGCACCTTGGGGTCGCCGAGCCCGGAGATGTCGCTGACGCCGGGGATGTTGACCGCGTCCAGCATGTTGCCGAAGGCGACCTTCTTGACGTCGAAGCCGGGCAGCGCGGCGATGACGCAGCCGAGCATCACGGCCACCAGCGGCGCCGGAACCTTGTTCAGCGGCTTGGGCACCTTGTACCAGAGGAAGCAGATGACGACGGCCATGGCGCCGATGAGGAGCGCACCGCTCTTCGCGGCGTCTCCGATGACGTCCTTCGCCAGGTCGGGCAGGTGCATGAAGTTCTTGGGCGCCGTGCCGTGCTGCTTGGAGTCCACCAGGGCGTATATCTGACCGAGGATCAGGGGTACGCCGATGCCGGCGAGCATTCCCTGGACCACCGACAGCGAGATGGACTGGAAGACCCGGCCCATCTTCAGCGTGGCGAGGATCATCTGGAGGATGCCGCTGGCGAGCACGACCGGGCCGAGCAGGCCCAGACCGTGCTCGGTGACGAACTCCAGGCAGAGCACGGCGAGTCCGGCCGCGGGTCCACTGACCTGGAGGCTGCTGCCGGGGAGGAACCCGACGATGAGTCCGCCGATGATGCCCGTGATGATGCCGAGGGCGACGGGGACGCCCGAGGCAGCCGCGACGCCGATGCACAGGGGCAGGGCGACGAGGAAGACGACGATCGAGGCCATGAAGTCGGCGCCGAAGGAACCGGGTGCCGAAGGGGATTTCAAGGTGCTCGCCGGGGGCCGGCCACTACTCCTCCGCGCGTGTCGCCCCAAAGCGGAGCGCGTGCGTTCAGTAGACACAGTGTTCCTTTCGCCGCATCCGGAGCCGGGGGCGGGAGCGTTGCTCCCGGAGGGGCCGCTTCCGGCGGTCGGATGCGAGTGGGGGGTGTGAGATCCGGGTGGGGCTCGCCCGGGCGTCAGTTGCGGTGGAACACTCCGTGGATCTCGTCGAGCTCCAGCACTTCGGCCGTGTCGACGCGGTAGTACCAGCCGTGCAGGTTCAGCCGACCGGAGTCCAGCGCCAGGCGGACGCTGGGGTAGTCGCGCAGGGTCTCCAGCTGGGCGACGACGTGGCGCTGGACGAATTTGGCGAGCGTCCCGTCGTCTGGTGGCGTGCCGAGCATCGGGGCCAGCGCCGGGCGGGCGTGGGACACCCACTGGGACACGCAGGGCAGTTGGGTCAGGTCCTGGTCGTTGGCGAGGGCGCCGACCGCGCCGCAGTGGGAGTGCCCGCAGACCACGATGTCGCGGACCTTGAGCACCTCCACGGCGTACTCGATCGTGGCGGCCTCGGCGGACTCGCGCTCCGGCACGTAAGGGGGGATGATGTTGCCGGCGTTGCGCAACTCGAAGACCTCGCCCGGGACTGCGCCCGTGATCAAGGCCGGGATCACCCGGGAGTCCGAGCAGCTGATGAACAGGGTGCCGGGCGTCTGGCCGGCGGCAAACTTGCGGAAGGTCTCGCTCTCGGGGGCCACACGGTGGCGGAAGTTCCGTGCATTGGTGAGCAGTCGCTTCATGTCACGCTCCTCGCAGAGCCCAGCCGCTCGTCCGGGGCGGGCACGGCATGTGGGGGCACACGCTCGCCGGGGCAGCTGGGACGGCTGAGACATCCGGGGGTGGATGTCTTGGCCGTGAAGCATGCGCCCACGTCATGAGTCATCCGTGAGATCAGGGTGAGAGAGTTCTCACCAGCGGGATGAGAGTTTGACAACGATGTCAGGAAGATGGTCGGGCCCCTTGGAGGGGTAGCCGACCCTTGCCGCGGCGCAGGGGCGTTCCGGCGGCGGACGGGGTGGTTCCGGAGTGTCGGCACGAGCGCCGGAAGGGGCCTGAACCGGGTCCGGCGGCGGGGGCTGGGCCCGCACTGGATCCGGCCAACCGGCACGTGCAGATGGTCCGTCGAGCGTGGGTACGACGAGCGCGGCGGGAGCGCGGCGGCTGACGCCCGGGGGGCGTCGGAATCCGGCTGGTTCCGACCTGGTGCTGCCGTGGATGGTGCGGGTTGTCGCGGTGCTGACCGCTCAGTGCCTACTACTGCTCTGTCACTACTGCTGCTCAGTGACTGCTGTTCTGTCACTACTGCTGCTCAGCGACTGCTGTTCTGTCACTACTGCTGCTCTGTCACTACTACTCAGTGACTGCTGCTCAGTTGCTGTGCTCATGGCTGCCGGTCGTGGCCGGTGACGGCCGAACGTGTCGACCGGTGGACGGACCGGGCGTACGGCCACGGCTCAGGCCCGCAGCCGGTACCCGACCCCGCGGATGGTCTCCACCCGGTCGGGCCCCAGCTTGCGCCGCAGGTAACGCACGTACACGTCCACGATGTTCGACCCCGGGTCGTAGTCGAAGCCCCAGACCCGGCTGAGCAGTTGCTCCCGCGTCAGCACCTGGTCCGGGTTGCGCAGGAAGACCTCCGCCAACGCGAACTCGCGCGCCGACAGTTCGGCCACCCGCCCCTCCACGTGCACCCGCCGGGTGCGCAGGTCCAGCACCAGGTCGCCGACGCGCAGCACGGACGCCTCGGGGCCGCCCTCGCCGCGCAGCCGCAGCCGCACCCGCGCCAACAGCTCCTCGAAGGCGAAGGGCTTGGAGATGTAGTCGTCCGCCCCGCCCTCCAGCCCGGCGACCACGTCCGAGACGCTGTCGCGCGCGGTGAGGATGACGACGGGGAGCGTCACCCGCAGCTCGCGCAGCTTGCGCAGCACGGTGAGTCCGTCGACCGCGGGCAGCCCGAGGTCGAGGATCATCAGGTCGCAGTCGCCGGCCCGCGCGTGTTCGTAGGCGGAGAGCCCGTCACTGACGACTGCCGTCACGAACCCGTTGCTCCGCAGGCCCTTTTCGACGAAGGAGGCGATTCCGGCCTCGTCCTCCGCTATCAGAATCCGTTGCATGGTGTCCTCTCTGCCAAGGGAAGTACGCCGGTAGGTCAAGTACGAATCGGGCCCCGCCCGTCTCCGCGTCCTCCACCCATGCGGTGCCGCCGTGCGCCTGGGCGATCTCGCGCACGATGGCCAGCCCCAGGCCGATTCCGGTGCCGGCCTGGGCTGGTGAGGTGACGCGGCCGGCCTGGACGAACCGACCGAAGATCCGCTCCCGGTCCACGGGGCCCACCCCGGGTCCGGTGTCGCGCACCCAGAGCAGGATCCGGCCCTCGCGCACTGCCGACCCCATCTCGATGAGGTCGCCGTCGAGCGTGTGCCGGACGGCGTTCGCCGCCAGTTGGATCAGGCCCTGGGTCAGCCGCTGCCCGTCGACGAGGACGGTCGCCTCGGAGACCGCCGCGACCCGCCAGTGGCGGTCGCCCAGCGCCCGCGCCTTGGCGACGACGTCCACGATCAGATCGGTCAGGTTGGTCTCCCCGACCGTCAGGAAGTCCGGGCGCTCGGCCTTGGCCAGGAGCAGCAGGTCGTCGACGATGCGACTCATCCGGTCGAGTTCGTCGACCACCAGGGCCCGGGTGACGTCCCACTCCATGGCCCAGTCGCCGGCGCCGTTCTCCATCAGCTCCAGGTGTCCGCGCACGACGGTGATGGGGGTGCGCAGTTCGTGGCCCACCTCGTCGAGGAACCTGCGCTGGGTGGTGAAGGCCCGCTCCAACCGGTCGAGCATGTTGTTGAAGGTGTGCGCGAGCGCGGCGACGTCGTCGTCCCCGCGCACGTCGAGACGCTGGGTGAGGTCCGACTCGCCGATCCTGGCCGCCGTCTGGCGCACCAGCCTGATGGGGGCCAGGATCCGGCCGGCCACCAGCCAACTCGCGAGGCCGGCGCAGACCAGCGCGCCGAAGCCGGTGACGAGGAGCATCTTGGCGACTTCCCGCTCCTCGTCGAGTTGGCGGTCGCGGAACTCCAGGACGACCAGCCGTACGTCGCGGGTGTCACCGGCGACCTTCACCGGGACGATGCCGTAGCGCACCTTGCCCACGGGCGAGTCGATCCAGCCGACGGCGGTCTTGGTGTTGCTCTTCACCGACGACAGTTGTCTGATCACCGCGGGATCGGTGTCCAGCCGTATGGGCGGCTCGGAGGCGCTGCGCAGATGGGCCTGGCCGTCGACGATGCTGAAGAACGTCTCGTCGCGGTTGGGGATGTTCTCGCGCAGGAACTCGCCCAACAGGGAGGCGCCGTCGGTGTAGGGCTTGCCGTCGGGTTGCACCCTGGTCTGGGCGAAGGTGCGCAGCCGGGTCGCCTCCCACTTCAACCGGGCGTCGACCTTCTCGTCGAGTTGGGCCTGCCAGACGACCGTGACGCCGACGATGGGCGCGGCGAGGGCTGCTCCCACCAGGAGCAGCATCCAGCCGACGATGCGGGAACGCGCACTGGCCGTACGCCGTCGCACGGTCAGTCCTCGCCTTCGTCATCGTCGTCGTCGCTGCGGGCGAAGCGCCGCTGGCTCCAGAAACCGCCGTTGGTGCCGTCGGGTGTGTCGTCACCGTCGTCACCGCCGGCGCCCTCGTCGTCGTCATCACCGCCCGGGAAGGGGCCGCCGTGACCGTTGTCGTCGCTTCGGGGCGGTGCGATCGGGGACACCGGCTTGCCGCCCGGGGGTCTGGTCGAGGCCGGGGGCGGCTGTCTCTTGGTCGGTGCGTGGGAGGACGGCGGGCGGGTGTTCTGCCCGGTCGAGGACTCGCGTCCGCCCGAGTTCCTGCCGCGTGAGGTCGCCGACGGCAGGGGGGCGGGGATTTCGGGTTCGTCCGTGTAGGTGTTCTGCACGATCACCACGGGGCCGAGGTCTAATGGATCGGACTCACCGATCCACACGCGTCCCGCCACCATGCCGGCGCCTGCGAACGCCGCCACCGCCGTGATCACCAGATTGGCCTTCCGCAGTCTCATGCGGAGAGTCTGCGTCCTAGATCGAACAGGTGAGTGAAAGAGGAGAGCATTCTCATTTCCTGCGCTGGGCTCGGCTTTCGCCGGAGGGGAAGGATCTGTTCCGGGGGTGCGGCCGGTGGTCGTGCCGAGCGGTGTGGTATGGGGGCCACCGTCGACGGGGCGGGCCGCGGCTGCTCCCCGACGGCTTCGCCGCCGTTTCCCGAAGGGGAGTGCGTGCGCGAGGACGGACCGGAAGGACAAGCTCCCTCACCTTCTTCCTGGGACCAGTGGGACTGAGGTGGTCGACGGGAAGTACGGCTCGACGCCCCCGAAGTTTCAAGAGAAGGCAAAGTGCGGGCTTTTGCCCGCCATCACCGCAGCTCACGATCACCCCCCGCGGCTGCGCAGGCATTAAGGGTTACGGGTTACGGGTTACGGGTTACGGGTTACGGGTTACGGGTTACGGGATGGTGCCGGGTGTCGCGGGCGCCGGGCACGGGCCACCGAGGCAGCGAGGGACCGGGTGCGCCGAGGGGCCCGGTGCGCCGGACGGGCACGGCGGGCCGTACGCCGTTGTCCCGGCGGGAGGCCACCGGTAGGAAGGGGCCATGACCGTACTCGGCGCCGTGTTTCGCCCCCAGCTCCCTCCGGAACGCCTCCGGCCCCTCGCCCAGGCCGCCGACGCGGCCGGGCTCGACGAACTGTGGCTCTGGGAAGACTGCTTCCTGGAGAGCGGCATCGCGACCGCCTCCGCCGCCCTGGCCTGGACCGAACGCCTACGCGTGGGCATCGGGCTGCTCCCCGTCCCGCTGCGCAACGTCGCGCTGACCGCCATGGAAGTCGCCACTCTGGACCGCCTCTTCCCCGGGCGGCTGGTCCTCGGCGTCGGCCACGGCCTCCAGTCGTGGATGGGCCAGGTCGGCGCACGTGTGGACTCCCCGCTCACCCTGCTCCACGAATACCTGGACGCCCTGCGCGCCCTCCTTCGCGGCGAACGGGTCACCACCCGCGGCCGATACGTCTCACTCGACGACGTCGCCCTCGACTGGCCGCCCACCAGCGCCCCGCCCGTGTACGCCGGCGCGCTCGGCCCCCGCACGGTGCAGCTGACGGGCGAGGCGGCCGACGGCACCGTGCTCGACGCCAGCGTCTCCCCCGACGGGCTGCGCCGGGCCCGGGCGCTGATCGCGGAGGGCCGCGCAGCGGCGGACCGCCCGAGCACCGAACACCACCCGGTGGTGATCTACCTCCACGCGGCCACCGGCCCCGGCGCGGCCGACCGACTCCGGGCCGAACTGGACCGCTGGGGCGTCGACCCCACCGGCCTCGGAGTCGCCGGTGACGCCGAGGCCGTAGCCGAGGCGGTCCAACGCCTCGCGGACGCCGGCGCGGACACGGTCGTCCTCCAGCCGACGGCCGACGAACCCGACCCCGAGGGCTTCCTGCGGTTCACCGCCGAGGAGGTGCGCCCGTTGGTCCCGCGCTGACCGCCGCCTCCCCCACCACGGGGGCTGTCGCTGCGGGCCGGGGCATCCGCCCGGCCCGCAGGGCCGCGGGCCGCGCTGACGGCGAGCCGCTGCCCGCGCCGCTCCGCCGGGTCACCACCCCCGTGTCCCACCCCCGCGCCGAACGGCTCACAACACCCGTCGTCGCACCAACAGCGCCAGCACCGCGACGCCCGGCAGCAACGGCAGCCACACCGTCAGGAAGCGGAACCCGATGACGGTGGCCGTCGCCACCACCAGCGGCGCACCGACCATCACAAGCGCGAAGGCCAACGCCGGCTCCACGGAGCCGATCCCACCGGGCGTGGGCACCAAACCGGCCGCAATGCTCGCGGTGAGGTAGGCGATCACCAGGTGCGGCCAGGGCACCCCGAGACCGACGGCCGCCGCCACACATATCAACACCCCGGACTGGAGCAGTGGGAAAGCCAGCGCCCCGCCCCACAGCGCCGCAGTCCGCGCGGGCATCCGATGCAGCGTACGGGCGTCCAGCAGCGCCGTCCGCAGGAACCGCACCACTCCCTTCCGTAGCCTTCGCGCCACCAGCAACAGCACGGTGACCGCCGCGGCCACCAACGCCAACACCAACGCCCCCACCAACACAGCCTGTCCGGGCGGCACCAACGTCGGCAACTCCAATGCCTCGGGGAACACCAGCACCAACGACAACAGCAGTCCTGCCCTGGCGACCCCCTTCACCAAGCTGTAGAGCCCGAGCGCCGCGGTGGAGCGGTCCAGCGGCACCCCGCAGCCCCGCAGGAAGCGCAGGGTCACCAGATGCGCCCCGATCCCTGCGGGCAACAGCTGATTCGCCGAGCCGGCCGCGAACTGGGTGGCCACCAGCCGTCCCGCGGGCAGTCGTTCGACGACCGTGCCCTGCCGCACGAAGGCCGACGCCACCGACCACAGCCCCGTCACGATGCCGCCCAGAACGAGCCAACCGGAGTGCGCGTCCTTGAGAAGCCCGACGCCCGAGGAGACGACCGACCAGTTCTCCACGGCCCAGTACGCCAGCAGCGCGAACGGCACCACGCACATCAACTGCCGCAGCGGCAGCCGCCGCAGCCCTGACGAGGCCATTCGGCCCTTCGGCGCGGTTACGCCGGCGGCCTCGGCTGCGGCCCCGGACACGGGCTCGGACTCCGACAGGGGCTCGGAGATCACCAACCTCCCCACCGTCCTTCCACTCCCGGCGCGTCCCTAACGTCCGCGCGGACTCATGAACCACAACGGACGTCGCACCGTTTCGGTTCGCAGAAGCTGTCCCCTGCACACAACAACTTCATGTCGGGGTGCCCGCACTCATACTCAGGCATCTTCATGAACGCCTACTCATGGGGCGAGTAGTCACACGGATGCCCGGCCGCCCACCGCACCGCCAAGCTGTCTCCATGACCAGGACCAAGGGCCTCAAGAAGGCGCAGTGGGCTGCGATGCGGCTGCTGCTGGGCACGGTGGGGCGGCTCAGCGAAGGCGTCCGCATCGGCTACCGACACGGCTTCGACAGCGGATCGATGCTCGACCACGTCTACGTCAACAAGGCGCAGGGCAGTCTCGGCATCGGTCGTGTCATCGACCGTTGCTATCTCAACGCCGTTGGCTGGCGGGCCATCCGCGCCCGCCGTGAACTCCTCAAGGACGTGCTTCGCAAGGAGATCGCCGAGCGGGGCGGCCGGGCCACCGTCCTGGACGTCGCCTCGGGGCCCGGCCGCTACCTCCAGGACCTCGTGGCGGAGCACCCCGCGGGCGCCCTACGGGTCGAGTGCCGGGACCTCGACCGCGCCGGGCTCTCCCAGGGCGAACGCCAGGCCGCCCAGCGCGGACTGGTCGGCATCACCTTCGCCCACGGCGACGCCCTCGCCCCGCAGCCGCCCGCCGACGGCGCACCGGACGTGATCGTCGTCTCCGGTCTCTACGAACTGCTCCTGGAAGACGATGCGATCGCGGCCTCCGTCGAGCGGCTGCGCGGTCTGCTCGCGCCGGGCGGCGTCCTGGTCTTCACCACCCAGACCCGGCATCCCCAATTGGAGTTCATCGCGAACGTGCTCCCCAACCGCGAGGGCGTGCCCTGGGTGATGAAGTGCCGCCCGGTCGAGCAGGCCGAGCGCTGGGCCCGCGACGCCGGTTTCGCCGAGGTCGCCAGCCGCCGGGAGTCGGTGGGGCTCTTCACCGTCACCACGGCGCGCGGCTGAGTCAGCCTTCCTGCCAGCTCACGCTCCCGACTCCGGTGCCTCCGCCGCACTTCGCGGAGGACCAGCCGGACTGTCCGGGCCTGAGCGTGATCCACGCGCCGTAGGCATCGGGCCACCAGCCGCATACGACGACCGCCCGGAAGGCCACCACCTGGTTACTGGGATTGTGGCAGTCGGCCCGCCCCGTCCACCCGTCGGTGCTGGTGCGACAACTGAGCAGGGCGGGCACTGGCGCGGCTTCCGCTGCTTGGGCGGACGGGCCCATTGCCAACAGCGGCACGGCGGCGGCTGCGGACAGGGCGATGGCGGTGATGCGTCGAAACATGGTGAATCCCCCTTCACTCGGTGACTTCGACTTCACTTGCTGTAACAAGCGTGTCCCGCCGGAGTCGTCAACCAACGCGAGTGGCAAGGACTCGCCACACTCCGATCAGGCTCTTGTCACGTTGCGCGGCCGTGTGCATACATGGAGTTGCCCACGGTTTCGAGGGGACGACCGTGTGGCCGGCAAGGAATGGCGGGGGATGATGTGCCATGTCGGTGGCGGTGGTTCCGAGTTCCGTGCTCGGACGGAAGGTGTTGTCGGGGCCTGTCCGGCGGGAGTCGTCCGGGCTGTCGAGGCAGCAGGTGCAGCAGATACAGCAGGCGCGGGGCGTCACCCGCATTCTCGGTGTCACCCGAGTGCGGACGACCCTCGCGGGCCTGGTGCATTCGGCCCGCCGGGAGTTGCTGAGCTTCGACGACCCGGTGCGTCAGGACGGCGAGGGCGCGCCCGAGCCGTTCCTCAGACTTGCCGGACAGGGCGACACGACTGGGTGCCGGTCCGCGTCCCGGCCCGCCCTGGTGCGACGGATCGCCCCTCGACACGTGCTGTCGCAGCTCCGTGAGGCGGGCCGCTGCCCCGTCGAGACCCGGGTGACGGACTCGATCCCGTTCTCGATAATCGTCGCCGACCGCGCGGTCGCCGCGGTCCCGCTCGATCTCGACCTGCATGACAACGGCGTTCTGCTGATCCGCGATCCGGTCCTCGTCCAGGCCCTGGTCCGTACGCACCAGGCGTGGTGGGAGGCGGGCGACGACCCTTCCCGGCAGCCGCGCCCCCCGGGTGCGCCCGCCCATCTGCGGCCCGTGCTTGAGGCAATACTCGCCGGCCTCACGGACGACGCGGCCGCGGCCCGGCTCAACATGTCCGGACGGACCTACAGCCGTCGGGTGGGCGAGCTGATGAACGTCCTCGGCACGTCGAGCCGCTTCCGGGCGGGAGTGGAAGCGGCTCGACGCGGCTGGGTCTAACCCTCTGTTCCGGATGGGGACCCACGGAGTGTCCTCACGGTCCCGCCTGCCTGGCGGGCCCTGAGGAAGGCGCCCCCTACGACACGACGTCCTTACGGGCGAAGGTGCGGAAGGCGAGGGCGAAGAGCACCAGGGCGTAGGAGATCGACACCGCGGCGCCCTTGGCCATGCCGCTCCACTCCAGCTGTGGTTGGAGCGCGTCTATCCAGGCGAACTGCCAGTGCGCAGGCAGCACCTCGCGCCACGCCCCGAGGGCGGTGACCGCGTCCAGGACGTTGCCGACGATCGTCAGTCCGACCGCGCCGCCGACCGCTCCCAGCGGGGCGTCGGTCTTGGTGGAGAGCCAGAAGGCGAGCCCCGCGGTGACCAGTTGGGAGACGAAGATGAAGAGGAGGACGATCCCGATCCTCGGCAGCGTCTCGGCAGTGGCGAGGGAGCCGCCGGTGGGCAGCTTCAGCGGCCCCCAACCGTAGGCGAAGGTGCCCGCGACCAGGGCGACCAGCGGCAGCAGCACCATCGCGGCGGCGCTGAAGCCGAGCGCCACGACCAGCTTCGACCACAGCAGCCGTGCCCGGGGGACGGGTGCGGCCAGGAGATAGCGGAGGGAGGACCAGTTGGCCTCGGAAGCGACGGTGTCCCCGTGGAACAGCGCGACCGGCACCACCAGCAGGAAGCCCGCGGAGACGAAGAGGCACGTCGCGGCGAAGTTCGCGGCCGATGCGGTGGCGGTGTCCATGAGGGTGATCCGGTCGTTCCCCTCGCCACCGGGGGTACCGATGGCGAAGGCGACGATGAGGACCAACGGCAGCGCACCGAGGACGGCGGCCATCACCATCGTCCGACGGCGCTTGAGCTGCCGTACGGCCTCGACGCGCACCGGCAGGGTGCGTCGTGCCCGGTAGCCGGGCGCCGACACGGGGTGCTGGGCCAGCCCGCTCATGCGGAACCTCCGATCAGGGTGAGGAAGGCGTCCTCCAGACGACGGTGGGGACCGACTCCGGTGAGCGGCACGTCCAGCCGGACGAGTTCACCGATCAGCGCGGTGGAGGTGACGCCGTCGAGGCGGACCAGCAGCCCCTCGTCGACGCGCACCGCGGAGCGGACCCCGGGCAGGGCGTCGATCTTCTCCACCAGCGGGTCGGACACCTCGCCCGCGGTGGTGACGAGCAGGGTGTCGCTCTCGCCGGTGATCTCCGCGACCGGACCCGCCTGCACCAGCCGGCCGCGGTCCATGACCACGAGGTGCGTGCAGGACTGTTCGACCTCGGAAAGGAGGTGACTGGAGACGATCACCGTGCGGCCACCGGCCGCGTACTGGATCATCACGTCCCGCATCTCGCGGATCTGCGGCGGGTCGAGTCCGTTCGTCGGCTCGTCGAGGATCAACAGGTCCGGCAGGCCCAGCATGGCCTGGGCGATGGCCAGTCGCTGGCGCATGCCCTGGGAGTAGGTGCGCACGGCACGGGCGAGCGCTTCGCCGAGGCCGGCGATCTCCAGCGCCTCGTCGATGTGGGCGTCCTCGGCGGGCCGTCCGGTCGCGCGCCAGTACAGCTCCAGGTTCTCCCGCCCCGACAGGTGCGGAAGGAAACCGGCGCCCTCGACGAATGCGCCGACGCGGGAGAGGACGGGCGCGCCGGGTCGGATGGCGTGACCGAAGACCCGGATCTCGCCCTCGTCGGGCCGGATGAGGCCCATCAGCATCCGCAGGGTGGTGGTCTTGCCGGCGCCGTTGGGGCCGAGCAGTCCGAGTACCTGGCCCTTCTCCACGCGGAAGGACAGCTCCCGCACGGCGTAGCGGTCGCTGGACTTGGCGTACCGCTTGGTGAGGCCGGTGATCTCCAGCGGGACGTCGGCGAGTTCGAGGTCGGGCGCCGGGGCGATGGCCCGTCGGCGGGCGGTCAGCAGCAAGGCGGCGGCGATCAGCGCGGCGGCGCTCGGCAGGGCCCAGGTCCACCAGGGCAGCCCGGCGGCCTGGGTCTGCACGGCCGGGGCCGTGGGGACGCTCAGCACCGCGGAGTTCGCGGCCGCGTTCGTCGCCTTCGCGCCGTCGCCTGTACCGGCTCCGGTTCCGGCGCTGCCGGCGAGGGCGACGGTGTAGGTGGCGGGGGCCGTCGGGGAGGCGTAGCCGAGGTCGGTGGCGGAGAGCACCAGCCGCAGCCGGTGGCCGGCGTCGACCTGGTGGTCCACGGCGGGCAGGGTCAGCTCGACCTCCTTGCCCTTGGTGGCGTCCTCGACCAGGACGGGGGCGACGAGTTGGGAGGGCAGGACCTGGGTGCGGCCGTCGGGCCCGACGTCGTACACCTTCGCGAAGAGGACGGCCTGGCCCGTCGAGGAGGTGACCTTGACGCGGACGGTCGGTGCGCCGGTGATCTGGAGCGTCCGGGTCAGCGGTGCGGAGTCGAAGCGGGCGTGTTGGCCGGGGAAGTCGAGGGAGAAGCCGACGCCGACGGAGGAGAGCTGGCCGAGCCCGCCACTGAGGCCGGGGACGGCCGAGAGCGCCGGCGGACTGGCGCCGGCCGGGTTGGCGAAGGTCTGCGGCGGGCCGGAGAGCGCGATGGGCTCGGGGCCGTTGCGCAGGCCGGGGTAGCGGGCGGCGGTCGCGCCGCGCAGCAGCGCCTGGCCGTCGGTGGAGTCGATTCCTCCGGTGCGGCTGACCCGGAAGGCCGGGCCCGTTCCGGCGCTCTCGTCGCGCTTGAGATGGCGGTCGAACCAGTCGGTGACGCGCTTTTCGACGCGGTCGCCCTCGCTGTCGCCGCCGTCGTGACCGCCGGCGATCCAGTCGACGGCGACGGGGGCGCCGTTGGCCCTGATCCGTTCGGCCATGGCGTCGGCGTGGCCGAGGGGGAAGAGGGAGTCCGACTGCCCCTGCACGATCAGGGTGGGCACCTTGATGCGGTCGCCGACGGCGGACGGGCTGCGGGCCGCCAGCAGTTCACGGGCGGCGGCGTCGGGCTTGCCGCTGGTGGCGACCCGTTCGTACAGGGCGCAGATCTCGGGTTGGAACCGCCCGCAGGCGCCGCGCCCGCCCGGTTCGGCGGCCGTGCCGGGGGCGGTGGTGCCGGAGCCCGCGCCCGGGGGCCGAGCGGGTTCGGTCGCCGGCGGGGTCGAGGGAGAGGCCCCGTCGGGCGCTTCGAAGGACCCGGTGGAGAAGAAGATGCCGGCCCACAGCTTCTTGAAGACGCCGTCGGGGAAGAGCGCGTCGGCGAGGTTCCAGTAGGTGATCGCCGGGGCGATGGCGTCGACGCGCTGGTCGTGGCCGGCGGCGAGCAGTGCGCTCGCCCCGCCGTACGAGGCACCGGCGACGCCCACGCGCGGGTCTCCGTCCGCGTCCAGCAGGACTTCGGGGCGGTCGGCGAGCCAGTCGACGAGCCGGGAGACGTCCTTGATCTCGTGGGCCGGGTCGTTGAGCCCGATCTTCCCGGTGGACTTGCCGAAGCCGCGGGCGGACCAGGTCAGTACGGCGTAGCCGTCCCGGGCCAGTTGTTCGGCCTGGGCGCGAACGTCGTCCTTGCTGCCGCCGAAGCCGTGGCCGAGGAGGACGGCCGGACGGCGCGCGTCCCGGTCCCCCGCGGTGAAGTAGGAGGTGTCGATCTGCGCGCCCGGCATCTGTTGGGTCCGGTCCTCGCGGTGCACGACCGGGTCCGAGTCGTCGGCGACCGCGGTCCAGGTGCCGGCGCCGGCGAGGGCGACGAGCGCCGCGGCGCCCGCGAGCCATCGCCCGCGCCGACCGGGCCGGGGAAGTCGGGTCTTCATGGGGAAACCCTAAGCGGAACCTCCGAGGTCCCCGCGCTGTCCGTGGTGGGAGCCGGGCGGCCTCCCTGGGAAGTACGCGGACCGGCCGGGTACACCAGCGGTGGTACGCGGGCGCTCCACCCGGCTGCCTCGTCGTGCGCGCCCCGGAGGCCGTGTGCCGGATGCCGACCGCGGTCAGTGGTTGCGCGGGAAGCCCAGGTCGACGCCTGCGTGCGGCTCCGAGGGGTCCGGCCAACGGGTGGTGACGACCTTGCCGCGGGTGTAGAAGTGCACGCCGTCGTTGCCGTAGATGTGGTGGTCGCCGAAGAGCGAGTCCTTCCAACCACCGAACGAGTGGTACCCGACGGGCACCGGAATCGGCACGTTCACGCCGACCATGCCCGCCTCGACCTCCAGTTGGAAGCGGCGGGCCGCGCCGCCGTCCCGGGTGAAGATCGCGGTGCCGTTGCCGTACGGGGACGCGTTGATCAGCGCCAGGCCCTCTTCGTACGTCGCCGCGCGCAGCACGCACAGCACCGGGCCGAAGATCTCGTCGCGGTAGGCGTCGGAGTCGGTGGAGACCCGGTCGAGCAGGGACAGCCCGATCCAGTGCCCCTCCTCGTGCCCCTCGACGGTGTACCCGGTGCCGTCGAGGACGACCTCGGCACCCTGCGCCGCGGCGCCCGTGACGTAGGAGGCGACCTTGTCCCGGTGCGCCTTGGTGATCAGCGGGCCCATCTCCGACGCCGGGTCGTCGCCCGGCCCGATCTTGATCTTCTCGGCGCGCTCGCGGATCTTCTCGACGAGTTCGTCGGCGACGGAGTCGAGGGCCACCACCGCGGAGATCGCCATGCAGCGCTCGCCCGCGGAGCCGTACGCCGCCGAGACCGCCGCGTCCGCCGCCGCGTCCAGGTCCGCGTCGGGCAGCACCAGCATGTGGTTCTTCGCACCGCCGAGCGCCTGGACGCGCTTGCCGTTCGCCGAGGCAGTGGTGTGGATGTAGCGGGCGATAGGGGTCGAGCCGACGAAGGAGACCGCGGCCACGTCCGGGTGCGCCAGCAGGGCGTCGACGGCGACCTTGTCCCCGTGCACCACGTTCAGCACGCCGTCCGGAAGCCCCGCCTCCGCGGCCAGCTCCGCGAGCAGGTTCGCCGCCGAAGGGTCCTTCTCACTCGGCTTGAGGACGAAGGTGTTGCCGCAGGCGATGGCCAACGGGAACATCCACATCGGCACCATCGCCGGGAAGTTGAACGGGGTGATGCCCGCGACGACCCCGAGCGGCTGGCGGATCGAGGCGACGTCGACCCGGTTGGATACCTGCGTCGACAGCTCGCCCTTGAGCTGGCCGGGGATTCCACAGGCCAGCTCGACGATCTCCAGTCCGCGCGCCACCTCGCCGAGCGCGTCGGAGTGCACCTTGCCGTGCTCGGCGGTGATCAGCGCGGCGATCTCGTCGCGCCGGGCGTCCAGCAGCGCGCGGTAGCGGAAGAGGACCGCGGTGCGCTGGGCGAGCGAGGAGGTTCCCCAGGTCGCGTACGCCTCCTTGGCCGCGGCGACGGCGGCCCCGACCTCGTCAGCGGAGGCCAGCGCGACCCGTGTGGTGACGGCGCCGGTCGCGGGGTCGGTGACCTCGCCCCAGGTGCCGGACGCGCCCTCGACGGCCTTGCCACCGATCCAGTGGTTGACGGTCTTCGTCATGACGAAAGGCTCCTTCACGAGAGTCGGCACACGGGCCGGGCGGGTCGCGTACGGGCGGACCGGAGGGACGGACGGCAGCCGACGGATCCGACGCGTCGACGGGTCAACGGACTCGACGGGTCACAGATGCCGGCGCCGGGCCGCGACCTGCCGCTCGTACTCCTCCCGGGCCTTGATCGCGGACGGGCGGTCCGCCGTCTGGGCCACGGGAACATCCCACCACGCCTGCGCCGGGGGCGCGCCCGACACAGTGTCTGCCGTTTCGGTCTCCACGTAGACACCTGTGGGCACGTCCGACCAGCGCGCTTCGGCCAGCGCTTCGCGCAGGTCGTGGACGGTGCGGGCGCGGATCACCCGCAGCCCGAGCGAGGCCGCGTTCGCCGCGAGGTCGACCGGGAGCGGTGCGCCGGTGTACGTCCCGTCCGCGGCCCGCAGTCGGTACGCCGTGCCGAAGCGCTCCGCGCCGACGGCCTCCGACAGCCCGCCGATCGACGCGTATCCGTGGTTCTGCAGGATCACCACCTTGATCGGGATGTTCTCCTGGACGGCGGTGACGATCTCGGTGGGGTTCATCAGGTACGTGCCGTCCCCGACCAGCGCCCACACGGGCCGCCCCGGAGCCGCCATCGCCACGCCGATGGCGGCGGGGATCTCGTACCCCATGCAGGAGTAGCCGTACTCGACGTGGTACTGGTCGCTGCCGCGCGTCCGCCACAGCTTGTGCAGGTCACCGGGGAGGGACCCGGCCGCGTTGATCAGGATGTCGTCCTCGGTGACCAGCGCGTCCAGGGCGCCGAGCACCTGGGCCTGGGTGGGGCGCAGATCCTCTTCGCCGGGCCGGGCCGGTTCGTACGCCGCGTCCACCAGGCGCTCCCAGCGCTCCTTGCCCTCACCGTACTCCCGTGCGTACGCCTTAGGGACGCGGAAGTCGGGGTGCCGGGCGGCGACGTCCCCGGTCAGCTCGGCGAGCGCGGCGCGGGCGTCCGCGACGACCGAGAGCCCGGCCATCTTGTGGGCGTCGAAGGAGGTGACGTTGAGGTTCAGGAAGCGGACTGCGGGGTTCTGGAAGAGGGTGGACGACGCGGTGGTGAAGTCCGACCAGCGCGTGCCGACGCCGATGACCAGGTCCGCGGTGCGCGCCAGGTCGTTGGCGGCGGCGGTGCCGGTGTGGCCGATCGCGCCCACGTCGCAGGGGTGGTCGTACGGCAGGGAGCCCTTGCCGGCCTGGGTGGACGCGACGGGGACGCCGGTCGCGTCGACGAACGCCGCCAGCGCCTCCTCGGCCTCGCTGTGGTGGACGCCGCCGCCGGCGACGAGCAGCGGGCGCCGGGCCGCGGTCACCGCGTGCACCGCGGATTCGAGGTCGCGGCGGTCCGGCCGGGAGCGGGCCACCCGCCAGACTCGGTCGGCGAAGAAGTCCTCGGGCCAGTCGTACGCCTCGGCCTGGACGTCCTGCGGCAGCGCCAGGGTGACGGCGCCCGTCTCGGCCGGGTCGGCGAGTACGCGCATGGCCTGGAGCGCGGCCGGAACGAGCGCTTCCGGGCGGGTGACGCGGTCGAAGTAGCGGGAGACGGGGCGCAGGGCGTCGTTGACGGAAACGTCGCCCGCGTGCGGCGTCTCCAACTGCTGGAGCACGGGGTCGGCGGGCCGGGTCGCGAAGGCGTCGCCGGGGAGCAGCAGCACCGGCAGGCGGTTGATCGTCGCCAGCGCGGCGCCCGTGACCAGGTTCGTCGCGCCGGGGCCGATGGAGGTGGTGACGGCGTGCGCGGAGAGGCGGCGGGACTGGCGGGCGTAGCCGACGGCGGCGTGCACCATGGCCTGTTCGTTGCGCCCTTGGTAGTACGGCATGGGGGCGCCGGGTCCTGTGCCGGACTCCACGAGCGCCTGGCCGATGCCGGCGACGTTGCCGTGGCCGAAGATGCCCCAGGTGGCCGCGATCAGTCGCTGGCGGCGGCCGTCGCGCTCGGTGTGCTGGCGGGCGAGGAAGGCGACGAGCGCTTGGGCGACGGTGAGCCGACGGGTGGTCATCGTGATCCTTCCGGGGTCCGGGGCTGGTCCGTGGGGGCTGAGGTGGGGGCGGCCCGGGTCGCGGGCTCGGCTCCGTACAACGGCAGCCGGGGGTCGACCTGTTGCTGCGGCCAGGTCTCCCGGATCCAGCCGTGGTCGGGGTGGTCGCAGATCAGCCACTCCCGCTCGGGGCCGGGCCCGGCCATCACGTTCAGGTAGTACATGTCGCGGCCGGGCGCGGCGATGGACGGGCCGTGCCAGCCGTCGGGGATCAGCACGACGTCACCGGTGCGGACCTCGGCCAGGACGTCCGTACCGCCGGGGCGGGACGGCGACACCCGGTGGTAGCCGAGTCCGTCACCGGCGATCTCGAAGTAGTAGACCTCCTCCAACTCCGATTCGGCGCCGGGCCGGTGCTCGTCGTGCTTGTGCGGCGGGTACGACGACCAGTTGCCGCCGGGGGTCAGCACCTCCACCGCGATCAGCCGGTCGCAGTCGAACGTGTCGGCGGCGGCGAAGTTGTTCACCTGGCGCGAGCACGTGCCGGAGCCGCGCAGTTCGACCGGTACCTCCGGCGCGGGGCCGTAGCGAGCGGGGAGTCGGCGCTCGCACTTCGCTCCTGCCAGCGCGAAGCGGCCTCCCGCACCGGAGGCGATCTGTGTGTGGGCATCGCGGGGGACGTAGGCGAAGTCGGAGACCCCGCTGAAGACGCTTTCCCTGCCCAGCAATTCGAAGAACTCGCCGTCGACCTCGACGGTGCATCCGCCCTGGAGCGGAAGGACGATCCACTCGCTGTCGCCGGTGGCGAAGCGGTGCACCGCCCCGGGGGCGAGCTCCAGCACGCGGACTGCGGCGTACCCCCAGCCGGCGTGCTCGGGGTCGATCCGCAGGGCGTACGGACCGTCGGCGGCGCTGCCCGCCGGCACGTACGACCGTCGGGCCGGTGCGTCGTCCTGCGTGCCCATCGTTCTCCCCTACTTTCCCTCATCGCACTGACAACGGGCCCTGGAGCCCGAGGGTCCGGGCCCGACATCCCGAGCCCGGGGGCTCGGAGCCCTGGCACCCGAGCGCCCGGGCAAGCCCTACAGCAGTCCTACCGCGGTGTCGACGGCCTTGGCGACGTCCCCGTCCACCGGGTAGAGCAACGAGCGTCCCACCACCAGCCCCTGCACCGTCGGCAGTTGGAGTGCCGCGTGCCACTTCTCGTACGCGCCGTCCTGGTCGTCGCCGATCTCGCCGCCGAGGATCACCGCGGGCAGCGTGGACGTCTGCATCACCGCCGCCATGTCGCCCGGGTCGTCCGTGA
The DNA here is from genome assembly GCF_044328175.1 of Streptomyces sp. NPDC017979. Classification (NCBI taxonomy): domain Bacteria; kingdom Bacillati; phylum Actinomycetota; class Actinomycetes; order Kitasatosporales; family Streptomycetaceae; genus Streptomyces; species Streptomyces sp. NPDC017979. Next base: position 68,109 of record NZ_JBIRGU010000003.1, on the reverse strand, counting down.
CCGGGACCTTCAACCAGGTGTACGCGGAAGTGCCGGCGAGCCCGGACGCGATGGCTATGGAACGGGTGACGGCCTCGGCACTCAGGTCGGTGCGCAGCCGGCCGTCCACCCGGTGGCAGATGAACGGTTCGACGAAGACGGGCAGTCGGCGCTCCGCCATGTCGTCGACGGCGCGGGCGGTGGCGTGCAGGGTGTCGAGGGAGCCGGGGTCCTGGTAGTCGATGCGCAGCAGCAGTTTGCCCGCGTCGAAACCGAGTCGGGCCAGGTCCTGGGCGCGGTGCCCGGTGAAGCGGTCGTCGAGTTCGAAGGCGGCGCCGGCGAGCCCCCCGCGGTTCATGGAGCCGACGACGACCTTCTCGTCGAGCGCGCCGAGCAGGAGCAGGTCGTCGAGGATGTCGGCGGTGGCGAGGACGCCGTCGACGCCGGGGCGGGACAGTGCGAGGCAGAGTCGTTCGAGCAGGTCGAGACGGTTGGCCATGGCGAGGCGGCGGTCGCCGACGGCGAGCGCGCCGCGGGCGGGGTGGTCGGCCGCGACGATCATCAACCGTCCGCTCTCGCCGACCAGTCGGGATCGTCGGCGACGGCGCTGCGCCGCCTCGGCGACGGCTTCGGGGTGGCGGGTGCGGATCCCGACGAGGTCGCCGATGGAGACGCGGCTCACGACAGGGCTCCGGGGGTGCTCTGGGCCGCGGTCTGGGCGGCTGCGGAGTCGGTACGGGGGTCGGGTGCGGCTGGTGGGGGCGTGGGGGACGGTGGGACCGGGCCGCCCGCGAGGACCTGCTCGACCTCCTGCGGGTACGGCATGGCGCTGGAACAGGCGAGGCGGGCCGCGACGATGGCCCCGGCCGCGTTCGCGTACCGCATCACGCGCTCCAGCGGCCAGCCGGCGAGCAGCCCGTGGCAGAGCGCGCCGCCGAACGCGTCGCCCGCTCCGAGGCCGTTGACGACCTCGACGGGGACGGGCGGGACCTGGGCGCGGGCGCCGTCGCGGTGGAGCGCGAGCACCCCCTCGGGGCCCTGCTTGACGACGGCGAGTTCGACGCCGGCGGCCAGCAGCGCACGGGCGGCGGCTTCGGGGGCGCGCTCCCCCGTGGCGATCTCGCACTCGTCGAGGTTGCCGACGGCCACGGTGGCGAAGCGCAGCGCCTCCCGGTAGTAGGGGCGGGCCGCCTCGGGGTCGCGCCAGAACATCGGCCGCCAGTCGAGGTCGAAGACGGTGGCGCCGGCGCGGTTCCGGTGGGCGAGTGCGGTCTGGGTGGCACCGCGGCTGGGCTCGGCGCACAGCCCGGTGCCGGTCATCCAGAAGACCCGGGCCCGGGCGATCGCGTCCAGGTCCAACTCGTCGGCGCGGATCTCCAGGTCGGGCGCCTTGGGCCGACGGTAGAAGTAGAGGGGGAAGTCGTCCGGGGGGAAGATCTCGCAGAAGGTGACCGGGGTGGGGTGCTCGGCCACCGGAGTCACCCAGCGGTCGTCCACGTCGAACTCGCGCAGCGCCTGGTGGAGGTAGTCGCCGAAGGGGTCCGCTCCGGTGCGGGTGACGACCGCGGTGCGGCGGCCGAGGCGGGCGGCGCCGACGGCGACGTTGCTGGCCGAGCCGCCGAGGAACTTCCCGAAGACGTCGACCTGCGCCAGCGGGACCCCGGTCCGCAGCGGATACAGGTCGACCCCGATCCGGCCCATGGTGATCACGTCGTACGGCTGGGGGTCGTACGGCTGAGGCATGCGCGTCCCTTCGGTCCTTCGGTTCGGCGCGGGGCTCCCACCAGGTCTATTGGCTTTCCCGGAGCCTGTCAACATTTTGTCCTGACATTCGGACGAAGGCTTGACACCCTTCCGAACCGGCCGGAAAGCTCGACGGTATGACGCTCCGCGCCCCGTCCCCCGCCGCTTCCCTCAGCCGCATCCGGGTCGGCTCGGCTCCCGACTCCTGGGGGGTGTGGTTCGCCGACGACCCCGAGCAGGTCCCCTGGCAGCGCTTCCTCGACGAGGTCGCCGACGCGGGGTACGAGTGGATCGAACTCGGCCCGTACGGATATCTGCCCAGCGACCCCGCCGTGCTCGGCGCGGAGACCGGACGCCGCGGGCTGAAGGTCTCCGCGGGCACGGTCTTCACCGGGCTGCACCACGGCCCCGCGGTCTGGGACCGCACCTGGGAGCACGTCTCGGCCATCGCGGCGCTCACCCGGGACATGGGCGCCCGCCACCTCGTCGTGATCCCGGCCTTCTGGCGTGACGACAAGACGGGCGAGGTGTTGGAGGACAGCACCTTGACCGCCGCGCAGTGGCGGGACCTGACCGGCCAGACGGAACGGCTGGGCCGCGAGGTGCGCGAGCGGTACGGGCTGCGGATCGTGGTCCACCCGCACGCGGACACCCACGTCGACGGCGAGGAGAACGTCGCCCGGTTCCTCGACGGCACCGATCCCGAACTGGTCTCGCTCTGCCTGGACACCGGGCACTACGCCTACTGCGGCGGCGACAGCGTCAAGCTGATCGAGACCTACGGCGAACGGCTCGGCTACCTCCACCTCAAGCAGGTCGACCCGGCGGTGCTGGCCGGCGTCGTCGCGGAGGACCTGCCCTTCGGCCCCGCGGTGGCGCGCGGCGTGATGTGCGAACCGCCCACCGGGGTGCCCGCCCTGGAGCCGGTCCTTGCAGCGGCCCAGGCTCTCGATGTCGACCTGTTCGCCATCGTCGAGCAGGACATGTACCCCTGCCCACCGGACAAACCCCTACCCATCGCCCGAAGGACCCGACAATTCCTGCGATCTTGCGGGGCCTGATAAGCAAACGTCTTATCTGGCATGGTTGTTAGATACTCATCACACATGTCCCGATTACGCGGGTCTTCCGTCACAGCTGATCAACATCACCGCCCTTCCCCTCCTCTTCGACGGGCTCCAGGCGCCAGGCTCGGTGATCGCCAGGCGTTTCCGCCGCAGGTCCCTCACGGTCCCCCAACCGTGACTGCGGCCACACCAGGAGGTGCCACTCAGATGTCGGACAGAAGGCTCTGGTCGTACAAGGAGATCGCCGCTCACATCCGGGTCCAACCGGACACCGTCCGCTCCTACCGCAAGCACGGACATCTGCCGCCCCCGGACCTCGTCGAGGCCGGCAAGCCCTATTGGTACGCCGACACCATCCGCACCTGGGTGGCCAACCGCCCGGGCAACAGGGGTCGCCGCTGACCGTGCGTCATCCTGGGTCCCGCGCTTCGACCAGGGGTGCGGGACCCTGCACATCCACCCCGGCCGCACCCCGCCCCCGCCGGACTCCGCGGGGCAGGTGGCACCCCGCACCACATATTGGATTGCCGGACGCTTGCTCCGCTTTCGACAATGCGCCCATGAACGCCACCTCCGGTTTCTCCCTCAAACCGACCCTCCGCGGGGAACGGGTCACCCTGCGGCCCTTCACCGAGGCCGACGTCCCCACGATGGTCGAGATCCTGAGCGACCCCGACGTCCTCCACTTCACCGGGGCTCCCGATGACGACAAGACGGCGGACTCCGCCCTGCACGCCTGGTACACCTCCCGCAACGACCAGACCGACCGCCTCGACCTCGCGGTCGTGAACCGGGCGAACGGCGAGGTCGTCGGCGAGGTCGTCCTCCACGAGTGGGACCCGGCCAACCAGAACTGCCGCTTCCGCACCCTGATCGGCCCCAAGGGCCGCGATCGCGGCCTCGGCACCGAGGCCACCCGACTGATCGTCGGCCACGGCTTCACCCACGTCGGCCTCCACCGGATCGCGCTGAGCGTCTACGACTTCAACCCGCGCGCCCGCCGCGTCTACGAGAAGGTCGGCTTCGTCGCCGAGGGCATCGAGCGCGAGGTGCTGCGCCATCGCGGCGAGTGGGTGGACGCCACCGCGATGTCGATGCTGGCCAGCGATTGGGTCACCCGCTCCGACACCTGACCGACACCGGCACCAGCACGACCCCGGTCCACGTACGCGTCACCGGTCCGGTCCCGGCGCTGCCGCTGGTCGCGGCGCGCCGGTCACTGACATCGGGCGCTGGACCCGCAAGCCCGGGCGCTCAGGTCCGCACTGCACCCCGACCGGTCTCGGCAGTGCCCTCCGTTGCCCCAGCGACCCCGGTGGGCTCGGTGACCTCGCCCTCCTCACCCGTCGCCACGAGCGAGGAGGGTGGTATCTCCCCCTCGCTGAGCCCGAACCGGTCGTGGAACCGCCGCAGCGGCGCCGGCGCCCACCACGTGCGCGCCCCGGTGAGCTTCATCACCGCCGGCACCAGCAGCCCGCGGACCACCATCGCGTCCATCAGCACCGCGACCGCGAGCCCCAGGCCAAGCATCTTGGTGTTGGTCACCCGGGACGTGCCGATGGCGACCATCACCACGGCGAGGATCAGCGCGGCCGCGGTGATCAGCCCTCCGGTGCGCTGGAGCCCGAACCGGATGGCGTGCTCGTGGTCCTTGGTGCGGTCGTACTCCTCCTTGATGCGGGAGAGCAGGAAGACCCCGTAGTCCATGGAGAGGCCGAAGGCGACGCAGAACATCAGCACGGGCAGGTTCGTCTCGATGTCCCCGGTCGGTGTGAAGCCGAGCAGCCCGGACAGATTGCCGTCCTGGAAGACCCAGACCACGGCACCGAACATGGCCGTGAGGCTCAGGCCGTTGAGCAGGACCGCCTGGAGGGGGATCAGCACACTACCGGTGAGCAGGAACACCAGCAGCAGCGTCACCACGGCGATGAACCCGAGGGCGAGCGGCAGCCCGCCGGCGATGGCCGCCTTGGAGTCCTCCAGAACGGCTGCACGGCCGGTCACGGAGGTCTCGAACGGGGCCGGGACGTCACGGATCTCGTGCACCAGGCCCTGGGCCCCGTCCCCGACCGCCTCACCCTCGGGCTGGACGGTGAAGTAAGCGGCACTGCCCGAGGTGACCGGCCCGTCCACCCGCAGCACTCCGGGGAGCGCGGCCACCCGGTCGCGGTACTCGGCGTACTGCTCGGCGCTCACGCCGCCCGCGCCCCCGGAGTCGGCGGCCTCGGAGTCAACGGCCTCGGCGAAGATCTCGATGCCGCCGTCCGGGCTGCCGGGGAAGCCGTCCCTGATGTGCTGCTGCACCACGTGCGACTCTGCGGACGACGGCAACTGGCGGTCGTCCGGCGTACCGAACTTGACCCCGAGGAAGGGCAGCCCCAGCAGGACCAGGGCGGTGACCGTGGTGAAGGCGAAGAGCGGGGCCCGGCGCATCACCAGATCGGCCAGCCGTGCCCAGCCGCCCCGAACCGCCTTGGAACCCTCTCCCCCGGGCCGCTCGACCCGACCGCGCCGGCGTCGGAACGCCGCACGCAGGTCGAGGGAGTTGATCCGGTGGCCCAGCAGCATCAGGGCGGCCGGGAGCAGGACGAGGGCAGCCACGGCGGCGAGAGCGACCACGGCGATGCCCGCGTAGGCGAAGGAGCGCAGGAAGTACTGCGGGAAGACGAGCATGGCGGCGAGGGAGACCGCGACCGTCAGGGCCGAGAACAGGACCGTGCGCCCGGCCGTGCGCAAGGTGGTGCCGACGGCGTCCTTCACGTCGGCTCCCGTGGCCAGCTCCTCCCGGAAGCGGCGCACGATGAACAGGGCGTAGTCGATGGCGAGGCCGAGGCCGAGCGCCGTGGTGAGGTTCTGCGCGAAGACGGAGACGTCGGCGAACTCGGTGATGCCGCGCAGCACAGCGTTCGTCCCCAGGATGGCGACGATGCCGACGCCCAGCGGCAACAGCGCGGCGATCACGCTGCCGAAGACCAGGACCAACAGCAGCAGGGTGATCGGCAGGGCGATCAGTTCGGCCCGCACCAGGTCGTCCTGGATGATCGTCGTCATTTCGTGGCCCACGGCGACGGGGCCGCCGATCGAGACCTCGACCGGGCCGTGCTCACCGCGGAAGGTGTCCCCGATCCGCTCCAGCGTCTGAGCGGCGGCCTTCTCGTCCCCCAAGATCCGCGCGACGATCAGCGCCTCGCGGCCGTCCTCGGAGCGCAGCGCGGGCGACGGGCTCTGCCAGTACGACCCCACGCCCGTGACGTCGCCCTGGGCGGCCAGGCGCTCGGCGAGCCGCCGCCCTTCGGCGGCCACGGCCTCGCTGTCCACGCTCTGTCGGCCGGCGTCGACGAGCAGGAGCAGATTGGGCTGGGACTCGGGGAACTCCCGCTCCAACGCCTCGGTGGCGTAGGTGGACTCGGCGCCTGGGTCCTCCCAGCCGCCGCTGCCCATGCGGTCCGCGACGCCACTGCCGGCGAACACGGCGAGCACGGTGACGACGAGGGCGGCGAACAGCGCCAGGCGCGGTCGCGCGGTGACGAGCCGGGTCCATCGACCGGGCGCGGGTTTCTCCTGCTCGGGGCGCGAGCTCCGCGCCGCGGACGAGCGGTTGACTTCGGACATCGTGCGGTGTCCCCTTCACCGTGGCCCGTACGCACGCCGAGAACGCGCGCACGGGTGATCGTCACCAAGGAACAGAAAACACGAGCGATCGCTCGCATTAGCGTGGAACTAGAATGCGAGTGAGCGCTCGCGTTTGTCAACTGGATCGGAAAGCTGGGGATATCAGTGCCAGAGCCGAGAAGGCGGGAGTCGACAGACCCAACGCCCGCCGCATCCGCGGAAGCCGCCAGGACGCCCGTGCCGGGCCCGCCCGACGCCCCCGGCGCGCCCGGCAAGCCGCGCCGTCGACAGGCCCGGGGGGAACGCCGCATCGCCCAGCTCCTGGACGCCGCGGCCAAGGTCTTCTGCACCTCCGGCTACACCAGCGCCAGCACCAACGCCATCGCCCGCGAGGCGGGCGTCTCGCCGGGCACGCTCTACCAGTTCTTCCCGAACAAGGAAGCCATCGCCATCGAGCTCGGCGGCCGACTGCTCGACGACTGGCACCGCTCCCACGGCGCGGCGCTCGACGCGACCAGTCTCGACCTGCCGTTCGACCAGGTGCTGGACGCGGTGCTCGACCCGCTCTTCGAGTTCAACTACGCGAACCCGGCCTTCGCCGTCCTGATCCACGGCCCGGACGCCCCCGGTCAGATCACCCAGGAGTTCGAGGCGATCCACGCGAGCCTGCTGACCCGCCTGGAGGACATCATCAGCAGTTACCTGCCCGACGCGCCGCCTGCGCAGCTCACCCTCATCGCGAACACCAGCTTCTCGATCTTCAAGGCCGGCCTCGAACTCGTCCTCACGCACGAAGGAGCGGAACGCGAGGCGTACGCGACGGAGATCAAGCGGGTCATGTTCCGCTACCTGGAACCGCTCTTCCCGGAGGGCCACGCCGGAGCCTGCACCTCCTTCCATACCCCCTAGGGGTATAGTATGGTGAGCATCGCGAGCGCGGGAGCCACAAAGGCTCCCGATTGCCTGGAATGCCACGAATGCCGCCCATGCCCCACGAGGAGAACGCCATGACTGCTCAGTCCGACATCGAGATCGTCGAGACCTCCGCCTCCAGCTGCTGCGGCGGCAGCTCCTGCGGCACGGGCGCGGCGGAGGCCGCGACCGAGGGCGCGGTGACGACCGTCTACAAGGTCACCGGCATGACCTGCGGCCACTGCGAAGGCGCGATCTCCAGCGAGATCTCCACCATCGCCGGCGTGACGTCGGTTTCGGCCGTCGCCGCGACCGGTCTGGTCACCGTGGTCTCCGCGGCCGCCCTCGACGAGGAGGCCGTGCGCGCCGCCGTGGACGAGGCGGGCTACGAGCTGGCCGGCACGGCCTGAGCCCTGCCACCCGCCCGCCAGCACCGCCGTCAGGGCCGTGCGGAAGCAGCTCCCACCGCTTCCGCACGGCCCTGACGCATCGCCGGACCGCCACCGAGCTCGCCCCGCCACCCGGCCGACCGGCCGGCCGTCCGACATGCCGGACACGCGGATACGTGATCCGTCTCTCATCTGGCGCGCACGAGAAGATCTCGCACCGCTGTCCAGCGAGCCCCGGAGGCCGCCACGAACGATCACGAGCGCCAGCATCGCCGCAGCTCAAAGCCGTGATCGGCGACATGGCCAGTACGAACCCAGGGTGCTCACCCACAGGCTCGGCCGGCGTCCGCGCTACCCGCCCCAGCTACACCCGAGGCACAAGACCTTCACAAAGAGACCTAGATCACAGATATTGAGGGGTAACCATTGAGGCTCCTCGCGGGTCTAAATGGACGATGCCGAGAACGTCTTGGGGGACGTTCATGGGTTGTCTTGGGGGACATCCCAGGCAAGCGTTGGCCGGGGCACGTGCCCGGGGAGCTTTGAGCGGCCCTCCCGTGCGTACGTACCCCGGCAGACCGCGTGAGCAACTGCGGTTGCAGACGCCCGGCCGGATCCCGTGGGGGGAATCCGCTCCGGGGATATGGGAAGCGCCCCACTCGCCGACCCGTGGGGGGATCGGCGGTGGGGCGCTTCCGTTCGCTCAGGCGCCTCGTCGTGGGCGCTCGGACCGGTCAGCCGGTCAGCGGGCCTCCACCGGGACGAAGTCGCGCAGGACCTCACCCGTGTAGATCTGCCGCGGACGGCCGATGCGGGAGCCCGGCTCCTTGATCATCTCGTGCCACTGGGCGATCCAGCCGGGCAGCCGGCCGAGCGCGAAGAGCACGGTGAACATCTCGGTCGGGAAGCCCATGGCCCGGTAGATCAGACCGGTGTAGAAGTCGACGTTCGGGTAGAGCTTGCGCTCGACGAAGTAGTCGTCGGCGAGCGCGTGCTCCTCCAGCTTGAGGGCGATGTCCAGCAGCTCGTCGGACTTGCCCAGGGCCGACAGGACATCGTGCGCCGCCGCCTTGATGATCTTCGCCCGGGGGTCGAAGTTCTTGTAGACGCGGTGCCCGAAGCCCATGAGCTTCACGCCGTCTTCCTTGTTCTTCACCTTGCGGATGAAGGAGTCGACGTCGCCGCCGGACTGCTGGATGCCTTCCAGCATCTCCAGCACCGACTGGTTGGCGCCGCCGTGCAGCGGACCCCAGAGCGCGGAGATGCCCGCGGAGATGGAGGCGAACATGTTCGCCTGCGAGGAGCCGACCAGGCGGACCGTGGACGTGGAGCAGTTCTGCTCGTGGTCCGCGTGCAGGATCAGCAGCTTGTCGAGCGCGGCGACGACGACCGGGTCGAGGTCGTACTCCTGCGCGGGGACCGAGAAGGTCATCCGCAGGAAGTTCTCGACGTAGCCGAGGTCGTTCCGCGGGTAGACGAAGGGGTGGCCGATCGACTTCTTGTACGCGTACGCCGCGATCGTGGGCAGCTTGGCGAGCAGCCGGATCGTGGAGAGGTCGCGCTGCTTCTCGTCGAAGGGGTTGTGGCTGTCCTGGTAGAACGTGGACAGGGCGCTGACCACGGAGGACAGCATGGCCATCGGGTGGGCGTCGCGCGGGAAGCCGTCGAAGAACCGTTTGACGTCCTCGTGCAGCAGGGTGTGCTGGGTGATCTCGTTCTTGAACGCGGCCAGCTCGTCGACGGTCGGGAGTTCCCCGTTGATGAGCAGGTAGGCCACCTCAAGGAAGGTGGAGCGCTCGGCCAGCTGCTCGATGGGGTAGCCGCGGTAGCGCAGGATGCCCTGCTCGCCGTCGAGGTAGGTGATCGCGGACTTGTAGGCGGCCGTATTGCCGTAGCCGCTGTCCAGAGTCACGAGACCCGTCTGGGCCCGGAGCTTCCCGATGTCGAAGCCCTTGTCACCGACGGTGCTCTCGACCACCGGGTAGGTGTACTCACCGTCCGCGTACCGCAGTACTACAGAGTTGTCGCTCACGTCATCCCTCACCGACGTAGTGCCTCTTCTTCGAGGTGCCCTGACTGTCTCTACCATCCCCCATTTGGCGCATGAGAGTGCACTCGGGGTCGACCATTGGGCCCGTTGGCGGCACTCAGTGCCGCCAACCTGCTCATCCTGCCCCGTTCGCCCGGATTCCGGAAGTCGGGGTGTCATTTCCCACCCCACCCGGGCGAGCGGTCCCCCGGGCGGGCGAGCCGGGCCCGGGGTCAGCCTCCGGCGAGTCGATGGTCCAGCGCGGTGAAGCGCCTGCCTGCGGAAACCGTGCGCACGGCCTGCCCGATGGCACGGCGGGACCCGACCAGGACGACCAATTTCTTCGCCCGGGTCACCGCGGTGTAGAGGAGGTTGCGCTGGAGCATCATCCACGCACCCGTGGTGACCGGGATCACCACGGCGGGGTATTCACTTCCCTGTGAACGGTGGATGGTCACCGCGTAGGCATGGGCCAATTCGTCCAGTTCGTCGAAGTCGTAGGGCACTTCCTCGTCCTCGTCGGTGCGCACCGTCAGGCGCTGTTCTTCCAGGTGAAGGGAGGTGACCACGCCGACGGTGCCGTTGAAGACGCCGTTCTCGCCCTTCTCGTAGTTGTTGCGGATCTGGGTGACCTTGTCGCCGACCCGGAAGACCCGGCCGCCGAAGCGCTTCTCGGCCACGTCTGGACGGGCCGGCGTGACGGCCTGCTGGAGCAGGCCGTTGAGAACGCCGGCACCTGCGGGGCCCCGGTGCATCGGAGCCAACACCTGCACATCCCGCCGCGGATCAAGGCGGAATTTGGCCGGAATTCTGTGTGCAGCTACATCGACGGTGACCTTGCCCGCCTCTTCCGTGTCCTCGACGACGAAGTGGAAGAAGTCCGGCAGACCGGTGGTGATGGGCGGTACGCCGGAATTGATCCGGTGGGCGTTGGTGACCACGCCGGACTGCTGGGCCTGGCGGAAGATCCGGGTCAGCCGGACGTTCGGCACCGGGCCCCCGTCAGCGAGCAGGTCGCGCAGCACTTCGCCGGCTCCGACGCTGGGGAGTTGGTCCACGTCGCCCACCAGCAGCAGGTGCGCTCCGGGGGCGACGGCCTTCACCAGTTTGTTGGCGAGGAGCAGGTCGAGCATGGACGCCTCGTCCACCACGACCAGGTCCGCGTCCAGCGGTCGATCGCGGTCGTACGCCGCGTCGCCGCCGGGCTTCAACTCCAGGAGTCGGTGCACCGTGGACGCCTCGGCGCCGGTGAGCTCGGAGAGCCGCTTGGCGGCCCGGCCGGTGGGGGCGGCCAACACGACCTTGGCCTTCTTGGCCCGCGCCAGCTCAACCACCGACCGGACGGTGAACGACTTGCCGCAGCCCGGGCCGCCCGTCAGCACCGCCACCCGGCTGGTGAGCGCAAGGCGCACGGCGGCCTCCTGCTCGGGTGCCAGCTTCGCGCCGGTCCGGTCGGCGAGCCAGGCCAGCGCCTTGTCCCAGACGACGTCCTGGAAGGCCGGCATCCGATCGTCGGAGGCCCTGAGCAGCCGCTGCACCTGACCCGCCAACGACAGCTCGGCGCGGTGGAAGGGCACCAGGTACACCGCGGTTACCGACTCGCCGCCCTCGGGGGACGGCACCTGCTCGCGCACGACCCCATCCTCCTCGGCCGCCAGCTCGGCGAGGCAGTCGATCACGAGACCGGTGTCGACTTGGAGCAGCTTCACGGCGTCGGCGATCAGCTGTTCCTCGGGCAGGAAGCAGTGGCCCTGGTCGGTGGATTGCGACAGGGCGTACTGAAGGCCGGCCTTGACGCGCTCCGGGCTGTCGTGCGGTATGCCCACGGCCTGGGCGATCTTGTCCGCGGTGAGGAACCCGATTCCCCAGACGTCCGCCGCGAGGCGGTACGGCTGGTTCTTCACGACGGAGATCGAGGCGTCCTCGTACTTCTTGTAGATGCGGACCGCGATGGAGGTGGAGACGCCGACGCCTTGCAGGAAGACCATGACCTCCTTGATGGCCTTCTGCTCTTCCCACGCCGCGCCGATGAGCTTGGTGCGCTTGGGGCCGAGGCCGGGGACCTCGATGAGGCGGGCCGGCTCCTCCTCGATGACGTCGAGGGTGTCGATGCCGAAGTGGTCGACGATCCGCTCGGCGATGCGCGGGCCGATGCCCTTGATCAGGCCCGAGCCGAGATAGCGGCGGATGCCCTGCACGGTGGCCGGCAGCACCGTCGTGTAGTTCTCCACGGTGAACTGCTTGCCGTACTGCGGGTGGGAGCCCCAACGGCCTTCCATCCGCAGGGACTCGCCCGGCTGCGCGCCGAGCAGCGAGCCGACCACCGTGAGCAGATCGCCGGAGCCACGGCCGGTGTCGACGCGGGCGACCGTGTATCCGTTCTCCTCATTGGCGTAGGTGATCCGCTCAAGGACACCTTCGACCACCGAAAGATTGGACATGCCACGACGCTACCGCCACGGTCCGACACTCCTTGCAGCCTGTGGATAACTCCGTCACCCTCCGCCTGTGGATAACTCGGGGGTCATCGGGCGCTCGTGTCTATCGTGATGGGCACGGGCTCGAAAACCTCGCGGCCCGGATCGAGACGGGTCGTGCTCACGGGCGTGGGTCACAGGGCGTGCTCACGAGGCGTGCTCCACGAAGCGGCGGGCGGTCTCGATCAGGACGTCCATGCCGTCTCGCGCCCACAGTTCGTCGTTGAACAGCTCGACCTCGATCGGCCCTCGGTAGCCGGCGGCGTCCACCCTCCGCCGCCACTGCCGCAGGTCGATGCAGCCGTCGCCGAGCTGGCCCCGGCCGGTGAGGACGCCCTCGGGCAAGGGCGTGGTCCAGTCGGCCAGTTGGAAGGCGTGGATGCGGCCGGCGGCCCCCGCCCGCACGACCGCAGCAGCTGCCGTGTCGTCCCACCAGACGTGGTAGGTGTCCACGACCACCCCGACCTGGTGGGAGGGGAAGCGCTCGGCGATGTCGAGTGCCTGCGCGAGCGTGGAGATCGCGCACCGGTCGGCCGCGTACATGGGATGGAGAGGTTCCAGAGCGAGACGCACACCGCGCTCGCAGGCGTAGGAGGTGAGTTCATGCAGTGCATCGGCGATCCGTTCCCGGGCGCCCGTGAGGTCCTTGCTGCCCGTCGGCAGCCCTCCGGAGACCAGGACCAGGGTGTCCGTGCCGAGTGCCGCGGCCTCGTCGATGGCGGCCCGGTTGTCGTCCAGGGCCCGGGCGCGCTCGGCCGGGTCGGCAGCGGTGAAGAAGCCGCCTCGGCACAGGCTGGTGACCGCGAGGTCGGCGTCGTCCAGGAGCTTCGCCACGGCGGCCAGCCCGTGCGCGTGCACCGGAGCGCGCCAGAGGCCGATGCCCGGGATGTCGAGGCGGGCGCAGCCGTCGAGGAGTTCGGGGAGGGAGAGTTGCTTCACGGTCATCTGGTTGATGCTGAAGCGGCTCAGGTCGGCCGGGGCTTCCCCCGTACCGCGGGCCGTGGCGTCGGTCATGTCTCAGGCTCCGTACGCGGTGTCGACTCCGTACACGTCGAGCAGGGCCGCCATCCGGGCTTCGGCCGACTCCCGGTCGGGAAAGAGACCGAGTCCGTCGGCGAGTTCGTAGGCCCGTGCGAGGTGGGGCAGCGAGCGGGCGGACTGGAGTCCGCCGAGCATCGAGAAGTGATTCTGGTGCCCGGCGAGCCAAGCCAGCAGTACGACCCCGGTCTTGTAGTGGCGGGTGGGCGGTTCGAAGAGGTGTCGGGCGAGGGCGACGGTGGGGTCGAGCAGCGCGCGGAAGGCGTCGGTCCCGGTGGCGTCCAGGGCCTGTACGGCTTCCGCAGCCAGCGGCGCCAGTGGGTCGAAGACGCCGAGCAGGGCGTCGCTATGGCCGTGTTCGTCACCGGCGATCAGTTCGGGGTAGTGGAAGTCGTCGCCCGTGTAACAGCGCACGCCGGGTGGCAGCCGTCGACGCAGCGCGACTTCCCGGTCGGCGTCGAGCAGCGAGATCTTCACGCCGGCGACCTTCTCGGGGCTGGCGTGGATGACGTCGAGGAACGTGTCGGTGGCGACGTCCAGGTCGTCGCTGCCCCAGTAGCCGTCGAGCGCGGGGTCGAACATCGGCCCGAGCCAGTGCAGGATCACCGGCCGGGTGGCCTGGCGCAGCAGGTGCCCGTAGAGGTCTTGGTAGTCGTCGGGGGTGCGGGCGGTGGCGGCGAGGGCGCGGGAGGCCATCACGACCGCACGGGCGCCGGTCTCTTCTACGAGGGACAGTTGTTCCTCGTAGGCGTGGCGGACGGCGCGGAGCGGGATCGGGGCCGGGCCGGTGAGCTGGTCCGTACCGACTCCGCAGACGACGGTGCCGCCGACGGAGCGGGCCTCGGCGGTGGAGCGGCGGATCAGTTCGGCGGCGGTCGGCCAGTCCAGGCCCGTGCCCCGCTGGGCGGTGTCCATGGCTTCGGCGACGCCCAGGCCGTACGACCACAGGTGGCGGCGGAAGGCGAGGGTGGCGTCCCAGTCCACCGCGGAGCGAGCCGGTCCGGCGCGCCCTGTGGCAGTCGGCGGGGCGACCGCGGCTTCGGCGAAGGGTGCGGCGTACGGATCGGCGACGACGTGGGCCGCCGCGAAGACCGTGCGGGAGGTCGGGGCGGACGGCGGGGGTTCGATGTGCCGGGGCTCGGCCCGTGGCACATAGGGGTGCAACGTCCCGTCCGGGCGCGGGAGTCGGAGGGTCACAGCGCGAGCTCCGGCACCTCGACGCGCCGGCCTTCCGCGGAGGAGAGGAGTCCCAGCTCCGCGAGTTGCACACCGCGCGCGCCGGCCAGCAGGTCCCAGTGGTACGGGGTGCCGCGGGCGACGTGGCGCAGGAAGAGTTCCCACTGTGCCTTGAAGCCGTTCTCGTACTCCTGGTTGTCCGGGATCTCCTGCCATTGGTCGCGGAAGGATCCGTCGGTCGGGAGGTCGGGGTTCCAGACCGGTTTGGGGGTGGCCGAGCGGTGTTGGGCGCGGCAGCGGCGAAGACCGGCGACGGCGGAGCCGTGCGTGCCGTCGACTTGGAACTCGACCAGTTCGTCCCGCATCACCCGCACCGCCCAGGACGAGTTGATCTGGGCGACGGCGCCGCCGGCGAGTTGGAAGACCGCGTACACGGCGTCGTCGGCGGTGGCCGGGTAGGGCTTGCCCCTCTCGTCCCAGCGCTGCGGCACATGGGTAGTGGCGTGTGCGTAGACGCTGGTGGCGCGGCCGAAGAGGTCGTCCAGGACGTACGCCCAGTGGGGGAACATGTCGAGGGTGATCCCGCCGCCGTCCTCGCTGCGGTAGTTCCACGAGGGGCGCTGGGCCTCCTGCCAGTCGCCTTCGAAGACCCAGTAGCCGAACTCCCCGCGCACGGAGAGGACGTCGCCGAAGAAGCCTCCGTCGACCAGGCGCTTCAGCTTCAACAGCCCGGGCAGGAAGATCTTGTCCTGGACCACTCCGTGGCGGATGCCGGCGGCGTCGGCGAGTCGGGCCAGTTCCAGGGCGTTCGCGAGGTCGGGGGCGGTCGGCTTCTCCGTGTAGACGTGCTTGCCCGCGGCGATCGCCCGGCGCAGTGCGGGGACGCGCGCGGAGGTGGCCTGGGCGTCGAAGTAGACCTCGATGCCGCCGTCGGCGAGGACGGCATCGAGGTCGGTGGTCCAGTGCGGGATGCCGTGCCGCTCGGCGATGGCGCGGAGGGCGGGGGCGCGCCGGCCGACGAGGACGGGCTCGGGCCACAGGACTTCACCGTCGCCCAGGTCGAGGCCGCCCTGGTCGCGCAGGGCGAGCAGCGAGCGCACCAGGTGCTGCCGGTAGCCCATCCGCCCGGTCACGCCGTTCACGGCGATCCGCACTGTCCGTTGTGTCACGAAGATGCCTCCGGGCTGGCGTCGGGCGGCGTACTCGAAACATTCGCAGCAAGCGCTTTCTATATGGGTATGACGCTAGCCTGCGCACAGCGGCCGGACAAGGGCCGCGGCCGATCTCCCAGGAGGAATGCGATGACAGTCACCCTGGCGGATGTCGCCGTGCGCGCCCGGGTCTCCCCGGCGACCGTTTCCCGGGTGCTCAACGGCAACTACCCGGTCGCGGCGTCCACGCGGGCACGGGTGTTGCAGGCCGTCGAGGAACTGGACTACGTGCTGAACGGGCCGGCGAGTTCGCTCGCCGCCGCCACCTCCGACCTGGTCGGGATCCTGGTGAACGACATCGCCGACCCCTTCTTCGGGATCATGGCCGGCGCTGCGCAGACCGAGATAGGCGGGCAGGAGGGCTCGGGGCGCGCGGGCGGCGAGAAGCTGGTCGTGGTCTGCAACACCGGAGGCTCTCCGGAACGGGAGCTGACGTATCTGACGCTGCTTCAACGACAGCGGGCGGCGGGGGTGGTCCTCACCGGTGGGGCGTTGGAGGATCCAGCGCACATAGCGGCGATGTCGGCGAAGTTGGGGCGGCTGGCGGAGGCGGGGACGAAGGTGGTGCTGTGCGGGCGACCCCCGATGCGGGTGGGGTCGACGGTGGTAGCGGGGGTGGCGTCGGGGGCGGGCGGGGTGCCGGCCGACTCGGGAAACGACGCCGTACTCGCCGCGCTCACCTTCGACAACCGCGGTGGGGCGCGGCGGCTCACCGAGCACCTGCTTGCGCTCGGGCACCGGCGGATCGGGTACGTCGCGGGGCCGACCGAACGCACCACGACGCGGCACCGGTTGGAGGGGCACCGGGCGGCGTTGGCGGAGGCGCGGGCTGTCGGGGTGGCGGATGTCGGTGAGGTGGCGGAACAGGAGCGGTTGACGGTCCACGGGCCGTACTCCAGGAGTTCCGGGTACGACGCGACGTTGGAGTTGCTGCGGCGGGCGCCGGACCTGACGGCGGTCGTGGCGGCGAACGACACGGTTGCGTTGGGGGCGTGCGCGGCGCTGCGGGACCGGGGGTTGCGGATACCGGAGGACGTGTCGGTTGCCGGCTTCGACGACCTGCCGTTCTCGATCGACGCGGTGCCGGCGCTGACGACCGTACGGCTGCCGCTGTTCGAGGCGGGAGCGCGGGCGGGGCGGTTGGCGATGGGGCGGGAGGACGCTCCGCCGGGGGGCATCGCGACGATCGAGGCGGAGCTGATGGCGCGGGCGTCCACGGCGCCGCCGGGGGCAGGACGGGGGCGGAACCCGTAGCCCCGTAGCCCCTTAGCCCCTTAGCCCCTTAGCCCCTTGAGGGTGCCCTGGTGGCGTGCCTGGGGCCGTGAGTGGCGAGCGCGACGCGGTGGAACCGAGCGCGCAGTTCCCACGCCGCGCCCCTGAAGGACCGCGACCACGCCGCCCCGAGGGCGTCGAGCAGCGAGCGCGACGCCGTGCGGGCCGAGCGCACGGTTTCCACGCCGCGACCCCAGGAGCCGCGGTCTCGTCTGACTTGCCGGGAGGGGCGGCGGAGGGGTCAGTGGACGATGGAGACGATGTGGCAGAGCGCTTCGGCGAGGTCGCGGTCGCCTTCGAGGGTGACGTCGGGGTCGGCCAGCGCCGCCGTGGGGTGGACGGCTCGGCTGCACAGGCGCCAGGCCGTCTCGGGCGGCATGGTGACGCGCGCGGCCGGGCGGCGGGTCGGTGGCTCTGCCAGGGTCCAGCGGTCAGCGGTCGCGGTTGCCGTCCAGGTCGCGGACACCGGGCCGCCGGTCACGGCGAGCTGCGCTTGGGTGCCGGTGGGGGCGGGCGTCGCGCGGAGGGTGTGGGGCAGGGCGCGGGCGAAGGTGTCCAGCACGAGGGCGAGGGGGCCGGGGGCCGGGTCGGTGGCCCGGCCGGTGGCGTGCCGGATCTGCTGGCGGTGCGTCCAGAACTCGGTGAACTCCCGGGCGCAGTCCAGCCACGTCGGCGCCGGGTCGACGCCGGCCCAGGACACGCCCAGTGCCGGCGCATCGAGGTCGGCCCCGGCGAAGAGTTCCGTCACCTGGCCGCCGACCAGTTCCAGGGTGTCGACGAGCGCGGCGGGGCTGACCCGGGCGTACGCGTCGACCCACTCCTGGTTGATGCGGTGGATGAACGCCTCAAGGCTCTCGCCCGGCGCGAAGCCGGGGCCGTC
Organism: Streptomyces sp. NPDC017979; assembly: GCF_044328175.1. Classification (NCBI taxonomy): domain Bacteria; kingdom Bacillati; phylum Actinomycetota; class Actinomycetes; order Kitasatosporales; family Streptomycetaceae; genus Streptomyces; species Streptomyces sp. NPDC017979. The sequence goes on along the minus strand of NZ_JBIRGU010000003.1, from coordinate 50,324 downwards.
TTGATGGCCGTCGCGGTCGCGGGCCAGTCGTCCGTAGCAGTCGCCGAGGAGGTGCGCGGCCAGGTCGCGCACGGTCCAACCGGGCACTGCTTCCGCCCGCCAGTCCGCGGGCCGCAGGTCGCGCAGGGTGGCGAGCAGCGCGCGGTGCTCCGCGGCGAAGAAGGGGCGGGCGTCGATCGGCGGACCGAGCCAGGACGTGTCCGAGAGCGGCGAAGGCATGCGCTCCAGCCTGTCAGCCGCCCGCGTTGACGGCGATCGGTTTTCGCCCGTCCGCCCCGGCACCCGCCTACGCATTGCCGACCGGCGCCCCCGGGCTTACCTTTGACTCAGTCAAAGGTAACTGAGGTAACCGAACGCGCGGGGTGGCACGGTGATCCAGGAGATGCGGGCGTTCAACCGCTTCTACACGAATCTGATCGGTGCGCTGGACTACAGCAAGCACCTGTACACGCCTTACACCCTCACCGAGTCCCGGATCCTCTACGAGTTGGCGCACAGCCCCCGTACGGACGCCGCCGATCTGCGGGCCGAGTTGTCGCTCGACGCCGGGTACCTGAGCCGGCTGCTGGGGAAGTTCGAGCGCGCCGGGCTCGTGGACCGGGCGCCCTCGCGCCAGGACCCGCGGCGGCAGCGGATCACCCTGACCCCGAAGGGGCAGCAGGCGGCAGGGTTGTTGGACGAGCGGTCGCGGGAGGCGGTCGGCGCGTTGGTCGCGAAGGTGCCGGCCGGGGAGCGGGACGAGTTGGTCGCGGCGCTGCGGACGGTGCGCAGGACTCTGGGGCACGCCCGGGCGGCCGCGCACGACGGTCCGCTGCTGCGGGAGCCCCGGCCTGGCGAGTTGGGCTGGGTCGTGGCCCGGCACGGCGCGCTGTACGCGGCGGAGTACGGCTGGAACGCGGCCTTCGAGGCGCTCGTCGCCCGGATCGTCGCCGATCACGCACAGGACCGGGACCCCCGGTTGGAGCGGATGTGGATCGCGGAGCTGGCGGGGCGCCCGGTCGGTACGGTGATGTGCGTACGGGACGAGGCGCCCGGCACCGCGCGGCTGCGGCTGCTGCTGGTGGAGCCGGCGGCGCGCGGGCACGGAATCGGGGAGCTGCTGGTGCGGGCGGTGGTGGACTTCGCGCGGGAGGCGGGGTACCGCGAGCTGGTGCTATGGACCAACGACGTGCTCGACGGGGCCCGTCGGATCTACCAGCGGGCCGGCTTCACGCTCGTCGCGGAGGAGCCGCACCGTTCGTTCGGCGTGGACCTCGTCGGCCAGGACTGGCGGCTACCGCTGCACCCCGAAGCCGACAGCCGCACGCACACGACCGCACCCTCGGCCACGACCGCGAACGCGCCCTCGCCCTCGCCCTCGCCCTCGCCCTCGCCCTCGCCCTCGACCTCGACCGCACGGGAGGACTCACGATGACGGACGCCGCCCGCCCCGGACCCCGGTTCGCCTTCTCCACCCTCGGAGTGCCGGGCCTGCCCCTGCGCGAGGTCGCCGCGCTCGCCGTCGACACCGGTTACCAGGGCGTGGAGCTGCGCGCCCACCCCGAGGAGCCGGCGCACGTGGCGCTGGGTGCCCGGGAGCGGACCGCCGCGGCACGGGAGTTCCGGGACGCGGGGGTCGCGGTGCTCTCCGTCTGCGGCTACGCCAAGGTCGCGGCGCCGGGCCCCGACGCGCCCGTGCGGGACGAGGTCGTACGCCTGCTGGAGCTGGCCCGGGACCTGGGTGCGCCGTACGTACGGGTGTTCCCCGGAGCCGCCTCCGAAGCCCGCGCCGGAGCCGCCGAAGCCGGGCCCGACACGACAGGCGCCGAAGCCGGCACGGACCCCGACGCCGGCGCCGACACTCCAGACGCCACCGCGGTCCGTCGGCTCCGTGCGCTCGCACCGGCCGCAGCCGCGCTCGGCGTACGGATCCTGCTGGAGACGCACGACTCGCACCGCACGGGTGCGGCCGTCGCCCGGATCGTGGGCGCGGTCGGCCATCCGCAGGTGGGGGCGATCTGGGACGTGGTGCACCCCTGGCTGGAGCACGAACCGCCGGCCGCCGCATACGCTGCGCTCGCGCCCCACCTCGGATACGTCCAGGTCAAGGATGTGGCGTCACGCGAGGACCTGGCGCCGCTGCCGCTCGGTGCCGGGGTGCTCCCGCTCGCGCAGTGCCTCGCCCAGCTCGCCCCGCCCGTCCCCCTGGCCCAGCCAGCCCTGCTCACCCCACCCGCCCTGCTCACCCCACCCGCTCCGCTCACCTCGCCGACGTGGCTGAGCTGGGAGTACGAGAAGCGCTGGCATCCTGCGGCAGCGGAGCTGCCTGCGCTGCTGGCGCCGGCGCGGGAGCACCTGAGCCGCCTGCTCGCGGCAGCGACGTGAGGGCGATCCCGCCGACGAGCAGCACCGCGGCGGCCCAGCCCAGCGCGGTCACCTCCTCGCCGAGCAGCAGCGCCGCGGACGACATGCCGAAGACGGGGACGAGCAGGGAGAAGGGGGCGACGGACGAGGCCGGGTAGCGGCGCAGCAGGTAGCCCCAGGCCCCGAAGCCGAAGACGGTGGCGCCCCAGGCGACGTACACCAGGGCACCGACGCCGCCCCAGTCCAGGCCGCGCACCGCGTCCAGGCCGGCCTGCGGGCCCTCGAACAGCAGCGAGAGGCCCAGCAGCGGCAGCACCGGAACGGTGCAGACCCACACCATGAAGTTCAGGGCGTCGGGCGGGGCCGCCTTGCGGGTCAGCACGTTGGACACGCCCCAGCAGGCCGCTGCGGCGATGACCAGGACGAAGGCGAGCACAGGCCCGGACGCGCCCTCGTTGACCGCGGCCAGCGCGATGCCGCAGAGCGCGACGGCCATGCCGACGACACGCTGCCGACCGGGGCGCTCGGCGAGGACGGCAGCGGCGATCAGCGCGGTGAAGACGGCCTGGATCTGGAGGACGAGGGACGACAGTCCGGCCGGCATGCCCTGGTCCATGCCGATGAAGAGCAGCCCGAACTTCGCGACGCCCAGCGCCAGGCCCACCCCGACGATCCACTTCCAGGCGACCTTGGGGCGGCCCACCAGGAACACCGCGGGCAGCGCGGCGACCAGGAAGCGCAGGGCGGAGAAGAGCAGCGGCGGGAAGTGGTCGAGGCCGACCTCGATGACGACGAAGTTCACGCCCCAGACCGCGGCGACGAGGACGGCGAGGGCGATGTGAGCGGGACGCATGGGCTGAGGATGACCCGACCCGACCGTGTAGCACTAGCGCCGATTCCTTCATGGTGGGATTCAGCTCTGCTAAAGATTCCGCTTACGATGTCGAGAGCGGGCCCGACGGCCGCACGCTCCCGCCCCCGGGGGCGCCTCCCACGTTAGGAGCCGCCATGCTCGACCTCGGACGGCTGCGCGCCCTGCACGCGGTCGCGGTGCACGGCTCCGTCGCGGCCGCGGCCAGCGCCCTCGGATACACCCCGTCCGCCGTCTCCCAGCAGATCACCAAGCTGGAGCGGGAGACCCGTACGACCCTGCTCGAACGGCGCGGCCGGGGCGTCGCGCTCACCGACGAGGCCCGGCACCTCGCGGCCACCGCGCAGGAGTTGCTGGCGATCGTCGAGCGGGCCGAGACGGTGCTGGAGGAGCGGAAGGGGAAGCCGACGGGGCGGCTGACGATCGCGGCGTTCGCCTCGGCGGCGCGCGGACTGCTGCCCGGCGTGCTGGCGGAGTTGGAGCGCGCCCACCCCGGCCTGGACGCCCGGCTCACCGAGGTCGATCCGCACCTGTCGGTCGACCTGGTGGCGCGCGGCCTGACCGACGTCGCGGTGGCGCACGACTGGGACATCGCGCCGCTGCCCGCCCCGGAAGGCGTGGACCAGGCCCTGATCGGGGACGACCTGTGCGACCTGCTGGTGCCGGCGGGCCACCGGCTGGCCGGGCGGCGGTCGGTGCGGCGCGAGGAACTGCCGGGCGAACGGTGGATCTGCCAGCCGCCGGGCACGGTCTGCCACGACTGGCTGGTTCGCACGCTGCGGGCGACGGGCCATCAACCGGACCTGGTGCACCAGGCGGAGGAGAACCACACCCAGGTCGCCCTGGTGGCGGCGGGCCTCGGCATCGCGATGATGCCCCGGCTCGGGCGCGGGCCGCTGCCGCCCGAGGTGGTGGCGGTGGCGCTGGACCCGGTGCCGCGGCGGAGGTTGTACGCGCTGTGGCGTACGGGAGCGGCCCGTCGGCCGGCGATCACCACGACCGTGACGACCCTTCAGGAACGATTCCGCACCCACTGCGCGACGGGCTCCGAGCACTCGCGTTAAGCAGCCCCTTCACCCGCCTTCACCCGCCTTCACCCGCCTTCAACGCACCTCCGATGCACCTCCGACGGGTCTCCGACGAGCCTTTGACGGGCCCCTCGACGGGCCTTCGACCTGCCCCCGGCGGACCTCCGACGGACCTCCGACGGACCTCCGACGGACCTCTGACGGACCTCCGGCAGGACCGCTCCAAAGGTCCGAACCATTGATCAATAGGTCCACACCACCTCATCCACACAACATCCACAATTTTCACAACCTTCACCAGCGAGCCGGCCACCACCCCGGTGACCATTGATTTTTTACTCGCGGGTCTTATTGCCCTCCCATCACATTGGCAGTTAGTTTCAGCTCCGTTCGATCGTTTCTGGACGTTTCCTTCAACTCCTTTGCCAGTTAGGCCGGAAGGAGCACCCCCATGCACGACCAGAACCAGCCCTCGCGCCAGGTCTCCAGGCGCACCCTGCTCGCCGCGACCGCCGTCGCCACGGCCGCCGTGACCGCCGGCGCCGCACCGGCGGTCGCCGCTGGCGCGCAACACAGACCGGACCGCGACGCCCGGCTCAAGAAGCTCATCGCGAAGATGAGCCTGGAACAGAAGGTCGGCCAGCTCTTCGTGCACTGGGTCTCGGGCAACGACGCCCACAACCCCGCGCCGAGGGACGCCGAGGAGAACCTCAAGCGCACCGGCGTGCGCACGCCCGCCGAGATCGTGAAGAAGTTCCACCTCGGCGGCGTCATCTACTTCGGCTGGTCCAACAACGTCAGCAACCCCCGCCAGCTCGGCGGCATGACGAACGACCTCCAGACCGCGACACTCAGCCAGTCCGGTTCCGTACCGCTGCTGCTCTCCATCGACCAGGAGCACGGCGGCATCGTCACCCGGGTCGGCCTGCCGGCCACCCAGCTCCCGGGCGCGATGGCGCTGGGCGCGGGCGGCTCCCGCAGCGACACCCGCACCGCCGCGTACATCGCCGGCACCGAGTTGGCCGCGATGGGCATCTACCAGAACTACGCCCCGGTCGCCGACGTCAACGTCAACCCGGCCAACCCCGTCATCGGCGTCCGCTCCTTCGGCTCCGACCCGAACTCTGCGGCCCGACTCGTCGCCGCGCAGGTCAGCGGCTACCAGGGCGCCGGCGTCTCGGCCTGTGCCAAGCACTTCCCGGGCCACGGCGACACCGCCACCGACAGCCACACCGGTCTGCCGCTGATCAACCACACCCGAGCCGAGTGGGACAAGCTGGACGCCCCGCCGTTCCGGTCCGCCATAAAGGCCGGCATCGACTCGATCATGACGGCGCACATCCAGGTCCCCGCGCTGGACCCCAGCAACGACCCGGCCACCCTGTCGCGCCCGATCATCACCGGCATCCTCCGCCAGGAGCTGGGCTTCGACGGCGTCATCGTCACCGACGCCCTCAACATGGAGGGCGTGCGCACCAAGTACGGCGACGACCGCGTCCCGGTGCTCGCGCTGAAGGCCGGCGTCGACCAGCTCCTGTTCCCGTACGACCTGCCGGTGGCGTGGAACGCGGTGGTGAAGGCGGTCAAGGACGGCGAACTCACCGAGGCCCGCCTCGACGAATCGATCCTGCGCATCCTGCGGATGAAGGAGAAGGTGGGCCTGCTCAAGGACCCGTACGTCTCCCTCAGCAGGCTGGACCGGGTCGTCGGAAACCGCAAGCACCGGGCCGCCGCCGACAAGATCACCGAGCGGACCACGACCCTGCTGGTCAACGAGGACGAGTTGCTGCCGCTGAGCAAGCGCCGGCACAAGAACCTGCTGGTCGTCGGCGTCGACCCGGTCTCCCCCACGTTCACCGACCGCCCGGCGACGACCGTGGTGTCCGAGACGCTGAAGTCGCTGGGCTTCGCCACCACCGCCGTCGGCTACGCGAACAACGCCGCGATCACCCCGGCCGCGATCGAGGCCGCCGTCACCGCCGCGGCCGGCAAGGACGCGGTCGTGGTGCTGACCTCCAACCTGGGCGCGACCAGCAACCAACGCACGCTCGTCACCAGGCTGGTGGCGACCGGCGTGCCGGTGGTGCTGCTGGCGCTGCGCAACCCGTACGACGTCGCGTACACGCCGGGCGTCGCCGCCGCGGTCTCCTCGTACGGCTGGACCGAGGTCGAGGTGCGCGCCGCGGCCCGGGTGATCGCGGGCCGGGTGGAGCCGGAGGGCAAGCTCCCGGTGCCCGTGCAGCGCGCGGACGACCCGAGCAAGGTGCTGTTCCCGGTCGGCCACGGGCTGTCGTTCGACGACTGACCCCGGCCACCGCACCACAGCGGGGCCGTGCCCGTCGCACGTACGCGACGGACACGGCCCCGGTGCTTCACCAGGTGCGGACTTACGGCCGCAGGCCCGGCTCCCGCTCGACGTCCTGCTTGTCGAGCTTCTTGTCGAACTTCGTCAGCGGCTTGGCCTTCGACTCGTCCTGCTGGACCGTGGCCGGCGCGACGCCCGCCCACTTCAGGATCGACGCGGTGGCGGCGGCCCGCTGCTCGGCCGGCAGCCCGGCGACGTTGGCGCCGTGGTTGCCGCCCGGCACGGTGTAGACGTACGAGTCCTTCGCGCCCTTGCCGAGACGGAACGGCTCGGCGCTCCACGGGTCGTTGCCGCCGTTGACGAACATCATCTGCCGGGCGTTGCGGCTCACCCAGCGGTCGACGTCCTTCATCGCGTTCTTCTGGAACCGCATCGGGATGTCCCGCGGCACGAAGTTCCGCGGCGGCTGGTAGCCGTACCGGCTCAGCCCGTTCAGGTGGGACTGCGCGATGTCCGGCGAACCGAGCTGCGTACCGGCCTGGTAGTAGTACGGCGTGTACGGCGCGAGCCCCTGGTCGGTGTAGAACGCGAAGCCCGACACGGAGTCGATGGAGTCCCACAGCTCCTGGTCGGTCGCGGTCTTCGCCACCGGGATGGCGTCGCACTCGGCGACCTGGCCGTACTGCCAGAACGCCCAGGTGTAGTCGAGGACGACGGCCTCGAACGCCCGGTCCTGCGAACCGATGGTGTTGAAGGTGTAGTTGTTCTCCTGCGCGACCTTCGCGTACTTCTCGTTCAGCGCGTCCCGGCGCACCAGGGCCTCGCGCTGCACGTTGTTCAGCCGGTCGCGGCACTCCTTGGTGCCGACGTTGGCGAGGAAGCGGTCGTACGCGGAGTCCTCGTCGTTGCGGACGTCGTTGGGCGCGACGTACGCGACGACGCCGTCCATGTCCCGCGGGTAGAAGCGCTCGTAGTAGGTGGCGGTCATGCCGCCCTTGGAGCCGCCCGTGGAGATCCACTTCTTGTCGTAGATCTTCTTCAGTGCGGTGTGGATGCGGTGCTGGTCGCTGGCGGCCTGCCAGATGTCGAGCTTGGACCAGTCCGCCGGGTCGGGTCTCGACGGGCTGAAGAACCGGTACTCCATGGAGACCTGGTTGCCGTCGATGATCGCCGTCGGCTCGCTGCGGCGCGGGTTGGTGTTCAACCCGTAGCCGGAGGTGAAGAAGACCGTGGGACGGCTGGTGTCCTTGTGCAGCAGGGTGATGCGCTGCTGGAAGGTGCCCTTGCGCGGATTCCGGTGGTCCACGGGTTGGGTGTAGTTGAGGACGAAGAACCGGTACCCGGGGTACGGCTTCTCCTCGATCAGGCTCATGCCCGGTATGGCCAGGATCCGGTCTTTGATGTCGGCGGTCGCCGGTGTTCCGGTCGCACCGGTCGCGGGCTCGGCGGCGGTGGCCGCACCTGCCGTCGCGCCGGTCGCACTCACGGTGCCGATGAGCAACGCGAGAGACAGCACTCCCCTGAGCGCCTTACGCATGAACCCTCCCCATGGAATCTTCGTGGGTCGCGGCGAACTTAGCGGTGTGCACCCCCGAACCGCCAGACCCCAACGCATATGACCTGGGAGAACTTGTCCGCTCCGACTGCCCCCGCACACTGCTGACGGCTCTTCAGATTGCAGTCGGGAAGGGTGTCAGCACAGGATCCACCCCGTCGCGCCGCCGATGCCGGAGACCGAACCCGCAGCCCGTACGCAGCGGTTGTGCGCGTACGCGGAGAGCGGGCCGGCCCGGTGCGTGAAGGAGCCGCGGTCGACCACGGTGCGGCCGCCGCGCGCCTGGAGGGAGACGAGCATCGCGCGCCGCGGGCCGGGCGACTTGGCGACGGTGACGGCGCAGGCGTACCGCGCGTTCTTGTAGACCCGCAACTCGCCGGTGCGGAACCGGACCGCCTTGACGAGCCGTCCGGTGCACAGGGCGTTGGCCCTGACGGTGTCGTCGGCGGGGGCGGCGCGCCCCGGGGACACGGCGGGCGCCGCCGATGCGGGTGCGACGCCGGGGCCGGAGAGGACCAGCGCGGTGGCGGCGACGAGCACGGCGACGGCGTACGCCACGGTCCGCCCCCAGGGGCCGGGGCGGCGGCCCCGCCCGCCCCGGCGCTGCCCTCTTGCGGTGGACTCCGTGAACCTCGGCACTGCCGTCTCCCTTCGCCCCGTGCGGCGTTCGCCACGTTCGCACGCACCCCGTATGTGCTTACGACGCACCGGGCGGGGGTGCGGTTGTCGGCGCGACGCACGTTTCTGTGCGGCGGGACGCATCCGCGGTTTCCCTGCGGGTGCGTTGGTCTCCACCGGGCCGCAGAGACCAACGCACCCGCAGGGAAACCGCGGGCACGTCAGGCGTGCTGGGGGTCCCCCGGGCTCGTAGGACACGGGGGAAGGAACTGCGCGACAGGCCCACCGCCGGGCCGCGGACGCGATGACACAGCCCGCCGCACGGCGAGGCCGCGGCTACAGCACCGCCGCGGGCACCCGCTCGCCGTCGCCGTCGCGGCCGTCGTCCTCGCCGATGAAAGTGCGCCACAAGGTGGCGTACCGGCCGTCCCGGGCGAGGAGTTCGTCGTGGGTGCCGTCCTCGGCGACCCGGCCGTCGGCCATCACGACCACCCGGTCCGCGCGCGCGGCCGTGGTGAGGCGGTGGGCGACCACCAGCGTGGTGCGCCGGCCCGTGAGCCGGTCGGTGGCCTGGTTGACCTGCGCCTCGGTGGCGAGGTCGAGGGCCGCCGTGGCCTCGTCGAGCAGCAGGACGTCCGGGTCGACGAGTTCGGCCCGGGCCAGTGCGATGAGCTGGCGCTGACCGGCCGAGAGGTTGCGTCCGCGCTCGGCGACCTCGTGCAGGTAGCCGCCCTCCAGGGTGGCGATCATGTCGTGGGCGCCGACCGCCCGGGCCGCCGCCTCGACCTCCGCGTCGGAGGCGCCCGGCCGGCCGTACGCGATCGCGTCCCGCACCGTCCCGGGGAAGAGGTACGCCTCCTGGGGCACCACGCCCAACCGGCGCCGGTACGCGGTCATGTCCAGCTCCCGCAGGTCGACGCCGTCCGCGGTGACCCGGCCGCTCGTCGGGTCGTAGAACCGCGCGACCAGCTTGACCAGGGTCGACTTGCCCGCGCCGGTCTCGCCGACGAAGGCGACCGTCTGCCCGGCCGGTATCCGCAGGTCTATCCCGGTCAGCGCCGGCTCGGCCGGCCCGTCGGACTTGTAGCCGAAGTCGACGCCCTCGAAGGCGATCTCGCCCCTGAGCTGACGCACGTCCGTCGGCCGTCGCGCCGCGCTCGTCGACGGCTTCTCCTCCAGCAGCTCCTGGATGCGACCCAGCGAGACCGCCGCCTGCTGGTAGCCGTCGAAGACCTGCGAGAGCTGCTGCACGGGGGCGAAGAAGAGGTCGATGTAGAGGAGGTACGCGACGAGGGCGCCGGTGGTGAGGGTGCCCGCGTCGATGCGGTGGGCGCCCACGATCAGCACCGCCGCAGCGGCCACCGTCGCGAGGAGCTGCACGAACGGGAAGTAGATCGATATCAGCCACTGACCGCGGATGCGGGCCCGGCGGTAGCCGTCGCTGCCGGCCGCGTAGCGCGCGTTGCCGTGCGCCTCGCGGCGGAACGCCTGCACGATCCGCAGCCCGGAGACGGACTCCTGGAGGTCGGAGTTCACCCCGCTGACCCGCTCCCGGGCCAGTTCGTACGCCTTCACGCTCTCCCGGCGGAAGAAGTACGTGCCGACGATCAGCAGGGGCAGGGTGGCGAAGACGACCAGCGCGAGGGAGACGTCGATGACGACCAGCGCCACCAGCACGCCGAAGAAGGTGACCACCGAGACGAAGGCGGTGACCAGGCCCGTCTGAAGGAAGGTGGAGAGCGCGTCGACGTCGGTCGTCATCCGCGTCATGATCCGACCGGTCAGTTCGCGCTCGTAGTAGTCCAGCCCGAGGCGCTGGAGCTGGGCGAAGATCCGCAGCCGCACGGAGTACAGCACGCGCTCGCCGGTGCGGCCCGTCATCCGGACCTCCCCCACCTGGGCCGCCCACTGCACCAGGACGGCGACGAGGGCGAGCCCGGAGGCGGCCCACACCGCGCCCAGCGCGGCCTGTTCCACGCCCTGGTCGATGCCGTGCCGGATCAGTACGGGCAGCAGCAGGCCCATCCCTGCGTCCACGGCCACCAGCAGCAGGCTCAGCAGCAGCGGCGCGCCGAAGCCGCTGAGCACCAGGCGCAGTCCGCGCCGCGACGGGTCGGGGCGGGTGGCCCGCTCCTCGTCGACGGCGGGGGCGTCGTCGGCCGGGGGGAGCGCCGCGACCTGCGCGAGCAGCTCCGGGGTGGCGTCCGGGGCCGGGGGCGGGGCCGCGTCGCCGCGCACCCACAGCCGGGGGGTGATGCCGCGCTCGGCGTCGTACTCGTAGTCGTAGTCGGGGCGCGCGGCGGCGCGCTCCTCGCCGTCCGGGTCCGGCTCGCCCTCCAGGGCGGGCGCGTGTCCCGGGGACACGCCGCCCAGCTCCTCCGGGTCGGTGAGGAGCGCGCGGTAGCGCGCGGAACGGGCCACGAGTTCGTCGTGGGTGCCGATGTCGGTCAGCCGGCCGCCGTCGAGGACCGCGATGCGGTCGGCGAGGTTGAGGGTGGAGCGGCGGTGGGCGATCAGCAGGGTGGTGCGCCCGGCCATCACCGAGCGCAGCGCCTCGTGGATCTCGTGCTCGACGCGGGCGTCCACCGCGGAGGTGGCGTCGTCGAGGAGGAGCAGCCGGGGGTCGGTGAGGATGGCGCGGGCGAGGGCGATGCGCTGGCGCTGGCCGCCGGAGAGGGTGAGGCCGTGCTCGCCGACCTTGGTGTCGTACCCGCCGGGCAGTTCGGCGATGAAACGGTCCGCCTGGGCGGAGCGGGCGGCCCGCTCGATCTCCTCGTCCGTGGCGTCCGGCCGGCCGTACGCGATGTTGGCGCGGATGGTGTCGGAGAAGAGGAAGCTGTCCTCCGGGACCAGCCCGATGGCGGCGCGCAGCGAGGAGAGCGTCAGCTCGCGGACGTCGTACCCGCCGACGAGGACCGCGCCGCCGGTGGCGTCGTAGAACCGGGGCAGCAGCAGGGAGACGGTGGACTTGCCGCTGCCGGAGGCGCCGACGACGGCGACGGTCTCGCCCTCGCCGATCGTCAGCGAGAAGTCGTCCAGGACGGGCGCCTTCCCCTCGGCGGTGTCGTAGCCGAAGGTGACGGAGTCGAACTCGACGGTTGCCGGGGCGTCGGCGGGCAGTTCGATCGTGCCGTCGCTCATCGAGGGTTCGGTGTCGATGAGCTGGAGGACGCGCTCGGCGCCCGCGCGCGCCTGCTGGGCGACGGTGAGGACCATGGCGAGCATCCGCACCGGCCCGATGAGCTGGGCGAGGTAGGCGGAGAAGGCGACGAAGGTGCCCAGGGTGATCTGACCGCGGGTGGCGAGCAGACCGCCGACCGCGAGCATGGCGACCTGGCCGAGGGCCGGGATCGACTGGAGGGCGGGGGTGTAGCGGGAGTTCAGTTTGATGGTGCGCAGCCGGCCGGCGAAGAGCTTGCGGCCCGCGTCGCGCAGCTTCCCTGCTTCCTGGTCCTCCTGGCCGAAGCCCTTCACGACCCGCACGCCCGATATCGCGCCGTCGACGACGCCGGCGACCGCGGCGGCCTGGCTCTGGGCGTACCAGGTGGAGGGGTGCAGACGGGACCGGCTGCGCCGGGCGACCCACCACAGGGCGGGGCCGACGGCGAGGGCGATCAGGGTGAGCGGCGGCGACAGCCACGCCATGATCACCAGCGAGATCAGGAACAGCATGAAGTTCCCGATGGTCATCGGGAGCATGAAGAGCAGGCTCTGGATGAGCTGGAGGTCGGTGGTGGCGCGGCCGACGACCTGGCCGGTCGAGAGCTCGTCCTGGCGGCGGCCGTCGAGCCGGGTGATCGTCGCGTACATCTCGGTGCGCAGGTCGTGCTGGACGTCGAGCGCGAGCTTGCCGCCGTAGTAGCGGCGGACGTACGTGAGGGCGTAGACGAGGACGGCGGCGGCGATCAGCAGGCCGGTCCAGGTGGCGAGGGAGCCGGTGCCGGAGCCGCCCTCGCCGATGACGTCGTCGATGACGACCTTGGTGATGAGCGGAATGAGCGCCATCACGGCCATGCCGCCGAGGGAGGAGCCGAGGGCGAGAGCGAGGGCGAGGGGGTAGCGGCGGGCGTAGCCGTAGAGGCGACGGGCCCAGCCGGGGTTCTTGGGGGCCTCGGGGTCCTCGATGGGCTCCGTGGGCTTCGTGGGCTTCGTGCCCTTGCTGGCCTCGGTGGCCTCGGCAGGATCTGCGGAACCTGCGGGCTTTCTGGTCACACCAGACCCGTCCGTCCTGCTGACCTCACTGCCCCCGCCGAGCCCGGCCGGCCTCGGCCGGGGCTCCTGCGCGTCGTGCGCCTCCTGGGCCGCCGCCACGTCATGCCTCCCCGTTCGGTTCTCATCCGCCGCAAGACACCAACGCGCCGGAGCCCGGATTTCATCCCGCCGCAACATTTCGTCACGCGGAGTGAGGAAGTGTTGCGGCGGGACGGGCGGCCGAAAGGGGAGGACCGCGTCAGCGAGTGGCCGGGATCGCGTCCTGCGCGGGCCGCTCGGGCGTGGCCGGGATCGACTCGTACGGAACGGTCGCGGGCTCGACGACCGTGCTACGGGTCGAGACCGACGGGCTCACCGACTTGTGGATCGCCCGGGCGACGGCCTGGATCGTGTCCACGCCCTCGTTCATGTTCCGGTTGTTGTGGGTGAGGACGACCATCGAGTAGTCGTGGCCGCCGCCGGTGAAGGCGCCGATGCTGTGGACGCGCCAGCCGTAGCTGGCGCGCGGCAGCCAACCGTTCTTGAGCTGCACGGTCGCGGTGGAGGGCGCGCCCGCGGGGGTGCCCCAGCGCTGCGACGCCACGACGGAGCGCATCGTGCGCAGCGCGTAGTTCCGCGAGGAGTCCGTGAGCACGGCGTTCTTCTTGGTCAGATGGGTCAGCAGCCGCTGCTGGTCACGCGCGGTGATCTGGGTCAGTCCCCAGTAGCCGTCCTTGCCGGGCACGGTCTGCGTCATCCCGGCGGCGGTGAGGAAGCGCTGTACCTTGGCGGTGCCGAGTTGCTTCCACAGCGCGGTGGTGGAGTCGTTGTCCGACTTGGTGATCATCGCGTGGGTGAGGTTCTGCTCCCGGGTGCTCAGGGAGCGCCCGGCCCGCCCGGCGTCGTGCAGCAGCGCCGCGAGCACGGTCGCCTTCACGATGCTCGCGGAGTCGAACTTCTGCGACATCCGCAGGGTGCAGTTGGTACCGCCTATGTTGTCGGTCAGGTATATGGCGGTGGTCGACCTCCTGTTCTTGAGGGCCGCATTGATGTCCTGTGTGAGCTTGGCGGCCAGCCCCGCCTTCTTCGAGGTGCAGCTGACCTGCGGGGTTGCCGCGGCGGTGGCGGCCGTGGTGGCCGCGGCTGCGGGCGTGGCCGTAAGGAGCGTCGGCAGCAGCGCGGCGGCGGTGAACGCGGCGGTGCCGATGACGGCGCGGGGCGCGCGGCGCGCGCGGGACGCGCGGTGGCGGGTGTGCAAGGTTCCATCCCCCCATGGTGGAAACGGTGTGGTGCGTGGGCGAGCGGCGGGGCCGGTCGCGTTGTCCCGATCGGGGATCGACGACTGTCGGTTGACGATTGACTGTTGACGGCGTCGATGGCCGATCGTCTGATGGGACGACCAACGGCGGGGCGGATGGTTGCGCCGGAGGGCGGGCCGGGAGTGAAGCGTTACACGACGAAGACATGCGGTGGGGGGTGTTTGAAGGGGGGGTTGGGGGTGTGGTAGAGGGCTGTTGTCCGACCCACGGGGTGGCCCGGATCCCGGACGGCACTGCCCGGTGCCGGGGTGACGTCGCGTTCGGACGCCGCCCCGGCACCGGGCCGCCGTCAGATGCGGACCTGCGCCCTGATCCAGCTCGGCGAGCCCCCGGCGATTCGCCCGAGGTCGGTCCAGTTGTTGTTCCCTTCGTACCGGTGCGCGTCCAGCGATCCGTTGGGGCCGATCACCAGGTACTCGGCCCGGCCGTCACCGGTGACGTCGGCGAACCGCACCTCCTCCTTGGTCCAGCCGGATGAGCCGGTTCCGATCGTCCCCAGCGGGGTCCACGCGGTCCCGCCGTCGTACTGGTGCGCCTCCACCGCGCCCTGGGGTCCCAGGACGAGATAGTCCGTCCGACCGTCACCGGTGATGTCCGCGAACCGCACGTCCTCCTTGGCCCAGGCCGCGGAACCGTTGGCGATCCGACCGAGATTGGTCCACGCGGTCCCGCCGTCATACCGATGCGCGTCCACCGCACCGTTCGGCCCCAGGACGAGATAGTCCGCCCGACCGTCACCCGTCACATCGGCGAACCGCACGTCGTCCCTCGTCCAAGCCGCGGAACCGTTGGCGATCCGACCGAGATTGGTCCACGCGGTCCCGCCGTCATACCGATAGGCGTCCACCGCACCGTTCGGCCCCAGGACGAGATAGTCCGCCCGACCGTCACCCGTCACATCGGCGAACCGCACGTCGTCCCTCGTCCAAGCCGCCGAACCGTTGGCGATCCGACCGAGATTGGTCCACGCGCTGCCGCCGTCGCTCCGGTACGCGTCCACCGCACCGTTCGGCCCCAGCACCAGGTAGTCCGCCCGGCCGTCACCGGTGATGTCGACGTCGTAGTCCCCCTGCACTGACGAACCCGCGGGCGGCGGCCCGGGGGTGACCGTCACGTTCTCGGTGATCCAGCCGTTGTTGATGGCCGTCGTCACCCCGCCGTAGAAGGCGGTGGCCATCTTGCGGAAGCCGTCGTCGTTGGGGTGGAGTCCGTCCGCGAGGTCGGTGTTGTCCAAGCCGAGATCCACCAGCAGCACCTTGCGGCCGAGTGCCCGCTGCGCGTCCACGATGCCGGGCAGCGCCTGGTTGAAGGCGTCCACCTGCGGCTGCTTGCCGGGCCTGCTGTTGGGTACGACCCGGCCCAGGACCACGGTCATGTCCGGGGCCGCGGTGGTGATCCGGTTCAGCAGCTGGGAGAGCCGTTCCGGGGCCTGTGCCAGGAGGTGATCCCGGTTGATGTCGTTGGAACCGATGTGGAGCGTCACCACATTGGGTTTCGCGACCGCCAGCCAGTTGTCGACGTTGGCGGCGATTCCGTCGATCATCCAGCCGGAGTGGCCTTCGTGGTCACGGTCGGCCTGGCGGCCCGCCTGCTGGGAGCCGACGAAGTCCACGGTGGTCGCATGCTTGTCGAGGCTGTCGCGGAGCGTCCTGCGGTACCCCTCACAGGTGGTGTACTGCACTCCTCCGGAGCAGCTGGAGCTGCCCACGCCCAGCGTGATCGAGTCGCCGAGGGGCATCACCGCGAGCCGTGGAACCGTCGACAGGGGGCTGTCGCCGTGGTAGGTGAACCGCTTGAACTCGTCGACCGCGGCCATCGGGTTGCCGTCCCGGTACTGGTCGATCGCGAGGAAGTTCGGCTTCTTGCGCGCGGCCGGCATGCAGAACCGACCGGCCCGGTTCGCGAGCTTCGCATTGTCATTGGCCGAGGTCGGAGCGCTGGGGTACGAGCGGAAGTGGTTCATCACGAAGAGGCGCCGGAACTTCCCCTCTTCCCGGACCAGGGGAATGTGGTCCCAGCGGCTGTAGCAGCTCCAGTTGGCCGTGAGCCCCGGGAGTCCCATCTCCCAGTAGTTCTCCACCGTCCAGTTCTGGTTGTACATGATCCCGGAGTTGCGCTCGTCGTGATGTCCCGCGCTGGAGAAGACGACCAGCCGCTTGTTGCGGCTGATCATCTCCGAGACGGTGGGCCAGCCCTGCTCGGCGACGCCCTCCCGCCGCGGGTTGTAGATCAGGGCCGCGAGTCCGGGGACAGCCGCGAGATCCGCCTCCAGCGCCGCCTTCGAGGCGCGGTCCTCCAGATGGAGCGTGACGATCTCCTGGGAGTTGGCCGGGGCGTCCAGCCAGTCCTTGATGGTCCTCAGTGTCGGAACCAGCGGTACGGTGCCGAGGTCGCAGTTGCCGTGGCAGAGGCGCACGCTGCCTTCCCCTGAGGTGTTGCCGTCGTAGACGTCGAGCATCAGGCCCCGGACGCCGTCGTTCAGCTGTGTCGCGATGCTGTGGGGCTGCGCGGGCGCGGCGACGGTGTCGTCCTTGAGGTCCTCGGTGTTCCAGAACGAGTTGTGCGTGGTCAGATAGGTCATCTGGTCGTAGGTCACCCGGTTGAAACCGGGTTCGCCCGGCTGGGGCAGAGCCCGGCGCTGCGGGTCGATCGGGGTGACGTACCAGGTCTGCCGCGCGGTGCGGGCGGCGTCGGCGGGGTCGGCGGCCTCGAAGGCGACGAGGTCGCCGCCGACGGTGTTGGCGTGCAGCCTCCGGTTGCCGTCGCCCGGGACGGCGATCCGGTAGCGGTCGCCCCCGATGTGCTCGAATCGGAACTCCGTGTCGGCGCCGCAGGTCCGCATCTCCAGCAGCGCGGAGGTCGCGGTCTCCATGGCGACACAGCGGTTCTCGAAGCGAATCCGGTGGTTCCCGTTCGCCTGCAGCTCCAGTTGCAGCTGCTGCCGGTCCTCGTCGCCCTTGGGCCAGGAGGTCTTCACGTTGACGGACTGGGCGCTGATCATCGCGCCGGTGCCCGCGCTGGTCAGATAGACCGGCGTCGCCGTGTGCGGAGTCTGCGGCGCCGCCGCCGCAGCCGGTGCCGTGGCCATGAGCTGGCCCGTACCGAGGAGCCCGGCCGCCATCACCACGGCCAGCGCCTGCGCGGTCATCCCGCGCGCCGACCGGCGCGGACCGCGGTCCGGTCGTCCTCGCCACGCTCTCCAGGACACTCTCGTTCTCACCTGTCACCTTTTCTTCGGACATGCTGGTGCGCCGCGGCACCGCCGGGGCACAGTTGGGCACGGATGGAGAGGGCATCCGCCGCCGACGAGTTCCCTTCGGGGAGTTCGACTTGATCACGGGGCGGCGCGCCGGGGATCGGTCGGCCCCGGTCCGGGCCCGCACCTTCGGTGGATGACCCGTGGCACGGCCACGGGCGACTCCGTGGCCGTGCCGTGCGAGGACCGCGGGGCGGTCAGGGCTCTGCGACCCACGGACCAGACGGTGGGTCAGCCGGTGTGGATGGAGAGGCCCAGCGCGTCGGAGAGCCTGCGCCACGGAGTCACGAAGCACAAGGAACCGTTCGACGCGAAGACCTGACCTCGGGCGTGGGCGCCGGCTGCGTCCTTGGTGTAGAAGGGGGCACCCTGGTCGCCGGGTTGCGGCAGGGCGCCGCCCCGGACCACGAGCAGCGGACCCCAACAGCTCTGCCCACCGCAGAACTGGCCGTTGACGCTGACCACCTGTCCACCGCACACCTCACCCGAGGTCCGGCCGCTGTAGCAGTGGTTGGAGTCCCCGACCAGGGCGTCGCCCGCCGAGACCACCGGGATGGTGGTGGTGCTGACGGGGTTCCCGGTGTAAATCCGGCCGCCGTACGGGCGTCCGGCGATCACGGCGACGTCGACGGCCGGCTGCTGGAAGATGACGGTGCCGTGGGAACTGACCCCGGATTCGGTCGACACCCGTGCCCCGGTGGTGGAGCAACTGGCGGAGCTGGTGCTGTAGACGTTCCCTGCGCCGTTGCGCAGCGCGAAGCCGGCGGTGCAGGGTCCGGTGGCGCCGGCGGCGCGGATGCCGGCGCCGCCCTTGAAGGGGGAGTCGTCGTTGCGGCGGTGGAACTGGTTCACCGTACGGTTCTGGACCGGGGCGACGGCCGGAGTGGGCAGGGACGCGGTGGCCCGCCTCCCGGTCACGGCGATCACGACGTCCTGGGGAGCGTCGGACTCCAGGACGATGCGCCCGGTGGTGCGGTCGAGGTGGCTGGTGAAGGTGTACGCGCCACCGCCGGCGGCGACGTGCGCGGCGATCCGCTTCTGGAGCCGGCTCAGTTCCCGGGTGGCGCCGGGCGGCACCGGCAGGACGGCGGCAGAGCCCCCGGGATTTCGGTCCGACGCCACCCGGGCCGGCTCGTGCGAGGGCGCTGCGCCCTTCTCCGAGTCGAGCGCCGGGCCCGCGCCTAAGGACAACAGCGCGAAGACGACGACGGCTATTGCGCCGTTCGGTCTTCCGCGTCTCCGCCACGCACCCGGTCCGTGTCTCGTGCCGTCCATGGGCACCCCCTGGATCTGATGGACGACCCCGGCCCGGCGGCCGGGGCCTGTGACACATCGTCGGGGCGGACAACAGTCGCGGCTAGGGGGCTTCTGATGGATCAGGCTGGATGAGTGGGGTCCCCCACTCCCTTCGGGGGTGAGGGACGGAACCGTGCGGGCGAGCGCCGGCCCTACTCGTGCGTCGGGGCGAACATCTGGAGGAGGGCCGGGAGGACGACGACCGACGGGCCGGGGGTGGCGAGCGCGCGGGACAGGTCGGCGGCCAGGGACTCGGGGGTCGTGCGGACCGCGGGGACGCTGAAGGACTCCGCGAGCGCCACGAAGTCCGGGCGGGCCAACTCCGTCCCCGTCGCCTCGCCGAACGCGTCGGTCATGTACTCGCGCAGGATCCCGTAGCCCCCGTCGTCCACGATGAGCCAGGTCACCGGCAGGTCGTACTGCCGGGCGGTGGCGAGCTCCGCGATCGAGTACATCGCGCCGCCGTCGCCGGAGACCGCGAGCACCGGTCGCGACGGGTCCGCGCACGCCGCGCCGAGCGCGGCCGGGAAGCCGTAGCCGAGGCCGCCCGCGCCCTGCGCGGAGTGCATCGTGTTCGGCCGGCGCGCGTCGAACGCGGACCACGCCCAGTACGCCAGGATCGTCATGTCCCAGAAGCTGGGCGACGCGTCCGGCAGCGCCTCCCGCACCGCCGCCAGCACCTGCTGCTCCAGCGTGCGGCCCTGGCCGTCGATGCGTTGGCGCACCTGCGCGAGGACGTCGCGCACCCGCTGCGGCGCGGCGGGGTCGGGGCGCTCCGGCACGGTCTCCAGCAGCGCGGACAGCGCGGTGCGGGCGTCCGCGTGGATGCCGATGCCGGCGTGGTTGGACTCCAGCTTCCCGGCGTCCGCCTCGATCTGGACCACCCGGCCGCGGGGCGCGAACGTGTGGTAGTTCGAGGAGAGTTCGCCCAGGCCCGAGCCGACGACGAGGAGGACGTCGGCGTCTTCGAGGAAGTCGGTGGTGTGCCGGTCCTCCAGCCAGGACTGGAGGGACAGCGGGTGCTCCCAGGGGAAGGCACCCTTGCCGCCGAAGGTGGTGACGACGGGCGCGTTGACGCGCTCGGCGAGCGCCAGCAGCTTGCCGGACGCGTCGGAGCGCACCACCCCGCCGCCGGCGATGATCGCCGGCCGCTGCGCTCCGGCCAGCAAGTGGGCGGCGAGCGCGGTCAGTTCGGGGCGCGGCAGCAGGTCGTCCGGGGTGGCGTCCATCGCGGTCACCACCGGCAACATCGTCTCGGCCAGCAGCACGTCCTGCGGGATCTCCACCCAGACGGGGCCGTGCGGCGCGGTGAGCGCGGAGCGCCAGGCCGCGGCGATCGTGGAGGGGATCTGGGAGGCGGTACGGGCGGTGTGCACGGACTTCACGACGTCCCGGAACGACGCCTGCTGGTCGCGCAGTTCGTGCAGGTAGCCGTGGCGGCCGCCGCCGAGCCCCGCGGCCGGGACCTGGCTGCCGACGGCGAGCACGGGCGCGGAGGCCGCCGCCGCCTCCTGGAGCGCGGCGAGCGACATCAGCGCGCCGGGGCCGGTGGACAGCAGCAGCGGGGCAACCTGCCCGGTGATCCGGCCGTACGCGTCGGCGGCGAAGCCGGCGTTGTTCTCCACCCGCAGCCCGACGTACGAGAGCGACGAGCGGCGCAGGGCGTCGAACATGCCGAGGGCGTGCTGCCCGGGGAGCCCGAACACGGTGGTCGCGCCGAGGCCGGCGAGGGTCTCGATGACCAGGTCCCCGCCGGTGCGCCCGGCCGGAGGACTAAGGGCCGCCGCGGTCTGCTGGGGCGTGGGCTTGAGCACCACGTCGTGGTCGTGGGTCACTTCGCGGCCCTCTCGGCGGCGATCTGGCGGGCCATGATCGTGGTGAGTTCGTACGCGGTGTGGGAGGCGGCCACGGCGGTGATCTCGGCGTGGTCGTACGCCGGCGCGACCTCGACGACGTCGGCCGAGACGAGGTTGCAGGAGGCCAGCCCGCGCAGGATCTCCAGCAGTTCGCGGGAGGTCATGCCGCCCGCCTCGGGCGTGCCGGTGCCGGGGGCGTGCGCCGGGTCGAGGCAGTCGATGTCGATGGATATGTACAGCGGGCGGTCGCCGATGCGCTGGCGGAGCTGGTCCGCGACCTCGTCCGCACCGCGCCGGTAGACGTCGGCGGAGGTGACGATGCCGAAGCCCATCTTCTCGTCGTCGCTGAGGTCCTGCTTGCCGTAGAGCGGGCCGCGGGTGCCGACGTGGGAGAGCGCCGAGGTGTCGAGGATGCCCTCCTCCACGGCCCGGCGGAACGGGGTGCCGTGGGTGTACTCGGCGCCGAAGTAGGTGTCCCAGGTGTCGAGGTGGGCGTCGAAGTGGAGCAGGGCGACCGGGCCGTGCTTCTTGGCGACGGAGCGCAGCAGCGGCAGTGCGATGGTGTGGTCGCCGCCCAGCGTCATCAGCCGGGCGCCGGTGCCGAGCAGGTCGTCCGCCGCGGCCTCGATCGTCTCCACGGCCTCGTTGATGTTGAACGGGTTGGCCGCGATGTCACCGGCGTCCGCGACCTGCGCGAGCGCGAAGGGCGAGGCGTCCTGCGCCGGGTTGTAGGGGCGCAGCAGCCGGGACGCCTCGCGGATCGCGTTGCCGCCGAAGCGCGCGCCGGGCCGGTAGGACACCCCGGTGTCGAAGGGGACGCCGACGACGGCGACGTCGGTGCTGCCGACCTCGTCGAGCCGGGGCAGCCGGGCGAAGGTGGCCGGGCCCGCGTAGCGGGGGACGCGGGAGGAGTCGATGGGGCCGCGCGGCTGCTCGGGGCGGTCGCTGCTGCTCGGGGCCGTGTTCATACCGGTGTGCCTTCTTTCCTACGCTTCTTTGCGTGTCGTCGCTTTCGCCGCTGCCGTTCGACTGTAACCAGCGGGGCGGGGGGCCGTCGGGGCGGAGGGTCAGACCTTGGCTGCCGGGCTGCGGTCGACCCCGTCGTCGGAGCCGTCGGAGCCGTCGGCCGTCTCGTCGTCGCCGCCGCGGCCCGCGAGCCGCTCCCGCCAGTTCGCGAGCACGGCCGCGTCCGTCGGCTCGGTCAGCAGGCTGACGACGAGGTACGCGGCGAGCGAGGACAGCAGGCCGTAGTAGACGGGCTCGGTGGCGAGGATGCCGTACGTCCACATCAGTCCGACCACGGCCAGCCCGCCGACGACGACCGCGGCCAGCGCGCCCTGCACGGTGCCGCGCTTCCACAGCAGCCCGCCGAGGATCGGCACCAGCAGCCCGCCGACGAGCAGGTTGTACGCCACGGTCAGCGCTTCGACGACGTCGTTGAGGGCGATCGCGATGACGACCACGGCGACGCCCATGGCCAGGATGAACACCCGGTTGCCCTTGACCTCGTCGTGCCCGTCCTCGGGCGCGGCCCGGTTCGTCAGCCCGCGCAGCCGGGACCAGATGTCGTTGTTGGCCACCGTGGCGCAGGCGATCAGCGCGCCGGAGGAGGTGGACATCACCGCGGCGAGCGCGGCGGCCAGCACCAGCCCGCGCACGCCCATGGGCAGTTCGTCCTTCACGATCAGCGCGAAGGCGTCGTCGGGGTTGGCCAGGTTCGGGTAGAGCACCTTGGCCGCGACGCCGACGATCGCCCCGGCCAGCGCGTACACCAGGCAGTACGTGCCGGCGGCGGCGCCGCCCCAGCGGGCGACCTTGTCGCTGCGCGCGGTGAAGACCCGCTGCCAGATGTCCTGGCCGATCAGCATGCCGAAGGTGTAGATCAGCACGTACGTGAAGATCGTCTCGCCGCCGATGCCGAGCGGCGCGAAGTAGTCGGAGGGCAGCTCGGCCTTCATCTCGCTCCAGCCGCCCGCCTTGACGACGGCGATCGGCAGCAGGAGCAGCAGCACGCCGACGGTCTTGACGACGAACTGCACCATGTCGGTGAGGGTGATCGACCACATCCCGCCGAGGGTGGAGTAGGCGACCACGATCGCTCCGCCCAGCACGATGGAGACGGTCCGGTTGACGTCGAAGAGGACGTCGAAGATCGTCGCGTACGCGATGGTCGAGGTGACCGCGAGCATCAGGGTGTACGCCCACATCACCACGCCGGAGATCACCCCGGCCCGGCCGCCGTACCGCAGGTCCAGCATCTCCGAGACGGTGTACACCTTCAGCCGGGCGATGCGCGCGGAGAAGAGCAGCGAGAGCGCGAGGAGGCCGAAGCCGATGGTGAGGACCATCCAGGCGCCGGAGATGCCGTGCTTGTAGCCGAGGCCGACGCCGCCGATGGTGGACGCGCCGCCGAGGACGATCGCGGCCATGGTGCCCGAGTACATCCAGGGCCCGAGGCGCCGCCCCGCGACCAGGAACTCGCTCTTGGACTTGGCGCGGCGCATGCCCCACCAACCCATGCCGAGCATGCCGGCCAGATAGACGACGATCACCGCGTAGTCGACAGCCATGGCTCTCCCTCCCACCGTTCCCGGGGCCTGCTGAGGGCCGGTGGCCCACGTGCTGGCGTTTCGTTCGCCCACTGACGGTAGGTGGCTGGAAAGCAACCATGAAGTGTACGTTTCATCTATTGTTCACGTCAGCGATGGATGGATCGTCCATGCCGGATGCCCCTTCGGGCGCCCCTGCCGCAGCGGCCCCTGCAACGACCGCAGCAACGGCGGCCACCACGGCACCGCCCACCCCGCCCGTCCCGCTGAGCGCCCTGTTGGCCCGGGAGGACCTCGGGCTGCGCCAGATCGCCGGACCCGGCCCGGCATCCCGGCCGGCGCCCGTCGACCCGGTGGTGCACTGGGTGCACACCTCGGAGATGGCCGACCCGTATCCGTACCTCCTCGGCGGTGAGCTGCTGCTGAGCGCCGGCGTGCAGTTGAAGGACCCGGACGCGTACGTCGCCCGGCTCGTCGAGGCCGGGGCCGCCGCCCTCGGCTTCGGGCTGGCCCCGGTGTACGACGCCGTCCCCGAAGCGCTCGTCGCCGCCTGCGACCGGCGCGGGGTGCCACTGATCGAGGTGCCGCCGCAGACCACCTTCACCGCCGTGGCCCGCGCCGTGTGGCGGCTGATGGCCGAGGCCCGCCACCGCGAGCTGCGCCGGATCTCCCAGGCGCAGCAGGGCCTGGCGACCGCCGCCGCCCGCCCGGACCCGGTGCCCGCCGTCCTCGGGCAACTCGCCGGCCGGCTCGGCGGCTGGGCGGTGCTGCTCACGGCCGACGGCGGCGAGCCCGCGAGCGCGGGGCGGGCCCCCTCGCCGCGGGCCAGGCAGGCGCTGGCGCGGCTGGCGGGCGTGGTGCGCGGCGGCCCCGGGGAGCGGGCGGCCGGCGCCCCCGTCGCCTCCGCGTCCGACACCGCCGACGCGACCCACCTGTGCGCGTACGCCCTCGGCGGCGGCCAGGGGCCCGCCGGGCTCGACGGGCTCGTTCTTGGGGTGGCCGCGCCCCGCCGCGAGGCGGGCGACCACACGATCGCCGGGGTGGCCGTGGTGCTGCTGTCCCTGCTGACCGCGCCGCACCGGGGCGTCGACGGCACGGGTCGGGACGCCGCCCTCACCCGGCTGCTGCTGGGCGCGGACCCGGCGGACACCGCCGCCGCGCTGGGCGGCGACCGGTGGACGGTGGTGCACGCCCGCGGCGGGCGCGGCGCGACGCCGTTCACCGCGTCCACGCTCGGTGCCGCGCTCGGCAGCGCCCTGGTGGAGTCGGCGCCGGACGGGACCGTACGCGTCCTGCTGCCGGGCCCGCCGCGCGAGGTGGCGGCCCAGCCGGGGTGGGTGCTCGGGGTCAGCGAGCCCGTCGAACCCGCGGAACTCGCGCTCGCCGACGCCCAGGCGGCCCGGGCCCTGGGCCGCGCCCTGGCCGCGCAGCGGCCGCTGGTCGCCCACCGGCGCGGCTCGCTGGCGGCGCTCCTCGCGCCGGACGAGGTCGCGGCCCACGCCCGGCTGCGGCTGGCGCCGCTGGCCGACGCGCCCGCGCTGCGCGAGACCCTGCGCACCTGGCTGTCGCTGCACGGCGGCTGGGACCGCACCGCCACGGCGATGGGCCTCCACCGCAACACCGTCCGCCAACGCATCGCCCGCTGCGCGACGCTGCTCGACGAGGACCTGGACGACCCGGACGTCCGCATGGAGCTCTGGTTCGCCCTCCGAAGCGCGGCTTGATCCGGCCCCCCAGCAGCCGCGACTTCGCCGTGCGGCGAGCTGTGCCGGTTGCGTCTGCGGGCCGCAGGTGGGCTGGTCGCGCAGTTCCGCCCCCTGCGCCCCTGATTCGCTTTCCTCGCCGCCTACCTGCGGGCCACCTGTGGCTGTTCGCGCAAGTTCCCCCCTCTACGACCCAGAGTGCGTGGAGGGAGAGCCCCCGCCTGAGACCCACCCGCCGCGGCACGACAGGCACGACCTCGGCTGCCGCCCGCCTGCGGCTTGTCGCGCAGTTCCCCGCGCCCCTGTTTCGCTCCCCTTGCCGCCTACCTGCGGGGCATCTGTGGCTGGTCGCAGACGCAATGAGACAGCTCGCCGCACGGCAAGGCCGCGTCCGCTCCCGTCGGAACCGGGCGCGGGAGTGTCTGGACAGTCCGGGTGACCAGCCAGTAACTTCGAACGGGCTGAGCAAACGCTTAGCAGAAGCGTCCGGGCACCGCAGGCCAGCGCAGACCAGAGGAGGCGTTCGTGCGCCGCAACGTGTACAACGAGGACCACGAGGCGTTCCGGAAGATGATCCGCGCCTTCATCGAGGCCGAGGTCGTCCCGGTGTACGACCAGTGGTACGAGGCCGGCCAGGCGCCGCGCGACTTCTACCACAAGCTCGGCGAGTTGGGCGTGTTCGGCATCGAGGTGCCCGAGGAGTACGGCGGCGCCGGCGAGACGTCGTTCAAGTTCCAGGCGGTCATCTCCGAGGAGACCGCCCGCGCCGGCGTCTCCTTCGGCGGCTCCGGGGTGCACGTCGCGCTCTGTCTGCCGTATCTGGTGGCGTACGGCACCGAGGAGCAGAAGCAGCGCTGGCTGCCCGACTTCGCGACCGGCGCGGCGATGTACGCGATCGCGATGACCGAGCCCGGCACCGGCTCCGACCTGGCGGGCATGAAGACCACCGCCAAGCTCTCCGCCGACGGCACGCACTACGTCCTGAACGGCGCGAAGACCTTCATCACCGGCGGCGTCCACGCCGACCGCGTCATCGTCTGCGCCCGCACCGCCCCGCCGAGCGCCGAGGACCGCCGGCACGGCATCTCGCTCTTCGTCGTGGACACCTCCCTGGCGGGGTACGCGGTCGGCCGCAAGCTCGACAAGCTGGGCCTGAAGACCTCGGACACCGCGGAACTGTCCTTCACCGACGTGCGCGTCCCGGTCGAGGACCTGCTCGGCGAGGAGCACAAGGGCTTCTCCTACCTCGGGCAGAACCTCCCGCAGGAGCGCCTGGCCATCGCCGTCGGGTCGTACGCGCAGGCGTCGGCCGCGATCCGGTTCACCCAGGCGTACGTGTCGGAGCGCACGGTCTTCGGCAAGACGGTGGCGTCCTTCCAGAACAGCAAGTTCGAACTGGCCGCCTGCAAGGCCGAGGTGGACGCGGCGGAGGCGGTCGTGGACCGCGCGCTCGAAGCGCACGACGCGGGCGAGTTGACGGCCGCGGAGGCCGCGTCGGCCAAGCTGTTCTGCACCGAGGTCGCCCACCGCGTGATCGACCGCTGTCTGCAACTGCACGGCGGCTACGGCTACATGAACGAGTACCCCATCGCCCGGCTGTACGCGGACAACCGCGTCAACCGCATCTACGGCGGTACCAGCGAGGTCATGAAGTCGATCATCGCCAAGTCGATGGGCCTGTAAGCCGAGCCGATGGGCCGGTGAGGCGCGTCGCCCCGCATCTCGGGCGCCCGGTCGACCGCTCCGGCCGGGCGCTCGTCGCCGCCGTCAGACCGGCAGGCCGGCCGCGTGCAGCAGGTAGTCCGTCATCGGCTCGTAGAACCGCGGGTCGGTGACGTGGTCGTCCAGCGGCACCGTCACCTGGAGGGTGCCCTCCGCCTCGCCGACGAAGAGCGCGGGGTCGTTGCTGTCGGCGTATCCCACCGCGTCGATGCCGCGCTGGCCCGCGCAGCCCGCCCAGCCGTGGTCGGCCACGACGAGGTCGGGGCGCGGCAGGCCGTCGCGCTCCAGGCCGTCCAGGATCGCGGCCATCGGGGCCGGCGAGTGGGTGTGCCAGAGGCTCGCGCCGCGCTCCAGCACGGCCACGCCACCGAACTGGAACACCATGCACTCGTCGGCCGTCAGCCCGTGGGGGATGGCGACGACCTCGCAGCCGGCCGTGCGCACGGCGTCCGCGGTGCGGCGGTGGACTTCCAGGAGGCCGCCGGGGTGACCGGTGGCGAAGAGGACCCGCTCCCGGCCGGCGACGGCCTTGCGCAGCCGGGCGGCCATCCGCTCCAGCGCGGCGACGGTCAACTCCGGGTCGATGGTGTCCTGGCCGACGCGGTGCTCGGGGTCGTCGCTGACGCCGCAGCGCTCCGCCATCACGGCCAGCACGTCCTGCTCGTCCGTCCAGCGGTCGCCCAGCTCCAGGCCCAGCCAGTAGTGGCGGTCGCCGTTGGCGAGCGCGCGGTAGTGGGAGAGGTTGTTGTCGCGCGGGGTGGCGACGTCGCCGGCGATGCGGGTGCGGACGAGGTGATCGACGAGGGCGGCGCGGCTGGGTATCGACATGGCCCCATTGTGCCGGCCCGGGCCCGCCTCGGCCGGTGATCTCCGTCGCCTTCTCCACTGCCTTCGCGGCCTCCTTCGCGACTGCGGCGCCGGTCCGGGCGCCAACTCGCGCGCAGGCGTGCGCGGCGCGCGGACGTCAGGGGGTGAGCGACGCGAACGCGCCGTGCGCAAGGCGCCGCAGCAACGTTTCGGTACGCGCCCTGGCCGGCAGGCCGTCGGCCGGGGAGCCGAGGTGCGGCGTGGAGTTCAGCAGGCCGAAGACCGCGTGCACCGCGGCCCGCGCCTCCGCCTCCGGCACGTCCGGGTGCAGCTCGCGCACCGCCGTCACCCACAGCTCCACGTACTGCCGCTGGAGCTGGCGCACCAGCTTGCGGTCGCTCTCGCGCAGCCGGTCCAGCTCCCGGTCGTGCAGGGTGATCAGCGGACGGTCGTCGAGCGCGAAGTCGATGTGGCCGTCGATCAGGGACGCGAGCAGCGCCCCCGGGTCCTGCGCGGCCTCTTCGACCCGCAGCCGGCCGCCGCTGAGCAGCCGCTCGCTGATGCCGACGAGCAGCTCGGCGAGCATCGCCTCCTTGCCCGGGAAGTGGCGGTACAGCCCCGGACCGCTGATGCCGACGGCCGCCCCTATCTCGTCCACGCCGACGCCGTGGAAGCCGCGCTCGGCGAAGAGCCGCGCGGCTTCCTTGAGGATCTGCTCGCGGCGGGTGGGCGCGTCCGTCCTGGTGCTCATGGGAAGTAATTCTAGACAACCTCGTTAGCGATCGTTAACCTGAAAGGAGTGTTAACGCTCATTAACCGACGTCAGCGGCGATCGACCGATGCCGGCAGGCGTCAACCGACGTCGACCGAGACCGCCCGGGCGAAGGAGCGCGATCCGATGGGGTTCGATCCGATGCAGCAGGCACCCGTGCTGACCAGCACTGCCGACCCGGCGTCCGCCGCCTGGCAGGCCAATGAGGCGGCCCACCGGGAGCTCGCCGACGACCTGCGGGCCCGGCTCGCGACGGCCCGGCTCGGCGGCGGCGAGAAGGCCCGCGCCCGGCACGTCTCCCGCGGCAAGCTGCTCCCCCGCGACCGGGTCGACGCCCTGCTGGACCCGGGCTCCCCCTTCCTCGAACTGGCCCCGCTCGCCGCCCACGGGATGTACGGGGACCAGGCCCCGGCCGCCGGCGTCATCGCGGGCATCGGCCGCGTCAGCGGGCGGGAGGCCGTGGTCGTCGCCAACGACGCCACCGTCAAGGGCGGGACGTACTACCCCATGACGGTCAAGAAGCACCTGCGCGCCCAGGAAGTCGCCCTGGAGAACCGCCTTCCCTGCGTCTACCTGGTCGACTCCGGCGGCGCCTTCCTGCCGATGCAGGACGAGGTCTTCCCCGACCGCGAGCACTTCGGGCGGATCTTCTACAACCAGGCGCGGATGTCCGGCGCCGGCATCCCGCAGATCGCCGCCGTCCTCGGCTCCTGCACGGCCGGCGGGGCGTACGTGCCGGCGATGAGCGACGAGGCCGTGATCGTACGGAACCAGGGCACGATCTTCCTCGGCGGCCCGCCGCTGGTGAAGGCGGCGACGGGCGAGGTCGTCACCGCCGAGGAGTTGGGCGGCGGCGAGGTGCACTCCCGGATCTCCGGCGTCACCGACCACCTCGCCGAGGACGACGCGCACGCGCTGCGGATCGTCCGGACGATCGCGGCGACGCTGCCCCGGCGCGGCCCGCTCCCCTGGTCCGTCGAGCCCGTGGCGGAGCCGAAGGTCGACCCCGCAGGGCTGTACGGCGCGGTGCCGGTGGACCCGCGCACCCCGTACGACGTCCGGGAGGTCATCGCCCGGATCGTGGACGCGTCCCGCTTCGCCGAGTTCAAGGCCGAGTTCGGCCAGACCCTGGTCACCGGCTTCGCCCGGATCCACGGCCACCCGGTCGGCATCGTGGCGAACAACGGCATCCTGTTCGCCGAGTCCGCCCAGAAGGGCGCGCACTTCGTCGAGTTGTGCGACCAGCGCGGCATCCCCCTGCTGTTCCTCCAGAACATCTCCGGCTTCATGGTCGGCAAGGACTACGAGCACGGCGGGATCGCCAAGCACGGCGCCAAGATGGTCACGGCCGTGGCGTGCACCCGGGTCCCCAAGCTCACCGTCGTCGTCGGCGGCTCGTACGGCGCGGGGAACTACTCGATGTGCGGCCGGGCCTACTCCCCCCGCTTCCTGTGGATGTGGCCGAACGCCAAGATCTCGGTCATGGGCGGCGAGCAGGCCGCGTCCGTGCTCGCCACGGTCAAGCGCGACCAGTTGGCGGCGCGCGGCGAGCCCTGGTCCGTCGAGGAGGAGGACGCCTTCAAGGCCCCCGTCCGGGCGCAGTACGAGCAGCAGGGCAGCGCCTACTACGCGACGGCACGGCTGTGGGACGACGGCGTGATCGACCCCTTGGAGACCCGCCAGGTGCTGGGGCTCGCCCTGACGGCCTGCGCCAATGCGCCGCTGCCGGCGAAGGAGACGGCCGGCTTCGGCGTCTTCCGGATGTGAACGGGACACGGGCGACGGACGGACGAGGGACAACGGACGAGGGACAGGGGACGACGACGATGTTCAACACGGTCCTGGTGGCCAACCGCGGCGAGATCGCGGTCCGCGTCATCCGCACCCTGCGGGCCCTGGGCATCCGCTCGGTCGCCGTCTACAGCGACGCCGACGCCGACGCCCGGCACGTGCGGGAGGCGGACACCGCGGTCCGGATCGGCCCGCCGCCCGCCGCCGAGAGCTATCTCAGCGTCGAACGCCTGCTGGACGCCGCGGTCCGCACCGGCGCCGAGGCCGTCCACCCCGGCTACGGCTTCCTCGCGGAGAACGCGGCGTTCGCCCTGGCCTGCGCCGAGGCCGAGCTCGTCTTCATCGGCCCGCCCGCCGCCGCGATCTCCCTCATGGGCGACAAGATCCGCGCCAAGGAGACCGTGCTGGCGGCCGGGGTGCCGGTGGTGCCGGGCTCGTCGGGCGCGGGGCTGACGGACGACCAGCTCGCGGACGCGGCCCGCCGGATCGGCCTGCCGGTGCTGCTCAAGCCGTCCGCGGGCGGCGGCGGCAAGGGCATGCGACTGACCCGGCTGGAGTCGGCGCTGCACGACGAGATCGCGGCGGCCCGGCGCGAGGCGCGCGCCTCCTTCGGCGACGACACCCTGCTCGTCGAGCGCTGGATCGACACCCCGCGCCACATCGAGGTGCAGGTCCTGGCGGACGCCCACGGGAACGTCGTCCACCTCGGCGAGCGCGAGTGCTCCCTCCAGCGCCGCCACCAGAAGGTCATCGAGGAAGCTCCGTCGGTCCTGCTGGACGGAGCGACGCGGGCGGCGATGGGCGAGGCGGCCGTACAGGCGGCCCGCTCCTGCGGCTACGTCGGGGCGGGCACGGTCGAGTTCATCGTCCCCGGCGCCGACCTCTCCCAGTACTACTTCATGGAGATGAACACCCGCCTCCAGGTCGAGCACCCGGTCACCGAACTGGTCTGCGGGCTGGACCTGGTGGAGTGGCAACTGCGGGTCGCGGCGGGCGAGCCCCTGCCGTACGCGCAGCAGGACGTCCGGCTCACCGGCCACGCGATAGAGGCCCGGATCTGCGCCGAGGACCCGGCGCGCGGCTTCTTGCCCGCCGGCGGCACCGTCCGCGCGCTGCACGAGCCGCAGGGCGGTGGGATCCGCACGGACTCCGGGCTGAGCGAGGGCACCGAGGTGTCCAGCCTGTACGACCCGATGCTGTCCAAGGTCATCGCGTACGGCCCCGACCGCGCCACCGCCCTGCGGCGGCTGCGCGCCGCACTCGCCGAGACCGTCACGCTCGGCGTCCCGACGAACGCCGGCTTCCTGCGCCGGCTGCTGGCCCACCCCGACGTCGTCGCGGGCGCGCTGGACACCGGCCTGGTGGAGCGGGAGGCCGACGGGCTGGTGGAGCGGGAGGTGCCCACCGAGGTGTACGCGGCAGCGGCGGCGGTGCGCCGCGCCGCCCTCGCCCCCGCGCCCGGCGGCTGGACGGACCCCTTCGCCCGGCCGGACGGCTGGCGGCTCGGCGGTGCGCCGGCGCCGCTCGCGTTCGACCTGCGGGTGCCGGGGCACGAGCCCGTGACGGTCGGGGCGCCGGCGTCCGCGACCGTCACCGCCGACCGCGTCACCGTCACGCTCGACGGCGTCCAGCACTCCTTTAGCCGGGCGGCCGACTGGCTCGGCCGGGACGGCGACTCCTGGCACGTCCAGGACCACGACCCGGTCGCCGCCTCCCTGTCCTCCGCGGCCCACGCCGGCGCGGACAGCCTGGCCGCGCCGATGCCGGGCACGGTCACGGTGGTCAAGGTGGCCGTCGGGGACCGGGTCGCCGCGGGCCAGAGCCTGCTGGTCGTCGAGGCGATGAAGATGGAGCACGTCATCGCGGCGCCGCACGCCGGGACGGTCACCGAGTTGGACGTCACCCCCGGGACGACGGTCGCCATGGACCAACTGCTGGCCGTGGTCGTCCCGGACGAAGGCCCGGACGGGAGCCCGGGACAGAGCACAGAACAGGGCACGGAGGCGGGCGATGGGCATTGACGGGCTGCCGATGGAGTTCCCGGCGCAGGACCTGCCGCCCCGGGTGCGGATCCACGAGGTCGGTCCGCGCGACGGCCTCCAGAACGAGAAGGCGGTCGTCCCCACCGACGTGAAGGCGGAGTTCGTGCACCGCCTCGCCGACGCCGGGCTGACCACGATCGAGGCGACCAGCTTCGTGCGCCCCGAGTGGGTGCCGCAACTGGCCGACGCGGAGCGGCTGTTCCCCAGGGTCACCGACCTCAAGGGCGTCGCCCTGCCCGTCCTCGTACCCAACGAGCGCGGGCTCGACCGGGCCGTCGCGCTGGGCGCCCGGCGGATCGCCGTCTTCGGCTCCGCGACGGAGACCTTCGCCCGCAAGAACCTGAACCGGACCGTCGCCGAGTCCCTGGCGATGTTCGCGCCGGTCGTGGCGCGCGCCAAGGCCGACAAGATCCACGTCCGGGGCTACCTGTCGATGTGCTTCGGCGACCCCTGGGAGGGTCCGGTCCCGTTGCACCAGGTCGTGAAGGTCGCCCGACACCTCCGCGAGCTGGGCTGCGACGAGATCTCGCTGGGCGACACGATCGGCGTCGCCACCCCGGGCCACGTCCTGGACCTGCTGGCCGAGTTGAACGAGGAGGGCGTGCCCACCTCCGCGCTCGCCGTGCACTTCCACGACACCTACGGCCAGGCCCTGGCCAACACCTTCGCCGCGCTGGAGCACGGCGTGACCACCGTCGACGCCTCGGCGGGCGGCCTCGGCGGCTGCCCGTACGCGAAGAGCGCCACGGGCAACCTCGCCACCGAAGACCTCGTGTGGATGTTGCACGGCCTCGGCATCGAGACCGGCGTCGACCTCGGCCGACTCACCGCCACCAGCGTGTGGATGGCCGAGCAGCTGGGCCGCCCCAGCCCCTCCCGCACCGTTCGCGCCCTCTCCCACAAGGAGTGACCATGTCCCTTGACCACCGGCTCACCCCCGAGCACGAGGAACTCCGCCGCACGGTCGAGGACTTCGCGCACTCGGTGATAGCTCCGAAGATCGGCGCGCTGTACGAGCGCCACGAGTTCCCGTACGACATCGTGCGCGAGATGGGCCGCATGGGCCTGTTCGGGCTGCCCTTCCCGGAGGAGTACGGCGGCATGGGCGGCGACTACCTCGCCCTCGGCATCGTCCTGGAGGAGCTGGCGCGCGTCGACTCCTCCGTGGCGATCACGCTGGAGGCCGGGGTGTCGCTGGGCGCGATGCCGGTGTACCGCTTCGGCACGGAGGAGCAGAAGCAGCAGTGGCTGCCGCGGCTGTGCTCCGGCGAGGTGCTGGGTGCGTTCGGACTCACCGAGCCCGAAGGCGGCTCCGACGCGGGCGGCACCAGGACGACGGCGGTGCGCGACGAGGCGGCCGGCGAGTGGGTCATCAACGGCTCCAAGTGCTTCATCACCAACGCCGGCACGGACATCACCGGCCTGGTGACCGTCACCGCGGTCACCGGCCGCACGCCCGACGGCAAGCCCCTGATCTCCTCGATCATCGTCCCGTCCGGCACGCCGGGCTTCACCGTCGCCCCCGCGTACTCCAAGGTCGGCTGGAACGCCTCCGACACCCGCGAGCTGTCCTTCGACGGCGTCCGGGTCCCGCTGGGGAACCTCCTCGGCGAGGAGGGCCGGGGGTACGCACAGTTCCTGCGCATCCTGGACGAGGGCCGGATCGCGATCTCCGCGCTCGCGACGGGGTTGGCGCAGGGGTGCGTGGACGAGTCCGTGAAGTACGCGAAGGAGCGGCACGCCTTCGGCCGCCCCATCGGGTCGAACCAGGCGATCCAGTTCAAGATCGCGGACATGGAGATGCGGGCGCACATGGCCCGCGTCGGCTGGCGCGACGCGGCGTCGCGGCTGGTGCGGGGCGAGTCCTTCAAGAAGGAGGCCGCGTTGGCGAAGCTGTACTCGTCGACGGTGGCGGTGGACAACGCGCGGGAGGCGACGCAGATCCACGGCGGGTACGGCTTCATGAACGAGTATCCGGTGGCCCGGATGTGGCGGGACTCGAAGATCCTGGAGATCGGCGAGGGCACGAGCGAGGTCCAACGCATGCTGATCGCCCGCGAGCTGGGCCTGACGAGCTAGCTCGCTCCGCGGGCTCCTCCCCTGCCGGGGAGCCCGCGGCTTCCCCTACGGGGCGGGGCGCGCGGCCACGTTGCCCCGCGCACCCTTGCTCCACCCGCCGTGCCCCTGCGGCCGCGCTGCTCGGTGCGCCCCGGTGGTGGGCTTGTCGCGCAGTTCCCCGCGCCCCTGGTGTGCTGGCCCCTGTCGGTCATCTGCGAGTCGTCGAGCGGCAGCCCTTGCGCCTGCAGGGTGGGGGGAAGCGCTCCTGATCCCCGTCTCTGACCCGCAGACTAATGGCAGGGGCAGCCCATCAGGCGCGCCGGGAACTGCGCGACAAGCCCACCACCGGGCCGCGGTTGACCGTCGTCGTCTCGCGCCACGGCGGGTGGTCAAGGGGCGCGGGAGGCTGCGCGAGCAACCCACCACCGGGGCGCACCGTGCAGCGCGCCCGCAAGGGCCCGGCAGGGCGGGCGGGAGGTCAGGTTAGGCTAACCTGACCTGGGCGGGGCGCCCGCTCGGGTTCGTCGACGCAGCCAACGGGAGACGCCGCCCCCATGACCCAGCCACCCCCCTTCCGCTTCTTCCCCCTCCGCGTCGCGGCGACCAGGCGGCTCAGCCCCTCCCTCATCCGCGTCACCTTCGAGGGCTTCCCGCGCCAGCGGCTCGACGACTTCGAGGCCGGCGGGCGCGACCAGTCGCTGTCGCTGTTCCTGCCGCACCCCGGTCAGGACGCCCCCATCGTGCCCCTGGACGCCGGCGGCGACGACGCAGACGACGGCTACGACGGCAGCGCGACATTCGCCGCCTGGCGCGCACTGCCCGAGCACGTGCGTGCCGTCATGCGCTCGTACAGCGTCCGCGCCCAGCGCAACCGCCCCGACGGCGCCCGCGAGTTCGACATCGACTTCGCGATACACGACGACGGCGGCCCCGCCTGCCGCTGGGCGCTCCAGGCGGAGCCGGGGCAGCGGGCGATGGTGCTGGGGCCGGCCGTCGCGGACAACACGTCCGTGCGCTTCCGACCGCCGCAGGACACGGACTGGACGCTGATCTGGGGCGACGAAACGGCCCTGCCCGCAGTCGCGGCGATCCTCGAATGGCTGCCGCCCGGCACGCGCGCCAAGGTGTGGCTGGAGGTGCCGCACGCCGGGGACCGGATCGAGTTGACGACGGACGCGCAGGCGGAGGTCGTCTGGCTGGTGCGGGACGAGGGCGCACCCTCCGCCGCCGAGGCCGTCGCCGCCGCCGAGTTCCCGAGCGGCACCCCGTACGCCTGGATCGCCGGCGAGTCCGGCAGCGTCAAGGCGCTCCGCCGCCACCTGGTGGGCGAGCGGGGCGTCGACCGGCGCAAGGTGACCTTCGTCGGGTACTGGCGGCGCGGCATCAGCGAGGACGGCCTGCGCGAAGAGCCGGCCGGCGCGGAAGAAGCCTGACGCCCCGCCCCGAACATCGGGCACGCCCCACCCGCACCACCTCCACCTTTCAAACCCGCCCTCCCTCACACCCCCACATCACCGTCGGGTTTTCAGCCAAAAAGTGGCCCATCCCGGCCAGGGCCGTCTTGCACAGCCCCCAAGGGCATGCATGTCCCGCCGGCCCGCGACAAACGGCGCGTCCCGGCGCACTTCGGTGCGCCCGGGCGGGACCCGCCCCGCACCTCCGCACCACCCCACCCGATCCGGCCGCACGTCAGACGCGACATCCGGCCAAACGGCATGTGAACAACGCCATAACCAGCACGGCAGATCGGGTCCGGAGCACAATTTCCCGGAATGGTTAGGTTAGGCTAACCTTCCCTGCGTCGCCCTCGTCCCCACTCCTGTCCTGAGGCGACCCAAGTCCCCGCATCCGGGAGGACATTGCATGCGCTCGCACCTGCTCAATGACGTAACGGCGGAGAGCTACCGGCGCTCCGTGACCGAAGGAGTCGAGCGGGTGGCGAACCGACTCGCCACAACCCGGCAGCCGTTCACCGGAGTCACCGTCGACGAACTCGCGCCGACGATCTCCGCGATCGACCTCGACCAGCCCCTGGGCGACGCCTCCGCCGCCCTGGACGAGTTGGACCGGGTGTACCTCCGGGACGCCGTCTACTTCCACCACCCGCGCTACCTGGGCCACCTGAACTGCCCGGTCGTCATCCCCGCCGTCCTCGGCGAGGCCGTGCTCTCCGCCGTGAACTCCTCCCTCGACACCTGGGACCAGAGCGTCGGCGGCACCCTCATCGAGCGCCGGCTGATCGACTGGACCGCCGGCCGCATCGGCCTCGGCGACGCCGCCGACGGGGTGTTCACCAGCGGCGGCACCCAGTCCAACCTCCAGGCGCTGCTGCTGGCCCGCGAGGAGGCCAAGACCGACGAGCCGCACCGGCTGCGCATCTTCACCTCCGAGTCCAGCCACTTCAGCGTCCAGAAGTCCGCGAAACTGCTGGGCCTCGGCCGGGACGCGGTCGTCTCCCTGCCCACCGACCGCGACCGCCGGATGCAGACCCTGGCGCTCGCCGCCGAGTTGGAGCGCTGCCAGCGCGAGGGCGCGATACCGATGGCGATCGTGGCGACCGCCGGCACCACCGACTTCGGGTCCATCGACCCGCTGCCGGAGATCGCCGAACTGGCCGAGCGGTACGGCGCCTGGATGCACGTGGACGCGGCGTACGGCTGCGGACTGCTCGCCTCCCCCACCCGCCGCCACCTCCTCGACGGCATCGAGCACGCCGACTCCGTCACGGTCGACTACCACAAGTCCTTCTTCCAGCCCGTGAGTTCCTCCGCGGTGCTGGTCCGCGACGCGGCGACGCTGCGCCACGCCACGTACCACGCGGACTACCTCAACCCCCGGCGGATGGCGGAGGAGAGGATCCCCAACCAGGTCGACAAGTCGCTCCAGACCACCCGCCGCTTCGACGCCCTCAAACTGTGGATGACCCTGCGGGTGATGGGCGCGGACGGCGTCGGCGGCCTCTTCGACGAGGTCTGCGAGCTGGCCGAGGCCGGCTGGCAGGCGCTCGCCGGCGACCCCCGCTACGACGTGGTCGTCCGCCCGCAGCTCTCCACCCTCGTCTTCCGCTACGTCCCCGAGGCCGTCACCGGCCCCGCCCTGATCGACCGGGCCAACCTCTACGCCCGCAAGGCGCTGTTCGCCTCCGGAGCGGCCGTGGTCGCCGGCACCAAGGTCGACGGCCGCCAGTACCTGAAGTTCACCCTGCTCAACCCCGAGACGACGGTCGACGACATCGCCGCCGTGCTCGACCTGATCGCCGGCCACGCCGAGCAGTACCTGGGAGAGAACCTTGTCCACGCCTCTTGAGCCGCCCCTCGAACCGGACGCCGAGCCGTACGACTTCATCGGCGTCGGCCTCGGCCCCTTCAACCTGGGGCTGGCCTGCCTCACCGAACCGATCGAGGAGCTGAACGGCCTCTTCCTGGAGTCCAAGCCCGACTTCGACTGGCACTCGGGCATGTTCCTCGAAGGCGCCCACCTCCAGACGCCGTTCATGTCGGACCTGGTCACCCTGGCCGACCCGACGTCCCCGTACTCCTTCCTCAACTACCTGAAGCAGTCCGGCCGGCTGTACTCCTTCTACATCCGGGAGAACTTCTACCCGCTGCGGACCGAGTACAACGACTACTGCCGCTGGGCCGCCGCCCAACTCGGCTGCGTGCGCTTCAACACCACCGTCACCCGCATCGAGCACGCCGACGGCCGCTACCGCGTGCACACCGCCGACGGCTCCGTGCTGTCCGCCCGCCGCATCGTGCTGGGCACCGGCACCCCGCCGTACGTCCCGGAGACCTGCCGCGACCTCGGCGGCGACTACCTGCACAACTCCCAGTACGTGCACCACAAGGCGGCGCTCCAGGCCAAGGAGTCGATCACGCTCGTCGGCAGCGGCCAGAGCGCCGCGGAGATCTACTACGACCTGCTCTCCGAGATAGACGTCCACGGCTACCGGCTGAACTGGGTCACCCGCTCCCCGCGCTTCTTCCCGCTCGAATACACCAAGCTGACGCTGGAGATGACCTCCCCGGAGTACATCGACTACTACCACGGGCTGCCGGAGGAGACCCGCTACCGGCTGGAGACCCAGCAGAAGGGCCTGTTCAAGGGCATCGACGGCGACCTCATCGACGCCATCTTCGACCTGCTCTACCAGAAGAACCTCAAGGGCCCGGTGCCCACCCGGCTGCTCACCAACTCCGCCCTCAACGGCGCCAGCTACGACGCGGAGTCCGGCACGTACCTCCTCGAACTGCGCCAGGAGGAGCAGGGCAAGGACTACGAGCTGCGCACCGAGGGCCTGATCCTGGCCACCGGCTACAAGTACGAGCCGCCGGCCTTCCTCGCACCACTGCACGACCGCATCCGCTGGGACGGGAAGGGCCGTTTCGACGTCGCCCGGAACTACTCCGTCGACACCTCCGGGCGCGAGATCTTCCTCCAGAACGCGGGCGTGCACACGCACTCGATCACCTCACCCGACCTGGGCATGGGTGCGTACCGCAATGCCTACATCATCGGCGAGATGCTCGGCTCCGAGTACTACGCCGTGGAGAAGACGATCGCGTTCCAGGAGTTCTCGGTATGACCACCCCCCGCCCGCTGGGATTCACCGTACGACCGCTCGACCCACGCACCGACGCCGAGTTGGTGCACGGCTGGGTCACCCACCCCAAAGCCGGGTTCTGGCTGATGTCCGACTTCGAGCTCCAGGACGTCGAGCGGGAGTACACGGCGATCACGGCGAGCGAGCACCACCACGCCTTCATCGGGCACGGCGCGGACGGCGCGCCGGTCTTCCTGATGGAGCGGTACGACCCGGCGCACGTCGAGCTGGTGGGTCTGTACGACCACCGGCCCGGCGACGTCGGCATGCACTTCCTCGTCGCGCCGACCGACACCCCGGTGCACGGCTTCACCCGGGCCGTGATCACCGCCGTCATGCAGACCCTGTTCGCCGATCCGGCGACGGAGCGCGTGGTCGTCGAGCCCGACGTGGGCAATGCTGCGGTGCACTCGCTCAACGCGTACGTCGGCTTCGAGGTCGTCCGGCGGATCAGCAAGCCGGAGAAGGACGCCTACCTGAGCGTCTGCACCCGCAGGTCCTTCGAGAACAGCGTCGCGGTGGCGAGCGGACGGGCGGTGACCCGATGACCGCCGCCGACGCCGTGGCCCACCTGACGCCCGAGCTGTGGGAGCGCGCCAACCGGCTGCTGGTGCGCAAGGCGCTCGCCGAGTTCGCCCACGAGCGGCTGCTCGCGCCCGAGCCGGTCGGCGAGGCCCCCGGTGCGCCCGGGGACGCCGGTGCCTACCGGGTGTTGAGCGACGACGCGGGCACCGAGTACCGCTTCACCGCCCGCCGCTTCGCCCTCGACCACTGGCACGTCGACGCGGACTCCGTCACCCGCCACCGCGACGGCGCCGCCCTGCCGCTGGACGCGCTGGACTTCTGCACCGAACTGCGCGGGGCGCTCGGCCTGCGCGACGAGGTCCTGCCGGTCTACCTGGAGGAGATCTCCTCCACGCTGGCCGGTACGGCGTACAAGCTCGCCAAGCCCGCGGTGAGCGCTGCGGAGCTGGCCGCGGCCGACTTCCAGGCGATCGAGACCGGGATGACCGAGGGCCACCCCTGCTTCGTCGCCAACAACGGCCGTCTCGGCTTCGGCGTCCACGAGTACCTGTCGTACGCCCCGGAGGCGGCCAGCGAGATCCGGCTGATCTGGCTCGCGGCCCGCCGCGACCGCGCCGTCTTCACCTGCGGCGCCGACCTCGACTACGACGCCCTGGTCCAGGACGAGCTGGGCGCGGCGACGCTCGCCCGGTTCGGCGCGCGGATGAAGGAGCTGGGGCTCGACCTCGCCGAGTACTACCTGTTGCCCGTGCACCCCTGGCAGTGGTGGAACAAGCTCTCCGTCACCTTCGCCGGCGAAGTCGCACAGCAGCACCTGGTCTTCCTCGGCCCCGGGGACGACGAGTACCTGGCGCAGCAGTCCATCCGGACCTTCTTCAACGCCAGCGCGCCGCACAAGCACTACGTCAAGACCTCGCTGTCGGTGCTCAACATGGGCTTCATGCGCGGCCTGTCGGCGGCGTACATGAAGGCCACCCCGGCGATCAACGACTGGCTGGCGGCGTTGATCGACCGGGACGAGGTGCTGCGGGCCGGCCGGTTCTCGATCATCCGCGAGCACGCGGCCGTCGGCTACCACCACCGGCAGTACGAGGCGGCGACCGACCGGCACTCCGCGTACCGCAAGATGCTGGCGGCGCTGTGGCGGGAGAGTCCGGTGCCCGCGCTGGCCCCCGGCGAACGCCTCGCCACCATGGCGTCGCTGCTGCACACGGACCGTGCCGGGGCGTCGTTCGTCGGCGCGCTGATCGACGCGTCGGGGCTCGCGCCCACCGCGTGGCTGCGCGGCTACCTGGACGCTTACCTCACGCCCGTGCTGCACAGCTTCTACGCGTACGACCTGGTGTACATGCCGCACGGGGAGAACGTGATCCTGGTCCTCGGACCGGACGGGGCGGTGGTGCGCACGGTCTTCAAGGACATCGCGGAGGAGATCGCGGTCCTGGACCCGGACGCGGTGCTGCCGCCGGCGGTGGAGCGCATCCGCGCCGACGTCCCGGACGGGATGAAGCTGCTGTCGGTCTTCACGGACGTCTTCGACTGCTTCTTCCGCTTCCTGGCGGCGACGCTGGTGGCCGAGGGCCGGATGACCGAGGACGCCTTCTGGCGGACCGTCGCGGAGTGCGTCCGCGGCTACCAGGAGTCGGTGCCGCACCTGGCGGACAAGTTCGCCGAGTACGACCTGTTCGCGCCCGAGTTCGCGCTCTCCTGCCTCAACCGGCTCCAGTTGCGCGACAACCGGCAGATGCTCGACCTCGCGGACCCCTCCGGCGCGCTCCAACTCGTCGGCACGCTCCGCAACCCCTTGGCCGGATCGGCCGCGTAGAGCCGGGCGGGCGCCCCCGAACACGGTCCCTCGGGGGCGCCCGTCCTCTTCCCGCTCGATCTCCGCGC
Organism: Streptomyces sp. NPDC017979; assembly: GCF_044328175.1. Taxonomy (NCBI): domain Bacteria; kingdom Bacillati; phylum Actinomycetota; class Actinomycetes; order Kitasatosporales; family Streptomycetaceae; genus Streptomyces; species Streptomyces sp. NPDC017979. The sequence goes on along the minus strand of NZ_JBIRGU010000003.1, from coordinate 9,221 downwards.
TACTCGGCGGCCCACTCGACCTTCGGGGACGGGTGGTACGCGATGCCCAGCGCGGTCAGTCGCCTGCCCTGGTCCACCAGTCGCTCGTGGAAACCCTCCCAGGGCAGGTCACCGCGCGACCAGCCCTTCTCCGCCGCGCTCAGCAGCCGCGGGAAGGCCATCAGCTCCAGCTCGGCGTTGGTGCTGAGCGTCTCGGTCCACAGCGGCGCCTCGACCCCGAGCACCGCCTCCGCCGGCACGCCCTCCTCGGCGAAGTACGTCGCCGGGTCCCAGTCGTAGGAGCGGTCGACCTCCACCAGGCCGGCCCAGCTCAGCCCCAGCGCGAACTCGCCGTCGTACTTCATGTCGAGGTAGGCGCGGTCCGCCGGGGACAGGATCAGCCGGGCGCCGGCGCGCACCGCGGCCGCGACCTGCTCGCGCTCCTCCTTCTTGGTCTCGTCCGTGCCCCAGTACTGCACCCAGCCGCCGTCGGCGACGGCGGTGCCCGTGACCTGGTGCCAGGCGACGACCTCCTTGCCGTGCCGCGCCACCGACTCCTGCGCCTTCGCCATGATCGCGGCGTAGTCCTCGGCGCTGGTGTTGTCGGCCTCGTCGCCGCCGATGTGGAGGCGGTCGCCGGGGGTGATGGCGGCGATCTCCCGGATCACGTCGTCCATGAACTCGTACGTCACGGGCTTGTCCGCGCACAGCGAGCTGAAGCCGACCTCGGTGCCGGTGTACAGCTCAGGGGCCTGCCCGTCGGGGTTCAGCTCGGCGTACGAGGCGAGCGCCGCGTTGGTGTGGCCCGGCAGGTCGATCTCCGGGATGACCTCCAGGTGGCGTTCGGCGGCGTACTCGACCAGCTCACGGAACTGGTCCTTGGTGTAGAAGCCGCCCGTGCCGCCCACCGAGGTCGAGCCGCCGACGGCGGTGAGCTGCGGCCAGGAGTCGACGGCGATCCGCCAGCCCTGGTCGTCCGTGAGGTGCAGATGGAGCGTGTTGATCTTGTAGAGGGCGAGTTGGTCGACGTAGCGCTTGACCTGCTCGACGGTGAAGAAGTGCCGGGACACGTCGAGCATGGCGCCGCGGTACGGATAGCGGGGCACGTCGGTGATGGTGCCCCCGGGCACGGTCCACGGCCCGGGCTGCTCGGAGTCCGCCTCCACGGCGTGCGGCAGCAGTTGGCGCAGGGTCTGCACGCCGTGGAAGAGCCCGGCCGGCTCGCGGGCCGTGAGCAGGACCCCGTCCCCGGTGGACTCCAGTCGGTAGCCCTCGTCGCCCAGTTCGCCCGCGGCGGGGTCCAGGCGCAGTTGCACGCCGTCGGCGCCGGAGCCCGGGGTCACCGGCAGCGGGTACCCGGTGGACGGCCGCAGGTACGCGGCGAGGTGGTCGCCCACGGCGCGCACCCCGGGCGCGTCGTCGACCCGGATCGCGGTGGCGGAGGTGATCGTGTACGGCGTGCCGCCCGGCCGTACGGAGGACGGCGCGGGAACGACGTTCCCGAGGGCGGACACGGGGGCGGGATCGGAGTCGGGCGACCGGAGGTTCGTCCGGGACACACTCACGGGCTGGTTCCCTTCAACAGACGTCGAGCCTCGCGCCATCGTCCCCGACGCGGGCACCTAGGTCTAGACCAAGTCTCGCCGCCCGTGACCCGCGGCGCCGTCGACCCCGCGGTCCGGGCCTCGCGCGGGTGGAACAATCTCCTTCATGGTCATGGCGGAAATCATCCAGAAGGACGGCACCTGGAGCTTCGACGGGGACACCGTCCGCATCGTCCCGGGCTCCGACAAGGGCGTCGGTCTGCTGCGCCGGACGCTCGGCGAGCTCGCGGTGCCGCTGGAAGCCGTCGCCGGGGCGTCGTACGAGCCGGGCCGGAAGTCCGGGCGACTGCGGCTGCGCCTGCGCAGCGGCGCCGATCCGCTCCTCCAGCTCACCGGGGGCCGACTGCGGGACGGCGCCGATCCGTACGCGCTCTCCGTCGACAACGACCGCAGCGGGGTCGCCGAGTACTTCGTGGACGAGGTGCGCAACGCGCTGCTCATCGAGCAGATCGAGACCGCCCCGACCGGGCGCTATCTGCTGCCGGGGCCCCCGCTGCCGATCGGTGCGACCGCCGGGGACGGCACGGTCGACTTCGACGGCGAGCAGATCAGGCTCACCTGGAACTGGAAGACGGAGGACTCCAAGGCGTCCGGCGGGCCCCGCACCGTCGACCTCGTCGACGTGCACTCCGTGGAGTGGCAGCCGTCGGGCGGCCTGGAGAACGGCTTCCTGCGGTTCGGCGTCGCCAAGGACCGCTCGGCCACCCCGCCCAAGTACGACCCGTACGCCGTCGACCTGTGGGGCTTCCGCAAGGACCCGCTGATGGCGCTGGTGGGTGCGGCGGTGGTGGCCCGGCTGCCGCATCCGTACGCGCCCGCCGGGCCCGCCGCCGCATCCTCGTCGACGAACGCACTGACGAAGCCGGCCGCCCCGGAGGCGGCACCGGTGCCCGCGGTCGGTGGCGGCGGCGACGAGACGGACGCGCTGCTGCGCCGGCTGCGCGAGCTGGGCGAACTGCACCGCGCCGGCATACTCACGGACGACGAGTTCAGCACCGCGAAGCAGGCCCTGCTGAAGCGGCTGTGATCCACCCCACGGCATCCGCCCGCAGCGCCCGCGGCGCCCGCCCGACGACGCCCGATACGCCCATTCGTCGTCGATTTCCAAGAACCTTGCCCGGAATCGGGCAGGATTCTTGCATTCGAACGTATCGACCCACCAGTATCTACGGGTGCTCGAACACCGCCAGCCGGGTCGTCCGTCATCCTCCGCGCCGCGGGCCGTGCAGCCCGCGCACGCGCACGACGACCTGATAGACCACCTCGTCCGCAGCACCGCGCTCCAGCGCGGTGAGGCGGTGCGGGTGGTGCTCGACGTGCTGGCGTACTTCGACGAGAAGACCGAGACCTACGTCCGCCGCCGCCACCGCGAACTGCAGTCGGCGGGCCTGGCGAACGCGGAGATCTTCGAGCGGATCGCCGCCGAACTGCCGCACCGCGCGGTCGCACCGCCGGAGCTCTCGCTCCGCCAGTTGCGCCGCATGGTCTACGGCTGACGGCGCGGCCCGCCACCCACCGGTCGACGACCAACGACCGACCGGTGACCCAGGGATCTCCCACCTATGGAGGGGCAAGACCTTTATGTGCGGAATTGTCGGATACATCGGCAAGCGTGATGTGGCACCGCTGCTGCTGGAGGGCCTCCAGCGGCTGGAGTACCGGGGGTACGACTCGGCGGGCCTGGTGATCACCAGCCCCAAGGCCGCCGGCCTGAAGATGGTCAAGGCCAAGGGCCGGGTCCGCGACCTGGAGGCCCGGGTGCCCAAGCGGTTCACCGGCACCACCGGCATCGCGCACACCCGCTGGGCCACCCACGGCGCCCCCAGCGACGAGAACGCCCACCCGCACCTCTCCGCCGACGAGCAGGTCGCCGTCGTCCACAACGGCATCATCGACAACGCCGCCGAACTGCGCGCCCGGCTGGAGGCCGAGGGCGTCGTCTTCGCCTCCGAGACCGACACCGAGGTGCTCACCCACCTGATCGCGCGCTCCGCGGCCGAGACGCTGGAGGAGAAGGTCCGCCACGCCCTCAAGGTCGTCGAGGGCACCTACGGCATCGCCGTGATGCACGCCGACTTCACCGACCGCATCGTGGTCGCCCGCAACGGCTCCCCGGTCGTCCTCGGCATCGGCGAGAAGGAGATGTTCGTCGCCTCCGACGTCGCCGCCCTGGTCGCCCACACCCGCCAGGTCGTCACCCTCGACGACGGCGAGATGGCCACCCTCAAGGCCGACGACTTCCGCACCTACACCACCGAGGGCTCGACCACCACGGCCACGCCCACCACGGTGGAGTGGGAGGCCGAGTCGTACGACATGGGCGGCCACGACACGTACATGCACAAGGAGATCTGCGAGCAGGCGGACGCGGTGGACCGCGTGCTGCGCGGCCGGATCGACGACCGCTTCTCCACCGTGCACCTCGGCGGGCTCAACCTGGACGCCCGCGAGGCCCGCTCCATCCGCCGCGTCAAGATCCTCGGCTGCGGCACCTCGTACCACGCGGGCATGATCGGCGCCGGGCTGATCGAGTCGCTGGCCCGGATCCCCGCGGACGCCGAGCCCGCCTCCGAGTTCCGCTACCGCAACCCGGTCGTCGACCCCGACACCCTCTACGTCGCGGTCTCCCAGTCCGGCGAGACGTACGACGTGCTCGCCGCCGTCCAGGAGCTCAAGCGCAAGGGCGCGCGGGTGCTGGGCGTGGTGAACGTGGTCGGTTCGGCCATCGCCCGCGAGGCCGACGGCGGCGTGTACGTGCACGCCGGGCCCGAGGTCTGCGTGGTGTCGACGAAGTGCTTCACCAACACCGTCGTCGCCTTCGCGCTCCTCGCGCTCCACCTCGGCCGCATCCGCGACCTGTCGGTCTCCGAGGGCAAGCGGATCATCGAGGGCCTGCGCCGGCTGCCGGCGCAGATCGCCGAGATCCTGCAGGCCGAGGACGACGTCAAGAAGCTCGCCGAGGAGTACGCCGGGGCGCAGTCGATGATGTTCATCGGACGGGTCCGCGGCTATCCGGTGGCCCTGGAGGCGTCCTTGAAGCTCAAGGAGATCTCCTACATCCACGCCGAGGCGTACCCCGCGTCCGAGTTGAAGCACGGGCCGCTCGCGCTGATCGAGCCCGCGCTGCCGACCGTGGCGATCGTCCCCGACGACGACCTGCTGGAGAAGAACCGGGCCGCGCTGGAGGAGATCAAGGCCCGCAGCGGTCGCATCCTCGCCGTGGCCCACCGCGAGCAGGAGAAGGCGGACCACACCGTCGTCGTGCCGAAGAACGAGCCCGAGTTGGACCCGATCCTGATGGGCATCCCGCTCCAGCTCTTCGCGTACCACACCGCGCTGGCGATGGGCCGGGACATCGACAAGCCGCGCAACCTGGCGAAGTCCGTCACCGTGGAGTGACGTCCGGGCACAGCCGTTCCCCCGCGCGTCGCCACCTGTCGCGCGGGGGAACGTCAGCAGCCGGTGCGTTCGACCGATCGGCACCGGCCTGCGCCCGCTCGGCCGGTGGCCGTCACTCCCCGACCGGCGGCGCGTGCGGAGGGAAAGACGCCCGTCTTCCGCAACCGTCCGCGGCGGGCTCCCGTTCCGTCCTGTGGAGTTGTCGCGGGCGACGACGGCCCGGCGACCGCTATGTACCCCCCACCAGCGCACGACGCACCTCTACGCACCAGTAGGGTTCCGCGGACTTTCGCTGGACTACGCCTCGTACGAAGGCAGTTGACTCCGCGTCACGAAGGGCGCTTCAAGGGATCCTCAAGGGATGACGACGACGGGGCGCTGTGCCCGTCGGGCGAGCCGGCCGGCCACCGAGCCGAAGATGCGGCCGACGATGCCGTGCGTCGAGCCCACCACGATGGCGTCGGCGGAGTACTCCCGGCCGACCTCCTCCAACTCGTGGCAGATGTCGCCGCCGCGCTCCACCAGGATCCACGGCACCTCGGTGAGGTAGTCGGCGCAGGCCAACTCCAGGCCCAACACCTCGGTGCGGTGGTCGGGGACGTCCACGAAGACCGGGGGCTCGCAGCCCGCCCAGACCGTCGTGGGCAGTCGGTTCGCCACGTGGACGATGATCAGGCCGGAGCCGGAGCGGCGCGCCATGCCGATCGCGTACGCGAGCGCCCGCTCGCTGGAGGTCGATCCGTCGAAGCCGACGACGACTCCGTGCCGAAAGGCCGGATCGCAGGAATGGCGTGCTTCTTCGGCCGCTTGCAGATCCGACACGGGGTCGGCGACCTGCTTGCGGTCCGCGGGTTCAGGGATCTCGTGACCGGCCATCGGTGTCTCGGCGAAGGAGTCCTCAGTGGGAGGGGAGAACAAGTGGACAGACGTTAACGGTGCTGTGTCCGGGAATCATCTTCCCTGGCCCATACCCGTAAGGGTACGGCGACACTCCTCTCATGCCCAGAGGTGACCGCCCCAATCGGGCAGTTCCAGGGAGCATGCCTCAGGGCCTGCGGGTTGGCAATGCCATGTGGCGTCTACAGCGGTCTAGACACCTGGCGGCGGCCGAGCCGCCCGGCCCGCCCCCTTCGACCTGGCGCATCCGCGTCCCTCCTGGTCACCCGGGGGAGCCCGACGGACGCGGTGGGTGACCGTTCGGGCGTCGTCCATGCGGTCGAGGCATTCCGCGCCGCAGTGACCGGAAGGCGGCGGTCGTCGTTGGCACCTCGGTCACCCCGCAGCCCAGAGGGAGCTTCCGTGCCCGCGCACTCGTCCGCCGCCGCGCCCCGCACCGCCGATCGCAGCGCTGCCCGGCCCGCCCCCGGCGCGGGGTCCGGGGCCGGCGCGGCGTGCGGTTCGGGGTCCGGGGCCGGCGCCGTGGACGCCGACGCGCCCCGGCGGGACGCCGCGCCGCCGTGCACCTGCCCCTCCCCCGGCTCGCCCTGGGACCCGGCGGGCGAAGTGGTCCGCTGGGCGGCCTTCAGCTGTCTGCTCGTGCCGGTCGTGCTCGTGGTGTACGGGGCGTCCGTCGGCGGGGCTGCCGCCGTCGCGCTGGGGCTCGCCGCGGTGACCGCGGCCTGTCGGATGCTGTTGCGGCACTCGGAGCGCAACGCGGCGCGGGTACGGGAGGGAGCGCGGGCGGACGGGCCGTCGGCGTCGCGCCACCGACGCCGGTCCGAGGAGTCGGGCGCGCCGGCGTGCGGCGGCGCGGAACGCACCCCCCGCGGCTGAGTTCAGCCGTCGTCGTCGCACAGCCACACCTATATAGTTTCAGCCAACTTCACGCCACCCCCGACCCCTTGGGCAAATGGCCCGAGAACCCCCTTGTCACCAGGCAGGGAAGCGTCTCCGGTGGCCTGCGCACCCTACGTGGACGGGCCATGCACGTGAGGCGCACTTCCCTGCGGGGCTTGCAGATGGAACGCTTCGTGATCGAATGCTTCGCGCCAAGTTCCCAGGCAGACATAGCGGGGCATGCCGAACTTGTCTCGTCGGTGCCACGGGACGCAGTAGATTCGATCATGAGTATCGAAGGCCCGGGTACTCGTGCAAAACCGAGGGGAAAAGTGCAGGAGCGAACGGCCCGGAAAGAACGGGGAGACGCGAACACCGAGGGGGGCTTAGCGTCATGAGTCAGGACTCCGCCGCACCGGAGGTAGCACGGAAGCTCTCCGGGCGTCGGCGCCGGGAAGTCGTCGCCGTACTGCTGTTCAGCGGCGGCCCCATCTTTGAGAGTTCCATACCGCTTTCGGTGTTCGGGATTGACCGCCAGGACGCCGGAGTACCTCGCTATCGACTGCTCGTCTGCGCAGGCGAGGAGGGTCCGCTGCGGACCACGGGCGGCCTTGAGCTGACCGCACCGTACGGTCTCGAAGCGATCGGTCGCGCAGGCACCGTCGTGGTGCCGGCCTGGCGGTCGATCACCTCGCCGCCGCCGCCCGAGGCGCTGGAAGCGCTGCGCCGCGCACACGAGGAGGGCGCCCGCATAGTCGGACTGTGCACGGGAGCGTTCGTGCTCGCCGCGGCCGGTCTGCTCGACGGCCGCCCGGCGACGACGCACTGGATGTACGCGCCGACGCTGGCGAAGCGATATCCGTCCGTGCACGTCGATCCGCGCGAGTTGTTCGTCGACGACGGCGATGTGCTCACCTCCGCCGGAACGGCGGCCGGAATCGATCTCTGTTTGCACATCGTGCGTACGGATCACGGCACGGAGGCCGCCGGAGCGCTCGCGCGCAGGCTGGTCGTACCGCCCCGGCGCAGCGGTGGGCAGGAGCGCTATCTGGACAGGTCTTTACCAGAGGAAATCGGGTCGGACCCGCTGGCCGAGGTCGTCTCGTGGGCGCTGGAACACCTTCACGAACAGTTCGACGTGGAGACCCTGGCGGCCCGGGCGTACATGAGTCGGCGCACCTTCGACCGGCGATTCCGTTCACTGACCGGCAGTGCGCCGCTCCAGTGGTTGATCACCCAGCGGGTGCTCCAGGCCCAGCGGCTGCTGGAGACCTCGGACTACTCGGTCGACGAGGTGGCGGGCCGCTGCGGCTTCCGCTCCCCCGTCGCGCTGCGCGGCCACTTCCGGCGCCAGCTGGGCTCGTCCCCGGCGGCCTACCGGGCCGCGTACCGGGTGCGGCGCCCCCAGGGCGACTCCGCGCCGCCGGCGGTCGAATCGGTGGTGCCGATCCAGGCCCGGCGCGCTTCGGGCCCGGGCGGTCCGGGCGGACCCCCGCCCGAGCTGGGGAAACCCCCGTCGGGGGCGTACGCGGCAGGCCCGGGACGTCCCAGTCTGCCCGGTCAGCGGAGCGCGCCATAAAGTGGACGCATGAACGACCGCATGGTGTGGATCGACTGCGAGATGACCGGGCTCTCGCTGGCGGACGACGCACTCATTGAGGTGGCCGCGCTGGTCACCGACTCGGAACTGAACGTGCTCGGCGAAGGGGTGGACATCGTCGTCCGCCCGCCGGACGCGGCGCTGGAGTCGATGCCCGAGGTGGTGCGGCAGATGCACACCGCCTCGGGCCTCCTCGACGAGCTGGCGGGCGGCACCACGCTCGCCGACGCCGAGGCGCAGGTCCTGGCGTACGTGCGGGAGCACGTCAAGGAGCCCCGCAAGGCACCGCTCTGCGGAAACTCGGTCGGCACCGACCGCGGCTTCCTGGCCCGGGACATGGCGGCGCTGGAGCAGTACCTCCACTACCGGATCGTCGACGTCTCCTCCGTGAAGGAGCTGGCGCGGCGCTGGTACCCGAGGGCGTACTTCAACAGCCCGGAGAAGAACGGGAACCACCGGGCGCTGGCGGACATCCGCGAGTCCATCGCGGAGCTGCGGTACTACCGCGAGGCGGTCTTCGTGCCGCAGCCCGGCCCGGACTCGGAGACGGCGAAGGCGATCGCGGCGAAGCACGTGGTGCGCGCGGACGGGCACTAGTTCCCGTCGCCGTCGGGGCCCCGCGGGGCCCCGACGCCGGCTTCCCGGAAACCGTGGCGCGAGCACCCTCCGGAAGCCTGTACACTTTTTCTCGGCCGGTCAGGAAAACGACCGGTCATGGTGGGTGTAGCTCAGCTGGTAGAGCACCTGGTTGTGGTCCAGGATGCCGCGGGTTCGAGTCCCGTCACTCACCCTGATTGATCAAGGGCTGACCTGTGAAAACGGGTCAGCCCTTCTTCATGCCCAAACTCTTGGGAACATCATGG